>JBFWZA010000010.1:0-222433 GCA_050185825.1 Pseudomonadales bacterium | reverse complement strand
GAAGCGCCGGGCGATGTCGCCGGCCCGGGCTTCCCCCCGGAAGTGCACGGAGAGCAGGATCTGGCGGCGGGCCGGGTGAGCGAGGGCGGCGAACACCGCATCCGCCTGCTCCACCTCGGCGATGCCCTTCGCTCTCCGCGGCAGAGTCGCGAGCGTCTCCGTCAGCTCAGGCACGGAACGGCGTCACGTGCGGAAATTCCATGTTCGGCTTGCCGCCGCGCGCTTCGCAGAGGGAGTCCATGGGCTCCCAGATGGCCATCACCTCCGGATGCTCGTGGGCCCGGTCCGCGGCGCCGTCCTCCCAGTGAAAGATCTCGAAATAAATGGGCTGGCCGTTGTCCTGCTCCCGGCCGCGGAAGTGTTGAGGCGGCGTGCCGGTCACCAGACCGAGGCGCCGGAGTGTCGGCCAGTGGCCCGCCAGCAGGGATTCGAAGCGTGGCTCGTTGCCCGAGGCCACCCGATAGTGGCAGATAACGGTTTCCGCCATGACCCTCTCCTTAAATTAGCGAAACAGCTAAATAATACGCCGGGAATCTCATTTAGCAACCAGGCTAATAGAAGCTGTGGCAACTCGCTGTGTCGGCGGCGGGCCGGGTCAGATCTTCCTGGATGCAGACGAAAACGGCGCCGTGGGGCACCGTTCGTCGGAGCGGACAGCCGCTACCAGAGGCCGTACTTCTGCACCTCGGCGCGGCCCACCACCATGTGGTGTACCTCGTCCGGACCGTCCGCGAAGCGCAGGTGGCGCATGTCCATGTACATCTCCGCCAGCGGCGTCCACTGGGAGATGCCGGTGGCGCCGTGGATCTGGATGGCGGCGTCGATGATCTGGCAGACCTTCTCCGGCACCATGGCCTTCACGGCGCTCACGTAGACGCGGGCCTCCTTGTTGCCGAGCACGTCCATGGCCTTGGCGGCCTGCAGGACGGCGAGCTTCATGGCGTTGATCTCGATCCGGGCCCGGGAGATGACTTCGAGATTCTTGCCGAGCTTGACGATGGGTTTGCCGAACGCCTCGCGCGTGGCCCCGCGCTTCACCATCAGCTCCAGGGCTTTCTCCGCCTTGCCGATGGAGCGCATGCAGTGGTGGATCCGTCCCGGTCCCAGGCGCACCTGGGAGATCTCGAAGCCGCGGCCCTCACCCAGCAGGATGTTCTCCTTCGGCACGCGGACGTTGTTGAACTTCAGATGCATATGGCCGCGCGGGGCGTGGTCCTGACCGAACACCTGCATGGCGCCGACGATCTCTACGCCGGGCGTGTCCATGGGCACCAGGATCTGGGACTGCTGCCGCGACGGCGGCGCGTCCGGGCTGGTCTTGACCATGGTGATCATGATCTTGCAGCGGGGATCGCCGGCGCCGGAGATGTAGTACTTCTCGCCGTTGATCACCCACTCGTCGCCGTCGAGCACGGCGCTGGTGGAAATGTTCTTGGCGTCCGACGAGGGCAGTCCCGGCTCCGTCATGGCATAGGCGGAGCGGATCTCGCCGGCGAGCAACGGCTTCAGCCACTTCTCCTTCTGCTCCGGCGTGCCGACCCGCTCCAGCACCTCCATGTTGCCCGTGTCGGGCGCGGAGCAGTTGAGCGTCTCGGAGGCGAGCGGATACTTGCCGAGCTCCGCGGCGATGTAGGCATAGTCCAGGTTGGTCAGGCCTTCGCCGATCTCCGAGTCCGGCAGAAAGAAATTCCACAAGCCCGCGGCCTTGGCCTTCGCCTTGGCGCCGTCGAGCAGCTCCAGCTGGCGCGGATGCCAGCTCCAGGGATCGTCCTTCTCCTCGTGCAGGCGCTCGAATTCCTCGATGATGGGCACCACGTTTTCCGCGATGTGTTTCTTCACCGCGTCCATGAGCGGCTGCGCCTGCTCCGACATGGCCAGGTTGAAGAGATCCGCTTCCAGATCGGACATGTTCCTTCCTCCGTGTGGGTCTGCTTGGTCTTTAATCGACCGATACTACGGGGTGGTGGGGGGCTGAAGGAAGTGTCCGGATCAAACCGGGTGCTTCAGGGGTGCAAGCGGACGCCGGTTCTGATTGACTCCCGGGATCCGTACGCTGTGCGTACCTGGTCTGGAGGATCGATGCGACATGATTTCCCGACTGTTTCCACTGCTGTGCGTGCTGCTCGCCACGACGATCGCAACCGTGGCTGAGGCGGGCGAACGGATCCCGCTGTATCCCGGCCCCGCGCCGGGGTCGGAGGGCTGGTCCGTGACCGAGCGCGCTTACTTCTCCGAAATCTTCAACACCGAGGTAGTCACCAACGTGACGAGCCCGTCGCTGGAGGCGTTCCTCCCGGAGCACGGCAACGGCACCGCGGTGATCATCGCACCGGGTGGCGGCTTTCACGCGCTGTCGATCAACAGTGAAGGTAACGACGTGGCAGCGTGGCTGAACGAACGCGGCGTGGCCGCCTTCGTGCTCCGCTACCGGCTCGTGCCGTCGGGCGCGGACGCGGTGGCGGAGATGATCGCCAAGCCCGCGGAGCAGACGCGTGCCGACATGGCCCGCATCCTGCCGCTGGCCGGTGCGGACGGCTTGGCCGCCATGCGTCTCGTCCGCGCCCGAGCGCCGGCCTTCGGCGTCGATCCCGATCGCGTGGGGTTCATGGGTTTTTCCGCGGGCGGCGCGGTAACCATGCACGTGGCGCTCAACTACGACGGCGAATCCCGGCCGGCCTTCATGGCGCCGGTCTATGCGGGTGCCGGGGCGTTCGACGGTCTGTCGGTGCCCGTCAACGCACCGCCCATGTTCATCGTCGCCGCCTCGGACGACCAGCTCGGTCTCGCCGCGGACAGCGTGAAGATCTACGGGCAGTGGCTGGCGGCGGGCCGGCCGGTGGAGATGCACCTCTACGCCAGCGGCGGCCACGGCTTCGGCATGCGCAGGCAGGGCCTGCCGGCGGACACCTGGATAGACCGGTTCGGCGAGTGGCTGGCGGCGTCGGGATTCCTGACGCCCTGACGGCAGCCGCGCCGGGACCTCAGGCCGCGCGAACGGACGGGTGGTCGTGCAGATCCGTGGGCAGGCTCGGTCCCATCAGATCGATGAAGTTGTCGCGGTAGAACTTCTGCCGGGCAACGTCGCTCACCTCGCCCAGATTCTCCTCGAAGCGCTTGATGGGATTGCGGCCGCCTTCCACGTGCGGGAAGTCCGACGAGAAGAGCAGCATGTCCTCGCTCGAGTTGTCGATGATCCAGCCGGAAGGTTCGTGGGAGTAGGGGGTCACGCGCAGCTGCCGCTTCGCGATCCCGCTCGGCCGGTCGGACAGCTTCTTGAGCCGTTCCTCACCCTTCCTGAAGGCCTCGAAGCCGGAATCCAGGAAACGCATCCAGCTCGGCAGCCAGGACGCGCCGAGCTCGATGGCGCCGAACTTCAGCCGCGGGAACCGGTCCAGCACGCCGTCGTAGATCAGGGCCGCCAGGGTCTGCCAGACGGAGAGCGGAATGGTCATGAACGACAGGCTGGTGAAGTTCTCGTCGCCGCCGTGGAAGTCCTTCACCTTGGGCAGGCCGTTCTCGAAGTAGCTCGGCCGCATCTTCTCCTCGCCGCCGACGTGAAAGAGGATGGGCACGCCGGCCTCCTGGGCCACGGCCCAGAGCGGATCGAAGCCGAGGTGGCTCGGGCTGCGGTCCTTCGGGCAGGCGGAGGGAATGATGAGCCCCTTGCAGCCGAGCTCGATGGCCTCCCGGGCGATGACCGGCGCGGCAGCGAAGTCGACGAGCGGCACGTACGCGGTGGCCAGCAGACGCCGGTCCACCGAGCAGAAGTCCGCGTTCATCCGGTTGTGAGCCCGGGCCGCAGCCAGGGCCAGCGGCACGTCGTCGCCGTTGTCGAGCCCGTAGTTGCCCAGCGCCGCGGTGGTGAAGACGAGCTGCGACGTGAAGCCGAGCAGGTCCAGGGTCTTCGGCCGGTCCTCGCGCCGGAAGGCGCCGAGAGCCAGGTGGTTCTTGCGCAGCAGCAGGTTTTCCTCGTCGCCGGCCCGGAACTCCGGGTCGTCGTGCTTCGCGGCCGAACGCGCCAGAACCTCCGGCACCTCGATGGACTTGTTGGCGGCGGCCACGAAGTCGTCGTGATAGCGGCGCTCCAGGTACTCGACGATTTTCGTCGGCAGCTCCATGACGTGAGAGTCCGCGTCGTGCACGGTCCGGTTGTCCACGTAGGCCATGTTTCCCCCTCGAATTCCGGAATACGTCAGAACCGGATCGTCCGGTAGACGTACTGCTGATCCCCCTGATGCCGGGGCACTGCCAGACTACCACGGGCAGCGCTGATCGGAGCTGCCGCCGCCGGCAGCGTGTGGCTGCCGTCCACGACGTAGGCCTCCACGTCTCCAGGCGTCGTCAGCGTGAGCTCGAAGATCACCGGCTCCGAACCATTGGCATAGAAGTTTGCACGCACCCAGCCGTCCCGCTCGATGATCGGCAGCGGATGGCCGGCGACGGAGAACGCCGTGATACCGGTCGTGGCGGGCACCACCAGCTGCGTGAAGTCCCCGCTGCCGAGAGAACGCACCTCCAGGCGGACCAGTTGTCCGGAACGCACGGCGGATAGGTCGGGCGGCGGCACCGCGACCACGGGCGCCGGCGCGGCAGGAAAGCGGTTCTCCGGGGTCCAGGGAACCAACGGTTGCTCGCTCACGGTGCCGCCGAGCGCATCGACGATGGGTGCGGGCAACGGGTTGTCGGTGATGGCGGACCAGTGCGCCTGCTGTCGGTCCAGATCCAGGACGTAGAAGAGCGAGACGTGCTGCGGGCGCCACGCGGAATACAGAGGCGTGACGGCTGCCCAGATCCAGGCGACGGGCAGCAGCGAGAAGAGCAGGATTGTCGGCCTGCCTGCGGATCCGAAGGCGAGCAGGGCGGGTGCAACCAGGACCAGGTTGGCATACACCACCGGTGCGAGGTTGAGTCCCTGGGTCTCTTCCATGGCCACCGCGATGCCGAGCAGGACGTAGGCGTTGACAAAGAGGGCCGCAGCCGCCGCGAGCGTCCGCGTCAGCGGTCGATCCACGCCGGGCAGGAAGAGAACCAGCGAAGCCAGGATCGCCGCGACCAGCACCGGCAGCAGGAGCAGGTTGGCCGCCAGCGGTGCGGCGATGGCGAGTGCCAGGGCGAGGATGCCGAGCAGCAGCCAGGCGCCCAGGTACCGGGGCCAGAAGCCGATCCGCCGGCCCGCCCAGGCCAGCGCACAGGCCGGGCCGATGGCTCCGGCAAACATCAGCACGCGCCAGGGCCAGGGATTGGCGGGAAAGCTGACCGTGGTGCCCACGATCCGTTCGGCGATCCAGAGCGCGCCGTAGCAGGTGCCCATTCCGAGCGCCAGCACGAGCACGCCGAGCAGGACCGAAACCGCGATCTGCTTCCAGGCGCCCCCGGCAGATGCGCGCACGATCGCGGCGCCCAGCAGCATCAGGGCCAGCACGGCGAGCAGCAGCGTCCAGCCCGACGGCCAGGTGATCCAGAGCTGCTGACCGATGGTCAGGTAGGCGAAGTTCGGTTCGGTCTCAGAGAGATCCTGTGCCGAGAGCGCCCGCACGAGCGGCAGCACGTTGTCGCCGTGATGCTGCAGCGAACCGGGGTCCAGATTGGCTACGGTGTCCAGCGGCGTGTGGTAGTGGTTGTACTCGAAGGCGAAGGCGAAATCGATGCTGGCAACACCGGCCCGGTCCGGCACGGTGAAATCCGTGTCGTTCGGCATGCGGGCGAAGACTTCCTGGGAATAGGAGAAGGCAACGGGGTTCGCCGCGGCGGCGCGGTAGGCCCGGAGCAGGTGACCGCCCGAGGCGGAAGTCCGCAGCAGCAGCGACGGTCCTCCGGAACCGGAACCCTCCACGTTGATGACGGCCTTCACGCTGGACGCCAGAGGGTGCTCGGCGAAGAACGCCTCGGCGCCGAGCAGACCCATCTCCTCGGCGTCGGTGAAGAGCAGGATCACCCGGTTACGCGCGGGCGCGGACTCTCGCAGCACCCTGGCCGACTCGAGCAGCGTGACCACACCGGAGCCGTCATCGGCGGCGCCCGGCGAGTGCGGCACGGAATCGTAGTGCGCCATGATCGCCACCGCGTCGGCCGTCTCGCCCGGCAGCTCCGCGACCACGTTCTCGACATTGGCGCAGACCGGCCATTTGTGGCTGCACCCCACCGCGCGCTGCACCTCGGGGCGCAGTCCCAGTTTCGTCAGCTCGCCGATGAGCCGGTCGCGAACGGCGCGGTTCGCTGCACTGCCCACCGGGTGGGGTGTCTCGTCGCCGAGCAGTGTGCGTAGCTGCTGGGCCGCGCGCAGGCCGGAAAACGCGTGAGCGGGCGCGTCGAGCGGGGCGGGCTCGGGTGGTACCAGCGAGCGGGCTGCCAGCACGAGCGCCAGCAGTAGGAGCAGGATCGCCGTCCAGAGCGGCGCACCGGCGGAGCGGAAGGTGTCGTTCACGGGCTCGGAATCTTCCCCACTGTTACTGCTCGCCGATACGTCTGAACTTCGGCGGGCGCCGCTCGATGAAGGACCGCACGCCTTCCTTGAAATCCTCGCGTTCGAGGGAATCCGCCATGAGCGTGTTCGATTCCCGCATGGCTTCACCAAGCGCCATGTTGAGGTGGCGATATACCTGCGCCTTGATCACCTTGAAGGAGGTGGGAGAAGCCACCGCGGCCAGCTCGCGGATGTAATCGCGGGCGGCCTGCACCGACTCGCCCTGCTCGACGAGCCGCTCGGCCACACCCAGGGCGAAGGCTTCGTCGCCGGTGAACTTGCGCGCGCTCCAGAGCAGGTCGAGGGCCTTGCCGGGACCGATCAGGCGCGGCAGCAGCCAGCTCGAGGCATGCTCGGCGATGAGGCCCCGCTGGGAGAAGGCAGTGGTGAACTTGGCCTGACGCTCGGCGAAGCGCATGTCGCAGAGCAGGGCGAAGCAGAAGCCTAGCCCGGCGCAGGGGCCGTTGATGGCGGCGATGACAGGTTTGGTCACAGAGAGGATGTAGGTGAAGGTCACCTGAAAGTTCTCGCCCATGGCCGGGTCTCCGGGAGACGCGTCGAGCGCCGAGAGATCCTCCCTCGGCCCGCTCTCACCCGAGGCGGTGGCGTCGAGCCCGGCGATGTCGGCCCCGGCGCAGAAGCCCCGGCCCGCGCCGGTGAGCACGATGCCGACCACGGCCGGGTCCTTCTCTGCCGCGGCGAGGGCGTGACGGATCTCGGCCATCATGCGGGGTGTGAGGGCGTTGAGCGCCTCGGGCCGGTTCATGGTGATGACGGCTACCGGGTCGTCGACGTCGTAGGTGATCTCCTGATACATCTGCTCTCTCCGCCATTGCCTGAAACGGTAATAAGAGCGCAAACGCGTGTGGATGGCCAGCCCGACCCTGGCACGGTGGCAGGACACCCGCTAGGCTCTCGGCTCATCTTTTCGGTGTCCCGGATCTCCATGAGCAACCTGCAGCGGCACGTGCCACGACTCGCCCTGGAATGGGCGGGGTCGCACCCGGACGACCGCTGGCGGCAGTACCACGGCACGCTCTGCTTTGCCGACATTTCCGGCTTCACGGCGTTGGCCGAACGCCTCGCACAACGGGGACGTAAGGGAGGTGAGGAGCTGGTGGAAACCCTCGGCCGCCTCTTCGCCGAAATGATGGACGTGGCACGGGGACGCGGCGGGTCGCTGCTCAAGTTCGGCGGTGACGCGCTGCTGCTGTTTTTCTACGGCGAAGATCACGCCGCTCAGGCCGCCGCTGCCGCGGTGGAGATGCGACGGATCCTGCGCGAGGCCGCCCGCCGTCCGACGTCCGTAGGCCCGCTGCGCCTGTCCATGTCGGTGGGCCTGCATTCCGGCGCGGTCGACCTGTTTCTCGTCGGCGGAACGCACCGGGAGCTGGTGGTGCTCGGGCCTGCCGCGGATCGGGTGGTGGAGACGGAGTCGGCCGCGAATGCCGGAGAGATTCTGCTCTCGCCGGATACCGCCGCGCTCCTGCCGAAGCGCGCGCTGCGACGTCGCGAGGACGGCGGCCCGCTGCTGCGCTGGCAACGTTCCCTGCCGCCGCCGCCGGAGTCCCCACCGGAGCCGGAGGCCTTCGAAAGCCTGGCTTCTGGTCTCTTTCCGGCGGTGCTGGGTGCCTACCTCTCGGCTGGCGCTCCGGATCCGGAGCATCGTGTGGCCTGCATCGCCTTCGTCCGCGTATCCGGCACGGACCGGCTGCTCCGCGAGCAGGGCGCGGAGCCTCTGGCCGGAGCGCTGCACGACACCATCTCCGCGGTGCAGCGCGTCCTCACCGACGAAGGGGTGACGCTGCTGGCCGTGGACATCGATCGGGACGGCTGCAAGCTCTTCCTGGCGGCCGGTGTGCCGCACGGTCTCGAGGACGACGAAGGGGTGATGCTGAGGGCCCTGCGCCGGATCATGGATCTCTCTCTGCCGTTGCCCCTGCAGGCCGGTGTGAGCCGCGGTCACGTGTTCGCCGCGGAAGTGGGCAGCAATCGGCGCGCTGCCTACTCGGCGATGGGCGACACCACCAATACCGCCGCGCGGATCGCGTCGAAAACCCCACCGGGAAAGATCTATGCGCAGCCGTCGGTGCTCGACGAGTCGCTGACGCGATTCGACGTGGCGCCTGCCGGACCCTTGACCATGAAGGGCAAGGCGCTGCCGCAGCTGGTTTACGACGTGGGCGCGGAAATCGGCCTCAGGGAACGGGAAGGGCTGGACTCGGAGGTCTTCGTCGGCCGCCGCGCCGAGCTGGCCACGCTCGATGGATTCGCCGCAGCCCTCGACGACAGTCGGGGACTCACCGTATCGCTCACCGGCGCCACCGGTGTGGGCAAGTCCCGCCTGCTCCGGGAGGCGGCCCACCGGCTCGGCATCACCGCCAGGCTGCCGCTGCGCGCGGAACCCTACGGGGCCGACAATCCCTTCCGGCTGTTCCGCGATCCGCTGCGAAAGCTCTTCGGGGTGGCGCGCGGAGATCCGGCGCAGATGGCCCGGGAACTGGCGCTGGTGGTCGGGAGGCTGGACGAATCGCTGCTGCCGTGGCTGCCGCTCATCGGCGACGTCATGCACGTTCCCGTTCCGCCGACGGAAGCCGTGGAATCGCTGGCAGACGAGTTCCGGCCGCAACGCCTCGCGGATGCCGTGGTCAGGCTGATCGCCGTCGCGAGTCCCGGTCGCCTGATCATCACCGTGGATGATGCCCACTGGGCGGATGACGCCTCCGTCGAGCTGCTGCGGGCTCTGGAGACCGCCACCGCGACACATCCGTGGCTGATGCTGGTGGCCTGTCGCGATCTGCAAGGCGATCTGCAGGAAGGTTTCTGCCCGCAGACCCCGCAGGGGATTACGGTGGGGCCCATGGCGGACGCCGAGATCCGCAGCTTCGTCCAGCAGCTGACGGAAGCCGCACCGCTGCGGCCGCAGGTGATCGATCGGATCGTTGCCCGCTCGGCGGGCGTACCACTCTTCGCCAATGAGCTGGTGCGGGCGGTGCGGGACATCGGCTCGCTGGAAGCGCTGCCGGAATCCCTCGAGGCGGCGCTCTCCGCTCAGTTCGATGCCCTGGACCCGATGGCCCGACAGCTGCTGCGCCATGCCTCGGTGCTCGGCCGGAGCTTTTCCGGAGAGGTTCTGGCGGAAGTGTACGAGGGCGAAGGTCAGGAGATGCCGTCGGACCTCGCAGGCTGGCTCGACCGTTTCCTGGAAGAGGAAGCACCGGGGCGATTCCGGTTCAGAAACGCGGTGCTGAGGGACGGCATCTACGAAGGCCTGACCTTTCGGCTGCGGTCACGGCTGCATCGGGCGGCCGGCGAAGCGCTGGAGCAGCGGGCCGTGGACCCGGAAGACATCGCCCACGATCTGGCGTTGCACTTCCACCGTGGCGACGATCATGGCAGGGCCCTCAGATATGCCATGGTGGCGGGCCGTCGCTCCAAGGCGGCCTACGCGAATGCGGATGCTGCAGCGCTCTTCGAGATCGCCCTCGCGTCGGCTCGGCGCCAGAAGGCGGCAGCGGATGTGCTGCTCGAGATCTACCAGGCACTCGGCGAGGTGCGGGAACGCGCAGGCTTCGTGGACGCCGCGCTGGAAGCCTATCGGAGCGGGCTCCGGCTGGTGCGCGACCAGCCAGTGCAGAAAGCCGAGCTGCTGCACGAGCTGGCCTGGGCCAAGAAGCGCGCGGGCGAGCTGAGCTCCGCCCTGCGCAGCGTGGCGCAGGGAATCCGTCTGCTGGCCGGCCGGGATTCGCCGCGAACGGGGCGGGTCCTCGCAAAGCTGCAGTCGTTACAGGCAACCATATTCTTCGTTCAGGACCGGCCCGCCAGGGCATTTACGGCTGCGGAAGAAGCGGTGCGGACGGCGCGTGCCGCCGGAGAGTGGGAAGCGCTGGTGCAGTCGCTCAACGTCATGGAGACCTCCCGACTGGTGCAGAACGGCAGGAGTGACGGACGGCATCTGGAAGAAGCGCTGGAGGTCGCTCAGGCCCATGGCAATCGCGCCCAGCAGGCCATGCTCTCCAGCACGTTGAGCGCCCTGTTGTACTACGACAACCGTTGGAATGAGGCCATCGACAGCTACCGGTCCGCCCACCAGCTCTTCGAGCAGGCGGGGAACTACCTGGAAGGCGCCTACATGCTTGTGAACGTGGGCGAGATCCTGAGCCGGCAGGGACGCCCCGATGAGGCCCGCCAGGCGCTTGGTGAGGCCCTGCGGGTGATGCGTGCGTCCGACTTCCAGGAAGGAATCGCGAATACCGAAATGGAGCTGGCCCGGGTCGCGCTGCTGGCCGGCGAGCTCACCGAGGCACTGAGCCTCGCAGATCGAGCCATAGAGACGTTCGAGGCGCTCAGCGAGCGTCACTTCGTGCTGCAGGCCAGACTCATCCGGGCGGAAGTGCTGCTCAGGCAGCGCAAGGCGGGAGATGCGCTCATCGAGGTGGACAAGGCCGTGCGCGCGGCGGGCCGGGAGGCTGGCAACCTCCAGACCAAGGTTTCCACCACGCGGGCGCGGGCGCTGATCGCCCTCGACCGGCATCGCGAAGCGTCGACCGAAATCGAGGCCGGGCTGGCGGTGGCGTTGGAGCAGGGCATCCAGCACGACCAGGCAGTGCTGCTCAGACTCCGTGCCGAGCTGGCCCGTTTGAACGGTGAGGGGGAGTGCCCGGACGATCTTGCCCGGGCCACGTCGATCCTGGCCACGCTGGGCGTCGTCGGCTGACGGGCCCGGCGTGGCCTTGCTGCCTTCAGACGGGCAGTGTCATCGTGAGCTGACGCTCAACCGGATGTCCCGCTGCAGGTAGACGTCGATCAGGATGCGGACGAAGTTCGTTGCCGCGGATCCCGTGATGCCGTCCGCCGTGAAGCCGGGCAGCTCGATATCCAGACTGCGCAGGCAGGCGTGCTGAATACCCTGCGCGTTGGTCTTGCCACCAGGCGCGGGTGAGTAGTCCAGCAGCTCGTAGCCGGCGCCACCGTTATTCAGGGTATCCCCGACGAGCTTCTCGATGAAGGAGCTCGGCGCGGGTGCGGTCTGGATCGTCGCGGAGCCAGAAGGTCCCGAGATCTCGTCGCCGGCCGCGAACGAGTCGGCCGGATCCTCGATGTAGTAGACCAGCGACTTCAGGCCGTTCACGTCCTGATAGCTGATCACCTTGGCGGTGACGCCGAGCTGGTTGCTGACGATGTCGCCGGCGACGAAGGGCGCGCCCGGTGCCGCGGTGAGGAAGACATCATCCACCTCGACCACCGGGTGCCGGACGAGCTCCTCCACGCAGTGCTGCACGTAGTACTCGGGATCCGACTCGAGGAACTGGACCACGGGCGGCTGCAGGTAGGTGGTCTCGATGCCGGTGAGCGGATAGGTGTCGTTGATCCGGTCCACCTCGATGGCGGTGGTGGTGCGGGTACCGCCCGGCAGCGCCGAGGTGATGTCGTACGGGGCGAAAGCCACCTGACACTGCACGGCCACGCACTGATCACCTTCCTCGTACTCGAGCACCAGGTCGTAGCCGGCGTTCTCGAACCTGAGGTCGGCGGGCACAGCCACGCACTGGGTCGAGGTCGGGCAGTTGACCAGGTTCTCCTCCAGCCGGCGGCACGACGCGCTGGCAACGGTGACATCACCCTGCGACAGGGCGGTGGTGGTCAGCGTGTCACCGCAGTCGTAGAGCCCGGAAGCGCTGGTGAGATGGATTTCGGAAGGGCCGGCGATGGAGCGTCCGCCTTCCAGAGACGTGGAGCCCTCCAGGGTGGTCAGGGTGAACGAATTGCCGAAGGCACTGATCGAGACCACACAGGTATCCCGCGCATCGGGTGCCACGTCCGAGCCGCCACCCAGGCAATCGATGATCGGGTTGCTGCTCGCGGCATCGGCCGGATCCCGACCGGGATCGGAAGCATCGATGGCGGCGCCGCCGCGAACCTCCCAGACCTTGGCCGGAGTGTCGGAAAACTCGTCGCTGACCACGATCTCGGTGACGGACGACGTGCCCTTGAGCTCGAGCTGCAGCACCAGCCTGATGAAGCGTAGGTTCTTCGCGGCAGCGGGCAGGCGCAGCGTGGGGCCCAGGGTGACGGTGAGTGACTCGCGCGTGCTGCCCCGCGCGTCGATACCCGCACAGGCCGTTCCCTTGCCGTTCAGGTAGTCGACGCCGACGGCGTCCTGCTTGGCCGAAGGCGCGCCCACGTTGGATGAGAAGCTGAGCAGGCCGGGTGTGGTGACCAGGCTGCAGGGATTGACCTGCTGCAGCGCCTGGGTGGCCTGAACGACGTCGTCGATCTCCCAGCGTGCTTCCGAGGTGCCTGCAGCCACATCGATGTAGATCACACCCTGGCTTGCCAGTGCCAGGGCGGAATGCGTGGCCATCAGCGCGGCTGCGGCGACGACCATAGACGAACAGACCCGCCCGAAACGGCGGATGAAGGTAACCACGTTCTTGTCTCCTTAGCCCGTAGGGGTACGGACTGTCCCCAGAATCTTCGGTTACCGTAGCACACGGCGCGCCTATGTAAAGGCATCTTTACAATCTCGAGAAATAATTCCCGCTGAGAGGGCGCCGTGCCGGAATCAGACGTCCGCAGTGGCGGCAGAATAGGGCAGGGTGATGGCGCCCCGGCCGAGCACCACCCGTCCCTCGGCCTGCCAGCGGCGCAGGTAGCCGTTGACCACCTGCCGGGAGACACCCAGGTAGTCCGCCAGCTCCTGCTGGGAGATGCGCACCCGTACGCGTCCGTCGGGTAGCAGCTCGCCGGAAGGGGCCAGGTCCTTCAGGCGGGTGAGCATCCGGTCGGGCACCGAGAGGAAGGCGGAGTCGGCCACCAGGCGGCTCGTCCAGCGCACGCGCTCGCAGAGCAGGTTCAGGAGGTGACGGCTGATCTGGGGCCTGCGGTCGAGGAGGGCGAAGAAGGGTGCCCGGGCGATGGTGAAGCAGGTGGTGGGTGCGGCGGCCGTGCCGGTGGCGGTGCGGGGACCACCGTCGATGAAGGCGATCTCACCGACGATCTCACCCGGCTCGATCAGATTCAGGTGCAGCTCCTGGCCGTCCTCGGAGCTGACGGAGACGCGAATCTTGCCGGAGATGACCCCGAACAGCGCGGTGCCCGGCTCACCCTGGCGGAACAGCGTCTGACCGGGCTGGTAGTGCCGGTTCGTGCACAGCGCCTCCACCGCCCGGAGTGACTCCGGATCGAGCCCGCCGAACGACGGGCTGGCCCGCAGGATTTCGGCTGCGGCGGCATTCCGGGGTGCGTTGCGAGGTGAAGCGTCGCGCTCTGTCGTCACGGTGACATACGTCTGTGCTGGAATGGCCGAGTATAGCGATCCTCCAGGGAAAGGCAGGACACAGGAAGATGTTGCGATTCAATCAGGTACCTCCGCGGGTGGTGGTGCTCGCCGCCGTATCCGTGGCCGTCTATCTCGGCGCCATTCTTTTCAGCCTCTGATTCAGCCTCTGAACAATACGTCTGTCGTCGTCGACAGCGACTGCCTTGGTAGACTGGGCTCGTGGCGGACCGGGGAGGTCGAACATGCGCACGAGTGGGGCTGAATCTCTGTCCGTGAAAGGGCTCGCGGCAGTGCTGCTGCTGGCAGCGGCGCCAGTTGCGGCGGAAGTCACCGCGGTGGCCGCAGACGGCTTCGTCTCGGAGCACACGCTGACCCTGCGGGCGGAGACTTCGCGCGCCTACCGTGCGCTCACCGACGAGGTAGGGGCCTGGTGGGACGCCAGCCACTCCTACTCCGGCGAAGCCGCGAATTTCAGTCTCGATGCCCGGGCGGGCGGGTGCTTCTGCGAGGCGCTGCCGGACGGCGGCAGCGTCGAGCACATGCACGTGGTGTTCGCGCAGCCGGGCAGGCAGCTCAGGATGCAGGGCGGGCTGGGTCCGCTGCAGGGTATGGGGATCTCCGGCAGCATGACCTTCGAGCTTGCGCCCGGTGAAGACGGCCAGACGGTGCTCCGCTACCGCTACGTGGTGTCCGGCGCGTCGATCTCCAGCCTCGCGGCCCTGGCGGAGCCGGTGGATCAGGTACAGCTCGGTCAGCTGAGGCGGCTGGCCGCCTACCTCGCCGGCGAACCCTAGTGTGCTGAGCGCAGCACACTAGCCGGCCGCCGCCGCGCGCAGCCGTTCGGCGGTGATGGGCAGCTCGCGAATGCGCAGACTCGTGGCCGCAAAGATGGCGTTGGCGATGGCGGCCGGCGTCGGACCGGTGCTCGCCTCACCCACCCCCAGCGCCCGTTCGAGCGGCCGGCGCACCAGGTGCGTGCGGATCTGCGGGATTTCGCTGAAGGTGAGGATCGGGTAGCTCTCCCAGTCGCGGCTGGTGACGCCTTCCGCGTCCCAGCGCACCGCTTCCTTGAGCGTCCAGCTGGCGGCCTGGATGAAGCCGCCCTCGAGCTGATTGGCCACGCCGTCCGGATCGATGACGAGCCCCGCATCGGCGGTGATGAGCACGTCGTCCAGGTGCACGCGGGCGTCGTCCGTGACATGCAGGTCCACGAGCACGGCGCACCAGGTCTGCCGGTTCTTGTAGCGTGCCATGGCGATGCCGCGACCGCATCCGGGATGGTCGGGAGTGCGCGGCGCTTCCCGGCGCAGAGCCTTGAGCACCTCGATCGCACGCGGATCTTCCAGGTGGGTGAGGCGGAACTCGAAGGGGTCCTTACCCGCGGCGTGCGCCAACTCGTCCATGAACGACTCGATGGCGAAGACGTTGGCGAACGCGCCCAGGCTGCGCAGCGATGAGGTCCGCAGCGGGCTCCCGGCCACGAAGTGCTTCACCAGCCGCTGGTTCGGGAGCGCGTAGATCGGCGTCATGTTGCGGTGGATGCCCACCTCGGGAAACAGTGCCGGTCGGGTCGGTGCCGGTTTTCTCGGTTCGGCCAGCCACCAGCTCGACTGCAGGTTGTTGAAGCCCGGTTGCGGTCGCGGCCGGCCCATGTGGGTGAAGCTGTAGGTCTCGTGTCGCCACTCGAGGATCCGACCTTCGGCATCGAGGCTGGCCGCCATGTCGACGAGCGCGGCGGGACCATAGGGCTCGAAGCCGTGCTCGTCGGCCCGCGACCACTGCACGCGCACCGGGTCCGGCTCGATGGCCACGGCCAGCAGCGCCGCATCCAGCGCCACGTCGTCGGCGCCGTTGTGACCGTAGCAGCCGGCCCCCTCGGCATGAATGACGTGCACCTGATCGGGCTGGAGGGCAAGCGCATCGGCCAGTGCGAGCTTCAGCAGCTCCACCCCCTGGCTGTGCGAGTACACGGTGAGCACGCCGTTGAGGTACCGGGCGATCGCAGCGGATGGGCCCAGGGCAGCGTGCATCTGGAAAGGACGGTAGTAGGTGGCCGTGAGCGACTGCGCGCTGCCCGGCGGAGGTTCGATCGGCGGCAGCGGTTCCTCCTGCGGCGCGCCTTCCCTGACAGGCAGGCTCACGGTGACGTGTTCGCGCAGGTAGTCGGGGACATCCTCCGGCAGCGGCTCCAGCGGTTCTGCGTCCCAGGTCGCCGCCCGGGCCAGCCGCTCGGCGGCCAGCACGGTGGTCTCTTCCCGGTCGGCGACCACGCCGAGGAAGCTGCCGTTTCGCACCACGTCCACGCCGGGCAGGTCGAGTGTTTCCGGCGCGGCGGTCAGTCGGGCGCCGGACACCGGCGGCTTCACGATCCTGCCGTAGCGCATCCGGGGCAGGGTCATGTCGTGCAGGAAGGCCACGTTGCCCTTCACCTTGTCCGGCACGTCCAGCCGGTGCTGGCGGGTGCCGATCAGGGTGTAGTCGTGGGGATCCTTCAGTGCCGGTGCGGCGGTGATGGTCAGCTCGAACGGATGGCCGCCCTGCAGCGACCAGTAGTCGGTCTGCTCGTTGGTCTCCGTGGAGGAGACGGTGCCGTCTTCCACGAGCAGGGTGGCGGGATCCACGCCCAGCACCTGGCCGGCCAGCGCCAGCAGATACTCGCGGGCGGTTGCGGCCGCCACCCGGATGGCGCTGCCGCTGTCTTCCACGGACATGCTGCCGGCGGTGACGAACTCGTTGGGGGTGAGCTCCGTGTCCGCCGTCTGCACCACCACCCGGTGGAGGCTGATGTAGAGTTCCTCGGCAGCGATCATCGCCAGCGCGGTCCTGATACCCTGACCGATCTCCACTTTGCCGGTGCGTACGGTGACGGTGCCGTTCTCGTTGAAGAAGAGCCACCGGCCGAGCTCCGGTGTGCGCTGGATGGCCCCCGGCAGGCTCACCGCGGGGACACGGCGCGGATGGCGATGGCCCGCTCCAGCGCCCGGAGGATGCGCGGGTGGGCGCCGCAGCGGCAGAGGTGGCCGTCCAGCGCGGCGCAGACGGCGTCGCGCGTCGGTTGCGGATTGGCGTCGAGCAGCGCTTTCAGACGCATGAGGATGCCGGCGCTGCAGTAGCCGCACTGCATGGCGTTCAGCTCGATGAAGGCGCGCTGCAGGGGATGCAGGCTGCCGTCCCCGGCGGCCAGCCCCTCGACCGTTTCCAGATGCTTACCGTCGACGTCGCCCAGCGTAGCGGTGCAGGCGTAAACAGGGGTGCCTTCGAGCAGCACCACGCAGGCGCCGCACTGCTCCAGGCCGCAGCCGAGCTTGGCGCCGTGCAGCAGCAGCTCGTTGCGCAGCACGTAGATCAGCGGTGTCGCCGGATCCAGATCGACCGACTGAGCCAGCCCGTTGAGCGTGAAGCGCGTCCCCATGGCTGGGAATATACCGCACCTCTTGCGGTAACTCTTACCGCACCTTTTGCGGTAGCTCTTACCGCACCTCTGTGGCGCGGCGATGGCGTGGCGACCTTATCGCCCAATCAGAGGAGCGTTCTCAGGCGGCGACCCTGAGCGCCTCCGGCACGAACGCCTCGCGCAGCGCCAACCAGCTCGACTCCAGGTCGTCGCGCAGCACCTCCACGTCCGGCACCGCGTCGAGGCAGGTGGTCACGCCGAGATCCAGGCGCCCTTCGTAGCTCTGCACGGTGATGTTCAGGGCGTTCCCGTCCGCCGCAATGCTCACCGGATGGTGAGTGAGCATCCTCGCGCCCAGCAGGTACTGGGTCTTGCGCGGTCCCGGCACGTTGGACACCAGCACGTTGCAGGCCGGTGTCATCACCCGCTGCAGCCGCAGCCGGTCCGAGAGGGTCATGGCGCCCTGCATGAGCCAGGAAAGTCCGGGCATATGGATGTCGTCGGGGATCAGCGACTTCGCCTCGCTGAGCAGTGCCTTGCCGGCCCGCGTGGAGCGGGCGATGGCTTCGAGCCTGGCCACCGGGTCTTCGAGGTGGGTAGCCAGGGTCGAACGCAGCATGCCCACCCTGTTGGAGTAGGACTTGTCGCCGGCGCCACGCAGGGAAACGGGGATGCCGGCCAGCAGCGGGGCATCGGGGAGCGCCTCGCGCCGCAACAGGTACTCGCGCACGCCGCCCGCGCAGACGGCGAGCAGCACGTCGTTCACCGAGGCACCCACCTTCTTGCCGACCATACGCATCTGTGCCAGCGGCAGCGAGGTGGTGGCGAAGCCGCGGTAAGGGCCGACGCGAGCATCGAAAGGCGTGGGCGGCGCGGCCGCCGTGGCGGCATCGTCCGGCGCCTCCCGCAGCAGCTCGGTGATCCGGGCCATGGCACGCATGCGCTCGCCGAGCTTCGTGAACTGCTCGAGGGGCTGCAGGGTCAGGTTCACGAGGGCCTCGAACACCAGCTGGGCGTTTTCGGCGCTCTCCTCGGGACTCCGGCTCACCGGCGCCGAGTCGGCGTCCGGTGTTTCCGAGTACATCACGTTCATCACCTGCTGACCCGCCACACCGTCGATCGCCGCGTGGTGGTACTTGTTGTAGATGGCGAACGTGCCGTCGGCCAGGCCGTCGATGAGGTGGATCTCCCAGAGCGGTCGGTGGCGGTCGAGCGGCTGCTCGTGGAGCCGGGCGACCAGATTCACGAGCTGGCGGTCCGTCCCGGGTGCCTGCAGACGGCTGCGGAAGACGTGCTGGTCGATGTCGAACTCCGTGTCGGTCACCCACACCGGCTGGTCCAGGTCGAACGGTGTCCACTTCAACCGCCGCGTCATGAAGGACACGCCGTGGACGCGATCGGCCACATGGCGTTTCAGGCGGGCAAAGAAGGCGGCCGCGTCGAAGTCCTCGTAAGGCACGGCGAAGCGCTGCAGGGAGGCGATGTTCATGGGAGCACCGTCCCGTTCGAAGTGGAGGAAGGAGGCGTCCGTGATACCGAGTTTGTTCATGGTGTTTCCTGCGTCGACGTGACCACTGTTGAGGCAGCGCCGGGCGGGATCTCGGTGGGTTGCACCATCGTTGTGCGGTTTCCGGCGCATCCGCGCCCGAACTGCCTGCCTGATCAGTCAGTGCAGAAGTCGTGCCACAATCGTGGCAGTGCGTCGTTGCGGTGCGGCCCTCAGGTCGGCACGTGGGTCGTGGTCACCTCGGCGAGCAGCTTCTCGCTGTCGCCACGCACCTCCGTCCGGATCACGGTGATGCGTCGTCCCACCCGCACGGGCCTGGCGCTCGCGCGGATCGTGCCACCCTGCTGATTGGCGAGCATGACCGCGTGCAGATCGACGCCGACCATGAACTTCCGCTCGCCCGTCTTTTCGAAGTAGGCGCGGTTCGCGGCGCCGGTGGAGAGGTTGTCGGCCAGCGAGATGATCACACCGCCGTTGATGTTGCCGGTGGGGTTGCAGTGGTGATCCTGAATGCGGATCTCGGCGGTGACCACGCCGTTGTCTTCACCGTAGTCCGTCACGCCGATGTACTCGTCGAAGGTCACGTTGCGCTCAGGCCCGGCTGATCAGGAAGCCGACGGTGGGGAAGTGGTTGAGCAGCGCGCCGGTTTCCGGCGAGGAGCGGGCGATGATGATCTCCTCGCTCGACACCGCCATCAGCCGGCCGGCGATGGGATTGCGTCCGTAGTCCGTGGCGGCGATCGTCACGTCGGTGCCCGTCTCGATCCCTTCGAGGGCGAGGGGCTCGATTTCCGGGAGCACCGGCTCGCACGCCCTGGCGTGCTCGAGGGCGGACTCGCCGGTCGAATCGGTGACCGGACCGTGGCCGAAGGCCTGCATACGCGCCATCCACTCCCGCACCCGACCCCAGGGTTCGAGACAGGCGGCGTTCGCCGCGTTCTGCGCCACGAACCAGAGGCAGTGATAGAGGGAGAAGTCCGCGATGCAGGGTGCGGCCCCGAACAGGAACGGGGTGTCGAGCGAGTGCTCGAGCTGGGCGAGATAGGCCTGAAAGCTGGTCAGCGCCGCATCCGGCGGAATGCCGACGATGGGCGCACCTTCGGAAAGCTGTGCGCGGTCCGCCTGGAAGGCGGCCACCTCCTCGGCGGACAAGCGGCTCATGGCGGCGCCGATCGCCTCCGGGCGGAAGTTCATGGCCACCGTCACCTGGAACAGGGTGCTGTCCGCCCACTGCGCGACCCGATGGGCGGCGAATCCGGGCGCGTAGAGCGTGGTGTCTCCGGTGAGGCGGATGAGCCCGGTGGTGATCACCGCCGTGTCGCTGTAGACGTTGGCGCCGATCTGCAGATTGGGCGTCTTCCGATAGCCGCCGGTGAGGGGCATCAGCAGCGGCCGGGGCATGATCGACGAGGTCTCCACCGAGTGCCAGGGCACCCCGAGGTAGCCGAGCAGCAGCCGGATCTTCTCGGAGAACAGGGACGCGGGGTAGTGATGCAGGTAGACCTGGGCGCTCATGACGACTCTCTCTCGGTGATTCCGGCGTTCAGCATGGCGAACGTGTCCGGCGGTCGCAAGACGCCTATACTCCTCCATCACGTCCATAGATCGGAGGCAACCATGCGCTACTGTGGAATGACACGGCATCGCCCCGCCGTGACTGGTATCGCGCTGCTGCTGGGCGCGCTGCTCGGCAGCACGGTCGCTCAGGCTGCACCCGGCGTCGGCGATCCGGCGCCGGAGTTCAGCCTGCCGGGCAGCGACGGGCAGACCTGGACGCTCTCGGCGCTCCGCGGCCAGTGGGTGGTGGTCGCCTTCTTTCCGAAAGCCTTCACCGGCGGCTGAACCCTCGAGTGCAAGGCGCTGCGTGACAGTGACCGGGAAATCCGACGCTTCGGCGTCACCTACTTCATGGCCAGCACCGACTCGCCGGCGGACAACCAGGCCTTTGCGGAGAAGAACGAGGCGAGCTTCCCCATCCTTTCCGATCCGGACAAATCGGTGGCGGCTGCCTATGGCGTCCTCTCCGAGGCGGGATACGCCCGCCGCTGGACCTTCTATATCGATGGGGAAGGTGTCATCCGCAAGATCGACCAGGCGGTGGATCCGCGCACCGCGGGCGAAACGCTGGTTACGACCCTCGAGGCGCTGGGTGTACCGGCTGCAGGCGGGGAGCCACTGCCCTGAAGCGACCGCGATCCGGATGAGGGGATACCCGTGAGCGAGCGGATCTCGCTCACCGCCGCACTCACCGCCGTGCCGCATGTGAGCGCCGAGGCGTGGCGGGCCGCTTCGCTGCCCGTCCGCTGGCTCATATCGGCGCGGGCGGGGGTGCTGGTCATGACCTTCGCCTCCGCGTCGCTCGGCGGGCTGCTCGGCCTGAGCGATCCGGCCTGGGACCCGCTCGCCTGGGGTGTCTGCACGCTGGGGCTGCTGCTGGCGCATGCCGCCAACAACCAGCTCAACGACCTGACGGACTCGGCGCGCGGCATCGACGAAGGCAACTATTTCCGGGTGCGCTACGGCGCGCACGTGCTGGAGCACGGGCTGCTCAGCCGGCGAGGCCTCATCGCCTATCTCGCCTGGACACTCGGGCTGGCCGCTCTGGCGGGTGCCTGGCTGGTATGGCACACCGGGCCCGGGCTGCTCCTGCCCATGGTGCTCGGCGGCTTCTTTCTTCTTTTTTATACCTGGCCACTCAAACAGTGGGGGCTGGGAGAGCTGGCCGTGCTGCTGGTCTGGGGACCGCTCATGGTGGGCGGAACGGACTACGCGGCCACGGGCACCTGGCACTGGTCGGTGGCAGTCGTCGGGCTGCTTTATGCGATAGGACCAACGCTCGTGATCTTCGGCAAGCATATCGACAAGCTCGATTTCGACCGGGCCAAGGGTGTGGCGACGCTGCCCGTCCGGCTGGGGGCGGTCCGGGCGCGCCGCTGGGTGCGGGCGATGCTCGTGCTCCAGTACCTCGGCGTGCCGATTGTCGTGTTGCTCGGGTGGCTGCCCTGGCCCGCCCTGCTCGTGCTGCTGGCGCTGCCGAAAGCGCGGCGGACCTGGCAGGTGTACGGCGCGCCCGCGCCGGATACGCCGCCGGCCGGCTATCCCCAGAGCGCCTGGCCGCTGTGGTACGTGGCCTTCGCCTTCGATCACACCCGGCTCTGGAGCCTGCTGCTGCTGGTCGGGCTGTGTCTGGCACCGGGCGTCACCCGGGCGGCGACCTGGTCGCCCCCCTGGTCACCTCCCAACGTGGTGGTCATTCTGGTGGATGATGCCGGGTTCATGGACTTTGGCGGCTACGGTGGCGAGGCGCGCACGCCGCACATCGATGCGCTGGCGGCCGACGGCGTGCGTTTCACCCAGTACCGCACCTCACCGTTGTGCGCGCCATCCCGCGCCATGCTGCTCACCGGACTCGACAATCACCTCACCGGTGTGGCCACCATTCCTGAGGTCCTGGAGGAGGTGCAGGCGGGACAGCGCGGCTATGCCATGCACCTCCAAGCCGGCGTGGAAACGGTGGCGGCGCGGCTCAAGCGGGCGGGCTACCGGACCTACATGGCGGGTAAATGGCATCTCGGCAGCCGTCCGGAAGACCTGCCGGATGCGCACGGCTTCGACCGCTCCCTGGCGCTGGACGCCTCCGGCGCGGACAACTGGGAGCAGAAATCCTACATCCCGTACTACGATTCGGCACCCTGGTTCGAGGACGGTGAGCCGGTGACGCTGCCGGCGTCCTTCTACTCCTCGGAGCTGCTCGTCGACCGCCTGATCGGCTACCTTCGGGACGACGCCGCGGGCTCTCCACCCGAAGACGCCGCGGGCTCTCCACCCGAAGACGCCGCGGGCGCTCGCCCGTTCTTCGCCTATCTGGCCTTTCAGGCGGTGCACATCCCCGTGCAGGCGCCGAGGGCGTTCAGCGATCATTACGACGGCGTCTTTGCCACAGGCTGGGAGGAGGTGCGCCGCCAGCGCTGGGAACGGGCGAGGGACCTGGGTCTCGTTCCCGACACGGCACCGCTCGCCGACATGCATCCGGCGCTGCGCCGCTGGGGAGACCTGGATGCGGACGAGCAGCGGCTCATGGCGCGGAGCATGGCGGTGAACGCCGGCATGCTGGAGGCCATGGACCATCACGTGGGGCGGCTTGTCGACCACCTGAAGGAGGTCGGGCAGTTCGAGAACACCCTGTTCATCGTTACCTCGGACAACGGCCCCGAGTTCAACGACCCGCTCAGCAACCCCGCCATGCGGCTGTGGATGTGGGGTCACGGTTACCATCATGACCTCGAGCGCCTGGGCGAGCCGGGCAGCATGGGTTTCATCGGCCCCGAGTGGGCGAGTGCTGCGGCGTCGCCGTTCGCGCTGTTCAAGTTCTACGCCGCTGAAGGCGGCCTGCGGGTACCCCTCATCGTCTCCGGTCCCGGGGTGGCGGCGCTCGGCTTCGTGGACGCCATGAGCTTCGTCACCGACATCACGCCGACGATTCTCGATCTCGCGGAGGCGGCGCCTGAAGAGCGCGACGGACTCACCGGCCGCAGCTTGAGGCCCGTCCTCGACAGCTCCGCGGTGTCCGTCTATGGCGAGGAAGAGGCGATCGGCATGGAGGTCTCCGGCAACTCGGCGCTTTTCCGGGGCGGCTACAAGCTTGTGCGAAACACGCTGCCTCACGGCGACGGGGCCTGGCGGCTCTACTTCGTGCGCGAGGATCCTGGTGAGACGCGGGATCTGTCCGAGGTGCTGCCCGAGACCTTCGCGGCGCTGACTGCCAGCTACGAGGCCTATGCCCGATCCGTCGGAGTGGTGCCCCTGCCGGCGGACTTCGATCCGGTGCAGGCCATTACCCGCAACACGCTCAACCGGCAGCCGGTCGGCATCAGCACGGTCCTTCTGGCCGGGATCGCCGCGCTTGCGGCCGTCGCCGCGACCTTCTTCTATCGCCGCCAACGGCGCCGCCGATCGTCCTGACAGTGCACCCCGTCGGGCCTGCGGACGGTTTTGTAGGAATTGTGTGAACGGGTTTCCAGAACGGTTCGTGCGCTCTTCTATAGTCCTACTCATCCTCAGGTCACAGGGACTTAACCGATGAGCGAATCCACCGATTTCCGCCAGGGCGAAGCACCCGGCTGGAAGCCAGGCATGACCCCCGACACCAGCCGCGGCACCGGCAGGTCGCTGATCGGCCCTACCGTGGTCATCCGTGGCCAGGTCTCCGCCGAGGAGGACCTGCTGATCATGGGCCGCGTCGAGGGCTTCATCGATCACAGCCGCACCGTCACGATCCATGCGGATGGCACGATAGCTGCGGAGGTGAAGGCCCAGGAAGTTCTGGTGGAAGGTCGTGTTGACGGCAACGTCTACGGTACCCGGCGTGTGCAGATTGCCGAATCCGGCAGTGTGAACGGCAATGTCTACGCACCGCGGGTCGGCGTCCTGGAGGGTGCCAACTTCAAAGGCGCCATCGACATGGAAGCGGACGTGAGCGTCATCGAGCGCCGCTTCAGGGAAGCGACGGGAAGCGAAGCGCCTGTCAGTCGGGAAGTCGGAGCCGGCAAGCCGGCGAAAGCGGAACTGGAGGCCGACACGGCCAAGGGAGATAGCGATGCTGCGCAGGCTGATGAAGAAGGACTCACCCACGGTGCCAGCGACGCCGCCGTCGGCAGCAGCGGAACCGGCGCCGGTCGAGCTTGAGAACGGGTCCGACGCGATCGAGGCTGCACAGGAAGCGGCTTCCGACGTAACCCCACCGATGGAAGAACACGAGGCGTTTGAGACGAACATGGAAGCGAAGCAAGACACACAGCGCGCCGCCCGGGCGCAGGACATGACCACGGAAGGGCTGTCCGTCATCGGCAAGACCCTGTTCGTGAAGGGCGAGATCGAAGCCGCCGAGGACATGGTGGTGGAGGGCCGTCTGGAGGGCTCGATCCGGCACACGGCCAACCGGCTGATCATCGGCACCTCCGGGGTGGTGAACGCCGATATCGACGCCAAGAACCTGATCATCGAGGGCACGGTGGAAGGCAACATCGTCGGCTCGGAGTCGGTGGTGATCCGCGAGTCCGCCGAGGTGCGGGGCAACGTCTACACGGCACGCATCAGCATCGCCGACGGCGCCCGCTTCAGCGGCTCCGTGGACATGGACGTTTCCAGAAGCCCGAAGCACTGATCGTTCGCATCGAGCGGAGGGCCTGATACGGCGCGATGACCGCGCCGGAGCGGAAGATGGAGCCACACCAGCAAGCGCTCGTCGATCAGGCCATCAAAAGCGCGCTCGCGCGCTACGATGATCGTCATGCCCTGCTCAGATCGTCCGACGATCCGCGCTTCCGGGTTGTTCAGGAGTCACTCGCCTTTGCTGCCCTGCTGATTGCGCGGGCATCCGCCGCGGGCGGCCGCAACACCGAGCTCGGACTCGGCCGCCTGCTCATCGACACGCTGCTGCCGCTGCAGAACACCACACGCCGGGACCCGGACCGGGGCGCCTTTCCGCTGCTCTGGACACCGGATGCCCGACGTGCACAGGTCATGGACCCGGACTCCCGGGAGATCATCGGCTCCCTGCTCGGTGTTCTGGTTCGGGACCACGCGGCGCTGCTCGGAGACAGACGCGCGCAGCGTGTGCGCGAGGCGGTGAAGCTGTGCATCCGGGAGGCGGCACCGTCGACGACCTCGAACGCCATGATCGCCGCCTGGCTGGAGCTCGAGTTCGGCGACCGCTGGCGGGGTGAACGGCTGGCCACAGAGGTGGTCCTCGCCGGACGGGACACGCTCCGGCAGCGGCGATTCGGCGACCCGCGTGCTTTCGCCCGCGAGCTGTGGGCGCTCGGTCTGTGGCGGCGCAGCGAGAAGCTGCACGGCAGCGTCGCCGAGCTCGCCAGCGCCGTATTCGAAGACATCGAAGCCTTCGCGCATCCCGACCTGCCGGAGCTGCTCGGGGCGGTGACCACCGGCGCGGGTGCTGCGAAAGGTGTCTTTCCCTGGCTCGGCACCTGGCAGACCTGGCTCGCGCTCGGCGGCGAGCCCATGCTGCCCAAGCAGATGCCGGATCCGCTGCACGCCACCCTCTATGCGTTTCCAGCTCTGGCCCGGTTCAAGCTCGAGAAGGACGTAGAGCCGGAAAGAGAAGACGGGCGGTCGGCTGCCGAGCGGGCCGTCTGCCACGAGCTGCCTTCAGGCGCCATCACCGGCTGGTGGGAGCCGGATCTGCACATCGAGGCCCGGACCTCGGAAGGGCAGAACGACACTCGAGCGCCGGTGGCTGGGGCCCGCTGGCGAACGGCATCAGGATCATCGGTGTGGCTGCGTTGCCGTGTCTCCGGCCGGCAGAAGGCCGTCTGCCGGAAACGTTTCGTGCACCTGGACGCACCAGGCAGCACGGTCGTCAGCGTGCACAACATGGGACCCGGGGAGACGCGCATGATCGACAACGGCTGGTGGCTCTCCGGTCTGCACTTCGCGATGGAGGGCTATCAGATGGTGGATGCGGAACGTTCCGCACACGGGCTGACGCTGCATCTCAAGCCGACCAGCGACCAGCCCATGCTGATGTTCTCGCCGCTGCGCTGAGCGATCCCGCGGGCGGCTTCCGGTACCTGCGGAGATTCCCTAGGGACGTGGACCGCAGCGGCCGGTATAGTGCCCCGATGCGCCGCTTCAAAGGACTGATCCTCGCGCTCTCCTGCGCCACCCTGCTGCTGCTGCAGATGGTGGGCCTGCACCTGCACTCGGGTGCCGCAGCCGGTGTGTCCGGCCTGCACGCGGAGCACGTTCACGGCGCGGATCCGGATGGGCACGACCACTCGGCGGATGTCGATGTCGCCCTCGTCGAGCTCGGCGCCTACTGGGTGAAGCTCGCACCGCTCGAGCTGTGCCTGCCGCTCTTCTTTCTGCCGTTCCTGCTGATCTGCTGGCTGAGCACCGCGGGACCGGGCGCGCCTTCGGTTCCCCGGGTGCCCGGCGGCAGGTGGCCGCCGCTGCGGGCGCCACCGGCGTCCTGCTGAACCTCTGATCCGTCGGGTCCGCCGCGCACGCGGTGGGCCAACTACGAGCTCATTCAGGAGAATTCACATGTGGGGGACATCTGTCTGCCGGGCGGCGCTATCCGCTGCCGCCTTCCTGGTGACGATCGATGCCGGGGCCGTATCCGGAACGCTGGAGCTGCAGGCCGCTGTGGAACGGGCGCTCGCCGGAAACCCATCGCTGGCGCTGGCACCCATCCGCCGGGAGGCACAGTCCGGTCGCCTCGAGCAGGCCGGTCTCGGACCGAATCCCCAACTCTCGATCACCGTGGAGGACTTTCTCGGCAGCGGTCTCTACGAGGGTGCGGATCAGGCGGAGACCACCCTGAGCCTCGCCTGGATACTCGAGCGTGGTAAGCGGGACCGGCGCGTGGCTGCAGCCCGGGCGGGTCTCGACATGCTCGACGTGGACGCCGTGATCGAGCGCCTCGACGTTGCGGGGCTGACCACCGAGGCCTTTCTCAAGGTGTTGAACGATCAGGAACGCCTGAAACAGGCCGACTCGGCACTTGAGCTCGGCGATGCGGTGGTCGCTGCCGTTCAGGCTCGGGTGACGGCCGGGCGCTCACCCAGCGCGGACCTGGACCGGGTGGAGGCGGACCGGATCTGGCTGGCGCTCGCCCGGGAAGACGTCGAGCATCAGCTGCTGGTATCGCGCCGCGAGCTCGCCGCCACCTGGGGCAGCTCGGAGGTGGACTTCACGCAGCTCTCCGGCGACCTCTACACGCTGCCCGACGCCGGCACGTTCGAATCGCTGGTCGGTCGGCTGGGGGACAATCCCCGGATCAACCGCTACCTGACGGAGCGGCGCCTCCGGGAGGCGGAACTCGCGCTGGCACAGGCGCAGGCCAGGCAGGACTGGCATCTGCAGGCAGGTGTGCGCTACTACAACCAGGGCAACGACGCGGCTCTGGTTGCGGGGTTCCAGCTGCCGCTGGCCATCCGCAACCGCAATCAGGGGCGGATCAGTGAGGCCAGGGCGCAGGCGACGCTGGCGGACAGCGAACGGGTGGCGACGAGGGTACAGATCGAAACGACGCTCTATGCCCTGCATCAGGCACTCACCCACGACCTGCATCGTTTCGAAGCGATCCGCGACGATGTGCTGCCGCTTGCGGAACGCATGGTGAGCAACGCGCACCGGGCCTATGAGCGCGGCATCTACGGGTACTTCGACCTTCGCGACGCTCAGCTCAGGTTGCTGGAAGCGCGTGCGTCCCTCCGGGAGGAGGCGTACAGCGCGCATCTGAACCGGTCCCGGATCGAAAGCCTCACCGGGGTGATGGTGCCGGATGCGGGCGCAGCAGCAGGAGGTCGGCCATGAATCGTTTCGGCGCGGTACTGACGGGCATCGCACTGCTGGTGATGGGTGGCTGCGGCGATGCGGGGACGACGGCCGGAGCCGATGGGGAAGCCGGCGACCCCCACGGGCATGCAGAGTCCAGCGCGCGCAGCGTTCGCATCGACCCGGACATGGCTGCCGCAGCCGGTGTGATCACCGCCGTCGCCGGGCCCGGGGTCATCGACGAAGCGGTCACCGTCTACGGCACGGTGACGGCGGATCCCACGGCGGTCCGGGAGGTCATCGCACGGTATCCGGGTATTGCGCGAACGGTGCGTGTTGCCGTGGGTGACACGGTGACTGCGGGCAGCGTGCTCGTGGAGGTCGAGAGCGACGAAAGCCTCAACCGCTACACGCTCACCGCACCGATTGCCGGTACGGTCACGGAACGGATGATCAACCCCGGCGAGCACACGGGGACCCGCGCACTCTTCCGCATCGTGGATGCGCGCCGTGTCTGGGGGGAGCTGGCGCTGTTTCCCGCCGACCGGCCGAGGATCGACAAGGGGGCGCGTGTGGATGTGTATGCGGCGGACGGCACGCCGCTCGGCACGGCGGAGATCGACTGGATCGGCCTCGCCACAGCCGCCGATCAGTCGGTGACCGCCAGGGTGACCCTGGACAATCCGCAGGGAAGAATGGTGAGCGGACAACACCTCACCGGCCGGATTCACGTGGCGGTTCACGAGGCCGATCTGGTGATCGAGCGTGCGGCGCTGCAGACGCTGGATGCAGACACCGTGGTGTTCGTTCAGGAAGGGGACATCTACAGCGCGAGAACCCTCCGCACCGGGCGGCAGGACGGGCAGCGGATCGAGGTGCTCGAGGGGCTGCAGGCCGGCGAAGTCTACGTATCCGGCAACAGCTACCTGATCAAGGCGGACATGGAGAAAGCCGATGCCGGGCACGAGCACTGAGGCTTAGGCGATGCTGCTGGACGCCATACTCCGATTTTCCATCCGCCGCCGGATGCTGGTGCTGTTCGCGGTGCTTGCGATTGCCGCCTTCGGCCTCTGGAACTTCACCCGTCTGCCCATCGACGCGGTGCCGGACATCACCAACGTCCAGGTCATGGTGAACGTGCCGGCGCCGGGATACACACCGCTCGAGGTGGAGCAGCGGGTGACGTTCCCGCTCGAGAACGCCATGGCCGGCCTGCCCGGGCTGGTGGAGACCCGCTCGTTCTCCCGCTATGGCCTTTCCCAGATCACGGTCATCTTCGAGGAAGGCACCGACATCTATTTCGCCCGCTCGCAGGTGAACGAGCGACTCGGCACGGCCCGCGCGGCATTGCCGCCCGGTCTCGAACCGGCGATGGGGCCCATTGCCTCGGGGCTCGGCGAGATCTTCATGTTCACCGTCGACGCAGAACCCGGGGCACGGAATCCGGACGGCACGCCGATCACGAGCACGGATCTGCGGACCGTGCACGACTGGATCGTGAAGCCGCAGCTGCTGCGGGTGCCCGGGGTCGTGGAGGTGAATCCCATCGGCGGTTACAAGAAGGAGGTGCTGGTCGCGCCGGACCCGGTCAGACTGCTGGCGCACGGGTTGACGTTCGATGATCTGTCCGCGGCCATCGCCCGCAACAACGCCAACCAGGGCGCGGGATTCATCGAGTTCAACGGTGCCCAGTGGCTGATCCGCGTGCCCGGCCTGGTGGACCGTCTGGAAGCCCTGGGCGAGATCCCGGTGTCCGAGCGCGATGGTGTTCCGGTACGCGTCTCGGACGTTGCCGAGGTAGGCCTTGGCCGCGAGCTGCGCGCGGGTGCCGCCACCCACAACGGGCAGGAAGTGGTGGTCTCCACCGTGTTCATGCTCATGGGAGAGAACAGCCGCACGGTCGCAAAGGCCGTTGCCGAGCGGCTGGAGACCATCCGCGCCAGCCTTCCGGCGGGCGTCAGCCTCAATCCCGTCTACGATCGGACCAGCCTGGTGGACGCAACGCTCGAGACGGTGCGCACCAATCTGCTGGAAGCCGCGCTCCTGGTCATGGCGGTGCTGTTCCTGTTTCTCGGCAACGTCCGCGCGGCGCTGCTCACCACCGCGGTGATCCCGGCTGCGATGCTCATGACCGTCACGGGCATGGTGGAAGCGGGCGTCAGCGCCAACCTGATGAGCCTGGGCGCACTGGATTTCGGTCTGATCGTGGACGGCGCGGTGATCATCGTCGAGAACTGCATGCGCCGGCTGTCCATGGAGCACGAGAAGGAGCTTGCCCTGGCCGAGCGGCTGGAAGTGGTGTTCGAGGCGACACGGGAGGTGATCCGACCGGCGCTGTTCGGTGTGTTCGTGATCACCGCGGTGTACATCCCGATCTTCAGCCTGACCGGGGTAGAAGGAAAGATGTTCCACCCCATGGCGATCACCGTCGTGCTCGCCCTGGTGAGCGCCATGGCGCTGTCGGTCACGTTCGTACCGGCGGCCGTCGCGATGCTCTTCCGCGGCCGGGTGAAGGAGTCCTCGCAGCGCGTGCTCGCGCCGCTGCAGCATGCGTACCGGCGGGTGCTCGAGGTGACGCTCGCTTTCCGCTGGCCGGTGCTCGGCGCCGGTGTGGTGCTGGTCGGTCTGGCCGGGTGGACGGCCACACGGCTCGGTATGGAATTCATTCCGACCCTGGACGAGGGTGACATCACCGTCCACGCGCTGAGGATTCCCGGCACCTCGCTCGAGCAGGCGGTGCGCATGCAGCTCGATCTGGAGCAGGTGGTGGATCAGCTGCCGGAGATCAGGCGCGTGTTCTCCCGGATCGGCTCCGGCGAGATCGCCACGGACCCGATGTCGCCCAACATGGCGGACACGTTCATCATGCTGCTGCCCCGCGAGGAGTGGCCGGATCCTGACAAGCCCAAGGACGTGCTCATCAGCGAGCTCGAAGCGCTGATTACGCCGGTGCCGGGCAACCGCTACGAGTATCTGCAGCCCATCGAGATGCGCTTCAACGAGCTGCTCGCCGGCGTTCGGGCAGAGCTCGCGATCAAGATATTCGGAGACGACTTCGACAGGCTCATCGCCACCGCCGAGGCCGTCCGCTCGGCCGTGGCCGTGCTGCCGGGTGCGGCGGATGTGGCCATCGAGCAGACCTCGGGGCTGCCAGTGCTGACCCTCGTGCCCGACCGGGCGGCGCTGGCGCGTCTGGGTCTCGATCTGGCTGATCTGCAATCCTACGTGGCCACGGCGCTCGGCGGTGAGGTGGTGGGCCAGTATTACGAGGGGGACAGACGCTCGGACATCGTGCTGCGGCTGCCGGACGTCGTCCGGGAGACACCGGATGCCTGGAAATGGTTGCCGGTGCCGCTCGGGGAGGGCGGGTACGTACCGCTCGGCGAGGTGGCGCGGCTCGAAAACGTGATCGGCTACAACCAGGTGAACCGGGAGAACAGTAAACGCAGGGTCGTGGTCACGGCCAACGTCCGGGGCCGGGATCTCGGATCCTTCGTGCAGGACGTGCAGCGGACGGTGGCCGGCCTCGATGGGGTGCCGGCCGGGTACTGGATCGAGTACGGCGGCACCTATCAGAACCTCGAGTCCGCCAGCCGCCGGCTGGCGGTGGTGGTGCCGGTGACGCTGGCGCTGATCGTCGCGCTGCTGGTGATGGCACTGGGATCGGTGCGCGACGCCGCCGTTATCTTTGCCGGTGTGCCGCTGGCGCTCACCGGGGGCGTGGCGCTGCTGCTGCTCCGTGACATACCGCTTTCGATTTCCGCCGCGGTGGGCTTCATCGCGCTCTCCGGCATCGCGGTGCTGAACGGCCTGGTCATGGTCGCCTTCATCCGCGATCTCCGCCACGACGGACTCGCGCTGCGCGATGCCATCATCGAAGGTGCGGTGACCCGGCTTCGCCCGGTGCTGATGACGGCACTCGTGGCCTCGCTCGGCTTCGTGCCCATGGCGCTGAACACCGGCGTCGGGTCGGAGGTGCAGCGACCGCTGGCGACCGTCGTGATCGGCGGCATCCTCTCCTCGACGCTGCTGACCCTCGTCGTGCTGCCCGCGCTGTACAGGCTCTTGCATGGCCGGGAGGCACGTGGCGAAATGCCGGGGCGGAGAGGAGGCGACACCCCACCTGAATGAGGACAACGATGAGTGAACTCGGGAAGAAAATGGATGAAGTCCTGGCGAAGCTGAAGACGGAGCGGGACGAGCTGAAGATCAGGCTGCACCTGCTGAAGGCGGACGCCCGGGACGAGTGGGACGACGTGGAGAAGCGCTGGGAGCACCTGGAAGCCCGCATGAAGAAGGTGGGCAAGAGTGCTGCGGACTCCGGCGAGGACGTCGCCGCGGCCGGTAAGCAGCTCGCCGAGGAGATCGGCAACGCCTACAAACGCATCCGCAAGTCGCTCGACTAGACAGCCAGCATCCGCGGACGGCCGTCGGCCGGCGACGGCCGCGCGCCGCGCCTACCAGGTGTCCACGTAGGGGTACTTCTTGCCGGACCTCGGCGTCCTCGGCGGCAGGCGCTTGAGGCTCTTCGCGATCCAGTCGCGGGTGTCGGCCGGGTCGATGACGTCGTCCAGCCCACCGCCGGTACCGGCGTTCACCGCTTTCGCGGCGTCGTAGGCCCTGGCGACCCGGGCGTCGAACTCCTCCCGGCGTTTTTCCGGATCCTCGATGGCGGCCAGCTCCTTGCGGTAGCCGAGCTTCACCGAGCCTTCGATGTTCATGCCCGCGAACTCCGCCGTCGGCCAGGCCACCGTGAAGAAACCCACCAGCGCGCTGGCGCCGCACATGGCCTGAACACCGAGACCGTAGGCCTTGCGGACGATCACGCCGAACAGCGGTGTGGTGATGTTGGCGCCGGTGTTGAACATGCGCAGGGCGTGGCGGACGAGGGCCGTTTTCTCCGCTTCCGGCCCCACCATGATGCCGGGACAGTCCATGAGCGAGAGGATGGGGATGTCGAAGGCATCGCACAGCTGCATGAAGCGCGCGCCCTTGTCCGCACCATCCGAGTCCACAGCGCCCGCCAGGTGGTGGGGATTGTTGGCGATGACCCCCATGGGCTTGCCCTCCACCCGGATGAAGGCCGTGATGATGCCGATGCCGAACTGCTCGCGGATCTCCAGCACCGAGTCCTTGTCGGCGATGGTTTCGATGATGTCGCGCATGTCGTAGAGGCGCAGCCGGTTCTCGGGCACCACGTGGCGCAGCAGCCGCTGGTCGTGAGCCTCCCACTCCGCAAGCTCACCCTGGAAGTAGGACAGATACTTCTTCGCCACCTGCACCGCCTCGGCCTCGTCTTTGACAAGGATGTCCACGACACCGTTCGGGACCTGGAACGACATGGGGCCCACCTCTTCCGGGGTGTAGATCCCGAGCCCGCCACCCTCGATCATGGCGGGGCCACCCATGGCGAGCGTCGACCCCTCGGTGGCGATGATCACGTCGCAGGCGGCCACCAGCGCCGTGTTGCCGGCGAAACAGCGGCCGTTGGTGATGGCCACCATGGGCACCAGCCCGGACAGGCGCGAGAACTGGGTGAAGGTGTCCACGTCGAAGGCGACGCCAGGCCCCACGGCATCGTCGCCGGGCCGGCCGCCGCCGCCCTCGCCGAACAGCACCATGGGGATGCGGAAGCGCTCCGCCAGCTCGAACATTCGATCCTGCTTGTAGTGGTTGCGGGCACCCTGGGTGCCCGCCAGCACGGTGTAGTCGTAGTGCACGACCATGGCGCGGGACGCCTCCTCGCCGAAGAGCGCCGCGTTGATGGTGCCGATACCGGCTACAACACCGTCAGCGGGCGTGTTCCTGCGCAGCGTCTCGATGTCGTGGCGTTTGTGCTGGCGCGCGACGATCAGCGGCCAGTATTCGGTGAACGACTCTGCATCCACCAGATCGGCGATGTTCTCACGGGGCATCCGGTAGCCGAAGGCGTGGCGCTTCGCCACCACCTCCGGGCGGTTTTCATCCAGGGTGTGGGCGTGCCGGTCGTAGGCTTCCTGCAGATCGGTGCGTATGTGATCCAGGTCCAGCTCCTCCACGGCGGACGCGCCCGTCCTGCTGACCTCGGCTTCCTCGAGATAGACGATGGGGTAGCCCTCGCGCACCACGTCGCCTGCCGTCATGGTCACGGCGCGGACGATGCCGGTGACGTCGGCGCGGATCACGTGCTCCATCTTCATGGCTTCCACCACGGCCACCTGCTCGCCGGCCACCACCTCGTCGCCCACGGCTACGTCGATGGAGACGATGGTGCCCTGGATGGGTGAGCCGACACCGGTGGAACCGTCCGGCCCCTTGTCCGGCCGTCCGCCAGGCCGGGACTGGGCCGCGCTGCGTTTTGCCTGCTCGGCCTTCGTGCGCGCGTCGTGATCGAACAGTGCCAGTGGGTCCCGTGTGTCCACGCGGGCACCCGCGAAGCCGTCCGGCTGGGTAGCGCCCGCGGCTGAAGAAGCACCCGCGGTAGTGGACCGGTCGACGTCGGCCTGCTCAGGAGCGACGAAACGGTTCCGGTCGCCGGGCTGCGTCGCCAGCGCAATCAGGTGCTCGTCGGTCCAGCGGGTGTGCACCAGGCCCTGCGCGAAGTCCGCGTGGCTGATGATGTTGCGCAGAAAGGGGATGTTGGTGCCGATGCCGTCGATGCGGAACTCGGACAGTGCCCGGCCCGTGCGCGCGATGGCGGCCCGGAAGTCGGAAGCCGGGGCGTGGCAGATCACCTTGGCGAGCAGGGAGTCGAAGGCGGTGCTCGTCTGGTAACCCGCGTAGCCGAAACCGTCCGTCCGCACGCCGGGACCGCTCGGGGGCTCGTAGATGCGGATGGTGCCGCCCGCCGGGCGGACCGAGCCGTCCTCGCGGATGGTCTCCATGTTCACCCGCGCCTGAATCGCGTAGCCGCGTGGCGTTGCCGGACGCGTGAGCCCCAGATCGGCGAGGGACTCGCCGGCCGCGATGCGGATCTGGGTCTGGACCAGGTCCACACCGGTCACCGCCTCGGTCACCGTGTGCTCCACCTGCAGCCGCGCATTGGCCTCGATGAAAACGAACGGCGGCACCCCCGATCGGCCCGTCACGTCCACCAGGAACTCGAAAGTGCCGAGGCTCAGATAGTCCTCGTTGCCGGCGAAGCGCACGGCGGCGTCGAGAATGTCCTTCCGCAAGCCTGTGTCCAGGTTCGGTACGGGGGCGATCTCCACCACCTTCTGGTAGCGGCGCTGAACGCTGCACTCACGGTCGAAGAGATGGGTCACGCCGCCTTTGCCGTCGCCGACGATCTGCACCTCGACGTGCCGTGCCCGGGGAATGAAAGCCTCCACGTAGACGTCGGGCAGACCGAAGGCGAGCTCCGCCTCGGACTGGCAGCGCCGGTAGGCCTCCGCGATCTCCTCGCGACGGGTGACCACCCGGGTTCCCCGGCCGCCGCCGCCGGCCACGGCCTTGATGATCATGGCGCCTTCCGGACCGAGACCATCGAAGAATTCGGTTGCGACCTCGAGCGACACCGCATCGTCGCGACCGGGTAGCACCGGTACGTCCGAGTCCACGGCTGCGGTCCGGGCCCGGCTCTTGTCGCCGAACAGCGCCAGGTGCTCGACGGCCGGACCAACGAAGGTGATGCCTGCTTCCGCGCAGCGGCTGGCGAAGTCGGCGCGCTCGGAGAGAAAGCCGTAGCCCGGATGGATGGCGTCGCAGCCGGTGGTTCGTGCCGCCGCGATGACGTTCTCGATGTCGAGGTAACCGCGGGCGCCCCGGCCATCGAGCAGATGGACCTGATCCGCGACGCGGGTGTGCAGGCTGGCCGCGTCGTCCGCCGTATGCACGGCTACCGTGCGGATGCCGAGGTCGGAAGCGGCTCGGGCGATGCGGATGGCGATCTCGCCCCGGTTGGCGATGAGCAGCCCGTTGAAGGTCATGGACGTCCCCAGAAGCGTGGAAACCCGGGATGCTCTCACAACCCCGGAAGCGGCTCCAGAATCGGCCTCAGCCGTCGATGCTCGGCCGGAAGAACAGCCCGATGCTGAGGTACGGCGCCGGGTCCGCCCTGAACTCTCCGCCTTCGAGCTTGCCGCCGGATACGCGCAGACCGCGAAGCCCGCCGACACCGGCTTCGCCCTGCAACCAGAAGCCACCGAGGATCCGGCGCTCGACGGCGAAGCCCAGATCCAGCGTGTCCAGGTCGAAGCTCAGGTTCGCTCCGTCACCCTGAACATGCCAGGAGGTTCCCGAAGGTGCCAGGCCGAGCCGGAACAGGGTACGGTCGTTCGGTGCGAACAGAATCGCCGGCCATGGGAGGATGGCGGAGAAGGTCCAGTGCTCGTTGGGGGACCAGGAACCGCCCAGGTACGGCAGGTAGATGTCGTCGCCCGGACCCACGTCCGCGAACAATCCCCATACCCACCAGAACGAGTCGCTCGACAGATGGCGGCTGAACACCCCGGCCATGGCTTCCCACTGCCAGGAAGAGCCGTCCAGGGTCGAGTCGTGGCCCATCGGCATCACGAAGGCTGCCACCTGCTGATCGGGTGAAACCTGGCGGAGCCAGCCCACCGGCACGGAAAAGGAGTACACCTCCAGATCGTCCACGGCCTGGCCTCGCACCTCGAAGCTCGATGCGCTCACCCACTCACCGACCAGCACGGCGTCTTTCGAGCTGACGAGGAACGGCAGCAGCGCGGCCTGCGAGATGGCGGTCTGATCGAATGACGTCGACCCGCCCGATGGGGAGGGCAGCTCGATGTCCGTGTCCCGGTAGTACGACACATCGAGCCACCCCAGCGGTTGAAAGGGCACGTTCGACTTGCCCCGCGCGAAGACGATGTCGCTACTGACGAAAGACGCGATCCAGTTTTCGATCAGATCCGACCTGGCGGGCATGGCGAGCGACGCGAGCAGGAGCACGAGGAGCGTTGCGGATGTCACCAGGGTCATGCAGCACTCAGCCGGAGTCGGTAAAGGCCTGCCATCGGTCGACCAGTTGACCGTTCTCCACCACCCACAGATCACCGAACTGCATCAGCACCCGTTCGCTCTGGGTCGGGCGCAGGAATGCGTAGTCACCCACCGTCAGCGCGCCGGCAGGGGACGTGGTGAACGGTTCCTGGTTGGTGCTGTGGTAGAACGGCTCCGGGATGCCCGCCGGCGACACGTAGCGGGCCTTCCAGTAGCCGCCGTAGATGTAGTGCACCCGGGAGACGTTGGGATCCCACCACTGCAGCAGCGTTGCGGCGGCCGGCTCGCCCGGCACGAAGAAGCGGTCGTAGGTCTTCAGCACCGGCGCGCCGATGAAGGCGGCGGGCAGGGCCTCCGCCAGGTGGTGGGTGTCGAAGTCCGTAGGCTTCACCACACCGGAGCCGGCCGAGAGGTCGTTCATGGTGCGATCCTGCTCGTAGATCCGTAGCGTGTGGCTGCCGGCGCCGTTCAGCGTCAGGGTGTCGGGATCGTGGCCCGCGGACTCGGCAACCCGTATGAACGACTGATAGCGCTCGAGCACGGATCGGACCGCGGGGTGGTCGAGCGTCGCGGCCAGGCCGGTGAGGTGCGGCTCGTAGCCCATGAGCCCGGAGAACGCGAGGTGATCCGGATCCGACGCCACGACCTCGAGCATGCCCTCGAGGGTGGCGGGCTCCAGTACGCCGCCGCGATGCAGGCCTACGTCGATCTCCACGTTCACCCGCATGCGGGTGCCGAGCTCACGGGCCAGCGTCTGGTACTCGGCCAGACGTGCCGGCGTGTCGATCAGCCACTGCAGCTGCAGCGCGGGATCGAAGGCGCCGCCAGCCTCCGAGTGGCGCCGGTAGAACACCTCGGCGGCGCGTACCGGCATGGGCTTGCCGAGCAGCACGTCGCTGTCGGGAAAGGAGGCTGCGATCAGATTCAGGAAGGGCTGGTGGAAGACCATCAGGGCCCGGGTGTCTGCCCGTTTCATCACGTAGCGCAGCAGATCCACGGAGGGCAGTGACTTGACCACCACCCTATAGGTCTTGTCGGGACCCACCGAGCGCGTCAGCACGTCGATGTTGTGATCGAGCCGCGCGCGGTCGAGCACCAGCACCGGCCGCCCAGGACCCTCGCGTTTCAGGAGCTCGTTCAGCGCGGAGAAATAGGCATCGTGCGGCGCGCCGCGGTCCTCCGGTTTCCACAGCAGCACGCCACCGGCCGCGGCTGCGGTCAGCCCACCCGCGCCGATCAGCAGTGAGCGCCGCTTCATCGGTGACCTGCGTGTGCGTCAGGCATCGAACAGTTTCCTGAGGTGCGCATTCAGCAGCCGGCCCGCCGGATCCAGCTCCGCGCGCAGCGCCCGGAAGTCCTCGAATCGCGGATAGAGCTTGGTCAGCTCGGCGCACCCCAGGCTGTGCACCTTGCCCCAGTGCGGCCGGCCGCCGTACTTCCAAAAGATGGGCTCCACGGCTTCGAACAGCGGCCGGTAGTCTGCCGAGGCGGTGCGGTGTACGGATATCGCCGCCCGGTCGCCACCCTCGTCCATGGACAGCCAGAGATCGTCGCCGCGCACGTAGCGGTATTCCAGCGGAAACACCACGTCGATCTCGTTCCGGGCGATGGTGTCCAGCACCTCCCGCACGCACTGCGCGCCCACCTCGCGGGGCACGGCGTACTCCATCTCGTTGAAGCGGTTGTTGCGGATGTTCGAGAGGATGCGATAGGAGGCGTCCACGGCCACCGAGGGTTCGATCTGCTCCGCCAGACCGTTGATCAGTGGCCGCCGCTCGCCGGGCGGGATGGCCATCCAGCCCTTCATGGCCTCGCCGAACGCCGCTTCCTCCTCGGGCGAGAGGGGCGGGTTGTCGACGGGCTCGTCGGTCTCGTCGATGGCGAGCACCAGTGCGTAGTCCGAATGGGTGAGCGGAAACATCTCGAAGTGCCGGTGTGCGGCGGCGGACGCCTCGAAATCCTCCAGCACCTCGTCGATGCGCTGCGCCCAGTTCCGGGCCTTGAGCCGGTAGGCCGGCCGGTTCTGCAGCGTCACCTCGGTGATGATGCCGAGCGCCCCGACGCTCACGCAGGCGGCGCGGAAGAAATCCGCATCGAGGGTTTCACTCGCCTCCACGACCTTGCCTGCAGCGGTCACCAGCTTCAGGTGCGCGACGTTGCCGGACAGCGAGTGCAGCGTCAGCCCGGTGCCGTGGGTGCCGGTGGAGATGGCACCGGCCAGGGTCTGCCGGTCGATGTCCGGCAGGATCAGTGGCCCCTGGCCCACCGCCTCGAGCGCCGGCCCGATACTCGACAGCCGCGTGCCGGCGCCGAAGGTGGCCTGCAGGCGCTCCGCATTGTGAGACACCAGCCCCGCCATGCGGTCGAGCACGATCAGATGGCCGTCCGTGGGCACCAGCGGGGTGAAGGAATGGCCGGCGCCGACGGGGCGGATGGGGCCCTGCGTGGCGGCGAGCCAGGCGATCAGCTCCGCCTCGGATGCCGGTGCAACGCGACCGGCGGGATGCGCCAGCAGGGCGCCGGACCAGTTCCGCCAGGGTGTGCCTGCCGCCAGGGCGGGGCTGCCGAGGGCGTAGAGTCCCGTCAGGGCGCTGCCGGCCAGGAAGGTACGGCGGGAAATCATCGCTCACCCCCCATGAACCGGATGAGGGTCCGGAAATCGTCTGCCTCGCAGTCCATGCAGTAGCCGAGAGGTGGCATGTTGTTGAACCCTTCCAGCGTGTGGGCGAGCAGTACGTCTTCGCCCTTGGCGGCGCGCACGGCCCATTCCGCCTGGTCACCGAGCACTGGCGCACCGCCCTCGCCGCGCACGTGGCAGAGCGCGCAGTTTCGCGTCCATTGCGCCATCTGTTCCGGTGACGGCGCGGCGGCGACGTCTCCTGCCGTATCTGCGGAAACCGCCGTATCTGAGGAGGCAGCCGGTGGGGGAGAGTCCGCGGGCCCGGCGTCGCAGCCGACCAGCAGCACGAAGGCGAGTATCAGCGGAGTCCTCATCGTCGGTACGTGACCTCGACGCCGTACATTCTTGGCGTGCCGAGCATCTGCTCGTGGAAACCGAAGAAGGAGAGGTCGAAGGCGTAGGACAGGTACTGCTCGTCACCGAGGTTGCGTCCCCAGCCGGCGATCTCCCAGCGGTCGTCTGTGGAGGTCCAGGCGACGCGGCCGTTCCACAGCCAGTAGCTGCCCTGGCTCAGGAGCTCGTTGTTCAGCGAGTCGAAGTACACCTTGTCCTGATAGCTCCAGTCGACCTGGAGTGTGAACATGCCGAAGCTCACCGGGATATCCCACTGAGCCAGGCCGTTGAAGCTCACGTCGGGCGCCAGGGTGATCTTGTTGCCGGAAAAATCGTTGCCCAGGTCATCGACGAAGTCCTTGTACTCCGTGTCCAGCAGACCAAGCCCCATGTTGAGATAGATGTTTTCCACGGGAACCCACTGGAACTCGAGCTCGGCACCGAAGATCTCCGCATCGGAGGCGTTGGTGAGCAGCGAGATCGGGGTCGGTGGGTTGCCGATGTTGACGAACTGAAACACCTGCAGGTCGCTGTAATCGTAGAAGAATACCGCACCGTTGAGCCGCATGGTGCCTTCGGCGAGGGTGGTCTTGAATCCTGCCTCGTAGCTGATCAGATCTTCTTCGTCGTAGGGGAAACTGCCGTCCGTGGTGCTCTGGATGCCGCCGGCCTTGAAGCCTGTGGAAACGCTGCCGTAGAGCAGGACGTCCTCGTTGAGTCGCCAGTCGAGCACCGCTCGGCCGGACACGTTGTCGAAGCTCGTCTTCTCGTCCGTGGCGGTGAGCAGCGGGCTGCCGGCGGCGGGCTCGTCGAAGAAGAACGCCGCGTTGTGCTTCACCTGCTCGTCGGTGTACCGCAGCCCCAGGGAGAGCCGCCAGGCCTCGGAGAGATCGAAGCTGGCGTCGCCGTAGATGGCGAAGCTCTCGATCTCCTGGCGGGTGCCGGAGATCTGCTCGAACACGAACTCGTCCGGGCAGAATCCGGTGGGGTTCCCCGCCGGCACGAGCGGACCGCAGATCGCCGGATCATCCACGCCTACGTAAGCCGGGCGCAGCAGCCGCAGCAGGTCGAACGAGGTCCGGTCGTCCGCCTGATCGTTCAGATAGTAGACGCCGGCCAGCCAGTTCCAGCGCTCCTTCTGCTGGGAGAGGCGCAGCTCCTGGGAGAACGTGTCCTGCTCCACCCCCAGCACGCCGGTGAGCACGTCGGCCGGGCTCGCATCGGTCTCCTCGGGGCGGGCGTCGTCCACCTCGTCGTAGCCGGTGATGGAGGTGAGGGTCAGATCATTGCCGATGTCCCAGTCGAGATGCAGCGACACGCCCCAGAAAGAGGAGTCGTTCTTGTCCTCGAAGTCGTAATTACCTTCCGAGTAGCCTGGCACCGCGGAGGCTTCTTCCCCCGTGATCGGGTTGATGTAGTCCTGCTGCTCGTTGTAGCCCGTGATGTCCACGCAGCCGAGCGCCATGATCTCCGAGTCGGAGCAGTTGTCGTCGAACCAGAAGGCCTCCGGCCAGGTGCCGAGGTGACGGTACTGCACGGAATCGGACTTCGTCTCGCCACCGTGCACGTTCAGCAGGACGTCGAAGGTGTCGCTCGGAGCGATCTCGAAGAGCACCCGCCAGGCCAGCTCGTCCACACCCTGCTGATCGTGACCGGTGAACCGGTTCTTCATCCAGCCGTCCGAATCGGTTTTGAGAATGGCTGCCCGGATGCCGATGCTGTCGCTGATCGGGCCGCCCACGGCGCCTTCGAACTTGGTGGAGTTCCACTCGCCTACGCTGGCGCGACCCCAGCCGTTCCATTCCTCGCCGGGCCGGCGGGCGTAGTAGTTGACCGCGCCGCCCGTGGCGTTGCGGCCATAGAGTGTCCCCTGGGGGCCGCGCAGGACCTCGACCCGTTCCACGTCGAGGAGCTGGAAGATCTGTGCGGCGTTGGAGGCGATGTAGACCTCGTCCACGTAGGAGGCGATAGGCCCCTGGTTCAGCACGGCGAAGTCGTTCAGACCCACGCCGCGGATGAACAGTGCCGGCACGCCGGTGTCCCCGTTCGGATAGCCGACGTTGAAGTTCGGCGTCTGCGCGGTGATGTCCACGGACTGCCGGAAGCCGAGCTCCTCGATGGCTCTACCGCTGAAAGCCGTGACCGAGATCGGGGTGTCGTCCAGCGCCTGTTCGCGCTTCTGCGCGGTGACGATGATCTCCTCGATGAGCGCATCGGCGGCGACGGCGTGCACAGGTGCGAGCAGCAGCAGGGCAGCCGTCCCGGCTGCAGGGATCGGATTGCGCATGCGGGTTCTCCAGCCTTCCTCGACCGGGGACTCTACTCGCGTGATCGGGGAAACTCCAACGTCGGAGCGGACGCCTCAGGGGATGCCCACCATCTCGGTACCGGCAGTGTAGAAGTCCGACCGCTCGATGAAAGCCTCCATGCCGTCCGCTGTCAGCTCGGCAGCGCAGGCGCGCCAGGCGTCCAGCGTCTCGAAGTAGAGCTCTGCCATCCCTGCGTACGGCGCATTCTCCGGGTCCCGACTGAGGCTCAGCACGTAACGGAAGCCGCCGTGCTTCCGTATCACGGAGGCGGAGATCGGTGCGTGAACGTCCAGCCACTGCCGGCACAGCGCATGGTGGTCGATACCGGGTCTGGCGGTCACCAGCGAGGTCAGCTTCAGGAAGCCGGAGCGCGTGGTGGGAAAGGGCGGATTCAGGGTGAGCGGCGTCACCGGCAGCTCGCCGTTCAGCACCACGTACTCCGTGGTGGCCCAGGGCAGGTAGGGTTCGGCCTTTTCCTGGAAGCTGTCTGCCGGATGAGTACCGAATGGCTCCTTCGGCATGGCCATGGGCTCGTCGAACCAGAGCTGTGCCACGCCGTCCCAGACGTTCTCCGGCGCCGCGTCGTAGAGGGTGCCGATGTAGCGCCAGGCCGCCGGCTTGCCGGCGCTGGCCTGAAGCGCCTGACGCTGGATCACGCCGGGCATGTGGTTGGCGAACCAGTGCGCGATGAGCTCCTCGCGGGAAACGCGGGGACGGCGCCGGATCAGAAACATCATCTTGGCGCCCGGAGTGGGTGTGAAGCCGGATGCGTGGGTCATGTGAGTCTCCGTAGGCTAAGTGTCAGGCCATGCCTTCCTGCTGGTTGCGCTTCGCGGCGGAGGTGGCGGCCAGCTCGATGGCGTCCTTCGATTCGCGACCGGAGAGGGTGTGCAGGTTGGCTGCGTGGCCGACCCGGTCGATGCGGTAGCGCGAGACGATGGCCAGCGCAAGCAGCACGATGCCGATGTAGGCCGGCAGGAACAGCATGGCGAGATCGAAGCGCACTTCCATCGTCACCTGATCGAAGCTCTTGATCGTGTCCAGACCGACCAGCGAGACGATGGCACCGGCGCCGATGATGCCGCCGGCCGAGACCATCTTGCCGGCGAAGCTGCGGGCGGCGAAGAAGAGCCCTTCCGAGCGCCGTTCTGTGGTGACCTCGCTGTCCTCGACCACGTCTGCCATCATCGAGTCCAGCAGCACGCCACCGACGACCAGGCCGATCACCTCCAGCACGATGAAAACAGAGTAGATGCCGAGGCTGGTCCAGCTGCCGAGCGGCGGCCAGAATCCGGTGAGCACGAGCACGTACGGAACAGGGTAGAGCGCGAGCCTGGCGAGCAGGAAGCCGATGGCGACCTTCTTCTTGCCGTGGCTGAAGGCGAAGTGGGGGGCGGCCCAGTAGGCAACCAGCGGTGAGATCAGCACGAAGACACCCGTGGTGGCGATCTGCGCACCGGAAAAGCCGAAGAAGTAGGTGGTGTTGTACAGATAGAGCGCGGCGCCGAGACCCGCAGCCACACCGGCGGTGAGCCCGAAGAAGAACAGCGCCGCGAAGTTCGCGTTGGAGAGTGACTGGAATATCTGCCGGATCTCCCGGGTGATCTCCCGGAGCCGGAAGGTGTCCTTCGGCCTCGGCAGCGACGCGGCCACCTTCTGAGTGCCGAGCGCGGAGACCAGAATCACGGCGGCGATGACCAGCGCACCGACTGTCCCGTAGATCGCGTAGCCGGTGCCCACCGTCACCCCGTAGGCGCCTACCCAGAAGAAGAAGTTGATGGTGTGAATGCCGTTGCCGCCGTACCAGCCGAAGCCGTGCCGAAGCGCCAGCCACTTGTTGCGCCGGTCGTAGTCCTGCTCCATGTCCGGCAGCAGGGCGGTGGAAGGCACCTCGAACAGGGTGGTGCCGGTGCGGATGAGCAGCGCCAGCACCAGCACGTACCAGAAGGCCGTGTCCGGATCGAGCTCGATCACCGGGTTGAACAGGGCATAGAAGCTGGCCGGCAGGATGAGAAGCGCGGCGTACATGAAGGGATGCCGACGGCCCAGGCGCGAGCTTGTCTTGTCGGACCAGTGGCCGAGCAGCAGGTCGGAGACCGCGTCCCAGAGCATGGCGATGGCCAGGGCGATGGAGGCCAGGTAACCCGGCACGCCCAGCACCTGGGTGGAGAAGATCAGCAGCAGGTAGCTGAAGGCGTTGTCCTTGATGCCATAGGCGATGGACGCGCAGCCGTAGAACCAGAAGATGGGCTGCCTTTCGATGGGGGGTGCGACGGAGCCGGCGCCTGCCGGCATCACGCTCAAGGCGATTTTCCGCCGCTGAAGGTTCCCTTGCCGCCCATGCCGTAGTCGGCGGTACCGCTGAGCCGGCCCTCCGCATACGTGCCGTCGAAGGTGACCCTGCCGACGGGAGAGTCGAAGCCGAAGACCACGTGGGCGGCATCCACCGTGCCGGTCACCGCCAGATCGGATCCCACGGCGCCGGTGTAGGTGCCTTCCAGCTTCCCGCCCGCCCGCTCCGCGAGCGTAACGGTCGCTGTGCCGCCCTGGGCGTCGCCCAGCACCACGTCGAGCTTCCAGGTGCCGTTGAGGTGGTGTGCTGCCAGTGTCTGTGCTGCCAGCAGACACAGGCCTGCCGCCAGTGCCAGCCCGGTTGTCAGTCTGCGTGTCACGTGCCTTCCCCCGCCCGCTTTGCCGACCTCCGATCCTACCTGTGCCTGGACGCCGATAAAAAGCCTTTTGAGCAGGTTGTGGAGTTGTGACGGGTGTCCCGTTCCTGAGGGTCAAGAAGGCGGGTCTGCGGCCGATAGAGCGGAAAGGCGACCGGTAGCTCCGTCAGGCACGCCCCGGTTGTCACAGTGTGAACGAGGTCACGTTGTCGGGGGTGGGGCGCACTGCCCCCCGGCTCCGTGTTTGTGAAAAGAAACCGAGAACAAGGCCATTGCAAGGATGCAGACACCTGCGAGTAACCGCACAACCGAAGAATCACTGTCGAACCTGCTCGTCCAGCTCGAGAAAATGGACGACCTGCCAAGCCCGCCAGACATCGTCACGCGGATCATCGAGCTGCTTCGGGATCCGGAGTCCGACATCAAGGAGCTGATGGACGAGCTCACCAAGGATCCGGCGCTGGTGGCGAAGATCCTCAAGACGGCGAATTCGGCCATGTATGCGAGGCGTCGTGAGGTGACGAACCTGGCTCAGGCGCTGCTGACCCTGGGTCAGGCCGCGGCGATGACGCTGGCGCTGTCTTTCTCGCTCGTGAACACGCTGCGCAAGAACAAAGGCGGCGGCATCGATCTGGTGCACTACTGGAAGCGTTCGCTGCTGACGGCCATCGGTGCCCGCGAGATCGGTGTCGCCATCGGCGCCGAGAACATCGAGGAGCTGTTTCTGGCCGGTCTGCTGCAGGACATCGGTCTGCAGGTGCTGGACAAGCTGATGCCCGAGCAGTACCAGAGCTTCGAGAACCCGAAGATCCATGCGGCGCTCGCGAAGCAGGAGGCCGAGGTGCTGGGCGTGGATCACGCCTGGATCGGCGCCTGGCTGCTGGAGAAGTGGTCTCTGCCTGAAATCATCTGCGCTGCCGTGCGCTTCAGTCACGACGCCTCTGCCGCGGACGTGGCGCCGGAGGTGCAGCGCTTCGTCGACTGTGTGAGCGTCGCGAGCCGGCTGTCGGACATCCTGCTCACGGATCCCGGCGAGTCGGGGATCGCGGCGTTCAGCGTCATGATGCAGGACCGTATGGGCCTCGACGAGCAGGCCACGTTCGGCGTGCTGAGCAAGGTGGAGCAGCGCATACCGGATGTGGAAAGCCAGTTCGGCATGGACATCATGGATGTGGAGATCGCCGCTGACATTCTGGACCGGGCCCGCAAACTGCTCACCGACGTGAGCCTCTCCGCGCGGCGGGAGATCTCCGCCCTGCAGCAGGAGATCGATTCGCTGGGCAACCGCGCTCAGTCCCTCGAGCAGGCCAACCACACCGACAAGCTCACCGGGCTGAAGAACCGGGACTTCATGGAAAAACATCTGGCGGAGTGGGTGTCGAGGGCACGGAAGCTCGAGTTTCCCTTGAGCCTCGCATTCATGGATCTGGATGGATTCAAGGCCGTCAACGATACCTACAGCCACAGCGCGGGAGACGAGATTCTGCGCAGCACTGCCCGGCTGCTGTCACGGCAGATCCGCGAGAACGACGCGCTGTCCCGGTTCGGCGGTGACGAGTTCGTGCTGCTGCTCGGCGGCGAAAGCTCGGAGAACGCGCTCGTTGTCTGCAACAGAATACTCAATGCCTTCAACACCACCCGTCACGAGGTGGATGGCAACCAGGTGGAGCTGCACATCTCCATCGGCCTTGCCACGTTCGACGGCTCGCGCGAGTTCACGGGGCAGCAGCTGCTCCAGGCAGCGGACGAGGCGTTGAAGTACGCCAAGCAGCACGGCAAGGCGCAGGTAGTTCTGTACTCGGACATCGCCTGAGCCGGCGCGCCCCGGCAATCGGAATGCCGGGATGCAGAGCAGATGACATGGAAGTGGTCCTGGGCAGAGATGATGGCGGTAGATTCACGGCGACGGTGTGCCGAGGGTGCCGGCTGCCCTTGCTGATGATTCAGCTGCTGATTCTGCTCCTCGGTCTGTGGCAGCCGGCCGTGCTGGCCCGCACCGCTTTCTTCTATGGCACCGAGCCGCCCATCGCCGAGCTCGGTGCCTATGATCGTGTCGTTCTGGATCCGAACCAGGTGGATGTTTCGGAAGTCCTGGCGCTCAAGGCTGCCGGCGTTCGCGTGCACGCGTATGTCAGCGTCGGAGAGATCGAACCGGCGGATCCGCTGTTCGGCACGCTGCCCGCGGCTGCGCTCCCTGGAACCAACCCGGCCTGGCGAACCCGGGTAGCGGACCTTTCCCACCCCGCCTGGCGGACGCTCCTGCTGGAAACCCGGCTGGCGCCGCTGTCTGCATGGGGCTACGACGGGGTCTTTCTGGACACCCTGGACAGCCACCATCTGCTCGAAGATCGGGAACACCAGCGCCAGGCGCTGATCCGCCTGATCGGCGACATCCAGCGTCGGTACCCGGATCTCGAGCTGATGCTCAACCGCGGCTTCGAGGTTCTGGCCGACCTGCCGCAGCCCGTGGCCGCCGTGGCTGTCGAGTCGCTCTATCAGGGCTGGAGCGCGGCCGACGACACCTACCGCACCGTGAGCGAGGCGGATCGCGACTGGCTGCTCGATCGGCTCGACGAAGCCCGGGCCCATGCGGGCGAGATCGTTGTGATCGACTACGCGCCGCACCAGGATGCCGACCGCCGGGCCGAGATCGCGCGGCGCATCCAAGCGCACGGCTTCGATGCCTGGGTGGCCGAACCGGCACTGACGGATCTGGGCACGTCGGACCTGGTGCCGGTGCCGCGCCGGGTGGTCGTGCTGCACCGGCAGGCCGACGCGCTGCTCACGGAGCGTGACGTGCACGTGATGTTCGGCGTGGTCTTCGACTGGTTGGGTTACGTGGTGGAGTACCGCGACGTGATGCGCGACGGCCCGCCGCTGCTGATTCCCGGCGTGCATGCCGGTGTGGTGACCTGGCTCGAACCCGACGACACCGATTCGCTGGACTGGTTCGAGGACTGGCTGCTCGGGACGCTGGATGCCGGATACCGGCTCGCCGTGCTGGCGACGCTGCCCACTTACTCGACCCGCGTGCTGGACCGTCTGGGACTGGCTCGAGTTCAGGCAGGCAGCCGACCGGTCGCCCGCTCCGTGGCGTCGACTTCAGACGTCGTAGGACAGTTCGAAGCGCCCCTGCGGCTGCGTCTGTACCAGATCCCGCCGGTTGCGAATGCGTCGGCGTCGAACGAGGTGAGTCTCGAGATCGGGCTGGAAGGCGGCTCGTCGGTCACCCCGGTGGTTCAGGGTGCGTGGGGTGGGATGGCTCTGCACCCCTACATCGTCGAGGACTACGGCAACGGCCGGCGCCGCTGGCTGCTCGACCCGTACCAGTTTCTCGCCCGGGCGCTGGCCCACGAGCCGAGGCCCGTCTTCGACACCACCACGGAGAACGGCAGCCGGCTGCTCACCGTTCACGTCGATGGCGACGGATTTCCCTCCCTGGCCTTCCTGCCGGGGTCGCCCCTGTCTGCCGAGGTGCTCATGACCGAGTTCCTCGAAACCTACGATGTGCCACACACGATCTCCGTCATCGAGGGCGAGGTGGCCACCACCGGCCTCTATCCGGATCGCGCCGCGGAACTCGAGGCGCAGGCCAGGGCGATCTTCCGGCATCCGAACGTGGAGATTGCCAGCCACTCCTACAGCCACCCCTTCTACTGGCGGCCGGAGACGGTGACCGAGGACACGCCGGTGGAGTACGGCATGAACCTGCCGATTCCCGGCTACCGGATGTCGCTCGAGCGGGAGATCGACGGCTCCATCGACTACATCAACCGAACGCTCGCGCCGCCGGACAAGCAGGTGGCGGTGTTCCTCTGGACGGGCTCCGCCGATCCGGACCGGCACGCCCTCGATCGCCTGGAGGCACGGGGGCTGGTCAACGTGAACGGCGGCAACACGGTGGTGATCGCCGCGGACGAGTCGCTGCTCAACGTCTGGCCCCAGGCCCGGCTCGAGGGCAACGCGCTGCAGGTCTATGCACCGGCGATGAACGAAAACGTCTACACCAACAACTGGACCGGACCGTTCTATGGCTACCGGAAGGCGGTGGAGACCTTCGAGCTCACCGACAAACCCCGGCGGCTGAAGCCCATCAGCATCTACTACCACTTCTACAGCGCGACCAAGCCCGCCAGCATCCGCGCCCTGCATGAGGTCTATCGATGGGCACTGGCGCAGGAGGTGCTGCCGGTGCCTCTGTCCGGCTTTGCCGAGCGCGTGCGGGACTACCACCGGGCCTGGCTCTATCGGGACCTGGACGGAAACTGGGTGGCCGGCGACCTCGGCAGCCTGAGAACGCTGCGCTTGCCGGCCGGCAGCGGCTTCGCGGTGCCGCTGGACGGTGCGCTGGCCGGGCAGGTGCGGATCAACGACGACCGCTACCTGCACTTGAGCGGCGAGTCGGTTCGCTTCGCCCTCTCACAGACGCCGCCGCCTGGCATCGTCCTGGCGCGGGCCAACGCCCGCATCGCGCGCTGGCACCGGCAGACGGATGGATCCGTGGCGCTGCGATTCTCCGGCGCGCTGCCGGTGGTCTTCTCCGTGCACGGCACACAGACCTGCACCCTGACGCTCCCCGGTGGAGAGCGGCGCGCGGGCAGGGCGGAACCGGCTCGGGAGGGAGCAGGACCCACCGTCACGTTCGAGCTCGCAGAGAAGGATACGGGTGATGCGCGCCTGGTATGTCGATAGGCGCAACGAGCCCATCCTCGATGTCAGGATGATGGTGTCCTTTGCCTGCGCGCTGGTGCTGGTGCTCGCCTGGCTGCTGCCGCGCGAGGAGTTCTTCCGGCAGATGCTCGCCGAGGGCAGGGCGGATCACGTCTCCATCGCCTATGCGCGCCTGCTGGTTGCCATGTATCCGGACGATGCGGAGCTCAGGATGCTGCTCGCCGCTCAGTACCAGCAGATCGGCGCGCTGAAGGAAGCCTGGGCCATCGTCGGCTCGGAGGAATTTCCGCCCAGTGTGCTGCGCGCCACGCTGATCCTCGAGCTCGGCTATGCGAGCAGGCCCGGCCCGGATCGCCGCCGCTGGGAGGCGCTGCTCGAGCGCGATCTGACGGCCGCGGTGGACGATCCGGACCTGGACGAAACGGTGCTGGCGGCTTTCGGGCGGGCTGCGTACGCCATTGATCAGCCTCGACTCGCGGCGCAGTTCTTCGAACGCCGCTATCAGGCCCATGGCGAGCTGAGCGACCTCCTGCAGGCGGTGGCCGCCTGGCGGGCAGCGGATGATCCGACGGCGGCAGCACGGCTCTTTGCCGCCGTGGGGCTGGAGCTGGACGAGCCGAGCGTGCGCCTGGGCCTCGACGTCTTCCTGGCGGCGGGCACCTTCGAAGCAGGATTTGCCTTCATCGAGCGGTGGCTCGCGGGCAACCGTCCGGAACCCGGGCTCGCCGCCGGGCTGGCAGGCTTTGCTCAGCTCGCGGGTGACGCCCAGCGGACGAGTGCCTATCTGGCGCTGGTAGGCGACGGCTCCGGCCTCGACAGCCGCACGCTGCTCGAGCTTGCCGGCATTGCCATCGCCAGCGGTCGTCTCGACATGGCGTCCATCTGGCTGGAACGTCTGCTCACCCGGCAGCCGGACGAGATCGCGGCACGCGAGGAGCTCGCCCGTGTCTACCGCTGGAACGGCGATCCGGATCGGGCGCTGACGCACTGGCTGGCACTGGTGGAAGCCACCGGTGACGAGATGTTCGTGGCCGAAGCCTGGTCACTCGCCCAGGGACTGTACCGCTACGAGGTGTCGGCGCGGCTGCTCACCCGGCTGGCCGGCGTGCGACGGCTGACCGACGAGGAGGTGACCGCGCTGAAGACGGCCTACGAGCTGCAGGGCCTGCCGGATGCCGGAATTCGCGTGCTCTCGGACTACGTCCGGCGGGAGCCAGGACACCGGGCTGCCTGGCTCGAGCTGATCGGCCTGACGAAGGACAACGAGTATCTGGAAGCAGCGGACGCCAGCTGGCGGGCGTTTGCTGCCGTTCATCCGCTCACGGTTCAGGAACGGCTCCGCTGGGCCGATCTCCTGTGGGAGCGATACCACACGGAAGAGGCCGTGGACGTCATGCTGTCTGCAGGAAACCCGGAAGTCGCCGAGTTCTGGCGTCGGCTGACTGCCTATGCGTGGTTTCTGGACGACATGGCGCTGGCCGGTCGTGCCTACGCGGCGCTGGCGACGCTGGAACCACTGGATTCCGCACAGTACGAGCGCTATCTGTTTGCGCTGACCGTCACCGCGCCGGATGAGGTGCGGTTCCGCGCCATGGAGGCCTGGGCGAGCCTGGACAATCCGACCTTCTTCCTGCAGGCGATGCAGTGGGCCGTGAAAGCCGGCGATTATCAGCTTGTGGAAGCGCTGCTTGCCGATGCGTCCGCGCGGGAGGCGCTGCTCGCCGGATCCGCCGACTACTGGGAGCTGGTGGCTTACTACCACCAGCTACGAGGCGATGCCGATGCGGCGAGGCAGGTGCTGGGTAGAGGCCTCGAGCACCATCCGGGCAGCGTCGCGCTCGTCTCGGCTTACCTCTGGGCGCTGACCCAGACCGACGACCAGCCTGCACTGCGCACGGCGCTGGCACGCTACCGGCCGCTGGCAGAGCGGCGCAGCGAGCTCTGGCCCGCGTTTGCCTCGGGACACGCACGGCTTGGCGAGCATCGGCACGCAGCGGCGTGGTTCGCCCGCGCCGTGGCCGCGCAACCGGACGATCTGGGACTGCTGCTGGCCTACGCCGGATCTCTGGACGCCCTGGGTCTGAAGGATCCGGCCTACCGGCTGCGCCGTCACGTGATCGGTGAGGCCATCGGTGGCAACGTGTCAGGCGGGCTGACCCTCGCCGGCCTGACAAGCGCGAGCACGGACATCCTGAGTCCGGCGCAGCAGCGGGCGCTGGCTGCCTGGCTGGACGCACGCGGCGCGCGGGGATTCGCAGGAAAGCACCTGCCCGCCCTGTACCTCTCGCAGGCACTTGCCGAGGAGCACTACACCGCCGCCCGCTACTGGCTCGACGTGGATCCCGAGCCGGATGTCTGGCACCGGCTGGCGGTGGCATCTGAACAGCGCAACCGCCCGGTTCTGGAGTCGCTGCTCGAGCACGGTAACGCCGATGTGCGTATCCAGGCAGCCCTGGCGCTGGATCGATTGGGCCTCGCCTATCGTGAGGCCAGGACTTCGGGGATGGCGGAAGGAGACGAGCTGCGCGCCCTGACGACCACGTTCCACGCCCGCTACCCCAGCGGCTGGCAGGTTGGCCCGGAGTTCACGAACTTGAGCGATCTGGATATCGAGGGCTTACGTCTCCGCGGTGCGGGCAGGCTCGGTGAGCTGCGTCTGGACGCGGAGCTCGACTTCTACACCCTCACGGACGCGGCCAGGCTGATTCCGGGCTCGGTGGACGAGGTGCTCTGGCAGGGCAGCGTCGGTTTCAGCGGCCGCCTCGGCGACAGCCTGCTCAGGCTCACGGCGCTCGACAGTGACGGTGCGCTCATCGGTGGTTTCGTCGCCAGCCAGGAGCTAGCGCTCGGGCGGCGCAACCGACTGTCGCTCGGCGCGGCCTGGCAGCAGCTGACCGAAATCACGGCGCTCGCCCGTCTCGCTACCCAGCGCAGCGGTGTGGATCTGGGCTGGCAGAACACGCTCGGCCGCCATGACGTGCTGAGCGTCAGGGGCGCCTACGACCTCTACGACGATCGCTCTGGCACCCGGGTCGGCGAGGGGGGGCAGATGGAGGTCCGCTACGACCATGCCTTCCTCATCGGCACCCCGCACCTGACCCTCGGTACGAGCCTCTACATGACCCGCAACAGCGAAGACCTGGGCGCGGTGAGCCTGCCGGACGACCTGTTCTTCGCCCGGGGCGAGAGGCTTCTACCCGAAGCCACCAACCGGTTCTCACTGAACGGCATGCTCAGCCGGGGTCACCCTGGGGAGCTCGGCTGGGAGCTGCCCGGCCCGCGCTACCGGTTCGGGGCCAGCGTGGGTTACCAGTGGCCGGAGAGCTCGCCGACGCTCGAGCTCGAGGCCAGCCTCGGCTTCAAGGTGCTGGGCAACGACGAGCTCGGCATCCGCACCGCCTATTCGAGCTCGCTGCTCGGCGGCGTCGGCGGTGACGGCTACCGCGCGAGCCTCACTTACTCAAGAAGACTCGGTCACTGACATGTACAGACACACGCTGACAATGATCTGGCTCCTGCTCCTCACGGCGCTGGCCTCGGGCTGTCAAAGTGCCCGGGTTCAGACCGGTGCGGCCGCCATTCCGGAGAACGAGGACATCATCATGCTGCCGTTTCTGAACCGGTCGGAGACGCCGCTCGCCGGGGAGCGGGCGGAATCCATCGCCCTCTCGGTGCTGAGGGAGCGGGGCATCGTCCGCCTGCAGATCTACCAGCCGGAGCCGGAGCCCAACGGCCTGCCCGTTCTCGACGACGCCAAACGCCTGAACACGGCCACCGAGCAGGCCATCGAGCAGGGCATGCGCTACGCGATCAGCGGCTCGGTGGAGGAGTGGCGTTACAAGAGCGGTCTGGATGGCGAGCCGGCCGTGGGCCTCAGCCTGCGCCTGGTGGAGCTGTCCTCCGGCCGGATCCTGTGGAGCGGCTCGGCCGCCCGTTCCGGATGGTCACGGGAAAGCCTCTCCGGCACGGCGCAGAAGGTGCTCGAGGAGCTGGCCTCCCGCATGACGGGGAACTGACCCGTGGGACCGTTCGAGCTCGACTCCATCCGCCGCCTGTCGAGGGCCAGGACCAACCACCCCTGGCTGGAAACCATCGTCGTGGCGGCAGCCTTCTATGGCGTGGGCAGCTTTGTCAGGCCCGACGACCCCCTGCTCACGCAGGCCGCCTTTCCCTGGTCCATCTTCGCGCCGATCCTCATGGGGCTGCGCTACGGGTTTGCCCACGGCTTCGTCGCGGCGGTGGGGATGCACGCTGCGGCCGGGGTTCAGGCCTGGGCAGGAGCCGGGATCTGGCCACTGCCTTTCGGCTACACCCTGGGTCTGCTGCTGTGCTCGCTCATCGTCGGCGAGTTCCGTGATATCTGGGAGCAGCGGCTCGTTCAGCTCGAGCGCTCCAACGAGTACCGGCAGGCGCGTCTCGAGGAGTTCACCCGTTCCTATCACGTGCTGAAGATTTCTCACGACGAGCTGGAGCAGGAGTATGCCGGCCGGCGGACGAGCCTACGGTCGGCGCTGTTGAGCGCGAGGGAGAAGCTCGTGGATGCGGTGCCGGAGCGGGTGGGTGAGGAGCTGCTCGAGCTGCTGTCCGACTTCGTCTCGGCCCGCGCCGGTACCTATCACCGGCTGGTCGACGGAGAGCTCGATCCGCTGCCGGTGGCCACCCTCGGGTCCGGCACACCGCTGTCCGCCGGTGATCCACTGCTGCAGCGCGCGCTCACGACCGGGGCGACGGTCAGCGTCCGCCCGGAGGACACGTCCTCCATGGCGGCCCGCGGTCAGAGCGACCCCATCGTCGTCATCCCGGTGCTGGACGCCTACCGACGGGTGCACGCCGTGGTGGGCATCCACCAGATTCCTTTTTTTGCGCTCACCGAACGGAACCTGCAGATCGCGACCATTGTCGCCGGTCGGTTCGGTGACTTTCTGCACGCGACCGCCCGGCTGCCCTTGCGCCTGGAAGAGGAGCTCTACTGGTTCCTCTATCACGCGCTCAGATGCATGGATCTGGCGAACGTGCACGCCCTGAGCTCGTGCCTGATCGTGTGCCGGCTGACGGACGCGAGCACGGCGCCGCTGTACATACGGACGATCCTCGATCAGGCCCGCGGCCTGGACCAGGCGTTTCCGTGGCAGGAGGGCGGACAGTGGTATCTGCTCATGCTCATGCCGCTGACCACGCGCCAGGGGCTCGAGCGCTTCATGGTCCGATTCGATGCCTACCTCACGGAAATCCACGGGGTGGGACTGACGAAGGGCGGCATCGAGGTCGCACACACGCTGCTCGATCCCCCCTACGCAGTGGGGGACCTGGAGGAATTCCTGGTGAGCGAAATCGGCCAAACGAGCAGGATCGTCGAGGCGCTGGCACTTCTGGGCGGGTCCGACAGGGAGCAAAGGCGTGCTGCATCTGCTGGCGCTCACTAGTCTCTGCCTCGGCGCCGCGCTCGGTGGCGGGACGCTGGCGCTGATCGTGCTGGAAGCACCGTCAGCGGCCCTGACCACACATCTCGCCGGCGTGCTGCCGGGCGGATGGGGCCTGTGGCTGTGGCTGCGCGCGACCGGCAGCAGGCAGCGCGGTCTGCTGCCGCTGACCGTGGGCATAACCGCCTGCATTCCCGGCTTCGGCCTGCTCGCGCTGCCGGTGGCCGCCGCCTACGGTGCCAGAGAACCGGTGCGGGAAGCCGCGGACAACACCCTGGTCGTGGAGGTGCCCCGCCTGCCGTTCAAACCGCTCGCCTTCGACCAGACGCTGTCGTTCTCCCGCGGCGGGCTCTTCGAGGTGCTCGAGCGCTCGTCCGATACGGACAAGCAGATCGTGGCGGTGATGGCGACCACGCGGATGAAGGCGAAGCAGGCCGTGCCGCTGCTCAAGGTGGCCATGCGCGACGAGGAAGACGACGTGCGGCTGCTCGCCTATTCGATCAAGGACAGGAAGGAGAGCGAGATCAACGGCAGGATCAAACGCCTGCTGCAGGTGCTCGAGCAGCCGGCTCTTTCGGAGCGGGAGCGTGCGTCCACGGAGCGGAGCCTCGCCTTTCTCTACTGGGAGCTGATCTACCTCGACCTGGCGGAAGGCGACATCCGCGAGTTCTTCCTGAACCAGGTGGTGGAGCGGGCCCGGTCGGCCCTGGACGCGCTCTCCTACGGACCGCTGTCGGTGCTGCTCGCCCGCGCCTGCATGGAGCAGGGCGACTACCGGGGTGCGTCCGACGCCCTGGATGCCGCTGAAGCGGCGGGCGTGGAGCGGCTCGGGCTGGCGCCGTACCGCGCGGAAATCGCCTTTCACGAGGGGCGATACGACGAGGTGCGCCGGCGGCTGCTCGAAATCGGCACGTCTCCCCACGAGTCCCTGCGCGAGGTGCTCGGTTACTGGCTGAGGGTGGCATGAGCCGGACGGTCCTGATGCTGCTGGAAGGCACCTACCCGTTCGTGCGTGGCGGCGTCTCGAGCTGGATCCACCAGATCATCCGCGGCATGCCGGAATTCACGTTCGATCTCCTGTTCATCGGCGGTTCCCGCAAGCACTACGGCCGGATGCAGTACGAGTTGCCGCCAAATGTCCGGGAGCTGAAGTGCCATTACCTCGAGGATGCCTGGGAGTCCAGGCGCGGTCATCGCCAGGAAGGACCGCGCGCGGCTTTCGAAGCGGCCGAGACGCTTCACGATTCCTTCCGCTCCGGCTGTCCGAAGGACTCGGATCTCTTCTCGCTCCTCGACCTGGTAGCCTCGGAGGAACCGGCCATCACCCACGAGCAGTTCCTGTTCAGCCGTTCCGCCTGGGACAGCATCGTCCGCTCCTACGAGGCGCGCTGCACCGACCCCTCCTTCCTCAACTACTTCTGGACGGTACGCTCGATGCACGCGCCGGTGTTCCTGCTCGCGGAAGTGGCGCGGCGGGTGCGGCCGCCGAAGATCATTCATTCCATATCCACCGGCTATGCCGGCCTCCTCGCGGCGATGCTCAAGGGGCAGAACCCGGACTGCGCGTTCATCCTCTCGGAGCACGGCATCTACACCAAGGAGCGCAAGATCGACCTGTCCCAGGCGGACTGGATCAAGGAGCCTTCGGCCGACTTCGAGCCGGGACTGACGGACGATGTCGGTTACATCCGTCAGATGTGGATCCGCTTCTACCAGCAGCTCGGGCGTATCACCTATGAGGCGGCGGATCCCATCATCTCGCTGTACGGCGGCAACCAGGCCCGGCAGATCGCCGACGGCGCCCGTCCGGAGCGGACCCGCGTGATCCCGAACGGTATTCCGCTGGCGCCTTACGCCGGCGCCCTGGATGCCCGCCCCGCTGAGATCCCCAAAGTGGTGGGCTTCATCGGCCGGGTGGTGCCCATCAAGGACGTGAAGACCTTCCTGCGGGCCATGCGGACCATCTGCTCGGTGATTCCCGAGATGGAAGGCTGGATCGTCGGCCCGACCGAGGAGGACGAAGACTACGCAGCCGAGTGCCGGGGGCTGGTGGCGAGCCTGGGACTGTCCGAGCGGGTGAAGTTTCTCGGCTTCCAGAAGGTGTCCGAGATCCTGCCGCAGATCGGGGTCCTGACGCTCACCTCGATCAGCGAGGCGCAGCCGCTGGTGATCCTCGAGGGGTATGCCGCCGGCGTGCCGTGTGTGGCCACCGACGTCGGTTCGTGCCGGGAGATGATCGAGGGTGCGCCGGGCGAGGACGCGGCGCTCGGGGTCAGCGGCTCGGTGGTCGGCATTTCCGATCCGGTCGCCACGGCAGATGCCTGTCTGGAGCTCTTTCAGAACCCGCAGAAATGGGCGGCCTGTCAGCGCGCCGCGCTGGCGCGCGTGGAGCGTTTCTACACCGAGGCGCTCATGTTCGAGCGCTATCGCGGCCTGTACCGGGACGCGCTGGTGGAGCGCGGCTGACGTGGCGGGCATCGGCTTCGAGCTGCGGCGGATTCTCAATCGCGACAGCTACGCGGCGACGCTGCAGGCCTACGTCTATGCAGGCCTGATCAGCGCCGGGCCGTGGGTGCTGTCCATCTTCAGCGTGCTGCTGGTGGGGGTGATGTCCATCAGCGTGGTGGTGCCGACGCAGCATGTGGTTCAGTTCCTGGTCTCCATCACCTACCTGATGGCCGCGTCGCTGACCATCACCGGTGGCTGCCAGCTCCTGTTCACGCGCTTCGTCTCGGACCGTCTCTACGAGAAGCGGCCGGAAGCGCTCACGCCCAATCTGTTCGGACTGCTCGTGCTGATGACGAGTGTGTTCGGCGTGCTCGGCACGATCGTCTTCTTCCGATTCTTTCCGGATCAGTCGCTGGCGTACCGGGCGCTCATGCTGGGTAACTTCCTGGTGCTGATCAATCTCTGGGTGGTGGTGATCTTCCTGTCCGGCATGAAGGCATACAACCGCATCCTCACGATCATGTTCTTCGGCTACGCCACCATGGTGGCGGCGGCCTGGGTGCTGCGCCACGCGAACAAGGAGGGCCTGCTGCTCGCGTTTCTGCTCGGTCATGCCGTGCTGCTCTACACCTTCCTCGTCGAGGTGATCCGGCAGTTTCCCGTGCAGCGCTGGTTCGCCTTCGAGTTCCTCGATCGCCGCCAGATCTTCCCGTCGCTGGCCTTCACGGGGCTCTTCTACTACCTCGGGATCTGGGTGGACAAGTTCCTGTTCTGGTTCAATCCGGCGACGTCCGAAGCCGTGATCGGTCCGCTCAGAGCGAGCGAGATCTACGACATACCGATCTTTCTCGCCTACCTGACCATCATCCCCGGCATGGCCGTCTTCCTGGTGCGGATCGAGACGGATTTCGCGGAGAACTACGACCGTTTCTACAACGCGATACGCGGCGGGGAGGCGCTGGATCACGTCTATTTCCTGAAGGATCAGATGACCGCCTCGATCCGCCAGGGCGTGCTCGAGATCTTCAAGGTGCAGGGCGTGACCATCCTGCTGTTTTTTCTGTGGGCCGAGGAGATCCTCGAGCTGCTGTCCATCTCCACCAACTACCTGCCGCTGCTCTACGTGGACGTGGTGGGGGTGAGCGTGCAGATGGTGCTCATGAGCCTGCTCAATGTGCTCTTCTACCTGGACCGTCGCGGTACGGTGCTCATCGTCACGGCAACGTTCTTCGCCGCCAACGTGGTGCTGACGCTGCTGACCCAGTCCATGGGCGTGATCTACTTCGGCTACGGCTTCGTGGGCGCGACGATGATCGCCACCTTCCTGACCATCGTGCTGCTCAATCGCATCGTGCGGGAGCTCGAGTACGAGACGTTCATGCTTAACCGCTGAAGGCTCTTTGTCCCGCTGAAGGCTCTCTGAACCGCTGAAGGCTCCCTGAACCGCTGAAGGCTCTCTGAACCGCTGAGCGCCGGCGGCGTCAGTGGGGGGTGACCCGCACCCAGAGGGTGGGGTCGACGTCGCTCTCCAGCGCCACCCAGCGTTCCAGGGGCACCGACTGCAGGTAGTGTCGCCCCCGGTCGCTGATGATCAGGCGCGCTCCTGTCGGCGTCGCGGTCAGCTCGATGGCCGTGTTCTGATAGTCCTGCACCGTCTGCGTCGCATAGACCCAGACACCGCCGAAGGCCGTCCACACCGGTGGTGCGTCCGACCCCGACTGCATCTCGATCCGCTCCCCGTCGCGCATCTCGAAGTGCGCGATGCGCGGCTGCGTGCCGACGCAGCGCTGATCGGCCGCCACGTCGGCGCACGGCGGCCGGCTGTCCGCGAACTCGAGCAGAAACCAGTCGGATGACTGGCCGGTAGCCATCCCTGCCCAGAGCGCGAGCACGACGCTCAGCAGCAGTCCCGGGCACGATGGCGACGTGGTTTCTGATCGCTTCATGCTGGTGATCTTCCCACAGCGTGCAGAAAGACCGTTCACCGGCTATGTAACGGTTTTTTGAGCCATCCGTCGGGCGAACGCATGCCACGCCAAGTTATCGGCAACGAACCTCATTTCTTCACCGGCCTTTTCGTGACGTGGTTCTCAGATCGGTCAGAAACCCAGGAAAAACGCGGCGTTTCGCCGCTTCGCGCATGGATTGCCGCGGGGCGTTGTGAGAATTTTGCGCCCGGTTGTAGGCGATCGAGCAACCGCTCCGCACTACACGGACTTGCAAACTCACAACAACGTGAAAGGACCTCAAAATGGATGTCAAAACTCTCAGGAAAGCGTGTGGAGCCGGTTTGCTGACTGCGGCTGCGATCAGTACCCCTGCCGCCTATGCTGCTCAGGCAACGGTGACCGTGGACGTGGATCTGCCCACGGTGCTGGTCATGTATCACTACAGCAACATCGAGCTGGATCTCGATCAGGCGGCCCTGGCCGGTTACCTGGTGGGTGGCACCGCCACGGCCTGTGCCAGTGATTTCTGTAACGACCAGGGTACGTCGACGCCGATCCCGGTAACCACGATGGCCGGCGCGAACACCGTTGCCGTGACGCTGAACGATCCGGGTCTCACCAACACGACTGCCACCTTCACGCTGACCAACGCGGTGGGTGTGCGGGCACTGGGTTGCTCGACTTATGAAGCCAACTACACGGACGGCACCAGCGATGCCGGTGTGACGATTACCGACAGTGCGGTGAACAACATCGACGGTCTGGGCTGCTCGCTCACCATGAGGACGGGCGACCTGGCCTTCGATCTGGACTTCAACGCCATCGCTGCCGGCACCGACCCAGTCTCGGCCGTGTTCAATGTCACCATCGCTGGACTCTGAACGCGCCTGATCATTCACCTGACCACATGGAGGCTCAAATGGACGTGAGCATCCAGGGCGCGAAGCCCGGCTGGTACCGAGCCACCGGGCTCCGCACCTGCCAATGGATTCTCGCCCTCGTGCTGGCCTGCGCAAGCTGGCTGCCCGCACCTCTGGCCCTGGGTTTCAGCATCCACCACATTCAGTTCGGCAACAACATACGATTGCAGCCGGAAGACATCCTGCAGGGTGGTTCGAGCCTTGGCCGAAGCGGCGAGCAGGTCTTCGGTGAGGGTACTCTGCGCACGAGCCTGACGGATTTTTCCCAGGCGCTGGACGTCAACATCGGCGGCACGCTGGCAGGCGGTACACTGACCGCCAGCGTCGACAGGCTGGTGGCGGTAACCGTTCAGCTCTCTAACGACGAACGCCGGGATTGCCTCGGCAGTGAGGACTTCGAGGTCTCATTCAGGGTTGTTGCTCCGCGGCGTGATGCCCTGGCTGCCACCGGCGCGGGCGGCGGCGAACTGCGCGTTCTGAACTTCGTGCCGATTTATCGCGGCGGAATCGGCGGCTCGTGTCCGCGCAACCTTTTCTACGGCTACCGGCTCGATCTCGGAGTGGACAATGCCATCTCTGATGGCGACTACGTCGGGATCACGGAAATCCAGGTTCGCTCGCTGGTGCCCGGTGGCGGGCTCGAGGTGGCGCAGGAAACGCTGGAGATTCAGATGCCGGGTTTCCTGCTGCTCTATCACTACAATCGGATCGACGTGAACCTGGAGGCCGGCGCTCTGGCGGGCGCGCTTGGTGCCAGCTCGGCCTGCAGCGGCGGCTTCTGCATGGATCTCGGTCGTCGCTCTTTCCGCGTCGGCGCGCTCGACACTCCAATCGCCGTCGGGCTCTCCTCTGATACCGGCGCGTTCGTTCCTCTGCAGACCATCACGCTGCGCAATGCTGTTGGAGTCCGTGCGGTTGGCTGTTCCGGAAACCGCTACGACAGCGCGACCTATCAGGTGCTCAACCCGACGGGCGGGGTTCGGTCGGGCAGCGGCGTGCTCGACGGCATCCAGAATCAGCCGTGCGGACTGGACCTCCGCTCTGGTGATCTGGCGTTCGCGCTTGACCTTACGCAGGTGGACCCATCCGCTGGCCGGGCTTCCGCCACCCTGCAGATTACCGTTACAGGACTTTGAACGATGAAGAGAATCGCTGGCGCCGTTTCTTGTCTGGTTGTTTTGACCTTAGTGGCGGGCATGCCCATCAGGGGGTTGGCTGCAGGCGCACCGCCGCCCAGTCTGGGGGTTTCACCTTCCCGACTGGAGATCGCTGTCGATGCACAGACCACGATGGGTTCCGCCACGGTCCTCAATCTCAGTGACCGGGACATTCACGTGAAGTCCAGTGTCGTCGGTTTCGACCTGGACGAAGCGAACAACTTCCGGGAGTTGCCGCCGGAACCCGGCTCGCTCCCCACGGCGATGATGCTCAATCCGGTGGAGTTCACCATTCCGGCAAACGGATCGCAGACGGTTCGCTTCGCCATCAGCAGGCAACGGCTGAATGGACCCGGCGAGCATCGGGCGATGCTCTTCTTCTCGGAGCTGGTGGACACGGATCAGGCGGGGGTGAAGCTCAACTTCCGCCTGGGCTTGCCGCTCTACGCTACGGTCGGCGAGCCGCGATCGCTGGCCGTGGTCAACGGGATCCGCTTCGACGCGGATGGAAACCGTCTCGAGCTCGATCTTTCGGCCACCGGCAACACCCAGGTGAAACCCAGCGGTTTCTACCTCTGGTGGCCCCTGGCCGAGTATCCGAAGGAAAGTCAGGCGCTCAAGGAGGTAGCAACTCTGGCGGCCAATCCCACCAGGACGCTGCCCAAACATACCGCCGGTGGGCGGCTGGTGACGAAGCCCGTGTTCGCGGGCACGCGACGTTCCGTCGCGGCGAGCCTCGCGCCGCCACCGGACGACGGTGAGTACATGCTGATTGTGCACTTCGAAGCGGGCGGGCAGACGGTGCAGCGGACAATCGAGCATGTGCCTGCACGGATGCTGGTGGTGGACAACAAGTAAGGGACGATTTTCCGGTATGGCAGGGACGCCAACCAGACTCAGGTGGATGATCGCCACCACGCTGCTCATCGCGGCGGTGCGCGTTTCGGTCGCTGCCGATGGGGTGCACCCGGAACTGCTTTTTACCGGATTCGACGGCGACTACGGTGACCTGCGATTCCCCGGGAGCGTCGCTGACGGTCGCGACCCATCGAGCGAGCTCGTCGGCATCATCGTCGATGGCCGGGAGCTCGATGCGCGTGTGGTCTACCGCCTGGGCGCCAGCTACTACCTGCCAGCGACGCTACTCGGCGAGATCGGCGTGCGCGGCACCGTTCGGGCGGGTCGGTTGGTTCTGATCACCCCAGGTGGCGAGGTGGAAGCACCCGCTCACCACTTCCGCGACCTTTACGGCGAGCTGTTCTTCGACGCCACGCTGCTCGACGAGGTGCTCAAGGTGCGCTGGGAGTTCTCGCCCGAGCGGTACGCCTTCAATCTGACGCTGCCCTGGTGGCAGCAGCACGGGCCGGCCGCCGACGCGTTCGAAGCGGCGGACGGCAAGGATGTGCAGTTTGCGCCGTCCTCGTTCGGCCTCACGCAGATACGTCTGGACCATACCCAGCTCGCGAACGACGATTATTCCTACGGCTACAGCAATCTGCTCCTGCGCGGCAGGCTGGGGGAGGGCATCTGGCGCGGAGAGGTGGTCCGACAGGACGACCAGGACGTCCGCGCTCAGGACTACTACTGGATGAGGGACTTCAGCCACGTTCAGGCGCTTGTCGGCAACCAGCAGGTGGTGATCAACCCCCTGCTGCCGACCGTGGAGACCACCGGCGCTCAGGCGCTCTACAGCTCGGAGCGGATACGCTTCGATCCCTATCGGGACCAGACGCGCAGCGACTATGTGCGCAGCTTCGGTATTCCCACCAAGGAAATCGAGGGTATCTCGCAGCCTGGCGCCATTGCGGAGCTCCGGATCGACGGCCGGCCCGTGGCGCGCCTGCGCGTACAGCTCGACGGCACTTACCGGTTCGACCAGGTGCCGAGCAATTCCCTTCAGTTTCATTCGGTGAAGGTGCACATACTCGACCAGCGTTCCATGGTTGAGATCGATGTACAGGACTTCACCCAGACGCCCATCGACCTGCTGCTCGATCGTGGTCAGACAGTCGCCTTCGCCGGAGCCGGGATGAATGGCAACCCGCTGGATCCGTTCCGTGGTTCCGGGGGAGAAGCCGCCTTTGCCCTGGCCCGCTACGGGCTGACCGAACATCTGACGCTGGAGGCCGGCATTCAATCAGCGGACGGCAGCGTCCATCAGGTGGCAGGGATCTCAGCATCTCTGGGTCGAAAGTGGGCCGCTACCGCATCCGTGGGTCAGCATGCGGGGGAGCAGGGGTACAGCATGGATCTCTATGGCCGGGGCGAGCGCTGGGTGCTGAATGGTCGGGTGCAGGAGTACGGCGAGGGCTTCCGTGGAGAATTCGCTGCGGCTCAGCAGTTCAACGAGCTGCGTTACGAGTACTGGATCTCGCCGGTGGTATCCGTAGGCGCATACGGGCGCTCCGACCGCACAGCCAGCAAGGACCGGGACTTCCTGTTGCCTGGCTTGTCATGGAGGTTCGGCAGCCGGAATTTCGCCAGGATCTGGCCCGATTTCGACGGTGACTACCGGGTGGACGTCCGCACCAGTCACAGGGAACGGGACTGGTTCGAGTTCGTGTCCGAGAGCTTCGGCGAGCGTGCGGAGTACCGCTACTACCGGAACGAGGCGCTGGAGTTCTTCGGTCGTGTCCGCCACCTGCGTGACCCGGAAGCGGTCGTCGGCGAGGCGGGTGCAATCTGGTACCCCAATCCCTACGACGACCGGTCGCTGCTCGCCGGCAGCCTGATCGCCGGTGACGGTGGTGCCGGCTACCGGCTCAACTGGCAGACCACGGTTCTGCCGGGCTTTTTCTCCGACCTGGAGATCCGGGACGAGCCGGTCGCAACGGATTTCGCGAGACCAGGGCTGCAGGTGCGCTGGACGCTGTCTCTGGACCTGGCGTTTTCCGGTTGGCGGCCCATGCCCGCACGCAACGATTTCATTCAGAGCCGTGCAGGTTCCATCGGCGGCCGGGTGATGCTCGACGACGGCAGTAGCCTGGCAGCGCAGGGTGTGGACAAAGTCGTCATCCTTATCGACGGACGCCCCTACACGGCGGTTCTCCGCGGCCGGTATTTCTTCGTCCGCGATGTTGCACCCGGCGTGCACGAGGTGGCGCTCGGCGCAGAGCACCTGCCCATGAGTTACTCGCCGCAGAAAGTAACCTATCGGGTTCGCGTGCTCCCTGCTGCGACGACACCGGTGGATTTCAGCGTCAGCCAGGAGTTCGGGCTCTCGGGCCGTGTCACCGATGGGTCCGGTGCCGGTGTCGCCGGTATCCGCCTGGCGCTGGTCACGGCCGACGGTGAGCCCGTGGCCACCGTGCGCACGGACCCCTATGGCTACTATCAGATGAGCGGCCTGTCGGCAGGAAGGTACGAGGTGCGTACGGGAGAGGGCGGTGAGGCGGTCCGGCGTGCCGTCCTGGTCGACGATTTCGTTTTCGATGTGGATCTGACGCTGGCCGCACCGAGCGTACCAGCCTCTGATGCGCTGCCCTGACAGCGCCCTCCGCGCAGCGGGCACACCCTTGCCGGCCGCCGGCAGCCGCTTGCCGTTCCTCGCTGCTCTGGTCAAAGTTTATGCCGTAAAAACAGCAGGTTACGTTTCTGGCACGGCCGTTGCTTTCTGGCAGTCAACTCAGCAACGGCGAGCCGGAAATGAGCCCGATTTTCGCAAACACCCTGGACCGTCACTTCGGTATCCACGCTCCGGCGCTTCAGTTCCGCTCGGAGCGCAGCCGGGTGCTCGCCTCGAACCTCGCCAACGCGGACACCCCGGGGTTCCAGGCCAGGGACGTCGACTTCGCTTCGGTGCTGAGCGCCCATCAGAACCGGACCGGTAGCGAAGGGTCACCCTCGGTGCCGGCCGTCCGCATGGCCGCCACCGATAGCCGGCACATCGCCGTCGGCGCCTGGGACGCCGCTTCGGGCCCGCTCCTCTATCGCAACCCCTACCAGCCGACGCTGGACGGCAACACGGTGGAAGCCGAGGTCGAGCAGGCGAACTTCGCGGAGAACGCCGTGCAGTACCAGGCGAGCCTCATGTTCCTCACGGGCAAGATCCGTGGCCTGAAGATGGCCATCACCGGAGGTCAGTAATGGCCATGTTCGACATCTTCGATGTGGCGGGCTCGGGCATGCGGGCGCAGAGCCTCAGGCTCAACGTCACCTCCAGCAACCTGGCCAACGTTGACAACCTGGCGGGCACACCGGAGGAGGCCTACCGCGGCCGTCATCCGGTCTTCTCCACCTATCTGCTCGAGGGTGCGCAGGAATCTGCCGGCGTGCGGGTGCTCGGGATCGTCGAGAGCTCGCTGGAGCCGGTGCAGCGCTACCAGCCGGATCATCCGCTCGCAGACGAGTCCGGCTACGTCTATGCCACCAACGTCAATCCGATCGAGGAGATGGTCAACATGCTCTCCGCGTCCCGCTCCTATCAGAGCAACGTGGAGGTGCTGAACACCACCAAGGAGCTGCTGCTCGGCACGCTCCGGCTGGGACAGTAAGGAGATATCGGAATGCCGGACCTTTCAGTGCTCACCGAGCTTGGCCTGACGAGAACGCCGGACTCGGCGACGCGCAATCCGTCCAGCGGCGCGTTGCAGCAGGAAGCGTTCCTCGAGCTGATGATCGCGCAGTTCAGGAACCAGGATCCGTTCAAGCCGATGGAGAACGGCGACTTTCTCGGTCAGCTCGCTCAGTTCGGCACGGTGTCGGGCATCGAGCAGCTGCAGGAATCCTTCTCCTCGTTTGCGAGCTCCCTGTACTCGGACCAGGCGCTGCAGGCTTCCGGGCTGATCGGGCGTGACGTGCTGGTGCCGGCAGCTACGGGCGTGCTCGAGCCGACCGGGGGTATTCGCGGCGCGGCGGAGCTGGCCGTCAGCACGCCGTCGATGGTGTTGAGAGTCACGGACGCGGCAGGTGCGCTGGTGCGCCGTATCGACCTGGGCGTGCAGGAGGCAGGGCTCAACTACTTCGAGTGGGACGGGCTGAACGACCTGGGTGAGCGCATGCCGCCCGGAGCATACGGAATCGAGGTGATCGGCGGGCCTGCCGGCATGCAGGAGGAGCTCCCGGTACTCCTCGAGGCACGAGTGGACAGCGTCACGCTGGGCAGCGCCAACGGGGTTGTGCTCAACCTGGCGCAGCTCGGTGAGATCGCCCTGGCAGATGTCCGCCGCATCGGCGCGACGGGTGGTTGAGCGGGACATAAACAGCAGCATTGAACGGTAAGGAGACGACATGCCATTCAACATCGCACTCAGCGGCCTGAACGCCGCATCGGACGACCTGAGCGTCACGGCGAACAATATCGCCAACGCCAATACCAACGGTTTCAAGCAGTCACGCGCGGAGTTCGCGGAGGTGTTCGCGGCGAGCTCCGAGTCGCTGACCTCCAACGCCATCGGCAGCGGTGTGCGGCTGAAGAACATCGCCCAGGAGTTCACCCAGGGCAATGTGGACTTCACCGGCAACACGCTGGACCTGGCCATCACCGGTCAGGGCTTCTTCACCCTGAGCAGCTCGGGCGCGCTGACCTACACCCGCGCCGGCGCCTTCGCCGCGGATCGCGACGGCTACGTGGTGGATGCGGACGGTCGCCGTCTGCAGGTCTACCCGCCGCTCGGTGGCGGGGTGTTCAACACCGGCGAGCTGGCGGACCTCCGGCTGCTCACGGGTCAGAACCCACCGCAGGCCACCAGCGAGATCGAACTCGGCGTGAACCTGCCGGCAAACGCGCTGCCACCCGCCACGGCGGTGTTCGATCCGGCTGATGCCACCAGCTTCAACCACACCACCTCCACCACGGTCTACGACTCGCTGGGTGCTGCGCATACGGCGGCCGTGTACTTCGTCAGGGGGGCGGCGGTGAACACCTGGGACACCTACATGGTGGTGGACGGAACCCAGGTGGGCGGTGCGAACGCGCTGACCTTCGATTCCGCCGGGCAGATCGTGGCGCCCGCCGGCGGGCTGATCACGCTGCCGCCTTACCCGCCCGGCAACGGTGCGGCAGACATCAACCTGGAGCTGGATCTGTCGCGCACCACCCAGTTCGGCGGCAACTACGCGGTGAACAACCTCTCGCAGGACGGCTTCACGGCCGGCCGACTGACGGGTATCGAAATCGATCCCACCGGGGTGGTGTTCGCCCGTTACACCAACGGCAGATCGGACGAGCTCGGCAAGGTGGCGCTGTCCAACTTCGCGAGCGTGAGCAACCTCGGCCAGATCAGCGACACCAACTGGGTGGAGACCTTCGCTTCTGGCGATGCGCTGCGTGGGGAAGCCGGCACGGCGACCTTCGGTCTGATCCAGGCGGGCGCGCTGGAAGCGTCCAACGTGGATCTGACGGACCAGCTCGTGAACATGATCACCGCACAGCGGAACTTCCAGGCGAACGCCCAGGTGATCTCCACGGCGGACGCGATCACCCAGACCATCATCAACATCCGCTGACGTCTGAAGGCCTGAAGGAACCGCAGCCATGGACGAACTGATCTACGTTGCCATGAACGGAGCCAAGCAGATCGACCGTGCGCAGGCGATCGTCAGCCACAACCTGGCCAACGCCAACACCACGGGTTTCCGCGCCGAGCTGCACGGCTTCCAGGGTGTGGACGTGGAAGGTCCCGGCTACGAGACCCGGGTCAACACCCTGGTCACACCCGGCGGCTGGAGCCACGCCCAGGGTGCGCTCGTCACCACGGGCAACGAGCTCGACGTGGCGGTGAGCGGCTCCGGCTGGATTGCCGTGCAGGCGCCGGACGGCTCTGAAGCCTACACGCGGGCCGGTGATCTGCGGGTGACCGCCCTCGGCGTGCTGACGACGGGTGCCGGGCATCCGGTGCTCGGTGACAGCGGCGGCCCCGTCGCCGTTCCGCCACACAACAAGCTGAGCATCGGCGGCGACGGTACCGTGTCCGTGATCGGCAAGGGACAGGGCGCGGAGACCATCGCCGCCGTCACCCGGCTGAAGCTCGTGGATCCGCCGGCGGAGGATCTGGTCAGGGGCGAAGACGGCCTGATGCGGATGTGGGACGGCAGCGTCGCCGAGGCGGACGCCAGGGTCCGCCTGACCTCCGGCGTGCTGGAGTCCTCCAACGTCAACGTGGTGGACGCGCTGGTGAGCATGATCGAGATCTCGCGTCAGTTCGAGATGCAGGTGCGGATGATGGACACCGCCAACGAGAACGCAACGGCCGCCGCCAGCCTGATGCGCATGTCTTAAGGCACAGAAGGGAGTGAACAGATGAACCTCGGTCTCTGGGCAGCAAAAACGGGTCTCGACGCGCAGCAGACGCGCATGTCGGTGATATCAAACAATCTGGCCAACGCCTCCACCACGGGCTTCAAGCGCAGCCGACCCGTGTTCGAGGACATGCTCTATCAGAACGTGCAGCAGGCAGGCGCACAGACCTCGCAGGACACCCAGTCGCCTTCCGGCCTGCAGCTCGGCACCGGGGTGCGGGTCGTCGCAACCGAGCGCACGTTCACCCAGGGCGGGCTCAACAGCACCGGTAACGCCCTGGATATGGCCGTCGAGGGGCGGGGTTTCTTCGAGATCCTGCTACCGGACGGTACCAGCGGCTACACGCGGGACGGATCCTTCCAGGTTGACCGGGACGGCCAGCTCGTCACCGCCAACGGTTACATCGTGCAGCCGGGTATCAACCTGCCGCCGGGTGTCCAGAATTTCTCCGTCGGCTCCGACGGCACCATCTCGGTGCAGCTCGTGGGTGATCCGGCGCCGGTCGTGGTGGGCACCATGCAGCTGGTGGACTTCATCAACCCCGGCGGCCTGCAGCCGAGGGGCATGAACCTCTACCTGGAGACGGCGGCCAGCGGCCCGCCGAATCCCGGCACGCCCGGGCTCGATGGCCTCGGCACCATCGAGCAGGGCTACCTGGAAGGCTCCAACGTCAACGTGGTGGAGGAGCTGGTGTCCATGATCGAGACCCAGCGGTCCTACGAGATGAGCTCGAAGGCCATCTCCACCAGCGACCAGATGCTCCAGTACCTGAACAACAACCTGTGATCACGGAGCGCCCCATGAACCGACGGATGATCATCGCGCTGCTCAGCCCGGTGGCTCTGGCCGGCTGCCTCAGCCAGCCGCAGCCGGAGCCCGATTACCGCGATCTGCTGGCCATGCCGGCGGAGCAGCCGGTGAACGGCGCCATCTTCGCGAGCTATCAGACCTCGGCGCTCATCGAGGACCCGAAAGCCCGCAACGTCGGCGATGTGCTCACGGTGCTGCTGATGGAGCGGACCGACGCGTCGAAGAAGGCCACCACCAGCACCAAGAAGGAAACGAGCGTGGAGAACGCCAATCCGACGCTGTTCGGTCAGGAGATCACCGCCGGCGGCGATCCGCTGCTGTCCGCGTCGGTGGAGGGCGATCAGAACTTCCGCGGCGAGGGTGGCAGCTCCCAGAGCAACAGCCTGGCTGGCACCATCACCGTGACGGTGGTCGAGCGTTACCCGAACGGCAACCTGAAGGTGGCCGGCAGAAAGCAGATCTCGCTCAACCAGGGCAGCGAGTTCGTGACCATCTCCGGCATCGTCCGCCCCATCGACATCAGCACCAACAACACGATCACCTCGGACCGTCTGGCCCTGTCCGACATCAGCTACGGCGGTCGCGGCGCGGTGAACGACGCCAACAGCATGGGATGGCTGGCCCGCTTCTTCAACTCGCCCTGGGCAGGATTCTGATGACGAACACCAGACATCTGCTTTCGATCGGCCTGTCGGTGTTGCTGTGCCTGCCGGCGCCGGGGGGGCACGCGGACAGGATCAAGGACGTGGGCGCGTTCGCCGGTGTGCGCCCTAACCAGCTCGTTGGCGTGGGCCTGGTGGTGGGTCTCGACAGCTCGGGTGACCAGACGTCCCAGGCGCCGTTCACCATCCAGGCGTTGAAGAACCTGTTGTCCCAGTTGGGTCTCGTGGTGCCACCCGGTGTGACGCCGCAGCTCAGAAACGTGGCGGCGGTGTCCGTGCACGCGGATCTGCCGCCCTTTGCGAAGCCCGGTCAGCAGATCGACGTCACCGTCTCCTCCATCGGCAATGCCCGGAGCCTGCGTGGCGGCAGCCTGCTCGTTACCGCGCTCAAGGGCCTGGACGGCAACGTCTACGCCATCGCCCAGGGCAACCTGGTGGTGGGCGGTCTCGGGGTGGAGGGCAACGACGGCTCGAGCGTGTCGGTGAACATTCCCAGCGCCGGGCGCATCCCCAACGGCGCAACCGTGGAGCGATCGGTGCCCTCGGACTTCGCCAGCCGGCCGACACTGACGCTGAACCTGCATGCCGGAGATTTCTCCACGGCATCGCGGGTCGCCGCGCGCATCAACGGCGAGATGGGTGCAGGTGCCGCCTGGCCGGTGGATGCCATCTCCGTGGAGGTCCGGGCACCGCAGGATCCGGCGCAGCGGGTGGCGTACCTCTCGATGATCGAGAATCTCGAGTTCACGCCGGCGGAAGCACCGGCGCGCGTCATCATCAACTCCCGAACGGGTACCGTGGTGATCGGCGCCAACGTCCGGGTGTCACCCGCCGCGGTGTCGCACGGCTCGCTGGTGGTGACCATCTCCGAGGATTTCGACGTCAGCCAGCCGGCACCGTTCAGCCAGCAGGGGCAGACCGTGGTCACACCGGATACGAACATCGAGGTCCGGGAGGACGGCGCCCGCATGTTCCTGTTCGCCCCCGACGTGAGCCTGGACAGCATCGTCCGGGCGGTGAACGAGGTGGGTGCGGCACCAGGCGACCTGGTGGCGATCCTGGAAGCGCTCAAGCAGGCGGGCTCGCTGCACGCCGAGCTCATCGTGATCTGAGGCGGGCATGAACGCGGCAGCCGTCTACACCGATCTTCAGGGCCTCGCGAGGCTCAAAGGCGAGATCACCGCCGATGGCGGCGGCAGTCAGGTCCGGGAAGTGGCCGGCCAGTTCGCTGCCGTGTTCACCCACATGATGCTGAAGAGCATGCGTGACGCGAGCCTCGGTGAGGGCATCTTCGACAGCGACCAGTCGCTGTTCTATCGGGATCTCTTCGACCAGCAGCTTGCGCTGTCGCTCGCCAATGCGGACGGAGGAGGTGTGGGCATCGCCGATCTGGTGGCCCGCGAGCTCGAAGGTGGCCTGACCGGTCGCGCCGAGGCGGATCGCGCGCTGGCGGCCTACGAAAGTGTGCGCGGTCTGGCACCAGCGGCGGCCGCGTCGACTCAAGATCCCGAGCGTACGGCCGATACAGGAAGTTCCCGGAACACAAACTGGAGTGGGCAGACGCCCCGAGAAGGGTGAGCCCAGGTAGTCCTACCAGATGCCGGACATACTGAACACATCGCTGACCGGTCTCAGAGCGTTTCAGAGCGCGCTCGCGACCACCAGTCACAACATCGCCAACCTCAACACCGAGGGTTACAGCCGGCAGCGGGTGAACTTCGGCACCATGCCCGCCGAGAACGTCGGTGTGGGCTACATCGGCCGGGGCGTGCAGCCGCAGGGTATCGTCCGGGTGCTGGACCAGTTCCGTGTGGATCAGCTTCGCGGCAACGTCACCGAGCAGTCGCGTCTCGAAGCCCTGAACGGGCTCGCCGGCGGCATCGATTCGCTGCTGGCGAATGCCGATTCGGGGCTTTCCCAACCCCTGCAGGATTTCTTTGCGGCCCTGCAGACCGTTGCGGACAGCCCCTCTTCCGTGCCGGCGCGCCAGGTGCTGCTGTCCCAGGCGAACGTGCTCGCCGACCGTTTCGGCACGCTCAGCGAACGGCTGGACACCCAGGCGGGTGAGGTCAACGCGCGGCTCGGCGCTGCCGTCGATCAGGTGAATGCCCTGGCGGCATCCGTCGCCGAGCTCAATCAGGCGATCGTCAGCGCAAAAGCCGCTGCCGGTGGCGCACCACCGAACGATCTGCTCGATCAGCGTGACGTGGTTCTCGGCCAGCTTGCGGAGCAGGTCGCTGTCAGCGTGGTTCCGCAGGACGACGGCAGCGTGAGTGTGTTTGTCGGCAGCGGTCAGGCGCTGGTGCTGGGACCCGATGCCAGCGAGCTGGCGCTGGTGCAGGGCGATTTCCCGGGCACCGAGCCGCAGGTCGCACTGGTGACCGCGACCGGGACGACCATGTCGCTGCCCGGCATCCACGGCGGCGAGATCGGTGGTCTGCTGGATTTCCGCCGCGAGCTACTGGTGCCGAGTCAGAACACGCTGGGGCAGCTCGCCATCGCCATCTCGCAGACGCTCAACGCCCGGAACCGCGACGGCATGGATCTGGACGGCAATCTGGGGGGCGACCTGTTCAGCGTCGGCGCCCCGCAGGTGATCGGCGCCGCCGGCAATACCGGTGCCGGCGCGGTGAGCGTCCAGGTCACCGATCCGGGCGGCCTCACCGCAGCTGACTACGTGTTGTCCTATGATGGCGGCAGCTATTCGCTCAGCCGTGCCGATACGGGCGCGGCGGTGACGCTGTCGGGTACCGGCACGGTGGCCGATCCGCTGCAGGCGGAGGGCCTGAGCATCGTGATCGGCGCCGCGCCTTCCGCAGGTGACCGGTTTCTGCTGAGACCGACGGCCGCAGCGGCAGGCAGCCTTGCCGTGAGCCTGAGCGACCCGAGAGGGGTTGCGGCGGCGGCGCCCATCGTCAGCAGCGCGGATTCCGCCAATACGGGCAGTGGCGCCATCGGCGGCGACGAGATCCTCGATGTCACCGACCCGGGCCTGCTCTCGCCGGTGACCATCACGTTTCTCGACCCGTCCACGTACAGCATCAACGGTGCCGGCAGCTTCGCCTATACGGACGGCGCCCCCATCGAATTGAACGGCTGGCGGGTCAGCATCACCGGTGTGCCGGCAGCGGGCGATACCTTCACGGTCACCAGCAACGTGGGTGGGGTGGGCGACAATCGCAACGCGATGGCGCTCTCGGATGCCTTCGACGGCGGTATCTTCAGCGGTGGGACGGTGAGTGTCCGCGAACGGTTCGAGAGCCTGGTTGCCGAGGTAGCCACCGAAACGCGCCGATCCGGCATCAACCTCACGGCCCAGAACGCCATCACCGAGCGGTCGCTCGTCGACCACCTGTCCGTGTCGGGCGTGAATCTGGACGAGGAGGCGGCCAACATGCTGCGCTATCAGCAGGCCTATCAGGCCATGGCGCAGATGATCAGCGTCGCCGACGTGCTGTTTCAGACCATCCTGTCGGTGGCGAGGAACTGACCATGCGCATCTCGACCATCGCCATGCAGCGCCTGGCCATCAACGCGATCCTGGAGCAGCAGCGCTCGCTGTCCCAGACTCAGCTCCAGGTGTCCACCGGCAAACGGATCATCAATCCCTCCGACGATCCGCTCGGCTCTCAGCGTGTGCTCGAGCTCGACGCGACCCTGGATCGTCTGGGTCAGTTCCGCACGAATGCGGAGCTCGCCCGCGTCCGGCTGTCCCTCGAGGACAACGCGCTGTCGAATGCCACACAGATCGTGCAGCGGGCCAGGGAGCTCGTCATCCAGGGCAGCAACGATACCCAGAGCCCGGAGAGCCGGGCCCTGATCGCCGCGGAGGTCCGCCAGCTTGCGGACGCACTGCTCGACATCGCCAACAGCCAGAACGGACAGGGCGAGTACCTGTTCAGCGGCTTCAGGAGCCGCACCCAGGCGTTCTCCCGGGAAGGCGGCGTGGTCACCTACAACGGCGATCAGGGACAGCGTCTCCTGAAGATCAGCGAGTCGCGCAGTATTGCGGACGGTGATCACGGCGCCACCGTGTTCATGCAGATACCCACGGGCAACGGCACCTTCGCGGTGTCGGCGGACGCTGCCAACACGGGCAGCGGCTTGCTGGTGCCCGGTGCGGTGGTCGACCCCGGTGCCTGGACAGCCGAGGCCTACGTGGTCCGGTTCACGGCGCCGGATGCCTACGAGGTGGTGGATTCCGGCGGCGCGGTGGTGGTCTCGGGGGCTTATGCACCCGGCCAGACCATCGCCTTCGGCGGCATCGAGGTGCGCATGGAAGGGGCGCCGGCCACCGGCGACAGCTTCAACGTCACGCCGAGCGTCAACCAGGACCTGTTTGCGACGCTCGACGCCCTTGCGGCGGTCCTCGCGAGCTCCGGTCAGGGGCCCGCCGAGCGCGCACAGGTGCGATCCGAGCTCAACGCCTCGCTGGCCAATCTCGATCAGGCGCTCGGGACGCTGCTCACCGTGCGCACGGAGGTGGGCACGCGGCTGTCCACTCTGGATACCCAGGCCCAGGCAAACGACGAGTACGAGCTGCAGCTCGAGACCACCCGCGCCGACATCCGCGATCTGGATTTCGCCGAGGCGGTGGGACGCCTGAATCTGCAGCTCGCCGGCCTGGAGGCCGCGCAGCAGACCTACGCCCGCCTGCAGGGCCTGTCGCTGTTCAACTTCCTCTGACCGTCCCGACCTGGGACGGAATTTCCGCCTTTTCCTCCGCTCGGGACGCCGTTTTTTACATCTCGAGCAGCGGTGGCGTGCGGTGTGTTGTCCCGAACGCACGCTCACAGTGATAACCAGGCCCCATTTATCGAGAAACTCCTAAGGTTTTCGACAGCCGGTCCGATAAACAGGATCAAGTGGTGAGCGATTCCCTTCGGGGTGCGTCTCTCGGAACCACGGAAACGGCTGAAGATGAACGACTGCTAAGGAGAGTTTTTCATGGCCCTTGGAATCAATACCAACGTTCTGTCGCTGAACGCTCAGCGGAATCTGAACAACTCACAGAGCGCCCTGGCGACCTCTCTCGAGCGTCTCTCCACGGGCCTTCGTATCAACAGCGCCAAGGACGATGCGGCAGGTCTCGCCATCGCCGAGCGCTTCACCACCCAGATCCGGGGTCTGAACCAGGCCGTTCGGAACGCCAGCGACGGCATCTCTCTCGCCCAGACGGCAGAGAGCGCCCTCGGTGAGCTGACCAACAACCTGCAGCGGATCCGTGAGCTGGCCATCCAGTCCGCCAACGTGACGAACTCCGCGTCCGACCGGGCAGCGCTGGACAACGAGGTGCAGCAGCGTCTCGACGAGATCGACCGGATTGCCCGGCAGACCTCGTTCAACGGCCAGAAAGTGCTCGACGGCTCGCTCGGCACGGCGACCTTCCAGGTCGGCGCGAACGTGGGTGAAACCATCAGCATCAGTCTGAACACCAGCGTGCGTACCAACCAGATCGGCCAGATCGCCACCGCCACCTCCAGCACCGAAGTGACGACGGCGGCTCTCTCCGGAACCGGTACCATTGCGGTTGGCTCCAATGCGGCGGTTACCATCGGTGCCTCCGTTGCGGGCACCGCGGCAGGACAGAATGCCGGCAGTGCCTACGCCAAGGCGGAAGCCATCAACAACTCCGGTGTGGCCGGCCTGACCGTTACTGCCCGGAACAACGTTGCTTTCGCAATCGCTGACACGACCGACACCGGTGCGGCTTCTGAGTACAACCTGCGTATCAACGGGCAGGACATCTTCGCAGCCTTCGACCAGGAGACTGGCGGAACGCTGACGACCTCACAGATCGCTGACGCGATCAACGCGCAGTCTTCCAACACCGGTGTGACGGCAGCACTTGCTGGCTCGGTGCTCTATCTGTCGGCTGCTGACGGACGGGACATCATCATCGGTCAGGAAGTCACCGATGCGGGTGGTGGTATCACGGCTGGTGCTGCATCGACCTTCAACGGCGTCGATTTCAGAGCCGGCTCGGTTGGTGCCACGGTTGCGGCTGCAGTTGCCACCAGCACGGATGCGGATGCGGTCAACGGCGGTACTCTGTCGCTGTCTGCAACCGAGAACATCATCCTCACCGGCGATGCGGACGATATGGGTCTTGCCGCGACTACGGACTACACGATTGCTCTGGACACCAATACGCTGGCCACGATCAACGTGAACTCCGTCACCGAAGCCAACAACACCATCTCGCGGGTCGACTCGGCCCTGGAAGTGATCAGCACGCTGCGCAGTGAGCTGGGCGCCATCCAGAACCGCTTCGAGTCCACGATCTCCGGCCTCCAGGCTGTGTCCGAGAACCTGGCTGCTTCCCGCGGCCGGATCCAGGACGCGGACTTTGCTGCGGAAACCGCTGCTCTCACGAAGGCGCAGATCCTGCAGCAGGCCGGTGTGGCCGTGCTGGCCCAGGCGAATGCACAACCCCAGGTGGTGCTGAGCCTGCTCCAGTAAGCGGCGCAAAGGCGGGAACGTTCACGGATGAGCGTTCCAGACCGGGCCAGGCCTGATGCCTGGCCCGGCCGTCTGACGGGAAAGGGATCTCGGATGGAGATCGGTCATGTTCGACGTGACAGCAACGACAACAGCGCTGAAGCCGGAGCGACCCGCGACGGCCGTGTCAGCCTCCGCTTCGGGCAGCGCGGCCGGAAGGAGCCTGCCGGCATCCGGCACGACGTTGCCGGCCACAGAAGCGCGAGAGGTGAAGATACCCGAGCTGCCCGAGCTCGAGCGTTTGGCTGAGAGCCTCTCGAACTTCGCCAGGAGCCTCAATCGCGACCTGAGCTTCAGCGTTCACGAGGCCAGCGGCCAGATGGTGGTCAAAGTGCTGGACGGAGAAACCAAGGAAGTGATCCGGCAGATCCCGAGCGAGGAGTTTCTGCGCATCTCGGAGTCCCTCGCCAGCAGCGGCGCGCTGCTGATCGATCAGCAGGCCTGAGCAGAGCTTGCGCTGGTACGGATCGTGCAAACCCGGTCAGTCAGTGTGATCGACGCAGGGCGGTAACCACCGAATGGCAACCATATCCTCTACAGGTCTCGGCTCCGGACTCGACGTGGCGGGCATCGTCTCGCAGCTCGTGGCCGCGGAGCGCGCACCCACGCAGACCCGGCTCGACCTGCGGGAAGCTCAGGCGCAGTCGAAGCTGTCGGCGCTCGGCGTGGTCAAGGGAGCGCTCTCGACCTTCCGCGACCTGCTCGAGCCGCTGACGGCGCTGGAAACCTTTCAGGGCCGCACGACCCGGTCTGCCAACGAAGAGGTGTTCACCGCCACGGCGGACACCACCGCGATCCCCGGCCGCTACGCGGTGGAGGTTCAGTCGCTGGCGAGCGGCGCGAAGATCCGCAGCGCCGCCTTCGCGGGCCCGGACACGGTAGTGGGCAGCGGCACGCTGACCATCACCTCCAACGCCCAGGTATTCACAGTGGACATCGCCAGCCCCAACGACACGCTGGTGGAAATTGCGGCCGCCATCAACGACAACGAGTTCAACACCGAGGTGCTGGCGACCATCGTCAACAGCGTCGACGGTGCCCACCTCGTCCTGACGTCGACAACCACGGGACTCTCCAGCGCCATCACGGTCACTGCAACCGGCGATGCCGGTCTCGATGCGCTGGTCTACGACCCCGTCGGCGGCACCACCAACATGGTGGAGGTGGACGCTCCCGCGGATGCCACGGTGCTGATCGACGGCCTGACGGTGACTTCCGCCAGCAACGTGATCTCCGGGGCCATCGAGGGGATCGACATCGATCTCAAGAGCGCCGAGCCGGGCACGGCGTACGACCTTACTGTCGGCTACGACACGGAGGCGGCCCGGGAGCAGCTTCGGAGCTTCGTGTCCGGCTACAACGAGCTGCTGTCCACGCTCAAGAGCCAGACGGCATTCAACGTCGAGACGCTGCAGGGTGCCCCACTGTTCGGTGAGAGCGCGGTGCGCAACCTGCAGTTTCAGCTGCGCGGCGTTGTCGGCGGCAGCATCACCGGCACCGCGAGCCCGTTTGCGAGCCTTGCGGAGATCGGTATCACCACGAACCTGGACGGCACGCTGGCCCTGGACGAGAGCACGCTCGGCGATGCGCTCGCCGGTGGGTTCGACGACGTGGGCCGGCTGTTCTCCGACGAGTCCGGGTTCGCGAACCGGCTGTTCGGACTGGTCGAAGGATTCCTGGAGCCGGAGGCGGCGCTGGAGACCCGTTCCGACGGGCTCGAGCTTCTGATCGGCGATCTCACCACCCAGCGGGAGGCGCTCGATCGCCGGATGGAGGTGGTGCGGGCCCGTCTGACGGCACAGTTTTCGGCGCTGGATTCGCTGATCGGCCAGCTCGACTCCACGAGCACCTTCCTGGGCCAGCAGCTGGCAAACCTGCCGGGTTTCACCGCCCGGGGTAATGACGGATAACGGACGACTGTTGAGAGTATGAGCAGATGAACAACGCAAATGGTGTAAACGCCTATCGCGCCGTCGGCGCCCGGAGCGGCATCGACGGTGCGTCGCCGGAGCGGCTCGTCCAGCTGCTGCTGGACGGGGCACTGGAGCGCATCGCCGTCGCCAAGGGTCACATGCAGCGCGAGGACGCTGCGGCGAAAGGCGAGCAGATCGGCAAGGCGATCTCCATCGTCGACGGGCTCCGCGCCAGCCTGGATCCGGGTGCGGGTGCGCTCGCCGACAATCTCGGCGATCTCTATGACTATGTCGGCCGGCGTCTGCTGGCGGCCAACGTCAAGGACGACCCGGGTCTTCTGGACGAGGCCGCGGGGCTCCTTCGAGAGATCAAGTCGGCCTGGGACGTGCTCACCGCATCGGCCGCGGCTGCCGGTGCACCCAGGGGCGCTTGAACGCCATGGCCGCCAGTGCCGCTGTGCTCCGCGACAGGATCCGCGAGGCCACCCGGGAGATGTCCGCCAGCGCCGCAGAAGGTGACTGGCAGCGGGCACGGGATCAGGGCGAGCTGCGCGCCAACCTGCTGGAGGCACTGTTTGCCGTGGTCAGCGAGCCGCACCAGGAAGTTTCTCTGATCGAGCAGATACTCGACGCTGACCGTGCCCTCAGGCATCTGGCCCTCGAGGATCGGGAACGTCTGAGCGAGGAATTGTGGGCGCACCAGCAGCGCGGCCAGGCCGCGCGCCGCTATCTCGACGCGGCGTCTCTCGACAGCTGACCGGTGTTGCCTACCGGCTCCGGCGCGATGATGGCTTCGCGCTCCGCGGCTGATGGCTCGCGCTCCGCGACGACTTCGCGCTTCGCGACGACTTCGCGCTTCGCGACGACTTCGCGCTCCGCGACGACTTCGTTTCGCTGAGTGCCGACCTCGAGCAGCCGGTCTGCCCAGAGAGACAGCCAGGTATTGATGTTGTCGAGCGTCTGCTGGCCCTCGAGGGTGGGACGTAACAGGCGACGCCGCCCGTCTTCCGGATCCTGCTCCTCCATGAGCAGCCCGTTGGTCATGAGACCGGTGACCGCACGGGAGACGGTGGTTTTGCTGATGCCGGTTTCGTTGGCGATCTGCGTGACCGTGCAGGCAACGCACCGCCGCCAGGAGCGGAAGACCGTGTGCATCACCCGCAGCTCCTTGACGGAGTAGAGCCCCTTGTAACCGGGTCGGAAGCTCGATTCTCCATCCTCGACGAGACCGAGGTAGTCGGTAATCAGATCTCCCAGTACGTCGACGACTTCTTGTGTCACGGGTCGGTCCAGGCAGAAGAGTTGTCATCGTAGCAAATCGATTTTTGCCGGGCAGTGATTAAATGCACCAGCCTTCTCTGTCTTACGCATCTATTTTTTTCGAGTGATATCAATTCGATATCGGATTCCTCACAGATTGGGCGCATCTGTTTCCGGCAACCGCAAAATAGTTCCGAATATGAAACTAATCTTGCCAACGACCCCGAAGGCCGCCTACCTTGACTCGGCCTGCGCACAGGGACGAACCGAGGTGAATAGAAACCGAGGTGAATACGAGGTGAATAAAAGAGCAGGTAATAATCCGGCAGGGGATTTCGAACCCGGTGCCGGGCACAACAAAGTCCGGGTCCAGCAAAGCGCTATAGCGCTATAGCGCTATAGCGCTATAGAAAGAAGCGCTATAGAAGACGGTAGCGCGCTGTAACAAGAATCCGGACAGAATCCAGCGGGAACGACACAGGGATTGATCTAGGGAGGCACCCCGGAGAGTCGTGCCTGCTCGCGTCTGCACGCAGCGGCACGGTCGGTGTTAACTGGACAGGAGTGCCGCATTGATCCCGCACGGGAACGTACTCGTACTGGATACGGACATCACTCGCGCGCAACGGATTGCCCTCTTTCTTCGCTTCTTCGGCTACACGCCCCGCGTACACCCACCGGAACGTCCCCTCGACGTGGCGTCCATCTCGGACCCGGCGGTGTCCGGCGCCATCGTGATAGGACGCTGCGATGAGCCGCTGGTGGTGGCGTGGCTGGAGGCGCTGGATGCGTCTGACGTGGAGGCCCCCGTGCTCCGCTGGGACGGCGACGAAAGCCAGACGCTTGCCGATGTTGCGGACCGTGTCGCCGGGGGTACCCGGGCCATTCGCCCCACCGGCAGATCCCGATCCATCCGCGAGCTGGTGACCCTCATCGAGCAGGTGGCACCGTTCAACACCACGGTGCTCATCCTCGGGGAGTCCGGAACCGGCAAGGAGCGGGTGGCGCGCAGCGTGCACGCTCACTCGCAGCGGCGGCGGGGTCCGTTCGTGCCGGTCAACTGCGGTGCCATCCCGTCGGAGCTCATGGAGAGCGAGCTGTTCGGCCACGAGAAAGGTGCGTTCACCGGTGCCCTGACCAGCCGGAAGGGCCGCTTCGAGCTCGCGGAAGGCGGCACCCTGTTTCTCGACGAGATCGGCGACATGAGCCTCGAGATGCAGGTGAAGCTGCTGCGCGTGCTGCAGGAGCGTTCGTTCGAGCGGGTCGGCGGTACGCGGACCATCGAGTGTGACGTGCGCATCGTCGCCGCCACTCATCGCGACCTCAAACAGGCGGTGGCCGAAGGCCGTTTCCGGGAGGATCTGTACTACCGGTTGAACGTGTTCCCCCTGCAGGTGCCGGCGCTGCGGGAGCGTCTCTCCGACCTGCCGATGATCGCCGCCGAGCTCATCGCGGAGATCGAGCGGAACGCCGGAACCTCGGTGCGTTTCTCGGATGCGGCCATGCAGGCCCTGGCGGAGTACCGCTGGCCGGGCAACGTCCGTGAGCTGGCCAACCTGGTGGAGCGGATGGCGATCATGCACTCCGGCCGCACCATCGACGTGAAGGACCTCCCCGAGGACTACCGAGCATCGCGAGCCGACGCCCGGGTGCAGCCGGCCACGGCCGAACCCGGCCCCGGCGACCGGGCGGCGACGTCCGCGAAGGTGGACGACCCTGCCGAAGCGGAACCGGCGGGCGATGCGCTCGACGTGGACCTCAAGGCGCACCTGCAGCAGATCGAGCGGGAGCTCATCGAGCACGCCCTGCGCCGCTCCCAGGGCGTGGTGGCGGAAGCCGCTCGTATGCTCAACGTCGGTCGGACCACCCTCGTGGAGAAGATCCGCAAGTACGAGCTGGACGCCGGCGCTATCAAGGTCGCCTGACCGGCCGGGCCGGGGACGGCCGGACACAGGCGTCCGGTTTCCCGCGCCCGGAGCGTCGGATTGTTGACTCCGGTCCCTCAACCGCCCCGGGCAAATCGCGTAACCCTCTGAAAAATAAGGCCTCGGGTATTCCGGCATGTTTTTTGCCTGGATTCGCCAGACGGGTTTGCAACCTGGAGAGACGACTTGGCCAATCCCATGCCCGGTGCCGCCGTCCGCTCAGCGGGAGCGGTGCCTCTGCCGCCTGCCGCGCGGCGTACCGACGCCGGTGAGCGAACGGATCACCAGGATCTGGAAGCCGCCTTCCACCTGTTCAACCACCTTTCCGTCCGGCTGGAAGAAGCCTACGGCGATCTGCAGGGCAAGGTCGCCTCGCTGGACGAGGAGCTCCGCGAGGCCCGCCAGGAGCGGGAGATTCAGCGGGCAGAGAAGGAGCGCGTTCTCGAGCGGATGGCCGGGCTCATGGCAGAGCTGCCGGTGGGCGTCGTGCTGCTCGGCGCCCAGGGCCGGGTGGAAGAAGCCAATCCCGCGGCTCTGCGCATGCTGGAAGGGCTCAAGGTGGGCGCCCACTGGCAGGCGGTGATCCGCCACAACCTGGTGGGCACCCACGCCTCCGGCGAGGTGGTGCTGGAGCGGCGGCGACGTATCACCCTGACCCGGCGCGAGCTGGGCGGCGGCGCCTGCGTGATCGTGCTCACCGAGGTCACCCGGATCCACGAGCTGCAGGAACGCCTGGCGAGAAACCAGCGGCTCTCCGAGATGGGCGAGATGGCGGCGCGGCTCGCGCATCAGATCCGCACCCCGGTGGCCTCCGCCATGCTCTTCGCCTCCGGGTTGTCGACGGCTGCCGACGAGGCCACCCGCCGCGGGGCACAACGGATTCTCGAACGCCTGCGGCATCTCGAGAGTCTGGTCAACGACATGCTGATGTTCGCCAAGGGCAGCGTCGGCGAGCTCGAGCGGATCTCGGCGAGGGATCTGATCTGTCGTGCGGTGGGGGCGCTGGACCCCAGGTTTCAGGCGTCGCTCTCGGTCACGGCGGAGGATGCGGACGCGGAAGCCGCGGTCGTGGTCAACCCGGACATGGTCGTCGGCGCGCTGGTCAACCTGATCAGCAACGCCATCGAGTGGGGCGCGGGCAACGTGGAGGTCGGCGCCTGCGTGGCAGGCGATCGGCTGCAGCTGACCGTCACCGACGATGGCCCCGGAATCGCCGAGGACATCGCCGGGCGGATATTCGAGCCGTTCTTCACCACACGCAGCGGCGGCACTGGCCTGGGCCTGGCGGTGGTGCGCTCCGTCGCCGAGGCCTTCGGCGGCACGGTGGGTTGCGAGCGCGCCTGCGCTGGCGGCGCCCGATTCAGCCTGAGCCTGCCGCTCGAATCCGGCAGCGCGGCCGACATGCTGGAGGTGATGCCATGAGCGAGCGATCCATTCTCGTGGTCGAGGACGACGCCGCCCTTCGCGAGGCGCTGCAGGAAACCCTGGTTCGCGCCGGCTACGTGGTGGCGACGGCCGCCGACGGCCGCCAGGCGCTCGACGTCCTCGACTTGGAACCGGTCGGACTGGTGGTCAGCGACGTGCAGATGCGCCCCATGGACGGTCTGGAGCTGCTCGAGCGGCTGCGCGAGGGGCACCCGGAGATCCCCGTGGTGCTGATGACGGCTTACGGCTCCATCCGCCAGGCCGTGGAAGCCATGCAGCGCGGTGCCCATGACTACCTGGCGAAGCCGTTCGAGGGGCCGACGCTCATCGAGATGGTGCGCCGCTACCTGCCCACGCACGACTCGTCGGCGGTGGTGGCAGCAGACCCGCGGTCGGTGGAGGTGCTCGACCTGGCCCGGCGGCTGGCAGACAACGACCTGACCGTGCTGATCTCCGGAGAGAGCGGCACCGGCAAGGAAGTCTACGCGCGCTACATCCATGCCCACTCCACCCGACGTGATGCGCCGTTCATCGCCATCAACTGCGCGGCCATTCCGGAGAACATGCTGGAGGCCGTGCTGTTCGGCTACGAGAAAGGCGCCTTCACCGGCGCCCATGCCAGCCACGCGGGCAAGTTCGAGCAGGCCCAGGGCGGCACCCTGCTGCTCGACGAGATTTCCGAGATGGGCCCCGCGCTGCAGGCGAAGCTGCTGCGGGTTCTGCAGGAGCGTGAGGTGGAACGACTCGGCGGACGCAGGACGATCGCGCTCGACGTTCGGGTGCTGGCCACCACCAATCGTGAGCTGCGCGACGAGGTCCGGGAGGGCCGGTTCCGCGAGGACCTGTTCTACCGGCTGAACGTGCTGCCCCTGTGCCTGCCGCCGCTGCGCGAGCGGCCGGGTGACGTGCTGCCGCTGGTGGAGCGTACGCTGTCCAGCCAGGGTGGCGGTGTCGGGCTCTCGGAAGAGGCGCGCGGCCGCCTGCTGGCATACCACTGGCCGGGTAATGTCCGCGAGCTCGAGAACCTGGTGCAGCGGGCCATGGTGCTGGCCGGCGGCGGTCGAATCGAGGTGGCACACCTGCTGTTCGAGAACGAGCCGCATCGGGTGGTCTCCGTGGACCTGCCTGTCAGCCACCAGAGGGAGGTGCAGACGGAGGAGGCCGCCGGTATCGGCAGCCTGGAAGAAGACCTGAAGGCCAGGGAGCGGGAGATCATCTTCGATGCGCTGAAGAGCGGTGGTGGCAGCCGGGAAGCGGCCGCGTCCCGGCTGGGCATCAGCCCTCGAACCCTGAGGCACAAGCTGGCCAGGCTCAGGGAGGAAGGCGTGGAGATCCCGGGCGAACGGCTCATCCGTCGGTCAGAAGCGGCCGGCACCGCCTGAGCGGAAGGAGAAACACATGGGTGAAATCGATGTCAGCGGTCTGCTCGCCCAGATGCGCTCCCTGGCGGCGCAGGCGGGTTCTTCCCCCACGCCGCCGGTCGCCACGGGAACAGAGCCGAAGACGAGTTTTGCCGACGTGCTCGGCAGCTCCATCGACTCCGTCAACTCCGCCCAGCAGCGGGCGACCGAGCTGGCCGCAGCGTTCGAAGCGGGCACGGCCGACGTGGATCTGGCGGAGGTGATGATTTCCCTGCAGAAGGCCAGCCTTTCCTTTCAGGCGATGACCGAGGTGCGAAACAAGCTGGTCAACGCCTATCAGGAAATCATGAACATGCCCGTATGAGAGCGGACACACCGATGAGCAATCAGGCTCCTGTTTCCCGGGACGAGGCTTACCTGGATGGCTGAAGCGGATCGCAGACCCCCGCCGGCAGCTTCTGCCTCGCTCACCAGCATCCCGGGGTTGCGCCAGCTGCTGCTGCTGCTCGGCCTGGCAGCGGCGGTGGCCGCGGGAGTGGCCATCGCGCTCTGGTCCCAGGGACCGAGCTATCGGGTCCTGTATCCGGGACTGGATCCCGCGGAAGTCGGGTCCGTGTCTTCGGTTCTGGAGACGGCCGGCATCACCTACCAGGTGGACGGCAGCAGCGGCGCGCTGCTGGTGGATGCGGCCAAGGCGAACCAGGCGCAGCTGCTGCTCGCCGGCCAGGGTCTGCCCCGCAGCCGGGGGGTGACGCTGGAGAACCTCTACGACGGCCAGGGTTACGCCACCAGCCAGTTCATGGAGACCAAGTTCTACACCCACGCGCTGGAATCCAAGCTGGAACGGGTGATCGGCAGCCTGAACACGGTGAAGTCCGCGCAGGTGTCGCTCGGGCTGCCGAAGCAGTCCGTGTTCCTGCGGGACCGCAAGGATCCGACGGCATCCGTGGTGGTGCACCTCTACCCGGGGCGGGATCTGGAGCCCGGTCAGGCCAGGGCCATCGTCCATCTCGTAGCCTCGAGCGTGCCCGGCCTCGCCGCCGGTAACGTCACCCTGCTCGACGGTAATGGCAGCCTGCTCTCCGCCAACGGGGGGGAGGACGAGCTGGGTGTGGCCAACAGTCAGTTCGAGTACCGGCGGCGTCTCGAGCAGTCGCTGGCGGACAACATCGACGGGCTGCTCGTGCCCATCATGGGCCCCGGCCGGTCGCGCACACGCGTGGTGGCGCAGCTCGACTTCACCGACATGGAGGAGACCACCGAGCGGTTCGACCCCGCCAGCCAGGTGGTGCGCAGCGAGCAGACCAGCCAGCAGGAATCCACGGGTGGCATCGGCGCGCTGGGCGTGCCGGGTGCACTCACCAACCAGCCGCCGGTGAACGCGCTGGGCAACCGCACGCCGCCGGCGGCAGCCGGGCAGGCAGGCGCGGCCGCAGCTCAGACGCCGGCACCGGAGCTGCCGCGCAGCAGCGCCCGGGATGCCACCACGAACTACGAGGTGGATCGGACGATCAGCCGCAAGCGCGCGCCCAAGGGACAGATAGAGCGTCTGTCGGTGGCCGTGGTGCTGGACTACCTGCCTGCGCAGGGGGGCAAGGGCGACGCGGTTGCGCTCACCCCCGAGCAGCTCGCCGAGATCGGCGGGCTGATCCGCGAGGCGGTGGGCTACGACTCGGAACGCGGCGACACCCTCAACCTGATCAACATGCCGTTCCAGACTCCGCCGCCCGCGGAAGAAGCCGCGCCGCCGCCGCTCTGGGAGCAGGCCTGGGTGCTGGACGCCGGCAAGATCGGTCTCGGCGCGCTGGTGATCCTGGCGCTGGTGATCTGGGTGCTGCGCCCCCTGGTGCAGGGGCTGATGCAGCCGTCACCCGCGCCGCTGGCGGCGCTGCCGAACCTCGAGCAGGGCGCGTACGCGCATGGTCAGCTGATGCCGAGGGAGGACCCGCTGCAGATCGCCCACAACATCGCGTCGAACGATCCCAAGCGGATCGCTCAGGTGGTGAAGGACTGGGTCGCCGCGGATGAGTAATCCGGCGGAGGGTCTGTCGGGCAAGAGCCGGGCTGCCATTCTGCTCATGACCCTGGGCGAGGAGGCGGCCTCCGAGGTGCTGCGTCACATCAACCCGCAGGAGGTGCAGCACGTCGGTCAGGCCATGGCGGAGATCGGCAACGTCACCCGCGAGCAGGTGGATGCGGTGATCGAGCGCTTCGCGGTGGAGATCAAGGAGCACACGTCCCTCGGCATCGGCAGCCAGCAGTTTCTGCGCACGGTGCTGTCCAATGCCCTGGGTGCCGACCGGGCGTCCGAGTTCATCGAGCGCATCCTCCAGGGGCGAAACACCAAGGGTCTGGAAACCCTCAAGTGGACCGAGCCGGGGCTGGTGGCGGAGCTCCTGCGCGAGGAGCATCCGCAGGTGGTTGCCGTGGTGCTCTCGCACCTCAGCCACGAGCGGGCGGCTCAGGTGCTGAAGCGTCTGCCGGCAGAGCGACACGGCGACGTGCTGATCCGCATCGCCAACCTGGAAGGCATCAAGCACTCGGCGCTCATGGAGCTCGACGAGATCATGGAGAAGCGGATCGCCCAGAATCGGGGTGATCTGGCGAAGAGTCTCGGCGGTAAGCGGGCGGCTGCGGATATCCTCAACAAGCTGGGGCCAGAGTTCGAGAGCGACGTGATCGCGAAGATCCGGTCCGTGGACGACAAGCTCGGCATGGAAATCCAGGAGCTGATGTTCGTCTTCGAATCGCTGGCGGATCTCGACGACCGCAGCATGCAGGCTCTGCTCAGGGAGGTCAGCTCGGATCAGCTCGGCGTCGCCCTGAAAGGCGCCGACCCCGCCACCCAGGACAAGATTCTCTCGAACATGTCCAGCCGGGCGGCAGAGATCCTGAAGGAGGACATGGAGGCACGCGGACCCGTGCGGCTTTCCGAGGTGGAAGAGGCGCAGAAGGGCATTCTCGAGCGGGCTCTGCGGCTGGCAGACGAGGGCAAGATCCAGCTCGGCGACTCCGGAGAGGAGTATGTCTGAGCGGATGCTCCGGGAACCGGCAGAGCGCTGGGTGGCGCCGGACGTGGGCGACGGCAAGCGGTCAGGCAGCGCGTCGCCCATGACCGTGGACCGGCTCGAGGCGCTGCAGCAGACGGCCTACGAGGAAGCCTACGCGCAGGGTTACGAGGCGGGCAGAGCGGAGGGCCGAGCGTCTCTCGCAGCGCTCGCTGCCGCCCTGAACCGCTGCCTCGAGGGACTTGCGGAACCGTTCAAGGAGCTCGACGAGGCGGTGGAGCAGGCGCTCGTCTCGCTCGCCATCCGGGTCGCCAGGCAGATCATCCGGCGCGAGATCAAGACCGATCCCGGTCAGATCGTCGGCGTGGTGCGGGAAGCGATCGAGCTGCTGCCGGTTGCGGCCCGGAACATCGAGGTGCATCTGCATCCGGACGACGCCGCGGTGGTGCGGACCGCCTTCGGCGAGACCGGGACCAACCTGATCCGGGCCCTGGTGGAGGATCCGGTGATGACCCGTGGTGGTCTGCGCGTGGTCACGGACACTTCCCAGGTGGACGCTCGGATCGAGAAGCGTCTGGAAGCGGTCCTGGCGACGCTGGTGGGTGGGGAGCGCGAGGCGGATGGCTGACGTCGGCATCGCTGCTCCCGAACCGGCGCGCAGCGCACGGTGGGCGGCCAGGCTGCGCCGGGACGAATCCCACGTGGAGGAGGCGGGCCGCCTGGTGGTGGAAGGTGCGCTGCGGCGCATGGTGGGCCTGACCCTGGAGGCGGTCGGCTGCGAGGCGCCCATAGGCACCTACTGCGAGGTCATCCGCCCGGACGGCAGCCGGGTGGATGCGGAGGTGGTGGGATTCGCCGACGATCGCATCTTCCTGATGCCCACCGGCCACATCCGCGGCATGGTGAGCAATGCGCGGGTGATCCCGCGGCTGAAACCGGCCTCCGTCTGCGTGGGGGAGTCGCTGCTGGGGCGGGTCATCGACGGCGCCGGGCTGCCCATCGACGGTCTTGGCAGAATCGACTGCGACGAGCGGCGGGTGCTGCACGGCACGCCGATCAATCCGCTCGAACGGCAGCCGGTGGACAAGCCTCTGGATGTGGGCGTGCGCTCCATCAACGCGCTGCTGTCGCTCGGCCGCGGCCAGCGGGTGGGGCTGTTTGCGGGCAGCGGCGTCGGCAAGAGCGTGCTGCTCGGGATGATGACGCGACACACCTCGGCGGACGTGGTGGTGGTCGGCCTGGTCGGCGAGCGCGGCCGGGAAGTCCAGGAGTTCGTGGACAGCGCGCTGGGTGAGCAGGGCATGTCCCGGGCGGTGGTGGTGGCCACGCCTTCCGACCACCCGCCCCTCATGCGCATTCACGGTGCCCTGATCGCCACCAGCATCGCTGAGTACTTCCGGGATCAGGGTCGCCATGTGCTGCTGCTGATGGACTCGCTCACCCGCATCGCTCAGGCCCAGCGGGAGATCGCGCTCGCCATCGGTGAGCCCCCGGTCACCAAGGGGTATCCGCCGTCGGTGTTCGCCGCCCTGCCGGAGCTCACCGAACGGGCCGGGAACGGTACGGCAGGTCAGGGTTCTATCACCGCCATCTACACCGTGCTCACCGAGGGTGACGACGCGAACGACCCGGTCGCCGACGCCGCCCGATCGATCCTGGACGGCCATATCGTCCTGTCGCGGAAGCTCGCCGGTGCGGGCGTCTTCCCGGCGGTGGACGTGGAGGCGTCCGCCAGCCGGGTCATGAACCAGATCACCACCGCCCGCCACCAGCAGCTCGCCCGAGCCTACCGGCAGATCTACGCGACCTACACGGAGAACCAGGACCTCATCAACGTCGGCGCCTACAGCGCCGGCTCGGATCCGGAGATCGATCGGGCGGTTCGCCTCTGGCCGCGACTGCGCGCCTTCCTGATGCAGGCGCTGGATCAGCCGTCGCGCATGGCCGAATCCCTGGCTGCCCTGGAGGCCCTGTTCACGGAATCACCGGCGGACGGCGATGGCTGACGACCGGCCCCGCTCCGAGCGGATGCGGTCCATCGAGGCGCTCTCGAGCCGCACGGCGCAGGATCTGGCGGTGCAGATGGAGCGTCAGCGATTGCGGCTCACCCAGGCGGAAACCCGTCTGGCCGAGCTCACCGAGTATCTGGCGAGCTATGCGTCGGGCACCGGCGGGCGCAGCGTCACGGCCATGCAGCTCACGGAGACTCATCTCTTCGTCGAGAAGCTCAAGGAAGCGGTGCGGCTGCAGGAGGGGGTCGTGGACAAGGCCAGGAGCGGCTTCGAAGCCAGTCGGGCGCGGTGGATCTCCCAGCACGTGCGCACCACGGCTCTGGGCTCGGCCGTGCACCGGTTCGCGGTGGAGGAAGCGAGGGAGCGGGATCTCAGGGAGCAGCATCTTCAGGACGAGGTGGCGGCGCGCTACCACAAGCCACCGGTCGGGGACTGATCAGGTCCTCATCAGCCAGTCACGCGCCGCCGACTCGCTGACGAACACCTCGGAGTCGAAGCGCGCCTTCAGGGAGTCGTGCAGCACCGCCGCGATCCGGGCGATGCGCTCAACTTCCTCGCTGACGAGAAACGCGGCACGCACATCCGTTCGCAGCGCAAGCATCTCGTCGATGAACTGATCGATGTTGAGGATGTCCTGGCTCGTGATGCGCGACATGTCGAAGGCGCGAAGGTCCCAGAGTGTCCGGTTCGTTTCCCGCCAAGCAGTCTGGTTGGCGATCACGTAGGTTGTGATGGTGCTGAGATCGGCCGGGCCGGAAACGACGACCTCCAGCATCCCGCCGGCTATCCCGTGATGTATCTCGACGTCCCGACAATCCATTGTCACTACCGCTAAGTCCATGTTTCCAAATGGAGTATTGCACTCGTAACAAGCGGGTAGAAACGTTTTCATCTGCAAGCTTCCGGTTTTGAGAGATGGTTCACAACTGCGGAAAGAGGCGCTAAAGGACCGTTCCGGCGGGTCGATAGAAGTCCTGACGGCCCCTCCGGCCGTTCGACCGGTCAACTGGAATCGGGTGGTCCGCCGCCCACTGCAGCAAGGAGTCCGTCTGTGGATTTAGCCACTCTTCTGGGCCTGATGGGCGCCATGCTCGTCATCGTGGCGACCATCATGGTCGGCGGGCAGCCTACCGTGTTCGTCAACACCCCCTCGCTGATCATCGTCTTCGGCGGCACGTTGATGGTGGTGATGATGAAGTTCAGCCTCGGACAGTTCCTGAGCGCCGCCAAGGTGGCGGTGAAGGCGTTCGCCTTCCGCCAGGACACCCCCGAAGCCCTCATCGAGAAGTCGGTGGAGCTTGCCCAGGCCGCGCGCAAGGGCGGCATTCTGTCGCTCGAGGAGGCGGAGATCCCCAACGAGTTCATGTCCAAGGGGCTCGGCCTGGTGATCGACGGCCACGAGCCGGAAACCGTGCGTTCCATCCTCCACAAGGACATCGGGCTGACGGTGCAGCGCCACATGGAAGGCGCCGCGATCTTCAAGCAGATCGGCGAGGTGGCACCGGCCATGGGCATGATCGGCACCCTCATCGGTCTGGTGCAGATGCTCGCAACCATGGACGATCCGAAGCAGATCGCGCCGGCGATGGCCGTGGCGCTGCTGACGACACTTTACGGCGCGGTGCTCGCCAACATGGTGGCCATCCCCATCGCCGACAAGCTGGAGCTGCGCTGCCGTGAGGAGAAGCGGGTGCGCTCCCTCATCGCCGATGCCATCGCAGGGATTCAGGACAGCCAGAATCCGCGGGTGCTCGAGAGCCTGCTGAAGAATTACCTCCCCGAGTCCAAGCGCGAGGCCGAGCAGAAGAAGGTGGCCGCCTGACGGCGGGTTGAGGGTTCTCCGCGGTGGAAGAGGAATTCGACGCTCCTTCGCAGACCGGCAACGTCCCGAAGTGGATGGTGACGTTTGCGGATCTGTCGACCCTGCTGCTGTGCTTCTTCGTGCTGCTGCTGTCGTTCTCCGAGATGGACGTCGCCAAGTTCAAGCAGCTGGCCGGTTCCATGCGTGAGGCGTTCGGTGTGCAGGCGGACATCAAGGCCAAGCACATTCCGAAGGGGACGAGCATCATCGCCCAGGAGTTCAGCCCCGGGAAACCGCAGCCCACCGTTCTGAATCAGGTCCGGCAGTTCACCATCGACTCCAACAGGAACACCCTCGACTTCGTGGATCCCGACAAGGTGGTGGAGGTCGAAAAGGTCGAGCAGCTCAAGGAGTACCAGAAGTACGTCGAGGAAGCCGAGGAGGATGCCCAGAGAGCGCGGGAGCTGCTCGCCAGGGAAATCGAGCAGGGCATGATCGACGTGCGTACCATCGGTGCCCGGACCATCATCCACATCCGCGAGAAAGGCTCCTTCGCTCTGGGCTCCGCGGAGGTGGAGGAAACCTTCCTGCCTGTGCTCGCGAAGATCCACGGCCTGCTCTCGCAGACGGAAGGCGTGATCCGCGTCGCCGGACACACGGACAACCTGCCGATTGCGACCCTCAGGTTCCGTTCCAACTGGGAGCTGTCGTCGGCGCGGGCGGTAACGGTGCTTCACGCGCTGCTGGACCTGGAATGTCTGGACCCGGAACGTCTGGTGGTGGCGGGTTATGCAGACACGCGGCCCGTGGCTTCCAACGACGACCACCGCGGCCGGGCGAAGAACCGGCGGGTGGACATCTCCATCGTCCGCGGCGACGACTACACGGAGCCGGAGTACCTGGACGCGCTCATGCGCGCTGAGCCGCTCTGAGCACCTCGCGCAGGCGGATCTCCTCGCTGGTCAGGTCGATGTCGCCCTGCGGCTGATCGGCCGGACCGCCGTCGAGCTGCCGCCCCGCGGGTGCTGGATCGGACTGCCGGTCGACGCCGTTCGCTGCCTTCGTCGCCGTGCCCACGACCCGGGCCCTGGGCGGCCGCTCGGGATCGGCGCCGGTGCGGTGCAGGCGCACCATGAGCGCGGCCTCTGCAGGCGACAGGCCGCACTCGCTCACCAGCGACTCCACGGAGCCGCCGTCCCGAACCAGTCTCGATGCCTCCTCGAAAGCCCGGTTGAAGGCGAACTGGGACTGGATCTCCAGGTTGCGCTCGGTGAACTCGGTGATCCGTCGATCCAGCCGCGAGATGGCCGCGTCCATGGCGATCAGCGACTGACCATAGGCCGAGACCATCGCCTGCAGGTCGTTCAACCGGGTCAGACAGGCATCGAGGGTGCGGCGCCGACGGATGGCGCTGAAGATCATCACCGTCAGGGCAATCCCGACGAGGCCGGCCGCAATGGCGCCGCCGTGCGCGGTGAGGGTGGCGATGATCTCCGGGGGCATGCGGATTCTCCGGTTTTCAGCCTTCCAGCCAGGCCTTCAGGCGCACCAGCGCCTGGCCGTGGATCTGGCAGACGCGGGACTCGGAGATGTTCAGCACCTCGCCGATCTCCCGCAGGTTCAGCTCCTCGTCGTAGTAGAGCGACATGATCAGCCGTTCGCGCTCGGGCAGCTCGTCGATGAGCGCCGCGAGCCGCTGCCGTCGTGCAGCCTCGTCGAGCAAAGCCGATGGATCGGTTTCCTCCTCGCCCTCGAGCTCGCGAGGATCGCCGCTGTCGTCCACCGGCTGGTCGAGGCTGAAGAGCTTGCTCGCCGAGGCGTCACGCAGAATGTCGTGGTACTCGGCGGTGCTGATGCCCAGAGCCTCGGCCACGTCCTGATCCCGGGCCTTGGCGCCGGTGCGGTTCTCGATGATCTGGATCGCCTCGGTGACCTCGCGGATCTTCCGGTGCACGGACCGGGGCGTCCAGTCGGACTTCCGGAGCTCGTCGATCATGGCACCGCGGATGCGGATGCCCGCATAGGTCTCGAAATTCGCGCCCTTGTCGGCGGAGTAATTGCGGCCGGCCAGCAGCAGCCCGATGGTGCCGGCCTGGATGAGATCGTCCACGTCCACGCTGGATGGCAGACGCCCGATCAGGTGGTAAGCGATCCGTTTGACGAGCGGGGCGTGCTTCCTGACCAGCTCCGCCTGATCCCGCCCCTCGTTCTTCAGGTATTCCTCCGGCGCGCTCATGAACCCTGCTCGGCGGACGAGGCCAGGGTCCGCTCGACAAAGAATTCCACGTGCCCCCGTGGTGAGGCGGGCAGCGGCCAGGCCAGCGTCCGTCTGGCCAGTGCCTGAAACGATCGTGCAGACACGGATCCGGGATACCGGAGCACCACGCCAGCCTGCTCCTGGATGGCGCGCTGCAGGTAGACATCGCGCGGGATCTCGCCCACGGGGGTCAGCGTGACGTCGAGAAACCGGTCCGCCACGCGGGAGATCTTGCCGAACACCTCGCTCGCCTGGGTGGCGTTGTCCGTCTTGTTCACCAGCACGTTGAACTGATTCACGCCGTGCTCCCGGCTCAGCACCTTGATCACCGCGTAGGCGTCGGTGATGGACGCCGGCTCGTCGCAGACCACCACGATCACACGATGCGCCGCGCGGGTGAAACGCAGCATGCTCGACGAGATGCCCGGTGCGTTGTCGATGATGAGCACATCCAGCTCGCCGGTAAGCTCGTCGAAGGCGCGGATGATGCCGGCCTGTTCCTGGGCGGTGAGCTCAGCCATGCGCGTGATGCCGGAGGCCGCGGGCACCAGCTCGACGCCGGGGTAGACCGGCATGATGATGTCCGCCAGCGAGCACTCGCCCGCGAGCACGTGCGCCAGGTTTCCCGTTGGCTGCAGTCCGAGCTGCGTGTCGATGTTGGCCAGGCCCAGATCGGCGTCGAGCAGCATGGCCTTCCTGCCGAGCTTGGCCAGCGCCAGGGCCAGATTGATGGCGACGGTGGTCTTGCCGACGCCGCCCTTGCCGGCGGCGATGGCGATGACCTGGACCGGTTTCTGTTTCCCCGTGGCACGCCGGATGGGTATGTCGGGGCTGATCGGCAGTACGTTATCCATTGCTGGCGAGTCGATGCTCCGTGATGGTCGATGTTCTGCTGGGCTCGGTGAGGTCCTGCTCTGCGCCGATGTCGACGAACGTGTCGTCCGCCTCTGCGTCTGCAAACCGGTGCGCAAGGGCGACCGCCTGGCTGACGAACTCCGCGCGGTAACGGGATGCCGGACGGATGTCCTCGGGCACGCGCTGGCCGTCCGCCACATAACACACGGCGGCTTCCGCCTCGATGAGGGCGCTGAGCAGACCGCCGAGCGAGGTAGCCTCGTCGACCTTGGTGACGATGACACCGTCGATGCCGAGGCGTCCGAAGGCCTTGAGATTCTCCGTGAGGCCGGCTGTCTGCAGGTTGGCCGGCAGGGTGATCAGGGTCTGCACTGCTGTGCGCTCGGTGAGCGCGGCGAGCCTGGCCAGCATCTCTCCGTCCCGGGGGCTGAATCCCGCGGTGTCGACCAGCACGAGGCGCCGGTCGGCGAGCTGGTCCAGAGTCGCGCGCAGAATGTCACCGCTGGCGGCGACCTGCACCGGCACGCCGAGTATCCGTCCGAACCGCTGCAGGTGCTCCTGGGCACCGATCCGGTAGCTGTCCGTGGTCACCAGGCCCACCTCGCGGGCGCCGTGGGTGAGTGCGAAGCGGGCCGCCAGCTTGGCGATGCTGGTGGTCTTGCCGGACCCGGTGGGACCCACTACGGCGAAGACGCCGCCTTCCTCGCAGACGTCCTGGGTCAGCATGGGAATCCGTCGGGCGAGGAGGGCGATGGCGTTGCGCCAGAGTTTCTTCGCGTCATCCTGAGGGTCCAGGGCGCTGATCAGTGTGCGCACCAGACGGCGGTCCAGACCCAGGCTTTCCAGACGCCTGACTACGCCGGCCAGGCGTGGCTCCCGCCGCTGCAGGGCATCCCAGTGCAGCGACTCGAACTGCTCGCTCACCGTCGCCGCCAGCGCATCCAGCTTGCCGACGATCTCCGCCAGGGTCGCTCCGGCAGGGGCCTTGCCCGGTTCCGGCAGCGTGGCGATGGTGGATGCCGCATCGAAGATGGCCCGGAAGTCCGGTGTACCGCCGGCTGTCGTGGTGCGGCCGATGGGCTTCGCTGCCGACGCGGCGTCTTCGCTGCGTGCGGGCGCCGCCTGCGACGCTGTCGCGGGTTCGGGTCGTCGGCCGGGAGTGTCGTTCGCTGCCGGAGGTGCTCCGGGCCCGGTGTCGTCGGTCTGTGCCGTGCCGTAGGCCGCCATGCCGATGTGCCGGGCAGCCGCGGTCGCCGTGGCGGGCGCGCCGGGGACCGACGCGCCGGGGGAAACTTCGAACCGGTCGCTGCCCGGGGTGCGCTCCCGTGCCCACTGCTGGAGCAGCGCTTCGTCGTAGTCGACGGCCGCGATCACCTCGATGCCGTCGTCGACCCGTCGCTTGGAGAGGATCACGGCGTCCGGCCCCTGCTCCTCGCGGACCTGCTGCAGGGCTGCGCGCATGGTTGTGGCATGGAAGCGTTTGATCTTCACGCGATCCTCCTCAGCCGCCGACCGCGCCGATCAGCCTGACTTTCTTGTCGTCAGGAATCTCGTTGTAGGCGAGCACGTTGAGCCCGGGGATGCCCTGGCGGACGAAGCGGGCCATCCAGGCGCGGATGGCCGGCGGCACCAGGAGCACGGCGGGATGACCGACCATTTCCTGGCGGCGGGTCTGTTCGGCGAGCGCCTGATGAATGCGGTCGGCCAGGTTCGGCTCGATGCCGAGGCCTTCGCTCTTGCCCGGTGCGGGCAGATGGCTGGTGTGGCTCGTCATGGCTGCTTGTCCGGACCCGCCCTGTGGGCCCCGCTCCCGGTCGTCTCGCTGGCTCAAGCGGTGATTGAGGCTGTCGTGCAGGATCTGTTCCAACTTGGGATCCAGCGTGAAAGCTTCAATTTCCGGAGCTAACCCATTGATTTTGTGGACGATCGCGTCCGACAGCGCGATCCGGACAGCCGCCAGCAATCTGGCGGGGTCCGGGTTCGCCGGCGCCTGCTCCGCCAAAGTTTCGACGATGGTTCGGAGGTTTCTGATGGGGATGCCCTCGAGCAGCAGGTCCTGGAGCACCCGCACCAGAGTGGCCAGCGGCACCGTCTTCGGAATCAGGTCCTTGAGCGGCCCGCTGCCGCCATGCAGCCGCTCCAGAAGCTGCTGCGCTTCCTCGTGGCCGAGCAGCTGGTGGGCATGGCCCCGGATCACCTGGCTGAGGTGCGTCGCGACCACGGTGCTGGCATCCACCACCGTGTAGCCGAGGGTGCGGGCGTGGTCGCCGGATGCCGGATCGATCCAGAAGGCGGGCAGACCGAAGGCCGGATCCCGGGTCTCGATGCCCGCAGGCCTGCCCGACACCTCGCCCGGATTGATGGCGAGCTCCCTGCCGGCGTGAATTTCGCCCTCTGCCACCGGCACGCCGTGCACCGAGATGCGATAGCCGCCGGCAGCCAGGTTCAGATCGTCGCGGATGTGAATGGGCTGGATCAGGAAGCCGAGCTCCGTCGTGAGGTTCTTGCGCACCCCGCGGATGCGCGTCATCAGCTCGCCACCCTGATCGGGATCCACCAGCGGGATGAGCTGATAGCCCACCTCCAGGCCCAGCGCATCCACCGGCCCCACGTCGTCCCAGCCGAGCTCTTCGGGGGGGCGGCGTTCCGGAGCGGGTTTCTCTTCCGGCGCCGCCACCGGGCGCGCGGCCAGCCGGTTCGCCTGCCACGCACCGGCGAAGCAGGCGGCGCCGATGAGCAGGAACACCGCATTCGGCATGCCGGGAATAAGCCCGAGCAGGGTCAGCACGCCGCCGCTCACCGTCAGCACCTTGGGTTGCCGGAAGAGCTGGCTGAGCACCTGCTCGCCCATGTCCTGAGGTGAGGACATGCGCGTGACCACGATGGCGGTGCCGGTGGAGAGCAGCAGCGAGGGAATCTGCGCGACCAGCCCGTCACCGATGGTGAGCAGCGTGTAGTTGCGCATGGCCGTGCTGAAGTCCAGGTCGTGCTGGATGGTGCCGATGGCGAGACCGCCGATGATGTTGATGAAGAGGATGAGCACGCCCGCCACCGCATCGCCGCGGACGAACTTGCTGGCACCGTCCATGGCGCCGAAGAAGTCCGCCTCCTCGCGGATCTCGCCACGGCGACGGGATGCTTCCTCCTGGTCGATGATGCCGGCGTTGAGATCCGCATCGATGGCCATCTGCCGCCCGGGCATGGCATCCAGGGTGAAGCGGGCGGTAACCTCGGAAACCCGGCCGGCGCCCTTGGTGACCACCACGAAGTTGATGATCACCAGAATCGCGAACACCACGAGGCCGATGGCGTAGTTACCGCCGATCACGAACTCGCCGAAGGCCTCGATGACCTTGCCGGCGGCATCCGTTCCTTCGTGACCGTTCAGCAGCACGATCCGCGTCGATGCCACGTTCAGCGACAGCCGTAGCAGGGTGACCAGCAGCAGCACCGTGGGGAAGACGCCGAGGTCCAGCGGCCGCTGCACGTAGATCACCGCCAGGATGATGACCAGCGACAGGGTGATGTTGAAGCTGAACAGCAGGTCCAGGAGAAAGGGCGGCAGCGGGATCACCAGCATGCCGAGAATCATCACCAGGAAAATCGGTGCCCCGAGACCGTGGTTCAGGTAGGGGGCCAGGCGCTGGTGGATGTCCTGAAAGTTCACGCGATCATTCCTCGGGGATCATGACATCGGGCCGTCCAGGCTCCCGGCCGCCGTTCGCGAGATAGGTGTCGAGCTGGTAGATGTAGGTGAGCACCTGGGCCACACCCACGTAGAGACGTTCGGCGATCTCGTCCCCCACCTCGGTGCTGTCGTAGAGCGCCCGTGCCAGCGGCGGCGCTTCGAAGATGGGCACGCCGTGTTCCGTGGCGATCTCGCGGATCTTCAGCGCCAGATGATCCGCCCCCTTCGCCACCACCACCGGTGCGTTCATCTCGTCCGCTTCGTAGCGAAGGGCGACCGCGTAGTGCGTGGGGTTGGTGACCACCACGGAAGCGATGGGAATGTCCTCGAGCATTCGGCGCCGGGAAAATTCCTGCTGCAGCGAGCGGACCTTGGAGCGCACCTCGGGGCGTCCCTCGGTTTCCTTCATCTCATCCTTCACTTCCTGCCGGGTCATGCGCAGCTTCTTGCCGTGGTCCCAGATCTGGAACGGCACGTCCACGGCCGCGATCAGAATGAGTGCGGCGCTCATCAGCACGAAGGCGACGGCGATGAGCCAGGCGGAGTGGGTCAGCGCCATCTCCACCGACTGCCTGCCGAGCGATATGAACCGGTCTGACTCCCACTGCAGAACCAGGATGGCCACCAGGCCGACGACGAGAAACTTGGCCAGAGCCTTGAGCAGCTCCACCAGGCCGCGCAGCGCGAAGAGCCGCCGGATACCGGCGATGGGGTTGATGCGATCCCCCTTGAACTTGAGCGCTTCCACGGAAAACGACCAGCCGCCTAGGCTCATGGGCGCGAGCACGGCGATGGTGGCGAGAATCATCAGCCAGGGGGCGAGGGCGGTGCCGGCGGTGCGTATCGCGGCGGCCAGGTGATTCAGCATCACCTCGGGGGAGAATGCGGCGGCACGTGGCAGGGCCAGGCCCTCCTCGAGAATGGTCGCCACCCCGCCGACGATGCCCTCACCGATGAGGTAGATGGCAACCGCACCGCCGAGGGTGACGGCCATGGCATTGAGTTCCCGGGAGCGGGCGATCTGGCCTTTGTCCCGGGCCTCCTGCAGGCGTTTCGGGGTGGCCGGTTCGGTACGTTCCTGAAACTGCTCTTCAGCCATGTTGCGCCTGTGCCGTCAGGGGGCCGGACCGAACAGGGTGCCGAGCTCCCCGAAGGCGCTGTCCAGCAGGGTGGTCAGGCTCACCAGGGTGGTCTGGAAGCTGAACTGCAGGATCAGGAAGCCGAGCAGCACGGTGACGGGAAATCCCACCGCGAACAGGTTGAGGGTGGGTGCGGCACGGCTGATCACGCCGTAGGCGAAGTTCACCACGAGCAGGGCGACGACGGCGGGCAGGGCGACCAGCACCGCGCCGGCGAACATCTGCGTCCCGAAGCTGGCCACCGTCCACAACGTGTCGCGATCGAAACCGCTGGTTCCCGGCGGCAGCGCCTGGAAGCTCTGCACGAGCAGCGCGATCAGCACCAGGTGACCGTTCAGCGCCAGGAACATCATGGTGGTCATGATCACGAAGAACTGGGAGAGCACGGGCACGTTCACACCCCGCTGCGGGTCCACCAGCACCGCGAAGCCGAGACCCATCCCCATGGCGATGGTCTGACTGCCGAGGATGATGGCGTCGAAGACCATCTGCACCATGAAACCCATGATCACGCCGACGATGATCTCCTGGGCGATGGCCAGCACCGCGAGCTGGCTGAAGGCATCGAAGCGTGCAGGCGACGGAACGAGCGGCGCGATCACCGCGGCCAGCACCAGTGCGAGCACGATCCGGACCCGGGCCGGCACCAGGCGCGCACCGAACAGGGGGGCAACCAGCAGCATGGCGCCGATCCGGAAGAATGGCAGCATGTGCGTGGCCACCAGCGATTCGAGATCCGGAAGCGCTGTCACGTCGGCGCACCGTCAGCCGATGAGCATAGGGATGTCGGTGATCAGCCGCTCGGCGTAGTTCGTGATGAGCTCGAGCATCCAGGGACCACCGATCCAGAGCGAGGCCACGAGCACGATCAGCTTCGGGATGAACGACAGCGTCATCTCGTTGATCTGCGTAGCCGCCTGCAGCATGCCGACAATCAGGCCCACCACCAGTGCCGAGACCAGCATCGGAGCCGCGAGCAGCACGATCACCGACAGTGCCTGCTGACCGATGGCGACGACGGCTTCGGGCGTCACAGGAAGAAGCTTCCCGCCAGGGTGCCGATGAGCAGCGACCAGCCGTCGATGAGCACGAACAGCATGATCTTGAAGGGCAGGGATACCAGCATGGGCGACAGCATCATCATGCCCATGGACATCAGCACGCTGGCCACCACCAGGTCGATGATCACGAACGGAATGAAGACGAGAAAGCCGATCTGAAAGGCGGTCTTCAGCTCGCTGGTGATGAATGCCGGCACGAGCACGGCAGTGGACACGTCCTCCGGTGAGGCCGGCTCACCGGCATCCGAGAGCTCGACGAACAGCGCCAGCTCCTCTTCCCGGGTCTGGTCGAGCATGAAGGTGCGGATCGGTGCCATGCCCTTCTCGAACGCCTCCCCGACCTCGATGCTGCCGTCCAGGTAGGGGCCGACCCCGGCCTCGTAGCTCCTGGACATCACGGGCGCCATCACGAAGAAGGTGAGGAACAGCGCCAGACCGACGAGCACCTGGTTGGGCGGCGTCTGGGCGGTGCCCAGCGCCTGTCGGAGGATGGAGAGCACGATGATGATGCGGGTGAAGGAACTCATCATCAGCACCAGCGCCGGCAGCACGGTCAGCGCCGTCATCAGCGCCAGCACCTGGATGGTCAGGGAGTAGGGCTCTCCGTCTGCTGCGCCGATGGCGATCAGCGGCGCGCTCTGGGCTGCTGCGCCTGCGGCGGTCAGCAGCAGCAGGGTAGTGGCCAGCACCCGGGTGGTGATCCGCATCATGTGCCGCTCCGCTGCATCAGGCTCTTCAGGTGAGCCGCGAATCCGCCGCTGTCGAGCGGTTTGTCATTCCGCCCCGGATGGTTCTCCGGCGCCAGACTCACGGGCTCCTTCAGCGTGTGCAGGTGCTGGATGCCGGCGCCGCTCACGCCCATCAGCACCTGCTCGCTGCCGGCCTGCAGGAGCACCACGCGTTCCTTGGCGGACAGCGGCAGCACGCTGACGATCCGCAGATGGGATCGGCCGCTGGCCTGACCGAGCTGCACACGCTTGAGCAGCCACGCCACCGCCAGAATCAGCAGCAGTACGCCCAGCAGGGCGCCGAGCATGTCGAGCGAATGACTGGCCCAGCTCGGTTCCATTGCTACTGGAACCGCTTGATCCGTTCGGCGGGACTCACCACGTCGGTGAGCCGGATGCCGTACTTGTCGTTGACCACCACGACCTCCCCGCGCGCCACCAGCGTGCCGTTGATGAGCACGTCCAGCGGCTCGCCGGCGAGGCGGTCGAGCTCGACCACGGAACCCTGGTTGAGCTGCAGCAGGTTTCTGACGCTGATCTTGGTGCGACCCACCTCGAGCGCGAGATCGACGTCGACGTTCAGCACCACGTCCAGGTTCACTTCCCGGCCGGCTTCCACCGGTGGGGCCGAAGCGGCCTGATCGAGGTCGTCGAACTTGGCGGGCGCAGCCGCTGCAGTCCCCTTCTTGCCGGATCCGGCTTCAGATGCGCTCATGTTCCGTGTTCCTGTTTATCCGAGGCGCTCGATGATGCGAACCGCGTTGTGGCCGTTGGAGATGCCGAACGTGCCCCGAAACAGCGGCACCGAGCCGGCGGTGAGCTCGACGGTAGTGGGCAGCTCCAGGGGCAGGATGTCGCCGATGCGGAGCTTCACCAGCTCACCGAGGTTGATGGTGGTGCTGCCGAGCAGCGTGTGAACCTCGATCTCCGAGTCCTTCAGCTGCGTGGCGAATGCCGCCGCCCAGCGCGACTGCTTCTGCGTCGGGTCGCCGTGACCGATGTTCTCCAGCTCCGCTCTGCGCGGCTCGAGCGCCGAGTTGGGAATCAGGATGTCGAGCCAGCCCAGGGAGCGTTCCCCGAGGCTGACGTTGAAACGGGACACGGCCATCACGTCCGCCGGGTTGAAGAAGTTGGCGAACGCGGGATTGGTTTCTACGCTGCCGTCCTCGAAGGTAAGCTCGGCAACCGGTGCCCAGGCCGTCCGCAGGAACCCCGCGGCGTTCTGCTGGAGACGTCCCGCGACGCGCAGCTCCGTCACCGTGAAGTCACGGCTGAGCGTTTCCTGGCTCTCGTGAACGCCATCACCGCCGTAGTAGAAGTCCACGTAGCTCAGAATCAGGTCCGCGTTCAGCACGAACAGCACGTCCGTCTCGAGCGCCGCGACGCTCACCGGGTGCAGGTAGGTCGGCTGCGGCAGCTGCGCGGTGTAGTCGGCCCAGGTTTCCAGGCGGGGCGCCTCGGGAGTGGCGTCTGCCTGGTTCTTGAGCATGGGTCTCAGGCTCGACTTGAGCTGGCGGGCAAGAACCTGATTACAGAAGTCGAGCGGCGGTACGCGATGCTGGCGGAACCAGTCCGGGTTGGTGAGGTCGAGCTCGCGGACCTCACCGGAAGGCACCCCGAAGCCCGTGTTCGAGGCCACGTCACCGGAGGACACACCCTTGAGCAGGGCGTCCACCTCTTCCGGCGTGAGAATGTCACTCACTACTGGAACACCAGGCTGGTGAAGTAGATGGCATCCACACCGGAAACCCCGGCAAGCTCTTCGAGTACCTCGTCGATCCGGGCCCTGGAGCTCTCCTGCAGCGCGCGCTTACCCTCCACCGTGGAGAGCGCGTCGTAGTCCGCCGTGCTGAACAGCATGATCAGCGCGTTGCGGATGGCCGGCGCGTGGACTTTCGCGGCTTCGTAGGCTTCGCTGCTTCGGGTCATGAGCTGCACGGAAGCCTGCAGATACTGGGACTTGCCGTTGTGGCTGATGTTCACCACCAGCGCCGGATCCAGGGGCAGGTAGTTGGCGGGTGCCAGGTCCTTGACGGGGACGGCTTCCTCTTCCTCTGCCACTTCCTCCACTTCTGCGGTCGGGTCCACGTACTTGGGGGGGAAGAAGGTGTCGAGCACCACCTTCATCACGATCTGGGTGACGATCACCAGGCCGACGATGGCCAGGATCTGAACCAGCCCGAGCTTGGCACGGGGCGCCTCTACCGCTTCTTCGGATGTCTCTGCCTTCTCCGCCATATCGCCCGCTCGTGTTGCTGGAACCGCTGACCTAGGTCAGGTCAGCAAAAACCGTACCAGTGGGGGAGCCTTGGATAACCTGTTGAAAAGCGGAGGATATTTCTCAGTGGGCTGCCGCTGCAGGCGGATTATTGACTGCCGGGATCACGGATCCTTGGCACCGGGTGGTCACGCCCAGTAGTCGAGCAGCCCGAGCCGGACCACGGGTCTGGCGCCGGCCGGGTCGGCAGGCTCAGCGTCCGGGGACTGCCCGGCTGCCGCCCCGGCCTGTGGCTGCCGGAAGAATCCTTCGAAGGACCGGTCGCTGACCTGAGCGTCCGCGAGTCGGATGCCCAGGTTGTCGAGCAGCGAGTCGAGGCGGGGAAGCGCCTGCTGCAGGGCGTCGCGCACTTCCGGGCTGGCGGACGCGACCCACACGGAGGCCTGGTCGTGATGAACGGTGATCCGTACCTCCAGCCGGCCGAGGTGCGTGGGATTCAGACGGACGTCGGCGGTGTTGATGCCGGGCGTCCCACCGCGACCGACCAGCGCGGCGAGTCGTTCCGCCAGCGGCTCGGGCCAGTGGGTCTTCTGCGCCGGCAGGTCTAGCAGCCGGAGCGATTCCGCTGTGCCCGTGCCCGTGGCGGCACCGGGCGGGGAGAAGGCCGGGCCCTGGGACGTGGCCGATGCGGGCAGGTCGACCCGATCGAAGCCGATGCTCGCGCCGTGGCGGCCGCCGTCCGCGACCGCTCTCGTGCCCGGTTCCCGCCCGGATTGCTCGGCTGGCGGCTGGCCGTTGCCGTTGCCGCCGTCGAGGGTCTGGCCGGCCAGCGATGCGGCGGGGGGAGCGGGCGGGGCGCCCACCGGATCGGCAGCCGTTGGCGCCGGTGTGACCGGTGGTGCAACGCCGGGTACCGGCGGGGGTGCGGGGGCCGCCACCGCGGGTGGCATAGCGGTCTGGCGGGTCTGCACCACGTTGGCGTCTGCGCCGGGCAGGCTCAGCTGCGGGGGTGCGGGCAGTGCAACCTGGACGAGGCTGGCGGTTGGCTCGCCTTCCCCTGAATCCTCCGGGATCGATTCCCTGCCGATGCCGGTTTCCGGCCCGACGGCGGGTCCGGTGCCTGCCGCGCCTTCCGCCAGCACCGGCGGCGGCGCCAGCATACCGGCATCGAGCGGTACCTTGCCGCTGACCGGCAACCGCTTGCCGGTGTCGCTCACCGTGTCGGTCGGCAGCAGCGGGAAGCGGATTTCCTCCGGCACGGGCAGTGTCGGCTCGATCCGGAGCACCGATCCGCTGACGGCGGTCCGAACCACCGGCTCCGTGCCGCGGAGCGCCTCGAGCATACCGGCGAATGCCGGCGTGTGGGCCTCGGGGACCGCGGGCAGCGGGTCGCCGCCCGCGCCGCGGCGGGTGGCTGCATCGGCGCCGCCGGCAGCGGCGGCACTCGCGGCAGCCAGCAGCTGGGCACCCACGACACCGGCGAGGGACTGTTCGGACACGGTTGCTCCGTTCCAGGATCGGACCGGAGACTGTCAGCAAGTTACGGGCCAAGCACCACGGGCTCAGCGCTTCAGGGGCAGGACCTCGGCGGTGGGGTGGGTGTCCGCACGCCGCGGCACCGCGCGGGAACGCGCGGGCCGGGAGCGGTCGATGACGAAGCCGATCCCTTCGTCCGTCACCCGGGCTACGGTCACCATGAAATCGTAGAGCCGGGTGACGCTGCCGAGGTCCACGGCGAACGTCATTTTCAGCACGTTGCGTTCCCGTACCCGGCGCGCATGGGGCGTGACCACGAAGACACCGTCGGCGCTGAGATCACGCGTCGTGCACGGTGTGGCGGGAAACTCCGGGTGGTGCAGGTAGACCCGCGTCTCCGTGAACTTCCGCTTCGAGGTTCGTCGCTCCATGCGCGTATCTTAGCGGAGCGGCGGCGGTGCAAATCGGGAGGTTGTGGGGGGGCTGTAACGGGCCCGCGGGAATCGTCAGGCCTTTGCAATTTCCTCGGAGAGGGAGCGGCTGGCGGGCAGGCCGTTGGCAGCGTACACCGACTCGGCGCCGTCGCGACCGGCGAGCAGATCCAGCGCGCGCTGTGTCTGTCGATGGTGGGTGCGGACGATGGCGCCGTTGACCTCGTTGGCTTCCTGGCAGGCGCGCAGGGCCGTGCGAACCGCCTGCCAGAGCGCGTCGAGGCCGGGCAGGATCAGGTCCTGACCTGGACTCACGCCCAGGCTGTTGAGCAGTTGACGCCGCTGCAGCTCCAGGGCTTCCAGCCTGAGCAGGTGGTCTTTCTTCGCTTCCGTGTGCCGGTTCAAGGTGTTGAGGTTGTGCTCGGAGAGCGCCGTGCGCTCGGCGAGCAGGGTTTTCTCGAGTGCCTGCGCGCAGGTGAGCAGTTCCTGGAGCACGGCGCGCAGCGACTGAGCATGGGCGCCTTCGTTCATGAGGGCCTCTAGAGCTGGTCTTCCAGCTTGAGCAGCTTGTCGGCGATGCGCTGCGCGTCGATATCGTAGCTGCCGTCGGCGATGGCCTGCCGGATGGCCTCGATTCGACCCTGGTCCACCTCGGGGCTGGCAGCCACCGCTTCGCTGAGCTCTTTCAGGAGCTGCGCGGAGGAGGTGAGGCTCAGCTGGTCGGATGCGCTCCCGCTGGCAGAGGCACGGTCGGCCTCGCCGCGTTCCGTGCGGGCGGTCTGGCTCGGGCTGGCTGCGGGTGGCCTCTGCCCGGATACACCGTCTATTTTGTTTACCATTTCCTGCGCTCCGGAGCTTCGCGGGACTACGCCCAGTTAATCGGCCGTGACCCGTATTACTTTAGGTCCTGTTTCGTTGAAAACTTGTACGAATTGTGCTGCGAACTCAAGCGAAACGTGTGCCGGGCCCGGTCGCAGTGTCTGTGGCGGCTCAATAGGCGATCACCTCCACCAGCTTGGCAGAGCGGACGATGCCTTCGACCGTGCGCCGCGAGGAATGATTCTCCACCCGGATCCGCTCGTTCACGGCGCCGTCCATCAGGGCGGTGCCGGCCATCTGCACCCGGAACCCGTCCTGGGTCACCATCAGCGTCACCCGCTGGCCGCGGCGGATCACCTCCTCGTCGTTGAGGGCGTCCATGGTCAGTACCCGGCCTTCGGGCAGCGGACGCTTCAGCACCTTGCCCTGAAGCTGCGCGGCATCGGTGAGATAGGCGGTCCGCAGGGCGCTGACGTCCACTTGCTCGGTGCGCACGTCCCGGGCGGACAGGATCGCGCCGCGGGCCAGCGGCCGGCTGGTCACCAGCACGCTGCGAACGGCCGAGATCCTGACCGGCACGTAGATCTGCCAGGGGTTGCTGCCGCGGCAGCGCACACCGACCACCACGTTCTGGCGCATTTCCGTGCCCGGCGGGCTGAAGGCCTGCAGGGGCTGATCGCAGCGGGCGAGCTTGAGCCGGTTGTCCAGGGCTTTGACCTGTGATTCCACCCGCACGGCGCCACCACCGCCCAGGCTCGAGCGGGCGTGCGCTTCCGCGGTCGCCGCAATGCTCGCGAGCGGCTGCCAGTCTCCTGCCAGCGCCGGCTGCCCGATGAGGCAGGCGAGCAGGACGACCGTCAAAAATCCGTGGCTGATCCTGGCGGTTTCCATGATTGAAAAGAACGAAGCAAGGATCGAGCCAGGGCGTCCCCCCAGCCGGAGGCTGCTGGCGCCGGACCGCATTCTCCGGCAGGCTTCGGGCCATGCGACCACAGATCACGCCTCACGCGGACCGGCAGCCTCTCACGCGGGCCCTGAAAGCCGTGCTGATCCTGGCCGGGTCCGCGTTTGCGCTGTGGCTGCTGACCGCATCCCTCGGCGGCGCTGCCATCGTCTTCGACCCGAGCGGCTGGTTCCGATCGCTGGACGACGAGGGCGCGCTGAACGCGGTGGGCAACACGGCGGAGGTGGTGGCGGCGGTGCTCGCCATCGCGATCACCGTGGTGGCCATCGTGGTCGAGCTCGCTGCAACCCGCTACAGCCACCTCATCACCAGGCTCTTCATGCGCGAGCCGGTGAACATGGTCGTGCTCGGGCTCTTTCTGATCACCACGATCCAGTGTGTCTGGACGACGGTGACCTTCGATCAGGCCCGGCACGATGCGCTGCTGCCGCATGCCGGCGTCATCGTCACCTTTGCGCTCGTCACGGTGTCGCTGCTGTGCCTGCTGCCCTACATCTACTTCGTGTTCACGTTTCTGTCGCCGATCAGCGTCATCGAACGGATCTGCAGGAACGCCGTGAGCGCGATGCGGCGTATCGGCGCGGACGTGGAAGCCGCCCAGCGCCAGGTGCTGGCGGCGGTGGACGAGCTGCAGGACGTCTCGCGGGGCGCCATCGAGCAGGGCGACCGCAGCATCGCGATGAGCGGGATCAACGGCATGACGGCCATCGTCTATGACTACACGGCGATCCGGGCGACGCTGCCGGACCCCTGGTACGAGATCAGCGACGCCATCACCCGGGATCCGGACTTCATCGCGCTGACGGATGACTCGGTGGACCAGGTGGCGGCGGACCGGATCTGGCTCGAGACCAAGGTGTTCCGGCAGCTGTACTCGCTGATGTCCCAGAGCGCCGGGCATGCCAGGGACGTGGCCAATCTGATCGGCATCAACACGAGCCTCGTGGCCCGCGACCTGGGCGGCGACGACCCGGCGCTGCTGCGGCTGTGCGTGCGGGCATTCAACAGCTACCTCCGGGCCACCATCAACGCCCGGGACGCCAGAACGGCCTACTACCTGATGGATCAGTACCGGGACGTGGCGGAACACTATCTGGCGAACGATGGCGGGGCGCTGGCGCTGGAGATCGCCGGCTACTTCAAGCTCTACGGACAGACGGCCCACCAGAACGGCCTGTCGTTCCTGCTGGACGCGGCGGCCTATGACGTGGTGCACCTCATCGAGGTCGCCGTGGCTGCAGGCAGCCCCTGCGTCGACGGGCTGCTCAGCGTGCTGCTCGAGCTCGACCAGGAGATCAGGGAAGAGAATCAAGAGGACAGCCTGCTCGGCGTGCGTCGATCGCAGATCCAGCTCGCCACACTGTTCCTGAAGCTCGGGGACGATGTCCGGGTGGCGAGAATCGTCGCCGATCTGAAGGCGGAACGGCTGAGCCGCCTCAAACGGCTGCGCCACGGCCTCGAGAACGAGCACCGGCCGCAGTATTGGGAGCTGACGGACCGGGGCGCCAACTTCTCCTACCTGGAACCGGACCGTCGGCGGTACCTGGAACCTCTGTTCGAGCGGCTCGGCGTCTGATGCGCAGCCGTTTTCTGGTATGGTTTCCGGTGCATGGAGAGCCAGGGAGGATGCCCATGTTCAGGATCCCTACCTCGTTGCCTGCCGGTGCCATGGTGTTCAGTACTCTGATCTGCTGCGGGGTGCCGGCTCTGGCGGACTCGGATGCGAACGACGCCCCAGCGCCCACCCCGGCGGAGATTCAGAGGGCTGAAGAGGAGGACCCGAAGGTCTGCAAACGCTTCAAGCCGACGGGTTCCGCCATCACCAAACGCTTCAGCTACCGGCAGAGCACCTGGGACCGCATGGAGAAGGACGGCCAGCAGCTGCTGCGCGACATCAAGCGCGCTCCGGTGGACGCCACATGAGGATCGGTTCGGCAGCGCCTGTCCGCACCGTGTTCTTCAGCACGTTGATCTGCTTCGGCGCACCGGTGCTGGCAGGCACCGAGGCCACCCCGAACGGTCAGTCTCCGGCGGAGATACAGAAGGCAGCAGAGCAGAACCCGAAGATCTGCAAACGGTTCAAGCCCACCGGCTCCAACATTCCGAAGACTTTCTGTTTCCGCAGGAGCACGTGGGATGCGATGCGCGAAGAGAGCCAGAAGGGGCTGCGCGACCTGAATGACCGTGCCTCCGTGAACACCGGGTCGACCGAGAACCGGCGCTGAAGCGGGCGATCGAAGAGGTTCCGTGGCGGAGACCGGCGTGCTGACCACGATGGTCGTCCTCGGGCTGCTGCTCGGCAGCACCGTCTGGATCTACAACCGCCTGATTCGCGACCGCAACCAGGTGAAGAATGCCTGGAGCGACATCGATGTGCAGCTGGCACGCCGTCACGACCTGGTGCCGCAGCTCGTCACCGCGGTGAAGGCTTACGCAGACTACGAGCAGGCGACCCTGACCGCCGTGACCGAACTGCGTCGCCGCGCGGAGTCGGCGGAGCATCTGCCGGAAAAAGCAGCGCTGGAGGATGCGATGGAGACGGGGCTGCATCGGCTCATCGCCGTGCAGGAGAGCTACCCGGATCTGAAGGCGGATGCCAACTTCCGGCAGCTTCAGTCGGGCCTCAAGGAGGTGGAGGACCACCTGCAGTATGCCCGACGGTTCTACAACGGCTCGGTTCGCATCCTGAACACCCGCATCGAGTCCTTTCCTCATCTGCTGATTGCCGGACCCCTGGGTTTCCGCCCCGCCGAGTTCTTCGAGGCGGACGACGCCGCGCGGGCAAACGTGAAGGTGAGGCTCGAGTAGTGCTCGCCGCGAGGGTCCTGCTGCGTCTGTCGTGGGTGGTGTGGCTCGCTGTCCTGCCGGCACCGTCGGCACTCGGAGACGAGGAGATCCTCTCCTACCACGCCGACATCCGTATCGGCGCGGACGCCGGGCTGACCATCACGGAAACCATCCGTGTCCGAGCGGAAGGAAACCTGATCCGCCGGGGTATCTATCGGGATTTTCCCACCACCTACCGGGACCGGTTCGGCAACCGCTACGAAGTGGCCTTCGACATCCAGCGGATCACCCGCGACGGCAACGCGGAGGCCTGGCACACCGAAAACCGCTCGAACGGCGTCCGCGTCTACATCGGCAGCGCCGATAAGATGCTGCCGACGGGCGAGCACACCTTCGCGATTTCCTACCGCACGGACCGCAGCATCGGCTACTTCGAAGGGCACGACGAGCTCTACTGGAACATCACGGGCACGGACTGGGCGTTTCCCATTCTTCAGGCCAGCGCCCGGGTGACGCTGCCGGCCCGCGTCCCGGCCGTCGAGCTGTCGGTGGAGGGATACACGGGACCGTTCGGCGGCCAGGGTCGCGACTATCAGGGCAGCACCGAAACCGGTGCGGCCAGCATCGCCGCGACGCGGCCGCTCGCCCCCAGGGAGGGGCTGACGCTGGTGGTGACCTGGCCGAAGGGCATCGTCTTCGAGCCGGACACGCTCGATCGTGCCCGCTACCTGCTGGAGGACAACCTCGGGCTGCTGCTCGCGCTGACGGTGCTGATCGCCGTGGGGGTCTTCCTGTTCATGGCCTGGCGGCGCTACGGACGGGATCCCGAGCCGGGTGTCACCTTCGCACACTACGAGCCACCGGCGGGCTACTCACCCGGGTCGATGCGCTACATACGTCGCATGGGCTACGACGCGGACACGCTGACGGCCGCGGTGATCAGCCTGGCGGTGAAAGGCTACCTGCAGATCAGCAACGACGGCGACGAGTACACGCTCGAGCAGCGTCGGTCCGCCGAACCCCTCGGCCCCGGCGAGAAGGCACTGCACGATGCGCTGTTTGCCGATGGTCCGGTGGTGGTGCTCGACGAAGGAAACCACGTACTGATCGGCGGTGCCAGGAAGGCACACAAGAAGGCCCTGCGCCGGCACTACTACAACGTTTACTTCGTGAACAACGCCCAGTGGCTGCTGCCCACGTTTCTCGGCTCGCTGATGGCGTTCGTGGCGCTGGCCGTTGCTGGTCTTGTCACGCCGCTGGTGGTTGCCGTGTTCGTCGTGAACGGCGCCATGCAGGTGACCTTTCTCGTTCTGATGAAGTCACCCACGCGGCGCGGGCGGGCGCTCATGGACAAGCTGGACGGCTTCGAGCTCTATCTCAAGGTGGCGGAGAAGGACGACCTGAACATCCGTCACCCCCCGGAGCTGACACCGGCGCTGTTCGAGCGCTACCTGCCATTCGCCATCGCGCTCGGGGTGGCGAACCAGTGGGCGGAGCAGTTCGCGGCCGTGCTCTCGAAGATGGGTCAGGCGGAGCGGGCGGCCTACACGCCGGGCTGGTACCACGGGGACTTCCGCCCTCACCAGCTCTCCCGGTTCGTCGACGACGTGGGCTCGAGCTTCTCCACGGCCATCGCCTCCGCCGCCACACCCCCCGGTTCCTCCTCCGGTTCCGGTGGCGGCGGATCCTCCGGTGGCGGTGGTGGTGGCGGCGGTGGCGGTGGCTGGTAGTCAGACCCCGAGTCGGCGGGTCGCTTCGTCCCTGAGCTGACGCTTCAGGATCTTGCCCGAGGCGGTCCGTGGCAGCGGCTCGCTGCTGAAGCTGATGTAGCGGGGAATCTCGAAGGCCGCCAGATGCGGGGCCAGAAAATCGCGCAGCTCGTGCTCGCTCACGGGGGCTGCGGTGTAGACCGTCGCGCCCACCTCCTCGCCGAGCCGCTCGTCCGGCACCGCATAGACGCTCGCTTCCAGCACCAGCGGGTGCTCGAGCAGCGCCGCTTCCACCGCCCCGCAGCCGATGTTCTCGCCGCCGCGGATCACCAGATCCTTGATCCGGTCGACGATGTAGAGGTAGCCCTCGGTGTCGAGATAGGCCACGTCACCGGTGCGCAGCCAGCGGCCGACGAAGGCTTCCGCGTCGGCGTCCGGACGCTGCCAGTAACCGCGGAAGACCGAGATACCCTTCACCTGCAGCTCTCCGCGCTGACCTGCCGGCAACTCGTTGCCCGCGTCGTCGACGATCCTCAGGTCCACCACCGCGGACGCGCGGCCGGAGCTGGCGGGATGGTCCAGGTAGTCCTGACCGCCGATGCCGGTGCCGATGGCGTTGGTTTCGGTCATGCCCCAGCCCGTGTTGGGCAGGGCCTTCGCGAAGGTCTGCTCGATCCGCCGGACCTGTTCCGGCGCCCGCGCCGCGCCGCCGCCGCCGACGGTCGCCAGCGTCTCGAGTGAGCGTCCTTCCCGGGCGGCGTATGCCACCAGGTCGCCGGTCATGGCCGAAGGCGCTACCACCGAGGAGATCTGCTCGGACTCGATGAGCGCAGCCGCCTTCGCCACGTCCCACTTGTACATGCAGATCAGCCGGCGCTGCTGCCGGTAGGACATGAGGTACACGGCGTGTGAACCGGTCGCATGAAAGAGCGGCACGGCGAGCAGGGTTGCGGGCTGCACCTGCGGCTCCGGGATCGCAACACCGGCGGTCACCGCGGCGACCCGGCCGTCCAGCTCCCAGGAAAAGAGCGCAGAGATGATGCTGCGATGACTGCTCACCACACCCTTCGGGTGGCCGGTGGATCCGGAGGTGTAGAAGATGGTGGCATCGTCCTCGGGAGCGATCTCCGCCGCGGGCATGGGGGCCCCCGCATGACGGGCGATCAGGGCATCGAACGACTCGATACCGGCGTCGAGGGGCCCTTCGGTCCTCACGGCGATGACGCCGAGACCGTGAATCGGGTCGGCGAGCGCGAGCCGGTCGAGACGCTCCTGATCCGCGAGCAGCACCCGGGCGCCCGAGTCCTTGAGCCCGTATTCCATCTCCTCGGGCTGCCAGAGCGCGTTCATGGCGACGGCGATGGCGCCGATGGACGTGGTCGCCTCGAAGGCGATGATCCACTCGGGGTAGTTGCGCATGCTGATGGCGACCCGGTCGCCCCGCCGGATACCGAACTCCTCGACGAGGGCGCTCGCCAGCGCGCTGGACGTCTGCCAGATCTCCTCGAACGTGTACCGTTCGGCGTCGTAGACCACGAAGGGTACGGCGCTGCGGGTCTCCTCGAAGAGCACCCGCAGCGAGCGCGGCGCGTGCCGGAACGCCCGGCACGGCTCGCCGTACTGCACCACCGTCTCGAGCTCGTAAGGCTGGCCGGGGCCGGTGAGCATGGCGATGGCTTCGGTGCGGCTGATCACGTGATTTCTCTCTCCTGGCATTCGCAGTGGCGATGGTAGCCGAACGTCGGCTGCCCTGAAAAAGCGCGCTGGACCTTCAGTCGCGCAGACGGCGGGTGAGGAAGTCGAGCACGGAGTGCAGCGCGGTCAGGGATTCGGGACGTCCGTCGTCGAGATCGAAAGCGTGGGCGGCGTCCGGGTGGTTGAGCAGCGTCAGCGGAAATCCGCCGGCGAGTGCGGCGGCAACGAACCGGTCCATGGAGGGCAGCAGTCCGGGCATCCCGTCCCTGCCCGCGCGAAGCACCAGCGTTGGCACCGGAAGAATCGCATCAAGCGACGCCGGACCGGGCAGAAAGCCGAACTGTGCCGCGGCCGCCGACACCTCGTTGTGGCCCGGCAGGTCCAGGAGGTAGCCATAGAGCAGGGTGGCGCAGCGCGGGGTAGGGCCTTTGTTCGAGGCGTGCACGCCGGCCAGCAGCGCCAGCGCCGTGGGTGCATGACCCGAGCACGCCCACACGCCGATCCGCTCGGGATCCACGCCGAGCCCGTCGGCGTTGGCGGCGACGAAATCCAGTACCCGGCGCGCGTCCGCCAGAGGCTCCACGTTCTCATAGGTGATGGCGGCCATTCCCGTGGCCCCCACCAGGCGTGCCCAGGCAACGGTGGCGCCCATGTCCTTGTAGGCGCAGCCCATCACCCGGCGGAAACCCGGATCCGGATAGCCGTTCACGAACAGCACGGCCGGCCTGGCACCGGTCGCGGGCTCTGATGGTTGGTAGAGGTCGAGGACGGGACGGTCGCTGCCGTTGTTCCGATAGGTCTGCTGCCGGACCGTTACCGAAGCCGTTTGGGGCAGGGTGAGGGTGATCTGCTGCGAGGTGGGGTCGGGCATGGGTGCTCTCCTTGAGAGGGTTTTCCGGAGAGAAAAAGAAAAGCCCTCGGGCCGCCGGCCGGAGGGCTTGTTCAAAAAGCAGCCTGATCGTAGCGCCGGGCGTGAAGCCCGGTCAACCGACCATCAGCGTACGTCCCGTTGCTGCGCCAGCAGAAAGACCGTATCGGCGGCGAGTCGGATGGGATCGATCCGGCGGTGACAGCCGGCCTCGCGCAGAAACGCGCTCGAGCGCCGGACGGACAGCGCCGGGTCCACCTCGACCACGGCGACGTCCGCCCCCGTCAGCACGATGGTGACCTCCCCGCGCAGCAGGCGATCGGTCAGCGTGGTCTCCGCCTGCGCCGGCAGCGTTCGCGCTGCCGGGCTAAGTATTCGTGCCGCCCATTCCGCCACCGCCGGATCCTGCGTGTGCGCATGGCGCTCGAGCGCCTCCAGGCCGAGGAACCAGAGGGACGAGGCGACGCCTGGCGGGGCACGCCGCTGCTCGCTGTGCGCGAGCAGTAGCCGTGCCGCGTCGAGGAAGGTGGTGACATCGTTCGGATCGGCTTCCCTCTCGAGCCCGGACGCGTGTGCTGCCAGCCACAGTCCCGCCTGGGCGAACCACGCTTCCCCGTCGAGCGGCGGCGTGGCGGCACAGGTTTCCGGCGTCAGCAGCGGTGCGGGTGCGGCGGCCCGGGAGAGCAGAGCGAGGCCGGCCCGGGCGGCGAGCGCCACCACCGGCAGTACCTCCACCGAAACGTCGTCGGCCGCGGCTGCCCGCTCGGCATCCACCACGGTCAGCCGGAAGGTCAGCGTCTCCGCTGCATCGACCTCCGGCGCGTCGAAGCGGGCGGTGGCCTGATCCGCATCGAGCAGCGTCACGGCCGTGCCTGTCAGTTGTGTCCAGCTGTAGCTCGAGATCTGCCCATCCGGATCGTTGCTGTCCGTACCGTCCAGCGACACGCTGTCACCGGCAGCAACCTGCTGATCGGCGCCCGCGTCCGCCTCGGGCGGGACGTTGGCGGTGATGACCCGCTCGCAGAACTCCTGATCGCCGATACAGGCGACAACGTGGGCGTCGTCGCAGCCGGCGGTAAGCAGCAGCAACACCAGAGCGACGCGGCCGACACCCTGTCGACGCGCGACGGGCTGGTGTGCGCGGGCTATCATCGGCTCCCGTACCCGGCAGGAGAGGGGAGATGAGGATCACCCGGGTCGCAACCCAGCTGCGCACCACCGATCTGGATGCCAGCATCGACTACTACGTGTCCCGACTCGGGTTCGAGCTGGACTTCCGCTTCGAGGATTTCTACGCGGGCCTGTCCACCGTCGACGGGCACCAGATCCATCTCAAGCTCGTCGACACGCCGAATCCGGACATCGCTTTCGTGCAGGCGGGCACCCATCTCCACCTGTATTTCGAGGTGAGCGATCTGGATGCGACCGCTTCCGGGTTCCGTGAGCGCGGCGTGACGTTTCATCGTGATCTGACGCAGACCGATCGGGGCACCCGTGAATTCTACGTCCTGGACGATCAGGGGCACGTGCTCTGTTTTGCGGAGCGCCCGCTTCAGGGCAGCGGCAGGTAGAGGCGGGTGCGGTAGTCCTTCGGGTCGTCGATGCCCGTGGGGTCGTTCTCGTAGACATCCCAACCACCGAAGCGACGTTCGATGCCCCGCTCGTCGCACCACCCGTAGAGGGCGTCCCAGGCATCGCCAACCCGGTCGTAGGGACCCAGAAACACCGTGGTGGCCGCACGCCCGCCAGGCAGCTCGCGGCATTGCACCTCGCCTTCGGAGTCGATCGTCTCGGCAACCGGCATGCCCGCCTCGATCGTGAAGCGGTCGGTCATCGCCAGGTAGCGCAGGAAGGGCATGCCGGTGATGCTCGCCCCGTGTGACTCGGCGAAAGCGTGCACCATCGGCAGAATCCCGGCCAGCACGTCGCCGAGCTCGGGCGGTGCTGCCACGGCTTCCATCACCAGGACCGGCTGCGGTTTCAGTTCCACCACCTCGATGCCATAACCCATCGCCGTTCCTCCGCCGCCAGACCGTATTCTTACGCCAGAATCCGCCGCGCTTCAAACCCGCGGCGCCCTGGCTCACAATGGTGACCGGAGAGAGATAGACGGGGTGTGACATGGCCGAGGCGGAATCGGTGCTCACGGCAACCCGGCACGCGGCGGACATGGCCGCGTACGTCGAAGCGGGCAGGGTCCGGGCGCTCGAGCTCGGCAACCGTGGGCCGCTGCGGTTCACGGCGGCCGGAGACGTGCACCCGGACATACTCGAGGCGTTCTCGCGGCACGGATTCTACGTTCTGGAAAACGTGATCGGCGACATTGAGCTCGAGGAGCTGCGCGCCGGCATCGACGAGATGCTGCGTCGGGCACCGGTGGTCCCCGGGGCCGACGTCGACGCCTCCGGCCGGCCGCCGCTCGGCCACGATCTCAGCCGCCCCACCTATCTCTGGGTGACGCCGCTGGCCGACCCGGTGGGCGGCACGGCAGCCAACGGCGGCCGGCATCCGGCGAAGATGAGCGAGCCGGTGCCGGACGGCGAAGCGCCTGACAAGGTCGTCTACATGATGTTCAACCTCTGCGAGGCCATGGACGCAGGATTACGCGTCTACGGCCATCCGGGGCTGCTTGCCGTCGCCGAGGCCATCAACGGGCCGGACTTCGTGCCCTACAACGACGCCGTCTTCGTCAAGCAGCCGGGACTCGGGGCATCCGTTGCCTGGCACCAGGATGGGCTCACCCACTGGAGCTCGCCGGACTGGGACGAGGGCATCCACGGCTTCAATTTCCAGGTGCAGCTCTACCGCTGCACGCCCGCCAACTGCCTGTGGGTGGTACCCGGCACGCACAAGCTGGGGAAGATAGACATCAAACGGCTGGTCGAGGACAACGGCGGTTCCGACCGGCTGCCCGATGCGGTGCCGCTTTTCTGTGAGGCCGGCTCGGTGACGGTGGTGAACCGGCAGGCGCTGCACGGCTCGTTTGCCAACACGTCACCCGATCTCAGGGTGTCCATCACCTTCGGCTTTCACCGGCGGACGTCCGTGCTGGGTCAGCGCGGTGTGCTGGTGGCCCGCGGTGACGAGGTCTACGACGAGGCCAGGATCTTCGAGCGTTCCAGCGTGATCGCCACTGCCATCGATGCCCGGGCGCGTCACTTTCCCGATGAGGTGCCTTACGTCTACCAGCCATTCGCCGGCCTCGAGGATGACTACTGTTGGGACGATGCCGCCAGGGAGCGTCTCAGAAACTACAGCCTGAAGGACCTGGGCATCTGATGAAGAAAGTGCTGATCGTGACCGGCGTCGTCGTCGGTGTGCTCATGATAGCGGCCGTCGGCGTCTGGATCGCCGTGGACCAGGCGTTGCAGGGTGATCCCTTCACGCCGATGTATGCCGAGAATTGCGCCGTCTGCCACGGTGAGTCGTTCGAAGGCGCTACCCAGGGCCCGGCGCTGGTCGGCCGCGAGTTCACCCACGGCGACAGCGTGGACGACATCGCCGGCAGCATCGCCCGCGGTTTTCCGGACAAGGGTATGCCGGGATGGTCGGGCACTCTCGATGACGGCCAGATCAGGAGCCTCGCGATCCTCATCGCCGAGCGGCGCGTGGACCGGCTCTTCACCGACATGAAGATGTTTCAGCCGCTCACGATTCCCGCGGGGACGATGGCAACCGAAGCGGCGAGCTTCCATCTGGAGGTGATAACCGAGGGCCTCGCCAAGAAACCCTTTTCCATCGCCGCGCTGCCGGACGGCACCCTGCTGGTGACGGAAAAGCTCGAGGGGCTGTCCGTTGTCTATCCCGACGGCAGCCGATCCGAGCACATCGCAGACACCCCTGCCACCGGCACGTCCGGCGTGGAGCTCGCCGGGCTCGACTACGGCCTCGGCTGGCTGCTCGATGTGGCGCCGCACCCGCGCTACGAGGACAACGGCTGGATCTATCTGCTGCACACGGACCTCTGCGAGGACTGTGCAGAGAAAGGCGATGACCTGATTCCCGCGACCATGACACGCCTGATCCGGGGCCGGATCTCGGAAGGCGCCTGGGTGGACCAGGAGGTGATCTGGAGCGCCCCCGAACGCTTCTACACCAGCATGCCCGACATCGGTGCCGGCGGTCGGCTCGCCTTCGACCCGGCGGGCTACGTGTTCTTCAGCATCGGCATCAAGGGCGGCTACTTCGAGGGCATACAGGACCTCGCTACGCCCTACGGCAAGATCCACCGCCTGCACGACGACGGGCGCATTCCCGAGGACAATCCCTTCGTCGGCAGGGCGGACGCGATGGCCAGCGTCTGGACCTACGGTCACCGCAGTCCCCAGGGGCTCGAGTTCGAGCCGCGCACGGGCATGCTGTGGGGCACGGAAATGGGGCCCCGGGGCGGTGACGAGGTCAATCTGCTCCGGCCCGGACGCAACTACGGCTGGCCGCTGTACTCCCTGGGGGTGGACTATGACGGCACCCCGGTGGAGTACTGGAAGGATCTGGGCATCGAGTACCACCTCGAGGACATCGAGCAGCCGGTGGTGGACCTGACACCGTCACCGGCGGTGTCGAGCTTCGTGATCTACCACGGCCAGGACTTTCCGGGCTGGGAGGGCGACCTCATCGTCGGCTCCCTCAAGGCCACCGAGCTCTACCGCTTCCGGATCGAGGGCGACCGGCTCGAGCACCGGGAAATCCTGATCAGGAACCTGGCCAGGATCCGGGACGTGGAGGTGGCGCGGGACGGCCGGATCTACCTGCTGCTCGAGCACGACAGCGGCTCGCAGATCGTACGCCTGGTACCCGATGCCGATGCCGACGATACCGTGGCGGGGGTCTGAGCTGGACGAGCGCAAGCGCCGCTGCGCTGCCTTCCTGATCGTCGACTGATTCTTCCCGGAATTGAACCGGGCTCCTCCTGGACGTGACACATCGTCCGGCACCACGCCGGTGTCGTGTCCAACCCAATGAGGAGAACCCCATGCGATCCGCTACTTTCACGGCAGCCCTGCTGCTCTGCCTCGGTTGTCTGCTGTCCGGTCCGGCTTCCGCCGCCGGCGTCTGCCAACTGTCCAGCCTGACCTACGGGGGGCTCGACCAGCCCGACTGCACCATCAAAGCCGAAGACCTGCTGAGTGCCTACGAGATGTACAAGGCGCGCCAGCGTGGGCTGGTCGTCTACACCCCACCGAAGCTGCCGAATCTGGTCGTCACCAACCTGCGCGAGGGCAACGGTGCGGGTAACACCGTGATCGACGCTCAGGCGCGGGTGGACAACACCGGAACCGCCAGCGCGCCGCCCTTCGAGGTGCTGGTGCAGGCGCAGTTCGTCAAGCTCGACGACGGCAGTGTGGTCAGCTCCGCGCCCGTGACGCTGCCGATGTCGGGGCTGGCCGCCGGTGCCCGCGCCTGGTCGCCGTGGCTGCACCAGGTGGCGTACATCCTGATTCCGGATCCCGATCACGACTACGACGTGATCCTGCGCGCCATCGTCGATCCCCGAAACCGGATCGTCGAGCAGAGCGAGCTGGACAACGTTTACGAGGAGGTCTGCCGGATTCCGGGTTACGGCGACGGGCAGGGTCGGCCGCTAGATGCCGGTCAGGATTTCTGCTGAGCGCCGGATCCGCTTCGATCGAGTGCACGCGGGGCCCATGAGGCCCCGTTTTTTTTTGAACCCCCGCCCGAACGGTGGTGACTCACGGAGGCGACCAACCAACGGGGAACCCCAGATGAAGAAGATCCTCACACTCGTTCTGATCCTGCTCTGCAGCGCTGCGTCCCTGGCCATGGCGAATCCGTTCCAGGCCACGGACCTTTCCGACGTGGTCATCAACGGCCAGCGGCTCACCCGCGGCCAGCTCGACCTGATGCAGATGCAGCTCGGTGCCTACATCCCGCCCGGTATCTACCTCCTGGATGTGTCCGGCTGCTGGCTGAAGGTGGACTCCGGCGAAGCCGGGTGCCTCGGCGGCATGAGCGTCGACTCGCGTTACGGCGGCGGCGAGCGGACGGGCGACGGCAGCTGGAACCACTGGAGCAACGCCGCCGACATGGGGGTGGGCGGCACGGCCGACGGCTGCATCTACACCACCAGCGGCTGGTCCAACTGCTGACGCGGTGCCGGGCGCCGGAGCCGGAGCGGGCCTAGAGATCGAGCCGGCGCACGGCGGCCTCGGCCTGATCCAGCGAGCGGCTGATGCGGGAGCGCATCTCCGGCAGGTCGATGCCGTCGGTGCTCTTCTTGCCTTCGCAGTAGCGGGCGTAGACGCCGTGGACGATGCAGGCGGTCTTCCAGCGGTTGAAGCCCACGTAGTAGTCCAGCATGGACAGATCCCGGCCGGTGCGCTCGCCGTAGCGTGCGGCGAGCTCCGATCGGGCCGGGAATCCGGGTGGCGAGGTGGCTGCTTCCGGCGGCGGAGGCTCCGGATCCGAGGGATCGGGCCACTGGTTGAGGGCGTAGGCGAGATCCGCGAGCGGGTCGCCCAGCGTCGAGATTTCCCAGTCCACCACGGCGGCGATGGTGCAGTCGGGGCCCACCAGCACGTTGTGCACGCCGTAGTCGCCGTGAACCACACGCGCCGGCCCCTGCTCCGGCAGGTGGTCGAGGAAGAAGCGCTGCAGCTCGTGCGCGCGGGGATCGTCGAACTCCGCCGGGCCGACCGACGAGGTCCAGGAGCGATACCAGGTCTTGAGCTGCCGGCCCACGTAGCTGTCCTTCTTGCCGAGCTCGCCGAGGCCGACGGCGTCCGGGTCCACGTCGTGCAACGCGGCCAGCACGTCGATGAAGGAGAACGCCATCTTGCGGCGTTCGGATTCCGGCACGTAGCGTCTCGTATCCTCGGCGCTGTAGAGGGGGTGGCCGTCGACCAGCCCCATCACGTAGAACCAGGCGCCGGTGACGTCCGGGCTCTCGCAGAATCCGAGTGCCGCCGGCACCGGCACCGGTGTCGGTCCGAGGGCAGAGATCAGCGCCCACTCCCGGCTCATGTCGTGAGCCTTCGGCAGCAGCTCGCCCTGGGGTGGGCGGCGGATCACCGCCGAGCGGCCCTCGGCATCGTCCAGCCGGTAGGTCAGGTTGGAGTGGCCGCCCTGCAGCCGCGTCCATTTCAGTGGCGGTGTCAGGGTGTCGATGTGCGCGCCGATCCAGGCTTCCACCGCTTCGACGTTGTAACCTTCCGGGCCGAGCGACTCGTCGTGCGTGCTCATGTCACTGCTCCAGGGTGGCGTTCAGCCGCTCGACGGCTGCCAGGTAGTCCTCGATGAACTCGCGGACCACGTCGCGCGAAGACTGAATGCTGTTCATCAGCCCCACACCCTGACCGACGAAGTAGGTGGCGAGCTGCCTGGCGCCGGCGTGACCGCCCTCGGCCAGCTTGGTGACCTTGGCGAGCGGCGCCTCGCTCACCAACGACTGCAGCGGCATGGGCAGCGGCGCCGGTGCTTCCTCCGACTCCCAGGCCTCGGTCCAGGGCGAGACGAGCTGCCGCGAGTACTTGCCGGTGCGGGCCTTGGAGCGCACGGTCTGCCGCGAGCTCGCCTGTACGAACTTCTCCTTGATCACCGGGGAGGTTTCCGCCTCCGCGGTGGTGAGCCACATGGATCCCGTCCAGGCGCCGTGGGCGCCCATGGCCATGGCGGCCGCCATCTGCCGGCCGAGCACGATGCCGCCGGCGGCCAGGATCGGCACGCCGGAGCCCTCCACCGCCTGCGCCACCTCCGGTACCAGCACCATGGTGGACACCTCGCCGCAGTGGCCGCCGGCCTCGGTTCCGGCCACCACCAGGATGTCCACGCCCGCTTCCACCTGCTTGATGGCGTGTTCCTTGGCGCCGACCAGGGCAGCTACCGCCACGCCGCGTTCCTTGCCCATCTCCAGCATGTACCGGGGCGGCACGCCCAGGGCGTTGGCGATCAGCTTGATGGGATGCGAGAAGGCCACATCGATGATGTTGGCCGCCTTGTTCGGCGTCAGAAAGCCGCCGGCGCCACCGCGCTGGTTCCGATAGACGTCCGCGGTGTCGATGTCGTGGCGGGCGAGAATGCTGGCCGCGAAATTGCGGTGCTCGTCCGGCACCATGTCGCGGATCTGCTCCGGCGAGTTGTTGTCGTCGGTCACCGCCATGGAGGTGGGCGCGATCAGGTCCACCCCGTAGGGCATGCCGCCGATGTGCTCGTCGATCCACTTGAGCTCCACCTCGAGCGTCTCGGCGTTGTAGCCCGCCGCGCCGAGGACACCAAAGCCGCCCGCCTTGGACACTTCCACCACCACATCGCGGCAGTGGGTGAACGCGATCAGGGGAAACTCGATCCCCAGCAGCTCGCAGATCGGGGAATTCAAAGCCATTTACTTACCTCCATTGATGTCAGCCGGTCCGCCGTGCTCCGCTATCCACTCGCTCTCCATGAGCCGCGCGCCGCGGAGAATGTTGCCCATGGCGTAGTTGCCCTCGTGGCAGGCGTATTCGTAGACCCGCTCGGCGCTGCGCTTCCAGACGAACTCGCCGCTCCAGGGCGCGGTCCAGGCGGTGGGATCGGTCACGGTGAAGTCGTAGACGATGTCACCGTTCTCCCGCGCTGTGAAACGCTCCACCAGGTGGAGGTTTTCATCGGCTCCGGAGAGCGCGGAACGGTCGCGGAAGTGGGTGGTCTCCACCACCAGCGTATCGCCTTCCCAGCGACCGACCGAGTCGCCCAGCCACTTCCGGTTCGCGGCCGGTCCGTGCTCGGCGTTCAGGCGGATGACGCGGGCGTCGTGGACCATCTCCAGCAGGATCACCACGTGGGTTTCGGTCTGAATGATCCGCCGGAAGTTGTTGTACAGGCTCGGCAGGCTGGGTGCGCCGGACGAGAATCCCAGCAGGCATCGCTCCGCCAGGGCCAGGTCCTCCGGGCAGTCGAAGGGGCCGTGACCGCCCGTGGCCATCCAGGAGGCGGTGCCGTCGTTCTCGTAGAGGAAGGAGCTCGCGTTGTCCCGGGCTCTGGCCTGAGCCTCCGGGGTCATGGGTGGCTGCCGGCCGTTGGGCGGGTCGTAGATGATGGAGGTGCGGAAGGTACCGTCCACCTCGTCCATGCCGCTGCCCATATCCACGTAGAACGCGTTGTAGCCGCCTACACCGCCGGCACCGGCCCGGTTGTTGCCGTCGCCTCCCTTCACCGGAGCACCCCGGTCGGGATCGCTGGCCTCGGCCGCTTCCGCGAGCCTTGCCGCGGTTGCGGCGGCGATGGCTTGAGCCTCCTCACGGGTCAGGAACTGCTTGTCGCCATACTCGCTGGGTCGGTTCAGCGGGGTCAGCGTGCCCCCGTCGTAGTGGCCGGTCAGGTCGGGAATGCCGGCAGACGTGCGCGTCAGCGTGAATGTCTGCGCCGACGCCGGATTCCCGGCGACGACTGCGAGTGTCAGCGCCGATATCCGTCCGATCCGGCAGAGCGTGATGCGCCGCATGATTCGTTTCCCCTCAGTGTCCACGGCCGATTATGGCCTGTTTTGCATCGCAGCGGCGAGGGTGGGGCAGGCCCATCTCCCGCTGTTAGACTCCGAGCGGCCCGAAACAACCTGGAGGACATGGAGAGAAGATGAACGGCGCACAGAGCATGCTGGAAACCCTGATCAGCAACGGTGTGGAGGTGTGCTTCACCAATCCGGGCACCTCTGAGATGCACATGGTGAGCGCCATCGGCTCGACGCCGAAAATGCGTTCGATCCTCTGCCTGTTCGAAGGCAACTGCTCCGGCGCGGCGGACGGATACGCGCGCATGGCCGGCAAGCCGGCGTGCACGCTGTTTCATCTCGGCCCCGGGCTCTCCAACGCCTCCGCCAACATCCACAATGCGCGCAAGGCCGGCTCGCCCATGATCAACCTGGTGGGTGATCACGCCACCTACCACAAAAAGTTCGACGCGCCGCTGAACTCGGATGTCGAGGGCCTCGCGAAGCCGGTGTCGCACTGGGTGCGGACCTCGAAGGATGCCGCGAGCCTGCCCACGGATGCGGCGGACGCCGTGGCGGCGTCGAGGATCCGTCCGGGGCGGATCGCCACCCTGATCGTGCCTGCGGACTGCGCCTGGGACGAATCCGTGACGCCCGCAGGCGTCCAGCCGCTGCCCGTGGCGCCGAAGGTGACGGATGCGGCCGTGGCGGAAGCCGCGCGTCTGCTCGGCAGCGGCCGCAACACGGTGCTGCTCATGTCGCGCATGGCGCTCTCCGAGACCGGACTCGAGCTGGCGGACCGTATCGCCCAGAAGACGGGTGCGCGGATCTTCTGCGACACCTTTTTTCCCCGACTGCCGAGGGGAGCCGGTCGACCCACCATCGAGCGGCTCGGCTACTTCGCCGAGCAGGCCACGGAGCAGATCAAGGATGCCGCGCAGCTCATCATGGTGGGCACCCGGGCGCCGGTGGGATTCTTCGCCTATCCCGGAAAGGCGAGCGAGTTCGCGCCAGATGGGGCGGTGCTGCACACGCTGGCCGGCCTCGAGGAGGATGCGGAAGATGCGCTGGCCCGGCTCGTCGACGCGCTGGGCGCACGCGACCTGGCGCCTCGCCGAGCGAAGCGTTCGAAGCCGGGCTTCGCCAGCGGTGAGCTCTCTCCGAGAAGCATCGCCATGGCGGTGGCGGAGCTGCTGCCGGCCGATGCCATCGTGGTGGACGAGGGGGCCACGGCGGGTGGTGCCTGCTACCCGGCCTGCGAAACGGCCGAACCCCACGACTGGCTCACCCTGACGGGCGGCTCCATCGGCTACGGGCTGCCCACGGCCATCGGTGCCGCGGTGGCGTGCCCGGACCGCAAGGTGCTGTGTCTGCACGGTGACGGCGGCGCCATGTACACCATCCAGTCGCTGTGGACCATGGCCCGCGAGGCGCTCGACGTCTGCATCGTGATCTTCGCGAACCGGAAGTACCAGATCCTGCAGGTGGAGCTGGCCCGGGTCGGCGCCCAGACCATGAACAGGAAGACGCTCGACATGCTGGACCTGTCCAACCCGGATCTCGACTTCGTGAAGCTGGCTGAAGGGATGGGCGTGCCGGCGGCGAAAGCCACCACGGCGGAAGAGTTCAACGCGCTGCTCACCCGGTTCATGGCGGAGCGGGGTCCGCGGCTGATCGAGGCCGTGCTGCCGTAGGCCTCCGCTCAGCGCAGGGTGATGCCGCCGTCCACGGCCACCCACTGGCCGGTGATCATGCGCGCCTCGTCGGAGGCGAAGAACACGGCCAGTCGCCCGATGTCCTCGGGGTTCTGCTCGCCGCCGAGCGGCGTCATCTCGGCCACCACGTTCTCGAAGATCTGCCGCTGCGGCACGTTCGAGAGCTCCGGCTGCGTGGCCTGCATGCGCGCCGTGAGCAGCTCCCAGGCCCGGGTCCAGAGCAGGCCCGGACAGATGCAGTTGACCCGGATCTTCCGCGGCGCGAGCTCCAGAGCCAGGGACTTGGTGAGGTGCACTACGCCCGCCTTCGCGGCCCCGTAGGCCATGAGCGTCGGAGAGCCGTTCAGCGCGGCGATGGAGGCGATGTTGACGATGCTGCCGCCGTCCGAGAGTCTCGTCCTGGCTGCGTTTGAGGACGCGAAGGTGGTCCGCAGGTTGTAGCGGAGCTGCTCGTCCCACTCCGCATCCGTCATCCCGGAGTCCGGGTTGCCGGTGGTGAGATCCGCCGGGGTCAGATCCAGGCCGCCGATGCCCGCATTGTTCACCAGGACATCGAGGGCGCCGAGCTCACGCACCACCCGATCGAAGCACTCACCCATGGCCTCCTGGCTGGAAGCGTCCGCAGCGAGGCCGACGGCGGTGGTGGGGAGCGCAGCCGCCGCCTCGGCGGCCATGGCCTGATCCAGATCCGTGATCGCGACGCGTGCGCCCCGCTCGGCAAAGCAGCGGGCGATGCCGGCGCCGATGCCGCGTCCCGCTCCCGTCACCAGAACGACCTTGCCCTCGATGCTCATCTCACCCCCTTCCTCCGATCGGCCAGGCGATCAGCGTTTGTTCTTCGGTTTGCGGGCCTGCAGCCACGCCTGCTCCAGCGCTCGATGAATCCGTGACAGCCGGACGGGTGGATCGAAGACGCCGTCGCGAACGGATCCCGGAAAACGCAGCGCCACCCGACCGTTGCCCACCGTGCGGACGATGGTACCGTCCAGGGTGGTCGAGATCCCGCCGAACTCGATGGTGGCCGCCACGCGGTCACCGGCGCTGAGCCCGAACTCGAGGTCCGTCACCAGCATGCCGGACAGGCTGAGATCGATCACTGTCGCGGCCGATTCGCGGCCGTCGTGCACGATCACCGTCGACATCTGCCGCTGCAGGTGCTCGGGCAGTTCCTCCATGGCCACGCGAAAGCCCAGTCGTTTCTCCGTCGGGACCAGCACAACCCCCTGCTGCAATGTTCGCCGGTGACCATCCAAACATCATTTTGCGATCTTGGGAACCGGGCACCGTCACCGCAGGAGGCGCGGTTTCGAGTAAGGTAGCCGTTTTGCGGGGAGGGAGGTCATGGCAGGACAGGGCAGGCTCGTCATCGTCGAGCACGAATCCAGGGTGCTTGCCGACAACCCGCTGAACGATCCTCACGTGCGCCGATTCCCCGTGTGGCTGCCGCCGCAGTACGACCAGGGACGCGGCGAGCGGCGCTTCCCGGTGCTGTTCGACCTGGTGGGTTATACCGGCTCCGGATGGTCCCACACCAACTGGCAGAACTTCTCGGAGAACCTGCCCGCGCGGCTCGAACGGCTGCTCGCGGAGCGCCGCATGGGGCCGGCCATTCTCGTCTTTCCGGATTGCTTCACCAGCCTCGGTGGCAACCAGTACGTCAATTCCAGTGCCATCGGCCGCTACGCGGACTACCTCACACGCGAGCTCATCCCGTTCGTGGATCGGGAGTTCCGGACGCTGGCCGATCGCGATCACCGGGGCTGCTTCGGCAAATCGTCCGGGGGTTACGGCGCCATCGTCCACGGCATGCGCTACGCGAAGTACTGGGGTGCGGTGGCCGATCACTCCGGCGACGCGTACTTCGACTTCTGCTACCGGAGCGACTGGCCGAACACGCTCACCGAGCTCACCAAGTACCGGCGACCGGCTCGCCACGAGGGCGCGTATGACGTGGAGCGCGCCAGGGCACGGCTGGTGACGGGCCATGACGACGGGCGGGTGCGGCGGTTTCTCGAGGCCTTTGCCGACAAGGAGAAACCCACCGGCGCGGAGGTCATGTGTCTGATGAATCTCTGCATGGCGGCCACCTACGACCCGGCCCCATCCGCGCCGAACGGCTTCCGGCTGCCCTTCGACCTGGAGACGGGTGAAATCATCGAGGCGCGCTGGAAGGCCTGGCTCAGGCACGACCCCGTGCACATGGTGGCGGCGCACAGGAAGGCACTGAAGACCCTGAAGGGGATCTGGATCGACTGCGGCTGGCGGGATCAGTTCCACATCCACTTCGGCTGCCGGCAGCTGTCGGCAGCACTGAAGAAGGCGGGCGTCGAGCACCGTTACGAGGAGTTCGACGACGACCACTCCGGGATCGACTACCGCATGGACAGGAGCCTGCCGTTCCTCTATCGGGTGCTCAAACCCTGAGCGCGCCTCCCGCGCCCGCGTGCATCATCCGGCCACCCGGAAGGAGGGCCACGAGCATCATGCGTATGCGTCAGGATCGATACGCAGATGGCACGATGCCGGCAGCTGCGACGCCCTCCGGGCGAGCTCGTGGCGCCAGGTCGGGGTGATGCCCAGCGCCGCCTCGAACTCGACCACGGCGGGATTGCTGCGCTGCAGAACGGAAAGGTGCGCTCTGCGCTGCCACCATCCCCATCGCTCGCACGCCGCGACCCGTGCGGCATCACGGAAGAGCGGCACACCTTTCGGATCATCCAGACACAGATACAGCGCCCCGGCCAGGCTCGGATTGACCGGCCGATGCTCCACGATCGCCCTCCGCGCCCCGTCCCGGTCGCCCTGCTGGAACGCCAGCTCGAAGGCCAGTCTGACCTTCACGTCGACGAGCAGGAGTCGATAGAGGGCATCCGGTCTGAGCCTGGCGATCGCCTCGTCCAGCTCTTCCAGCAGGCTTCGGGCCTCATCGAACCGGCCGGCCCTCGGCAACGACCAGGCCCACGGGTAGCGGGCCAGCAGGGCCCGGTTCGGCCAGAGGCGGGCCAGCTGGCGTGCGGCCGCCAGGGCGCCCTGCACGTCGCCCAGATTGGCCTGGGCCCATGCGAGATACTCCCATCCGGTGGGGTCGTGCGGAAACCGCTCGGTCCCGCACCGAAGGAGACGGGACGCCTCTTCGTAGAGACCCGAGGCCATCAGCAGCAGGCCGTAGGTTGCAACGTAGCCCGCTTTTTCGATCGCGACCCGCGCCCGCTCTTCGGCCGCGCGCAGATTGCCCTCGACCAGGATGTCCAGATGAACAGCGTACGGAAACCATTCCTTCTCCGGGCGCTTCGACACGGCTTTGGCCCGGGCCAGTGAAGATCGGGACCTTGCCCGCCATTCGGCGTCGAGCGTCATGTTGAACAATCGACCTTGAGCGAGCGCCAGTGTTGCCCACCCCGCCGCCCAATCCGGATCGGCGGCAAGGGCCTCCTCCAGCCAGAAGATTTCCTCGTCCGTGTCCCCGTAAATCCGACGCCTGGCGAACCGAAGAAAGGGGAGGAACGCGGCAGCGCGCTCCGGTTTCGGTATGTAACCCGCGACGGTCTGCCCGAAGAAGTTGGCCACGAGTCTGCTCAAATGCCGCTGCAGCTCCGCTGCCTCCACATCATCGACTTCAAAGCTCTCCGACCACAGCGTTGCTCTCTGGGCAACGTCGATCAGGTCCAGCGTGACGCTCACACCCGCACCGTGCGCCTGAATCTGGCCTTCCAGGATGAGGTCGGTGAACGCGCGCAGGTCTTCCACTCCGGCATCGCGGTGCAGCGTTCCGGGGACGACCTGAAATCCCCGCCAGACCGGGATCTGGCGCCGCAGATCGGCCGTCAGCGCCTCGGCAAGCCATCCGAACGCCTGCTCGCGACTGACGTCGCGAAGCGGCAGCACCGCAAGTCGCGTAGCGCCGTCTGCACCGCGGTTCGCTGCGGATGAGTCGAGCCCCTCGTGGCTGATCTTGTGCACGTCTGCGATGATGCGATACCCGCGTCGGGGGACATTTTCGATGTAGCGGGGGTGTTTGGGATCGTCGCCGAGTGCGCTGCGAATGCTGGAGATCCGCTGGTGAACGGCTCCGGGCTCGACAATGCGGCCAGGCCAGGCGTTTGCGAGCAGCGATCGCACCGAAATCACATCGTCGGCCCGCTCCAGCAGGCACACCAGCACGTCCATGTTCTTGGGCTGCAGATGGCGGACCACTCCGTCCCGCGCAATGCGGTTCAGATGCGGCTCCACCAGCCAGTCACCAAACTTGAAGACGGGACCGTTCCTGTCCACTGACCTTCCCCCTCCTGTTAAGTCTAATCCGCGCATCCGGACCGGAAAACCGGCGAGCGCAGGGCGCCGTCAGCGAAAAAGCGCCAATCCAGAGAGTTTCTAGAGGACTCGAGGGAGCGCGCTGACGTATTGAATTGGGGGAATCCCGGACGGAGTCTGAGCGATGTTCAATCCTGCGAGACGATCGCGGTATGTTCTGCTGGTCGCCACGATGGCCGGTTGCGCAGCCCTGCCAGCATCGGAGTATCTCGACACCAGACGTCAACTTGCCTCCCACTGCTATCGTGAGAACAGCGATCTTCGTTACGTTCTCAGCAGTCCGGTATATCTCTGGGATGCGTGCAGGCGGTGGGCTGGCAAGGAGGCCAGCAGGCGATTTCCCGGCCCGCTGCAACAGGAAGTGCCCATCAGACGGACTGGATCACCGATGCCGTAGCGATTACTGCATTGGAAAACGACCAGCCGACGGGTTGTTCATCGTCTCTAGTCCGGTTTCAGTCCGGCTCCAGGCTGCTGCGCATGGCCTGACAGACGAACTCACGCGTGAGCCCCAGGCCCACCGCGATCTCCTCGAGGATCGTCTCCTGGCGCTCGTCTGCCTGGCCGCCGGCGCGGGCGATGAGGCAGAGATCTCTGAGCACCTGCATGGCCTGCGGCTGGCTCGCCTGTGCACGCACGGACGCGATGCGGTTCTCGAGGTCCGAGGTCAGCTTGTCGATGTCCAGATCCGCGGTGAACGAGCGGTTGCCGAAGAACTGCTCGAAGACGTGGATCTCCTCCTCGCTGACGTGGCCATCCGCGTTGGCGAGCACCAGCGCGCCGGCGAACAGCAGTCGACGCATCGCCTCCGCGGTTTCCGTCCGCCCGTCGAGGTAGCTCGGCTCCATCAGGCTCATGAGCCCGGTGACGCCGTGCTCGAGCTCCGCCCGCGAGAGCTTGCCGCCGGCCAGCTCGGAGTCGAAGAAGAGCTTCAGCGCGCGTACCCGCAGCGGGCTGAAGGGATGCGTGGAGAACCAGTCTTCGCTCGTCGCCCGCTGCGCGGCGGCCGGGGTTTCCACCTGCATGGCGTCCACCTGGGCGAGGAAGTCGGGAAGATTGAAGCGGATCCGCCGCCCGGTGAGCCCGCTGGCCAGCTTGAACAGGGCGCTGGAGACGGGCAGCAGATCTCCGGCGCAGTGACCGCCCGCCCGGTCGGCGGAGATCTCGGCGTAGCGCGACCAGGTGAAGAGATCGAGCGCCAGACGCGGATCGGGACGTTCCCGGCCGGCCAGGACATAGCCGATGGGCACGTCGTGATGGTGATAGACGTGGTGGGCGAGCTCGTGCGCCATCACGAACCGGATCTCGGCGTCGTCGAAGGCCTCGAGCAGGCTGGAGGCGAACATGACGAAGAGACGTCCGTCCTCCGGCTTGAAGCACATGGCGTTGTACGTGGGGGAGGCGAACACGTAGAGCTCGAGCTCGATGTCGAGCCCCAGCGCCGCACCGCACTCGGCCGCCGTGGCATGCAGATCCGGTGCCATGGTCTCGCTGATGCGCACCGAGGTGGCGAGCAGACGGCGGCGGACGCTGGACGTCTCGCCGCGCTCCTCGAGCCGCTCGAGCTGCTCGTTGGCCCGACGGATCGTCGGGTGGGCGAGCAGGCGCTCGAAGAGGACGAGGTCCGACTCGCAGCGGAAATCTGTCGCGGAGGCGGTCAACGTGCTGCCGTCGGCGCTCGCCGCATCAGGCGGCGTCTACGCGCCTCGCGGCGTCTGCGTGCTTCGCGGCGTCTGCGCGCCTCGGCTGCTCCGCGTGCGCTTCGGCGACTACGGTGAGCGCCGGGTTGCCGAAGTGCAGCGCGCCATCGTCGAAGGCCGTGTTGGGGATGAGCTTCCTGTCCAGCAGGTAGTTCTGGGTGTTGCGCCACGGGTCCCGATCGCCCTGCCGGGGGAAGAGGTGCATCACCCGCTGCATGTAACCCGCGGAGAAGTCGTCGATCCACGGCTTGAGCTGCATGTCCCGATCCTGCTCGCGCAGCCGGGGCGTGACCTGCCGCATGCCCAGGTCGCGCATGTGGTTGAGCAGCCGGCACACGTACTGAGCCGTAATATCTGCCCGCAGCGTCCAGGACGCGTTGATGTAGCCGAAGGTCTGCACCAGGTTCGGCACGCCGGAGAACATCATGCCCTGGTAGCTGACGGTGTCGGGCCAGTGCACGTCCTTGCCATCCACGCGGAAGTTCACGTCGGAGAGCACCGACAGCTTCAGGCCCGTGGCCGTGACGATGATGTCCGCCTCGATGACCTCGCCGGAGGTGAGACGCACGCCGTTCCCGACGAAACGGTCGATGTGATCGGTGACCACCCGGGCGGAGCCGTTGTTGATGGCCTGGTAGAGGTCGTCGTTGGGGATCAGACACAACCGCTGGTCCCAGGGGTTGTAGCGCGGAGTGAAGTGCTGCGCCGTGTACTCGTCGCCGATGGCCTTTCTGACCATGCCGAGCAGCCGCTCCTTCACCTTCTCGGGCTGGGTGCGTGTCTGCCGGTAGATCCAGTTCTGCATACGCACGTTCTTGAAGCGGGTGAGGGCGTAGGCCCACTTCTCCGGCAGGATGCGCCGCAGCGCGTTGGCGATGCGGTCCTGGTCCGGGCGGGAGACCACGTAAGTGGGCGAGCGCTGCAGCATGGTGACCGCTGCACCTCGCTCCGCCATCGCCGGCACCAGCGTCATGGCCGTGGCGCCGCTGCCGATCACCAGCACCTTTTTACCCCGGTACTCCAGATCCTCCGGCCAGAACTGGGGATGGACCACGGTGCCCTGGAAGCTCTCCACCCCCTCGAATCCCGGGTCGAAGGGCTCGTCGTAGTTGTAGTAGCCGCCGCACATGTAGAGGAAGTTGCAGCGCATCTGCACGCGCTCGCCGGTGCCCACGCGCTCGGCCGTCACCGTCCAGGCGGCGTCATCGGACGACCATTCGGCCGACGTCACCTTGAGTCCGAAGCGGATGTGCTCCCGGATGCCGTTCTCGTCCGCGGTCTCGTTGACGTATCTGCGGATGGACGGGCCGTCGGCGATGGCCTTGGCTTCCGTCCACGGCTTGAAGTCGTAGCCGAGGGTGTGCATGTCGCTGTCGGAGCGGATGCCGGGATAGCGGAACAGATCCCAGGTACCGCCGATGGCGTCGCGAGCCTCGAGAATCAGGTACTCGCGGTCCGGGCAGCGGTGCTCGAGGTAGTAGGCGGCGCCGATGCCCGAGAGGCCGGCACCGACGATGATCACATCTTTCTGGTCCAGGGGTTGGTCCATGTTCTTGACAGTTCGCAGGGGTATGAACGGCCGAGTATAGCAGCAGCCCGTCAGGGTGGCCGTGGGTCAGATGCCCAGCCGGCCAAGCACGGCGACCAGCTCCTGGAAGAACCGCTCGAGCTGCGGGTGCCTGGCGGCGAAATCCGCGCCCAGCTCCTCCACCCGCTGCATGAGTGCACCCGTTTCCTCCTCCTCCGGCACGCCGCTTTCCAGGAGGGCGTGGATGTCCCCGTCGACGGTCTTGAGGAGCTCGAGCAGCTGCGGGTCGACGCTGTCCAGCTTTTCCAGGGCCTCGTGCAGCTCGGCGAGTCTGGTCTGAATCTGATCTTTCGGCATGGTGATCCGGGCGGCTGGTTGGACCTCCAGCATAGTGGGAACGGCGCGGCGCACAAGCATGTGAACCCGGACGGTGTGGTGCGTGACCCACCGGCAAGGGTGAGCCGGAGTGGATTGCCCGCACCGGGAGGGAACCGCCATGCACCAGACCGCCATGAGCCGAACCGCGCGATCCGTCTGCCTCCTGCTTCTGGTCTCCTCGGCCGGCTGCGCCTCGCTGGGCTGCGAGCTGCAGCCGCTGAAACCGAAAGCGGCACTGCGTTGCGAGATGCCTATCGGCTGAGCGTTGCAGTAACCTCGCGCGCATGAAAATTGGGCACGCGCTGACCATCATGCTGCTGATCGCGGGTGCGGCCCGTGCCGACGAGCTGCAGCGACGGAGCTACCTGGGGGTGCAGTTCGATCTCGAGGACCGGACCGGGCCTGGCCTGCTCGTCACCGCTGTCGACCGCGACTCCACCGCGGCGAACGCCGGTCTGCGCCCGGGCGACCGGCTGACCTCCGTGGGCAGCATCGGGACGCTCGTGAGCTATCCGCCACTGCGCGAGGAGCTCGCACGCACTGCCGTGGGCACGCGCATCGCGCTGCGCTGGTATCGGAACGCCAATACCGTATTCCGCGCCGCGCCGCCCATGGGGCCGCTGCCCGCGGAGCGGGTGCCGGGATCCCGCGTCCGCTACGGCGCGGTTGATGCGGCAGGCAACGCCCTGCGCCTCATCGTCACCGAGCCCGAAAACGTGGACGACGACACGCGGCTGGTCTTTTTTCTGCCGGACGCCGGCTGCGAGTCCCTCGATTTCTGGGCGGCCACGGAGAACCCGGTGAAGCGGCTCATCGACGGCTGGGCGGCAGCCGGATTCGCGACGGTGCGCCTGGAGAAGCGCGGCGTGGGTGACAGCGAGGGTGCCTCCTGCGCAGCGCTCGACTTCACGGAGGAGCACCTCGGCTATCTGGCCGCGCTCGAGCACCTTTCGGCGCTCGGCTACGGCGGCCGGGTGCTGCTCTTCGGTCACGGGGTGGGCGGGTTGATGGCCTCGGAGCTTGCCACCAATGCGGTTGCCGGGATCATGGTCTACGGTGCGACCGTGGATACCGCTGGCGACGCCGGCCGTTCCGAAGCGTACGCCGTGCAGCTGGCTGCCTACGATCCGGAGCGGCGCTGGCGACAGGTCTGGCAGCCGGTGCTGGCCCTGCACGGCGCCTACGACCGGCTGGCCGCCCGCGATGACCAGGAGCGCATCGCCAGGCTCACTGGGGGCCGGTTTCAGAGCCTGCCGCGCCTGGGGCACGATCTCCTGAGGTACGACTCGACAGACGATGCCGCGATCGCCTGCGGCACCGGAACCTTCGATCCGTCGCTCATCGATGCCACCCTGACCTGGATCCGCACCCTGGCGGGCCGGTAGCGTTTCGATCAGGGCCGATGCATGGCGTACTGGTGTCTCACCCAGTCGATCGCGGGATGGTCCTGCCAGCGGGCATAGAACGCCGCCATGGGTTCGGGCACCGGTAGCGGCCGGGCCATGTCCGGATGATCCAGGACGACCAGCGGCGCCAGCAGCGAGGCGGCGGTGAGGTCTGCCACGGAAAACGAATCGCCGCACAGATAGCCCGTCGCGGCGGTGCGCTCGGCCACCTCGTCCAGCGTCTGCCCGGTGATCTCGAACGCGCGGGCGACGTTGTCCGGATCGGTGACGCCGTTGGCGCGGGCAATGAGCCGCCGGGCCAGCGGGAAGGTGGTTCGATACAGCGCCCGTGCAGGTGCTGAGGCATCGCGGGCGAACATGCGGGTGAGGTAGCCGCCTTCGTGCACGAGCACGGAGAACAGCGCGGTGCGTGTGGCGGGACCCACCGTGGCGTCGAAGCGGGCCTGCAGCGCCAGAGCCTCGTCGCGCAGCGCCGGATCTCCCGGGTAGAGCGCAGGCTCCGGATGGTCCCGTTCGAGCCGGTCGATGATGGCGGCGGAACCGGTGACCACCTCGCCGTCCAGGGTCAGGACGGGTGTCCGGGTCTGCCCGGAGAGCCGGCGGATCTTCGGGATGTGCGGTCCGGGCAGATAGGTCTGCCGGCGATGAGGCAGACGTTTGCAGGCCAGCGCCCAGCGGGCCTTCTCGTTGAAGTGCGAGTAGAGGAACTGGTGCAGGCAGACGTCCATGGCACTCTCCGGGTGCTTCAGGGCTCATCGAGCTCGAACAGTGCCGCGTTGCCGCCGCGGGCCACCACGTTGTCGGTGTAGGTGCGCTCCACGGCAAAACGCGGCAGGTAGTTGGGTCCCCCCGCCTTGGGTCCGGTGCCGGAAAGGCCCTCGCCACCGAACGGCTGCACACCCACCACCGCCCCGATCATGTTCCGGTTCACGTAGGTGTTGCCTACCCGGACGCGCGCGAAGATCTCCCGGGCGAAGCCTTCGATACGGCTGTGCACACCGAGCGTCAGGCCGTATCCCGTGGCGTTGATCTCCTCGATGATGCGGTCCAGCGCGTCCGGCCGATAGCGGATGATGTGCAGCACCGGTCCGAACACCTCCCCGTCGAGCTCGAGAATGGATCCGATCTCGAACGCCTGCGGGGGAAAGAAGGTGCCGTCCGCGCAATCGTCCGGCAGCGGCAGCCGGCAGATGAGCCTGGCGCGCTCCTCGAGCCGGGTAACGTGACGCTCGAGCCCGGCCCGGGCCTCGTCGTCGATGACGGGGCCCACGTCCGTGGCCGGATCCAGCGGGTCGCCGATCACCAGCGTGGACATGGCGCCCTCGAGCATGTGGGTCACCTTGTCGGCAATGTCTTCCTGCAGGTACAGCACCCTGAGGGCGCTGCAGCGCTGACCGGCGCTCCTGAATGCGGAGTCGATCACGTCGTCCACGAGCTGCTCGGGCAGCGCGGTGGAGTCGGTGATCATCACGTTCTGGCCACCGGTTTCGGCGATCAGCGTGGCGATGGGACCCGACCGGGCGGCGAGGCTCCGCTGAATGGTGCGGGCCGTGTCCGTCGAGCCGGTGAAGACGATCCCGTCGACCCGCTCGTCGGCGGTGAGCAGCGGCCCGATCCGCTCGCCGGCGCCCGGCAGCAGTGCGAGCAGGTCCGCAGGCACGCCGGCTTCGTGCAGGAGGGCCACCGCCCGGGCGGCGATGAGCGGGGTCTGCTCGGCGGGCTTGGCGAGCACGCCGTTGCCGGCGGCGAGCGCGGCGGCGATCTGGCCGGTGAAGATGGCGAGCGGAAAGTTCCACGGGCTGATGCAGGCGAAGAGCCCCCGGCCGTGAAGGCTCAGCACGTTGTCTTCGCCCGTAGGCCCCGGCAGCGACACGTCGGCAAACAGTCGGCGGCACTGCATGGCGTAGTAGCGACAGAAATCTGCCGCCTCCCGCACCTCGGCCAGCGCATCCGCCACGGTGCGGCCCGCTTCGGCACCCAGCAGGTACATGAGCTCAACCCGGTCCTGCTCCATGAGAGCAGCGGCGCGTTCGAGCGCGGCCGCCCGATGCTGCGCGCCCTGGCGGTTCCAGGCCGGCTGCGCGGCACGGGCCGCCGCGATGGCGACCTCGACATCGGCCTCGCTGGCCTCTTGGACCCGGCCGATGATCCGGCGCTGCTGTGACGGGGAGCGGATATCGAGCGCCGCTCCGGTGCCATCCGTAACCGGCAGCGGCTGACTGGCATACACACGCTCCTCGGCCGCTGCGCGGGCGGCCACCAGATCGGCCAGCACGTCTGCATCGTCCAGGTCGAGTCCGGCGGAGTTGTCCCGATCCTCGCCGTCGAACCGGTAGAGACCAGGCGGTGTCGGGATGCCGGCATGGCGGCAGGTGTCCGAGCGGCGGGCTTCGGCCAGCGGGTCGCGGATCAGCTCCACCAGCGGCGTATCGTCGTCCAGGAATCGGTTGACGAAGGAGCTGTTCGCGCCGTTCTCCAGCAGGCGGCGGACCAGATAGGGCAGCAGGTCCTGGTGGGAGCCGACGGGCGCGTACACGCGCAGCGGCGCCCTGGGGCCGCCCTGGCCGCGGAACAGCTCGTCGTAGAGCAGCTCACCCATGCCGTGCAGACGCTGCAGCTCGAACTGTCGGCCGCGGCCGAGCTCCAGCACCTGACAGGCGGTGGAGGCGTTGTGGGTGGCGAACTGGGGATAGATACGGTCGCCCCCGTCGAGCAGCCGGGCGGCGCAGACCTCATAGCAGAGGTCGGTGTTCGGCTTGCGTGTGTACACCGGATAGTCCGCGAAGCCCTGCACCTGGGCATGCTTGATCTCTGCATCCCAGTACGCGCCTTTGACCAGCCGGACCATCAGCCGCCGGTCGCAGGAGCCCGCCAGGGCGATGAGCCAGTCCGCGACCAGTGGGGCGCGCTTCTGGTAGGCCTGCAGCACGAAACCCAGACCCTCCCAGCCGGCAAGCGCCGGTGCACGGGCGAGCTGCTCGAACAACGTCATGGTGAGGTCGAGGCGGGCGGCTTCCTCGGCATCGATGCTGAACCCCAGTTTGCGGTCTCGTGCCAGTCCGGCCAGCTCCTCGAGCCGTTCGGGCAGCTCCGCCAGCACGGCTGCTTGCTGTGCGGCCTCGAAGCGCGGATGCAGCGCGGAGAGCTTGATGGAGATGCCGTGGTTCCTGGCGGGATCGTCTGCGTCAGCGGTGGCGCCGATGGCGATGATCGCGTCCCGGTACGCGGTGAAGTAGCGGTCGGCGTCCTCCCAGGTGCGGGCACCCTCGCCCAGCATGTCGAAGGAATAGAGATCCCCGGTGTCCGCCCGGCCGCCGGCCCGTTCCAGGGCCTCCTCGATGTCTCTGCCGAGCACGTACTGACGGCCGAGAATCCGCATGGCCTGCATCACGGCCGCGCGGACAATGGGTTCGCCCACCCGGCTCACCAGACGTCGGACCCAGCGGCCCGTATCCGCCTCGATTGCCGGATCCAGCGTCACCAGCCTGCCGGTGAGCATGAGGCCCCACACCGAGCCGTTCACGAACAGGGATTCGGAGCGGCCGAGATGGGAGGACCAGTCACCGGCGCGGATCTTCTCGGCGATGAGCCGGTCCGCGGTGTCGTCGTCCGGCACCCGGAGCAGCGCTTCCGCCAGGCACATGAGCGCCACGCCTTCCGGATTGGAGAGCCCGAATTCCTGCAGAAACGCATCGAGGGTGCCCGCCTCGCCGGCGTGCTCCCGGCAGCGGGCGGTGAGGTCACGCGCCTGGGCGAGGACGCGACGACGGCGTTCCGGATCCAGCGACCGCTGGGCCGCGGTGATGAGTCCGGACACCACCTCCGCTTCGTCCGCGTGGGTCGCCCGTCGGATGCGGGTCCGAAGCTCCGAGAGAAGGTCGTGGGTCATAGGCGGCGCTCCCGCAGTGCCGGGGAATCCCGTCTGCGGTCGTATCCGCGCATCCTTCGCATCGGGGGCCGGGACAGGCCTATCTTCGAACGTCGTCCCGGTGAAATCCACCGCCGCCGTCGGGCAGCGCTCCGGCTACTGCGCCGGTGTCAGCATCAGGTCCGGCAGCTGCGCGCCGGCGATGGTCTGCGCCGCCGCCCGGCGCGGCGTGATCACCACGTCGATGCGCCGGTTGCGCTTGCGGCCGTCCGGCGTCTCGTTGTTGGCCACCGGCCGGGCCTCTCCGAAACCCATCGCGCTGAGGTTCGCCGGCGAGATCGGGACCTCGCCGAGCAGGTGGCGGACCACGGCGTCGGCCCTGGCCTGGGACAGCTCGAGGTTGTCCGAGTCCGATCCGAACGCGTCGGTGTGTCCTTCCACCACGACGCTGCTCTCCGGGAACTCGCCGATGGCCATCTCCAGCGTGGTCAGCAGGGGCAGGTGCTCGGGCTTGAGCCTCGCCGCGCCGCTGTCGAAGTTGAGACCGATCATGCGGATGATGACGGTGTCTCCCTGGCGCAGCACGGTGGCCGCGCGGCTGTCGAACAGGGATTCGATGCGGGCAAAGCGCTCGCGGACCAGCGCCTGCTGCTCCATGTGCCGCTGCTGCTCGGCGACCAGAACCTCGAGCTCCTCGATGGTCTGGTTGCCGCCACCCAGCAGCGTCTGCATCCTGCCGACCTGGCTGTTCAGCGTCGCCAGCTCGGCTTCCCGGTCTTCCAGCTGCCGGGCGAGGGCGGTCTCGCGTGTCTGAAGTCTCTGGGTCGACGCCAGCAGGGCATCGATGGCGGTGACCTCCCCGTAGTCGAAGTGCACGGGCGTGTCGAGCGCATCGCCCAGACGGCCGATGGAAGCCTCCCACTCGAGCAGCACGTCTTCGAGACTGGTCTCGCGATTCCTGATCCGATGCTCGAGCTTGCTCACGTAGATGGCGTGCAGCGCGTTGTGCTTGGCATCCGCGGCCAGGCTGCGGGGCTTGTCGGTGTCGTAGCGGTTGTTGTTCAGCTCTGTTTCGGCCGAGTCCAGCAATGTGCGGGCATTGGCCAGGGACTTCGGCGCGTAGCGATCGGCCTTGAGCTTTTCCGCCATGGCGAGGTAGTCGCGGGTCTCGCTCAGGTAGTTGGCCTTGATGGCAGTGAGCTCGCCGGCCCGATAGGCGGACTGCGCCTTTTCCGCATGACGCTCGGCCTGCCCGATGCTGCCGCGCTCGAGGCGCCGGGTGGCTTCGGAGAACGCCGCCTCGGCGTCGTCCCAGGACCCGCTGTCGAAGGTCGGCGCATCCGCTTCGAGCGCATCCTTGCGGGCCTGAATGGCGGCGTCCAGGGCGGAGGCCGCGAGGGTGGCTGCTTCCGTTGCCTTGTTGAATCCGGCCTCCGCCTTCGTCAGGTAGCGGCGGATGATGTCCACGCTGCCGGCCCGCTCGAAGGTGGTGTCCGCCCGATCGTAGTTGTCCTTCGCCTCCGCGTAGGTGCCGGGAGACAGCAGCTCGGCGTCCACCGCGTCCGCCCGCGCCCGGGCGTCGTCCGTGGTCTTGAACAGGGGCTCGCGCATGCTCGTGAGCGCCGCTTCGCCGGTGAGCGGCATGAACAGCCCGATGGCGGCTGCAAGCAGGAAAGTCTTTGACAGGGTGCGCATGAGTGTCGTCCGTTACGGCGGCTTTTCCAGGGAATTGAAGGAGACTACGTGTCGTTCCCGGAGCGGTTTGCGAACCGGGCCACGATCGGGGCGATTCCACCGGCGATCGGGTAGCATTTCCCGGCCTACGGGTCGGGAATCGGCATGACGTCACACACCGGACGAGACGCAATCATCATCGGGGCGGGGGTGATCGGCTGCGCCATCGCCCATGCGCTCACCCGGGCCGGGCTCAGGACGCTGAACGTGGATGCGCTGCCGGCCGCCGGCTACGGGTCCACCAGCCATTCCTCCGCCATCGTCCGGCCTTACTACTCGCACGTCACCTCTGCCGCCATCGCCCACGAGTCGCGCTTCCGCTGGCTCGACTGGGCGGCCCATCTGGGCCACGAAGACCCGCTCGGTGTCGCCCGCTACACCGAGTCCGGCGGCCTGGTGCTGCTGCGCGAAGGAGAGGCGGCGCAGCATGCGGACAACCTGGCCGTGCTCGAGGCGGTGGGCGTGGACTACGAGGTTCTCGACGCAGACGGGGTTGCCGCGCTCTATCCGGGCATCTGCCTCGACGCCTTCGGACCGCCCCGGCCGCGGGACGATGCCGCATTCGGCCAGCCCGTGCCGGGCCGCATCAGCGGTGGCATCTACATTCCCGCGGCCGGCTACGTGTCCGATCCCCAGCTCGCGGCGCACAACCTCATGGCGGCAGCCGCGGCAGGGGGCGCGAAGTTCCGGTTCGGGTGCAGCGTGACGGCCATCCGCACGGACGGCGGCGCCGTCCGCGGCGTCACCCTCGCCGACGGCACCACCATGGACGCACCGGTCGTGGTCAATGCCGCCGGCCCGCATTCGGGGCGCATCAACGCGCTGGCGGGTATCGCACAGACGCTGCGCATCCGCACCCGGGCGCACCGACACGAGGTCGCCTACCTGAAGGCACCGACCGGCTATCTCGAAGGCGGCAACGGCTTCGTGGTGGACCTGGATGCCGGGGTTTACCAGCGGCCGGATGGCCGCGACCTGCTGATCGGCACCACGGATCCGGCCTGCGACCCGCCGGACGTGGTGGATCCGGACGACTACAACGACGCCTTCACCGAGCAGTGGACGACCCAGGTGTACCGGAGCGCGCAGCGCTTTCCCGAGCTCGCCATCGAGAGCCGGGCCAGGGGGACAGTGGGCCTTTACGACGTGTCCGACGACTGGATCCCGGTGTACGACCGTACGGACCTGCCCGGCTTCTATCTCGCCATCGGCACCAGCGGCAACCAGTTCAAGAACGCGCCGCTGGTCGGCGAGCTGATGACGGCCATTGTCCTGGCCGGTGCAGACCATGATCGGCGACCGGCGACGCTGAGTCTGCCCAACGTCGGCCGCACAGTCGATCTCGCCTTCTACTCCCGCAACCGGGAGATCCAGAAGACCCGTTCGGTGCTGGCCTGATCGATCGTGCAGCGCGCGCTTCCCTGACATGCGCACGCTCCCACCCGACGGCATTCCCGCCCGGCTGGTGCTCTCGGTGCTGGAGAGCGCCGGCATCCTCTACGCCAACCTGAGTCCCGTCATCGTCTCGGGTCTGGTTCAGAGTGGTGCGTTCACGGGTCAGACCGCAGGTTGGATTTTTTCGGTGAACATGGTCGGCACCGCCATCGGCGGGTTCGTCGTGCTGTTCTTCGTACGCCGGCTGCGCTGGCGTCCGGTTTCCTGCGTCCTGCTGGCGGTGATGATCCTCGCCGATCTGATCTCGGTCAGGGTGATGGATCCCGAGGTGCTCGGAAGCCTGCGGCTCGTGCACGGCCTCAGCGGCGGAGCGCTGATCGGTGTGAGCATGTCGGTGATCGCGCGGATGCTGAACCCGGAACGGACGATCGCGATCTTCATCATCGCTGCAGCTCATGCTGAGCGGCGTGCTGACGCTGCTGCTCACGCCGGCGCTCACGTCCTGGGGCGCGGGCGTCGTCTGGCTGGCGCTCGCGGGCTTTTCCAGCCTCGCGCTGCTGCTGCTGCCGCTGCTCGATGAGTATCCGGGCAGGGCGGAGAGCATCGTGGGCGCGTGGACGACCGGAGCGGGTGCGTCACTCGTCCTGCCGGCCATGCTGGCGCTGTTCGTCTACCAGGCGGGCGAGATGTCCGCCTGGGCCTACGTCATCGAGCTCGGCACCGGGCATGGCCTCACGCCGGGATTCGTGAGCACGGCCGTGGCGGTCTCGCTGTGGATCGGCGGGCCGGCAGCGCTGTTCGTCACCTGGTGGTCGACACGCAGCGGCCGCTGGCTGCCCCTGGTCACGAGCACCCTCGCCATGGCGCTGTCCGTGGCGCTGCTGCTCGTGCCGGAGGGGGTGGCCTTCGTGCTGGCCAACGTGGGCTTCGGGATCTTCTTCAGCGTCTCGTTTCCCTACCTGATGGGGGTGGCCTCGGAGCTCGACGATTCCGGTCAGATGGGTGCGCTCGCGGGTTTTGCAGGGAATCTGGGGCTTGCCACCGGGCCAGCGCTGGCCGCCCTGCTGATCGGGGGAGGGCACTACCAGCCCGCCGTGCTCGTCGCCGTACCGGCCATCGTCTTCAGCCTGCTGCTCGCGGCGCGTCCGGCACGGGCACTGGACCGGATGAACCGCACCGGCCGGGTCGTCTGGTAGCGTCAGCCGCGCGAGAAGATCCGATTGCGGCGGGCGTACTGCCAGGTCAGGAACGCGAAGGCCAGGAAAACGATCCCGCACACGGGCTCGAAGGCATCGCCGAGGATCTCCCGGTAGCGTTTGGAGAAGAACAGCGCCATGAAGGCGTGGGCCGTGAACAGAAAGCCGCACCAGAACAGGATCTGCTTCGCCCAGCCGTGCTGATCGAGCCCGTAGCGGGCGATGTTGCCGAGCACCACGGTCACGGCGAGGATGACGCTCGGAATGATGTAGTGCTGGCCGACGATGAAGGTCTGCAGGGTGGCGAGCGCGCCGACAGCAGCGAGCGCGGCGAAGATCAGATCGAAGCTGTTTGCCAGCGTCAGCCACTGCTTCATGGTGCTTCCCGAAAGATGTGGGAAGCAGAGTCTATACTCACCGGTCGACACGGCGCACGCCGGGAGCGCGGGTGAAGGAAGCTCGAGACCTGAGTGGCTCAGGCTATACTTCACATCGATTGGGACACACCGGCGCGGCCACTTCTGGCTCGTGCTGCACAGAGGAGATCACATGCCCGCCTTCACCTCGCGCGTGAACCGGACGTCGCCGGCGTTCGAAAAGAACCGGGCGGACATGCTCGAGCTCATCGACGAGCTGCGGGCTCTGGAGCGGCGCGCCGTGGCGGCGTCCAACCGCCGCGCCGCTACCTTCGAGGCCCGCGGCCAGCTGCCGCCCCGCGAGCGACTGGCGCGACTGCTCGATCCGGGGATGCCGTTTCTGCGGCTGCATACCCTCTCGAACTACCTGCTCGAGGACGACAATGCGGACACCAGCGTTCCGGGCGGCAGCGCCATCCTCGGCATCGGCTTCGTGCGCGGTGTGCGCTGCATGGTCTGGGCGGACGACAGCGGTATCCGGGCCGGTGCGGCGACCCGTGGTGGCTGGCTGGCGGCGCTCAATACCCAGGAGATGGCCATCCGCCTGAAGCTGCCGTTCGTGCACCTGGTGGAGAGTGCAGGCGCCAACCTGATGGAATACCAGGTGGAGCTGTGGGCCGAGGGCGGCAAACTCTTCCGCAACCTGGCGCGGCTGTCCGCGGCCGGCATTCCCACGGTAGTGGTGCTGCACGGGCCCTCGACAGCGGGCGGCGCCTACATGCCCGGCATGAGCGATTACGTGATCGGCGTGAAGCACAACGGGCTGATGGCGCTGGGCGGCGCGGCGCTGGTCAGAGCTGCGACGGGAGAGGTGGCCGACGAGCGGGTGCTGGGCGGCACGGAGATGCATGCCGCGACCACGGGATCCGTCGAGTACCTGGCAGAGAACGATGCCCAGGGGGTCGCCATGGCGCGGGACGTGCTCGGCCGGCTCGACTGGAACGCGCGGCTGAGACCGCCCCACCGGCGGCCGTTCGTGCCTCCGGTGTATGACGTGGACGAGATCGCCGGTGTGGTGCCCGTGGACTACACCGTGCCCTACGACGTGCGGGAGGTCATCGCGCGGATCGTCGACGGCTCCGACTTCCAGGAGTTCAAGCCGCTGTACGGACCGGCCACGGTCTGCGTGCAGACGTCCGTCATGGGCTTTGCCTGCGGCATCATCGGCAACAACGGTCCCTTCGACCCCGCAGGCGCCACCAAGGCCACGCACTTCTTCCAGCTCTGCGACCAGGCGGACGTGCCCATCATCTTCCTGAACAACATCACCGGCTACATGGTGGGCACGGAGTACGAGCATGCGGGCATGATCAAGCACGGCTCGAAGATGATCGCCGCGGTGACCAACGTGCGGGTGCCGAAGATCGCCCTCTACATCGGCGCGAGCTATGGCGCCGGTAACTACGGGATGTGTGGCTACGCCTACGAACCGGACTTCCTGTTCTCCTGGCCGAACGCGTCCACCGGCGTGATGGGCGGGCAGCAGGCGGCCCGCACCATGAGCCAGGTGGCCGAGGTGGCTGCCCAGCGGCGCGGTGAGGAGCCCGACCGGGAGGCCATCGCTGCCCAGGAAGCCAAGATCCAGGCCATCTTCCGGCGCCAGGAAAGTGCCTTCTACACGTCCGGTCGCAATCTCGATCACGGCGTGATCGATCCCCGCGACACCCGCAAGGTGCTCGGCTTCACGCTCGAGACCTGCCTCGAGGCGCGCAATCGCGAGCTGAAGCCGAACAGCTTCGGCGTGGCGCGGATGTGAGGAGGTGGTGATGACGAAGCAGCACAACCCTGCACGCAGGATCGGTACCCTGCTGGTGGCGAACCGGGGGGAGATCGCGCTCCGGGTGATGCGCACAGCGAGAACGCAGGGCATTCACTCCGTGGCGGTGTTCTCCGAGGCGGATGCGAACGCCCCGCACGTGCAGTTCGCGGACGATGCGGTGTGCATCGGCCCGGCGCCGGTGGCGGAGTCCTATCTCAACGCCGGCGCCATCGTGCAGGCGGCGCTCGACAAAGGTGCGGACGCCATACACCCCGGCTACGGCTTCCTCTCGGAGAACGCCGCGTTCGCCCGTGCCGTGGCGGATGCGGGGCTCGTCTTCGTCGGTCCGCCCTCGGTTGCCATCGAGGTGATGGGCGACAAGGCGAAGGCCAAGCGGCGGATGATCGAGGCCGGCGTGCCCTGTGTGCCCGGTTACGAGGACGAGGACCAGACGGACGAGCGACTCGTCGCGGCTGCCGGGGAAATCGGCTTTCCGATCATGGTCAAGGCCGCCGCCGGCGGCGGCGGGCGGGGTATGCGGCTGGTCACGAACGCAGCAGACCTGCCCGGTGCGATCAAGCTTGCGCGCTCCGAGGCGCGCAACGCCTTCGGCTCGGGCGATCTCATTCTGGAGAAGGCCATCGTCCGACCCCGGCACGTGGAGATCCAGGTGTTCGCGGACCAGCACGGCAACGTCATCCACCTCGGCGAGCGCGACTGCTCCGTGCAGCGCCGCCACCAGAAGGTGGTGGAGGAGGCGCCATGCCCGGTGATGACCCCGGAGCTCCGGGCCGCCATGGGGGAAGCGGCGGTGGAGGCTGCCCGGGCGGTGGGCTACTGCGGCGCCGGAACGGTGGAGTTTCTGCTCGACGAGGCCGGCCGCTTCTATTTTCTGGAGATGAACACCCGCCTGCAGGTGGAGCACCCGGTGACCGAGCTGATCACCGGTCTCGATCTGGTGGCCATGCAGCTCGCAGTCGCGGAAGGCCGGCCGCTCGGGCTCGAGCAGGGCGACGTGCACCTCACCGGGCATGCCATCGAGGTGCGACTCTATGCGGAGGACCCGGCTCAGGACTTCCTGCCCGCCACCGGTCCCATCCACCTGTGGCGGCCGGCGGCGTCGCTGCGGGTGGACGCGGGCATCGCTTCCGGCGGCGAGGTGTCGCCCTTCTACGATTCCATGGTGGCGAAGCTCATCGCGCACGGAGAAACCCGCGATGCGGCGAGGCGTAAGCTCATCGAAGGTCTCGGCCAGACGGCCCTGTTCGGCACCGCGACCAACCGCGACTTTCTCATCGACGTGCTCTCGCAGCAGGCCTTTGCCGACGGCACCGCCACCACCGCCTTCATCGACGAGGTGTACGGGGAGGCTGGCTGGCAGCCCACGCTACTGACGCAGGAAGGGCTGGTGGCCGCGGGGCTGGTGGAGCATGCGCTCGGTCAGCGCCAGGCGCTTGCCGAGAACGGCCACATCAGCCGGGAGCTGCTCGACTGGTCGAGCGCCCGGGATCTGGAGACGGTGCTGCGCTACGACGTCGGCGAGCAGGGGCACAAGGTGAGCGTGCACGCCCTGGGTGCGGGCGCCTACCAGGTGATGGTGGACGACGTGGAAGTACCGGCGGAGATTCTCTCCCTGGAGGAGGATCGGGCGCTGCTGGCCATCAACGGCCGACACGTCGGCGTGCACTTCTGGCGCCATCCCGGCGGCAGGATCCATGTGGCCACGCCGGAGAAGAGCTTCGATCTCATCGAGACCGCGGCGCTGGCCGCTGCCGGCGAGGAGGCAGGTGGCGACGGCGTGGTGACCGCGCCAATGCACGGTCTGCTGCTGGAAGTCCTGGTGGCAGAAGGTGATCGGGTGGTGCGGGGTGACAAGCTGGCCGTGCTGGAAGCCATGAAGATGCAGCACGAGATTCTCGCCCCGGTGGATGGCACGGTGACCGCGGTGCTGGCCGGCGCCGGGTCCCAGATCGCGGCGGACGCGCGGCTACTCGAAATCGCGCCCGATGAGGACGCCTGAACAGGGCGCCAGGCTGCGCGGTTCGCGGACTCAGCGCAGACTGTGATCCGCCGTGTGCGGCAGCTCGGTAGCCACCTCGTGACCGTGCACGCGTCCTTCCAGGATGTCCGCGAAGGTCTTCTCCACCACTTCGCGTCCGCCCTTGCCCGCGTGACACATGTTGGACAGCAGATACATGGTGCGCACGGCGGCGTCGGTGAAGATGAAGACCGAGTCGACGAACTCGTTGTCCTCGAAGGTGGGTGGCCGGTCGCCGCGATAGACCAGTGAGCAGTTCTCGAAGCGGCAGCCGTGGAAGTGCGTGCCGGTCAGCTCGATCCGTTCGTCCCTGAAGGTCACACCCTGATAGTTCATGGCTCTCTCCCCGAAGCGATGACTGGTGTCCACTCGACCCTATGCCCGGGTGACGGAGGTGTCAAACGTCGCGGCTTCGTTGGAGCCCGGACCGGAAAAAGACAACGCCCACGAGGCGCAACCTCGTGGGCGTTGATTCGGGGCATGACTTCAGGCGTTGTCTTCAGCCGCGCTTGCGAGTCACCTTGACCGGCAGGTAGGTGTAGCCCTTCACGAACGAGGAGTACGTGCGCGTGGGCTCTTCCTGAACCTCGATCTTCTCGAAGCGCTTCAGGATCTCCTCCCACAGGATGCGCAGCTGCAGCTCCGCGAGCCGGTTGCCCATGCAGCGATGGATGCCGAAGCCGAAGGAGATGTGCTTGCGGGCGTTCTCACGCTCGATGTCGAGCACGTTGGCGTTGTCGAACACGGACTCGTCGCGGTTGCCCGAGACGTACCACATCAGCACCTGATCGCCCTTTCTGATCTGCTTGCCGCGGATCTCGCAGTCGTTGTTCGCCGTGCGGCGCATGTAGGCGAGCGGCGTCTGCCAGCGGATCACCTCGGCCACCATGTTCGGAATGACCTCGGGCTTTGCGATCAGCTTGTCGTACTGCTCCGGGAACCGGTTCAGCGCGTAGACGCTGCCGGACATGGTGTTGCGGGTGGTGTCGTTGCCGCCGACGATCAGCAGGATCAGGTTGCCCAGGAACTCCATGGGCTGCATGTCCTTGGTGTCCTCGCCGTGGGCCATCATGGAGACCAGATCGTCGCCCGGATTGGCCTTGCGTTCGTGCCAGAGCCGGGTGAAGTACTCGAGGCACTCCAGCAGCTCGTTGCGGCGCTGCTCGGGTGTTTCCACGATGCCGCCGCGGCCGGGGACTGCAGTCGCCACGTCCGACCAGCGGGTGAGCTTACGACGCTCCTCGAACGGAAAGTCGAACAGGGTGGCCAGCATCATGGTGGTGAGCTCGATGGACACGGTATCCACCCAGTCGAAGGTCTCGCCTTCCGGCAGGGAGTCCAGCACCTTGCAGGTGCGCTCGCGGATGAGCGGCTCCATCTTCGCGAGATTCCCCGGCGCGACCACCCCGGAAACCGTCTTGCGCTGCACGTCGTGCACCGGCGGGTCCTGGGCGATGAACATCTTGATGTTGAGCGCACCCTCCGGCAGCGGGTGATCGATGGGGAAGCCCAGCGTGATGCCGTGAGCAGAGGAGAAGTTCTCCCAGTCCTGGTCCACCTGCTTGATGTCCTCGAAGCGGGTCAGCGACCAGTAGCGGCCGGCGAGCTCCGTGGTGTTGAAGTGCACCGGGTCTTCCTTGCGCAGGCGCTCGAAGTACTCCTGCCAGCGGTCCTCGGCGAACAGACGCGGATTGACCGGATTGATGTCCTCGAGCGGCACGTCGTAGGCGGATGGAATCTGCCCGTCTCGCGATACCTCGGCATCACCGGGCATTTTCGGCGGGGGTGGGGGTAGTTCCCGATTCGATACAGCTTCGCTCATGTATAGGTCTCCGTGCCGTCTCCCTGGATGGAAATGGAATCTAATTCTATTTTTGTTATGCTGTCAATCCGCACGGGCCGGTAGAGCGCAGTCCTTTGTTAAGATGCGTGCCGGCGTCGTGCCAATTGTCGGTTTTTTCACCCGTTTCGACGGGCAGCGAGGGGGCCAGCAGCAAATGGCGGAGAAACCAGTCGTCATCCCGGCCGGGTCCGTGCTGGCCGCGGATGTCCCCGCCGCCGCGAAAGCCGATGTTCATCCCCACGATCTGGCGGTGATGATCCGCCTCGAGCGGGTCAACGCGCCCAAGCAGGCGCGCAGCGAGAAACGGCTTCAGGAGATCATCCGGGCCCTGGAGAGCCTGCTGGACGGACGCTCCTTCGACGAGATCACCATTCCCGACATCGCCGAGCGGGCGGGCTGCGGCACGGCGTCCATCTACGCGCGCTTCAAGAGCAAGCGCAGCATCCTGGTGGCGCTTCACGAGTCGGTTCGCGACCGGCAGATCCGCGGCATCGACGAGCGCATGAGCATCGAGCGGCATCGGGGCCTGTCTTTCGAGGAATCCGCGCTGTCCGTCTGCCGGGACCTGGTGGAGTACTTCTCGCGGCACAGCGACTTTCTCCGCGCGGCCCACCTGCTCGGTGACAGGGAGGTCTACGAACGCCACCTGTCCGTGATCCGCCATGCCTCGGAACGGATTTCGGCGGTGCTCATCGACAAGGTGACAGTAGAAGGCGAAGCCAGGCAGCGGCTGATGCGTCGCCTGGACATGGCCACGCGGGCCGTGTTCGCGCTCCTTCAGCAGCGCGTGACGTTCGGCGATTACCCGCCGGGAGATTTCGCTCCGGGCAACGAGGACGAGGAAGCCGCCGAGCTGGCAGCCCTCTACGGGCTGTGCCTTCAAGGGATAGGCCGTCAGGCGTAGAGAAGCACCGGTTCCCAGGTCCCGTCGAACTCCCCGGTGTCGTGCCACACCCGGTGCGTGTCATCCGGCGCCAGAGCGATCTCCATGAGACGCTCGGGCCGCCTGCCGTCGACCACCGAATATGCCGTGATCGTACCCGCCTCGAAATCGAGCACGGTCACCCCGGCCCGGTCACCCATGAGCGTGCCGGCATTGAGCAGGGTCAGATTGCGGAAGTGCATCAGCACGCGGAAGTGCATGTGCCCGTTGATCACGAACCGGTGCTCGTCCCCGGCGATCAGGGTGTCCAGATCCCGGCTGCGGCGGACCTCCTCCGGGCGCCGACCGGGCCAGACCTGGGCCAGATCGTTCTCGCCGACCCCGTGGCAGAGCAGCAGCGGGCCGGAGACGGTCTCGAGCGTTCGTGAGCGGGGGAGCCGTTCGAGGAACGCGATGGAGTCGTCGTTGAGGTCCGAGCGCCGATGCGCCTGAGAGACGTGCCGGACCGTGTCGCCGAGCAGCCAGCGGTCATGGTTTCCCGCCACAGTGGTGACGTTCCCGGTATGGAGGATCGCGCAGCTGGCGTTCACCGAGCCTCGCCCGTCGGCGATGTCGCCGGTGCAGACGATGTGGTCGACCGTCCGACCGGCCAGCCAGTCGACCACGCGATCGAGGCGTTCGTGCTCGGCGTGCAGATCGCCGATGACGGCGAGGCGCGTGATGGGGGCGTCGGCTGAATCGATCATTCTGGGTGCGATTTTACGTCGTCTTGACGATAGGTTGCCCACAGTGAACCCACCGTGAAGGAATCACGAACAGACAGTCGAACAGACAAATTGACAGGCAGATGACTCTCGACGACATCCGAAAATCGGTCCGGAGCGGAGCACCGGTTGCGCTCGAGGTGCACGCGCTGAGCGCGTCGGTTTATCAGCTTTTTCGGCGAATCGGCAACCGGGTCGACCCGATAATGGGCAGCCTGGGCGGGTCGGTCGTTTTTCGCAGCCGTTATGCTGCCCTGCAGACGCTGGCCGACCTCGGCGTCGAGCGGGTGGACTGTGTCCATCGCAGCGCCTACGACGAGATGATCGGCGCAGAAGGTGTGGCAGCGGACAACGAGCTCCGGGAATCGGTGCCGATCGCGCATCTCCGCGGCGGGTGAGCTAGGCAGCGGAGCTGACGCCGCTGGCGCGCAGGCTCAGCCACTCGTCAATCTCACGCGGCTTAACATCAGAGCGGGTCCGGATCGAACACGCTGGACTCCAGGATGCATTGCCAGCGCCCGTCTGCGTCTTTCCGCCAGACGCACACGTAGTGGCCTGTGCGCGTCACCAGTTCCCCCGAAGGCGATCTCGCACGCAGCTCGAATGGCCCCGACGTGTACCCGAGCTCTCCGGATGCAGCAACCATCACGTCGGTGGCCTCCCAGCTCAGCCTGAAGTCAGCCTGTGAGCGGTTCCGCATGACCAGCTTCTCGATAGCCGTCTTTCCCTTGGCAGGCGGCATGCCCGGGAAGTAGTTGGTGGCATCGTCTGCCCAGAACTTCAGAATCGCATCAGTATCGCCGGCAGCTGCCGCCCGCGCCCACGCAGCATCCGCTGCCCTCAACCCTGCCACGCTCTGCATTTCCATTTCCGTTCCTCCCGTTGCGCCGTGCGAAGCGGATGCCGCAGCGATCAACAAGAGAAATAATCCGATTGCCCGCATCTTCATCTCCTGGTCTGGTGTTGATCCAGTGTGGCGAGGGAAGAGGGGCTGCGCATCGCAGGAACCTGTCATATCCACGCCTGCTCGGCGTGGTGGATTACTGTGAACCTGATCCCGCAGCCCGGCTTAGCACGAAGCTGATCGCCTGGGCGCGATTGTTCACGCCCAGCTTGCCGAAGATGTGGGTGAGATGCCTGTTGACGGTATTGATGCTGATGCCCAGCTCGTCAGCGATCGATTGGTTGGACGCACCTGTGATCACCAGCGTCATGACTTCGTTTTCCCGTGCTGTCAGGGATGGAACGCTCAGCGTTTCGGGAGGATCGATAGTCAGGAAGTGCTCGATGACCTCGATGGCGTCAGCGCCGGGCATGCCACCCATACTTGTCACGGTGGCCAGTTCCGCGTCAGGTATTGCCGCAGCAAGCTCCTGGCTGCGTTCCGCACTTGCGAGCTGGTTGTTCTGGTCGTGAAGGATCAGGGCCTTCGCCCGGATGCTGCCAAGCAGTGGGCCGACGTCCCATTGGGTGCGTGCGTTCAGGTATCGCAGGAAGGCATCCTGGGTGGTCGCCTGACGCAGGACCCCCGCCCAGGCTCTCGCTGCTGCCGAATCCTGCCAGCCCAGAGCGGCTTGGGATATGGATTCGGTGAAAAGCTCCCAGTCAGCGCCCGCCAGATCGAGGATCGCCTTCATTCGCGAGTGGCCACCGTGACTCTGGTGGCTCGCGAAGCCGTTCCAGAGGATGAGGCGAGAGACCCGCGCCGGGTGCAGTGCGGCGAACATCACCGCCGGCAATCCACCGGTGATGCGACCGAACAGGGCGAACCTCTGCAGCCCGAGAGAATCCGCGACGCAACCGATGTCGTCTGCGATCGATCCGAGCGAGAAGTCGCCGACCTGATCTCTTGATAGGCCGCTGCCACGGTTGTCGAATCGGACCAGCGTGTGGCGACGGGCGATATCTTGGCACCAGCGTTTGACGGCGGGCAGCTGCCACTCGAGTTCCAGATGGCACATCTGAATGTGGGGTACCTCGATGATGAAGGGATCACCCTTACCCAGGCGCATGAAGGCGATGCGAGCATCGTCACTGCCGTGCGCATATCGAATTGGTGGGTGCTGATCTTCCATCGGGTGTGCTTCAAGGCCTACTCAAACCACGTGGTCTCCCATCGATCTGGCTCGCTCGAGCACGTGATGGGCGGCGGCCAGATCCTGCGCCGTATTGCCGAGGCTCTTGTAGAGGGTGATCTGATCGCGATCCTCGCGTCCGGTGATGGTGCCGTCCAGCGCAGCGCCGATCTCTCCGGCGATGTGGTCGCGCGAAATAGCGCCTTCCTCCATGGCGAGCAGAATGTCCCCGGCCTCTGCAAGCGCAAACTCGGTGATCTCGGTGAAGACGCGGGCCCGCGCCAGGGTGTTGCCGTCCGCTTCCCGGGTCGCGGCGGTGTGCGCGCCAACCAGGTTGACGTGACAACCGGCGGTCAACCACTCACCGCGGAGGATGGGCGTGCGGGCGGCGCTGACCGCACAGAGCAGATCGGCGCCGCGGACCGCTTGCTCGACGCTGCTCACAGCGGTCACCGTCAGGCCGTCCGCCACATGCTCTGCGGCAAAAACCGTTGCCCGGGCGATATCCGGTCCCCAGACCCGCACCTCCCGGACCGGTCGCACGGCGCGCATGGCGGCCAGGTGCGAGCCGGCCTGAACGCCGTATCCCAGTAGCGCCAGCACCGCAGCGTCCGGATTCGCCAGTGCCCGGGTCGCGGCGCCGCTCGCGGCCGCCGTGCGCAGCGCGGTCAGCGACGACGCCTCCAGCAGCGCGAGTGGCGCGCCATCGCTGCCGTCGAAGAGCAGCACGTAGCCCTGGATGACGGGTTTCTGCCGACGGCTCGGGTTGTTCGGAAAAAGGCTCAGCAGCTTGGCGCCGAACACGGCCGGTGCCGGCAGCCAGCCGGGCATCAGCAGCAGACCGTTCCCCTCGTTCAGCGGCACGTGGCTGCGCAGCGGCAGCGTGATCTCACCGCGGCTGATCGACCTTTGAACCTGGTCCATGAGATCGATGCACCGCGCCATCGGCAGCGCGGAGCGCACGGCATCGGCATCGAAAACCCGAATGCTCACGGAGCTTCCGGTCGCGCGGCCGGCGAGCCGGCGAGCGCCCGGGTGAGAAACCGGTCGAGACCATTGGCGAAGGCCTGCACGTCGCGTTTGTCGAGGCTGGGCGGGCCGCCGGTGATCACGCCGGAGGAGCGCAGCTCGTCCAGCATGTCGCGGCGGCTGAGATGGTCCTTGATGTTCTCGCGGGTGTAGAGCATGCCGCGTGGGGTCAGTGCCGTGCCGCCTTTGGCAATAACCTCGTCGGCCAGCGGGATGTCGGCGGTGATGACCAGGTCGCCCGGCTGCAGACGCTCGACGATGGTCCGGTCCGCCACGTCGAAGCCGGACTCCACCTGAACCACCGACACGAACGCCGAAGGCGGCTTGCGCAGAAACTGGTTTGCGACGAGCACCACGCGCACCTCGCGGCGGTCGGCCGCACGGAACAGCACGTCCCTGATGGCCCGGGGGCAGGCGTCCGCGTCCACCCAGAGGGTCGGTCTGTCGACGTCGTGCTGCGGCATGCTCACCCTCAGCCGAGGTAGCGCTGCTGGATGTGCCGTTTGTAGAAGGTCGCGTCCAGCTTCGAGCCGGTCACCTCCTCGAACAGGGGCTGCATGGTCGTCTGCCGGCCGCGCTCGTGGATGTTCGACCGCAGCCAGCCGAGCAGCGGTTCGAGATCGCCGCGGGCGAGGGCCGTATCCAGGTCCGCCATCGACGCCCGCGCGGTGGCGATCCACTGAGCGGCGCCGAGGGCACCCAGGGTGTACGTCGGGAAGTAGCCGAAGAGCCCCGCGTACCAGTGCACGTCCTGCATGCAGCCGTTCGCATCGTTGCCCCTGGTGGAGAGCCCGAGATAACGCTGCATGGCGGCATCCCAGGCATCCGGCAGGTCGGCCACGGTCAACGCGCCGTCCAGCAGCGCCCGTTCCAGCTCGAAACGCAGTATCACGTGCAGGGGGTAGTTGATCTCGTCCGCGTCCACGCGGATGTAACCCCGCTCCACCCGGATGGCGTGCCGGTAGAGATTCTCCGCAGACCAGGCAGGATCTGAGTCGTCGCGGCCGAACGCGGCTCTGATGATCGGCGCCAGGTACTCGAGAAACGGCCGGCTGCTGCACACCTGGAGTTCGAGCAGCAGCGACTGGCTCTCGTGCACCGCGGCGCCGAGCGCGTCGCCCACGGGCTGCGTCCGCCAGTCCCGGGGCAGGCCCTGCTGATAGAGGGCATGGCCCGTCTCGTGGCAGATGGCCATGAGCGATTCGAAGAAGCTCGCCTCCGTGTAGCGGGTGGTGATCCGGGTGTCATCGGGCACACCGCCGCAGAACGGATGGTGGCTCACATCGAAGCGGCCGCGGTTGAAGTCGAAGCCGAGGGTGCGCATCACACGCTCGCAGAGCCGGCGCTGGTCATCGATCGGAAACGGGCCCGTAAGCGGCAGCGGCTCTGCCTGCTTCTCCAGCACCTGCTCCAGCACATCGGGCAGGAAGGTCTTCAGGTCCTCGAACACGGGCTCGACGTCGACGACGCGCAGCTCCGGCTCGTAGGTCTCGAGCAGCGCATCGTAGCGGGAGAGCTTCATAACGTCGGCCAGCGCGTCCGCCTGCTGCCGCGCGAGATTCACCACCTCCTCGAGCAGCGGGCGGATGCGCGGCCAGTCGTTCGCCGCCCGGGCTTCGCGCCAGGCCTGCTCGCAGCCGAGTGCCGCCAGCCGGCCGGCGCGCACCAGATCCGCGGGCACCGCCGTCGCCTCCACGAACTGCTTCTCGATGTTGGCCAGGTTCGCCGACTGCCAGGCCGAGAGCGGTTTAGATTCTCCCCTGGCCCGATTCAAGAGCTCGCCCATCACGGGGTCGCTCAGCCGCTCGTGGATCAGCGTCGTCAGCGAGGACAGCGCCTGACCGCGCCCGGCGCCGCTCCCCGGTGGCATCATGCAGGCTTCGTCCCAGCTGGCGATGGCCTGGATCTCCTTCAGGCGGGTGATCTCGCGGGATCTGGCTTCGAGCGCTTCGTAAGCGGTCTCTTTCCGGGCAGTCTGCTTGTGGACGGACATTGGATTCCTGTTGGGTGACCTCGCGGCGAAGTATAAAGTCGCGAGGTCCATCCGCCAGTCCGGGAGCGTTTCGGGGATGCTGACCTGGCTCGATTTCTTCGGTGTATTCGTGTTCGCCGTGAGTGGCGCCCTGGCGGCCGATCGGCGCGGCATGGACCTCTTCGGCTTCATCGTCATCGCGCTGCTGCCGGCAGTCGGCGGCGGCACGGTGCGCGACATCGTCCTCGGCGCGCCCGTGTTCTGGGTGCAGGACCCCACCTATCTGTGGCTGATCGTGGCTGCCGCGCTGCTGACCTTCGGCGCCGCCCGGCAGATCCAGCGCGTGGAGCGGTGGCTGCTCTGGGCCGACGCGGTGGGGTTGTCCGTATTCTGCGTCGCCGGCGCGGCCAAGGCCTTCGCGCTCACCGGATCGCCGGTGATCAGCGTCGCCATGGGCGTGGTGACGGCCGTGCTGGGCGGCATCATCCGGGATACGGTCTGCAACGAGATCCCGCTCGTGCTGCGCCAGGACATCTATGCCACCGCCGCGTTTGCCGGCGCGCTGTGCCTCATCCTGCTGTCCGGGGCAGGCGTCCCTCAATCCATCGCGCTGTGGGCGGGTGCGGGAACCTGCTTTCTGGTGCGTGCATCGGCCCTCATCTGGGGCTGGTCGCTGCCGAAGCGGCGTGCCCCCTGAGCTACAATCCACGCTGACCTGCCAAGAGCCGACCATGACACCCACGCCGGATTGCCCGACCGAAGCAGACTTCCTCCGTCACTGGCGGACGACAGCGGACGGCGTCGTCGACGAGGTGGAGCTGGCGCTCTCGGGTGGCGCACTGGCGGACCGGTTTGCGTGGGTGTTCATGAGCGGTTACCAGGCCGCCATCCGGCGCTGCTTTCCGGAGTTCGTGCCTGCCGGCTGGACGTGCCTGGCCGTGGCCGAACCGAAGGACGGTCCCGCCTGCACCCTGGTGGGTGATGGCCCATCCTCCCGGCTGAACGGCCAGAAGTCCTGGATCGCGGGTTCGGACAGCGTCGAGCACCTTGTCGTATCGGTGGGTGCGGACGCGGAGCGGCGCTTCGTTTCGGTGGCGGCAGACGCGCCGGGTGTCACGCTGACGAATCCCCGCACGCCGACCTTCCTCAGGGAGCTGAGCCAGGGCGCCGCCCGGTTCGAAGCGGTGGAGGTGCCAGATGACCGGATCCTCTCCGACCCCGTCCGTGCGCAGTGGTTTCGTGGCGCAGAACCGCTGTACGTGCTGCTGGCATTGAACGCCTGCCTGAAGCGGCAGGCGGATGCGCTCGGCGAAGCGCAGGTTTCCCGGCTCGCGGATACCGCCATCGCTGTCGGCGGAGCGTTGCCCGCTCAGCTTGGCGACAAGACTCGCATCGTGCCCGGGCTCGACTCTCTGCGCTCCGCAACAACCGCCGTGATCGAGTCGGCGTCCCGCCTTCGCCGTCGGTTTCCGCCTTCGCTGGCGGAATCCTGGGAGGCGGACGCGCTGCTCTTCGGCATGTTCGGCGTCAGCGGATCCCGCCCGTGAGGCCGGAGCCGCGAACCAATGCGTTCGGTCAGCCCGTGGGCGAGCCGCTGCCCGACTGGCGCGGTTGCCCCGCGCCTGCGCGGGAGATCATGCGCGGGCGCTTCTGCACGCTCGAGCCGCTGGATGCGGAGCGGCATTCGCCCGATCTCTTCGAGGCGTATGCGGAAGATGATGGCAGCATGTGGACCTATCTGGCCGATGGCCCCTACGCGACCCGGGAAACGTTCACGCTCGCGATGTCCGAGGCGGCGGAATCCGCCGACCCGTTGTACTTCGCCATCGTCGACCGCGCTTCCGGCCGCGCGCTCGGTCGTGCCGCCTATCTGCGCATCCAGCCGGCCGCGGGCAGCATCGAGGTAGGCAGCATCGCCTACGCGCCGCGGCTCAAGCGCACGCCTGTGGCCACGGAAGCCATGTACCTGATGATGCAGCGGGCGTTCGACGAGCTCGGCTACCGGCGCTACGAGTGGAAGTGCGACGCGCTGAACGAGCCGTCGCGGCGCGCGGCGGAGCGGCTCGGTTTCAGTTACGAGGGGCTCTTCCGCCAGGCGCTGGTGTACAAGGGCCGCAACCGTGACACCGCCTGGTACGCCATCATCGACCAGGACTGGCCAGCCATCCGGCGGGGCTTCGAGCGGTGGTTCGACCCGGCGAACTTCGACAACACCGGCCAGCAGAAGCTGTCGCTCGCGAGCTGCATGGGCAGCGCGCGGGAGCTCGGCTGACCCGCGACCCCGCTCAGCGCACCCAGCCGCCGTTCAGCATCACCCGATGGATCCGCCGTGTGTTGCGGATGTCCTCGAGCGGGTCGGCGTCCAGCAGCACCAGGTCTGCCCGCATGCCGGGCTCGATCCGACCCGTCTCGGACTCCAGATGGAGAAACGCGGCCGGCTGCACGGTGGCGGCGTGCAGTGCCTCCTGCGGTGTGAGTCCGGCACCCACGAGCTGCTCGAGCTCGGTGTGCAGGCTCCAGCCGGGGATGCCGATGCCGATCGGGGTGTCGGTGCCCGCACCGATGGGCACGCCGTTCGCCTTGAGCCGGCCGACGAGGAACCGGCTCCAGTCGGAGAAGGTGGGGTCTGCCGTGGGCGCCGCGTCACGGTAGGCGTCGGCCTGAGCCCGCCACATCGTCTGCACCTCTGCCGGCAGCTCGGACAGTGCGCGCGGCCAGTCCGGATGCTCGAAGGGCCGGACGATGGCGACCGTGTTCAGCCGCAGGGTCGGCACCTGGATGGTGCGGGTGAGTGTGGCGAGCACCGCATCGCAGCGGTTTTCGTCATAGGCCCGAATGGCGGGAATCCGCTGCAGGTTGTGCAGGGTGCTGCGCAGGTCGTAGCCGCGGCCCTCGACGAACTCGCTCACGGTCTGCTGCCTGGCGGCAAGCAGCGCCTGCCAGTCGGCCGCGCAGGCCAGCTCGAGGTTGCGCAGGTGCTCCATGGAGTCTGCCACGGGGCCGGCCCCGTCGGCCGTCATCGTCAGCGGCACGTGGGAGGCGATGGGCAGACCCTGAGCCCTGGCCTCGTCGGCAAGCACCCGATAGACGGCCGGATCCACCAGCTCGTAGATCTTGATGAAATCAGCTCCGGCTGCCTTCAGCTCGCGCACGGTGGCCCGGGCCGTCTCGGCATCGGGAATGCCGGTGCCGAGCTTCGGTCGGCCGGGATCGCCGCCGTCGTACACCACGAACCGGCCGTCCAGCAGCGGGCCGGAGAAGTAGAGATGCGGTTCCGGTGCCGGATCTGCGGCCATGCCGTTCCGCAGTGCCACCATCTCGGTGAGGTCACCGCCCGTATCCCGCACGCTGGTGATGCCGTAGTCGAGAAACAGATCGGCCATCCGCTCGGTGAGCAGCGGCTCGTAGAGGAAGTGCACGTGCATGTCCCAGAGACCGGGCATGAGGTAGCGGCCGGTGCCGTCCACGGTCTCTCTGACGGCGGTCGCCGGATCGCTCACGGGCCCGACGCTGGCGATGCGATCCCGGGCGATGAGGACGCGTTGTGCCTCGGCCCGTCCGGAGACCGGATCGATCACGGTGACGTTCTCGATGGCGATGCCTTCCCGCACCGGCTCCGCGCAGCCGGCGAGAACGAGCAGCAGACAGAAACAGGGAAACCAGCGCCGATTCGACATGCCAGGCCCGGGGGGATTGCGACTGAGCCTCGCACATTAGCAAAGGTGCGGCGACTTGCTCCAGGGTATCTCTGCGTAAGTTTCGCAGACTCAGAGCTTTCCGCACTCGTCAGGGCTTTCTGTTTCCGGAGGCACGTCCCGCAGCCAATATCGAGCATATTGGCAAGGGGCGTAACACCGCCGTGGCGAGTGCGGAAAGCTCCCGCAGGGCGTGCCGTACGGGCCCTTTGGTCTTCGTTGCGCTTCTTGGTAATGGGAGTGACCATTTCCTGCGAAGCGCGCGCGCAATCTTCGATTGCGTTAAGCCGAATCTTCGATTCGGCCCTTTGCCAAAGAGCCCGTACGGCACGCTGAGCCAGTGAAACTTGCGCAGAGATACCCTAGCATGCGCGTTCGCCAAGCGACCGGATGCCAGCTCGATGCCTCGAATCCCTACCCTGCTGCTGACTGCCACCCTCTGCGTGCTCAGCGCCGACCCGACGCGTGCGCAGAGCCTCGACGCAGCGATCCAGGCTGACTACGACGCTCACCTGGCCGTGCTCTTCGATCACTTTCACCGCAATCCGGAGCTGTCCCTCGTGGAGCACGAGACCGCTGCCCGGATGGCAGCGGAGCTGGCCGCGGCGGGCTTCGAGGTGACGGAAGGGGTGGGTGGCACCGGCGTGGTGGCCATCCTCGAGAACGGTCCCGGGCCGCGGGTGATGATGCGCGCGGATATGGACGGATTGCCGGTGGAGGAGAAGTCCGGCCTCGAGAACGCCTCACGCGTGATGCAGAAGGATCCGATCACCGGCGACATGGTGCCGGTGATGCATGCCTGCGGCCACGACGTGCACATCACGAGCCTGGTGGGCACCGCCCGGCTGATGGCGGCGAGACGTTCGGACTGGTCGGGTACTCTGATGCTCATCGTCCAGCCGGCCGAGGAGCGGGTGCTGGGTGCGCGCATGATGCGTGACGACGCGCTCTGGGAACGGTTCGGAAAGCCCGACTACGCGCTCGCGTTCCACGTCGCGTCCGAGTTCGAGGCGGGCGTGATCAACGTCTCCGACGGCAGCCCCTACGCGGGTGCGGATACCGTCGACATCATCATCCACGGCGTGGGTGCGCACGGAGCAAGCCCGCACACGGGTAAGGATCCCATCGTCCTCGGCGCGCAGATCGTGCTGGCGCTGCAGACGCTCGTGGCCCGCGAGCTGTCGCCGCGCTCGCCGGGTGTGGTCACCGTGGGATCCTTCCATGCCGGCACCAAGCACAACATCATTTCCGACCGGGCCCACCTGCAGCTCACCGTGCGCAACACCAACGAGGAGACGCGCCGGATCCTGCTGGAAGGTATCGAGCGCATCGCGGTGAACATGGGCCGGGTGGCTGGGCTGCCGGAAGACAGGCTGCCCGAGGTGATCGTCTCCGAGGAGAGTGTGCCGCCCACCGTCAACGATGCCGCGCTGGCGCGGCAGCTCAGAGCGGTGTGGGTCGGAGAGCTCGGCGAGGATCAGGTGATCAGCGAAGAGAGCAAGGGCATGGGGGCGGAGGACTTCCCGTTCTTCACGGTGAATCCGGACATTCCGAGCGTCTACTGGGCCGTGGGTGGCACGCCGCGTGAGGCCTTCGAGTGGGCCGCGGCGGGCGGTCCACCGGTGCCGAGCCACCACTCGCCGCTGTTCAAGATCGCGCCGGAACCTTCCGTGACCCGCGGTGTGGAGTCCACCGTGCTGGCGCTCTTCGAGCTCATGGGTAACGACTGAATCAAAGGAGAATCAGCATGGACAACCTGACGACGGCGGCAGCGCTGTTTGCAGCCATCGAGAGCAAGAACCCCCAGGCGGTGGCCGATCTCTATGCGGACGACATTCAGGTCTGGCACAACTTCAGCAACGCCTGCCAGAGCAAGCAGGAGAATCTGGCCGTGCTGACCGGGCTGTGTGAGAACGTGCCGTCGGTACGCTACGACGTCATCGAGCGGCAGGAGCTTCCGGACGGCCGGGTGATGCAGCGTCACACGCTGCGGGCATCGACGGGATCCGGGGAGGACGTCCTGATTCCCGCATGCATCTTCGTCGGCGTCCGGGACGGCAAGATCGTCCGCATCGACGAATACCTGGACACGGCTCAGGCGAACCGGCTGCGTGCGCTCACTGGCCGCGCCCCCATCGACGGCTGAGGCGATCATGCTCGAGGTCTACACCGGTCCTACGCCCAACGGCCAGAAGATCGCCATCATGCTCGCGGAGACGGGCCTGCCGTACCGGCTCCACGAGATCGACATTCTGGCCGGTGATCAGCTCACGGACGCGTTCCGGGCCATCAGTCCGAACAACAAGCACCCGGCGCTGGTGGATCCGGATGGTCCCGGGGGGCAGCCGGTCACCGTCTGGGAGTCCTGCGCCATTCTTATTTATCTGGCGGAAAAGACCGGGATGCTCATCCCGGATGATCCGCTGCGGCGCCTCGAGATGCTGAAGTGGCTGTTCTTTCAGGCGGCGAACCAGGGTCCCATGGCGGGCCAGCTCGCCCACTTCGCGTTCTATGCGAAGGACCGGGTTCCCTACGCCATCGATCGCTATCGGAACGAAGTCACCCGTCAGTATGCGGTGCTGGACCGGCACCTGGCAGAGCGGGAGTTCGTCGCGGACGAGTACTCGATCGCCGACATCGCGCTGCTGCCCTACGCGAAGGCCGCGAGCGTACGCTTCGAGTTCGAGCGGCCCAATGTCAGGCGCTGGATCGACACCCTGATGGCCCGCGCTGCGGTTGCGCGTGGCATGGATTTCATGACCGACCGGATACGCAAGGAAACCATCGCCGGCGGCATGGACGGCTTCAACGACGAGCACCGCTCGATCCTGTTCGGGCCGCGTCAATACGAGGGCAGCCGCTCCCCCTGAGGCGGGGATACGCGCCAGGCACACGGTGAAGCCGCCCGACATCCGCATCAGCTTTCAGGCCCGCGACGCGGACATCACCATCCGGACGATCACGCCGGAAGACGAACGGATCGAAGCCGACTTCGTGCGCAATCTGTCGCCGGAATCCCGCTACCTGCGCTTCCACCACGGGCTGCGCGAGCTCACCCCCGAGCTGTTGGCCCGGTTCACGCGCATCGACTACCCGAGTGCCATGGCGCTCATCGCCACGGTGAGGGCGGCCGACGTGGAGAGGCAGATCGGTGTTGCGCGTTATGCGGCGACCCCGCCGGGTGGAGACACCGCGGAAGTCGCCATCGTGGTGGCAGACGACTGGCAGGGCTGTGGCGTGGGTACACGCCTGCTGCTCGAGCTCCGGGCGGTGGCCCGCGCCGCTGGCTACCGGCACCTCCACATGCGGGTCCTGCCGCAGAATCGGCGCATGATCGCACTGGCGCGACGGCTGGGATACGAGCCGAAGCCGTCCGACGAAGAGCCCGGTGCCAGCATGCTCGGGAAGACGCTCATCGACGGCGAACGACCGGAATCCTGAATCAGGGCAGGGGCAACCGGCTGCCGTGCACTGCTTCGGTTCGCACCGTCGAGGGGTCGAAGCCTTGAAGGCACCGCGTGTTCACCGCCCAGCCGTCGAATGGCGCTACGCCCGGTTGCCGCTGTGCTTCGGACGCATGCCGGGTCCGGGGCCGACGCAGCGGCAGAATGCCGCACACCGGGCAGAAGTAGTCCTCGGCAGTCATGGTGCCCCACTGATAGAGCGTCAGCTCGCTGAGCGGGGTGAGCAGCCTGACGTCTTCCTTCGGCACGCGGTGAATGAGCGCGCCGCGCTGGTGGCAGATGGAGCAGTCGCAGACGCGGACGTGATCGATGTCCGCATCCACCTCGAAGCGGAATCGGCCGCAGTGGCAGGAACCGGCGTAGGTTCGTCTCATGCTTCACTCTCCTCGCGGGCTGTGCCGCGAATCCTGGTTGATCTAGTGCGTGCCGACGGAACCCTCCAGCCCGACGCTCTTGATCAGCGCGTAGACGTCGAGTCCTTCCTCCAGGCTGAGCTCCTCCACCGCCGCCAGGGTCAGCCGTGCGCGCAGTCTCGGCCCGCCCGTGTCGATGACCAGTTCGGCCGAGCCGGCCTCCGGGTCGGCCTGCAGCCGGTCGATGGTGCCGGGCAACACGTTGCGGATGCTGAGCCCCTCCGGCGGCCGGGTGGCGATGGCCACGTCACGCGCACGCACCCTGAGACGAACCGACGTGCCAATAGGCAGTTCCGGCACATAGGGTACGGTGAGCGTCGCGCCGTGGGCCTCGATGGCCGTGAGCTTGAGGCGGTCGTCGTGCCGACTCACTTGCCCTTCCACCAGCACCCCGGCCTCGAAGCGGCCGGTGTAGGGTGCCAGATCGAAGCGTTCGAGAATCTCGGCCGTGGGGCCGCTGGCCTGCAGACGGCCGCGCGCCAGTATCAGGATGCGATCCGCCACGTGGGCGACCTCGTCGATGTCGTGGCTCACGTACAGCGCCGGAATGCCGAAGTCGCGGGGCAGCCGCTCGAGATAAGGAAGGATGTCGGCTTTGCGCGCCGTATCCAGCGCCGCCAGCGGCTCGTCGAGCAGCAGCACGCGCGGCCGGGTGAGCAGCGTTCTGGCCAGTGCCACCCGCTGCCGCTCACCACCGGAGAGCGCCACGATCCGGCGACCGAGCAGGGGCCCGAGGTCCAGCACGTCGCGTACGTGAGCCGGATCGATGCGCTCCGTTGCCTGTACCCCCGACCGCTTCCCGACCCGCCGCTCGGCGAATGCCAGGTTGCCGGCCACGTCCAGGTGATTGAAAAGACGCCCATCCTGGAACATGTAACCCACCGGCCGCCGGTGTGGCGGAATCATGGTGCGCCGCTCGGCGTCGAACCAGATATCTTCGCCGCAGGTTATGCAGCCCCGCGCCGGACGCACGAAGCCGGCAACGGTGCGCAGCAGCGTGCTCTTGCCGCTGCCGCTCGGCCCGAACACGGCGGTGACGCCCTCGAGCGGCAGCGACGTCGTGATCGCCAGATCGAAGGCGTCCAGGGTCAGCGCGACATCGAGGTGAAGCGTTCCGGCCGACGGTGAGTCATCCGACATGACGGCGGCCTCCGAAGGCATAAGTCACCAGCAACGCGATGAGCGAGAAGGCGAGCAGGCCCGCAGAGAGCAGGTGCGCGTCCGCATAGTTGAGCGTCTCCACCTGCTCGTAGATGGCGATGGAGATCACCTTGGTCTCACCCGGAATGTTGCCCCCCACCATCAGCACCACGCCGAACTCGCCGATGGTGTGGACGAAGGTGAGCACGAGCGCCGTGAGAAATCCTCTGCCGCTCTGCGGCACCGCCACCGAGAAAAAGGCGTCCAGCGGCGAGGCGCCCAGGCTCGCCGCGGCTTCGAGGGGTTCCCGGCCGATGGCGTCGAATGCGGTGGTCAGCGGTTGCACCATGAACGGCAGCGAGTAGATGACGGACGCAACCACCAGGCCGGAAAACGAGAACGTCAGCGTGTCGCCGGTGAGGTCGACCCAGAAGCCGCCGATCGCCGAGCTCGGGCTCATCAGAATCAGCAGATAGAAACCCAGCACCGTGGGCGGCAGCACCAGCGGCAGGGCGGTGATCGCTTCCACGGGCACCTTGAGCCGCGATCGGGTCCGCGCCAGCCACCAGGCGATCGGGGTGCCGATGACGAGCAGCACCGCGGTGGTCACCAGCGCCAGGTGCAGCGTCAGCCAGAGCGGGGTCAGGTCGGGCATGGGTTCACCGACGTGAGGATCCTCGACGAGGGGTTGCGTAGACATGGGACGCTAGCATTCAATCCGACGCATGTCTGCCACCCCGATCAGCGCCGCTCGACTCGAGCTCTCGACGGCCGAGCTCCGCGCTTACCGGCGCGACGGTTTCCTGATCCGTGCCGCCGTATTCCACGCGGCGGAGATCATTCGCCTGCAGGCGGCGGCGGAGCGCGCGGTGGCGACGGCGGTTGAGGCTTCCGCGTCGGGTCGCACCTACCTTCTCGACGGCAAGCGGTTCGTGGACGTGGGGCACATGACGGTGCAGTTCGAGCACTCTCCCGACAGCGGGACGGTGCGCGTGATCGAGCCGGTCCACGAGCTCGATCCGGTGCTCGATGCGCTCGTCGACGATCCGCGGCTGGTGGTGCCCATGCGTCAGCTCGTCGGCAGCCCGGAGCTGGCGTTGTGGACGGACAAGCTGAACCTGAAGCGCCCCCGCGAGGGCTCCGCGTTCGGCTGGCACCAGGACGCACCCTACTGGGTGCACGACTGTGATCACGTGGACCGTCTGCCCAACGTCATGGTCACCTTCGACGATGCGTCGGAGGCGAACGGCTGCTTCCGGGTCATCCGCGCCAGCCACCTCCGCGGCTGCCTGCCGGGTACGGCAGACGGTACGCAGCTCGGCGGGTTCTATACGGACCCCGATGTGTTCGACGTCGCCGATCAGGCGCTGATGGCAGCGCCCGCCGGTTCGGCGATCTTCTTCGATCCGTTCACCATCCATGGATCCCTGCCCAACACTTCCGATCTGCCGCGCCGGGCTATGGTGATCACCTACCAGCCCGCGGGTCATCCCATGCTCAAGTCCGGGCAGGTCCGTCCGGCGGGTGCGGCCACACGCCCCTGAAACAGAGGCTGCCCGCAGGAGCGCCGGTGCACCGCTGCTGTGAGACGCAGGTCGGAGTTCGCCCCTTCCACTCGAATCTTGCCTTGACTTCCCAGGGAGCAGGCCTCACTGTGCGCCCCGCGTGTCGAACGCGCGGTACGTTCACTCGAACGGCCATCTCGACTCACTCATACGCCGTCATCGCTTTTGCGCGTTAGCAGTCACGGCAGCAGCGTTCTCCGATTCATCGGCCGAACGCCCCAAGGAAAACAAAAACTTGAACAGAACAGATTTCGATGCCCTCGGCATCGGCGACTCGCTGTGCCGTGCGCTCCGTGAGCTGGGCTACGAGCACCCCACCGCCATTCAGCAGCAGGCCATTCCCGAAGCGCTGGACGGCGCGGACATTCTCGGCCTCGCACAGACAGGCACCGGCAAGACGGCCGCCTTCTCCCTGCCGATCCTGGAGCACCTGCTGGCCGACCGGGTGCGCGCCCGCAGCCGGCATCCCAGCGTGCTGATCCTGGCGCCCACCCGCGAGCTCGCGGCGCAGATTCAGGCGGACATCGCCGACTACGCCCGCCACACCAAAATCCGGCACACCTGCATCTTCGGCGGCGTCAGCGCCCAGAAGCAGATCCGCGCCCTGGCAGACGGGGTGGAAGTGCTGGTGGCTACGCCCGGTCGGCTGCTCGATCTGGCGGGATCCCGCGACGTCAACCTGTCGGAAGTCACCCATCTGGTGCTCGACGAAGCAGACCGGCTGCTGGACATGGGCTTCATCCGCGACGTGAACCGCATCGTCGGCATGCTCCCGGAAGAGCGTCAGTCCATGCTCTTCTCGGCGACGATGCCGAAGGAAGTGGCCGCGCTGGCTGCCCGTATTCTGGACAATCCGGTGCGCATCGACGTCTCGCCGGAGAAGCTCACCGTCGAGAAGATCGAGCAGGGCGTGGTGCACGTGGGCAATGACAGGAAGCAGGACGTGCTGCAGGCGCTGCTGCACGAGCCGGAGGTCACCCGGGCCATCGTTTTCACCCGCACCAAGCACGGCGCGAACCGGGTGGCGAAGAAGCTCGATCAGGTGGGCATCGCTGCCGAAGCGATCCATGGCAACAAGTCGCAGAACGCCCGTCAGCGTGCCCTCGACAGCTTCAAGTCCGGTGACGCTTGGGTGCTGGTCGCGACTGACATCGCCGCCCGCGGTATCGACATCGAGGGCGTCTCCCACGTGATCAACTTCGAGCTGCCGCACGAGCCGGAAAGCTACGTGCACCGTATCGGCCGCACGGCGCGAGCCGGCGCCAGCGGGGTGGCCTGGTCACTGGTGGATCCGTCCGAGATCAGCCGCTTGAAGGCCATCGAGCGGCTGACCCGCGTCCGGCCGGCGACGATGCAGGTGCACGTCAGCAGCCAGGGTTCCGCCGCCGAGGTGGGGGATACGTCCAGGGCGCCGCGCGAGACCCGGCAGGGCGGCAGACGCGACGCGTCGGCCCGAACCGACACGAGCCGTGCGGATCAGGGCGAACGGAGCGGCCGCAATCGCCGCCGTCGGCGTTCCCGAAGACCCAGGGCCCGAGCCGCCTGACCTGCGGCTGACCCCGCCCCGGCGGGGTCAGCGCATCAGCCGGAAACAGTGCCTGAGCTCTTCGACGAAGCGCTCGGGCTGTTCGAAGGCGGCAAAGTGGCCGCCCTTTTCCAGCTCGTTCCAGTAAACGATGTTGGTGTAGCGCTTCTCGGCCCAGCTTCTCGGGGTAGCGACGATCTCCTTCGGGAAGATGCTGCAGCCCGTAGGGAGCGACACCGTGCTGGCAGCGCCGGCTCCGAAAGCCTTGCCGAAGCTCTCCCAGTACAGCCGGGCCGATGAGGCACCGCTGGCCGTGAGCCAGTAGAACATCACGTTGTCGATGAGTTCCTCCCGGCTGAGCACGTTCTCGGGATGACCGTCGCAGTCCGTCCACTCGTAGAACTTCTCGATGATCCAGGCGGCCTGCCCCATGGGGGAATCGGTGAGCGCGTAGCCCAGCGTCTGTGGCCGGGTGGCCTGCTGCTTCGAGTATCCCGCGCCCCACTCCTGGTAGTACTGAGCGCCGGCCAGTGCCTGTTTGTCCCGCGCCGTGGGGTTTGCCAGCGCCTCCTTGGTGGCGGAGGCGTTCGGCATGTTGACGTGGATGCCCCGGCAGGCACCGAGATTCTGGATGCCGATGGCGGTGGTCACCGCCGAGCCCCAGTCGCCGCCCTGCGCGTAGTAGGCGTCATAGCCGAGGCGCGTCATCAGCGTGTTCCACACCCCTGCAATCTTCTCCACGCCCCAACCGGTGGTTGCCGGCTTGCCCGAGAAGCCGTACCCGGGCAGCGTCGGGCAGATCACGTGAAAGGCATCCGCCGCGTCGCCGCCGTGGGCGACGGGGTCCACCAGGGGATCGATGACCTTGTGAAACTCCACCACCGACCCCGGCCAGCCGTGGGTGATCACCAGCGGCACCGCATTCGGGTGCGGGCTTTCGCAGTGAATGAAGTGAATGGGCAGCCCGTCGATCCCGGTGGTGAACTGGGGGAAGCGGTTGAAGTAGGCCTCCCGGGCGCGCCAGTCGTAGTCGTTCAACCAGTAGTCGCAGAGCTCCTTCGCATAAGCGAGCGGCAGACCCTGGCTCCAGTCGTCTGGCGTCTCGGCCTCCGGGAAGCGGGTGCGCGCGAGGCGCGCCTTCAGGTCGGTCAGCTCACCGTCGTCGACGTTGATGCGGAATGGTTCGATACGGCTCATGGTGTCCCCCTCGATCGGCACTGTCAGCGGCGCATGATGCATGCTCGCCCGCCGTGCCGCCACCGCGCCTTGGGGTCGGCTCGCCGCTGTGCCAGACTGGACCGCGCTGCGTTGCGGGAGCGGATGGCCATGCCGGATTGGTTGAGCTTCGACTGGGGACTGATCCTCAGGCACTTCCGTGAGCTGGCGCTTGCCTATCTGTTTGCCGTGCCCATCGGCTGGGACCGGGAGAAGAGCGAGCGCACGGCCGGGCTGCGAACGTTCCCCCTGGTGGCCGTGGCGAGCTGTGCCTATCTGCTCATCGGCTATCAGGTGCTGGACTCCACCGACGCGGAAGCGCGCGTCGTGCAGGGGCTCATCACCGGCATGGGCTTCATCGGCGGTGGCGCCATTCTCAAGCACGGGGGACGTGTGCAGGGGACGGCAACGGCCGCAAGCCTCTGGGCCACCGGCGCCATCGGGCTGGCGGTTGCGTCGCAGCGGCTGGAGATCGCGCTGGTGATCAGCGTGATGACGTTTCTCACCCTGCGCTATCTGAAGCCGCTTGCCGGGACGGACGCCGACGGGGATTGAGCGAACGCTGCCGTCCGCCACTCGAAAGCACGTGGGCGAGAGCAAGCAGACTAAAGTACGGGGGCGAGGAGTCTGGCGCCTCTCACCGCCGCCTTCTTCCACCACGGACCATCTGCAGCCGCCGCTGCATCGAATTCCTCGCTGTGCGCGAAGTCCGTGATCAGCATGGCCTCCACTTCGGCGGCGAGCGCGGTGTCGGCCAGCACCACGGTGTGTTCGAAGTTCAGCCGCATGGAGCGGTTGTCGAGATTGGCGGTGCCGACGGTGGCCAGGTCGTCGTCGATGAGCATCACCTTCTGGTGCAGGAATCCGTTCGCGTAGTGGAACACCCGCACACCGGAGGGGATGAGCTCCGGCAGATAGGCGCGGCCGGCCAGGGCGACCAGCCGGTTGTCCGTGAGTCCGGCGATCAGTATGCGCACGTCCACACCGCGCAGCGCCGCGAGCTTCAGCGCATCGATGATGGAGCCGTTGGGGACGAAGTAGGGGCTGACGATCCAGAGCCGTTCCCTCGCCGAGTGAATGGCGTGCACGAAGAGCAGGGCGCCGGCTTCCACCTCGTCCGTCGGCCCGCTCGGCAGCGACAGCGCGGTGTGACCGGCTTCGCAGGCGATCGGATGCCAGTCGACGTCAGGCAGCTCGCCGGTCGTCCAGTACCAGTCCTGAACGAACGGCAGCTGGGTGACCGTGGCCACGGGCCCGGCGAGCCGGACATGGGTGTCGCGCCAGGGCGCGAGCCTGGGATCGCCGCCCAGATACTCCTCGCCCACATTGTGGCCGCCGACGAAGCTCGTCCGGCCGTCCACCACGACGATCTTGCGATGATTGCGGAAGTTGATCTGGAACCGTCGCATCCGCCCTGTCGAGCTGGCAAAGGCCTCCGCCCGCGCACCGGCGTCGCGAAGCGTCTGCACATAACGCCGGGGCAGGTCGTAGGAGCCGATGGCGTCATAGAGGAAGTAGACCTTCACGCCGCGTCGGCAGCAGTCGAGCAGGGCGTCCTGGAGCCGCCGGCCCACCTCGTCGTCACGGACGATGTAGAACTGCACCAGCACGTAGCCTGCCGCGCCGCCGATGGCATCGAAGATGGCGTCGAAGGTCGCCTCGCCGTCGACGAGCAGCGCGACGTCGTTGCCGCGCAGGAAGGGGGCGCCGGCGATCTTCTCGAAGCCGAGGTAGCGGCGGCTCCTGGCGTCCAGCTCGGCGCGGAAGGACTCCTCCGCTTCGCCGGCCAGCGCGCCCGCGGACCTCTCGATGGCTGCGTCTCCGGCGCGCCGGGCGGCCACGTAGCCGAGAAAGCGGCGGCGGCCGAACACCGCATACAGGGGCAGGGCGATGAAGGGCATGGTCACGAGCGCCAGCAGCCAGGCGACCGCCCCCTGAGCGGTGCGGACGTTCATCACCGCATGGACGGCGGCGACGATGGCGGTCAGCTCCAGGATCAGGTAGCCGGCGCCGATGATCAGCGCGCTGTGTTCATGCAGAATGTCGATCATTCCGGCCAAGCATAGTCAGATCGTGACCGACACCGCTACCGACCCGTCAGGCGAAACCACACCCGCGGACAGACCCGCATCCGCAGGCAGAAAGGTCGGCCTGGCGCTGGGTGGCGGCGGCGCCAAAGGGCTCGCCCATATCCCGATGCTGCAGGCTCTGGACGCGGCGGGGGTGCGGCCGGTGGCCATTGCCGGCACCAGCATCGGGGCCATCATGGGGACGCTCTATGCGTCCGGCGCCAGCGGCGACGAGATTCATGCCGGGATCACCGAGCTGGTGGCCATGCCGAAGACCCTGCAGGAAGCCTTCGAGGCGAAGCAGCTCTTCGCCTGGCTCGAGTTCTTCGACCTGAACATCAGCCGCGGCAGCCTCTTTCAGGTGGACAGATTCCTCGATCACCTGGAAGACCTCATCGGCGTCAGCCGCTTCGAGGATCTCGAGATACCGCTGAAGGTGGTGGCCACGGACTTCTGGGCACGGGAGGAGGTCGTCTTCGATCGGGGGCCCATCATTCCGGCAGTGGCCGCCAGCTTCGCCATGCCCGGAATCTTCAAGCCGGTGGTGCAGGACGACCGGGTGCTGGTGGACGGCGGCAGCGTCAATCCGCTGCCTTACGACCTGCTCGAGGACGACTGCGACCTGCTGATCGCCATCGACGTCATGGGCCAGCGCGCGCCGGAGGAGGATCAGCTGCCGAGCTATACCGAGTCCGTGTTCAATACCTTCCAGATCGCCGAGAAGTCGATCCTCCGCGAAAAGTTCCGCCGCCGGAAGCCGGACATCTACATCGAGGTGGAGGTGACGGGTGTTCGAGCACTGGAGTTTCACAAGGTCGATCACATCCTGCGCCAGGCGGAGCCGGCGCGGGAGCGTCTGCAGCAGGCGCTCGCCGACCTGGATCTGTCGAGCTGACGCCCGCGAACTTAGGTGCCGGCTGCTAAGCCGCGTGCGAGCGGGCCAGATCGTCCTTGAGCGTTCTCGCTGCCAGCATGAAGTTGACGAACGACACCACATAGACCAGCCCGCAGACGATGAGCGCCCAGCGCAGCGACTCCGTGTCCGGCATGGCCATCGTCTCCTGCAGCACGTCGCTCAGGTAGCCCACGGCCGTGGGGCCGAACACCAGGCCGATGATGTTGACGATGAACAGCAGCAGCGCCGAGGCCGAGGCGCGCATGGCGAGCGGGGCCAGGGACTGGGTCATGCCGAAGGTGGGGCCCGTGTAGAGCTGCACGGTGAAGGCCGGGATGATGTACAGCGCCAGGATCACCCAGAGCTCGTCCAGCAGAAATACCCCAAGGCTGAACGGCACCGCGATCAGGAAGCCCCAGGCCGGCACCCACATGTACCAGCGCACGTCCCGCGCGCCGAGCCGGTCGCCGATCCAGCCGGACATCACGGTGCCGATCCCGCCCGCGATCCCGATGATGAGGCCAAGCGCCGTGCCCGCTTCACCCGAGGACATGCCGTGGGTGCGGATCAGGAAGGCCGGCATCCAGGCGATGGCACCGTAGCCGACGAACGCCTGGGTGGCCGCTCCGAGAGAAATCTGCCGGAAACTGCGGTAGCTCCACATGGTGCGGACCACCGTGCTGAACGGCACCTGCTCGACCGACTTCTTCACCACTTCGGTATGACCGCGTGGCGGCTCGCGCACCGTGAGCTTGAGCACGATGGCGAGCAGCACGCCGGGGATGCCCACCACGAGAAAGGCGTTGCGCCAGCCGAAGAATTCGTTGATCCAGCCGCCGGCGAGGTTACCGAAGAGGATGCCCACAGGGATGCCCATCGCATAGATACCGAGCGCGGTGGAGCGCTCGTTGGCGGCGAAGTAGTCGGCCAGCACGGAGTGGGAGGGCGGGCTGCCGCCGGCCTCGCCGATGCCCACGCCGATGCGGGCGACCAGGAGCTGCCAGAAGTTCTGCGCGAGACCGGACAGGGCCGTCATGCCCGACCAGATGGCGAGGCAGATGGAGATGATGTTGACGCGGGAGTGGCGATCCGCCAGCCGGGCGATGGGTATGCCGAGCGTCGCGTAGAAGATGCCGAAGGCAAGTCCCGACAGCGCGCCGATCTGGGTGTCGCTGAGCCCGAGATCCGTCTTGATCGACTGGGCGAGGATGGCCAGGATCTGGCGGTCGATGAAGTTGAAGATGTACACCACGAGCAGCACGCCGAGGACGTAGTGCGTATAGCGTCTGGTAAACGTGATGCTGCCGGCGCCAGCGTCCGATTGCGGCTGTTCCGCCATGTCCCCTCTCCACGATGCCGGTCCGCTGCCGGCGTTCTTGTTGTCAGAATTGTTGTGGGGCAAGGGTAGCAGGAGCGAGGACGGCACGTCTGCCCGTCTCGATTGACGCCCTACTGGTGGTTCCGGAAGATGAAGCGCAACCGGCAAACCTTCAGGAGAACGATGATGGGTCACACGCGGTTGTACAGAGGGACGATGACCTGCCGGACGGGAAACGGATGGGCACTGATGTGGTTGCTGGCTGCGGCGGCGCTCGCCTGGGTGCCGGCGAGCGCGCAGGAGGCGCTCGGCGACATCGAGTCCGAGCGATACGGCGAGCTCGAGAAGGGCAAGTCGGCGTTCAAGGAGACCTGGGTGCTTCCCGGCGCCGACCTCTCGAAGTACCGCAACCTCTACCTCTGGGAGGCGATCTTCGAGTATCGGGATGTGGGCGATCCCGACCGCTACCGCAGCACGCTGTCGCGCAGCAGCCGCACGACCTTCGGCATTGCCGAGGAGGCCCGGACCGAGTTCGAGAAGGTCGTGGGCGAGTCTTTTCTGAAGGAGATCGAAAAAGGCAGGCAGTATCAGATCGTGGAGAAGATCGAGCCGAACACGCTGATTCTCCGCGGCGGCCTGCTCGACATCGTTTCCTTCGTTCCGCCCGAGACGGTAGGCCGTTCGGACGTCTACCTGTCCAACATCGGCGAGGCGACGCTGGTGATCGAGCTCCTCGATGGCGATACGGGCACCGTGCTGGCCATGGTTTCGGAGCGCAGAAAGATCCAGCCGCCGGGCGGCGGGCAGATCGACCGCTTCACCATGCCGTCCACCAGTGTCACCATCAGCTCGGATGTGCGCCGCTGGGCACAGAGCGCCGCTGCGAAGCTGCGCCGCGAGCTCGAAGCGGGGATGAAGTAGGACATCCGGAAACCTGCTGTGAAGAAGCTTGTTGCAGAGCCGCTGACCTGGTTCCTGCTTTTCGGCATGCTGCTGTTCGCTGCCGGAGAGATCGCCAGAACAGCGCAAAAGCCTGAGATCCTGCTGGACAGCGCCGCGGTGGAGGCACTGATCACCCGGCGGCAGGCGCAGGAGATGCGGGTCCTGGATCCCGCCGAGCGCCAGGCAGCCATCGACGAGTGGGTTGCGGACGAGATTCTCTTCCGGGAAGCCTACCGCCGGGGGCTGTACGAGGACGAACGCATCCGCAGGGCGCTCATTCTGAAGATGCGCAGCCAGATCACCGGCGAGCTGACACCGCCTTCAGAGGCGGTTCTGCGGGAGTGGTTCGACGGGCATCGTGAGCGCTACCGCCGCGCCGACGGCGAGCTCGCCGACTTCGACGCCGCGCGTCCTTACCTTCAGGGCGACTGGATGATGGAGCAGTCACGGCAGGCGGTGCGCGCGGAAGTCGCCCGGCTGCGTGACGGCTACGAGATCGTGATCGAAGCAGGCTAGTGTAGGGAATAAATGAACGAGTCGGCACAACAGGTGCTCTTCAGCAACGAAGCGTTCTACCTGGCGTTCAGCCAGAAGGACGTGGCGGCCATGGATGCCATCTGGTCCAGGACGGCGCCCCTCGTCTGCGTGCATCCCGGCTGGCGGCGGCTGACCGAGCGCAAAGCCATCATGGAGAGCTGGCGGCGCATTCTCGAGAACCCGGACCAGCCGGGCATGGACTTTCTCGAACCACAGGTGCACGACCACGGCGCGGTCATGCTCGTGACGTGTTACGAGGCACTGCCCAACGGGGTCTGCCTCGCTACGAACGGTTTCGTCTACGAAGGTGAGCGCTGGCAGATGGTGCTGCATCATTCGGGCGCCTGCGCGCAGCCCATCGCCTGAACACCTCGACAGCATCCTCCCGAGTTTCTTAAGGTGGCGGCAGGGCTCAAGGAGGGCTCAGCATGAACATCAAGCTCGACAAGAACATCCGCCTCCAGGACCCGACGCTGGTTCGGACTCAGGCCTTCATCGATGGCGCCTGGGTGGACGGAGACGGTAAGGAAACCTTTCCGGTCAGCAATCCGGCCACGGGCGCGGTGATCGCCGAAGTGGCCCATTGCGGCGCCTCCGAGACCCGCCGCGCCATCGAGGCGGCCGAGGTGGCGCAGCGTGCCTGGCGCGCGCGTGCGGCCAAGGAGCGCGCGGCCGTGCTGCGCCGCTGGTTCGATCTCATCATGGCCAACCAGGAAGACCTGGCCGTGATCATGACGCTGGAGCAGGGCAAGATCCTGGCCGAGTCCCGCGCGGAAATCGCCTATGCGGCCTCTTTCATCGAGTGGTTCTCCGAGGAGGCGAAGCGGATCTACGGCGACGTGATCCCGGCACCGCAGACGGACCGTCGCGCGGTGGTGATCAAGCAGCCCGTGGGGGTCTGCGCCGCGATCACGCCGTGGAACTTCCCCGCCGCGATGATCACCCGCAAGGCCGGGCCAGCGCTCGCCGTGGGCTGCGCCATGGTGCTGAAGCCGGCCAAGGAAACGCCGCTCTCGGCGCTGGCGCTCGCCGAGCTTGCCCATCGCGCCGGACTGCCGGCAGGGCTCCTGAACGTGGTCACGGGCAGGCGCTCGAGCGAGATCGGCGCCGAGCTCACGTCGAATCCCATCGTCAAAAAGCTCACCTTCACCGGCTCCACCCCGGTGGGCAAGACGCTCACCGAGCAGTGCGCGGCGACCATGAAGCGCACGTCCATGGAGCTCGGCGGCAACGCGCCGGTGATCGTCTTCGATGATGCGGACCTGGATGCGGCTGTGCTGGGAGCGGCGGCGTCGAAGTACCGCAACTCCGGACAGACGTGCATCTGTGCAAACCGCATTCTGGTGCAGGATTCCGTCTACGATGCCTTCGTCGAGAAGTTCACCGCGCACGTGGCCGGCTTCAAAGTGGGCAACGGGATGGAAGAGGGTGTGACCCACGGCCCGGTGGTGAACACCCAGGCGGTGGCGGATATCGACGCGCTGGTCCGTGACGCGCTGGACAAAGGCGCAGTGGCCACCATCGGCGGTGGACCGGGCACGCTCGGTCCCTGCTATTACCAGCCGACGGTGCTCACCGGCGTGGACACCAGCATGCGCGTGCACTCCGAGGAGATCTTCGGTCCGGTGGCACCCATCTTCCGCTTCGGCACGGAGGCGGAAGCCATCGCGCTCGCCAACGATACGGAGTTCGGTCTTGCGAGCTACATCTACACCCGTGACATCGGCCGGGTGTGGCGGGTCTCGGAAGGCATCGAGTACGGCATGGTGGGGGTCAACGAGGTGGCCATCACCTCCGAGGTGATCCCGTTTGGAGGTGTAAAAGAGTCCGGACAGGGCCGCGAGGGGTCTAAATACGGCTGTGACGACTACCTCGAGGTGAAATATATCTGCATGGGCGGGCTCGGCAGCTGATGGCGGCCTGGCAGCTCCGGGAGGTCTGGCAGCGGCAGGTGGAAGCCCGCGGCGCTCTGGATTTCGATCTGCGCGACGGGGCGGTGAGCCCGCGGCGGCTGCCCGCCTGGACGCGTCTGCAGGTGCCGGCGCTCATGGACGTGATCGTGCGCATGCCCTCCGGCGTGCGGCTGCGCTTCGCCACGGATGCCCGCCGGGTGGGGCTCGGTTTCCATGCCACGAACCTGGTCACACCGCCTCTATCCCGGCGTCCGGTGACGTTCGACCTGGAGACGGCCGGCACGCTGTACCATGCCGCTTCCACGGCCGGCAACACGATCTTCCTGAATCCGGACCAGCCGGGCGATTTCCGGCTGGAACGCGGGCCGGCCGACACCGTCTGGTTCGACGATCTGCCGGCGGGCGACAAGGTCTGCGAGCTCTGGCTGCCGCACAATGCCTTCGTCTCGCTGGACCGGCTGCATCTGGACGACGGCGCGGTGCTCGCCGCACCGCCGGCGGATACGCGTGTGCGCTGGATTCACTACGGCAGCTCCATCAGCCACTGCATGGAGGCGAACGCGCCCGGACTCACCTGGCCGGCGGTGGCGGCGCGGCTCGCGGGCGCCAACCTGCAGAGCCTGGGCTTCGGTGGTCAGTGTCATCTGGACCAGTTCGTGGCGCGCACGATCCGCGACTCGGATGCGGACGTGATCAGCATCAAGACCGGCATCAACGTGATCAACGGCGACAGCATGCGCGAGCGGGTGTTCGAGCCGGCGCTGCACGGCTTTCTCGACACGATCCGCGAAGGCAGACCGGATACCCCGATCCAGCTCGTCTCGCCCATCTTCTGCCCGAGCGCGGAGGATCACCCCGGCCCCACGGTGCCGGACGGCAACGGCCGCTTCGTCACCATCCCGGGTGCGGCGGACATCCGTGCCGGCTGCATGTCGCTCACCACCGTGCGCCGCATCATCGAGCGGGTCGTGGCCAGGCGCCGCGAAGCCGGGGATGCGAACCTCCACTATCTGAACGGTCTGGAGCTGTTCGGCGTCGATGACGCGGCGGACCTGCCGGACGACCTGCACCCGAATCCCGCCGGCTACGTGCGCATGGGCGAGCGGTTCGCGCCGTATCTCGAACGGCTCGTCGCCTCACTGCCTGCCACCCAACGAGAGGTTCCCTGACCATGGCAAACCTTCTGGAGATGTCCTCGGCCGTCATCGACGGCGGTAAGACCGTGGCCGACGTCGGCCCCATGAACCGGATCAACCACCAGCTCTCCGTCATCGCCGACGGGGTGGCCATGGTGGAGGCGTTCTCGCACTGCGTGCTGTTCGAGACCGACGACGGCCTGCTGGCGTTCGACACCAGCGGTCCCCAGGGCGGCGGTCGGGTGGTGGAGGCGGTGCGCGGCTGGCGGGATGCCCGCTTCAACACGCTCGTCTACACCCACGGGCACCTGGATCACGTCGGCGGCAGCGGCGCCTTCGTGGCGGACGCCGAAGGTCGCGGTCACCCGGCACCGGAGGTGGCGGGTCACGAGAACGTCTCGAAGCGGTTCGACCGCTACAACTGGACCAGCGGCTACAACATGGTGATCAACCGCCGGCAGTTCGGGCAGTTCTCGCGACGCGGCTACAACCTGACCGATGGCGACGCCTTCCTGCCCGAGTCCGCGGTACGGCCGAACGTCGTCTACTCGGATCGCCTCGACCTGAAGGTGGGTGATCTCGACGTGGAGCTGCACCACGCCAAGGGCGAGACCGACGATCACACCTGGTCCTGGATCCCGAAGCACAAGGCCATCTGCGCCGGCGACTTCTTCATCTGGTGCTTCCCCAATGCGGGTAACCCGCAGAAGGTGCAGCGTTACCCGGTGGAGTGGGCGGCTGCCATGCGACGCATGGCGGACCAGGGTGCGGAGCTCTTTCTACCCGCTCACGGTCTGCCCATTGCGGGCGCGGAGCGGATCAGGAAGGTGCTCGTGGATGTGGCCGAGGCGCTTGAGTTCCTGGTGAAGGCCACGGTGGACGCCATGAACGAAGGCGCGCGGCTGAACGAGATCGTGCACGAGGTGAAGATCGATCCGGCCGTGCTGGCGAAGCCCTACCTGCAGCCCATCTACGACGAGCCCGAGTTCATCGTCCGCAACATCTGGCGGCTTTACGGCGGCTGGTACGACGGCAACCCGGCGCACCTGAAGCCCGCCGAGGATTCCGTGCTGGCTCGCGAGCTGGCATCGCTCGCAGGCGGAGCGGCAAGGCTCGCGGAACGCGGCCAGGCGCTTGCGGACGAGGATCCCCGGCTTGCGTGTCATCTGGTGGAGATGGCGGTGCAGGCGGATCCGGCCAACAGAGAGCTGCACGCGATCCGGGCAGCCGTGTACCAGCATCGGCGTGGCCTGGAGTCCTCGCTCATGGCCAAGGGCATCTTCGGCTCCGCAGCCAACGAGTCGCTGGAGCAGGCCGGGGATTGATCCACCGACGCGCCGTCGGCGGGGCCGACGTCCGCGGCCATCGTCAGTGCGCGTCGTCGATCCGGATCACCACCGCCCCCAGACGGGATTCCGATTCCACACGATGATGCGCGGTGGCTGCTTCCTCCATGGAGTAGACCCGATCGACGATGGGCCGGATCTGACCTGCCTCGATCATCTGACGAATCCTCTCGAGCGCAGCAGCTGTCTCCGGCGCGAAGGCCACGATGGTACGCCGGTCGGTGAAGCGGGTGGTGAACACCGATCGGATCAGGTCCGAAAGCCTCGGCACGGCCTTCAGGTAGCGCCCGCCGGGATTGAGCGCGCGGATACAGGCGCCGTAGTCGCTGCCGGCCACCATGTCGAGGATCACGTCCCATCGCTCACCGGTTGTCGTGAAATCGGTGGTTGTGTAGTCGATGAACGCCGCGGCACCGAGGCGCTGCAGCATCTGTGCCTTGTGCGTTGCATCCACCGCCGTCACCTCGGCGCCGAAGGCCCGGGCGATCTGGATGCCGTGCGCCCCGATGCTGCCGCCGGCGCCGTTGATCAGCACACGCTCCCCCGGCCGGATGTGCGCCCGTGTGAGGAAGTGCAGGGCGTTGAAGGCGCCGAGCGGTACGGCGGCAGCCTCTTCGAAGCTCATGTTGCCCGGCTTGGCAGCGAGCGGCGCGCTCGCGGGTGCCGTGAGCAGCTCAGCATAGGCGCCGAACATCCGGCCGGCGCCGAACACCGCATCGCCGACACGCCAGCTGTCGACGGCGCTGCCCTTGGATACCACCTCGCCGGCGAAGTAGCGGCCGAGCACCCGCCAGCGTGGACGGCGGATGCCCATGGCCAGCCGCAACGGCAGCCAGTACCACGACACCGGGTGGCGGAAGCTTCTGAGCTCGCAATCGGATTTCGTCGCTTCCACCGCGCGCACCCGGATGAGCAGCTCGTCCGGCTTCGGAACAGGCTCCCTGACCTCGGTGACACGCAGCACCTCGGGCGGGCCATAGCGTTCGCAGGTGATGGCTTTCATCCGCATCCCATCCTCGTTCGCGTCCCGGCATGATAGGGTGACGGGCTGCCCGATTCGAGAAAGACGGCGCGCGCTGGACGTCACCGGGGAGGAAACGTGGAGGATTTCGAAGGACTGCAGCTTGGCCGTGCGGACGCGGTGGCCGTGCTCCGGCTCAACCGTCCCGAACAGAAGAACGCGCTCAACCGGGCGCTGCGGGATGCGCTGGTGAGCACTCTGGCCGCGCTTGCCGGCGACGACACCGTGAAGGCCGTTGTGCTGACCGGTGCGGGTGACACGTTCTGCGCCGGCTTCGACCTGAAGGAGCTGCAGGCGGGGGACGCGGCCGAAATCTTCAGCGATGCCGGCAACTATCACCGGCAACTGCACACGTTTCCGAAGCCGCTCGTGGCGGCGGTCAACGGTGCGGCGCTGGCGGGTGGCATGGATCTCGCCAGCCTCTGCGACCTGCGCCTTGCCGCTGCGGCGGCCGTTTTCGGTCAGCCGCAGGTGCGGTTCGGCGTGCCGGCGGCATTCGAGCTCACCCGCAGCCAGATGAACGAGGCCATGGCCCGGCGGCTGGTGCTCACCGGCGACCGGATCAGTGCGGAAGAGGCCCTGACCTCGGGTTACGTGTCTGCCGTGTTCCCCGATGCCCGGGCGCTGGAGCACGCCGCCATGGAGTGGGCCGGCAGGATTGCGACGTCTGCGGCGAGCGGCGCCATGAAGCAGCAGATTCTCTCCGCCCAGGCGGTGCTGTTCGAGCCGCCTCGATGAGCCACGGATCGATCCCGATCGGGGTCCTGCTGCTGGCATTGCTGGCGACGGCCGGCTGCGCCGAGTTCAACCGCGAGCTCAGACTCGTGACGCCGGAGCTCAGAATCGACAAGGCCATCGCTGAAGCATTCGTCCGCCAGTTCGACGAGGAGGCGGATATTCGCATCGTCCTCGTCGACAATCCCGACCCCGACCGTCGCGCGCTGGATCTGCTGAAAACCGGGGAGGCGGATCTGGCGCTCGCGGCCAACATCGAGGCCTACGATCCGGACATCGCCACCGTGGTCCCGCTGTACCCCACGGTGCTGCACATCGCCTACCGGCTGCCGGCGGACGGCTCGATGCTCACCCAGACGGACCTGCTCGCCGAGCTTACACAGAGGCGCGTGTTTGCGGGCCCGGTCGAGTCCCCGTCCCGGTTGTTGCTCGAGACCACCCTGCGGCGAAACGGTATAGATCCGGCAAGGATCAACTACGTCGACGACGATCAGGGCTGTGCCGACGTGATCGTCATCTATGCACCCGTCATCCCGGATCTGGAGAAGCCGCTCGAGCGCTGCGGCAGATACCGGCTGTTCAGCATGGGTGATGCGGAATCGGTGGGCACGGGCTCCCCCGTGGACTCGATTCCGCTGTTCTACCCGCACCTCAAGCCGTTCGTGATCCCGGCCGGTACCTATGGCGAGGTGACGCCCGAGCCCGTGCTGACGCTGGCCGTGGATCAGCTGCTGGTGGCCCGCAAAGGTGTTCCCGAAGGGACCATTTACGACCTCCTGCGGGAGATCCTGCGGCTGAAGCCGTCACTGGCGACCGTGCAGGCTGGCCTGTTCCAGCGGCTCACCGACCAGTTCGACGTCTCCGGGTCGACCTTCGTGCTGCATCCCGGCGCGCTCGCTTATCTCAACCGTGACGAGCCTGATTTCTACGAACGCTATTCGGGGGTGGCCGAGGTCCTGGTGACGCTGATCATCGGCCTGGTGTCCGGTCTGTACGCGGTCTACCGCATCCTCGTCATCCGGCGCAAGAACCGCATCGACGAGTTCTACCGGCAGGCGCTCGAGCTCCGCGATCAGGCCGTCGCCATCGGCTCCGATCCGGCGCGGACGAACGCGGTAGCCTCACTCAAGGCGCTCCAGGAGCGCGCTTATGCGGAGATGATCAACGAGCGGCTGGCGGCGGACGAGAGCTTCCGCATCTTCATCACGCTGAGCAACGATCTCATGGCGGACCTGTCCGGCGTGCCCCGTTCGGGACCGGCCTGAGACCGGGCCCGGCGCGATCGCCGTCAGGAATCGTCGCTGGCACCATCCGTGCCGGACTGAGCCGGCTGCCCACCGGGACCTGGCCCTTTGCCCTGTCCCTGCTGCCCCTGCATCCGAGCCTGCATGGCATCCTGGCATGCCTGGGAGAAATTCGCCTGATTCTCCCGCATGCAGGCGCCCATCGCGCCCCGGTCGCCGCGGTGGTCGGCACAGTACTTCATGGCGTCGGCGTGGCAGGGCCGCTCGCCGGGCGGCGGCCCGTCGGCCGGGGCGGCCGCAGCGCCCGTGGCTGCCAGCGCGGAGACAGAGAATACGACACCGACCAGAACCGGAAAGCGTCTCAACAGCATATTGTTCATCGGACCTCCTCCTACTTGACGGCTGCTTGAACGTGCAGACCGACGGATTCCGTCGAGCATAGGCCCAGCACCGTGAAGGTTCCAGAACCGGACCCCGGCCCCCTATACTGATCGCCTGGATTGCCGGGGGGCATTGAGTGGCGGAACTGAGAGTCGGTGTGCTCGGCGGGGGCTCCTGGGGAACGACCGTCGCTGCCCTTGTCAGCCGCAACGCGCCGGTGACCCTCTGGGCACGCAGTGCTGCGATCGTCCACGAGATCAGCGAGTCGCACACCAACGAGAAGTACCTGCCGGGGATCCGGCTGCCGGTGAAGCTCAAAGCCTCCGCGGATCTGGCCGCCGTGGTGGCCGGGTCGGACGTGCTGGTGATGGCCATCCCGTCCCAGAACTTCCGGGCGGTGCTGGAGAACGTGCGCGACCACATCCGGGCCTGGGTGCCGGTCATCAGCCTCACCAAGGGTCTGGAAGCCGGCACCCGGAAGCGCATGACCGAGATCGTGGAAGAGGTGCTGCCCGGGCACCCGGTGGGCGTGCTCACCGGGCCCAATCTGGCCCGGGAGATCATGGAAGGACGCGCGGCCGCCAGCGTGCTGGCCATGAAGGACGGCGGCAACACGGAACTCCTGCGGCCGCTCTTCAACAGCGGGCTGTTCCGTGTATACAGCAACGAGGACGTGATCGGCTGCGAGCTCGGTGGCGTGCTGAAGAACATCATCGCCATCGCCGTGGGGATGGGCGACGGCCTCGGCGCCGGCGACAATACCCGCGCCGGTCTCATCACCCGGGGGCTGGCCGAGATCACGCGGCTCGGCGTGGCGCTGGGCGGGCGAGCTGAGACCTTCTCCGGCCTCGCCGGTATGGGTGATCTGATCGCCACCTGCGTGAGCCCGCAGAGCCGCAACCGTCACGTCGGCCTCGAGCTCGGCAAGGGCCGGCACATCGACGAGATCATCCGCGACATGGTGATGGTGGCCGAAGGCGTGAAGAGCGCGCCAGTGGTGATGGAACTGGCGAAGGCGCATGGCATCCGCATGCCCATCGCCGAGGACGTGTACAAAGTGCTCACCGGTGAGTCCAGCGTGCAGCGGGCGTTCCGCGGGCTGCTGCGGGTCTCCGCCGGGGCGGAATCCGAGCCGGGCTGAACCCCTAACCCCTTTAAGGACTAAAGACGAGATGAACAACCCCGCTGATGCGGACAGAAACCTGGCGCTGTTCTGCGATTTCGAGAACGTCGCCCTCGGCGTGGAGGACGCCAAGTTTCCCAAATTCGACATGCGCCTGGTGCTGGAGCGCCTGCTGCTGAAGGGCAACATCGTGGTGAAGAAAGCCTACTGCGACTGGGATCGCTACAAGAGCTTCAAGCCCGCCATGCACGACGCCGCCTTCGAGCTGATCGAGATTCCGCACACCCGCCAGTCGGGTAAGAACTCCGCCGATATCCGCATGGTGGTGGACGCGCTGGACCTCTGCTACACCAAGGACCACATCGACACCTTCGTGATCATCAGTGGCGACTCGGACTTCTCGCCGCTGGTGAGCAAGCTCCGGGAGAACGCCAAGCTGGTGATCGGGGTGGGCGTGCGCAACAGCACCTCGGACCTGCTGATGAACAACTGCGACGAGTTCCTGTTCTACGACGACCTCGTCCAGGGGCGTTCGGACGCGAAGCGCAAGCCGCGGAAGTCGCGGGCGAAAAAGGCGGACAAGGCCGATGGCAAGAAGGCCAAGGCCAAGAGCGAGCCGGCGAAGGAAGATGCCCAGGTGGATATCGGTGCAGCCGAGGAAGGCTCCGTGGAGGAGGCGCTCGATCTGGTGCTGGAGACCGCCGAGGATCTGATCGCCGAACGCGGTGACCGGGTGTTCGGCTCCATGGTCAAGCAGACGCTCAGGCGCCGCCGCCCGGGCTTCAGCGAGGCAACGTACGGCTTCCGCTCCTTCGGCGATCTCCTGGAGTATGCCTCGGATCAGGGATTCGCCGACATCGAGATGGACGAGCGGTCCGGCGGCTACGTGATCTACGCCATTCACCGGGGCTGACGGTGGCGCTCCGGGTTGCCGTGATCGCGGAAGGGGATCACCTGGATCGGGACGGGCTGCTCGCGTTCGTGCGCCGGATCGAGACCCTCGGCTACGAAAGCTTCTGGATCCCCGAGCTGTTCGGCCGGGAGCCGGTGGCCACCGCCGGCTGGCTGCTCGGCCGCACGGAGCGCATCAGCATCGCCACCGGCATCGCCAACGTCTATGTCCGGGATCCCCACGCCATGGCGCTCACCCGCCGGACGCTGGCGGAGCTCTCGGATGGACGCTTCCTGCTCGGGCTCGGCGTCTCGAACCCCGGGCTGAACCAGAGCCGGGGGCACATCTGGGAAGCGCCCCTACCGAAAATGCGTGGCTACCTGGAGGCCATGGCGAAGGCGACCATGACGGCGCCGGAGCCGCAGCACCCGGCGCCCCTGCACATCGCCGCGCACGGACCGGGACTGCAGCGACTCGGTGCCGAGCAGGCGGACGGCATCATCACCTACCTCATGCCGCCCGAGCACACCGTGTCCAGTCGCGCGCGCATCGGCACGGCAGCATCGCTCAGCGTGGTCTGCCCGTTTCTGGCGGAGGACGATCCGGACACGGCGCGGCGAAAGGCCCGCAAGGGGCTGCGCTATTACCTGACCCTCGACTACTACCACCGGGAATGGCAGAAGCTCGGATTCGACGGGGCGGATTTCAAGGACGGCGGCAGCGACCGGCTGATCGACACGCTGGTGGCCTGGGGAGACGAGGCCGCGCTCCGGAAGAGGGTCGCTGCTTACGAAGCAGCCGGCGCAGACCGGGTGATCGTCATGCCGTTCGACGGAAACCGGACGGACGGCGGCGACTCGCTTTCCCTGCTCGCGCCGGGCTGATAACAGCACAGTCGCTCAAGAAGCGGTGTTCCCTGATGGGCTGGACAGCGGAAGCTGAAGCGAATTGAATGCCCTTCGGGATACATAACGGGGGAGGAGATCATGAGCGGTAATCTGGAGCGGGCGAAGCGGTTCTTCGACGCCTGCGAAACCGGAAAGGGATGGGAAGGCTGCCGCGAATACTGCAGCCCGGACGCAACGTTTTCCTGCCAGTCCGGCGCGCTCGCCGAGACGGAAACGCTGGCGGACTACTGCGAGTGGATGAAAAACCTGCTCACGCCAGTTCCCGATGGTCACTACGAGCTGAAGTTCTTTGCAGAGGACGCTGAACGCAACTGCGTGGCCGCCTTTGCGGTCTTCCACGGTACGCAGACCGGTCCCGGCGGGCCGGTGGCGCCGACCGGGGGCACCGTGGCGGCCGACTATGTCTACGCCATGGACTTCGACGGTGATCGGATCCGGCACATGACGAAGATCTGGAACGACACCATCAGCCTGCAGCAGCTTGGCTGGGCGTAGGCCCGTGTTCAGTCCGCGGACGGGAAGATGAACGTGCGGATGCGCCGCCCCACCTGGTCGTCGGGCGCATTGATCTTGTCGATGATTGACCGGTGATCGCGGCCCGGAAGCTCCTCGGCCCGCACGTCGTTGCCGGCGACCTGCATGGCGGCGGCGAACCGCTCGTTTTGGGCCCTGCGCCAGTCATCGTCCCCATCCGCATAGAGCAGCAGCATGGGTGGTCTGTTCGGTCCGATGTGAGGCGTGACCGAGGCGGCTAGCCAGTCGTCGGGATTCGTCCCCCAGACGGTCATGGGCCGCTCCGGCGCGGTCTCCTCCACGTACAGGAACGGAGAGATGGGGATTGCCCCACGCAGCCTTGCGGGGCTGATGCCCTGATCGGTCAGGTGGTCGGGATCCACGGCCAGAAGTGCCGCCAGGTAGGCACCGGCCGAGTGCCCGGCGACGTAGAGCGACTCCGGATCGCCACCATAGTCCGCGATGTTTCCGGCTGCCCAGGCAAAGGCCGCAGCGGCATCCTGGACGTGCGCGGGATGCTGCACGGCCGGTGAGAGCCGGTAGTTGGCGCTGACGAGGCCGATACCCATGGGCAGCAGCCGCTCCGCCACCGGATCCCCCAGAGACTTGTCGCCGAAGAGCAGCCCGCCGCCGTGGAAGTAGACGATGACGGGCACGTTGTCTGCCCTGTCCGGCATGTGCACGTCGAGCAGATCACGGCCGTCCGCGTAGTCCCGGTCGGGCAGATAGTCCACGTTTCGGGTCACCTGGGCGGCCGCGCCCAGGGCTGGCAGGATCAGCAGCAGGATTGCAACGGCAGTTGATTGTCGGGTCATATCCGAATCCTTGTCCGGTTCGTCAGATTGCCCGTAAGGTTCACGGTGTGTGTAGAGGCGGAGCGGTTGTCGGCGTCGACAGCTCGCGCCTGGCCCTGCCGAGCACGCGGAGAGCCGAGCGCAGAAAAACGAGCAGCAGGACGCCGGCGATCAGCACATCCGGCCAGCCGGATTCGAAGATCCATACGGCCAGCGTCGCGGCAATCACGGCGAGGCCATCCGCAATGTCGTTGCGTGAGCACTCCCACATCGACGCCATGTTCACATCGTCGTTCCTGTAGGGAAACAGCAGCCGTAGGCAGACGAGGTTGGCACCCAGATTCAGCGCTGCGGCAATGCCCATCGACTCGAACACCGGTGTGTCGAGGTCGTGCAGCCGCCAGATGATGTGCGTCGCCACGAGGCAGGCTGCCCCGAGGATCAGCAGACCCTTGAAGAAGGCGACCCGGGCCTTGACGACGGGCGCTGAGCCGACGACGAGGAGGCTCAGTGCGTAGGTGAGCGCGTCGCCGAGATTGTCGAGCGTGCCGGAGAGGAGCGAGGAAGATCCGCTGAGCGCGGCTCCTGCCACCATGACGAGGAACGTCACGACGTTGATCCCGAGCACCGTAACCAGGACCTGCCGATGCTTCAGATTCAACGCTGTAACGTCCACATCTCCGTCGCAGCAATCCTTGCTCATGTGTCGCGTACGAGATTCCGCATGGCCTGATTGTCCACAAACCCGGACGCTTCGTCAGCCTCCGCTCGACGGTCCGCCGTCGGTAAGGGTCAGCAGGATGTCGGCGAACCAGGCCACGTTGAGCCCCAGTGCCTCGTCCGCAAGCAACTCCCGCGTGCCGAGATCCAGTCGGGCGGAATGAATCCCGAGCAGTCGCCAGGGCGGTTCCAGATCCGCAGCGCTGGTGCGACGCACGACGGCTGCGCCGCTGATGCCGCGATGCGTGCGTCCATCGGTGAGGAAATACCCCTCGCCGCCGAAGCGGAAGGCGAAGGTGGACGCGTTGATCGCCTGCCGAACCACCGGCAGGTGGTGCAGCGTGTCGTGGAAACCCAGGGGAAAACCGACGATCAGAAGGGGCGAACCGACCTCCACCTGCTCTTCGGCGCCAGCGAGGTGGCGTTCGGTGAAGGCTGCATAGTAGGCCGTTGCCGGGAGCGCACTCCGATTGATCTCGATGACCGCGACGTCCACCTCGCCGCCCGCGTCCGATCCCTGGCGCCACAGCGGTGAACCTCGATCGTAGAGCGGAATCGAGAACCAGGCTGACCGGGCCAGATTGTCACGGTCCGTGTGCAGCTCGATCTCGACCCGATCGGGCGAGTGGCCGCTCGGTGCGTCGAAGAACACGTGACGGCTCGTGACGAGGTACAGACGCCCCGACCGCTCGAAGAAGAAGCCGGTGGCATTGGTCAGGGCCGCGGAGGCGGCGTAGGTGGTGATGGGGGTGGCGGTGAGGAGGATACTTTCGACCATTGCCCATTTTAAAGGTGCGGCATGCCGGATCTCACGGGTCGACACGCCCATTTTCAGTGCCTTATAAATCAATAAGTTACTGATTTGGCTGGATGCGGGGATGTGCGGAACAGTTGGGGAAAAGCACGCTGAAACAGCAGGTTACGTCAGTTTGGCGTAATGAGCGGAAATCGGGGGCGTTCCGCAGTTGTACCGCGAAATCGCGAATCTTCATCAGCAGAGGCTTAGGATCCCGCAGCAGCCGCTGCGGGGTGAGCAGACCTTCGGTCACCACCTGGGATTCGGTGAAGCCGCTCATTCGCGAGGCTCGGTAAGAAGATTCATGATCAGCCGGATCATCAGGTCCTTGCTGGCAGGCGCGCTTTCGGCGATCAGCAGCGTCAGCGCGGTCAGCGCCTGCGGATTCAGCGGGTGGGTGATCCCTTCCTGCTTCAGGTACAACAGGAACAGGAGCGAGCCGATGCGCTTGTTGCCGTCGCTGAAGGGGTGATCCTTCACCACGAAATACAGCAGGTGGGCCGCCTTCCAGCGCCTGCTGCTTGAGCGTGCGGGACAGCAGATCGAGGGTGTCGCGGGCTTCCTTCAGGCCGCGCTCCGCCAGGCGCTTCTCATTCAGGGTGTAGCCGCGGACCAGGTGCTCGCGCAGGGTGCGGGTGGCCCAAATCCGGAATTGAGTGCCGCGCTTCGAATTTACCCGGTACCCCACCGAGACAATCGCATCCAGATTGAAGAACTCGATCTCCCGGGCAACCGATCGCCCGCCTTCATTTTGAACCGTTGCTTTTTTTGCAACAGTTGCCTCCCGCTCCAGCTCGCCGGACTGGAAGACATTGCGTAAGTGCCGAGAAATCACGGATTTGTCGCGGCCGAACAGCTCGGCCATCTGGTTCAACGACAGCCAAACTGTCTCCCCGGCGAGCCGGACGTCTACCCGGGCCTCACCATTCGGGGCTTCGTAGACAATCAGTTCGCCTTCCGTCGGTTCAGCCATGAGACTGACTCCGGCTCACGCCGTCGCCCCAAACTCGCGGGCAGCGTGATCGAACGGCGCCGACTTGGAACTTCCAGCAGCCGAAAACATCTTGGCCGTTGACCACATGCAGACCCGATGGCGCCCAACGAGACGGTGGTGCCTTGGTCAGGGGTTCGGTGAACGTACTGCTCATGCAGGCCCTCTCCGCCGTTTGCGGATGCCAGCCACCCAATCCTCCCGCACCCTTACTTTCAGGCATGCTAGTGCCCTGATTGGGGATCACTCAACCCCGAAGGACGCCGAGAGTCGCATCAGCCGCCGCCACAGCCAGAAACCCGCCAGCCCGATGAACGGCGAGGTGAAGAGCCCGGGAAAGTAACCACCGGCCGCGAGCGCGAGCAGCGGATGCACGACGCCGTTGGCACACCCGGCGACGGCCAGAAACCAGGCTGCGAAGAGCGGCACCGGATGTGCGCGGCGGATCCAGGCGATCGACACGCTCCAGATGCCGAGCCACACCAGGTTGGCCGCAACGAACAGGTCGAGCGGCATGGGCGGCAGGCCGAACAGCGCCGGGAACTGCTCGTGAAATCCGGTGGTCAGCTCTTCCGCGAAGTGCACGGCCTGGATCCCGGCGGTGACCGCGAGGGCTCGAGACGCGTCCCGCAGCCGGGAAGGATCAGCAGCAGACCGTCGGCTGCGCGCCGTCAGCAGGGCGGCGGCCACGGCGACCAGTGACAGTGCGACCGCAGGCGGTAGGAGACCGATCACGGTGAGGCGACCGAGGTCTCCCAGCCCGACCAGCCCGGCCCTCGCACCACGCGGCCGGGCAGGGCGCCGGTGTGCTCACCGTCGCGCAGCACCTGCTCGCCGTTGACGAAGACGTGCTTCATGCCGGTGGCGTAGCGGTGCGGATCATCGAAGGTGGCGTTGTCGCGGATGGTCGCCGGGTCGAAGGCCACCACGTCCGCGTAGTAGCCGATGCGCAGGGCGCCGCGATCGACGAGCTTGAGGCTGGTGGCCGGCAGCGTCGTGAGCTTTCGGATCGCCTCTGCCATGCTCAGCACTCGCTCGTCGCGGACGTACTTGCCGAGTACGCGGGCGAAGTTGCCATAGGCGCGGGGGTGGGTGCTGGTGTTGAGGAAGTGCCCTTCGGTCGCCATGGAAGCCGCGTCCGAGCCGAAGCTCACCCAGGGCAGCGCCACCGCTTTCGCCACGTTCTCCTCGCTCATCAGGAAATAGATCACCTGAACGCGGCTGCCGTCCTCCACCACCAGATCCATCGCCGTGGTGGCCGGATCGGTACCGCGCTCGGCGGCGACGGCGGCGAGCGTCATACCCGTGTACTTCCTGAGCTCGTGGTTGCGGAAGCCGACCAGCAGAGTGCCCTCCGCACCGGCTGCGAGCATGAGGTTCTCCCAGGCATCCGTCGGCGCCTCCATTTCCTGGCGCACCTGTTCGCGGATGGCAGGATCCTGCAGGCGCTCGGCCCAGGCCGAGTAGCCGCCTTCCTGCACCCAGGGCGGCATGGCCGCATCGAGACCGGTGGAGCCGGCCGGATAGGTGTACATGTTCGCGGTGATCCGCGTGCCGCGGGCACGCGCCGCCTCGACCTTCGCGATGGCGGCGTCGAACTTACCCCAGTTCTCGCGGCCGCTCATCTTCAGGTGATAGATCTCCGCCGGCGCACCGCTTGCCTCGGCGATGTGGATCAGCTCGTCGATGGACTCGAGCAGCCGATTGCCCTCGCTGCGCATGTGGGAGATGTACATGCCGCCGTGTTCGGCGGCGGCCTGCATCAGCGCCACCAGCTCGTCCGTGTCCGCATAGAAGGCGGGGGCGTAGATCAGCGACGAGCCGACACCGAGCGCACCCTCGCGCATGGCCGCGCGAACCAGGTTCTGCATGGCGGCGAGCTCTCTATCGCTGGGTGGGCGATCCTCCGCGCCGAGCTCGTGCACGCGCACCGTGGTGGCGCCCACGAAGGAGGCCACGTTGGGCGAGACGCCGCGCGCCTCCAGATACTCGAGATACTCGCCCAGGGTGGTCCACGGCACCTCGAAGGTGAAGTCACCCTGCTGGGCGATCATCTCCTGGCGCATGGTCTCCGTGAGCGGCCCCATGGACTCGCCCTCGCCGAACACCTCCAGCGTCACACCCTGGCGGATGTCGCCCTGGCTCCTGCCGTCGGCGATGAGCGACTCCACCGCCCAGCTCAGCATGTTGATGAAGCCGGGTGCCACCACCAGCCCCGAGGCGTCGATCACCTGGCTCGACGCCGCGGGATCCAGATCGCCGATGGCGACGATGCGGTCGCCGCGGATGCCCACATCGCCGACGAAACCAGGCTGGCCGCTGCCGTCGTGGATGGTGCCGTCGTCGAGCAGGATGTCGTACCGCTTCTCCGCAGCCAGCGCGATCGACGCGAAGGTCAGAATGACGGACAGGAGAACGGTTCGAATGATCGGAGAAGTCATCGTGCAGGGTTCGTCGGTGCCGGAACCGTGCAGCATACGCACGGAAAGCGCAGAATGCTGCCATGGACTATCAACCGATCAATCTCCGGGAGAAGCTCGGGCGGTTCGACGATCACTGGGCGCCGCGGGTCATCGCCGAGATGAACGACTACCAGTTCAAGCTCGTGAAGGTGCTGGGGGAGTTTGTCTGGCATCGCCACGCGGCTACCGACGAAACCTTTCTGGTGATCGAGGGCGAGCTCCACATCGATTTTCGCGATGGCAGCGTCACGCTCAGCGCGGGTGAGCTCTTTGTCGTTCCCAGGGGGGAGGAGCACCGGCCCTGGGCTGCAGGAGAAACCCAGGTGCTGATACTCGAGCCGAGAGGTGTGGTGAACACCGGGGATGCCGCCACGGGCCCGACCGCGGAGAACGATATCTGGGTCTGAGGCCGCGTTGTAGGGACATGGCCCGGCGGCCAGCGGCCGCCGGGATCCCGTCTGTCAGCCGATTCGCTCGATCAGCGTGCCCGTGCCCAGACCGCCGCCGCAGCACATGCTGACCAGGCCGTACTGGCCGCCCGTGCGCTGAAGCTCGTGCACGGCCTTGGTGATCAGGAAGCAGCCGGTGGCGCCGAGCGGGTGGCCGAGCGCGATGGCGCCGCCATTGGGGTTCACCTTGGCCATGTCCACGCCCACGGTCTTTGCCCAGGCCAGCACCACGGAAGCGAACGCCTCGTTCACCTCGAAGACGTCGATGTCGTCGATAGAGAGACCGGTGTCGGCGAGCAGCTTCTCGGTGGCGGGAATGGGGCCTTCGAGCATGAGCACCGGATCGCAGCCGACCAGAGCGGAGGCCCGGATCCGGGCCAGCGGCTTGACGCCCAGCGCCTTCGCTTTCTCGGCGCTCATCAGCAGCACGGCGGCGGCACCGTCGGCAATCTGCGAAGAGGTGCCGGCGGTGTGGATGCCGTCTTCCCGGGCTACGGGCTTCAGGCCGGCCAGCGCCTCCAGGCTCGTCTCCCGGGGCACCTCGTCCGTCGTCACCGTGAAGGTCTTACCCGTCTTCTCGAAATTCGGGTCCACCTCCGGTGCCTCGAGCGGCAGGATCTGGCTGTCGAAACGGCCTTCGGCAATGGCGCGCGCGGCGCGGAGCTGGGACTCCAGGCCGAACGCATCCGTGTCCGCCCGGGTGATGCCGTACTTCACGGCCACCCGCTCCGCACCCTCGAACTGGCTCGTGAACTCATGGTGGGCGAAGTAGCTCTTGGAGACGGGCTTGCCCATGGTGGGCGTGCGGCCGACCGCATCCGAGCCGATCGGCAGACGGCTCATGTTCTCCACCCCGCAGGCCATCACCACGTCCGCCATGCCGGAGGCGATCAGGGAGTGGGCGAGGGTGGTGGCCTCCTGGGAGGAGCCGCACTGGGAATCGATGGTGATGCAGGGCGTGCCGATGGCCCCGCCGTGGGCCAGCCAGGCCGTGCGGGTGACGTTCATACCCTGGGCGCCGACCTTGTTGATGCAACCGCCCACCACCTGATCCACCTGATCCGGTGCCAGGCCCTGGCGCTCCAGCAGCTTGCTCATCACGTGGCCCAGGGTGTCGGTGGGGTGGGCGCCGGCCAGCTTGCCCATCTTGCGGCCGACCGGGGTGCGGGCGGCATCGACGATCACGACTTCGGTCATGGTGAGTGCTCTCGCTCAAGGTTCCTTAAAAGAGCCGGAGAGGCTAGCACGATCGGCGTGACCCGGCGGGTCTTTTTTCATACCCTCGTCGGCTCGGGGAGGAGGCCACATGAGTAGCAGCGAACCCTATCTTCTGATCACGGCGGATACCCATGCCGGCGGCAGTCACGCCCAGTACCGGGAATACCTGGATCCGGAGTACCGCGAACGGTTCGACGACTGGCGCGGCGGCTACAAGAACCCGTCCCAGGAGCACTACGGCTCGAAGAAGATGCGCAACTGGGACTATGAGATCCGTACCGCGGATCAGAACAGTCAGGGTGTGGTCGGCGAGGTGGTCTTTCCCAACACCGTGCCGCCGTTCTTCCGGAAGAGCATCGTCACAGCACAGCCGCCCGCGCCTGATCACTACGAGCTGGCGCTGGCCGGCATCCGCGCCCACAACCGCTGGCTCAAGGACTTCTGCGCGGAGGATCCGGATCGCCGGGCGGGCATCGGCCTGATCCTGCCGAACGATCTGGACGAGGCGGTTAAGGACATCGAGTTCATCGCCGAGGCGGGCCTGCGCGGCGGCGTGCTGCTGCCGCTGATTCCCCCGGACTGCACCTGGCTCAAACCGCTCTACGACCCGGCCTGGGATCGGGTGCTCGCCGCCATCCAGGATCACGACCTGGTGATCAACCAGCACTCCGGACAGGGCTCGCCGGCCTATGGCGCCGGCCCCGTTCCCGAGGCGCTCTGGATCTCCGAGGTCACTTTCTACTGCCAGGCGGGCTGGCGCCACCTGCTCATGAGCGGCGCTTACGAGAAGTTTCCGAAGCTCAAGTACATCCTCACCGAGTCCGGGTGCGCCTGGGTCGGCGCCCAGCTCAAGCAGCTCGACCGGATCCACATGGGTTTCAGGGCCGGCGCCATCGGCGAGATGAACTACGAAGGCATGGAGTGGGTGCTGAAGGACAAACCGAGCGAGTACGCCGCGCGCAACTGTTACTACGGGGCCAGCTTCCCGAGTGTGGATGATCTCAACGGGATCGACGACGTGGGCGAGGACCACGTGCTCTGGGGCAACGACTATCCGCACTACGAAGGCACGTTCCCCTACAACACCGAGTCCCTGCGCCTGACGTTCGGCAGCATGCCGGACGAGCGCCGGCGCAAGATCCTCGGACTCAACGCCGCGAAGCTCTACAGGTTCGACGTCGAGAAGCTGCTGCCGCTGGCGCGTGAGCACGGCCCGACCCCGGAGGAGGTGAACACCCCGCTGCCGAAGGATCAGATTCCGCGGGACTCCATGTGTTATCTCTTCACCAACGCGCTGTACGGGGTCTGATCGTGGCTATGCCCGCAGGCATCGGCATCGTCGACACCATGATCGGCTTCCCGGCGGAGGACTTCAGCCAGTACGACTTCATCCGCGCGCAGCTCAAGGACGGCTCGAAGGACTTCGAGTTTCCGGTGGAGTACATGTTCAAGCACGTGCCGAAGGAGCTCTACGGCGCGAAGGATCCGATCAGCCTGACGCTCAAGGAGATGGACCGCTTCGGCATCGAGATCGGCGTCATCGGCGTCGGCGGCGAGGTGAGCCGGGAGGCCCTGAAACAGCATCCGGACCGGTTCGTGGGCCAGGGCTCGGTGGACCCGAACCTCGGCATGGAAGGCATCCGCGACATGGTGCGCCAGTTTGATGAGTTCGGTGTGCGTTCGTTCGGCGCCTTCAACGCGGGCTACAACCCGCAGGTCGGCATCGCCGACCCGCTCATGTACCCCATCTACGCCAAGTGCGTGGAGCTGGATGTGCCCATCTTCGCCTGCGCCGGGGTGCCGGGGCCGCGCTTTCCCATGTGGCCGCAGGAGGTGCGCCTCATCGATCAGGTGATGTACGACTTCCCGGAGCTCGTCTTCGTCACGCGGCACGGCTGCGAGCCCTGGGAGGATCTGGCCGTGAAGCTGATGCTCAAGTGGCCGAACCTCTATTACTCCACCACGGCGTTCGCACCGAAGTATTATCCGGAGGCGATCGTCCGCTACGCCAACAGCCGCGGCGCGGACAAGATCATCTACGGCGGCTACTTCCCGATGGGGCTGTCGCTGGAACGCATCATGACGGACATGCAGCATCTGGCGCTGAAGGACGAGGTGTGGCCGAAGTTCCTGCGCGACAATGCGCGCAAGGTGCTGAAGCTGGACACTTAGCGGCTGACGCACAGGCAACACTGGCAAGGACACGACCCGATGGCCGAGATCACGCTCTATCACAACCCGAACTGCAGCAAGTCGCGTGGTGCGAAGGAGATCCTGGAAAGTCGGGGCATCGATTTTCAGGTGGTGGAGTACCTGAAGACGCCGCTCGACAGAGGTGCCATCAAACACCTGCTGGCGCTGCTCGATGTGCCGCCTCAGGAGCTGGTGCGCAAGGACGGTCACTTCAAGGAGCTCGGGCTGCGAACGGAGGACTACACCACAGCGGACGATGTGGCCGACCTGCTGGCCGAACATCCGAAGCTCATGCAGCGCCCGGTGGCGGTGTGCGGCGAGCGCGCCGTGATCGCACGGCCCTCCGAGCTCATCGAAACTCTACTGTAAGACCGTAAGAAGGAAACGACATGCCAACAGTACTGATCACGGGTGCGAGCCGGGGCATCGGCCTCGAGCTCGTCAAGTGTTATGCCGCACGGAGCGCGACGGTGATCGCCTGCTGCAGAAATCCCGAGGCTGCGCCGGCGCTCGCTGCGGTGGCGGGAGACGTGACGGTGATGCCGCTGGACGTCGGGGATGCAGAGTCTGTGGCCGCGCTGGCGGCGTCTCTCGGAGACCGCCCGGTCGACATCCTGATCAACAACGCTGGCGTTTCCGGTCCGAGCTACGACCATCAGAACGTCTACAGCATGGATTTCGACGGCTGGGCCGAGACTTTTGCCATCAACACCATGGGGCCGGTGCGCATGCTCCAGGCGCTGATGAGCAATCTCAAGGCGAGCCACGACGGCAAGCTGGTGAACATCACCTCGCAGATGGGTGCGCTGTCGCTCGACATGACGGTGGCCTATGCCTACTGCACATCCAAGGCCGCGCTCAACAAGTTCATGCGCATGGCCGCCATCGAGCTGAAGCGGGACGGCATTCACGTCTGTGTGGTGCACCCCGGCTGGGTGCAGACGGACATGGGCGGCCCCAACGCCGAGATCACGCCGGAGGAGAGTGCCCGCGGTATCGTTGATGTGGTGGAAAAGCTGAACGCGGACAACACCGGCGGCTTCTGGAAGTGGAACGGCGAGACTCACGACTGGTAGCGGAGGACTGAGGCCATGACGGCGGTGTGCATCGCTTTCAAGGCCCACATGGGATGGCTGAACGCGGTGGCGGTGGCGATGAGCTCGTCGAAGCCGCGGCCCCTGCGCGTGGAGCGTGTGGACCTCTTCAAAGGCCAGGGTCGGGAAGTGGTGGAGCCCTACCATGTGGCTGGCGGCTGGGACGGGCTCGAGCGAGTGCCGCCGCCACCGGATCCGGGGAAGGTGGTCGCGGCCGGGCGGAAGCGGCAGATGGCGGCCACGAAGAAAAACCTGCGCGCGTTCCGGAAGTCACTCGAAGCGGAAGCTCTCGACTGGCAGCGGGCCGTTGTCCTCATCGGTCGCGGCTGGCTGGGCCACACGCTGGATGAGATCCTCGCACACCATTCGCACATCCACGTCTACGAAGGTGAGGCGGTGCGCGATGCGACCCGGGCGGCGCTGGATGCCATCGGTATTCCCTGGGTGGAACAGGACGAGAAGAGCGTCACCGCGCTGGCGGCCGAGGCGCTGCGTGTCAGGGACGCCGATGCGTTCATGAAACCGCTGCGCCCTGATGGCGTTCGCAGCTGGACGAAGGAGGAACGGCTGGTCGGGCTTGCCGCCTGGATGCGCCGAAGCACGTAGGCGCCTCGGCAGCGCGCTGGCCGATTTCGACATTTTCTAAGCGCCCGCGTGCAGCGAACCCTCGATCCATCGACCGTACCCCGGAGTCGGCCACAGGGAACCGGCGATCATCCGTCCGTCCCGGGCATTCTCGTGCAGCAGGCGCCAGGCCGCGGCGGGATCCTCGTTGAGCGCGGTGCACTCGCCGGTGGCGAGCTGGATCGGCGTCACGGCCAGATGGCCGATGAGGCTGAGCGCGACCCCATCATCTTCCTTGAAGTGGAGCACCGAGTGGCCCGGACCGTGACCGCCGCTCACCTCGGCGACCAGGCTCGGTGCGAGGGTTTGTCCATCGCTGTAGCTGTGGACGTGTCCTGCCTCGATCAGGGCGGACCAGACCTCGCCGACGAGGTCCGCTGCTGTCGCAGCGCCAGGATGTGCCTGCCGGAAACCCGCCAGCTCCACATCGCTCATCAGGATCCGGGCGTTCGGAAAGAACGGCGTCCAGTTTCCGGCATCGTCTCGTCTCGCCGCCATTCCGACCCCGTCGATGTGGGTCATGACCACCAGATCCACGGACTCCACCGGATATCCGGATGCGGCGAACAGATCGGCGACGGCGTCCTGATGTCTGCGTTCGCTGTCACGGTCCGGGCGCAGCACGACGTCCAGGGTCTGCAGCGGGTCGAACACCAGCCGGATCCCGCCGAGATCCGCGAACCAGGCGGCATTACCGAGCAGCGGCTGATCATCGCTGGCCCAGGTGGGTGCGGCCCAGGACACGCCGGCCACCTGCTCGGCAGTCAGTCCCAGCAGCTCGGCCGGTACCGGGATGTCCAGGTAACCGATGCGGGTGAGACGCCCCTGCGGCAGCGTGATGGTGTGGACAGCCACATCTCTCTCCTCGTGAGCCGAACCGGGGGTCAGAGGCTAACCGAATTTACGCGCCGGCGCGCCGTGCAGGCGGCTTGCGAGGTGATACCAGGATCTCAGCAGCCGACGCAGCAGCCTCGATTCGTGATCGGTGGGCAGGTGCGAGTTCAGATACCGCGTCGCCTGCTCTACGATTGCCCGTACGCCACCCAGGAACTCCATCTGCATGAACCCGTGCGGCATTCCGGGCTCTTCGATGTAGACGTGCGGCTTGCCCGCCGCCACCAGCCTGTCTCTCAGCGTCCGGTTCTGTGCAAGCAGCGTGTCCCGCGTGCCGATGACCACGAAGCAGGGCGGTAACCTATGTGCCGCGTGGATCGGACTGACACGGGCGTCCTCGAGAAGCCCGACCAGCTCCCCCGGCAGGTAAGCCTGATGGAGAAACCGGCTTACGGCGGTGCTGCCCAGGTCGCTCATGTCGAACACCCCGTAGATGAGCATCAGAGCGTGGATGCGGGGTGCGCCGATGGCCCGGCGCAGGCTGAGCGCCGTGGCGGCGGCGAGGTTGGCGCCGGCGGAATCGCCACCAATCACCAGTCGCGTAGGATCCCCACCGAAGCGTCGGGCATGGCTCGCCGCCCAGCGGACGGCAGCGACGCAGTCCTCGAGGCCGGCAGGAAACGGATGTTCCGGCGCCAGCCGGTAGTCGATGCTGATCACCAGGTAACCGGCGGCCGCGAAGCGGGCCGTCAGCTTGCGGTGGCTGGCAGGGTTGCCGGCGACCCAGGCACCGCCGTGCAGGTAGACGAGGACCGGATACGGTCCTTCCCCGGTCGGCACGAGGATATCGGCGGTTGCTGGCGACCAGGGGTGCAACGACACCGCAGTGTGCAGCGCCCCGATCGCCGGCAGCCCGATGTTGGCCACGTCGGCCAGGCGATTGAAGATCCGCCGAAGCGCGGTGAGATCGGCGCGCCGGAACTCGCGATCCAGCTCCTCGCCGGTGTCCATCACCTCAGGGGGCACGATAGACTGTGCCTCTCGTTCGCGCCTCTGCTCAGACGGATTCCGGGATTCGGATCTTCTGCCCCGGATAGATCCTGTCCGGATCCTCGATCACTTCCCGGTTCGCTTCGAAGAGCTGCGGGTACTTCATGGCATTGCCATAAAACTGCTTGGCGATCGCCGACAGGGTGTCCCCTTTCTGAATCACGTAGAAGCGCGTGCCACCGGCGGTGGCTTCAGCCACCGCGGCCGGCTGGCTCTCGGGCACCTTTTTCGCCAGACCTGCCGCCGCGAGCTGCTCCTTCGTAACGCTGGGAATGACGGAGATGCCGTCCGCGTCGACGCGTTCGACGCCTTTCACGTTACCCGCCATCAGCACGACCTTTTCCTTGCTCATCTGATCCCTGGCACGGCCGGTGAGCGTCACGACACCGTCGTCGTAGCTCACCCGGAGCGTGTCCACCCCGGGGTTGTTGGTCTGAATGTGTTTCAGAATGTTGTCGGCCGCTTCCGCGTCGGTGTCGAAGACCTTGCGGCCGATGTGTCTGGCGAAATCCATCAAGTTGCTGAGCATTGCATGTCCTCTATGTCAAACAGTTGAAGGAAGGAGCATTCGTTCACCCGTAGGGTGCCCCAGTTGCGGCAGGCGAACAACGCGGCATCGAAGACCGTCAGCGCTCTTCGAAGGAGCGAAGCTCGGAGACGCGGGCGAGCACCAGCGGATCGGGGGGCACGGCGACGAGCGGATCCCGGTCGTCATAGTCGAACTGCTGCAGCACGTAGCGCATGGCCTCGAGACGTGCACGCATCTTGTCCTCGGATTTGACGATCACCCAGGGTGCTTCCGGTGTGTCGGTCCGCTTGAAGGTGGCGTCCTTGGCGTCCGTGTAATCGTCCCATCTGGTCTGCGCCTCCTGATCGATGGGTGACAGTTTCCACTGCTTCAGGGGGTTTTCCCGCCGTTCTTCGAAGCGCCGTGCCTGTTCCTCCCGGCTCACGGAGAGATAGAACTTGGTGATGTGTATGCCGCTTCGCACCAGCATCTGCTCGAACAGCGGCGCCTGTCTGACGAACTCCTGGTATTCCTCGTCCGTGCAGAATCCCATTACCCGTTCCACACCGGCGCGGTTGTACCAGGAGCGATCGAAGAAGACGATTTCGCCCGAAGTCGGCAGGTGGTCCACATACCGCTGGAAGTACCACTGACCGCGCTCATCATCGGTGGGCTTTGCCAGTGCCACCACACGGGCGGCGCGCGGGTTCATGTGCTCCATGAAGCGTTTGATGGTGCTGCCTTTCCCTGCAGCGTCCCGACCTTCGAAGATGAAGATCAGCCGCTTCCCTTCCTCCCGCACCCAGTTCTGGAGCTTGACGAGCTCTATCTGCAGAGCCTGCTTCTGCCGATAGTAGCTCCTGATGTCGAGCCGCTCAGCATAGGGATATTCGTTTTTGGCAAAGTAACGCTGGATGAGCTTCAGCGACACTTTGTCTCCCTCTCCAAGCGGACGGACGTTGTGCAGCGGCCCGAGGCCTTCATCGACCTCCAGGGAGTCGATCAGAAAATCGGTCCAGGCTTTCCGGTCCATCGCCGTCCTCCTTGGACGAGTCTCTGACATCAGGCCCAATCCTGCTGTCAGCTCGTGCGTCACTACAGGGCGAGTGTGAACTTTTGATGAACCTCCCCGAACGCCTCAGTCGGTGCGCACCCACTCGATACCCCGTGCCTCGCACTCTGCGTCGTCTGGCGGCTCCCAGGCACCATTGGCCAGCTCGAAGACCTCGTCCGAGACCACCATGCGGAACGTGCCGTTGCCGGATTCGTTTCTCGAGCGCACACGCTGGCGCCGCGTCTCGAGCCCGGCCTCGAGCACGTGAACGCTGAGCGGAAATCCTGCGGCATCGACACGGCCGTAGAAGTGCTCGCGTGCGGCGCGCTGAACCAGCCCGAGCTCCAGCACGGTGGTGACGTCGGCCTCCATCAGCCGTTCGGTCAGGCGCCAGATCTGCTCGATGCAGCGGTCCTTGCGCTCGCCGTACCAGGCCATGAAACCGTCGCTGGGACGGTCCGGGCTGAACAGGTTCACCATCCACTCGTCGAGGTTCAGATGAACGGCGCGTTCCGCCAGGGCGAGCCTGCCGGCATGGGTGGATTTCCCGGCGCCGACGGGTCCTTCGATGAGGTAGAGCATGGCCATGGCTGTTTTCCGTAGTGACACGGGGATAAGCCTAGGGCGTTTGATCGGGCACGGGCAGACTGCTATAAAGGGTGTGCTTCTGCCGCGGGTCGAAGCTCTCTCCTCCCGTCGGCAACCCCTCTCACGCCAGATACTCACTGAGCGCCCGCACGCCTTCCACCGCCCGATCCACGTGTGCTTCCGTGTTGTAGAGGTGCGGGCACAGCCGCAGACCCCCCGTGGGCGCGCCGATGATCCCGTGCTCACGATACAGGCGGTCGAACAGGGCGCCACGGTTCTCTGCTGACACCCGAGCAATGCACACGCCGCCGCTGAACGCCGGCGACAGGGGCGTGACCAGATCCGCACCGGCCTCCACGAGCCCTTCCTTCAACTGCTGGGCGAGCAGGCGCATGTGGGCTTCCACGCTGGCGGCGCCAACTTCCTGGTGGAGGGCAGCCGCCGCCGCCATGGCAGCGAGCGCCGCGTCATCCCGCTGGCCGAGCGATTCGAACTTGCGGGCGCCGACCAGGTCCGTATCCGCATCCTCACCCCAGCCGGGTGCCACGGTGTTCGGCCAGATGCGTTCTATCGCTTCCGAGCGTACGTAGAGCAGGCCCACCTCCTTCGGCCCCATGAACCACTTATGGGCGCTGCCGCTGAAGCTGTCGCAGCCCATGTCCCTCAGGTTCACGTCCAGAGCGCCCCAGGTCTGGGCGCCGTCCACGTGGAAGTGGATGCCGTTTGCCCGGCAGAGCGCACCGAGCTCTGCCACCGGCAGCATGAGGCCCGAGACGTTGGAGACGTGAGTGACCGTCAGCACCCGGGTGCGGGGTCCGATCGCGCGGCGGAACGGTTCGATGAGGGCATCGATGCTCGACGGGTCGGGCGGCACGCTGACGGTCTTCACCACCAGACCGAAACGACGGGCCCGCACCTGCCAGGCCACGTGGTTGGTCGGGTGATTCTCCTCCCAGATCACGATCTCGTCCCCGGGTTCGAGGTCGAGGCCGTTGTTGATGATGTTGTTGGCCTCGGACGTGTTGCGCACCAGCGCCACCTCGTCCGGTGACACGCCGAGCGGCGTGGCCACCGCTTTCCGGGACGCTTCCAGGAGCTCGCTGAAGATCGCGCGGTTCTGAAAGGAGCAGTCGGTGTCGATCAGCTGGGTGTAGCGGGTGACTTCCTCCGCCACGCGCCGGGACGACGGGCACAGATTGGCGGCGTTCATCGGAATCTTCTCTTCGGGGAAGTCGAACTCGCTGCGCGGGTCGGCGGGCGTCGTCGCGCCAGCGGCGCGGGTGGCGAGCAGCGTCGAGGCACCGAGCCAGGTGACGAACTGGCGGCGGGAGGTATTCATGGTGATGGTCCTCGGGGCCGGTCAGCCGGCGTTCAGATCTCTCTGGTTGGTTTCGCTCAACAGGTACACGGACAGCACGGTCAGCGCGCAGGCGATGGCGATGTACACCGCAATGCCGATCGTGCTGCCCGTGCTGGCGAAGAGTGCGGTAGCGATGATGGGGGCGAGCGCGCCGCCGAGAATCGCGCCGAACTGATAGCCGAGGGAAGCCCCCGAGTAGCGCACGTGGGTGCTGAAGAGCTCGGCGAGAAAGGCGGCCTGCGGGCCGTACATCAGCCCCACCAGCAGCTGGCCCACGGACAGCGAGACCGTAATCCAGAGAAACGATCCGGTGTCGATCAGAGGAAAGATCGCGAATGCCCAGACGCCGAGCATGGCGGCGCCCAGCATGTACACCCCTCGGCGGCCGTGCCGGTCGGAGTAGATCGAAGCAATGAAGAGCGCGGGTAGCTGCAGGGCGGAAGAGATCAGCACGGCGAGCAGCATGGTGTCACGCGAGGCGCCGATGCCGTCCGGATGGGTGCCGTAGGCGATGACGAAGCTGATCAGAATGTAGAACGTCACCTGCACGGCCAGAAAGGCACCCGCTGCCAGCGCGATCTGCTTCGGATAGGTGACCAGCGCTTCGAGCACCGGACTCTGCCGGGCCACCGCGATTGCCGCCACGTCCTCGTCGGACAGTCGCTCGGTATGACGGGCCGACTTTCTGGCTTCGAGTTCCTTGAAGGCGGGGGTGTCCTCCAGGCGGAGCTGCACGTAGAGGCTCAGGGCGATGAGCGCGATGCTGGCCACGAAGGGCACCCGCCAGCCCCAGTCCATGAAGGCTTCCGGCGACACCGAGGCGGTCACCGCGAGAAAGGCGGCGTTGGCGAGGATCAGACCCACGGGCGCACCTGCCTGGGCAAAGGCCCCATAGAAACCGCGCTGGCCGGCCGGGGCGTTCTCGGTCACCAGCAGCATGGCGCCGCCCCATTGACCGCCCACCGCCAGCCCCTGCGCGAACCGCAGCACCATGAGCAACACCGGGGCGAGCGCACCGATGGTGGCATAGGAAGGCAGCAGGCCGATGAGGGTCGTGGCCGCGCCCATCAGCATCAGTGCGGTCACCAGCGCTTTCTTGCGGCCGAGCCGGTCGCCGAAGTGGCCGAAGACGATGCCGCCGATGGGCCGGGCGAGAAAACCGATGGCGAAGGTGCTGAACGAGGCCATCAGGCTCACGTAGTAGGGCATGTCCTCGGCGAAGAACACCGTCGGGAAGACGATGGCGGCAGCCGTGCCGTAGAGAAAGAAGTCGAACCACTCGATGCTGGTGCCTGCCAGGGCGGTGACCGCCACCTGTCGCATGGATCGTGCCGAGGGGGCGGCCGCCTCGATGTGCCCGCTGTCCGGGCGCGCTCCGGTTTGTGCCACTCGTCCCCTCCCGTTGTGTGCCGGTTGGCACTCAGCCGCCGTTGAGTTCCAGACCTTCCAGCGTGCCCGCTTCCCGCCACTCGTGAATGAGGCGGAAGAAGGCATTCGGGCCCGCGCCATAGGGTCCGTTCTGGGCGCTCGCCCGTTCCGCCGGCCTGCCCTCGTTGTTGTAGTAGCCGGGGGTGCAGGCTTCCTGGAACTTCAGGTTGCCGCGCGCCAGAGAGATCACGGTCTGCACCCAGGCCTCCTCGGCGGCCGCGGACGGCTCGAGGGTGCGCACCTGGTGATCGAGCCCGTGGCGCACGATGTAGGCGAGGTGCCGCGACTGCTCGTCCATCGCGTGCGGAAAGTTCACCGTGAACGCGGATTGGGAGTTCTGGATGATGAAGCAGTTGGGGAAGCCGCGGCTGGTGAGGCCGTGCAGCGTGCGCACGCCGTTCGCCCACTTCTCCGTGAGGGTGAGGCCGCCCCTGCCCACGACCTCGTAGCCGGACCGTCGCGTGTATTCCGTGCCCACCTCGAAGCCGGTGGCGAAGACGAGGCAGTCGACCGGGTACTCCCTGCCGCCTGCCACCACGCCGCGTGCGGTGATCCGCTCAACCCCCTTGCCGTCCGTGTCCACGAGCGTCACGTTCGGCCGGTTGAACGCTGCCAGATACTCGTCGTGGAAGCACGGCCGCTTGCAGAACTGGCGGTAGTAGGGCTTGAGGGCCTCGGCGGTGTCCGGGTCCGCAATCACCGAATCGACCCGGGCGCGGATGGACTCCATTTTCTGGAAGTCGGCCATCTCCATGGTTTCGGAGAGCTGCTCGGGTGTCATCTCGCCGCCGTCGCGGCTCTGCACCATGAGCAGCAGGTTGCGGATGATGTCCGTCCAGCCGTCGTTCACCAGGTCCTTCTCGGCGAAGCCGCCGGATACCAGGGTGTTGAAGTTCTCCATTCGATCCCGATGCCAGCCCGGCTCGAGTGATTCGGCCCATTCGGGGTCCGTCGGCCGGTTGTTGCGCACGTCGATGGAGGAGGGGGTGCGCTGGAAGACGTAGAGATGCTTCGCCCCGGCCGCCAGGTGCGGCACGCACTGCACGGCGGTGGCGCCGGTGCCGATGATGCCGACGACCTTGTCGGCGAGCCGATCCAGGCCGCCCTGCGAGCTGCCACCGGTGTAGTCATAGTCCCAACGGCTGGTGTGAAAGCTGTGCCCCCTGAAATCACCCACCCCGGGAATACCCGGCAGCTTGGGCCGATGCAGGGGCCCGTTGGCCATGACCACGAAGCGCGCCCGCATGGCGTCGCCCCGGTTGGTGCGGATCACCCAGTGAGCGGTCTCGTCGTCCCAGCGGAGCTCCGTGACCTCGGTCTGAAAGCAGGCGTCACGGTAGAGGTCGAAATGCCGACCGATGGCCTGGCTGTGGGCGAGTATTTCCGGCGCGCCGGAGTACTTCTCCTTCGGCACGTAGCCGATTTCCTCGAGCAGCGGCAGATAGACGTAGGACTCCACGTCGCAGGCCGCACCGGGATACCGGTTCCAGTACCACGTGCCGCCGAAATCGCCGCCCTTTTCGATCATGCGGAGGCTCTCCACGCCGGCCTCGCGGAGTCGGGCGCCGGCGAGCAGACCGCCGAAGCCGCCGCCGATGACGGCAACTTCCACGGCATCCGTCAGTGGTTCGCGTGTGAAGCCGGGGGATACGTAGGGATCATCCAGATAGTGGACGTAGGCGTCCTTCATCTCCACGTACTGCTCGTTGCCATCGGCGCGCAGCCGCTTGTCCCGCTCGTGGCGATACTTTTCCCGCAGGGCTTCGGGATCGAAGCCCAGCTCCCGTGCTTCACTCATGGGGTTCCTCCTCGTTGATCCCGGATTATAGGGGGCACATTCCGGGAACGGCCAGCGAGCGGCTACCGGAAAATGCGTGGTGCGGGAAGGCGCGGGAATCGTTTATCTTGCTTCTCTACGAACGGAAGGAGGGTTGCGATGAAGCATCTCGCAGGGACCGTGGTGTGGATGGCTGCGCTGGTGGCTGGTTCGGGGTCCGTTGCTGCGGACAGCCTCGAAGGGGCAGACCGGCTGCTCTGCTCGCCTGTGGAGGTGATCGCCTGCACGGGTGACGGCGTCTGCGAAGCGGAGATTCCGGCGGAGCTCGGCATTCCGCCCTTCGTCGTCGTCGATCTGAAGAAGAAGCTGCTGTCGACCACGGCGGCGAGCAGCGAGCAGCGGAGCACGCCGGTGGAGCGGGTGACGCGTGCCGACGGGCTGATCGTGCTTCATGGTCAGGAACGGGGGCGGGCTTTCACCTGGCTCATGGACGAAGCCTCAGGACGGGTGTCCCTCGCCACCGTCAGGGACAGTGTGGTCGTCAATGTGTTCGGCGCCTGCACGCCGGCAGACGGCCGTTGAAAGACAGGAGGTGCACATCATGAACAGATTCATCTTTGGCGTGCTGCTCTTCACCTGCGTGGCAGGGCTGGTCATGGACGCAGCGGCAGCCGAACAGAGCCTCGCCTCCACGCTCAACGTCTACGTGTTTCCCTCCCAGGGCCAGGCAGCGGACCAGCAGTCCCAGGACGAAGCCGCCTGCTATCAGTGGGCGGTGCAGAACTCGGGCGTGGATCCGTTCGAGCTCGCGAAGCAGCAGGAGCAGCAACAGCAGCAGGCCGCGGCGCAACAGCAGCAGGCTCAGTCCAGCGTCCGGGGCTCGGGGGTGAGAGGCGCGGTCGGAGGCGCGGCGACAGGCGCGCTCATCGGCGAGATTGCAGACGACGATGCCGGAGAGGGTGCCGCCTATGGCGCCGCGGCCGGCGCGATCATGGGTCGCCGGAGCGCGAAGCGCTCGCAGCGCCAGGCGTCCGAGCAGGCGCAGCAGCAGGCCCAGCAGGCACAGTCGGTGACCTCCCAGGAGCGCACCAACTTCAACAACGCGTTCTCGGTATGCCTCGAGGGCAAGGGATATCTCGTCAAGTTCTGACGGCCGTGGCCTACGGGAGGGGAGCATCATGACCATCGAGACCCTGGGCGACATCGTCCGGGAACACGCGGCGCGCCGGCCCGAGAAAACGGCGTTGACCTACGTGCAGGAAGCGGTAGACGAAGCGCATCGTGCCTGGACCTTCGCCGAGCTCAACGCCGAGTCGAACCGGATCGCCAACGCGCTGCTCAGCGATGGGGTCAAACCCGGCGAACGCATCGCCTACCTCGACAAGAACGCACCCGAGTACTTCCTCTACCTGTTCGGCGGCGCCAAGGTGAACGCGGTGTCGGTGGCCGTTAACTGGCGCCTGGCCGTGCCTGAGATGGAATACATCCTGAACAATGCCGAGGCCCGGGTGATCCTCGTCGGCGAGGAGTACCTGCCCGCTCTGGCGCAGATGGACCTGATGACGGTGGAACGCATCGTGGTCATCGGCGATCCGGGCAGCTCCGGTCACGTGTCTTTCGAGCAGTGGCTCGACGGTCGATCCGCGGAAGACCCGCACGTCCCGGTGGCACCCGAGGACGTGGTCTACCAGCTCTATACCTCGGGCACCACGGGGCTGCCCAAGGGCGTGGAGCTCACCCACGCGAACCTGATGCACGCCATGGCGGCCAGCGTCGACAGCCAGGGCTTCGATGCGGATTCGGTCAATCTCGTGGCCATGCCGCTGTTTCACATCTCCGGCAGCGGCTGGGGGCTCATGGGTCTGTATTTCGGCGCCGGCTCCGTGATGCTGCGCGAGGTGAACCTGCCGCTGATCCTCTCGCTGATTCCAGCTTTCGGGATCACCCATGCGTTCTTCGTACCCGCCGTGCTGCAGTTCATGCTGGCGCTGCCGGAGTGCCGGGAAACGGATTTCACGACGCTGAAAAACATCTCCTACGGCGCCTCGCCCATCACCGAGGCCGTGCTGCTGCAGGGCATGGACGTCTTCGGCTGCGACTTCATCCAGCTCTACGGCCTGACGGAAACCACCGGCGCCATCACCGCGCTGCTGCCCGCGGACCACGACCCGGGCGGTCCCCGCGCGCACCTGCTGCGTTCCTGCGGCAGGCCGATCCGCAATCACGAGGTGGCCATCCACGACTCGGAGACCCTGCAGCCGGTGGCGGAAGGCGAGGTCGGCGAGATCTGGATACGCGGCCCGCAGATCATGCGCGGCTACTGGAAGAATGCGGAGGCAACCGCCGAGTCCATCCGGCCGGAGGGCTGGTTCAGAAGCGGAGACGCGGGTTACCTGAAAGAGGGGTTTCTCTACATCCACGACCGAGTGAAGGACATGATCATTTCCGGCGGCGAGAACGTCTATCCGGCGGAAATCGAAAACGTGCTCATGCGCCACGAGCAGATCGCCGACGCGGCCGTGATCGGCGTGCCGAGCGAGCGCTGGGGCGAAACCGTGAAGGCCATCGTCACCCGCGCGGACGACTCGCTCACCGAGGAGGAAGTGATTGCGCATTGCCGTCGGTATCTCGCTGGCTATAAGTGCCCCACCTCCGTGGACTGGATGGACACCATTCCCCGCAACCCGTCCGGGAAGATCCTGAAAGTGGAGCTCAGAAAACCCTACTGGGCTGGCAAGGACCGGCAGGTCTCCTGAGGCTGTGGGCGGATTTCCGATGACGGGTACCACGACACATGGCGTCACTGCGACGATCCGTCGTGCCCTGGCCGGCAGTTTTCTTCTGATGCTCACCGCGATGGGGCATGCACAGTCCAGCACATCGCATGACGATCGTGGCGTGCGACCAAACGACGGTGGCGAGCCGGAGGAAATTACGGTCGTCCTGGCTGTGCTGGATATCATCGAGATCGAGGATCGAGCCCAGGTTTTTCTCGCCGATATCTATCTGGAAGTTGGATGGCGGGATCCTCGGCTCGCCTTGAACGACGATCGCGCGGCTGGGTTGAGGACCTTCGCCGTCGGCGAAATCTGGACGCCCGGTCTGACGATCCTCAACGATCGAGGGCTGAAAAATCTGCTCCCGGAGCGGGCAACCGTGGATCGTCTCGGAAATGTCACTGCGCGCCAACGGCTGGCGGGTTCGTTGTCCGTGGATCTCGATCTGCACGACTTTCCGTTCGATACCCAACAGCTGCCCGTCCAGCTGGCCTCATACCGGTACTCCCCTTCGGAAGTGGTTTTCTCGCGGGAGAGCAGGATGACGGCGAACGCAGACGAGTTGAGCGGCGATGGCTGGGCGTACGCGGAAACCCAGCCGGAACACTCGGTGTTCAGATTGAGCGATGGCGCTGGCGGGAGATCGCTGCTGACCTTCAAGGTCGTTGCCGAGCGCAGCGCGGCCTACTACGCCCTGACGATGCTGCTGCCGATGACGCTGATTCTCTGCCTCGCCTGGACGGTGCACTGGCTTCCTGTGGACCTGATTCCTGCTCGGATGGGTACGGCAAGCGCAACCGTCTTCTCGCTGATCGCTTTCGGTATCAGCCTGCGGCTGACGCTGCCGAAGATTGCCTATCTGACGGTTGCCGATCTTTTCGTGCTCTTTTCGACGCTGCTGGTGCTTGGTTCGTTGGCCGTGACCGTGCTGTCCGCGCGCTGGGTCGGTGCTGCGAGGGAGGACGCCGCATTGCGTCTCGCGCGATGGACACGATTGCTGTTCCCGTTTGCCTACCTGGTCGTCGGCTTGCTGACCGTCATGGCGTGATTGGCGACGGATGGTATTCTCGTTCGAACGAGTCGCGTCGAGCCCTGATCCGAGGTCGGAGCATGGTGAGACGACTCTGATGCTTGGGTAGCGCCCGGTGGGCGGGAGGACATGGTGAAGTTCGGCATCTTTTTCGAGCTCTCGACGCCGAGGCCATTCAGCCCGCAGACGGAGCACGCCGTCTATCACAACGCGCTGGAGCAGTGCCGGCTCGCGGACGAGCTCGGCTTCGACCACGTCTGGGCCGTGGAGCATCACTTTCTGGAGGAGTACTCCCACTGCTCGGCACCGGAGGTCTTTCTCGCCGCGGTGGCGGCCCAGACCCGGCGCATCCGCGTGGGCCATGGCGCCGTGGTCTGTGTGCCGGAGATGAATCACCCCGTACGGGTCGCGGAGCGGGCGGCGGCGCTGGACATCATCTCCGGCGGCCGGCTCGAGCTCGGCACCGCGCGCTCGTCCACCTGGACGGAGCTCGGCGGCTTCGAGGTGAATCCGGACGACACCAAGAAAACCTGGGACGAGTTCGTGCGCGTGCTGCCGAAGATGTGGATGGAAGAGGAGTTCGAGTGGCGGGGCAAGGCGTTCTCCATGCCGGCGCGCAACGTTCTGCCGAAGCCGCTGCAGCAGCCCCACCCGCCGCTGTGGGTGACGGTCACCTCGCCGGGCACGGAGCTCGACGCCGCGGACCGTGGGCTCGGTTGTCTCGGTGTGTCGGCTGCGGGCTATGAGGAGCAGGAGCGGCGGACGAAGGAATATCACCGCCGGGTGCGTCAGTGTGATCCGGTGGGCGGCATGGTGAACGATCAGGTGCACACCATGAACTTCCTCTACTGCCACGAGGACTACCGACGCGCCAGGGACGTGGGGGTGCCCATGGTCACGGCGTTCAACGTCGCCAACTCGCACCTCTACTGGACCCGCGAGGCCTATCCGACCCGCGCCTACCAGACCCTCGGCAACGCCGGAGCGGCCATGAAGGCGAAGAAGCCGCCGCCGGACGACCCGAGCGTCGCCAAGGGGCTGCCCGAGGGGGTGGGTGTGGGCGATCCGGACCATCTGGTCACCACCATCAAGCGCTGGGAGTCCATCGGCGTCACCGGCATCAACTTCCTGCTGAACGCCATGGAGATGGTCCCGCAGCAAGCGGTACTGGAGAGCCTGAGACTGTTTGCCACGGAGGTGATGCCGCAGTTCCGCAGCGCGGAGGAACGGCAGCGGCCTGTGTACACCCCGGCCACCGTGAGCGCCGCCTGATGCTGGTGGGTACGGCAGACGTGAACGCGCTGGCGGCGGGCGCCGCGGAGGTCGCTGCCTTTCATCCCCAAGCCATTGAGCTCACCGACGTGGTCTGCTTCCAGCTCACCGCGGAGATGCGCAACAGCGCCCGGGAGGCGGTGCTGCCGCCCGGGCTGCACCCGACCATTCCACCGGCATTGTCGGTGCAGGTCTTCGAGGTGGGCGGCTCGCCCTGGGGCGCGTTTCATCTCGCCACGGTGCGGGTCTCCTGCCGCAGTGGCGTGCGTGCCCGCGGTTTCATGCGGGGCAGCCTGGTCAGCAGCGACGCAGCCTGTCAGGGGCTGCGTGACACCCTGGGGTTTCCCGCACGCCGCGGCGAGATCGCCTTCCGTCACGGCTACGACGGCGTTTCAGTCGCGGTGGTTGGAGGCGGCACCGACGTGCTCCGGATCGAAGCCATTGATCCGGAGCCCATGGCCAGCGACGACGTGCAGTACACGGGCAGCCTCAACCTGGCGCACACCCCGCTGGGCCTGCGGCTGATGCAGGTGGAGATGAACGTGCAGGCCACCCAGGTGGATCGGCTGACCGCACGGCTGGAAGCCTTCGACGGCGCCGCGTGGGGTGACCGGCTGCTGGTTCCCTCGCGGGTGATCGCGGCAACGGTCTCGAGGCTCGATGCCACGTTTCCACCGGTACGCTTCGTCTGCCGGCCGGATGAGCTCGCCTTCACCGGCACCGAGGCGGTGGGATGAAGCTCACGGATCGGGTCGCGCTCGTCACCGGCGCGGGACGAGGCGTCGGAGCAGCCACGGCGGCGCTGCTCGCTCGCGACGGAGCCCGGGTGGTGGTCAACGACCTGGATCGCCACGAGGCCGAGCAGACGGTGCGCGCCATCGGCGCCGCCGGCGGCGAAGCACTGGCCGTGCCCGGCGACGTCACCGATCCGGCCTTTCCGGAATCCCTGATCGGCACCGCGCTCGACGCGTTCGGCGGGCTCGACATCGTGGTCAACAACGCCGGCTACATCTGGAACGGCGCCATGCACAACCATACGGACGAGCAGTGGCAGGCCATGCTCGACGTGCACGCCACCGCGCCGTTCCGCATCCTGCGGGCCTGGGCGCCGTGGCTGCGGTCCACCGCAAAGGCAGAGATTGCCGCCAACGGGGCGGCCCGCTGCCGCAAGGTGGTCAACGTGTCCTCCGTGTCCGGTACCACCGGTGCGGCCACCCAGATTGCCTACTCCGCGGGAAAGGCCGCGGTGGTCGGCATCACCAAAACGCTGGCCAAGGAGTGGGGGCGTTACAACGTCACCGTCAACTGCGTGGCGTTCGGACACATCCAGACGCGGCTCACCCAGCCCTACGCCGGCGATCCGCCCACCATCGAGGTGGCCGGCCGCGCGCATCGGGTGGGACTCACCAGTGCGCAGATCGAGGGCGTCGAACGGGCCGCCGCTCTGGGTCGCAGTGGCCGACCTGAGGACGGCGCCGGTGCCATCTACCTCTTCTGTATCCCCGAGTCCGACTACGTGACCGGCGAGGTGCTCACCTGCTCGGGGGGCGGCTGACCCAGGCGCCGACGTCGTCGGCGACGAGCTGATCCGCCGTGGAGTCCCGCCGCCGGTTGGCCCCGAAGGAGTAGACGTAGACGGTGCTCGTCTGTCGGTCGCGGCTGCACTCATGCCGGATCCAGTAGGGGAGGTTCCAGGGATCCAGGAAGTAGCGGTGCCGCTCGAGGTCCCGCTCGTCACCGGCGAGGGCTCCATCGCTGGCAGAGGGCTCCAGCGTGCCGAAAGCCGTGTCCTCGAAGCGGCTGCCACCATACTCGGTCACGAACGTGTACACGCGTTTGTGCACGCCGCAGCGTGAGCGGTAGCGCTTCGTGGCGAAGTCTTCAGCCAGCGCGGCCGTCTCGATCGCGGCGATCTGGCGTCTGACCGGGTCCGTGAGGCTCGCCTGTCCGAGCGGTGTGAGGATCCCTGCCGCCATCACCGCGGCGAGTGCGGCCGATGCCTGCCACCCACCGGAATGTTCACGATAGACGAGCGCGGCGATGAGGAAGCCGATGCCGGCACCGAGCTCCACCCACTCGCCCGTGTACTCCCAGGGATAGACGGCATACACCACGAGCAGGGCCGCAAATCCCGGCAGCAGGGTCAGCGGCAGCGTCGGAACGCCCAGCGCTGCGAGCCAGCGTGAGGCGGGCGGGATGCGGCAGAGAAGGGGGTAGGCCACCCCGAAGGCGAAGAGCAGGCCCATGAGCAGCGCGCCGCGGGTCCCGGCACCGGCGAGGTTGTGGAGGTTCAGCTCCTGCTGGAAGTTGTCGCGCAGAAACACGTCGGGTGGCCGGTAGCCGATCAGCCGCTGCCCCCAGGAAATCTCTTCCAGCGCGACGAAGAGGGCGCCCAGCCCGAAAAGGATCAGAAACAGTCGGGTCAAGGGTCCGCGTTTTTCTGCGTCGGCGGGTGTACCGCGCAACCCGGGGCTCGTCAGTGCCAGCGCACCTGCCGCGGCGAATGCCCAGAACGTGATCCACTCCACCGGTCCGTCTTCCTGAGTGATGCGCTCGAAGACATCCGGTGTCCAGACCGCCAGCAGCCAGGCTAGCACGGGCACGGCGAGCACGGGGCCGCTGTGCCGCAGGGTCATGGAGAGCATCCGGATGTGGCTGTGCATGGCGGGAGCCTACAACGCCGGCGTCCCGACGGGTTGTCATGCAGCATTTATGCTGCATATAATAGGCAGCCTCAAAGCTGCATGAATTCGCGTGACGGAGCCAGGGGATCAGGAAGACCGGGTCTTTGCCGCGCTGGCCGACCGGACGCGCCGGGTCATGCTCGACCGCCTGTTCGCCGAGCCCGGATTGACCCTGAACGAGCTGGTGGCCGGCCTCGGCATGCGCCGGCAGTCGGCCACCCGGCATCTGCAGGTTCTGGAGTCGGCAGGTCTCGTGGTCGTGCGCTGGCGCGGCCGTGAGAAGCGCCACTACCTGAATCCGGTGCCGATCGCGGAGATCGAGAGCCGCTGGATCGACAAGTTCGCCAGAGCGCCCGCGCGTGCCCTGGTCGGCCTGAGACATGCCCTCGAGGAGAGGGGGGAGGGAGAAGCATGAGCGTGACGCCGCAGGTTTTCGTGCAGATCATCGCCGCCGAGCGATCCGCGGTCTGGAAGGCGCTGACCCGCCCCGAGTTCACGTCACAGTACTGGCACGGCACCCGGGTTCGCAGTGACTTCAGGGTGGGCTCCGTGGTCGAGTTCCTCGTCGAGGGCGACGAGGTGGGCTGCCGGGGCGAGGTGCTGATCAGCGAGCCGCCGACGACACTGTCCTATACCTGGCAGTTTCCCGGTAACCCGCGGGTCCGGGACGAAGCGCCTTCGCGTGTGACCTTTCACCTGGAGACGCTCGGCGCGCCGTCCGGGGAGCAGGCCACCCGGCTGACCGTCATCCACGACCACTTTCCGTCGGGCAGCCACATGCCGGAGATGGTCCGTCCCGGCTGGCCGGCGGTGCTGGCGGGCCTGAAGACCCTGCTGGAAACCGGGCAGACGCCGGATTTCAGTTCCATGACATAGGCGGCTGGCCCCATTCATCTTTCGCGGCACCGATCCCCGGCGCCGCTCTGCCCCTGGCTGTCACCAAACGGTCATCAGGACATTACCGTCCTGTCACATTCCCTCCCTAGCATGCCCGGCAGTGGGACTGCCCGTGGGCTGTCCTGTTTGTTTTAGAAGATCGAGTTTCCTAAATCCGACACTCCCCGGGGGATAATAGCTATGTTCTCTAAGAAGGCTCTGCTGGTCGGCGCGACGGCGTTCCTGCTGGCAGCTTGTGAAGGCGGCGACGTGAACGTCAACGCCAATGACAACTCCGTCAATACCGACAACTCCACGAGCGGCGGTGGCGGCTCCAGCAACCCGTGTGCCCAGTACACCGACCCGGCGAGCCAGACCGTGATCCAGGGCACCTTCGACGGCAGCAACTGCAGCTACAGCTCCAACTTCGTGGGCGAGCTCAACCCGCTGACGGTGGACCTCACCATCCCGTTCATCTCCGGGGTGCACATCTTCGAGGACTCGCTCTTTGTGGGCGAGAACGTCGACAACGGAGCGGCTCCGCAGTCGTCGAACACGGCCGGTACCGCCGGTGACGGCCCGATCCTCACCATCCGCGCAGGCAACAGGCTGGCGTTCACCCAGTCCTCCGACTACCTGCTGATCAACCGCGGCGCCCAGATCATCGCCGACGGCAGCCCGACGGCGCCGATCACGTTCTCGAGCTTCTCCGACCTGGTGAGCGGCACCGCGGACGAGGAATCCATCGCCCAGTGGGGCGGCGTGGTGATCAACGGCAACGGCATCACCAACAAGTGCTCCGATGCCCAGCGCGCCAGCGACGCCTGCCACATCCTCTCCGAAGGCAAGCCGTCCAACTACGGCGGCGACAACAATGCGGAGAGCTCCGGCATCCTCCGCTACGTGGTGGTCAAGCACACCGGCTTCGAGGTGGCGGACGGCGACGAGCTGAACGGCATCACCTTCAACGCCGTAGGCTCCGGCACCGTGGTGGAGAACGTCCAGGCCTACAGCACCTCGGACGACGGCTTCGAGTTCTTCGGCGGCGCGGTGAACATCACCAACCTGATCGCCCTGTACGTGAACGACGACTCCATCGACTATGCCGACGGCTACGTGGGTACCATCACCAATGCGCTGGTGATCCACGGCTTCAACAGCGGCAACCGCTGCATCGAGGGCGACAACCTGCCCTCCGACAACAACGCGCTGCCCCGCACGTCGCCGACGGTGAGCAACATGACCTGCATCATCTCCGCCCAGGACGGCAGTTTCCGCGGTGATTCCGAAGGCCCGCTGGTGCGCGAGGGTGCGGAGTCCCAGATCGTCAACAGCATCATCAGCGACACCTATGCACGCACCGTGATCGGTAGAAGTGGTAACGAGTGCTTCGAGCTCAACCACGACGCGACCTTCACCCAGGCCTCGACCGGCGGCTCGACCTTGAAGAGCGTGGCCATCGCCTGTGGCGAGGCCACCAAGGGCTGCCGGCTGTTTAACCCCGACGACAGCTGCGCGGATCCCAACTTCGCCAACGGCGATACGGTGCTGCAGTGGCTGACCAACACCTCCGCCTTCGGTGCGGACTACTCGTTCAACCTGAATACCGCTGCCGAGCCCGTCTTCGTGGACACGGATTCGAGCAATGCGAACCTGGTGCTGCTGAACGGCATCTACACCGCACCGGCGTTCACCGACTCGCTCGGCAACCCGGTGACCATCACCCCGGAGGGCGGGGCAGCGATCATCGGCGCGGTCAGCGCGGACGACGACTGGACCGACGGCTGGGCCTACGGTCTCCAGGACACGGCCAACGGTGGCCGGCTCTGGTTCAACCCGGATACCGGCGCAGCACCCATGTAGGGGACACCCGGGCAGGAATGGTGGGAGAGCCGGCACGCGGCTCTCCCGAGAAGGACACACACGGGTCGCTCACATGAAATTGAATACGAACCAAGGTCGCGGGCCGAGAGACGGATCCCGACTGGCAGGCTCCCTGGTCGTGGGCCTGCTGCTGGCGGCAGGTGCGCATCGCGCGGCCGCGGAGGATGCGCCTCAGACCGAGGTGGCCTCTCAGGATCAGGTGGTTGAAGAGGTCATCGTCATCGGTCGTTACCGCTCTGCCGCCACCGATATCGTTTCCGAGCGCATCGAGTCCGATGTGCCCATGGACTTCCTGGATGCGGAAAGCATCTCCCGGGTCGGGGACTCCAACGTGGCGATGGCGCTGCGGCGCGTGCCCGGCGTCACCCTGGTGCAGGACCAGTTCGTCTACGTCCGCGGTCTCGGCGAGCGCTATTCCAGCACGCTGCTGAACGGCTCCGTGGTCCCGTCGCCGGACCTGACGCGGAACGTGCTGCCGCTGGACATCTTCCCGGCGGAGATCATCGACGCGCTGTCGGTGCAGAAGGGTTACAGCCCGGATCTGCCGGCGGCCTTCGGTGGCGGCAACATCAACATCCGCACCAAGGCCATTCCCGAGGACATGCAGCTCAGCCTAAAGCTGAACACGGGATGGAACTCCGAGAGCGACGACGATGGCTGGACCTACTCCGGCGGCGGCGATGACAAGTGGGGGACAGACGACGGCACCCGCGCCATTCCGGACGCCATCGTCGAGGGTATACAGACCTACCGGGGCAGCTTCACCCCGGTCAACATCCAGCGGCTGGCGTTCCAGGCGGGCGACCCGATCTCGTTCGAGGATGCCCAGGCCATCAACCGGAGCCTGGCCACGTCGCTCAACAAGAACATCGATCTCGAATCGAAGGACATGCCGGCGGATTTCGAGGTGGAAGCCACTGGTGGGTATCGCTGGTATCTCGGCGAGGACTGGGAACTCGGGTTCCTGGCGATCGGCGGCTACACGAACAAGTGGCGCAACCGCGAGCGGACCGTACGGCAGATTCAGCAGCCGGAATCCAACTACGCCGAGTCGCTGCGTACGATCAACGAGATCGACCTCACGGCAGCGCTGAACGTCGGGCTGCGCTTCACCGAGGATCACGAGGTGAAGTGGCTCAACATGTTCCTGCGCAATTCGGAGGACGAGGCCGCCGCTACGCGAACCTGCCGGCAGGGACAATTCAACGACTGCACGACCGGAACCCAGGAGCTGCTTCAGGACATCCGCTTCGAGGAGCGGGATCTGGACGTCACCCAGTTTACGGGTGAGCACAAGCTCGGGGACGCCACGCTCAGCCGGCTGCCGGAGTGGCTCGCCTTTCTGGAGACGTTCCGCGACACGTCGGCGAGTTGGTTCTACACCGATTCCTCGGCAGAAACGGACCTGCCTCAGGAGCTGCGCTCCAAGTTCGTGCAGACCTTCGATCCCGAGACCGGGGAGATCGTCACCTCGAACATCCGCAACATCAACAACGCGCTGGAGTACCGGTACTCCGATCTGCAGGACGACGTGGAAACCTGGGGCGGTCAGGTCACCGTGCCCTACTACGGTGGGGGTTGGGATCTCGAGGTCTCCGCCGGCGGCAGCTGGGATCAGAAGGGCAGGTCGTTCCAGCAGACCGTGCTCGGGCTCGGCACCTTCGATGCGGACTTCGCGGCCCTTGCCGGTCTGCCCATTGCCGAGGCGTTCAGTGACGCCAACGTGGAGAATCCGATCTACGGCCAGGAGCTGCTGCTCGGGATCGGTCAGTTCGGCACCGAAAGCTATGCGGCCGGCCAGACCACCAGCGCCGGGTTCGGGAAGTTCGACCTGCTGATCAACGACACCTGGCGTTTCTCCGGCGGGGCCCGCTGGGAGGACTTCACACAGGTATCGGTGCCCATCGACTACCTGAATTTCAGCGGCCAGCGCATACCGCTCTCCGTCGACGAGATCGAGCAGTCCGTGTTCAAGGAGGACGACTGGTATCCGGCGTTCTCAGCAACGTGGATCCGGCCGTTCTGGTCCGACGAGTTCCAGCTGCGCTTCTCCTGGAGCGAGACGGTCGCCCGGCCGGATCTCAGGGAGATCTCGGCATCGACCTACATCGACCCGCTGACGGAAGCGCGCGTGCGCGGCAATCCGGATCTGGTGCCATCGAACCTGAAGAACTATGACCTGCGGGCGGAATGGTTCTGGGATGGCGGCGACAACCTGACGGTGTCCGGCTTCTACAAGGACATTCAGAATCCCATCGAGACCGTGCAGGGTGGCGCGTCGGAGGACAACATCCTGTTCTCCTTCGTCAACGCCGAGGCGGCGGAGGTCTACGGCGTCGAGTTCGAAGGGCTCAAGGGCCTCGGTTTCCTGAGTGGCGGCGGCTGGACGGATGCGTTCTTCATTGCCGGCAACGCGACGTTCTCCGACTCCGAGGTGGACATTCCCGTAGCACCTGGCGTGGGCAACATCACCAACCAGAAACGGCGGCTCACCCAGCACTCCGAGTGGGTGGTGAACCTCCAGCTCGGCTTCGACTCGTTGAACGGCAAGCACGGCGCAACGCTGGTCTACAACGCCTTCGGGCCGAGGATCTTCTACGCGGGCATCGACGGCAACGACGACGCCTACGAGCAGACGTTCCACTCGCTGGACTTCGTCTACTCCTGGTTCCCCACGGAGAATCTGTCGTTCAAGCTGCGCTTCAAGAACATCCTGAACGACGAGACCTCGATCGAACAGGACAACCAGGCCGGCGATACGGTGGAGGTGCTCGAGCAGACCGTGGGCACCACGTTCCTGTTCGACGTGAAGTACGAGCTCTAGCCAGCGGGTACTCGCAGGTCCCCTCGCGGGCATTGGCGCTCTCACATTCGAGAGACCAATGCCCGTTTTCTTTTTACCGGAGGTTCTGCTAGAACTCTCCGGGTAGCCGCTTCCCCCCGGTGCCGGCCGCTGACGGCCGCCGTTTGCCGGGAACTGGGATTGAACCATGGAGAGGCTGCACGCCAAGCCGCACGGAAATAGACTGCGCACACCGATTCTGGCGCTGACCCTGACCTATGTGGCCTACCTGCCAGCCGTTGACGCCGCCGTGCCCGCCGCACCGCTGATCGCCGCTCATCGCGGCACCACCACGGGTGCGCCAGAGAACACCCTGGCGGCCATCCGCTGGGCGTCCGACTTCGGGGCCGATCTGATCGAAGCGGATCTCAGGATGTCCGCAGACGGCGCGCTCGTGCTCATGCACGATGACGATGTCAGCAGGACGACGAACGGCGCCGGTCGGGTCCGCGATCTGAGCCTGGGCCAGCTCCAGGGTCTGGATGCGGGTGCCGGCGAGCGGGTTCCGACGCTCACCGAGGCGATGGTGCTGCTCTCCAACCGCCCGCAGCGGCTGCTGCTGGACGTGAAGACGGGCGAGCCGGGGCTGGCGCCCCGTCTGGTCGAGGCGGTTGCCGCGCACGGGTTCGAGCGCCGGGTGCTCGTCGGCGTGCGCAGCGTCGACCTGCTGAAAAGTCTGCGCAGCCTGAGCCCGGAGCTCGAGCTGCTGGCCATGGCACCGAAGCCGACGGACATCAAGGACTTCCTCGAGCACCGGCCGCAGGGCGTTCGGCTCTGGGCCCGGTGGGCACAGAGCGATCCCGATCTCGCGCGAACCGTGCGCAGTCGCGGTGCCCAGGTGTGGATCATGTCCGGTGACCGGCATCCGGTTCAGCTTCGCGAGCTCTTCGCGGTGGCCGACGGGTTCATCACCGACCTGCCGTTGGAGCTGCGACGGTTCGCACTGCTCGAGCAGGATATCCGCCAGCCCTGAGCCGACCTGGAAGTACGGGCGCGGCCGTGACCGTGGTGCCGACCGCCTCTGGTAAGCTCGACCCTTTCGATTTTCGGAGTGCAGCATGATGTCGAAGGGAAGTCCCGACTATGACGTGGTCGTCGTCGGTGCCGGGTTTGCGGGTCTGTATCTGCTTTACCGGCTCGGTGAGGCAGGGTTCACGGCGCTCGCGTTCGAGCAGGGCGACAATGTGGGTGGCACCTGGTACTGGAACCGGTACCCGGGCGCCCGCTGCGATGCGGAGAGTCTCGCCTACTCGTTCTCCTTCTCGGAGGCGCTCGAGCAGGACTGGCAGTGGACGGAGCGTTACGCCACCCAGCCGGAGATCCTCCGCTATGCGGAGCACGTCGCCGACCGCTTCGATCTGAAGCGCCACATCCGCTTCGACACCACCGTGACCGCCGCCCGATACGACGAGGGGCGCAACGTCTGGACCGTGAGCACGAATCGGGGCGACGCCGTCACGTCGCGGTTCTGCATCATGGCCACGGGCTGCCTGTCCGTGCCGCAGATGCCCGACATCCCCGGCCTGGACGACTTTGCGGGGCTCACCGTCTACACCGGCCTGTGGCCGCACGACGGCGTCGACTTCCGCGGCAAGCGGGTCGGCATCATCGGCACCGGTTCCTCCGCCATCCAGGCCATCCCCGTGATTGCCGCCGAGGCGGAGGAGCTCACGGTATTCCAGCGCACCCCCAACTTCAGCGTGCCGGCCAAGAACCGGCCGCTGGATCCGGCGTGGGTGGCCGAGTTCAAGAAGCGCTACCGGGAGCATCGCGCCTATCACCGCGCCGGGCTCGGGCAGGGTTTCGGTGAGCTCACTATCGAGCCGAAGCCCGGCGGCCCGGCAGTGGAGTCCGCTGCCCTGATCCCGGAGGCGGAAGCGCTGGCGGTGCTGGAGTCTTACTGGGAGCGCGGTGGTGCTGCCTTCGTCGGCGCGCTGGGCGATACGATCATCAGCCCCGAAACCAACGCCTTCGTGGCCGACTTCGTCCGGGAGAAGATCCGCAGCATCGTCCAGGACCCGGAAACGGCGGAAATCCTCTGCCCGACGTCCCATCCGATCGGCACCAAGCGGATCTGCGTGGACACCGACTACTACGAGACCTTCAATCGGGACAACGTCTCGCTCGTGGACCTGAAACGGACCCCCATCGAGCGGATCACGCCGGAAGGCCTCGTCACCAGCGCGGCGGGCTTCGAGTTCGACATCCTGGTGCTGGCCACCGGCTTCGATGCCATGACCGGGGCGCTCAACCGCATCGACATCCGGGGTGTAGAGGGCCGCGCACTCGCCGATCACTGGGCGGCAGGACCGCAGACCTACCTGGGGCTCGCCGTGGCGGGCTTTCCGAATCTGCTGCTGGTGACCGGCCCGGGCAGCCCGTCGGTGCTCTCCAACATGCTGGTGTCCATCGAGCAGCACGTGGACTGGATGCTCGATTGTCTCGAGCGCATGCGGGCGGACGGTCACCAGCGGCTCGAGGCCACACCGGCCGCCGAGCAGGAGTGGGTGGCGCACGTCAACGAGGTGGCGGCGGCCACGCTCTTCCCGAAGGCGGGATCCTGGTACATGGGAGCGAACATTCCCGGCAAGCCGCGGGTCTTCATGCCGTACGCGGCAGGTGTCGGTCCTTACCGGGACATCTGCACTGACGTGGCGGCCGACGGTTATCGGGGCTTCAGCTTCCGCTGAGATGAAGCGCTGACGATGAACGACCGCAGGAAGCCTGAGCAGAGCGACCTGATCACCTCCGCCGTCGGGCGGCTGTTCAGGCTCGGCAGCGTCGCCACGCGGGTGGGTATGTCGCTCGCCACGGAGCAGGCCGTGAGCTTTCTCTTCTCGGATCCCATCGCCCAGGCCCGGAAGACCGAGAAGTTCATGCTCAATGCCGTGCGGGTGACGGAGGCTCTGGGCGAGCTCAAGGGCGCGGCCATGAAGGTCGGGCAGATGCTCTCGGTGCACGAGGGGCTGCTGCCGCCGGAGTTCGTCACCGTGCTGCGCAGCCTGCAGAAGGAAGCACCGAAGGTGCCGTTCGAGACCATGCAGGCGGTGCTTCGGGCGGAGCTGCCGGCGTTCGAGGCGCTGTTCGAGACGCTGGAGCCGGAGGCGATCGCTGCCGCCTCCATCGGCCAGGTGTACCGGGGCCGGCTGCGAGACGGCCGAGCCGTCGCGGTGAAGGTTCAGTACCCGGAGATCGACCAGGTCGTCCGCTCCGACCTGAAGAACCTGAAGAAGCTGTTCGGCTCGCTGATCGCCATGGTGGCGGACGTGGAGTTCGACGAGATCTGGGAGGAGCTCAAGGAGCGGCTGCTCGAGGAGCTCGACTACCGCCGGGAGGCGGCGAACATGCTGCGCATGCAGGCGTTGCACGCCGGCGTGCCGGAAGTGGTGGTGCCCGGTGTGGTCTGGGAGGCGAGCACGACCCGGGTGCTGACCATGGACTACGTGCCGGGAATCCCGCCGGACGACGCCACGTCCGGGCGCTATCCGCCCTCGCTCAGGAACCTGTGGGGAAGGCGCCTGCTGGAGTTCGTGATCCGGGGGCTGCTGGATCACCGCTTCCTGCACGCGGATCCGAACTTCGGCAACTACGCGTTTCTCGAGGACGGACGGCTCATCGTCTACGACCACGGCTGCATGAAGGAGATTCC
>JBFWZA010000009.1:0-283392 GCA_050185825.1 Pseudomonadales bacterium | reverse complement strand
TGGTCAGCAGTACGTAGTTGATCGTATTCCCTTCCCCCTCCTCATCCCTTATCTATATGTAAGGCGTTTTCTACCCACGCCGGAAAGGACAAGTAGCCCGACAGCGGGCAGGAGGGATCCGACATGACGCGCGTCTGTGTACTGGGTGGCGGCCTGGGCGGGGTGTCCATGGCCTACGACCTGCGCAAGAACCTGCCCAAGGGCACCGAGATCACCGTGGTTTCCGAGCGGGACCACTTCGAGTTCACGCCGTCGAATCCCTGGGTGGCCGTCGGCTGGCGCACCGGGCCCCAGATCAAGGTGGATCTGGTGAAGCCGTTCAAGAAGAAGAAGATCGAGCTCGTCGCCACCGCCGCGAAGCGCATCGACGCGGCGGGCAAACGCCTCGAGCTCGTGGACGGCAACTTCGTCGACTACGACTACCTGGTGATCGCCACCGGCCCCGCGCTCGCCTTCGACGAGATCGAGGGCCTCGGCCCCAATGGCTTCACCACCTCCGTGTGCACCACCACCCACGCCGAGCACGCCTTCGCCGACTTCGAGAAGCTTGTCAGCGATCCGGGTCCCGTGATCGTGGGTGCCGCTCAGGGCGCCTCCTGCTTCGGTCCGGCCTACGAGTACCTCTTCATCCTCGAGACGGAGCTCAGGAAGCGGAAGATCAGAGACCGCGTGCCCATGTGGTACGTCACCAGCGAACCGTACATCGGTCACCTGGGCCTCGACGGTGTGGGCGACACCAAGTCCATGCTGGAATCGGAGCTGCGCGAGCGACACGTGCGCTGGCTCACCAACGCGAAGATCGACAAGGTGGAGGCCGGCAAGATGCACGTCTCCACCGTGGACGACAAGGGCAACCCGGACGCGACGCAAACCCTCGAGTTCAAGCACTCGATGATCCTGCCCGCCTTCCGCGGCGTACCCGCGGTGATGGGCGTGGAGGGGCTCACCAACCCGCGCGGCTTCATCGTCGTGGACGAGCATCAGCGCAATCCCGCCCACCCAGAGATCTACGGCATCGGCGTCGCCGTCGCCATCCCGCCCGTGCGGCCGACCCCGGTGCCCACCGGCACCCCGAAGACGGGCTACATGATCGAGTCCATGGTCACCGCCACGGCCCACAACATCGCCGCCGCGATCGCGGGCAAGGCGCCCGCGGACAAGGCCACCTGGAACGCCGTCTGCCTCGCCGACTTCGGCGACCGGGGTGTCGCCTTCGCCGCCCTGCCCCAGATCCCGCCGAGGAACGTCAACTGGTCCTCCGAGGGCAAGTGGGTGCACCTCGCCAAGATCGGCTTCGAGAAGTACTTCATGCGGAAGGTGAAGCAGGGGGACATCGAGCCTTATTACGAGAAGGCGGTGATGAATATGCTGGGGGTGACGAAGTTGAAGGGGGCGTGAGTCGGCAGCTCTGTACGGCGCCGGTCACTTCCCCGATCTGCGCTTCAGAGTTCTGCGCGCGCCATTCAACCACTCGAACATCCCTTCCGTGGCCAGCCAGGTACCTCGCATCGCATCGCGATACAACCATGCCTCGTCCTTGCCGCCCAACAGGATGCCGGACTCATCGATCTTCGGGCGTGAGACGGTAGCGCGCAGCAGGTAATCCAGCACCAGCGGCCGCTGGCGCACCGCGTCGGCCAGCGCCTGCAGAGCTTCGCCGCGGCGCCCGGAGCGATAGAGGGCGAGAACCCGCCCATACAGGAGTTCGACCATATCGTCGTTCGGGTAGGCACCGGACAACTCCAGCGCCGGCGCATCACGACCCCACTGCAGCAGGCGATTCATCAGCACGCTGCGAAAGCCGTGATTGTCGGAAGGATTCAGGCGCAGGTATGCACTCAACAGCGGCAGCGCGGCCTCGTCCCGCTCCTCGCGCAGGATGGCTTTGCTCAGAATACGCAGCGCCGGCCGGTTGGCCGTCACAATCCAGGGCAGGCACCCGGGCCGATCCTCCGGCCAGTGGGCAAGCAGCATTGTGACGCCGCGATCGATCAGTTTATCCAGCCAGGGGTTTTCCATGAGGCTCAGGTGGTGCTCCGTCGCGTCCAGCAGAGCGACGAGGTCATCGAGAACGTCGAAGCTGTCCAGCGCCTGCGGGTGAGACATGAGCCAGGGAAGCCAGTCGTCGCTGCACTCCCAGGCCCGCATTTCGTCACCGGAAAACCACTGCACCGAAAACGGCTTGGGCAGCCCGGCGAGCCGGTTCCACTGCTCAACCAGTCCGTGTTGTTCTTCATCGAGCTGCGGTTCATACGCGTCGCGCAGCATCTCGTCATCGGGATCCGCACTCAGCGCCTCCCAGCAGAGCGCCGGAATTTCCCGGTCCGCATACCGGGCAACCCACTCGAGCAATTCACCGATCTCGGCAGGCGCGGTATCGCTGGTCACCTTTGCCAACGCGCCGCGCGGATCGGCCTCTACCTGCTCCAGCAGGTCCAGAAGGTCGTCGGGTACATCCTGCAGCCGCTCCATGCGTCGCCGCCAGTAGGCAGCGCGCTGCCGCAACTGATCATATCTGCCCTCGGCCGCGAGCAGGGTGATCTCCAGTGCTGCCAGCGCCGGGTTGTCCGGCGTGGCCCGCAGGGCCTGGTGAAAGGCAGTCCAGGCCGCCTCGTCGTCACCCTGGTCGTGCAACCAGGAGGCCAGACGCTGGCACGCCTCGGAGCGCACAGCTTCGAGGGGATGCCCGGACAATCGCTCGAGCAGCGCGGCTTTGTTGCGGTCGGTTCTGTACAGCGCATCGTATGCATCGCACAGCGGGTCTATGAGCAAGGCCAGCCTCTCATCGCGAATGACGGCCTGTTCACCGATGGCGGCTTCGGCCAGCGCCTTCAACGGACGCCAGCGTCTTCCACTGGCGAAGTAGTCCGCGCCCATGACCAGCCCCAACACGGGAATGCGGGCGGCCTTCGCTTCGGTCACCCAGTGCTTGTCGGTCAGACAGGCAAATAGCTGTTGCCACATCAGGGCCTCGGGCAGCGTCGGCACTTCATCCAGCAGATTGCGGCAGCACTGCTTGAACTTCCTGCCCGAGCCGCAGGGGCAGCGATCATTGCGCTGCGGCGGGGGCAGCGGTCTGGGCCGGTAGTGGTTGCCCGCCAGTGGGGTCGCGTTCCACACGGCCCGCGCCAGCCAGTAGGCCGGCAGGCTGCCATCGCCCCCGTTGCCCTTGAGATCCGGCAGTATTCCGGGATACGCGTCGCGCGCCCACGCCAGAAAGGCATCCGGGTCGGATTCGTTATCGACGATCCTGCGCGCGCTGACATGCAGCAGCATCTGAAAATCATCGTCATCGAACGGCGAAAGCTCGTCATCTGCACGCGAGGTCATGCGCGGTCCCCAGCGTCATTCCCGTTGAATCATAGCTTCGGTCACGCGCCCACCGTTAACTCTCACAGGGCCGAGTCCCGCACGCCCGATCTTGTCTGCTGACTTGATTCATCCTGATGGTGATCACATCGGTCTGGTATCTGAGACGCCGAGGCGATCCGCGAAGGCTCGCGCTGTGATGATTTCAACCATCTCCACCTTTCCCAGTGTCAGCAGGTCGCGTTTATCGCCCGTTACCAGGTAGTCGGCCCTGCTGGCGATTGCGGTGGCGAGAATGGGGTTGTCGTCAGGGTCCGGGGAAAACTCCACCTTCGGGAGTTCCTGCAGTGTGGTTGCCTGGCGCCGCAGTCCGTTCACCAGCGTGCCCACCTCCACGGGCTTGAGGTATTTGCGCAGTTTCGGATAGCGGGACACCCGGCGGATCTCCTCGAGTTGCCACTCGGAGGTGATCAGCTCGAAGGTCCTCCTACGCCATGCCCGATAGATCAGGTCGGGCGGCGTGCCAGAGGTGATCAACGCGGCGAGCAGGATCCCGGTGTCGAGGACGACGCGCAAGGCTGTCAGTCGTTGGCCAGGGCCTGGTCGATCGCGTCGAGGATCTCGTCTTGCGAGTAGTCCCGGCTGCGCTGCTTGATGTCCTGAACCGTAAGTTCGAACAACCGTGTGGAGACCGCCTCCTCGACAAACTGAGAGAGATCACCCTTTTTCGTGCCACGCCGGCCCAGGTAGGTCCGCAAGGCCCGGTCCACTTCGTCCCGCACAACGATGGACCATCGGACGTTGCTCATGAGTGTTCTCCCGGGTGATTGCGTGTCAGACTCTACGCTTATACGTATAGGCGTACAAGTGTATAAGCGTCTATAAGGCGCAGGCCTCCCGAGTTGCGCGCAGGACGGCGCGCCCGACGGGCTACATGATCGAGTCCATGGCCACCGCCACGGCCCACAACATCGCCGCCGCGATCGCGGGTAAGACGCCCGCGGGCAAGGATTTCGGGCAGGTTGCTATTGCCGGTTTTTCCGGTAATATTACCGGTAATTCCGGTAGTAGCTAGCCGTCATGCTTCCTGCACTCGAGACCATATTCGGTAACCGCACCGCTGCGGCCGTGCTGCTGTTCCTCGAGAACTACGGCTCGGGGCACGCCAGCCGTATCGCCCGCACCTACGACATGCCCGTGAGCGTGGTGCAGGATCAGCTCCGCAGGCTCGAGAATGCCGGCGTCCTGGTGAGTCGCACCATCGGACGTGCTCGGGTGTTCGAATTCAATCCCCGCAATCCGACGGCCAGGCGATTGCACACCTTCCTGGCTGGCGAGTTGGACGACCTCCCGGAACCCTTGGTGAAGCAGTACTTCCGTGAGCGGCAGCGCCCGCGTCGCACCGGCAAACCGTTCGAACGCGCGTGAGCATCTGAGCATCAAGGCATAGCCGAAGGGCCATGCGATGAAGCGCCGCGATCAGCACGGCAAAGTGAATACACAGTGCCAATTCCTGAACAGATTCAGATCGTAGCCAGCTATTCGCCGGCCGCCAGCGAGGCAGCCCGGTCAGGCTCTCAGGTTCCTCGTGACTTTCCCGATGTAGAGCTGGACCTGGCCCTCCACCGATGAATACGTGGGAAGACGGAATGGCCCTCTGATCTCTCCGTCCCCGACCATCTCAACCTCGCCATGCGAGAGCCGCCGCACGAACCGGTCCAGGTCCTCGGCATTCTGTCGGTGCTTTTCGTCGCGTGTCCTGCTGGTGATAAATTCATGGACGAGCATCAGCGCCCGGGAGTAGCCGTGACGTTCCGCTTCACACAGCGCGCCCGCACAAGCCGTAAGGAGCTGATAGCGGATAGCCTTCAGCGGAGGATCTCCCCGCTGCCCGGGGCCGAGCAGCTTCTGAGCCAGTTGTTGAACCCGCACAATGCCGTTGGACCGGTCGCTCTTGAGTACCCGCTCGAGCGCCGTCGCGAGCGTGTCGGCGACCGTCTCGCTGAAGGGCTCATCGGCCTTCGCCTCGACGGCGATCAAGTACGGCCCTTGGCCATCGATCGCGTGGACCACGATGTCGCTGTTACGCGTTTCGCCCGGAAACTCATCGAAGCGCAGCTTGACCTCCGGTTCCGCGGTCCAGGTCGAGACCGAGCCGAAGTCCGGATGACCAGCAAGGAGCGCTTGCACCTCAGGTGGCAGACAGACCCCGTCCCCGGCAAGCCAGGCTCTCGCAGCCTCCTTCGCGCTTCGGCCATCAACCCATTGATCTGCACTCTTCGGACCCGCACGCTTCTCCCAGTCGGATAATGAAGTGATGGGAATCTGGTATTTGCTGACGGCGATCGCCCGGGCTAGACGGTCGTCGTCGAAAAGAAACGATCGGCTGAGGAGCCAGACGTCATAGAAGTCCTTCATGCGGCTGTTTACACGTCCCAACGCCACCATCGCCTGGAATTTCTCCGCAATCATCGTCTCCCGGGCGTAACCGCGCAGGCTCGGCGCCGGAAGGTTCAACATGCACGGATATTTGATGACCTCCGCGCCTGGTTCCAACGCGTCTCCGAATGCGATGTCTACCGTTACCGCAATGCGGGCACCCCCGATCGACGCGGTCGTGCGCAGTCGGAATCCGCCGTACTCATCGTCTTCCCTGATCGTCTCGATACGTACCACGCCTACGTCGAACTGAACGCCATCCTCGACATCTTTCGCGAGGACTTCTTTGAAAGCTGTAACCATCGCGTCCGCGCTTGCGTCGCCGAATCCCAACAGATCCAGATCACGGGTGGCTCGATGTGGATCCCGGAACCAACTGAAGAGCAGCATGGCACCCTTGAGCACGAATCGGTCGGCATAGGCCGATACGCTCAGGCGATAAAGCAGGCGTTCGAGCGTGTAGCGGGTGAGTAGCAGGTCGAAACTCTGACCGGTTTCTCGAGAGAGCTTCTGCAGACGAGACCGAACGGAGGCGCCAATGTCCCTGATCTGCTTAGGCATTGGCAGTCAGCGCCTCGAGATACGGTCTGATGACCGTCCAGACCCCGCCCTTCTCGGCTTGACGAGCGATCTCTGCGGGCATCGCCTTACGTTGCCTCAGCGCTTCTTGGAGCCCCTCGATGGCAACGGACTGACCCACCTTGCTGCGATGCCTGAAGCAATCAGCCACTGTCTTGGCCACACTGAAAACCTTCACAGACACACCTTCGATCGCGTGAGTCTCAAAGTCCTCCCGCAGCAGGCTGTCCGTGAAGCGAACAATGCGTATGCCCGATCCGTTGCGCTGCGGCGCCCAATCCTTGGTGCCGATCGCCATCCAGACTTTTGGTGGCAGCTGGTCGGTGATGCCGTGGAACGCCAGCGCCGAGACGAGGCAAATCACGCCTTTGGGCACCCGTTTCGCGGCCTCTGCCAGGCTGTGGTTCGGGTCCAGTTCGGCGTCAGGCAGCTGATACACACCCCGTGAGAGGCGAACGACCTCGCCAGCGCGCTCCATTCGACTCATCGTCGCACCCGTCACGCCAGCTTCACGCAGCTCGACCAGGCGCATCATGCCCCGCTCCCGTAGAAGGGCCTGGGCCAGCTCACGCTGTGATCGCCGTTTTCGCATTGATACAGATACTTAATACATAGATCCTATGTTCCGAGGATTTGTATCACCTATCCGTCCGGCACGCCACCCCACGAAACGGGATAGTCAGAGGGCAGCCTTGTAATTCTGGAGTCTCACTCCAGGAATGCACGGTATGGATGCAGCAAGCGGGCGTCAGTTGTTGCAGTCGGAACAGGTGCGACCTCATGGACACTTTCAATACCTCGCCATTGTCCATTGTCGTAGCGCCGGGAAGGATTGGTGGTTACCCAATTTGGGCTCTAAAATGCCCGAAATGGGAAAGTTGCTAGCTTCTTCAATGCCTAGTCTCGACCGCTCCAGAGTCAGATCCGAGCGAGCAGACGCCCCGACAGGCCTCGCCGATGCGCTCTTCACCACCACCCAGCAGCGTGTCTTGTCGCTGCTCTTCGGCCGGCCGTCCCGCAGCTTCTTCGCGAGCGAGCTGATCGAGCTCACCGGCTCCGGTTCCGGCGCCGTGCAACGCTAGCTCAAGCGCACCTCGAGCGGCCTCGTCACCGTCAGGTCCCGGTCGAGGCGAGCCTCGATCGCAGGATCAACCCGACGCTCTACACTCGTAAGGAGTTTGATGATCGCCGAGCGAACGGCAATCCTTTCCTGACCCGCGTGCTCGAGGGCGAACACGTAGTACTCATCGACAGCCAATACGGCGCAGCGTTGGAAGCGACGCGCAACATGCTGAAGGGGCGCACCGATGCGCCTTCCGAGGAACTGATACGGAAGATGCGCGACAGCCGCGTCTGAGCTACAGCTGATATACAAGAAAATCCAACATCGACTGTGTGATTTTCATGGGCATTTCCTGCCGCTGTGTTCAGACGGAGCCGGGCCAACGGCTCAACGGCGCAGGTGGGCCAACTGCGCCAGTTCAACCCTCGAGCACCAGCGAGTAACTGGTGCTCCGCCCCCCGCCGGGGTCTTTCTGCAACGCGCCTCGTTCCACCAGATCGGTGATGTCTCGATAAGCCGTGTCCTGCGAGCAGTTGTTGAGCCTGGCCCACTTGCTCGAGGTGAGCTTGCCTTCGAAATTGCCATCGAGCAGGCGGTTCAGCCCCTTGATCTGACGCGCGTTCAGGGTTTCTGCCGCAAAGTGCTGCCAGAAGCGTCCTCGCTGGAGCACGGTGCCGACGATGTCCTCCGCGCTTCTGATGGCGCGGTGCAGGCAGGTGAGGAACCATTCCATCCAGGGGGTGATGTCGGGGCCACTCTTCTGCGTGCGCTCGAGAATCGTGTAGTAGTCGTTCCGCTCGGCGCGAATCTGTGCAGACATGCTGTAGAAACGCTTGGCATTGTCTTCCGCACGCGCCAGCGTCATGTCGGCGATCGCCCGGGCGATGCGTCCGTTGCCGTCATCAAACGGGTGAATGGTGACGAACCAGAAATGCGCCAGTCCGGCTGCGAGTAGAGGGTCCATCGTGCCCGTATCTTCGAACCACGCCAGGAAAGCTTTCATCTCGTCTGACAGACGCTGCGCGGGCGGGGCCTCGTAGAGGACCTCCTCCTTGCCGATCGGACCAGCGACCACCGCCATGGGACCATCGCGCCACCGGCCGACGGCAATCCTGCTCATGCCGCTTCGTCCGGTGGGAAAGAGCGCGGCGTGCCAGGCGAAGAGCCGTTCGTCCGTGAGAGGATCCGCGTAATGCACCGTGGCATCGGTCATCATCTCGACCACGCCCTCCACTTCCCTGTCCGCCGGGACCAGGCCACTGATGTCGAGGCCCAGGCGACGGGCGATCGAGGAGCGGACCTGATCGGGCGGCAGTTGCTCTCCTTCGATCTCGCTGGATTTGAGGACATCGGCCGTCAGGGCCCGCAGCTGCGCCTCTTTGTGCAGATCGAATCCCAGCCCCTCCATCCTGCCGAGCAGGCGGCCCTGCTCATGGGCAACCCGGGCGAGCAGGGGCGTGAGCCGCTCCGTGTCCCACTTCAGTTTCGGCCATTCCTCGAGGTTCCAGAGATAGCGCATTTAATCTCCGCATGTTCTGCGGACATTATGCCCCTCATTCTCCGCATGCCGCCATCCGCATGAGATGCGGAGAATGATGCACAACCTCGCAAATCTGGAGTACTGCTCCACCTTTGCACGGTTTACAGCATGGTTTACGCCAGATCCCCCTCGGACGGCGTCAGCAGCAGATCCTCCAGAAAGAACGCCGACAGCGAGGCGCGGCCGCCTAGCCCGGCCTTGCGGTAGAGCGAGCGTGCCTGCTCGCGCACGGTGCGCTCGCTGGTCTGACGCAGCTCCGCGATCTCCTTGTGGCTCAGGCCCTTCAGCAGCAGCAGCCCCACCTCGGATTCCGCACCCGTGAGCGCCCAGCGATGGAACTGGCCCTGGATGGCGCTGGCGAGACCAGACAAAAGCTGCTGGTTCTCCTGCCGCCACTGCTCGGCCTCCACCCGCGCCTGGGCGAGGTCGGCCCGGGACTGAGTGAGCTGCCGCCACAACAGCAGCACACCACCCAGGGCCGCCACCAGCACGCTCGCCTCCACGGCGAGGTGCGCCCAGCTCACCCCTTCCCGCTGGTCCGTGATCAGATCGACGCTGATCAGCACCGCCACCACGGCAAAGAGCGCGATGGCGGCGAGCACCGAGGCGCGCAGAGACAGGTCATTCGACATAAAGCGGTGCTCCCCCGGCCGCAGGCTGGCCTCTAGGCGGTTTGCCGGATGGTAGCAGGTGGGGCCGCGACGCATATTGGGCGCTGTCGAAAGAGCCGCGCCGCACGCGGCAGGAGTGATGATCATGGATACCGCAACGACCACGACGACCCGGGATGACTGGGTGCGCGTCTGGGATCCCCTGGTGCGCATCGGCCATTGGACGCTGGTGGCAACCTTCTTCACGGCCTATCTGGTGGAGGACGACTTCCTCACCGTGCACGTCTGGGCAGGCTACGTGCTCGCCGGCGTGGTGGCGTTCCGCCTGCTGTGGGGGCTCATCGGCACCCGGCACGCGCGCTTCACGAGCTTCGTGCGTGGCCCTCGCGCGGTGCTCGCCTACTTCACGGATTCACTGCACCACCGCGGACCGCACTATCTCGGCCACAATCCGGCCGGCGGCGCCATGGTGATCGCGCTGCTCGCCTGCCTGGTGGTGACCGCCGTGTCGGGGATCGGGCTCTATGCGGTGGAGGAAGGCGCCGGCCCCCTGGCCGGCTGGCTGGCCGAGGGGCGCTATGAGGACGCCTGGGAAGAGGTGCACGAGGTGTTCGCGAATCTGTCGCTGCTGCTCGTGATCCTGCACGTGGCCGGGGTCGGCTTCTCGAGCCTCATGCACCGGGAGAACCTGGTTCGATCGATGATCACGGGGCGCAAGCGGGCGGAGTGACGTCGCCTGGCACGGCAATGAGAAGCTATCTCGCCCAGTTGGCCAGACGAATGCCGGCGACGTGCTCAAACTGCCTGGTGTTGTTTGTCACGACCACAAGACCGCGGGAACGCGCATGCCCTGCGATCATTTCATCGTACGGCCCGATGGGGTTACCGGCGCGTTTCAGCTCCGCGCGCAGCTGACCGGTATGCGCCGCCGCCAGCTCGTCGAAGGCGAGCACCTCGAGCCGCGCGGCGAAACCTTCAACGTCGCGCAGGTTTCGATCGACAGCGGCTGAAGCTTCGGCGCCGTAGATCAGTTCCATCAAGGTCACTGAGGAAATACACATCTGCCCATCGTGGGCCTTGAACGCCGCCCGAACCTCTGTCGGCCGGTTCTTGATCGTGTAGATGGCGATATCCGTATCCAGCATGAACTTGAGCATCAGAGCGCTTCGCGGTCCTGCCCGCCGGCAGGTTGTCCGCGGTCCGTCATGAAATCATCGGACACCCCTGCGTCATCGAACCAGGAATCCCAGGACTCCCCCGCGGGCGCAATCAGTCGAGCGCGGCCGATGGCCACAATGTCGACCTGCTTCACCGATTCCGGATATGCCACGGCCTTCGGTAGCCTGACGGCCTGGCTCTTGTTGCTTTTGAAGAGACTTGCGCGCTCCATGGTCTGCCCTCGTTGAGACTGGATATACCGGAAGCATATCCCTCCATAGGGATATGTCAATGGTATATCCCGGACGGGAGGTTGACATCGCATGCTCCCGCGGCCGGCGCGGAAGGTCTCGGCACCTCGACGCGGCCTGCTACCCCGCCGCCTCGGACGCCTCCCGCACAACATGCCGGGCCCGCGCTATCTGCGGACGTGCGAACAGGATGAGCGACACCGCCGCCAGGGTGATCAGCGCCATGATCGGAAACAGCACCTCGAGCGAGAGCCATTGCCCGAGCACCGCCACCGGCATGGTCATGAGCTGGGCGAAGCCCATGTTGAGCTGCAGCAGGCTCATGATGCGCCCGCGCACCTCGTTCGGCACCACATGCTGAATCAGCACGGTGCTCGACACCATGGCCATGGTCATGCCGGCGCCGAGGCCGAGGTTGCCGATCACCACGTTCGGTATCGTGTTGTCCATCACGAAAACTACGAAGGACACGGAGAAGAGCACCGCGCCGCCGGCAATGAGCAGACCGCGCCGCTCGAAGGCCGGGAAGCGCGCGAGCAGCATGGCGGCGACGAACGCGCCGATGCCCCAGTTCATCACCACGAAGCCCATGTTGCGGATCTCCATCCCGACCACGGTGGTGATCCAGGTGGGGCCGAGATTGGCGGTCGCCGGGAAGCCGAGGCCCATCATCGCCAGCAGCAGCACGATGATCCACAGCACCACCGGATGGCCGCGGGCGTAAGCGATGCCGAAGCGGACGTCGGCGATGGTCTCGCGGAATCCGTAACGCTCCGGGCGTCCGGCCCCGGCACGGACCGGGCGGTGGCGCATGAGCGCGACGAACAGAATCACCGCCGCGGGCCCCGCTGCGCTCAGCAGATAAGCGCCGCTGAAGCCGACGGCGTGGATGATCAGCCCGGCGCCGAACATGGCAACCGGCATGGCCAGCTGCGCCGCCGCCTGGTTCAGCGACATGCCGGCCGGGGTCAGGGCCGGACCCAGCACGTCCGGCACCAGCGCCAGTCGCGTCGGCGCGTCGATGCTGAGCAGCCCGGCGGACAGGAAGGTGAGCACGAAGAAGAGCGCAAACCCCGCAAAGCCCTGGATGCCCAGAAACATCAGGGCGCTGATGGCGAGCGTCGCCACCACCAGCAGCAACTGGATCAGCAGCAGGAGCTTCCGGCGGTCAAAGCGGTCGGCAAGCGCACCGCCATAGAGCCCGAAGGTGAGCGCGCCGATCCCCCGGCTGGCGCCGATGAGCGCCACCAGCACCAGCCAGTACTCGTCCGGCGCGTGCTCCTGCACCCACAGAATCTGGGTGATGAACTGCAGCGGCATCACCGCCTGGCCGATGGCAAAACCGAGGAACAGCAGGCGGAAGTCCCGGTTGCGCAGCGGCGCGAGCCCGCTGGTCTGGTCGCTGGTCATGGGCGGATCACGCTATCGACTCGCCGGGCCCGGCACAAGCAGCCCCACAAGCACTTTCAAAGCGGGCCGAGTGACGTCACCCGCCAACCCTTCTTTCGTTCACGCTTCCGGGAATAAACCTGGCATCCAGCGTCCGGCAAGTGCCGCTGGAAACGCTATCCTCAATGGTGAACGCGTACTTTCTGACTGAAGCACACCGGCATCAAGTAACGCCGCAATGATGCGCCGTGCCTGGCGATCCCCTGTTCCGACGAGCTCGGCGACATCCCCCCGTAGGATCTCGCCCCGGTAAAGGATAGCCTCGAGGATGTTGGCAGCCTGCGATGGCATGCGGTTAGTCCGTATTTCTTCCTCCACCCAAAGCCGAATGCGTTCGCGCAGTTTGTTCGGCTGCACGAGCTGCTCCATGAACGTCACCTGATCGATGCAGGTTTGCAGAAAGAACTTCGTAAAGGCGGGAAGCGCCGCTTCGCCCTTGCGAGGCTGATCGCAGGCGATGAGATGGTCTTTGTATGTGCTTTCCTGGCGGGCAAGGCCGCGCGCGATCGACCAGATACCGCCCGTATCAAGAGCCTCCCGGAGCATGGCGTAGGACATGAGGCGCGCAACGCGCCCGTTGCCATCAAGGAATGGGTGGATCCATAGGAGCCGGTGGTGCGCCGCTGCCGATGAGAGGATCGTTTCCGCCTTGCCGATTCTGCTGTAGACCGCCTCGAATCGCTCGAGGAAGCGCGGCACTGCTCCGGGGCTTATCGCGAGATGTTCGCCGACCTTCACGTCCCGTGCGCGCAATGTCCCCGGTTCCAGCCGAAGGCGCTCACCGCTTTCCGGATCTTCCACCCAGAGAAGTTCGTCTGGCAGTAGATCGCCGAAGCGGCGATGAATCTCCTCAATCCCCTCCCGCATTGCGGCACGGCCATCGAGTCCACCATCGTCGATCCACTGCTGGACGGTGACATGAGCGCGCGCTTCAAGCTGGAGATCGCGCTTGCGTGGTTCGTCACTGTAGTCGCCGCGCATCGCACGCTCGATCTCAACCGGGTGGGTGTTGTGTCCCTCAATGAGATTTGAGTAGTAGCAATTCATGGCGCGGACGAGATCAGCCAGAGCCGTGACAACGCCTTCCGGCAGGCTGCGCCGAAATCCAGCGGACTTTGCTGCCAACTCTACCGCCAGCTCCGTGAGCTCAGCCCGGTGGGGAGAGCCGTCGCTGATCTGGAGTGGCTCCATGATCGTGGTACTTTCACCGCGGTCGACGACCGCACCAATGTCCGCTTTCATTTCCGGTTTATCCACTCAAATATTTATTTATTTAACATAGTCTTACGTTCTATAAAAGCACAAACTTGACCGCTTAAAAGACCGGATAGATGTCCGGTTTGATGGCCGGATGGGCGCACCCGGTCGATTGAGGAGTGGACCGCGAGGTCGCCCGCGCACGCCTGGCACGTAAAACCCGCGTAGGATGCTCTCGGTTTTTGGAAGAAGGGGGGCAGCGGTATGTCCACAAACCTGCGGGGGATCGCCGCCACATTGGCATTGCTCCCAACATTGGCCAGCGCCGCTGATCTAGACCGTCTCACCTTCCTGGCCGGTCACTGGACAGGCGCCGGCGGCGAGGCATATGAAGAGGTCTGGCTCGAGCCCCGCGGCGGCACCATGTCGGGCAGCTTCCGCTGGGTGTTCGAGGATGGCCGCACGGTGCTGGAGTACCTGGTGATCGAAGCGTCCGGCGGGGAGATCGTCTTTCGCTTCAAGCACTTCAACCCCGACTTCGTGCCGTGGGAGAAGGACGAGCCCAACGTCTACCGACTGGTCTCGGTGGCCGGCACGTCGGCCACCTTCGAGCGCATCTCCGCCAACACCCGGGTGCCGAAGACGCTGATCTACATCCGGGAGGGAAACATCCTCACCTTCCGGGGTCTCGGGGACGACCCTGCCGATGAGCCGCTGGTGCTGGTGTTCCGGCAGCGCAACTGAGACACCGCGACGGACTGAAGCTCGGGACCGACCCCTCAGCCCCCCAGATTCACGATCATCTTGCCCATGTTCGCACCGGTGAAGAGCCCCATGAACGCCTCCGGCGCCTTCTCGACGCCGTCGAACACCGTTTCTTTGTAGGTGATCTGTCCCGAGCGGATCCAGGCCTCCATGTCGCGCCGGAAGTCGGCGGCCATGTGGTTGTAGTGGGAGACGATGAACCCCTTCAGCGTCAGGCCGAGACCGATGGCGAGCGAGAGGTTCACCGGCCCGGGCGCGGGTGCGGTGTTGTTGTACTGGGAGATCGCGCCACAGAGCGCAATGCGTCCGAGCGGTCGCATGTGGAAGAGCGCGGCCTCGAGGTGATCCCCGCCGACGTTGTCGAAGTACACGTCGATGCCCTGCGGGGCGCCTTCGCGCAGGTGATCGAGAATGCGTCCCTCGTGATAGTCGAAGGCGTAGTCGAAGCCGAGGTCCGTGAGCCAGGCCACCTTCTCTGCGCTGCCGGCGCTGCCGAGCACGCGGCAGCCTTTTATCTTCGCGATCTGCCCGGCGATGCTGCCCACGGCACCCGCCGCGCCGGAGACGAACACCGTCTCGCCGTCCTTCAGCGCACCGGCGCCGAGCAGCCCGACGTAGGAGGTCATACCCGGCATGCCCAGCACGCCGAGATAGGCGGACGGCGGTGCGGCCAGCTCGCCGAGCGCAGTCACCTCTTTAGCCGGGCAGGTCAGCGCCTCCCGCCAGCCGTAGTTGTGCTGCACGTAGTCGCCCTCGGCGAAGCCTTCCGCTTTCGAGGCGACCACCCGGCCGATGGCGCCACCGGTGAGCACCTCACCCACCTGAAACGGCGGCACATAGGACTTGCGGTCCACCATGCGCCCGCGCATGTAGGGATCCACGCTCATGCACACGTTGCGGATCGTCAGCTCCCCCTTTCCCGGCTCGGGCACCGTCCTGGTGACGACCTCGAAGTCCTCCCCGGTGGGCATGCCGACCGGGCGCTGCTTCAGCACCACGTCTCTCGAGTTCATGGGTTTCTCCTTCCCGTAGGTAATAGCGGACTATCCCCCAGCTCACCGCCCGCGTCCAATAACCTGCGGTGCTGAAGCCATAACCCGCCGCGCCAGCGCCGACTGGACGTCTCCGCGGCGGTGAAGGATATTGGGACAGAGCAACGCGAGGCGCTGACATGCCCATGCACACGGTCACCATCTGGAGCGAAGGCACACGGCTGGCGGCGGATCTGTTCGTGCCCGACGATCTGCAGCCCGGCGAGCGCCGCCCGGCCATCCTGCTCTGCCACGGCTGGGCAGGCCCGAAGGCCCACCTGAGCCGCACGTACGCGCCGTTTTTCTGCGAGGCGGGGTTCGTCTGCCTGACCTTCGACTACCGCGGCTGGTTCGACAGCGATGCGCGGCTGGTGACGATGGAACCGCAGCCAGCGCCGGATGCCCAGGGCTATGTCACCGTGCGCGCCCGGCCCGTGCGCGAGGTGGTGGACCCGCTGGACCAGAACCGCGACATCATGAACGTCATCGATTGGCTGCTCGTCGAGCCTCGCGTCGACCCTGAGCGGCTGGGACTGTGGGGCTCGAGCTTCGGCGGCGGGCACGTGATCTTCGTTGCGGGCACGGATGTGCGGGTGCGGGCCGTGGTCAGCCAGGTGCCGGGCATGGGGCCGGCGCCGGATGCGCAGGGTTTTGCCCACATGGACGCCGAAGGCCAGCAGATCGCCACCGCCATGGCCCGCGGTGAGATCGACGTGGTGCCGCGACCCAAGGGCATGCCCGACTCGCTCAAGGGTGCCGGCGACTTCCGGACGATGTGGCGCTACCTGCCGCGGGTCGCGGCACGCAACATCCGCGTGCCGACGCTGATCATCGATCAGGAGGACGAGGAGTACGGCGGCCGCGAGAACTCCGGGCTCGCCGCGAAGCACGCGATTCCCGCGTCCACCACGGTGGCCTACCACGTGTTTCCCGGGACGCACTACGACATCTACGAGAAGAACTACCGCGAGAGCGCGCGCCTGGCCCGCGACTGGTTTCTCGAGCATCTCTGATCGCACCCGGCTTGTCCGACAGTCCTCCCCGGCTGAATTCCGTGATTGACAGCCACACACCCGCATTCGGATCATCCGGTGAGGGGGAACTTCGATGCAGAGAGTCCTGTCTGCCGCAGCGCTGTTGCTGATTCACGCTCACACATCGGCGGACGCAGGACTCGTGGAGCCCATCGATTACACCCACGGCTATGCGTTCCTCGCCGAGCCCGCGCTGTCGCCCGACTTCGCGCACATGAGTTACGTCAATCCCGAGGCGCCCAAGGGCGGGCGCATTCGGGTCCCGGAGATGGGCACGTGGGACAACTTCAACGCGCTGTCGCTGGGCGGCCGCGACGTGCGCGGCGTGTCCTTCTGGGTGCGCCACTACAACTACCTGTACGACTCTCTCATGGAGCCGGCGCTGGACGAGCCGGCCACGCTCTACGGGTTGCTGGCCGAAGGCGTGGCGGTGGCGCCAGACGGCGCCTGGATCGCGTTCAAGCTGCGTGACGGCGCCCGCTGGCACGACGGACGGCCCATCACGGTGGACGACGTGGTGTTCAGCTTCGAGGTCTTCAAACGCGATGCCACACCGACCATCAGCACACCGCTCGCGCCCGTGACCGGTATCGAGGTGATCGGCGAGCGCGAGGTGCGCTACCTCGTTGCCGAAGGCTCGCGTGGCGACCCGATCCTGCCGCGTCGGCTCGGCATCATGCCCGTGATCCCGAAGCACTACTGGGAGGGCCGGGACCTCACCCGCACCACCGTGGAGCCACCGCTGGGCTCCGGACCCTACCGCATCGGCGAGTTTTCCGTCGGCCGCTGGATCGAGTGGGAACGCGTGCCGGACTACTGGGCGAAGGACCTGCCGATCAACCGCGGCCGCTACAACTTCGACACCATCAAGGTGGACTACTTCCGCGACGATCAGGTTCAGACCGAGGCGATCAAGGGCCACGCGATCGACGTGCATCTGGAGAACGTGCCATCGCGCTGGGCCACCGCCTACAACACGCCCGCCCACCGCGCCGGTGTGTTCCGCACCGAGGAGTTCCGTCTCGCCAAACCGGCCGGGCTGTGGTGGCCGGTGTTCTGGAACCTGGAGCAGCCGCGCTTTCAGGACATCCGCGTGCGGGAGGCGCTCTGGCTGCTGAGCGACTTCGAATGGAGCAACCGGCGCTCCTACGATTTCTGGGGCCACGCGACGAGCTTCTTCCACGACTCCGAGCTCGCGAGCCGGGGCCTGCCGAGCGCGCTGGAGCTCGAGTTGCTGGAGCCGCTGCGCGGTCGGATTCCCGAGCGCGTGTTCACCGAGGCTTACGCCCCGCCGCCGAACCAGGGGCCCGGCTGGCACCGGGAGAATTTCCTGCGCGCGGCTTCGCTTTTACGCGAGGCTGGCTGGGTGGTCCGCGACAACCGGCTCGTGCACGAGCGCACCGGCGAAGACTTCCATATACGCTTCGTCGCGGTGTCGCCCGCCCTGGCGGGCTCCTTCGTGCCGTACGCGCGCAAGCTCCAGCGGCTCGGCTTCACCACCAGCATCAAATCGCCGGAGGTGTCCAACTGGCTGTACCGCATGCGCTCCGGTGACTACGACGCCGGCGCCATCGCCTTTCTGCCCGACTACACGCCCACGCTGCTGGTGAGCAACAGCTTCTCGAGCGCGGCGGCGGATCAGGCCTACAGCTTCAACTGGTCGAACCTGCGCGATCCGGCCGTGGATACGCTCATCGGCCACCTGTACAAGGCGAAAACCTGGGACCAGTTCGTCGCCGCCGCCCGGGCGCTCGACCGGGTGCTGCTGTGGAATTTCTACTGGGTGCCAGGCATGTCCAAGACCCGCTATGCGCTCGCCTGGTGGGACAAGTTCGGCCGACCCGAGCACGGCCCGCTCGTGCGCGAGACCGGCTTCGTCGATCTCTGGTGGTGGGACGAAGCCAGGGCCGACCGGGTCGCCGGGTTCGCGAGGAGCAAGTAGTTGGGCCGCTACATCCTGCGCCGGCTGCTTCTGATCGTGCCGACCCTGCTCGGCATCATGGTGCTCAACTTCGTGATCATCCAGTTCGCGCCGGGCGGACCGGTGGAGCAGGCGCTCGCCCAGGCCTCCGGCTTCGGCATGTCGAGCACCGCCAACGTCTCCGCCGGCGGCACCATGGGGCCCGCCGGCGATACCGGCTACACGGGCGGATCCGGGCTCGATCCCGCCCTGGTCGAACGGCTCGAGAAGCAGTTCGGCTTCGACCGGCCGGCGCCGGAGCGCTTCGTGCTCATGCTCTGGAACTATCTGCGCCTCGATTTCGGCTCCAGCTACTTTCAGGACCGGCCCGTTGTGGAGCTTGTGGTGGAGCGCCTGCCCGTGTCCATCTCCCTCGGGCTCTGGTCGCTGCTGCTGATCTACAGCATCTCCATTCCGCTCGGTATCGCCAAGGCGGTGCGCGACGGCCAGCGCTTCGATCTCTGGACCAGCGCCGTGGTCTTCACCGCCTATGCCATACCCGGCTTTCTGTTCGCCATTCTGCTGATCGTGGTGTTCGCGGGCGGCTCCTACCTCGACTGGTTCCCGCTGCGCGGGCTCACCTCGGACAACTTCGCCGATCTCTCCTGGCCGGCGAAGATCGCCGACTACTTCTGGCACCTGGCGCTGCCGCTCACGGCGCTCACCATCGGCGGTTTCGCCACGCTGGCCATGCTCACCAAGAACAGCTTTCTCGAGGAGCTGAACAAGCAGTTTGTGCTCACGGCCCGGGCCAAGGGGCTGAGCGAGGGGCGCGTGCTCTACGGGCACGTGTTCAGGAACGCCATGCTGATCGTGATCGGCGGCTTTCCCGCCGCGTTCGTCGGCATCCTGTTCACCGGCGCCCTGCTGATCGAGGTGATCTTCTCCCTGGACGGCATCGGGCTCCTCGGCTACGAGGCGGTGATCAAGCGCGACTATCCCATTCTCTTCGGCACCCTGTTCTCCTTCACCCTGATCGGGCTGATCATGCAGCTCATCGGCGATCTCACCTACGTGCTGGTGGACCCGCGCATCGACTTCGAGGGCCGCGGGTGAGCCCCGTCAACGAACAGCGCCTCGCCCGCTTCCGCGCCAACCGCCGCGGCTACTGGTCGCTCATGATCTTTCTCGCGCTGTTTCTCGTCTCGCTGGTGGCCGAGCTCATCGCCAACGACAAGCCCATCCTCTTCGTGAAGGGCGGCGAGCTCTACGTGCCCATGCTCTTCACCTACCCCGAGGTCGCGCTCGGCGGCGAGCTCGAGACCGAGGCCGAGTACCGGGACCCTTACGTTCAGGCACTCATCGAGCAGGATGGCTGGGCGCTCTGGCCGCCCATCCGTTACTCGCACGACACCATCGACTGGGACGTGGACATCGCCCCGGCAGCGCCGGGCGTCGGGCACTGGCTCGGCACCGACGCCTACGGCTCGGATGTGGCGGCCAAGCTGCTCTACGGCTTCCGGCTCTCCGTGCTCTTCGGGCTCACCCTGACCCTGATCAGCGCCGCCATCGGCGTGCTGGTCGGCGCCCTGCAGGGCTACTTCGGCGGCTACGTGGACCTGCTCGGCCAGCGCTTCGTGGAGATCTGGGCCGGCATGCCCGTGCTCTTCGTGCTCATCATCCTCGCCAGCATCGTGGAGCCGAACGTGTTCTGGCTGCTCGGTATCCTTTCCCTGTTCAGCTGGATGGCGCTGGTGGGTGTGGTGCGGGCCGAGTTCCTGCGTGCGCGCAACTTCGAGTTCGTGCGCGCCGCGAGGGCGCTGGGGGTGTCGAACCCGCTGATCATGGCCCGTCACGTGCTGCCCAACGCCATGGTCGCCACCCTCACCTACCTGCCGTTTCTGCTGAACGGCTCCATCACCACCCTCACGGCGCTCGACTTTCTCGGCTTCGGCCTGCCCATGGAAGCCCCCTCCCTCGGGCGCCTGCTCGCTCAGGCCAAGTCCAACCTGCAGGCGCCGTGGCTCGGCATCACCCTGTTCGTGACGCTCGCCAGCATGCTCACCCTGCTGATCTTCATCGGCGAGGCGGTGCGTGATGCCTTCGACCCGCGGCGTACACTCGCCGTGCCGGGGAGGGCCTGACTCGTGGCGGAGCGCGTGCTGGAGGTGAACGACCTGGGCGTGAGCTTCGGCCGGGAGATGGCGGTGGAAGGGGTGAGCTTCCACGTCGATCACGGCGAGACCGTGGCGCTCGTGGGCGAGTCCGGCTCAGGTAAGTCCGTCACCGCGCTCTCCGTGCTGCAGCTCCTGCCCTATCCGGCGGCGCATCATCCGTCCGGATCCATCCGGGTGATGGGGGAGGAGCTCATGGGCGCCGATCCCCGGCGGCTCCGGGAGATCCGCGGCGCCGTGGTCTCCATGGTGTTTCAGGAGCCCATGACCTCGCTGAACCCGCTGCACACCATCGGCAAGCAGGTGAGCGAGACGCTGCTGCTGCACAAGGCGATGACCCCGCGCGACGCCCGCGATCGCTGCCTGGAGCTGCTCGAGCGTGTTGGCCTGAAGCGCGCCTCCGAACGGCTCGCGGCCTATCCGCACGAGCTCTCCGGCGGCGAGCGGCAGCGGGTGATGATCGCCATGGCGCTCGCCAACGAGCCTCAGCTCCTGATTGCCGACGAGCCCACCACCGCGCTCGACGCCACCATCCAGAAGCAGATCCTCGCCCTGCTGAAGGACCTGCAGCGGGAGATGAACATGGCCGTGCTGCTCATCACCCACGATCTGGGCGTGGTGCGGCACATGGCCGAGCGGGTGTACGTGATGCGCGCCGGGCACATCGTGGAGCATGGCCGCCGCCGCGAGCTCTTCGCGGCACCGCAGCACGACTACACCAAGCACCTGATCGCCGCGGAGCCCAAGGGCCAGGCGGCACCCTGGGCAGGTGGAACAAAGGAGCCGCTGCTGAAGACGGAGCGGCTGACGGTGGAGTACTCCGTGGGGAGGGGCTGGTTCGGTCGCCGGGAAGGGTTCCGCGCGGTGCGCGACGTGGACCTCACCCTTCACCCGGGAGAAACCATCGGCATCGTCGGCGAGTCCGGCTCCGGGAAGACGACGCTCGGCCTGGCGCTGCTGAAGCTCGTGCCCTCGAAGGGGGGCCTCTGGTTCAAAGACCAGCCGCTGCACGCGGCGAAGAGCTCGGCGGTGAAGGCGCTGCGGCGGCACATGCAGATCGTTTTTCAGGATCCGTACGGCAGCCTGTCACCGCGACTGACCGTCCGCCAGATCGTGGAGGAGGGCCTGAAGGTGCACGAGCCCGGGCTCGGTGCCGACGAGCGCGCGGACAAAGTCGCCACGGTGCTCACCGAGGTCGGCCTCGACACCGCCACCATGGACCGCTATCCCCACGAGTTCTCGGGCGGTCAGCGCCAGCGGATCTCCATCGCCCGGGCGCTGGTGCTGAAACCCGAGCTGCTGGTGCTGGACGAGCCGACCTCGGCGCTCGACGTGTCCGTGCAGGCGCAGATCATCGAGCTGCTGCGCGAGCTGCAGACGCGACACGGGCTCGCCTATCTGTTCGTCAGCCACGACCTGAAGGTGGTGCGGGCGCTGTCGCACCGCATCATGGTGATGCAGCAGGGCAGCGTCGTGGAGTCCGGCGAGCCCGCGCAGATCTTCGAGGCGCCGCGCACCGAGTACACGCGCACGCTGATCGCGGCGGCTCTGTAACGGCCGCTGCCGGCCTCTCTCAGGACATCACCTCGACTCCGACTCAGGAGGTTTGCCGTCCCACACACCGGGACCGTAGCCCGGGTGCAGGCGCTCCGCGTCGTAGATGCCGAGTGCGGCCTCCTTGTGGCAGTCGGCGCAGGGGCTCAGGAATCCCTCCTCGAGCTCCGCCACCTCGAGCTCTTTCGGGATCATGTAGTGCAGGTTCTCGAAGGCCGGCAGCTCGGTGATCCGCAGCGGCGGATCGGCGGGCAGGCCGCGCAGCAGCCGGCTCATCTTCGACGACCGGCCGCGGCTCAAGCCATTCGCCTCGAGGTAGGCGCCGATGTGCGCGGCGGTCTCTTCATCGAGCTCGGCGTTGTCGCCGAAGTGATCCTCGAGACCGGCCATGACCTTGTGCCAGCTCTCCACCGGCAGCAGGTCCGGCGCGTAGGCCAGATGGCAGGCACCACACTCCTCGATGTAGACATCGTCCTGCACGTACTGCGGCTCGCCTTCGAGGGCGTTCACCACCACGCCGTAGACGCCGAACGTGAGGATGGCTGTGAGCAGCACACTGCCCGACACTCTCTGCACTGCATTCATCCCTCATTAGCCTCCTCTTGCCCGATGCCTACTGCCCGCTCAGCCAGACCAGGATGTCGCCTTTCTCCTGGGCCGTGCATTCCCGGCCGTAGGTCCACTTGCAGTTTCTCAGAAACCACTTGTCCATCATCTTTCTTTCGGTCAGCCGTTCCGGGTTCACCGACCGGGCCATGGGCTCGATGGGCTTGCCGGTCTTCTCGTGCCGGCCAGGCACGGTGAGCGTCTCGCCGTGACAGGTCGTGCAGCTCCGGCCGTTCGCCTCCACCCGATACCACGTGCGGTAGCCGGCTTCCGCGGTGAAAGGCTCGGCCGCTTCTGCCGCCAGCGCTTCGAGCATCACCCGCACCGCCTCGGTGGGCGCAGCCGTTGCCGCGTCCGGAGATTCCGCTGCGCAGGTTGCCGCCTGCAGGAGACCGAGCGCCCCCATCATCAGCGCCGATAAGAGTTTTGGTGTCCGGAAGATCACGGCGGCGGCCTGCCCGCAGCCGGTTTGCGCCCGGTGATCATCGCGAGGATGAGGTTCACCCGGGTGAGCACGCTGGTGGCCAGCACCCCGAGTATGTGCACGACGACCAGCGCAATGGTCACGTCGGAGGCGATGTGGTGCACGGCCACCATGGGCCGATCCGGCCAGCCCGACACCGCCGTGACGGCCAGGGGACCCCGGCCTTCCATGGCGTAAAGCGCCATACCGGAGAACGCCGTGACGAGCAGGGCGGTGAGCAGCGCCAGGATCATAGCCGCACCGGCGGGATCGTGGCCGCGGTAGGTCTCCGCGCGCCCCCGGGCGAGCTTGCCGAGATAACGCAAGGTGTCGGTCGGAGTCACCAGGAAGTCGGCAAAGCGGGCGTGTGTGGTGCCGACCAGGCCCCAGAAAATCCGGAACGCCACCAGCAGCGCCACCGTGTAACCCGCGTGGGTGTGCATGCCCGGCCAGTCGTTGCCAAGCGCGTAGGCGAGGCAGAAGAAACCGGCCAGGCACCAGTGAAACAGCCGCACCGGCAGATCCCAGACCAGGGGACTCTTCCGCCTAGTTCTGGCTGACGGTCAGCGCCGCCGTCACCGCCTTGGGGTCGTATTGCGGATCGATGCAGACGATCTGCAGCGCGCCGCCTTCCAGCGCGGGCGGCGGGATGGGATTGTTCGAGAGGCAGACCTGGCCGTTCATCGCGAAGGTCATGTCCCGCGAGTAGGTGCCGGACAGCGGCACCGGATAGACCACCCAGCGCTCCTCGCCCGGAATGAACCGGTAGATGCGGTCGGTCATATTCTCGTTGACCCAGATGTCCTGGAAATCGGGATGCACGCCGAGCGCATAAGGCGCCGGCCGGTAGCCGGGCGCGAACTCCGGCATCATGTACACCTTGCTCTCGAATCCCTTGCTCACGTCGACGCGGGCGAGATCGCCTTCCGAGTAACCCGTTACCCAGAGAATCCCCTGCTTGTCGAAGCGCATGCGCCGCGGCCCCCGGACCGGCGAGTCGTACTCCGTGACTTCGAGGGTCACGGGATCCACCGTGCCGATGCGGTCGCCGAACAGCCGCCCGTACCACATGCGATCGTCCACGGGGTTGATGTCGATGCCGTAAGGCTGGGTGCCGCCGGAGATGCCGCCGGACACCACGTGCGGCAGCGCGATGATGTCGATCTTCCCCGACTCCGGATCGAGCCGGCCCACGTGCTCAGAGCCGGCGAGGGTGAACCAGACGATGCCCTTCTGATCCACCCGGATCGTGTGTGGATAGTTCGCACCCGTCTCGGCCTCGATGAAGTACGAAGGCTCCCACGCGCGGGTCTCGGGATTGAACACGCCGATGCTGCGGCTGCCGGCATTGGTGACGTAGTACTTGCCGTCCTGGCGGCGCAGATCCAGGGAATGGGGTCCGTGCCTGGAGCCCGGATTGAACTCGCCGATCACCTCCTGATCCGCGCTGGAGAAGCCCTTGCGGTACTCCATGGCGCGGCCGTCCGCCTGCGGGTAGTAGGTCGACTGACCGGTGGCCGGGTCTGTGATCACCATGTGATCCAGCGCCTGGTCCACGGTGTAGAGGAGCCCGTTCGGATGGGCAATGGCATCGTGCGGCACGAAGGCCCGGTCGAGCATGAACTCGTAGATCTTGGCGCTGCCGAGCTCATCATCGAGCGGAAACTCCGGACGCACGCTGATCGGCTTGCCGTCGAAGCCCTCGGCAAGGATCACCGAACGCCGGTCCCTGAGCACGGCATCGAAGTTGCCCACCATCCGGTGCATCCGCTCGATGGTCACGGACCAGGACTCCGCCGTGCGCGGCTGGCGCGTGAACGGATTCCCCATCTGGTGGCAGGAGAGGCAGTCGCGCTGAAACTGATAGCGGTTGAAGTCCTTGTCGTCCCCGGACTCGAAGGGCAGACCGCCGAAGTGATAGGCCGCCGGCAGGCTCTCCGAGATCTCCACCGGGTCCGTCATGGGAAACATCACCACGTTCTCCGTGGTGGTGCCGGTGGGGTCTAGCTCCACCGTGGTCTTCGCATCCTTGAAGTACGGGGTGCGGGTGCGAAGCTTCAGGGTGCCGTTCAGATGGGTCGCGAGCACATAGACCCCCTCCGGACTGGTGTACACCGACTCCGAAACACCCGCGACATCGTCCGTCACCCGGACCAGCACACCTTCCATGAGGTTGCCCTTGTCGTCTCTGACGGTGCCTGTGAGAACGCCGGCCGATGCCGGCAGCGCAACGACGGCGGCCAGCAGCAGCACGCCGGTATGGTTGGGTAGCGAGAAGCGCATAGTCGATCTCCCCTGTGTCGAGTCCTCTCCCTTTTCGGAGCATGCCCCAGCGCCGCGGGAGGGACAAGCAGACGCCCCGGGGCCATTCACCCGGCTTGCGCAACTTACGGTATCGTTCCCCATCTCGCGCGCGGGCGGTTGTGGGTCGACGGTGAGCACTGAGCTGCTGGAAGGGGTCAGGATCCTCGATCTCACGGAGGGCGTTGCCGGGCCGTTCTGCGCGAAGCTGCTCACCGATCTCGGCGCCGATACGGTCAAAATCGAACGGCCGGGGTCGGGTGATCCGACCCGCACCCAGGGACCACACCCGGATCCGGAGCGCAGCTCTGCCTTCTTCTTCCTGAACACTGGCAAACGCAGCCTGGTGCTCGATCTGGACGATGCTTCGAGCCGTGAGGCGCTGGGCCGTCTGGTCGGCTGTTACGACGTGGTGATCGGCTGCGAGCGTGCCGCCGCCTGCGGCATCGGCTACGAGCAGATCCGGGCCTGGAACCCGCGCGCGATCTTCACTTCCGTCACCGGGTTCGGCAGCTCCGGGCCGTATGCGGGCTATCAGTCCTCGCATCTCGTGGCGTGTGCCGTGGGCGGCTGGGCGCAGCTCTGCGGCACGCCCGACCGGGAACCACTGCAGGCCGGCGGTGCGATCACCCAGACGCTGACCGGCGCCTACGCGGCGGCGGCCACCCTGCTTGCCGTGCTCGGCCGTGCCCGCCACGGCAGCGGCGAGCACGTGGATGTGAGCATGCAGCAGGCCGTGCTCTGCGGCGCCCAGATCCCGAGCCTCCTCTACGAGTACCGGGGCATCGTCGCCGAGCGCTACTCCAGCGTCGGCTCCGGCGCCGGCGCGGGCTACATGCTGCCGACCCGGGACGGGATCATCGGCCTGAACGCCCTGACGCTGCCCCAGTGGCGCATGCTCTGCCGGTTTCTCGGCCGGGAGGACATCGCCACGGACGAACGCTACCAGGGAATCTCCTGGGCCCAGCCCGACGCGCGTCTCGAGGAGATCCGCGACATCTTCCGCCAGGCGCTGGCGGGACGATCGGCAACGGAGCTTTTTCACGAGGCGCAGAAGCACCGCGTACCGTTCGGGCTGGTGCCCGATCTCGAGGCCCTCGCCGGGCTGACACCACACCGGGAGCGGGGATTCTTTCAGCGCGTCGAGCATCCGGTGTGCGGTGCGGTGGAGGTTCCAGGCGTGCCCTTTCACTCGACGGCCGCCGAGTTGGTGATCCGCCGGCCGCCCCTGCTCGGTGAGCACACGGCGGAGATTCTGAACGCTGTGGCTGCGGACGCACCGGCACCGGCTGCCGACCGGCCGGCAGCCGAGCCGAATCCCCTGCCGCTCCAGGGCCTGAAGGTGCTGGATCTGTCCATGTTCTTCGCCGGCCCGTCACTCTCGCAGATCCTCGCCGATGCCGGCGCCGACGTGATCAAGGTGGAATCCGTGCAGCGCATCGACGGCTGGCGGGGCAGCGGCACCCAGGCAGCCGGCGAGATGCCGAGCTGGGAGGCGTCGCCCTACTTCAACTGGATCAACCGCAACAAGCGGGACGTGACGCTCAACCTGAAAGACCCGCGCGGCGTGGCGGTGGTGAAGACACTGGCACAAACGGCGGACGTGCTGATCGAGAACTACACTCCGAGAGTGATGCAGGAGTTCGGCCTCGCCTACGAGACGCTCGAGCAGATCAATTCCCGCCTGATCATGATTTCCCTGTCCGGGTTCGGCGCGCGCACCACGTGGCGCGACTACGTCGCCTTCGGCATGTCCACGGAGCAGATGTCGGGCGTTGCGCATCTCACCGGCTACGAGGGCGGCGAGCCGCTCTACACAGGCATGACCGGCGGTGATCTGTTCTCGGGGGTCATGGGCGCCGTCGACGTGCTCGCGGCACTCCACCAGCGGCAGCGCACCGGCCGCGGGCAGCACCTGGATTTCAGCCAGATCGAGGCCTGCAATCTCTACGTCGGAGACGTGATGACCGGCTGGTTCATGACCCGCACCGATCCCGGCCGGATCGGCAACCGGAATCCCGGCTACGCGCTGCAGGGGATCTTTCCCTGCAGCAACGACGGCTGGATCGGAATCTCCTGCAGGACGGCCGATGAGCGTCAGGCACTGTGCGAGCTGGCCGGCATCGAAACGGAAGACGACCTCACGGCCCGGCTCGTCGCCTGGACGGCCCGGCAGGACAAGCGAGCGCTGATGGATCGCCTTCAGCGGCTCGGTATCCCGGCGGGTGCGGTGCTCAACGGTCCCGATCTCCTCGACGACCCGCACCTGGCCGCCCGCGGCGCCTTCCTCGCCCAGGACCGACCCGGTCTGGGCGTGAAGCACTATCCCGCGCAGCCCTACCGGCTGCTGCGGACCGTGCCACCACCCGAGCAGCGCGCGCCGCTGCTCGGCGAGCACCTCCAGGAGGTGCTCTCCCGGGACGCAGGGCTGACCAGTGACGAGATCGTCGAGCTGATCATCGATGACGTGACCGGCACCGTGCCGCTCGCGGCGCGTTGAGCGGCGGCGTTCCGATAGGCAAGCAGTTCTCAGTCGAAGTTTGAAACGGCCCGCGCATTCAGAAAAAACACGCAACCGGCCTGCTTCATCGATTGACCGGTATCAGCCAACAACGACACTCTGGATTGTCTCACTGCCGATGTAGCCACACGTGACCAACCGGCAATCAAAGTCTCCGCTCAAAGGTCGACCCAGGAGAAATCCTGGCCAGTCCGTTGACGAGGAGATACAAAGGATCATTACGGGTGACACCATCGAAGCCGCCCTGATGATGATGATTCCCGCAATGTTCGCGCTCTTCGAATGGCTGAAGTGGTGGCTCGAGTTACCTCCACGGCCCATCATTCTCACCGCCGCAGCAGCTATAGGCATCGCAATTGGTGCGTGGCGCATTTTTCGCATTCGTATCCGGTTACGTAGTCTTCGGCAGGGGCGGGACGGTGAGATGGCGGTTGGCCAGTTCCTCGAGCGACTGCGGGAACATGGCTACCAGGTCTTCCACGACGTGATCGGCGAAGGATTCAACGTAGATCATGTCCTGGTCGGCCCTGCCGGAGTCTTTACCGTAGAAACAAAGACATACAGCAAGCGTAGAACAGGGGAATCGGTGGTGAGGGCCACTCCGGACTCTCTTCGAATTGGAGAGCTGGATACCGGCACAAGGATCTACCGGCAATGTGTTGCACAGGCGCAATGGATCCGGCGGATCCTGAAAGAGAGCACCGGACGAACTTTCCATGTACAGCCCACCCTGGTGTTTCCCGGTTGGATGGTGAGCGGTCAGGGCAGTGATGACGTGTGGGTGACCAATCCCCGACTTCTGCCGGGCGCACTCAAACAGCGCAAAGTGGTGAACTCACCGGAGGACACAAAACTCGCCTCATATCACCTGTCCAGGCACATTCGAACATCTCTTGATGCCGTGGCGAATGCCCTCTAGGCGTGCTTTATAGGTGTGCTAGCCTGACGCTCAAACCCGGATGAGGGATCACTGTTGTGGGTCGCCTGACCATCACACTCGATGACGATCTGCTCCGTGCGCTTCGGGAAATCGCTGCACAAGAGGGCCGCTCCGTAAGCTCAGTTGTCGAAAGTAGTCTCCGCCTGCAGGGTATCGGGAGTCAGGCGAACGCCCGGGCCCTGGTAAACAGAGCTCGGCAACGTGCGCAGCTCGATCCCGGCGAAGCCATCACGCTGGCAGTTCGAGAAACCCGCCGTGCCCGCTGACGAACCAGGTCGGCGCACAGGATCCGATTGACCGTTTTGAGACCTGGTTTACCGCACGGCGGCACCTGAGATTCTTAAGCTTAGGTGTTCGAACCTGGAGCCGCATGTGTGAACCGGCCCCGTCCTGCCCTACGACGATTCGACGAGCCATCCGACCGCCATCTCGCCGTTTTGATAGATGCGGATAACGCCCAGGCAACGCTGATTGAAGCGTTGCTTGCAGAAACTTCCCGCTACGGTACCGCCACCGTCAAGCGTGCATATGGCGACTGGACCACTCCGAATCTGAACGGGTGGAGGACCATCCTGCACGAACACGCAATTCAACCTGTTCAGCAGTTCCGCTATACCCAACGTAAGAATGCGACCGATTCGGCGCTGATCATCGACGCGATGGATTTACTGCACACCGGCGATCTCGACGGTTTCTGCCTCGTTTCTTCCGACAGTGATTTCACGCGTCTCGCGACGAGGATTCGGGAATCTGGCCTGGTGGTGTATGGTTTCGGGCAGAAAAATGCCCAAGCAGCGTTTGTTGCAGCCTGCGATCGATTCATCTTCACAGAGCTGCTAGCTCAGAATGGGACCTGCCTGGATCGACCATCCGAAGATACGTCTTCGCTGAAACCTTTGATCCGACGGGCCGTCGCTGCGGCCACCCGCGATGATGGTTGGGCGCTTCTGAGCGCGGTGGGGAGTGTCATCGCCAAACAGCACCCATCGTTTGATGCCCGTTCTTACGGCTTCCAGAAACTCGGTGACCTGTTTCGTGAGCTTCCCTATATCGAGACTCGGGATGCCGCCAGTCCGAACGGTGCTGGTAGCGGTCACCTGGAAGTCAGAATCTCAGAGTCGCGCTGATCCATCGCCTCACCCCGCCCGCCGCTGCGGTCGCCGCACCCGCTGCAAGCCCCGTCTGCGAGGCGATGAGCCAATGACCGAGCGAGATGGCGAGCAGATTGCCCTGCACCATGGCGAGCAGGCAGGCGGTGGTCGCCTCCGCGGCGTTCTCCAGGAAGGGCTCGACAATTCGCTTCTTCCCCTTCGCCATGTCAACCGCTCCGCCGCATCGCAAACGCCTCCTCCGGCGACATCACCAGCCGGTGACGCCGGAAGAAATGGAAGTAGCCCGCTCCCAGCAGAAACCACACCGCCACCCCGAGCACGCCTGCCCGATACGTCGGATCGCTCAACTGAAAGCCCAGCGTGACCACCGCGATCACCATGGTCAGGTACGCACCCGCGTTGCCGAGCGGACTCCGGTACGGCCGCTCGATGTCGGGCCGCCTGCGGCGCAGCAGCACGAAGCTCGCGGCCTGCATGATGTAGGAAAACATGGCACCGAACACGGCCATGTTGAGCAGCGTGCCGCCGATGATGGCCGTGCCCCGCTCCACACCCACCAGGAACCAGACGGCGAGCATCACGCCGATGCCGAGCGCGGCACCTGCCACCATCGCCACGTGGGGCGTTTTCCGCGCGCCGTGGGTGAGCGAGAGCACGGTGGGGAAATACCCCGCCCGCGACAGCGAATAGATCTGCCGGCCTTCCGCAAAGATGATGGTGTGAAACGACGCCACCAGCCCCACCACGGCAATCAGCGCCAGAAACTTTGCGGTGCCGGCGCCGTAGATGGCGCGGAAGCCATCCAGCAGCGGCTCCGCCGACTGCCCGAGCGCCCAGGACCCCACCCCGATGATGCCGGGGTTGAGAAATAGAATGAGAAACGCCGAGAGGATCAGCGTCAGCAGCCCGGCGACGATGCCGCGGGGAATGTCGCGCTGCGGTGCGAGCGACTCCTCGGCGGCGAGCGGGAGCTGCTCGATGGCGAGAAAGAGCCACACTGCAAACGGCAGGGCAGCCAGCGCGCCGGTGAGGCCGAACGGCAGGAGCGGCCCCCCGCCATCCTGCAGATGCGCACCGTCCGCGCCGATGTCGAGTGCGGCCCCGGCAAAGTCGAATCGCGGCACGGCGGAGACCCAGTAGACGGCAAGACACGTAAGCGCCGCCACAGTCACCAGCACCGTCACCTGGAAGGAGAACGCCACCCCGCGGATGTTGAGCGCGACGAAGAAGCCGTAGGCCACGAACCAGTACACGGGCAGGAACTCGATGGAGGTCTCGAAGATCTGGCCGAGATAGGTGGAGATGAAGAAGACGATCACCGCCGGGGTGAGCACGTACTCCACGTTTTCCGCGAGCCCGGTGAGAAAGCCGCCCCACGGGCCCATGGCCGTGCGCGCAAACGAGTGAGCACCGCCCGTGTGCGGCAGGGCCGGGCTCATCTCGGCGATGGAGAACACCAGACCCGCAAACATCACCATGATGAGGATCGTGGCGAGGAGCATGCCGCCCCAGCCGCCGACGGCGAGGCCGATGTTCCAGCCGGAGAAGTGCCCGGAGATCACGGCGCCCACGCCGAGCGCCCACAGCGACCACACACCCGCATGGCGCACGAGGCCGCGCTTCTCGAAGTAGCCGGCTTCCGCGTCCTGATAGCGGACGTTGGCGCGTTCGTTTGCTGGCAACGCGGCTACTCGATCGGATATCGCCAGGGCGCGGGCTGCTCCGCATCCTCGTCCACCGCCCAGAGCGGCAGCGCGATGCCGTCGCCGATGTCCCGGAACACCACCCTCACCCGCGTGCCGATGCCCACCTGCTTCACCAGCTCCGGCGGCGCGAGCTCGCCGTCTGCCGTGGCCAGGTTCGCCTGCAGGCGCAGGCCGTCGAACTCGGCGGGCGTATCCTTCTGCTCATCGAGCTCCACGAGCAGCAGCATGTAGGGCGTGTGCGGCCGGAACACGGGCTGGATCGCGTGGTGCACCTCGCCGTAGGAGTAGACGGTGCCGCGCCCGGAAACCGGCACCCATTCGGCCTCGCCGTGGGCGCAGAACGGGCAGGCCGTGGTGGGCGGGCAGCGCAGCAGGCCGCAGCTCGTGCACTTCTGCAGTCGCAGCTCGTGTTTGCCGCAGAAGCCGAAGAACGCGTGGTGCTCCTGGTCGAGCTCGTCCACGTGCACGCGCATGCCGAGATACTCACCGGTAAGTGCCATGTCAGCCTCCCTTCGCATCACCCTCTTGCCATTACCCTTTTGCCATTACCAGGGCCGAGCCGATGCCCGGCGTGCCCCAGCCCATGTTGGCCGAGAGCTCCACGTCCTTCACCTGCCGGCAGCCGCCCTCACGGTAATCGAACGTGTGCTGTCGTTGGCCGTCCGGCCCGATCGGGCAGCTGTCGTCCACGTCATGCCGAAGCTGGCGGACGTTCTCGATCACCATGTTGATGCCGTGGGTGTACCCCTCACAGAGGTGGCCGCCGCTGGTGTTGTTCGGCCGCGCGCCGCCGAGGCGCATGATCCCGGAGCTCACGTAGTCGCCGCCTTCACCCTTTTTGCAGAAACCGTAGTCCTCGAGCTGCAGCATGGTGGTGAAGGTGAAGGCGTCGTAGGAGCCCGTCACCTGAATGTCCTCGGGGCCAACGCCGGCGTTCGGCCAGAGGATCTCCTTCGCGTAGTGCCCGGCCACGGTGGAGATGGGGCCGGACTGATAGTGCATGTCCGCCCGCGGCTTGCAGCAGCGGCCCACCACGGACTGGATCACCGCGGGCGTGTGCCGGCAGTCCCTGGCGCGGTCGATGCTGGTGACCACCAGCGCGGTGCCGTTGTCCGTTTCCACGCAGCAGTCGAGCAGGTGCAGGGGTTTCACGATCATGCGGCTACCGACCACGTCGTCCACCGTCACCCGCTCCTTGTAATAGGCCTTCGGGTTGTTGGAAGCGTGCTCGGAGTGGATCACCTTCACGTGGGCCACCTGCTCCGGGGTGGTGCCGTAGTCGTACATGTGGCGCATGAAGGACTGGCAGAACATCTGCCCGGCGCTGGTGAGCCCGCCACCGGCGGAGAAGAGCGCCGGGCCGGAGAGCGCCCCGCCGCCGCGGCGGCCCGTGCCGCCGATGCGCACCTGGGTGTAGCCGTTCATGGCTCGGTAGATCACCACCGCTTTGCACATGCCCGCCTCGATCACGCCCATGGCGATGCCGATCAGCGCCTCGATGCTCGAGCCCCCGCCGTAGACGTCCATGTGGAAGTTCAGCCGGATGCCCAGATCGCCGGCAATGAAGGTGGAGGGGGTGGAATCGTTGTAGCTGTAGGAGAGCATGCCGTCCACGTCCGCCATGGTCAGCCCCGCATCGGCCACGGCGGCGCGCACGGCCCGGGTGCCGAGTGAGCGGGTGGTGCAGTCGTTGCCGCGGGTGTAGCCCGTCTCGCCCACGCCGACGATGGCGTACCTGCCGCGCAGGTGTTTTCCCGATGTGGCATCGGTGTCCTGGTTCATGCTCCCCCCTCAAGTGCGGATCCAGAGCGCCAATGTACGGGATGCGCGCGAGGATGTCCCAACGATCGAACCGGACATAAATATAATGTTTATACTATTAGTGTATTGCTATTTCATAATATTTATATTATTTTCAATGTTCATTTTAATAATGCATACGGCATGGCAATTCGCTCCGAAAATCGGGCCCAGGCTCGCAGACAGCTCGATAGACGGCTCTCGAGCCTGCACGGCACTGCAGGCCTCGATTTGCCACCGCGTGGCTGGATCAGAGCCATCCGCGAGGCGCTGGGTATGACCAGCCGGCAGCTCGGTGCACGCCTGGGGGTCAGCCAGCCGCGCGCCACCAAGATCGAACAGGCCGAACGCGACGGATCAATCACCCTGGAGACGTTGAGACGCGCCGCCCAGGCAATGGACTGTCAGCTTGTTTATGCGTTTGTTCCGCGCGCGTCGCTGCAGGCACTCGTCGAAGAGCGCGCCCGACGACGCGCCCGATCGATGCTCCAGGCCACCAGCCACAGCATGGCACTGGAAAACCAGCGCGCTGATGCGGACACCGATCGTGCGCAGCTCGAGCAGCTCATTCGCGAGCTGGCGGAAAAATCCTCTTCCGACCTGTGGGAGGAGGAGTGAGCGATTCAACTCTCCCGCAGGAGGAGGGTGCCACGCCGCTCGACGATGAAGATCGTGAGGGCCTGAAGCTCTCCTACGTGACCACCCGCAGCGATCTGAATGCCGCTGAGCAGCAGAACATCCTCGAGGCTCAGCGGTGGGCTCGACGACGCAGGCGGAGCGTCCTCTCCCGCGACTTTCTGAACGACCTGCACGAGCGGATGTTTGGTGATGTGTGGACATGGGCCGGGACCTACCGGAAAACCGGCAAGAACATCGGCATCGATCCCATCCACATTCAGACTGAACTGCAGGAGCTGCTTGACAACGTGAGTTACTGGATGGAACACAACACCTACCCACCCGACGAGATCGCAGCAAGGTTTCATCACAAGCTCGTCTACATCCACCCCTACCCGAATGGCAACGGCCGACATGCACGCCTCGCCACCGATCTGCTGCTCGAGGAAATGGGACAGAAGCCATTCACCTGGGGTCGTACCGATCTGCGGGATACGGGCGACGTCAGAAAGGGTTATGTCGACGCCCTGCGTGCCGCAGACGCCCATGACATCCGGCCGTTGCTGAAGTTCGTGCGTTCCTGAAGACGGCAGCTTGCGCCGTGTCCCGGCCGGTGCCATAAACGCCCGATGGATGCCGCCTTCTGGGAGCTCACGAGCTACGTCGTCACCGCCATCGGCCTGCCGCTGGCGATCTTCGTGTTCTTCTACGAGCAGCGCCGGGAGCGGGAGAACGAGGACGAAGAGGTCTACCAGCTCCTCTCAGACAACTACCAGGACTTCCTCAAGGTGGCCCTGGAGCATGCGGATCTGCGCCTCTTTTCCGCGGAGCAGACGCCCAACCTCGACGCCGAGCAGCAGGAACGGATGCTGATCGTGTTCAGCATGCTGACCTCGCTGTTCGAGCGCGCCTTCCTGCTGCTCTACGAGCCGAACATGTCCGGGCGGCAGCAGCGGCGCTGGCGTTCCTGGGAGGACTACATGCGCGAGTGGTGCAGCCGGGCCGATTTCCGGGCCCAGCTGCCCCAGCTTCTGCGCGGCGAGGATCCCGAGTTCACCCGGCTGCTCCAGTCCTTCGCGGAGGAAGCCGGGCGCTCGTCTGTTCCCTCGCGCTAGAACCTGAACTCCAGCTCCAGTCCGTAGCTGCGCGGCCGGTTGACCGTGCCGGCGGCGAACAGGGTATCGATCGGGATGAACACCTCCTGCCGGTCGTCGGTGAGGTTCCTTCCGTACGCGGCCAGGGACCACCGCTCCGCGTAGTAGCCGAACGTGGCGCTCAGATCCTCGCGCGAGTCGAGCTTCGACTGCTGCAGGTTGAGCAGGTTGGAGTCCATCTTGTCGATCCAGGAATACTTGCCGAAGAGCTCGAAGGCGCCACTACCGGCCGGTAGGGTGATCGTGCCGCCGATCCCGAACGTGTTCTCGGGCGCGTTTCGCGGGTTGAGGTGGGTGGCGTCTTCGATGACATCCACACCGTCGTTCGGATTCAGGTCGGTTTCGAAGTCCTTGTACTCCGCATCGAGATAGCCGTAGTTCAGGAACGTCCGCAGGTACTGGTTGAACACCACCTGCACTTCAGCCTCGATACCCTGGTAGAGCACCTCCGCCGCGTTGTCGAAGATGCTGGTCACCGTGTTCGTGGTCGGATCGAAGCCGATGAACGACTCCTGCTTGTCGTCGAACTCGTTTCGGAAGTAGGTGAGATTGAGCAGCATTCGATCATCGAAGTGCTTGCTCTTGTAGCCGATTTCCCAGGAGTGCGCGTACTCGGGATCGTACTGGTCGCGCTCGAAGTCGGAGATGTTCTGGTTCACGCCGAAGAATCCGCCGGAGTGAAAGCCTTCCGAGTAAGACGCGTAGATCATCGAGTTCTCACTGAGCTCGAACGTCAGGGCGACTTTCGGAGAGACTTCTGACCAGTCGTTGTCGAGGTCCGCGTAGCCGCCGGGGAACGCCCGCATCAGTGCCCGGTCGATGCTGGTGAGATAGGCCTGTCCGGCCACGAACTCCTTCTCCTCCCACGTGTAGCGCAGGCCGGCGGTGAGTATCCAGCGCTCGGCGAATCGCCAGTCCGCTTCCACGTAGCCCGCCCAGGACGTGGTCTCCTGGGTCTCGTAGAGCACCTGCGCGACATCCTGGGTGAGCGGCACGCTGCTGATCGCCGGATCGCAGGACAGCGCACCGAGACCACCGGCGACGCACAATCCCCACCAGAAGGGATCCGCCGCGGAGGACACGCCCGGTGCGAAGGTGCCGAAGATGAAGTGCCAGAAGCTGTCGCCCGTGACCCAGTCCTGCTCGAACTCGGCGTTGTAGTAATACAGGCCCGCCGTCACGGAGAACTTGTCCCAGTCGCCGTTGAAGCGGAATTCCTGGCTGAACTGGTCGAAGTCGTTCCAGCGCTCGATGGTGATGAACGGTGCTGCCGAGGCATCGAAGTCGAATATCCGGTATTCCTTCTGCTCCCGGTAGCCGGTGATCGACGCCAGGGAGATGTGCTCGTTGACATCGAGGACCATCCGCAGCGTGTAGGCGTCCGTTTCCAGCTCGAAGTCGTTGTCCTTGTCGTTTTCTGACGTGGAGGGCGTGTCCAGCGAGGTGCGGCACGTGCCGAATACGAGGCAGGTGACGAATCCGCCGCTGAAATCGTTCTCCGGAGAGCCCGGCGGCGGCGCCGGGATCAGGCCGGGCACGGTGTTGTAGTTGGTGGTGTACGCGTCGAGCGTACCTTCGTCGTCGAACGTCTCGGCAGTGAAGAGCAGCTCGAAGTTGTCCGTGGGCTCCCAGAGCACCGTGGCGCCGTAGTTGTAGTAGTCGCGGTCCGCCACGTCGTTGCCCGTGGTCGAGTTCTCGCGGTGGCCGTCGTAGCCGATGGCGGTGCCGAAGAGCTTCACGCCGAGATTGTCGCCATTGCCGAAGTTGAGGACGCCGCGCAACTCACCCTGACCATCGTTACCACCGGTGACCTTGAACCGCCCGTCCGTCTCCTTGGTCGGCCGGGTCCGGATCACGTTGATCACCCCCCCGACCGTGTTCTTGCCGAACAGCGTGCCCTGAGGTCCGCGCAGCACTTCCACCCGCTGCAGGTCGAAGTTCTCGAGCACCTGGCCGGCGAGCGTGCCCAGATAGATGTCGTCCACCACCACGGCGATGGGTGCGTCGAACGAGTTGTCGTCGGTGCGCGTCGGGCTGATCCCGCGGATCAGGATGTTGCCGCCACCGCCGCCCCGGCTGCCGTCCTCGGCGACCACCACGTTCGGCGAGTAGCCGTTCAGATCCGTGAGGTCGCGGAACGAGGTCTTCTCGAGCTCGAGGGTCAGCGCCGTTACGGCGATCGGCACATCCTGCACCGATTCTTCCTGTTTCCGCGCCGTCACCACGATCTCCTCGATCGTGGCTCGCCGTTCCTCGGCCGCCGCAGCGGTCGCCGGATTGACGGCAGACAACGTGAAAACAGACAACAACGGTAACGTGAATGCGGCTGGTTGAACCCAGCGCCAGAACTGCTCCAGGCAAGACTGCGGCATCTGATCTCTCTCCCCAATTTCAGACGATGCGCGGCCAAGTATCTGTGCGGAGAGAGAAACCGTCAACAGTGACGGTTTCAAACTTGTCCGACGGTTTTGGTCGGCGGACAGGAATCAGCGAGGGTCCAGGCGCCGCAGCACCGGGTAACTCCCGGTGCCAGGCCGGAACGTCAGCCCTCCAGGAACGTGACCTTTCCGGTGCCGACGTCATACATCGCACCGACGATCTTCAGCTTGCCGGCCTTTTCCAGGTCTGCCAGCACCTCGCTCTTCTCGCGAATGTCGCTGATGGTGCGCCGGACGTTGTCCTCGGCGATGTGGTCGAGGTGCGGGGATGCGCAAACGTCCTCATTGGGGTGGGCAGCCTTCAGGTGATCGACGGCTGGCCTGATCTCGCCGAGCAGGGCGGTCAGGTTGCCGAGTTTCGCGTCGGCACAGGCGCCTTTCACGGCCCCGCAGGACGTGTGCCCCATCACCACGAGCAACCTGGTGCCAACGATTGCCGAAGCGAACTCGAAGCTGCCGAGCAGATTTACATCCTCGACGTTGCCGGCCACGCGGCCGACGAAGATGTCGCCGACACCCTGATCGAAAATGATTTCGGGCGGAATCCTCGAATCCAGACAGGAGAGGATGGTGGCGTAGGGCTGCTGACCATCCGCCGTGCTCGCGATCTGCTCGAGATAGTCCTGGCGCAGCGTTGCGCCGGAAAGAAAGCGCTCGTTACCCGCTTTCAGCGACGCCAGGGCTTCCTCCGGCGAGCCGACCGCGGACTCGTCGACTTCTTCCGATGCAAAGGCTGCTGTCTGTATCTGCCAGAGCAGCAGGATTGGGAGAACAAGTGTTTTGATCATGACTTCTGCGTTTCCCGGATTAAAACCGGGGCGCAAGCGTCCCGGTTTCACCGCGCCCCAACAATCCCGGTTTCCGACAGGAATGGTTCGAAAAAGACGAACGGTTCCACCCGAGCCAGATTCACGACAGCAGTGCGCGAATTGCGGATTGCTCGGTAAAACCGTATCGGGGCGCAGGATTTTCCCGTTTTACCGAAGCGGGGCGAAGTCCCACATTACGGAGCGAACCCGACAACGGAGGAATCGATGGAAGTCAGACTGGATGCCAGACAGGTGGAGCTGCCGAGCCGTTCCAGAGACGTGCTGGCGCGCAGGGTCGTCCGTCTTTTCGGCCGCCTCGCGTCGAGCATCAGCCGCGTGCACATCACGCTGAAGAACGTGGACGGCGCACGAGGCGGACGCGGCAAGGTCTGCGTGCTGCGCACGGAGCTCACCAGCGGCGCCCAGATCGTGGTCGTCGATCGCAGCGTCAGAATGGGCCGCGCCATCATCCGCTGCCTGCGGCGCAGCAGGCAGCTCGTCGCCAGGGAGCTCAAGAAGCGGCGCCGGCGACATCCGCGCCACACACCGATCGAGCCGGCACTGTCCTACGGCTGAACCGCGCTCGATGTATCCGCGTCAACCGAATCGTCGGTTGACGCGTTGTACGCCTCGAACAGTGCAGAAAACGAGGCAGCAGTCATGTTCAAGTATCTTGTCGCCTTCACGGCAATTCTCCTGATCTCCTCGGGTTGTGGCGGTGGCGGTGGCTCCTCGGCAGCGGCGCCGGTGAGCGCGGCACCGGCAGAAACGGGAGAGGTGATCATCGGCCTCACCGACGCCGAGGGGGATTTCCTGAGCTACATCGTGGACGTGACCTCCGTGCAGCTGGAACGCGCCGACGGCACCCGCGTGGAAACGCTGCCGCTTTCCACGCGGGTGGACTTCGCGGAGCTCACCGAGGTGACGGAACTGGTGAGCATCGCCACCGTGCCTGCCGGGCGCTATCTGAGCGCCACCCTCGGCCTCGACTTCACGAACGCCGAGGTGATCGTGCAGGACGACAACGGTGATCTGCACACGGCGCTGCTGACCGACGAGAACGGCGACCCGCTGGGTGCGATCGACGTCAACCTGATGCTCACCGACGCGGATGCCGTGGTGATCCGGCCGGGTGTGCCGGCGGCCTTCAGCCTCGACTTCGACCTGGACGCCTCGAACACCATCGACTTCACCGCGTCGCCCCCCGAGGTCACCGTGATGCCGTTTCTGCTGGCCGCGGCGGAGCTCGAAGCCGACCGCACGCATCGCGTGCGCGGGCTGCTCGGCGCCGTGGACGAGGCACAGGCCAGCTTCACCCTGGACGTGCGGCCCTTCCGGCTGCGCAGCGGCCGGTTCGGCGAGCTCACCGTGCAGGTGGACGACGCCACGCTCTACGAGATCGACGGGATGGGTTACGAAGGTGCAGCGGGACTCGCCGCACTGACAGCCCTCGGCGAGGATGCGCCGGTGGTGGCATCCGGTTCGCCGGTTTCCGGCACACCGGCCTCCGGCGCCCTGCGTGCAGAGACGGTGCTGGCCGGCAGCAGTGTGCCGTGGACGGACCACGACGTGGCACACGGCGCCGTCGTCGCCCGCTCGGGCGATGCGCTCACCCTCTCCGGCGTCACCCTGGAATATGCGGACGGGCTGATCGTGCACCGCGGCCAGGTGACCGTGAATGTGGGTGACGACACCCGGGTGACCGCCCTCGGCCTGCCGAACGATACGCTCGGCAAGCAGAGCCTCTCCGTGGGTCAGCGTGTGCTCGCCTTCGGCAGCCTCACGGACGACGTCACCCTGGACGCGACGGGCGGCCGCGTGCGCATGGAGATCAGTCAGCTCACGGCCGATGTGGTCGACGCGGACGATCTGGCGGTAGACGTGCACTTCCTGAACGGCCGCCGGCCGGCAGCCTATGACTTCACCGGTACCGGCGTGGATGCCGCGAACGATGCGGATCCCAACCACTACGAGATCGACACGGCGAGCCTGCCGCTCACCTCCATCGAGGTCGGGGATCTGGTGCGCGTGCGTGGGCATGTCACGGCTTTCGGCTCGGCACCGAACGACTTCACCGCGCTGTCGGTGATCGACGTCTCCCTCGACCACCGCGCCGCCGCCTTCGATGCCGTCTGGCCCGTGCCCTCGGCCGAGCCGACGCTCAACATCGACTCCGGCCACATCACGCTGGATCTCACCGACGCACGAGCCCTCCTCTGGTTGCTCGGCGTGCCGCTCGACACGACCAACCCGCTCGAGGCGCTCACCCTCGCCGCACCCGACGACGGCCGCGGTGTGTACGCCGTCCGCGTTCGGCGTTCGGGGGAGATTCACCTTTACCGGAGCTTCGCGGATCTGGCGGACGAGGTACTCGAGCAGCTCCAGACGGGCAACCGCCTGCGCCGGGTCGATGCCCTGGGCAGCTACAATGCCGCAGAGGACGAGCTGGTGAGTCACCGGGCGGCGCTTGTCTTCGTCGGGCCGGAAGATTGATTGCGGCCGACGATACCGGAACACGTTGGGGGCACCTTCCGCCCCCTTCTCCTTTCGAGGAGCAGGATGGGCAAAGGGGTTCACACCGTGGAGCTGAACCGGTTTCTCGCCGGGGTGGAGCAGTCCGCCTTCCAGATCGCCCGGGCGGCGGTGCGGGATACCGACGAGGCGCTGGACATCGTCCAGGAGACGATGTTCACCCTGGCGAGAAAATACGCCAGGAAGCCGGAGGAGGAGTGGCGGCCGCTGTTCTTCCGGATCCTGCAGAACCGGATCCGGGACTGGCATCGCCGGCACGCGGTGCGCAGCCGGGTGCTCCAGGAGTCGGAGCACGACGGGGTGGATCGGATCGCAGAGGCCTCGGACGGTGGCGAGGGCAATCCGCTGCAGACGGCCACCCGCGACGATGCCCGCGCCGTGATCCGCGGGGCTATCACGGCGCTGCCCGCCCGGCAGCAGCAGGCCTTTCTGCTGCGGGCCGTGGAGGGGATGAACGTGGCGGAGACGGCGCGAGCCATGCGCTGCTCGCAGGGCAGCGTGAAGACGCACTACTCACGGGCGCTCGCGGCGCTTCGCGACCGGCTCGGTGAGCAACTGGACTGAACGGCAATGAACGGAAACGAACGGACATGAACGGCAACGACCAGGAACCGGATCGTAATAGAGCGGTGGATGCCGGCGCGGAGGATCGTCTCGTCGAGCTGACCCGGGAAAGCCTCGGCAACGTGGATCCAGCCGTTGCCGCACGCCTTGCCGCCATGCGCCGCGAAGCCGTGGCCATGGCCGAGGACGCTGCTTTTAACCCCACCTGGCTGGATCGCCTGTTCGCACCTGGTGGTCTCGCGGCCGCCGGTGCCGTGCTCGGTCTCACCGTGGCCGCCTGGATTGCGCTGCGACCGACGGACGACAGCCTCGTGCTGCCCGTGCTCGCCGAGTCCGAAATCGCCGTGGTCCAGGAACTGGAGCTCCTCGAAGAGCTGGAGTTCCTGGCCTGGCTGGAAGAAGAAGAGATCGATGGTGCGGGGTAGTCTGATGCTGGCGCTCATCCTGTCACCGTGCGCGCACGCAGCAAGCGCGCCGCCGCCCGGACTGCTCGAATATCTCGGCACCATGGTGGAAAGCGATGGCGAGCTGATCGATCCGCTGGCCCTGGAAGCGATCGTGGAGGAGCTCACCGTGGAGTCAGCCGAAACACCGGATTCAGAGGAGGAGGAGCAATGAGTCGCGCCATGAAGTTCATCGTGGTCTGCGCCATCGGCGTTGCTACTGCCCTGCTGAGCGGCTTCGCCGATGCGGCACCCTGGTCCGACTTGAGCCCGGCCCAGCAGCGGCTGCTCAGGAGCTACGAGTCCGGCTGGGCGGACCTGCCCGCCGAGCAGCAGCAGCGGCTCGCGCTCGGCAGCCAGCGCTGGCTCGATATGGATTCAGACCAGCGGCGCACCGTCGAGGACCGCTTCCGCCGCTGGCAGAACCTGAGCCCCGACCAGCAGCAGCGGTTGCGCCAGCGCCTGGACACCTTCCAGTCCCTGTCACCCGAGCAGCAGCAGCGCGTGCGCGACCGGCTGGAGCGGCTCAAGCAGATGACGCCCGAGCAGCGCCAGCAGCTACGCCAGCGGTTTCAGTCGCTCACACCGGAACAGCGCTCCCGGGCGCTCGAGCGGATGCAGCGGCGTTCCCAGATGCCCGGTGGTCGGGCAGGTGGTCCGCGATAGCGCCATGCGCACAGGCGGATCCTAGATCACCACCCGCTCTGCCAGCTCCCCGAACCGGCAGAAGCCGTTCGCCATCTTCATCTGCCGCGGTGTGCGGCACAGCGGCTCGAGCAGGCGCGGGCTGCCCACCAGGATACACAGCGCTTTCGCCCGCGAGGTGGCCACATTGAACCGGTTCGGGTTGTAGAGAAACTCCATGCCTCGCGGCGCGTCGTCCGGGCTCGAGGAGGTCATGGAGTAGATGACAACCGGCGCTTCCTGACCCTGGAACTTGTCCACCGTGCCGATGCGCTCCGCGATGTCGGGCAGGCGCGCCTTGAGGGCCGCCACCTGGGCGTTGTACGGCGCCACGATCAGCACGTCCGCTCGGCTGAGCGGGCGTGTGGCCTGGTGTCGATCCGTGAAGATGGCGCCGGCTGCCGTGAGCCGGTCCACGATTGCCGCGATGGCCTCTACCTCCTCCGTCGATCGGGCGGTGTTGCCGCTGTGGACCACCGGCACGTAGCGCAGACCGGCACCGTGCAAAGGCGGGTCGCCGCCGATTGCCTGATGAACCAGATCCGCCTTCGGCGCGAGCTTGTCCTCGTAGTAGATCTCGGAGGTGAAGGCACAGATCTCCGGGTGCAGTCGCCAGGTCTCGTCGAGAAAAAGCCCGCGATCTGCCGGCATGGTCTCGTGCTCGCCCAGCCAGTGCTTGAGCGCCGCCACGTCGCTGCCCTGCGGGTGGGCGCTCTGAATGGGCTGCTCGAGCTGCTGTGGGTCGCCGAGCAGAATGAGGCTCTTCGCTGCCGGTGCCGCGGCCAGCACGTTGGCGAGCGCCATCTGCCCCGCCTCGTCGACGATGAGCACGTCCACGGCCTGGACGAAGTCTTCTCGCGACCACATCCACTGCGTGCCGCCCACGACACGGATCGAACCCTGCCGCAGACCGTCGAGCACCTTGTCGTAGCTCGAGATGTTGGTGATCGGCGCATCACCTTCGTACCTGCTGCTGCCACCGCTGTAGCGGTGATGGAGCCCGAGGTCCTTCATGTCCTTCTCGGCCGCGGCCTCGGCCGCCTGCTCCAGCAGGTTGTGGATGACCGTGTGGCCCACCGCCGTGATGCCGACCGTTCTACCCGCCGCTACCAGCGCGCAGATGATCTCCCCGCCCGTGAACGTCTTGCCCGTGCCGGGCGGCCCCTGAATCGCCAGCACGCCGTGGTCGAGGGCGAGCGCGGCGCGCACCGCGGCGTCCACCACGGGCTCCTTCGCGGCACGCACCGGTGCGCCCGGTCTGCCCGGCACCTCGCGGGCGAGCAGCCGCAGCGCGGACGCATACGGCTCCGCCGGTGCGAGACCCTGTTCCAGCACGTGCTCGCCTAAACGCATCAGCGACTGGCGGATCTCGCCGGGATCGATGTAACTGTGGAAGAAAACCGTGTCCGGGCGCGCCTCGGCCGTCACCTTCCCGTGCTTGATGTCGATGCTGCGGGCGTTGTGATCCACCGCCGCCACGGTGCCGATCTGGTTGCCGTCCGGGTCATAGACGTTCTCGCCGTCCCGGGCATCCGCATCCTGGGCCGCGAAGCGGTAGCGGATCAGTGGTGCCGCTTTGGCGTCCACGATCTCCTGGAAGACGAGGCCGCTCATTGCCTTCCGCTCGTCGATCAGCTCTTCCGCCGGCAGGTCACGCAATCGGAAGTATTCCCACCACGTCGCCTTCTCCTCCCGGCGGTGGAACTCCATCAGGTGGCCGAGCAGGAAGCGGGCGCGCTGATCGGCCGTCTGCTCCGCCGGGTCGGTGGGTATGCCGGCAATCAGGGCATCGCGCAGTGCCTCGAGCGCAGCATCGAGCGCTTTCGGCGACTTTTCCTCCTGCTCGTGCCCGACAAGGCGCGGTATCGGTCCGTGCGCGGTTTCCGCCTCGGCGCGCAGCGCCTCGAGCCACACGTGCAGCCGGTGCGTGGACTCGCAGTCCTCACGGTTGTAGTCGGTGACGATGCGCTTCGCCTCTGCCACCGCCTCATCCAGCGGGCCGTACTCGAGTGCCGCTTCGATGGCGCGTCGGGCTGCACTCGCCGCGCGCAGGTCCTGGCCGCGTGAATAGCCGAAGAACGGCTCCAGGTTCTTGATGGAGTAGGCCTCCACGCTCGCGATCAGGCTCCGGCGGACGACGCCGTGCAGGTCGACGAAGGCCTCCTCTCTGAGCAGCACGTCCAGCTCCCGTTCCCGGGTGGCGAACCGGCCCATCAGGCGCTTGAGCGCGGCGGGCTCGTAAGGCGCGAAGTGGTAGATGTGGGCTTTCGGATTCCTAGCCCGTACGGCCATGGCCAGATCGATGAAGCCCTCGAAGGCGGCCTGCTCGGCCGCGAGCGTGTCGGCCCACAGCCCCGTGTAGTGGTAGCTGCCGTCTGCAGCCACCGTGACGTAGCCCGTGAGGTACTCCTGCACACCACCTTCCGTGAAGTGGCTGCCCTCGAAGTCGAGATAGATGTCGTCCGGCGTCGGCTCGGGCAGCCGCTGGAAGCCGTGCTCGGCATCGAACGGGCGCTTGAGCTCGAACTCGTGGGACCGGTTGTTGCGGCCCCTGAGCTGAATCCTGGCCTGATCGCGGAGCTTCGTGAGCGTCTCGATGCTGCCGCGGGATGGTTTCGGGACGTCCTCGGCCTCGGCGAGCGCCCGCAGGCTGCCGATGCCCGCAGCGCGGAGCTGCTCGATGTGGCCGGCCTGCATGCCGGCCACGTAGCAGAGCTGGTCGTCGGCCCGCCGCACCTGCTCGCAGCGCTCCCAGTAGGCACAGAGATCGCAGTGGCTGACGAGCTCGGGGTAGGTTTCGTCCGGCTTGCCGGTGAACGCCGTGATGCCGCGCTCGAGCAGCCGGAAGTAGGCGGCATACTCGTCCACCCGGTAGGTTTCCGGCTGCCAGTCGCGGCCGGGCGCCACCACGTGCATGTGCTCGGGTCGCACGCCCTGCAGATGCTCGAGCAGCAGCGTGTATACGCAGAGCTGCAGAATCGTGCCGGCACGGGTGGTGCGGGCGAGCTTGGTGTCCTGGGCCTCGTAGGACCAGTCGCCGAGATTGCTCGGCGTCGGCACCTTCACCAGAAAATCGGCGTAACCGCTCCAGCCGCCGTACTCGAGCCGCGCCTGGTAGATCACGTCTGCGCCGGCCGCCATGGCCGCCCGGGTGGCGGTGAGCGGCGCGTGGTCTTCCAGCGCCACCACGTTGGGATGACGGCTCTTCAGATGCGCAAGGTAACCCCGTTCGTGCTCGAGGCCTTTGCGCTGCAGCGCCTCGGTGACCGGTCCGTAGACCTTCGGCCGGTCGAACTCCCCCTTTGCCGCGCGCAGATCCAGCGCCGTGAGGTGGCGGCAGTTGAGGTAGCCGGACAGATCCGTGGGGGCAAGGGTGAGGCGGTGGTTGTGGAGGCGCATCGGTCGAGGGTCGCGGTTCGGCACTACACGTTAGCGCATCCAGGCCGGCTGTGCGCCTCGAGACGCCCGCGTCTTTTTGACCTGCACCGCGTCCGCTACCATGCCCCTTCTCTTGGGAGGGAGACCGTCATGACCGATTACCAGTACGTGCTGACCGAGCGCCGCTACCACGTCGGCATCATCACCCTGAACCGGCCGGAGGAGCTCAACACCCTGCATCCCGTGCAGGGTCGCGAGATGCGCGAAGCCATCCTGGAAATGGACGCCGACGACGAGATCGGCGCTCTCGTGATGACCGGCGCCGGCCGCGCCTTCTGCGCTGGAGCCAACGTGAAGGGCTGGAACAGAGAGGTGGAGGAAGGCAAGGCAGGTGATGCCATGGCCGCCCGGGCCGCCGGCACCCGCACCGGCAGCGACGAATCCATGGCCGAGCTCTGGGCCCGGACGAAACCCGCGGTGATGGCCATCAACGGGCTCGCTATCGGCGCCGGACTCACCATCACGCTCGGCGCCGACTACCGCATCGCCTCGGAGAAGGCGCGCCTCTCCATGCGATTCGCCGCCGTGGGCGTGATTCCCGAGATCCAGAGCACCATGCTCCTGCCGGAGATCGTCGGCTTCAGCCGCGCCATGGACCTGATGCTTTCCGGCGAGATCATCGACGCGAACAAGGCGTTCGAGATCGGGCTGGTGAACGAGGTGGTACCCCACGACGAGCTCATGGAGCGGGCCGTGGAGAAGGCGACCCAATACGCCGCCAACCACTGGCAGACCACCAAGGAGATCAAGCGGCTGGTCTGGCAGAACCTGAACGAGAAGAACCTCACCACCGTGAAGCAGAGCGAGCGCGAAGCCTTCGCCGCCGCCCAGAAGCGCGTTGCCCACAAGGAAGCCGTGCGTGCTTTTGTGGAGAAACGACCCGCCGACGTCTACGAAGCGATCCGCAAGGCGCTCAAGAAGGAGTAGCCGTACGTGGCTGAGCAGACGCTCGTCCGCCGGGAGCAGATGGATGCCTTCGGCGCCGGCATCCTGGTGGGCTTCAGCGTGCTGCTCGGGCTCAACCAGGCGCTGGTGAAACTGGTGAATGCCGGATTCTCACCCGTGTTTCAGGCGGGGCTCCGTTCCGCCTGCGCCTTCCTGCCGGTGCTGCTGTACGCGCTGTGGGCAAGGAAGCGTCTGTCCATCAGCGACGGCACGCTGCTGCCCGGGCTCGCCAACGGTCTGCTCTTCTCCGGGGAGTTCTGCCTGCTCTTCCTGGCGCTGGACCTCACCAGCGTTTCCCGGGTTTCGCTCTTCTTCTACACCATGCCGCTGTGGCTGGCCGTGGCCTCCCACTTCCTGATTCCCGGCGAACGGCTCACCGGCCTGCGGATCATCGGCCTGGCAATGGCCTTTTCCGGCATCGCCCTGGCGCTGCTCGGTGGCGACCGGGATCCGGCGAACGAATCCTGGACAGGCGATCTGGCGGCGCTGCTCGGCGCCTTCTGCTGGGGCGGCATTGCGCTGCTCGCCCGCACGACGCAGCTGCAGCACACCTCGCCGGAGATGAACCTGCTCTACCAGCTCGCCGTCTCCGCGGTGATCCTCATTCCACTCGCTGTCATTCTCGGCGACACGGTGCGCGAGCCGACGCCCGCACTGCTCGGCATCTTCGCCTTTCAGGTGATCGTGGTGGTGGCCATCGGCTTCGTCGTGTGGTTCTGGATTCTCTCCATCTATCCCGTGGGGAAAATGGCGTCGTTCAGCCTGCTGACCCCGCTCTTTGGCATCTTCTTCGGCTGGTGGATCTTCGACGATCCGCTGCCGCCGAGCTTTCTCGGCGCGCTGGCGCTGGTGGGGGCAGGGCTGGTGCTGGTGAATCGGCGGTAGCGGGGAGAGCCGGTACGCAGATCGAAAAACCTGTCATCCGTCGGCAAGATAAGGTGAATCCTGAGCAAACGCTCTATCGGCAGGCGCGAGCTCGAGCTGCCGTATCTGCTGAATGGGGTACCAGCCAATCGCCTCGTGTTCCCGCGCGACGGGGTCACCTTCAACCTCGGCGGGAAGGAAGTGGATCACGAACTCAGAACCCGCATCGTGAAACTGCGCGAGCTCGGCCCCGACAGAACTGGCGTGCACGCTAAGCTCCTCCAGCAGCTCACGCCTGACCGCGTCGCCGAAGGTTTCACCGGCGGACACTTTCCCACCAGGGAATTCCCACAAACCTCCGTGACGTTTATGTAGCGGGCGCTGACACAGGAGCTACCGATCTCCTCTTCGCACAACCGCAGCAACAACGTTTGTGAACGTCAGATCGACCTGTTCGTCTCCTGGACAAGAACGTCCCACTCGCGAAGGCGCTCATCGGATTCGCCGACGAACTCGACGAGCGTCTTTCTCACGCGTGCCAGATCCAGCGGTTCTCCGCCTCTGAGCACAGCTTCCACGTCGGCCAGATCCTTGCGACGAAAAAACATCATCTTCAGTGTGATCAGATCCTCGGGTCCCAGCACATGGATGGGTTTTCCAAGCAGACGGACCTCGCGTTTCCGATCAGTGAGCGATGCGTAGTACTCGATCGCGGGCATGAATACGTCCACTCGAATGCCTTCAATCCGCCCTCTGAACTGGCCGTCATCAGCCGCGGTCTGTGCGACGGTGGCAGGATTGTCGGCCACGAAGCCGATCCTGCCGAGAACGTTCAGGACGGCAGGCAGACCGTCGCGAGGGGGGACGAATATGTTGACGTCTACATCGACGGTTGCCCGGGGATTAGCGTAGTAGCCGAGGGCGATGGCGCCGCCGATCGCGTACTCGATACGAGCCTCTTCCAGCGCATCTGCGAGACGCCTCGCGATGTCGACCGCTGTCAGCACGCATCAGACCCTGGGCAGACGTTTCAGCAACTCGATGGTCGAGGCGGGTAGCGGCTCCTGCTGATCCGCTGACTTTCCGCCCCTGGCCTCGAGAATTATCGCCGCGGCGTTGCACGCCGCTATCAGAGCACGTTCGTGCTCCGCCTCGGTTCGCAGCACGGGTTCTGATTTGTCGATGGTCGGTAGCCGGGTCGCCATAGCTGACCTGCTGTTAGTCAACGGTATTGTAGATAGATACCCGATCGCTTTGCCAACGTGTTGACGGCATCCGGGCGGAGAGTTAAACCACTTATCCATCCGCAGGCGAGGAGCTCAACCCATGCCCGTCAGCACCGAAGACCGGATTTCCCTGTCCTACGCCGACACCTTCCAGGATCACGCCAGGGTCCACGAGATTTTTTCCAGTTTCCGCCGCGAGGAGCCGGTCGCCTGGTGCCCGGAGCCCTGGAGTGGTCCGGGCTTCTGGTCCATCACCAAGTACGACGACATCCAGGCCATCTCCAAGCGTCCGGACGTGTTCTCGAGCGACGGGCGGCTCGGTGGCATCACCCTGCCGAGCCCACAGATGATCGCGGCGAGACAGGGCCTGACGCTCGAGCAGCTCACCGAGCGGCAGAGCCAGTTCTCCCAGTTCGAGGGCGGCCGCAGCATGATCACCATGGACCCGCCGGACCACACCAAGCACCGGCGGGTGGTGGCGCCCGGCTTCACGCCGCAGAAGCTCGACGCGCTCACCCCGCGCATCCGCAGCCGCGCCTGCGCGATCCTGGACGGGCTCGAGGATCAGCGCGAGTGCGAGTTCGTCTCGAGTGTGGCCGCCGAGCTGCCGATCCAGATGCTGGCCGAGCTCTTCGGCATACCGCAGGAGAACCGCCACAAGCTCTTCCAGTGGTCGAACATCATCATCGGCGGCGACGACCCGGACATCAACGTCTCCCGCGAAGCACGTCACGCAAGCCATGATGGAGCTGGCCATGTATGCCATGCAGCTCTAATCAGGAGCGCAAGGAAAACCCGGGCGACGACCTCATCTCCATGCTGGTGGCGAGCGAGATCGAGGGCGAGCCCATCACCATTCCCGACTACCTCTCCGCCTTCGTGCTGCTGGTGGTGGCCGGCAACGAGACCACCCGCAACTCCATCTCCGGCGGCACGCTGGCGCTCTCGCAGTTCCCGACCGAGAAGCAGAAGCTGCTGGACGACCCGTCGCTGATCCCGGAGGCCGTGGACGAGATCATCCGCTGGGTGCATCCCGTGATCTACATGCGGCGCACGGCGAAGGCGGACTACGAGCTCTCCGGCACCACGATCAGAGCAGGTGACAAGCTGGCGCTCTGGTACATGTCCGGCAACCGCGACGAGGAGAAGTGGGCCGATCCGTTCACGTTCGACGTCACCCGCGGCGGACCGCGCCATCTCTCCTTCGGCTACGGCCAGCATCTGTGCATCGGCTGGCGGCTCGCGGAGATTCAGCTCACCGTGCTGCTCGAAGAGCTGCTGAAGCGCTTCCCCGAAATCGAGGTGACGGGTGAGGCAAAACGGATGCGCACCAACTTTTTGAACAGCATCAAGACCATGCCGGTGAGGTTGCGGGGACGCAAGGCCGCCTGACGGAATCGAGAGGGGTGCCCTACTCCAGCGCCCCGCTCACCAGCAGCTCACCGAGCTTCTCGTCGTCGTAGCCGAGCACCTCGTTCAGCACGTAGAGCATGTCGCGATTGAACGTCGGCGCGCTGCTGTCCACCACCGGCACCGAACGGGACATGCGGATGCGCGATGCCTCGATCGCCGTCTCGCCGCCCTCCGGATGCGGCAGGCGGATGAAGTGACCCTGGTGCGAGAGCTGCGGATCAGTGACGAGTTCGGGACTGTTCTGCACCACGGCGGCTGGCACACCGGCCGCCTGCAGGGTTTGCTCGAGCGCGCGGCCATCCTGCGTGCGCGTCCAGTTGGCAATGGCGGTGTCCAACGTATCCTGGTGGGCAAGGCGTCCTGCCACGCTGGCGAGCTCCGCCGTCGCTTCCAGACCTGGCACCAGCGCGGAGAGCGCCTGCCACTGCGCGTCCGTCTCGCAGGCGATGGCGATGTAACGGTCCTCGCCGGCAACAGGATACGCTCCGTGCGGCGCGTAGTTGAGATCCCGGTTGCCGAGCCCGGCCTGCACACGGCCGTTCGCGGCGTAGTCGAGAATGGCCGGCGTCAGGAAGTGCATGGCCGCTTCGGCCTGGGCGAGATCGATGTGCTGGCCTTCGCCCGTGCGGCGTTTGTGGTCGAGCGCTGCCAGCACCGCAATGGCGTTGTAGCGCGGCGCGATGTAGTCGGTGTAGGCGCCGAAGGGACCGGCGGGTGCGCGGTCCGGCCAGCCGCAGATGGAGTAGAAGCCGGCGATGGCCGCGGCCAGGTTGCCGTAGCCGGCGAACATGGCGAGCGGCCCGGTCTGCCCCATGAGGCACGTGCTGAGCATGATGAGGTCCGGCTTGATGGCCGTGAGCGACGCGTAGTCGAGCCCGAACGCCTTCATGGCTTTCGGCGAGAACGATTCCGTGACCACGTCCGCCCAGCGCACCAGATCCCGCGCCACCTCCCGGCCCTCCGGGCTCGTGAGGTTCAGCGTCAGCATGCGTTTGCCGGCGTTGGTGGTATGGAAGACGGCCGACATCTCCGGTGACTCGTCCCTGCCGATGAACGGCCGGATCGTTCGCCCGACGCAGAGTCGGGAGGAGGACTCCACGCGGATCACCGTCGCGCCCCAGTCCGCCAGCAGTCGTGTGGCGCCGGGGCCGGCAAGCGCCCACATGAAATCGAGCACCTTCACCCCGGCAAGCGGCAGCGCGGGATCGGCATCCGCCGCTGCGTGGCTGCGCGCCGGCAGCCGGTCGAGCTCCGCAAGGATCTCCTGCGTGTGCTCGCCGATCTTCGGCGGCCGCGCACGCTTCGCCATCGGCGTGGCGCTGAACCTCGCGAACGGTCCCGGATAGGCGAGCTCGGCTGCCGGGCCCTCGCCGGAAGGCCTATCGAAATAGTTGCGGGCAGAGAACTGCTCGCTTGTTACCACATCCTCGATGGTGGACATGGGCGCAAGCAGCAGCCGGCGGGTCATGGCGGCGTCCAGCAGCTCGGCCTTGGTTTTCGCGGCGGTGCAGGCCGCCACGCAGCGCTTCACCCGCTCGAACTCCTCGATGGGCTCCTCGCCGGAAGCGAGCAGCAGCCCGTAGGCGAGCCAGTCCTTGTCCCGCGTCGCCGCGTCGCAGAACCCCTCGTCGAAGACGTACTCCATCAGCCGTCTCGTCGGCGGGCCGAGCGTGGCGCCGAAGAGATGGGTGATGGAGACGAAGCCGTCCTTCGCGGGGTAGGTGAGCTGGATGCGCAGATCGCCCACCCGGATGCCGCCGGAAATGCGGCCGAGGATCTCGTCACCCACCGCCGCCGAGAGGCTGTAGCCTTGCGTCGCCATGGTCATGGCCTGCTGGGCGCTGACGACGACGTGCTGCCCCAGACCGGACCGGTGCCGCTCGTGCAGCGCCACCATGGCGCCCGCTGCGGCTTCCGCCGCCGTGTGGTGCCACACCTGGGGCACGCTCACCCGCAATGGCGGCCGATCCTCGTCGCCGGTGAGCGCCATGGGGCCGGCGCTGGCGGCCAGGGTGATGTCCGATGCGGCCCACTGCGCCTTCGGCCCGGTGCCGCCGTACGGTGTCAGGGAAACCTGGATCAGGCCGGGGTTGCGGGCGGCCAGCGTGGCGTAGTCGAGGCCCCGGGCCGCCAGGCTGCCCACCGGCTCGGCGTCGATCAGGAAATCGGTTCGCTCCACCAGCCGCAGAAATGTTTCCGGATCTGCAGCGATATCCAGCTCCATGCTGCGCTTGCCGCGCGCATAGCCCCACCAGTACAGGGACGCCTCGGAATCGACCGCGCCCCGGAGGAACGGGCCGAGATGGCGGCCGGGCGCGCCGCCGGGCGGCTCGACCTGGATCACGTCCGCGCCCAGGTCGCCGAGAATCTGGGCACAGAGCGTGCCGTGGGTGTGGGTCAGGTCCAGGACCCGGTAAGGTGACAGCAGCATCGTCTTTCCCTCCTCTCCCGGGTTCAGTTTGCGACCATCCGCGAGCGACTGGCAACCTGACGCGAACGCCCGTCTGTTGACCCGTCAATCCGCGGGTGCTAGAAGATCGCGACGCCCCCAGATTTGGTGGTCGTCCCATGTCGGATATCTTCCTGAGCTACGCCAGTCAGGACGTGGATCGGGTTCGCGGAATCGTCGCCGCACTCGAGGCTCAGGGATGGTCCGTCTGGTGGGATCGGGCGCTCAAACCCGGCGAAACCTGGCCGAGCGTCATCGAACGGCAGCTCAAGCGGGCGCGCTGCGTGGTGGTCGCCTGGTCCGAGGCTGCCATCCGCTCACCCTGGGTACGGCTCGAAGCCAACCAGGCGCGGGAGCGGAAGATCCTCGTCCCGCTGCTCCTCGAAGACGTTCACATCCCGCCCGAGTTCGGCTCCGTGCAGGTGGTTTCTCTGCACGACGATCCGGAAAACGGCAAAACGGCGCTGGTGGCCGGGATACGGGCTCAACTCTCCCGACGGCGCATCCGCCGGCTGATGACTGCCGCGGGTGTTGCCGGGCTTGTCATGTCGGTGGGCCTTGCCGGGACCTGCCTGACCAGCGATCAGTGCACTCGATGGCAGACCTCCGACGTGCCGGAGCGCAGCCTTGCGGTGCTCCAGTTCGAAAACACCCTCGCCGACCCGAGGCTCGCGGAAATCACCAGTGTGTTCGTCGACGAGCTGCGGGAAACCCTGGCGCAAGTGGATCAGCAGCCCGTGGCCGCACGCTCCGCCACCCGGGCACTGCCGGATACCCTGGCACCCTGGGAGATCGGCGAACGGCTGCGGGTGCGCTGGCTGCTGGCGGGCACCATCTCGGATGTGTCCGGCCAGATCGAGATCGCCCTGGAGCTGATCGCTGCAGAGGACGGCTATCTCAGCGACTCGAAGCGGTACGTGCGGATCGCCGCCGATCTGGAACGGCTGCGCCACGAGATCGCAAACGACGTGCTGACCATGATCGGCGTGCACGACGTGCCCGATACGAGCGAGCCGGTCACGGCCACGCAGGCGTCCAGCGAAGCCTACGTGCTGTACCTGCGCGGCAAGTCCCTGCTGCGGCAGGGTCAGGTGGACGGCGCCGAGGACTACTTCCTTCAGGCCCAGGCGCTGGCGCCCGGCTATCCGGAAGCGGAAGCCGGGCTCTGCCGGGTGTTTCTTTCCAGATTCGAAACGGCACGCAACAGCCAGGACTTCGACACCGCAAGGTCTCACTGCACGCAGGCACTCGAGGCTTCCGAGCGCTCCTCAGACGCGGGGCTCGCTCTCGGTGACCTCTACCTGCTCGCCGGCGAGATGGCGGAGGCCGAGGCGAGCTACACCGAAGCGCTGGAGCTGAACGCCTCCTCGGCCGAGGCCTACATCGGCCTCGCGCGGATCTCCGATGCCCGCGGCGACGGCGCTGCGGCCGAGCGCCTGCTGCGGCAGGCCGTCATCACGCAACGAGGCTACTGGCGCCCCTACAACGAGCTCGGCATCTTCCAGCTCCGCGCGGGCCTGCTCGACGAAGCGCGTGAAAGCTTCGACCGGGCGCTGTCGCTGGCCCCCCAGGACGGCACCGTGCTGAACAACCTGGCGGTGGCCAATCTGATGGTCGGCGAGTTCGACCGGGCCATCGACGCCTGGACCCGGGTACTCCAGGTGGACCCGAGCGCGGCGGCCTTCGGCAATCTCGGCAGTGCCTACTACTGGTCCGGCGACCCGGAAGGCGCCGTGGCCATGTATCGGGAGGCGGTGCAACGCCATCCGGAGGACTTCCGCTGGTGGAGCAGCCTGGGGGATGCGCAGCTTCAGCTCGAATCCGATGAAGCCCGCGTGTCTTTTCAGCGCGCCCTCGAGCAGATCGATCGGGAACTCGCCATCAATCCGGGAAACCTTGCCGCCGAAGTCGGTCAGGCGCCGATCTTCGCCGCCCTCGGTGAATCCGACAGAGCTCGAGCGATTCTCGAGCAAAGACACGACACGATCTCGCGGAACCCCGAGATGGCCTACATCGCCGCCGTGGCATCCGCGCGCCTAGATGATCCGGATGCGGCGTCCCGTTATCTGAAGATCGCAGCTGATCTCGGGTATCCAACCGTTCTGATTCAAGCGGATCCGTCCTTTTCAGACCTACCGGCGGATCCGACCGAGCCTTCCGAGGCGAGCAAAGAGAGGAGATAGAAAGTGACTAGGACAATCTGCTGGACCCTTCCCGCCCTGCTCATGATTCTGGGCGGGTGCACGAACGTCGTCATCCGGGATTCGAGCGCAACAGCATTTCCCATACTGACGGCGGCACAGATAAACTCTGCCGGCCTGACCACCGTCAAGGACAATGTGTACATCACGTTCGCCGGTGACTGCCCGATCGACGCGTCTCCGGTACTGCCTCAGTGCAGCCCACCGATTGGCGGCGCGATCTGCCGCCGTGCCGGAGAACAGATCAAGTTCACGCCGGTTCCGGACAGCACCGTGCCAAATCCACGGTTCGCGATCGAGTTCGATACCATGACCACGTTCAACCCGTGCCAGAACAACTTGGGCTCCATGAATCCGGGGGTGAAGAACTGCAATATCGTCGCGGAGTCCACCTGGCCGGGTGCGGGCCAGGCCAGCCTGATCATCAAGTACACGGTGAAATCCAGCTCCGGCAGCTGCGATCTGGATCCGTATCTGGTGCTGACTCGCTGAAGGCGTTTGCTTCCAGGCCCGGCATCCACGCAACGCCAACAGTCGCAGGCGTAGAACCGCTCACGCCCGACCAGATCCATTCCTGGCGCAAGCGCGGCTTCGCCTTCGTCTCGGGACTGTTCGAGCGTGGGCTGATCGAGGAGCTGCGAATCGACGCCCTGCAGGCTTTCCCCGCACCCGGCTCCGATGCGGCACGCGGCGCGCGGGACTTCGGCAGCGGCGGCCGGCTGGTCTTCCCGTCGCGCAGCGATGCCTTCAACGCCGTCACTCTGCATCCCACTCTGCTCGCCGCCGTGGCCCAGTTGCTCGCTGTCGACGTTCCGGATCTCCGGCTTACCCAGTCGGACCTCTGGCCCAAGTACGGGCAGACCGGGGCACCCGCCGCGCGCGACAACGACGATCAGCGCATGCACGTGGACTATCCGAATCACACCCTTGCCCACCCGAGCCCCTGGGATCGCCCGGACGCGGTGGAGCTCATCGTCTATCTCGATCGGGTGGAGGACTGCGGCGGAGCCACCGCGCTGGTGGCTCGGGAAGGTGATGACGATCCCGCCTACCGCTGGCCCATCGTCGACTCACCGGGCATCGGCGATCTGGACTGGATAAACGACCGCACAACCGCGGAGGCCGACTTCGCGGGGCGTCGTCCCGCGCTCGCCGACTGGCGCGCGGGCCTCTACGAGCGCGAGCAGCAGGTGCACTACGCCCCCGGCGATGTGCTGCTCTACCGCCACGACCTCTGGCATCGCGGCACGCCGCTGGTCCCCGGCCGCCTGCGGCTGGCGCAGAACATCACCTACCGGAAAGCTTCCGCCGAGTGGATCGCCACCCTGCACACCGGCTGGTCCTGGTCGGCCTACCACTCCTCGAAGTATCTGGAGAAGCTGATCGCGACCGCCACCGTGGATCAGCGCACGGTGCTGGGTTTTCCAGCGCCGGGCTCCAAGTACTGGTGTGATGAGACGCTTGCCGCGGTGGAAGCCCGCTATGGGGTCCACGGCATCGATATGGCGCCATATCTAAGCGGGTCTGAGAGAACTATCGGATCCCCAGAGTAGGGACCACCTCCCTCTGCTTTCTCTTCGTCGCCGCCACCGCCGCTTCACACGACGTCGCTTCCAGCAGGTCGCGATACTCGTTGTGGACGATCGTGCTGCCCTGCCGCTCCATCATCAGGTTCAGCTTGTCTCGCGCCGAGAGGGTGAACGCCACCTCGTGACGCGGTACGCTGTCGAAGCGGATCCGGTAGTCGCCGGACGGCAGGAACATGGGCTCGCTCGCCCCGAGCACGCCGCTCGCCACCACGTCCACGCCATCGTAAACGCGGAACCGGGTGCCCACGGTAGCGTCCAGCGCGCCCTTCAGCTCGTCCGCGCTGTTGGCGGTGAGGTAGTGACCGCCGGACACATGAGCCATGGTCTGCAGGCTCACCGCGTCCTCCTCCCTGACGTTGCCGATGCCGAAGCCGATCACGTGGAGGGTGATCCCCTTGTCGGCGAGCTCCCGGGCGGCCGCCACCGGGTCACCGCCGCAGCTCTCGATGCCGTCTGTGACCAGCACCAGGGAGCGCTCACCGTCGAGCGGACCGAAGTCCGCCGCCGCCTGTTTGAGCGCATAGGCAATGGGGGTCTGACCTTTCGGCTTGAGCCCGTCGATGGCGGCGCTGATCGGCTGCCGGCTGGACAGACCGAAGGGCACCAGCAGGCCCGAGTCGGCGCAGTCGTTGTCCTCGCTCGCACTCGCGTTGCCGTAAGCCCTCAGCGCCAGATCGAGATCATCGGGCAACGAGGCGGACGCCGTGTGCAGGATGTCCTTCGCGATCTCCATCTTCGAGACCCCGTCGATCTGCCCCCACATGCTGCGCGAAGCATCCACCACGATCTCCACCGCCCGCTCGTTCAAGGAGATGGCCGGCAGCCCGTCGTGGGTGGCGGCCACCTCGAGAGCGGCACAGCTCGCATCGCTGACGTTCACGGTGATCACGGATTCCTTCGTGCGTCCGTCCAGACTCGTCGCCAGCGCCACGATCCGGTTCTCGCCGGCAGTGAGCGGCACGCTGCCGCTGAAGGCGCCCGCGGTCAGCTCGGCGGGCACCGGCTCGCTGCCGTTCACCGACAGGGTCACCGTGTCTACGCCCGTGGTTTTCAGGTTCAGGAACGCGTCCGGCAGCTCGGTGGGATCGAGCACCCAGACGAAGCTGCCGCCGGAGGTTTGCGCAATCGCCTCCAGCAGGAAGCCGCCCTTCAGGTTTTCGCCGAGCAGCAGCGTCTGCACCGCAATGCCTTCCGCGCGCGCGAGCTCGGCGGCTGCCATGGCCTTCTTCTCGTTCGACATGCCGTCCGTGAAGAGCACGATCACCCGGGATGCGTCCTCGCGGCCGTTGGCATTGAGCTCCTCGACGGCGCTCTCGATCCCCTCCGCCAGGTCCGTGCCGCCGCGGCGCTTGAGGTCGCGGATGGCCTGGCTGACGGCGTTGCGGTTGTCCGTGAGTGGCTGCAGCAGCTCGGCGCTGTCGTTGAAGCCGATCACCCCGATCCGGATGTCGCTCTTCGGCGACAGGCGCGCAATGAGGCCGACGGCGGCCAGGGTCCGGTAGCCGTCCGGGTCCGTATCCCTGAGGCTCGCCGAGGTGTCCATCACCAGCATCATGTCGATGTAGCGCACGCCGCCGATGGTGGAGGCGACGCCCTCGATCTCGTAGGTGAGCGGTTCGCTGCCCGTGGCGGTGAGATCGGTGGGCGAGGAGTGGATCTCGATCTTGAGCTCGCCGCCAGCCGGGGGTGTGGATCCCTCTGCCGGTGACGAAACACCCACAATGGCAAGCAAAATGATAAATACGGCTCGCATGGCTCCGCCTCCGTGTTTCAGCCTGCGCGGACAAGTCGGAGGATAGGTGGCTTACCGCATCGGAGACGGACGGGGTGCTCAATTCAGGGAATCGAAAGACGCAGAACGGGACGCGGAGCCACACCTTGTGGTGGGGAGATGCATGTGTATGTTTCTTACACATGCGCTGATAGTATGAGCATCATTTCAGAATCGGTAAATCAGATGGCCCGCATACAGCTCGTGTTGCCGGACGAGGACCGGGACCGCTTTGTCCATGCCGCTCGGACCGAAGGCGTCTCGCTCAGCGAGTGGCTCCGGCTGGCGGCGAAAGAGCGCATCCAACGCCATGTCGATCGTCGGCCGTTCCGGGATGCGGCAGACGTGAGCGCGTTCTTCGAACGTTGCGACGCAGATTTCGGCGATGAGGGAATCGAGCCCGACTGGGAGGAACACCTCGGCACGATGCGCCGGTCTCGCGGTGAAGGCGCTGCCGAGACGTGATCTTCGTGGACAGCAACGTATTCATGTACGCGGTCGGCCGTGAGCATTCACTGCGCGCGGAGGCCAGACGTTTCTTCGCCACCGCCTCCGCCGACCATCAGGCCCTGGTCACCTCCGCGGAGGTCCTGCAGGAACTCCTGCATGCCTACCTGCCCGTAAACCGCGTTCACACACTGGCTGCCGCCTGCGAGCTGATCGACCGATCGACCATCGACGTGTGGCCGCTCGAATCCGAAGACGTGCGGCTTGCCCACCATCTGCGGGATCAGTTCCCCGAGATCGGCGCCAGGGACCTCTGCCACTTCGCGAGCTGCCGCCGGCGCGGCATCAACCGCATCAAGACATTCGATCGGGGACTCTCCGTGATCGCAGAGCGCTATCTGTGAGCCGGAGACACAGGCCGGGTGAAGTTCAGGAGGGTCCGTATCGCCGTTCGCTGACGATCAGCCGCCGTGGTGAGCGCCGGGTGTCCGCAAAGGTCTGAACGTCCGCAGCGATCACGCCGCGGCTGTCGGGCTCGCTGTAGAACCGCTCGCGAAGGTCCTTGAGCGACGCGAATCCGCACAACGCCATGCCATCCAACGGCATGCCCGCCAGGGTGTGGACGACGCTCAGCTGCGTGTAGTGGGTCATGAAGGCATGATGCTTCAGCGCCAGCGGCGCATGCACGTCGCGCCAGTGGTCGTCCGCCTGCCGGTGTGTCAGTTCAGGGTGGTGCACCAGGGGAAACAGACCGAGCACCGTCGCGGACCCTGCCTTGATGGTACGGCGGCACACCAGATACAGGCCAACATCCGCGATGGGCGATACGCTCGAGAGATCGTCCGTGACCAGCGTGACGAGCGCTCGAAACGGCAGCCCCGGGATGTCGCGCTCGTCTGCATACAGCGTCCCGCCATGGAGATCCGCCAGCGCTCGAGCTGCATCGACATCCGTCGCGGTGGCCGCGAGTTCCAGCACCGATTCGAAGCCCGCCCCCTTCACGCTGATCCCCGCACGCCTGTTGTCGACGAGTATGCCCGCTTCTGCACAACCCCGAAACCGCGTATCGTCGAGCGGCGATGAGTCAACCGCCCCCACCGCCCGCCCCGGAACGCGAGTCAGGCAGCGCTGGCCTGGACCCGCACCGTCATGCCGCGCGTTCCTTCGGCACACCCGCGCACCTGCGCTGGCGCGGATATCCGCCCTGGATGCGACCGCTCATCGCCGCCATCGTGCTGTGGGCCGCCGTGGTACCGCTGGAGGCATTCGGATTCGAGCTACCGCCCTTCCTCCGCTCCGTGGTGGCCCTTGTCATTGGCCTGCTCTTCATCGAGGTGGCCTGCGAGGCGCTCGTCACCGCAACAGAACGTTTAGCTGCCCGGCGCCTGTGGGACCACTACGTGGCGGGCACGGTGGCGGAGATCGTCGCCACCCTGCCGGAGCTCGTCGTGATCTGCTTCGTCATCCCGGTGAGCCCGCTCGCCGCGCTGGTGATCGCGCTGGTGACGATCTACAACAACGCGCTGGTATTCAGCGTGTACTCCTACTTTCTGCCGAAAGATCAGAAGGGCCGCTTCCTCATGCCCGCCGCCATCACCGAGGCTGGCACACAGCTGCTCATCGCCGGCGCGGGCATCGGCTCCGTGATCGGACTGGTGATGCTCGTCTTCTCCACCGGCGGCCACAGCAAGCAGGCCTTCGTCGCGCTGGATCTCGCCGTGCTCGCGGTCATCATGCTCTGCGTGTTCGGGGTGTACCTCTCGCGGCTGGTGCGCGGCTATGCCTCCGAGGAAGCGCGTGTTCAGGAAGCACTGCAGCTCAACACCGAGGAAATCGAGGCCCGCAAGGCGCACGCCTATCATCAGGTGCGGCAGACCTCGCTCGCTCACATCGTCTTCCTGTTCGTGATCGGCTCTGCTTTCGCTTTCGTCGGCGGCGAGCGGGTAGCCGAGTTTGCGCACACGGCCATCGAAGAGCTGGATCTCAACCCCATCGCGGCGGCCATCTGCCTCGCCGCCTTTGCCGGCATGAGCGAGTACGTGATCCTCTGGCGCGCGCATCGCCGCAAGCAGTACGGCATTGCGCTCGCCAACGCCTTCGGCGGCATCACCCAGGTGATGTTCATGGTGCTGCCGTTCACCCTGCTCGCCATCGCCGTGTATCAGGGGGTGCTCGCCGTCGACCACGTGGATCTGCCGCTCGCCTTCACGCCCTCCAACGTGCTGCTGTTCGTGCTGCTCTTCCCCACTTTCTACGTGCTCATCGCGCTGATCGAGGAGGACCACACCCTGGGCGCGCTGGACACCATCACCATGCTGGCGATCTTCACGCTGGTGATCCTGATTCTGGTGGGGTACGGCGGGGACGGGTTCCCCACCGGGTGAACGGCGCTCAGTTCTGCAGCAGCAGGGCCAGCAGCTCGTTGCGCACGTTCTCAGCATGGTCGAGCACCGAGCGCGCCTCCTCGTCGCTGAACCCGAGCTCGGCGAGCACAGCTTCCGTATCCGCTGCGAGCACCGGCGGCGGGCGGGCGCCGGGAGGCTCGGTGTGCGAGAAGTGCATGAGCGCACCCGTGGTCTTCACGCTGCCGGCCACTGGCATCTCCATTTCCGTGATGTAGCCGTTGGCGAGGTTCTGGGGATCCGTGAGCACGTCCGCATGGCCGCGGACCCGCTCCCAGATGATCTCCGGCTGCGTATAAAGGAACGACTCGAGCTCGGCCATGGTCTTCGAGCCGATGGCGTCGCGCATGTGGGCGCGGATCTCCGCGAGACCCTCGAGCGAACCATCGAAACCGAGGCGCTTGGCCGGCGAGCTCCAGGCGTCGAGCAGCAGCACGTCCGGACGCTCCAGAAAGATCCAGAAGTTCGACCAGGCTTCCTCCGTCTGCGCCGTGACGAACATCAGGTGCTGCCCATCGGCAGACTCGTAGATACCGTACTGGCTGCGGATGTTCGGGTGGTGGCGGCCCTCGCGGGAAAGCGGCACGCCGGTGAGCGCCGAGTGCTGCAGCTCCCACATCTGCAGCCAGAGCTGGCCGCCGAGCGACGAGGTCTCCACGAGCTGGCCGCGACCGGTGGTCGCGCGCGCGACGAGCGCCGTGGTGATGCCGAGCGCGAGCTGCATGGCGCCGGCATGATCGGCCACCGCCGCACCGGGCACCACGGGTGCTTCCCCCGGCATGCCGGTGAGGCTCACCAGCCCGCCGCGTGCCTGGGCGGCGCCGTCCAGCATGGCCTTGTCCGCCTCGTCGCCCCGGGGGCCGAAACCATTGGCATGACCCACCACCAGCTGCGGGTAACGCGCCACCAGCTCGTTGAGATCGAGACCCATGCGGGTGAGCGCCGAGGCGCGGTAGTTGGTGAGAAAGACGTCCGCCGTGGCGAGCAGCCGGTGCATGGCTTCCTGACCGAGCGGCGTGTGCACGTCCAGAGTGACCGAGCGCTTGCCCTTGTTCATGGCAATGTACTGGGAGCCCGGCACCTCGAGGCCATAAGGATTGTTTACGCCCTTGCCGTAGCGGCTGGCGTCCCCGGCCGGCGGCTCCACCTTGACAACATCGGCGCCCATGTTGGCGAAGTGCAGACCTGCGGCCGGCCCCTGGATGGCTACGGCGAGCTCCACGACGCGCAGACCCGAAAGCGGCCCGGACATCTTCCTTCCTCCCCGTCGACTGCCGAGGCAGTGTACGTCCTCTCCGAAAGAGTGCCAAACAGCGGCGGAGACGAATCGGCTTCTAGTCCAGAGCGTCGAAGTACGCCGCAAGCCGCTCCGAATTGCCACTCACCCGGAGCTTCTTCAACGCCTTTTCCTGAATCTGACGGATCCGCTCACGCGTCACCTGGAACTGCAGACCCACCTCTTCCAGCGTGTGCTCGGTGTGCATGCCGATGCCGAAACGCATGCGCAGGATCTTGGCCTCCCGTTCCGGCAGATCGTCCAGCAGTTGCCGCACGGTGTCGGCGAGGCCGGCCTCCTGGATACCCAGAATCGGAGAATCCATCGCCTCGTCCTCGATGAGATCGCCCAGCGTGGCGCCGTCATCCTCGCCAACGGGCGTTTCCAGAGAAACTGTCTGGCGAGAGAGACGCTGAACCCAGCGCACCCGACTTGCCGGCAGGTCGAGCTGCGCGCCGATTTCCTCCGGCGTCGGATCCCTGCCGAGTTCCTGCAGCAGCCTTCTCGAGGCGCGGGTGGTCCTGTAGATGAGCTCGGTCATGTGTACCGGCACGCGGATGGTCCGGGACTGATCCGCGATGGCACGGGTGATGGACTGGCGGATCCACCAGGTGGCATAGGTAGAAAACTTGAAACCGCGCCGGTACTCGAACTTGTCCACCGCCTTCATCAGGCCGGTGTTGCCTTCCTGTATCAGGTCCGGGTGAGACAGGCCTCTATGGCGGTATTTGTTGGAAATGGCGACGACGAGGCGCAGGTTGGCTTCCACCATCTCTCCCCTGGCGCGACGCGCCATCGACTCACCGAGCGACAGCCGCTTTCTGATCTCCCGCAGATCGGATACCCCGAAACCGGTTTCCTCACATACCCTTCCAAGGCGGCGTTGTGCGCTCCGTATTTTCGATCGGTTTCTGCCAAGCGAGGCGCTGTAAGCAAACCCCTCGCCGATTTCCCGATCCAGCCACCGCTCGGAAAGCTCCCGACCGAGGTAACGTTCGAGAAACCGATCGCGCGGCATCCGCGCCTCACCGATACAGGTGTGCATGATCGTCTTTTCGAGCGCCTGAACTCGGTCCAGCGGCTCCCGTACCCGTCGCATTACCTCGTTCTGATGACGTGCTGTCAGCTTGAACGCGCAGAAGGTATCGCCAAGATCCTTGAGCTCACGGACGGCGGAGGATCGGTCTCCGCCGGCTTCTATGGCTTTGCGGCTCCTGTTCAGTGCCCGTTTCAGCTTGCCGAAACGTTTCTTTGCCTCCACGGGATCCGGCCCGGTTGATCCGTCCTCATTGTCCGCCGGCCCTTCCGAGCGGGAATCGAATGCAGGTGCTGCCGGGACGACGTCCATCGGATCGAGGTAGCCGGAAAACAGCGTCGCCAGGTCGCCGGCAATGTCTGCCGCATCGTACTGCTCGAGCACGTACTCCACCGTCCCCGGCAGCTGCGCCGCAGCGGCCAGCACCTCCCGGGTACCGTCCTCGATTCTCCGGGCCAGTGCGATCTCGCCCTCCCGATCGAGCAGCGCCGTCGCGCCCATCTCCCGAAAATAGATCCGCAGCGGATCAAGGCTGACGGCGCTGTCGGTCGCTGCGCTGGAAACGGCAGCGAAGCTGTCCTCATCAACCCAGTCGTCTTCCGGGGATACCTGGGCCATCACGGCGCCTTCCTCCGGCGGCGTTTCCGTGACGCGAATTCCCATCTCGCCGATGGTCTGAACAATGCTTTCGACGCGCTCTTCCGTAAAGGCGTCGACGGGCAGCATGTCACCGATTTCAGAGTAGGTCAGGTAGCCCCGCTCTCTGCCTCTGGCGATCATCTCCCGCATCACGGAAGTCCGTTCGTCGTTGGGTCGCTTCATCCGCAGACGCTGTGCGTCTCACCCGCAGTTACATGGAAGGGAAGTCAGCATACGCCGTCGGCAGGCGGCAGCGGCAGAAGTTTCGGACCGTCGAAAATAAATAAAAATAGAACGGGCTTTCCCTGATTCCGGCGTGTATAGTCGCGCCGTTAAGAATCCCCTGCCCCGATCTCTTCTTGAGTCTCAGCTCTTTTCGCCATCGGCCATTCGAATTCTGACACCCGCTCGCGCGACGTCCGTCCCGCGTCGGTCAACAAACCCCCGCAACTGATCGAATGCCGGGAATCGGTGCGAAATTTGGCTCGATGCAAGTCGAGCAGGAGAACTTTCATAGTGAAACTTTACGTAGGCAACCTTCCCTGGAGCATGACCGACGGCGCCCTTGAATCGCTGTTCGCCGAGTGCGGACCGGTCACCTCTGCCAAAGTCGTCTCAGATCGCGAAACCGGACGCTCGCGCGGATTCGGATTCGTGGAGATGGACAGGGCGGATGCCCAGAAGGCCATGTCCAAGCTCAATGGATTCCAGATTGAGTCCAGAGCGCTGAAGGTGAACGAAGCGAACGACAAGCCGCCCCGCTCCCGTCAGTACGCCTGAGGTCTTAAGGCCCTCAGCCCTGCAACCCGGTATGACCTCATACCGGGTTCGCCCGTGTCAGGGCGTCACCAGCGCCTGGTGCACGAGCTGGCGCGACAGGGACTGAAGGTTCATCACGCCCGGCCCCAGCATCCGCTGGATCATGCCGATGAACACCACGTCGTTGGTCGGATCGATCCAGAACCAGGTGCCGGCGGCGCCGTCCCAGAGGTAGGTGCCCTCGCCGGTGATGCTGCCGACGGCGTGCGGATCCGTGAACACGGCCACGTCGTAGCCGAAGCCGTAGCCGGGGCGCATGCGCTGCGAGCCGATGCCGAAGCCGCCGTTCAGTACCGCGTCGGAGAGCTGATTGGCGCGCATGAGCGCCACGGTTGCCGGCGCCAGGATCCGCACCTCGTCCACCACTCCCCGGCCAGCGAGCATCTGGGCGAAGCGGAAGTAGTCATGGGCCGTGGAGTAGAGCCCACCGCCGCCCGAGGCCAGTCCCGGCACCTTGGTGACGTTTTCGTCGTGGGGACGTGGCGTCAGCCCCTTGGCTGGATCGTAGGCGTAGACGGTCGCCAGCCGGCCGAGCTTGCCTTCCGGGACGTTGAAGGCCGTGTCCGTCATCCCGAGCGGCCGGAAGATGTTTTCCGACATGAATTCGGGCAGCGACTGGCCGGAGAGCTTCTCCACCAGATAACCCTGGATGTCCACGGCGACGCTGTACACCCAGCGCGTGCCGGGCTGGTAGAGCAGGGGCAGCTTGGCCATCCGCTCGATGAACGCCTGCAGGTTCGGCTTGCCGAGCGGATTGTCCTCCCGATAGAGCTTGTCCACCGCGGTATCGCCGAAGAAGCCATAGGTGAAGCCCGCCGTGTGGGACATGAGCTCACCCATGGTCGGCGCGTGCTCGGGCGCCTCGAGAATCAGGCTGCCGTCCGGATTCGTGCCGGCAAACACCTTGAGATCCGCGAACTCCGGGATGTGCCTGGCGATGGGGTCGCTCGGATGCCACTTCCCCTGCTCGTAGAGGATCATCATGGCCGCGCCGGTGATCGGCTTGGTCATGGAGTAGATGCGGAAGATGGTGTCCAGCGTCATGGGCTGGCCCGACTCCAGATCCTGGCTGCCGTAGGCCTGGTAGTGGATGACCCGGCGGTCCCGCGCCACCAGGGTCACAATGCCGGACAGCTCTCCGCGATCGACCATGCCGTGCATGGTCTCAGGCAGCCGGCTCAACCGCTCCGCGTCGAAGCCCAGGCGTGACGGATGCACGACCTCGATCTGCGCCGCGAGCGCTGCGGCCGACACCAGCCACAGCGCGAACCCGATCAGGACAGTTCTCATCTCTTTCCTCGTAAGCGGCCGCGTCTCGCAGCCCTGCCGTTCTGCTAAGGTGATCATCCTATCCGTGGACGGGGGCGGAAGCGATGGCCAACGACGAGACCCGCTACTTCAGAAACAACCGGGTGGAGCTCAGAGCCGCCGGGTTCGAACCCGAGCGCATGGCCCGGCAGGACGCCATCATCACCGTGGCGAGCCCGTATACCAATGCCCACCGCTGCAACAACCGGGTTCGCCGGGTGGCCGACCTGCTCATCGACGCGCTCGGCAGGCACGGCGGCCAGGGTCTCATCGTCGGCGCCCCTGCCGTGTCGGACGCACTCACCCAGGGATCCCCGAACGCGAGCTACAGTCTCCCTTCCCGGGACCTCATCGCCGACTGCATCGAGACCGGTCACCGGGCGCACCATGCGGACGCCATGGTGGTGATCTCGGGCTGCGACAAGGTGGGCGCCGCCGCCCTCATGCCGCTGGCGCGCACCAATGCGGTGGGCCTGGTGCTCTATCCGGGCACCAGCTCGCCGGGCAGCGTGACGTTCGAGCCATGGGCGTCCAAGGGCACCAATCTCACCATCATGGACTATGCGGAAGCCCGCGCCTCCCACGAGGCCGGCCGGATTTCCGAGATCGAGCTGAAGGAGATCGAGACCAACGTGATGCCCGGCAGCGGCACGTGCGGCGCCATGTTCACGGCCAACACCATGAGCACCATCGCCGAGGCCATGGGCATGATGCTGCCACGCGGCGCCTCACATCCGGCGGACCGAGATGCGGCGAGCGACATCCACGAGGACGTGCAGGCTCAGATCGAAGCCACGGCGGCTGCGGTGTTCCGGCTCAAGCACGCCGGCATCCGGAGCCGCGACGTGATGACGCTGAAAGCCTTCGAGAACGCCATCACCACCGCCTATGCCATGGGTGGCTCCACCAACCTCTATCTGCACCTGCTCGCCATCGCCCGGGAAGCGGACGTGCCGCTCACCATCGAGCACATCCAGGCGGTGGGCGAGCGGGTACCGCTGATCACCAACCTGCAGCCGCACGGCCCCTACGCCATGCTCACCCTGCACCGGCTCGGCGGCGTGCCGGTGGTGATGAAGGAACTGCTCACCGCCGGATTGCTGCACGGTGATGCGCTCACGGTGACCGGCAGAACTGTGGCCGAGAACCTGGCCGAGGTGCCGGACCTCGAGGCGCTCGGCCGGCAGGACGTGATCTTCCCGGTGGCAAAGCCGATTGCCGCGGCCAACAACCATATCAGCGTGCTGAAGGGAAACCTGGCACCGGAAAGCTGCGTGCTGAAGCTCTCCGGCAAGACCCTCGAGAACGGCGAGTTCCGCGGCCGTGCCCGGGTGTTCGACGCTGAGCAGGACGCCATGCACGCCATCCGCGCGGGAGAGATCGTGCCCGGCGACGTGGTGGTGGTGAGGAACGTCGGCCCGGTCGGCGCGCCGGGCATGCCGGAGATGGTGGCGCTGACCATTCAGCTCCAGGGTAGAGGTCTGGGCGACTCCGTGGCGCTCATCACCGACGGCCGCTTCTCCGGCGTCTCCCACGGCATCCTCATCGGCCACATCTCGCCGGAAGCCGCCCGCGGCGGACCGATCGCCGCCGTGCGCGACGGCGACACCATCGTCATCGATCCTGCGCATCGCACGCTCACGCTGGACGTAGCTGAGACGGAGATCGCCGAGCGGATGCGGGGCTGGCAGCCGCCGGACGTGCTGGCCAAGGTGCCGGTGGGTTCCGTGCTGCACAAGTACGCACGGCTGGTGTCGTCGGCGCACGAGGGGTGTGTTCTGTAGCTTCGAGACCTGGCTTTCACTTACTTGCACTTACTGCTTTTTCTCTGTCTCCACATCCTGTAGAGCCCCACTGACTGTGCTAAATTCTCCGGCATTCCAGATCCGGAAAACCTGCCGCAGTGACCCATGAGCGATACAAGTCGGACTGCCGGGACGATCCCGCGTATTCAATCGCGGAAGCAGCGCATCATCTCAACGTTCCGATCGCGACCATCAGGTACTGGTCACTGGGGCGCGAGCACTATGAGCCGCTGATCGAGCTGCCAGCGCATTCGGAAAACCTGCTGTCCTTCCTCAACCTGGTCGAGTTACACGTATTAGCGGCAATCCGTCGCAAGTACCGGGTCTCGATGCCGAAGGTTCGCACGGCAATCGATTATCTGAAGCGGAATACGAGATCTCAAAAAGACAAGCGCCATCCACTGCTAAGTAAAGCGCTCGAGACCGACGGCCTTGATTTGTTTGTCGAGCAATTTGGCGCCCTGATCAACATCAGCAAAGATGGCCAGGTCGCCATGAGAAACGTCCTGAAGAACGCATTGAAACGGATCGAGCGGGACGAGCGAGGATTACCTGTTCGCCTCTTTCCTTTTACGAGAAGCAGTATAGAAAGTGCTCCCTCCATTATCGTTATCGATCCCAGGCTCTCCGCTGGACGCCCAGTAATCTCCGGAACCGGCCTCGCCACTGAAATAATCGCTGAACGGTACAAAGCTGGAGAGTCGATCGAAGAACTGGCGCGGGACTATGAACGCCCGGCAGAAGAAATCGAAGAAGCCGTCCGCTGCGAACTCCAAACAGCCGCATGATGTCGTCTTCTTACTGGACCGTAGTCTGGGAAAGCACGCGGTAGCGGACGTTCTGCTCGATGCAGGCGCGAATGTCGAACGCCACGATGACCACCTACCCATTGATGCACCCGACGAGGACTGGATTCGACTGGTTGGCTCGAAAGGTTGGCTCGCGGTCACCAAGAACAAGAACATCCGATACAGAACAGCAGAGATATCTGCCATCAAGCGTCACAACTGTATGGTCATCGTCGTTCGTGCGAAGAACGTAACAGGTGCTGATATCGGACGGATTCTCGCGGCGTCCCTACCACGGCTTAGGCGCTACGCTGCTGCTCACTCACCACCCTACATCGTCGGAATCGACCGCAGCGGGCACCTTTCTAGTTACAACCTCTGACCCAGCGCTCAATCCACGTAGAACGGCCCGGGCCTGGTGTATAGCTCCTCGTAGTGAACCAGCACCGGCTCACCAAGCTCACAGGGTTTCCCCTCTCTGAACGCCCACTCGCCGCGCCGGCAGTGCGCGGCTTCCACGTAGCCATTGATCAGAAATCGGCGGTCCGATGTCGACCTGTTGGGACCTGAGCCGTGAACGAGAAACACGTGCCAGAGCGCCACGTCGCCCGGCTCGAGCAGCAGGTCGACCTTGTCGTCGGGTTCGAGTCCCTGGGCACGCAGGTCGTCGTCATCCAGGCTTCGGTCGAGGGTTGGCCCTTCGTGAAACCGCAGCTCGCCGAGCCTGTGGCTGCCGGGCAGCACCGTCATGCAGCCGTTATCCGCCCTGTGCGGGTCGACGGCGATGCCCGTCTGCACGTAGAAGCGCGCCGGGTCGACGTAGGCGTCCCGCGGCCGTCGGGAGCGGATGTCCTGGTGGTAGCCGAACTCCCCATTGGCGGCGCCCGGCGTCTTCCAGTGCATCTGGTTGATGATCTGCTTCAGGTTCTCACCGATGAGGGGTGCCAGAAGACGGGCGAGGCGGGTGTCCGTCCGGTAACGGGCGAGCACCTCGTCGAAGTAGGCCGGCCACTGCACCATGCGCACCACGGTGCCGAGCGCCGGATCCTCGGCGAGCCGGAAGAAAACGTTCCGGTCGCGGTAGCTCCGGCCGAGCGCCAGCGCCCGCTGCTCGATGCGATCGAAAGCCTCCGCCATCTCCAGGACTTCCCCGGGACGGAATACACCCCGCACCACGGCGTAGCCGTGCTCCCGGAAGTGTTCGACGTGATCGCAGCCCATGGGGAACCTCCACCCGACACGGTACTCCCGGAGATCAGCGGCGGGTGGCGGGGAATGTGAGAAGGTGTAACGAGTTGTGGTTCAGGCGATCGGCCGGGCCTGCCAGGCTCTCTTCAGCGGCGTGCCCACGTCCCACCAGCGGGCCCGGCGGCGGCCATCGATCTGCCGGTCCACCTCGGCGTGGTGGTCCATACCGTCGTAGAGCGCCAGGCGCAGATTCGCCCAGCACTCCCAGAACGCGTCGTCCGGCGGCCCGTCCTCACCAGCCAGTGCATCGAGCAGCAGCGCGCCACGGCGGACCAGCGGGTGCAGAGACCGATCCGTCTTCAGGGCGGCGGCATCGAACTGATTGTGCCTGAGCGACGGGCTCAGAAAATCATCGACGAAGGCAGCGATGGCACGCGGCGTCGGTGAAACCCCCAGCATCCGGGAGAGACGGTCGAGCTCACGTCGCGGGTCCTGAAGCAGCCGGTCGTAGTCCACGACCACCAGCGGGTGGCCGCGCGTCAGGTGCAGGTAGGGCACCAGGTTGGCGAGCCATTCCAGATCGTTCTTCTCCTGCTGGCCGCGCTCCGCGTCGAGCTGCCGCCGGGAGGCGGCGATGCTGAGCGGGTTGCGGTAAGCCAGCACGAAGGCCGGGCGGATATTCATTTCCTCGAGCAGCGGCAGCCAGAAGGGCAGCAACCGCCCCGTGCCCGCGTACTTGAATCCCCAGACGTCGGCACCGCCCATGGCCGCCTCGATGGCCCGGCGCATGCCCCGTCGCAGACCGTCGAGCCTCGCGTTTTTCCAGTCCTCCTCCGTGAGCAGCCGGACGTGCTCGGCCCTGAGACCCAGGGCCCGACGCACGCGCTTGCTGATCGCCAGGAGATTCACTTCCTCGAAAAAGCCCCTGGGGTTTTTGCGGGTAGGCCGCTTCAGCCGGCTGCCGAGCTCCACACCGAGGGCCATCAGTGCCCGCGCAAGCGTGCTGGTGCCGCTGCGGCCCGCGCCGAGAACGAGCACGCCCATGCTCCGTTCGGCAGGCTCGCTCACAGCGAGGCCACCTCCCGGCCCTCACGCATCAGCCGCCCGATGCGATCCACAACCAGGCGCAGCTCCGCCTCCGCAAGGCGGGCCTGATCCCGGCGCGCACAGCCGCCGTTGACAAGCCCCCGGACGGTGAGCACGTCGTGGAGGTGATCCAGGTCCCTGGGTGGCGTCAGCAGACCCAGGTCGACCAGCCGGTCGTACGCCCGCGCCAGCGGGCCCTGCTGGCTGGGCGTACCCCGATAGGTTCTGCGCCTGCCGGTCAGCCAGGCAACCGGCATCTGGACCGCGCCGAGGATCCGCGCCAGCACGGACCGCGGCAGCGGGAATATCTGCACGGGCCGGCCCGTGGCAAGCGCATCCGCGAGCATGGAGACGCTGTCGCCGGTGACGATGATCTGATCCGCCGAAGCCAGGAACTCGAGATAGGGATTCGGCCGATCGGCCTGGCCATAGGCCCACGTGTCGTGCGGGACAGTAACCCGGCGCATGAGCGCGCGAAACGCCCGAGCGGACGTGCGCGGGCTGCCGCTGACGAGGAGGGAGCCCCCCTGGCGGACGGCCAGGTCGTTGGCCATCGCCCCCAGCGCCCCGGCAGCCCGGACGGTCAGCGCGCAGGAAGTGCTGCTGCCGCCCACCAGCACCGCGATCCGGGGACCCGGCAGCCGCGGAGGGGCCGCCTGCTCCCGGGCTGCAGCCAGCTCGGCGCGGGTCCGCGAGGTGATGGGCAGCGACAGGTGCAGCGTGTTCGATCTCGCCGGCAGCTGGTACTGAGGCGTGGTGACGACCAGGTCGAATTCGTCCAGCCGCGACCAGGGCCGGCCGACGTTGATGATGCGGGTACGGCCATTGCTCTGCGCCCGGATCCAGCGGGCCGCGCTGCTGCTCCGTTTGCCCGAGGCGATGACCACATCCGGCCACGGCGGCACCAGCACTTCGCGATTGCGAACGCTGGCAAGCGAGCGGCCCAGCAGCCAGCCGGGGAGGAGGTGCAGCGGGTTGTAGTGCAGGCGTTTGTGCTCCGTCCGCCAGCCCAGCGCATCCGCGATCCGGCGCAGCTGCAGCACGTCGCCGAGCCGGTGTCCCTCGAGCACCCAGATTGAAGGCTGCTCTTCGCGTGCTTCCGAGCGGAAGGTGCGGGTCCTGGATGGCGTGCACGCCACCAGCTGCCACGAGACGGAGGGGGAACGGCGCGACGCGGCCGCGAGCTGTGCCAGCCACCAGGACGGCGTGCGCCGGCTGCAGCGCACGTCCACCGTCTCTTCGGTCGCGGCGTCCACACAGTTCACGGTGAGAAACAGGCCCTTGCCGGCGGTGGCAAACAGATGGTCGAGTATCCACGGTACGTCTTCGGCCGGCAGCCGCTCGGCCAGCCCGGAGACCAGCACCTCGTCCTGACAGGGCGCGTGCAGCAGCTCAAATCCGCTGGTGAACCCCGCGCTCGGCGCGCACCGTGTGAACACCTGGTATCCGCGCTCATCGGCACGTCTCTCCAGGTTGAACCACAGGTCGGCCAGCGGGTGGTCGTGATAGGAATAGATCTCCGGGAACGGCCGCCAGGGCTGCAGGTGCAGCGCCGTGTAGTGCAGCAGCCTGATGCGGTCCCTGGGATACTCCGTATCCCGTGCGTTCCACTCACCGGCCAGCACCCCCCACATGTGCGAACCGGGCTCGACCGCACGGAGCAGCTCGGCTTTGGTCTTCGAGCGGGCGGCATCGAGATTCCAGACCGGGCACATCCTCGCGCAGTCGATGAGCATGACGGACGTGTCCTCGGGCGACACCGAGAGAAAACCGTGCCCCGACAGGGACTGATCGAAGAGGTGCGCCGGATCCTCGAGGTAGATCTGGTCCACGTCGTTGTAGATCGCCCGACCCACGCCGCCGGCGAGCTCGGGCACGGCGAAGCGGTAGTTGGTGAAGCCGGTCCGCCAGCGGCGGCGATCGAATCCCGCCAGGTTCTTCATGAGGTGGATCTCGTAGCTCCGCGCCGGGTCCCGGACACGCTCGATGGCGTAGACGAAAACCCGCTCCGCGCGCCACTGGCCGTCCTCCGAGCCGAGAAAGATACGCACCGGAGCCTCGCCGGAAGGTGCCACACCCGGCCGCACGCCGAGCCGGATCACGTCGGGCCGCAGACGGTAGCGGGATCCGATTCGGGTTCGTGCATTCATGCGCTCCTCCGCAGACCGAGCCGGTCGATCGCACCGCGCCAGCTGCTTCGCTTCTGCTTCTCGAAAACCACGATGAACGCCTTGCGGAAGCGATCCGGCGGGCAGCGGATCGGGCGCACGCCGTGCCAGCTGTGCCCTGCGCGGGCAAAGATGAGGGAATGGTTGTCCACGGACACCACCGGGATCTGTCGCTGGAAGTCCTCGAAGGCGGGCGCACTGCGCGGGTCGAATCGACCGCCGTCGTCCAGAATCACTGTCTGCCCGCCCCACTCGGGCAGCCAGCTGTCCGAGGTGTTGAGATAGAAGATGTGAGATCCGATCTTCCGCTCGGCATCGCAGTGCGGGGACACGGAACAGCCGTCGGGCGTGTAGTGCCAGTGGAGCTGCATGTTGAAATCACGCACGCCGAAGAGCTGGCGGATGAAGTCGCGATACCCCGACCCTCGGAGCTCGGCGACGAGCGCGTGCCAGCAGGGCTCGATGGGCAGAGAGTCGGCGTAGTCCAGCACGTAGCGGTCGTGGCTTGCCTGACCATACCTGCGCGATTTGCCGAAAACCTTCCGGAAAAGCGCCGTGTCCGGTGCGCGCGCCACGAACATGCGGTGACCTTCGTCGGTCAGCAGCTCTCCGGGATTCGACCATGGGTATGGCACCGTCTCCCGGAAGTTGGTGGTCAGCAGCTCGGCAAATCTCTCATCGTTCAGAAACTTCATGAGCGGCAGGAAATCAATCCACGAGCGGGGCTGCTGACCCGATGCTCACGGGGCCAGGGCGACCCGCTCGACTTCCAGCTCCACCTTGTCCGGATCGATGTCGAGCTCGCCGGTCAGCTGGAGACGGGTAGCAGGGTCTGCCTCGATGCCACCCCACTGGTCGTCATCGATCTCGACGATCAGCGTGCCGGTGTCATCCTGAAATTCGTACTCGTCGCCGCCCAGGGAACGCACCAGGTACCCGGTGACCTGAACGTGGGAATCGTCCGGCAGGCCTGGAATCTCTGCCGCGGTGCTGACACGGACGCCGGACGGGCCGTGGAACCCTCCGGGTGACTGACCGACAGCGGTGCCGGTGGAGGCCAGGAGGATCAGAGCAAGCGAGGTCCGCTTCATGTTCGGTATCCAGCAGATGCGATACCGGAGATGGTCGCAGCGGAATATTAAGCGGACATTAAGATCGCGAACCTGACGACCACCTCCAGCCCGGAGCGCCCGTCCTGCCGGTTGCGGAATTCCAGCGTCGCCCCGTGAACCTCGGCGATCTTCTGACAGATCGCCAGTCCCAGGCCGAGGCCTGCGGAACGCCTGTCCAGCCGCGAATAGCCTGCATTGAAGCCGGCCTGGCGGTCCGGCTCCACCCCCGGCCCGTCATCGGCGATGATCAGCGCAACGGTCGACGCCTCCGTGTGGAGCCGCACATCAATGCGGGTGCCGGGCGGGCAGTGACGGATGGCGTTGCCGACGAGGTTGCGCAGCAGGATTTCGAGCAGGCCCGGGTTCCCCGAAACGTGAGCCTCATCTAGGTCCTGATGCAGATTCATCTGCGACTCCTCCGCGATGGTTTCCAGCAGCAGGAGCTGCGAGGCACACAGGGCGCGAAGGTTGACGTCCTCCATCGCTTCCCGCCATTGCGGGCGTTGCAGACGGGCAAGCGTCAGCAGCTGCGAGACCAGGGACACCAGGCGATCCACCTCTGATCTGAGCGCCGCGTAGTCAGGTCGCCCGCTCTCGAGCTCGAGCTTCAGAGTCGTCAGGGGTGTCCGCAACTCGTGAGCCACGTCCGAAGCAAACTCCCGCTCCCGATTCAGGACCGTGTCGACATCGGCCATCAGTCCGTTCAGGGCATCGCGCAGCACCGCAACCTCATGAGCGCGCGTTCTGAGAACGAGCGGCTGCAGAGCGTCAGGCCGGCGCCGCTCCAGATCCGCAGCGAGACGGGTAGTCGGTCTCAGAAACAGCAACGTCAGGCCCGCAAGCAGCAACAGATTCACCACTGTTACCGCCGCTGCGGGAACCGCGGCGACTTCCAGGAACTCCTCGCGCACCTCATGATAGCGATCGATGCGGTGCAGCAGTTGAACCGTGGTTCCGTCAGGTTCGCTGTGCTGGTACCCGAACCATCGGTAGCCCATCAGCTCCACGTTCAGCTTTCGCTCCCCCGGAACCGGTGGAGGCAGAGCGTGATCCAGATTGCTCACCTGCCGGCCGCTGACGGGGTCGTATACATTGACCCAGAGCGTTTCTTCCTGGTCGAGCTCGAAGATGGGGCGAATGAGCATCTCCAGGCGCTCCGCCGAGATCATCCCGCTCTCCGCTGCCAGCACCTGAGCGAGAAGCTCACTCTGCGCTTCGAGATCGTCGTCCAGCAGGTCCTGCACTTCGTCCTCGATCACCCAGTAGGTGGCAAGCACACCGCCAACACCGGCTGCCAACGTCGAGATACCGATCACCAGCACCAGATGCAGGAGCCTGATCTTCACGGCGGAGCGAGCCGGTATCCGAAGCCTCGAACGGTCTCGATCCGCTCGCGGCCCAGAACTCTGCGAAGGCTGTGCACGTGCACCTCGAGGGCATTGGAGCCGATGTCCGTGCCAAGTCGGGCGTTGAGGGATTCGCGCGCGACAGGCGCTCCCCCCGCCTGCATGAGCGCGACCAGGATCTCCTGTTCCTTGGGCGTGAGGGCGACCGGGGTGTCTCCCACCAGAACGCGACGCTCGTCGATCATGTAGCGCAGATCTCCATGGGTGACTTCAGCGCCTGCCGCGCCGATGGCACGACGCGCTACCGCCCGGGTGCGTGCCTTGAGCTCGGAGACGTCGAACGGTTTGACCAGATAGTCGTCTGCGCCGAGATCCAGCGCCTGCACCCTTTCCGGCAGCTCATCGCGAGCCGAGATGATCAGGACCGGAATCGTTTCACCCGCGTCACGCATCGAGCGCAGCCAGTCCCGTCCGTCGCCGTCCGGCAACCCCAGATCGAGGAGGAGCATATCGAACCGGCCTTCGGCGAGCCGGCTCCTCGCCCGTTCGAGCGTCCGCACCCACTCGACGCGATACTCAGCGCCAAGGACCTTGAGCAGCGCCTTACCGAGATTGAGGTCGTCTTCCACGATCAGCACGTTCATCTGCGCTCCTGCCTTGCGGGGTTAAGTTTTTCAGCAAGGTGTTAAGGACGCCTTAAGGCCAGCAGGGTCAGTCGCCTCGCTCCGTGGTCACGTCCTCGATGGCATAGAACGCGTCGAGCCCCGCCACCCCCGGCAGCTCGCGATAGGTGCGGAACACGCCCGCCATATCCGCACCCGTGCGCCCCGACTGCTGAAACCGCTCGTAGGCGTCCCGCACCGCGTCATAGGCCAGCACCTGGGCCGTGAACGGATCGATGATCAGGTTCCAGCCGAGCTCGGCCCAGGTTGCCGGCGGGCGGGCGTCGAGCGAGGTGATGGTCGCCAGCGGCGCATCCAGCTCAGCCCGTGCCTGGCGCAGCTGCGCCTCCCCTTCCGGCATGAGCATGAGCACGTCCGCGCCGGCATTCCGGTAGGCCGTGAGACGGGCGAGCGCTGCCTCGAAGCTCTCGTTCTTCACCGCGCCGGTGCGGGCGATGATCAGAAACTGATCGGACCTGCGCGCCGCCACCGCCTGCTCGATCTTCGCGCACATGGTCGCCGTCTCCACCAGGTGCTCGATGCCGCGATGATGGCTCACCCGCTTCGGCGCCACCTGGTCTTCGAGCTCGATGGCCACGGCACCCGCCTGCTCGAATTCCCAGACCGCCCGGGCCACGTGCACGGCATCGCCGAACCCCACCCCGCCGTCGACGATGATGCCGAGCTCCGAGCGCAGCGTGAGCCGGCGCGTCACGTCCACCAGCTCGCTCAAGGTGAGCAGCGCTTCGCTCACCGCGTAGCTGTATCCCAGCGCCCCGCCGCTCAGGTAGCCGAACCGGAAGCCGCAGCGATGCGCCATCCGGGCCGTGAGCGGATCGAGACACAGCGGCGCGAACACGGGCGCCTTACCCGCCAGCACATCGGACAGTCCGGTGGCCATGCCCTTACTCCCTTGTTCAACCCGACCCCATCTTAACCCGGCGGCCATCCTGACCCGCCGCAGGCGCAGAGGTTCGACTTCGCGCCACATCTGCTACCCTAACGGCATCCGACTGCAGGGAGGGGACCATGGCAGGCACGGATCTGAATCGCCGCCGGTTTCTGCATGGCACCGGCCTGGCCGGGCTGGCAGGGGTGCTCGGCACGTCCGCCGCGGCACCCGTTGCCGCAGACCGGACGGCATCGCCACCCTATCTCGTCGACGGCCGCTACGACTTCGACACGCCTTACAGCCGGATCGGCACGGACTGCACGAAGTGGGACTACCAGATCGAGCTGTTCGGTGAGCGTGTGCAGGTGGGCATGGGCATCGCCGACCTGGATTTCCGCGCCGCGCCCTGCATCACCGAGGCGATGCAGGCGCGCCTGCAGCACGAGAACTGGGGATATCTCAACCGCGAGCTGGGCTACGCCTCGCTGAAGGAGGCCATCAGCGAGTGGAACGCCCGCCGCCACGGCGTCGCGGTGGACCCGGACACCATCGAGATCGCGAGCGGTGTGCACCCCGGTCTCATCGCGGGCATCGCCACCTTTTCTCCGCCCGGCAGCCGTGTGCTGCTCATGACCCCTACCTACGAGGGCTTCTACAGCGACCTCACGTTCACCAACACGCTGGCAAACGAGTCCGAGCTCGTCTTCGAAGACGGCAGCTACCACATCGACTGGGACGACCTCGAAGCGCGCATGACACCCGACACCCACTCCATGCTGCTGTGCAACCCCCAGAACCCCACCGGCAACGTCTGGTCCGAGGCGGACCTGCTGCGGATCGGCGAGCTCGCCCTGAAGCACGGCGTGGTGGTGATCGCCGACGAGATTCATGCGGATTTCGTCCGTCCGGGCGAGCGCTACACCCCGTTTGCGAGCCTGCCGGACAGGGCGATTGTCGACAACAGCATCACCTGCAAGGCCATCACCAAGACCTTCAACCTGCCCGCCTCCAAGAACGCCTACTGGTTCTCCACGAACCCGGTGTATCTCGAGCGGGTGAAGAAGAACCACCGGGCGGACATCAACACCCTCGGCGTGATCGCCAACGAAGCGGCTTACCGGCACGGCGCGGACTGGCTGGATCAGCTGCTCGTCTATATCGACGGCAATCACCGGTTCGTGGAGGAGTACCTGCAGCGCCGGCTGCCAGAGGTCACGTACACGCGGGCGCAGGGCACCTTCCTGGCCTGGCTGCACTTCGGCGACATCATGGACGCGGTGGGCGTGGTGGAGAAGTCGGCCGCCACCCAGGGCTCCGACAGACCCATGACGGAAACGCAGATCTTCGAGGCGTGGCTGGCGGAAACCGCAGGGGTGCAGCTCAACGACGGCGAGGCCTACGGCAAGGGCAGCCGCCGCTGCATGCGGATGAACCTCGGCACGTCGCGGCAGCTCGTGAAGCTCGCCATCGACAACATTGCAGAGGCGATCGCGAAGGTCTGAGCCGGCTCAGCCGCTAAGATCCTCCGGCAGCACCACCCACTCGGGGGCCTCGAACTCGCCGATGACGCGCACGTCCACGAATGCCGCCTGCTCGGCGATGATGGCGCCGATCGTCTCGTCCTGCCGCGCTTCCATCGCATCCCGGTCGGCTTTCGACGCCCAGGTTGCGATGGCCAGCAGCACGTTCGGATCGCCAATCTTCCGGTGCAGACGGGTGCCCTCTGCACCTGCCGCCCGCTGGATCAGCCGGCTCGCCCGCACCCAGGCTTCCGCGTACTGCTCAGCGGTGTAGCCGGGCTTGATGTGAACCTCGAAGATGAAGTGCATGTCCTGCTCCTGCCGTCGGTTGGCGGGCGAGGTGCCCACATTTTTATTGCATTTCCCGCAGACGGCTGACATCCGCCTTACACAGTCAGCCGCCTCTCGCGCGGGAACGCTGCATACTGCTCCCGTTCGGGGACAGTTTTGTGAATTCCGTCACATCATGAAAACCAAGATTCTCGTCGAAGACAACGAAGTCACCATCACCTTCTCACCGGAAACGGACCTCGAGCGGATGTGCATGCTCGAGCTCGGGGACGAGATCAGCGTCTCCCACCGGCACAAGGACATCGTGCTGAAGAAGCGCCACGACAAGATCCGGCGTATCAGCGACATCGAGCCTGAGACCCCCACGCTCCGCCCAGCCAGGCTCATCGAGTCCGAGTAGCGTCGCGGCAGACCCGCGGCCTGCCCTCATCGGCAGGCGTCTTGAATCCGCAGGTGGAAAGGGGGGAAACTCGGCCGGGAGAGAGTTGCCCGGGAGGCTTCCATGAGCCAGCCGACCCCTTCGTCGACCGGCGATACCCTGACGATTTCGCCGGTCAGAGGAAAAACCTTTGGCGCGGTCGTGACCGGCGTACGGCTCGCCGAGCTCGATGAGAGAACCTTCGAGCAGATCCACGCCGCCTTTCTCCAGTACGGCTTTCTGGTCTTTCCCGGCCAGTTCCTGACCGAGCCACAGAGTGTGGCATTCGGCCAGCGCTTCGGTGAGCTGGAATTCGGCGGCATTCCCATGTCGAACCAGCGCCGCCTGGCGGAAGGCAGCTACGGCGAGATCTTCGATCTCGAAACGCAGCTCATGCGCACCAACATCGGCAACGAAGCCTGGCACACCGACTCCACCTACAAGCCCATCAGCAGCAAGTGCGCAATGCTCTCAGCGGTCACCGTGCCCGATGAAGGGGGTGATACCGAGCTCGCGGATGCACGGGCGGCGTACGCTGCGCTGGACGACACCACGAAGCAGAAGATCCAACACCTGTCGGCCTACCACTCCACACAGTATTCCCAGGCCAATGACATCGGCGACTTCCCGGCGCAGAGCGAGAAAAGCGTGTACCACGGCGAGGCATACCTGCGGCCGCTCGTGAAGGTGCATCCGGAGACCGGGGTGAAGAATCTGTTCGTCGGGCGGCACGCGTTCGGCATTCCCGGCCTGTCCCGGGAAGAGAGCCGGTCGCTGTTGAAATCCCTGGTAGAGTTCATCGTCTCCGAGCCGGCGCGCGTCTACGTGCATCACTGGCAGCCCGGAGACACCCTGCTCTGGGACAACCGGGCGCTCCTGCACCGCGCCCGGCCCTACGACTACCGGAAGCCCCGCGTGCTGATCGGCACCCGCGTGGCTGGCGATCCCGCCTCAGAGCTCGCCTACTACCCCACGGACCCGGCAGCGGAAGCCGGCAGGCAGGCGCTGTCGCGGGAGCTAGAGCTGCTCAGGGAGGAGGCGAAGGATCGGATGTTCAGGGCCACCACCGCAACCGTGCCGCTCTGATCGGTCAGAGCGGCACCGGATTGGAGGCTCAGCTGAGCGTTTCGAGCTCGTCGGTCCTGCTGCCGAGCTGACCCGGGAAATACTCGATCAGCTCTACGATGTGCCCGTCCGGGTCCTCGAAGCAGACCACGCCCTGCACGCCGATCTTCGGATCCGGCGGCCGCAGCGGCCGCGTGGGAACGAGCCCTTTCGCCTGCAGATCGGCCGCCGCGGCGGCGATGTTCTCCACCACCAGGGCCATCACCCGGGGGTTGTTCTCTTCCGGCGGCAGATCAAGGTAGAGGTTGCGCCACTTCGGCTTCAGCCACTCGATGAGATCGATCCGCGTCTGCAGCTCGCCGCCATGGGGCAGGACGAGCTGCACGGCCTTGCCCTGCGCACCGGAGACCATGTTGAAGTTTTCACCCACGTATGCCGGCCACGCCACATTGCGGTTGTCCTTGATCATCTCGAAGCCGAACAGCCCGTAGAACTCCATTGACCGTTCCACGTTGCTGCAGGGCAGGATGAAGTGAAAGATCGCTCTGGCTTTCCAGCCTTCTGTGGCCATAGCGCTCAGCCTCCGAAGTTCCAGCCGACGCGCAAGCCGTAGGTGCGCGGCGGGTAGTAGGAGTCGAACGTGTTGTTGCCGGTGGAGAGCCCGTCGCTGATGGTGATGCTGCGGAGCGCATCCTCGTCGGTGATGTTCCTGATGAACGCATCCACGGTGAACCGGGCATCCGCCGTGGTCCACACCAGGCGCGCATCCCAGTTGTAGAAATCGTCCGCTCTGTGCCGCTGGATGTTCTGCGGGCGGTAGTAGACCTCGTCCTGCCAGTAGTAGTCCGTGCGTGCGGTGAGCACCCCGTTCCTGCCGAGCTGGAAGTCGTACTGGGCGGTCAGCGCCACGGTGTATTCCGGTGCCCGGTTCAGCCGCTCGCCGGACAGATCGATCACCGGCGGCCCCTCGCTGAAGATGTACTCGTCGTACTCCGCGTCCAGCCAGGTGAAGCTGCCGCCCAGCATGAGGTTGTCGGTGACCAGGAACGTGCTCTCCACCTCCACGCCGCCGATCGTCGCCTCGGCCGCGTTGTTGGTGATGAACGAGGTGAAGTTCAGGAAGTTCACCTGCAGATCCTCATAGTCGTAGTAGAACGCGGCGGTGTTCACCTGGGCCCGGCCCTCCATGAACGTGGTCTTCAGCCCGACCTCGTAGCTGTCCACGAATTCAGGCAGATAGGAGTCGAACTGGCCCATGGAGAAGCCGCCGCCCTTGTAGCCGTGGGAGTAGGTGAAGTAGCCCAGCACATCCTCCGAGATGAACCAGTCGATGCCGAGCTTGCCCGTCCACTCGTCCCAGGAGAGCTCGTCCTGCGCTGCCAGATCGACCAGGAAGGCCGGAATCTGCTGGTACTCGTCGATCTTCTTTTCGTCGTCCGTGTAGCGCACGCCGGCGGTGAGCCGGATCGGCAGACCGGAGTCGCTGAAGTCGTAGCTGGCCTGGCCGTAGACCGCGAACGACGTGGTATCCAGCGTGCCGCCGTTGAAGAAGGTGAAGACGTTGACGTCCTCGAAGAAGTAGTCGGTGGAGAGATCCTCGTCGAAGTAGAAGGCGCCGACGATCCACTCCAGCGGGCCGTCGCCGTTCGAGACGAGCTGGAACTCCTGGGTGAACTGCTCCGTGGACATGTCCCAGTCCTGATGCATGAGCGCATTGCTGGACATGTCGATGTCCGTCGTCTGAAACCAGTCGTTCTCGATGTAGGAGGTGATGGAGACGAACCTGACCGAGCCCAGATCCCAGTCCAGCTTCGCGGACAGGAACGTGTTCTCCAGATCGAGCTTCTCCTCGTGGTCCTTGTCAACCTTTCGCGGATCGCTCGGGTTCGGGAGGGCACCGGTGTAGACCGGGAATCCCTCGAAGGACTCGCGCTTCTTCTGGCCCTGATTCCCTTCGTTCTCGAACTGCTGGGCCGTGAGCAGGAGGCTGAGCGTGTCCGTGATCTTGAAGTCGAGCTTGCCCCGGAGCGCCCAGTGATCGATGGCGTCCGCGTCCTCGCCGATTCCGTTGTCCTGGTAGCCGTCGGCCTTGTCGTAGATGAAGGCGAGACGCCCGTTCAGACGATCCTGCGCGATCGGACCGCCGAGAGCACCGCGCAGCCGGACCCTGTCGTAGTTACCGAGGGTGGCATCGACCGTACCATCGAGCTCGTCCGTCGGGTTCTTGCTGATCACGTTGATGGCGCCACCCGTGGTGTTGCGGCCATACAGCGTGCCCTGAGGCCCGCGCAGCACCTCCACCCGCTCCATGTCCCACATGTCAACAGGCATCGAGGACGGCTGGCCGACGTAGACCCCATCGAAGTGGTAGGCCACGCCCGGATCGAATCCGGCCACGAGCTGGTCCGAGCCGATGCCGCGGATGTACGCGTAGGTCACGGGTGACTGGGAGTTGTGACTGATGACCAGGTTGGGCGCGGAGAACTGCAGACCTTCGATCCCTTCGATTCCTCGCAGCTCCAGCTCCTCGTGGCTGTAGGCGGTGATGGCGATCGAGGTTTCCTGCACGGAGGCTTCGCGCTTTTCGGCGGTAACGAGGATCTCCTCGATCACCCGCCCCCCTTCTTCAGCGAACAGATATCCGGGCAGCAGAAGCAGAAACGGGATGCACCGTGTTGCCAGTGGTTTCATCATTCTCTCCCCTTGATGACGGCCGGCTTTATGTAACGCTCGTTATATTACGAAGGTTACGGTAAAGCAAGCGGCTGTCGGGTCAGGAAGAGTAGAGCCGCTCCAGATAGCGTTCGATCATGCCGATCTGACGCCGGCCGGACAGCCGGCCACCGGACATCAGGTACTGCACGCCGAGGCCGTCGACGAGCGCCACGATGCTTCTCGCCTCCTCACCGACGTCGAGCGTGCCCGGCAGCTCGCCCATGTCGATGGATTCCTCGAGCATTTCCCGGATCCTTCCGAACCATTCCCGGTAGCGTCGACGCTGCTCATCGCGCATGTCCGCGTTCGCTTCCGAGTGGTACCAGAGCGCCAGCCAGATCCGCCAGCTCATACCCGTGCGTTTCTCTGTCGGCAGGGCTTCGATCAGCGTCGCCCGGAGCGCCACCCGGCCACGCTGCTGATCGTGGGCACTGATCATCCGCTGCCGCATCTCTTCCCCGAAGTGATCGAGCACCGCGCGGATCAGCTCGTCCTTGTCCTTGAAGTAATGCACGAGGGCGCCGGTCGTGAATCCGGCCTTCTTGGCCACGCCCCGAACGGTCGTGTTGTCCAGCCCTTCCTCGACGATGGTGGCATAGGCGGCTTCGATGAAGTCCCGGCGGCGCGCAGCATGGTCGACGATTTTCGGCATGGAGAGTCTGGCTAGAAGATCGCGAGGGGATTGGCCGGCGAGCCGGTGGCGCCCGGCACTTTCAGCGGCGCCAGCGCGAACAGAAAGGCACCCCGGCTTGCCGCGCTCAGCCGATCGGCAAGGCGCGCAGTCTCCAGATTGTGCATCAGTGTCATGCCCATACCGCAGATACCGAGATAGTGAACCGGGATCGGCCAGCCCGGTGCGTTCCAGTTGGGCTGGGGATCGTTCATGCCGTCGCTGCCGAGCATGGCAACTCCGCGCTCGTAAAACCAGCCGATGCATTCCGGATGCAGCCCGGCCAGCCCCTCTCCGCTGTTGAACTGACCTTCAGCGACGACGCGGGCCTCGCGTCCGAGATGCACGATGAGCACGTCGCCCTCCTCAACGCGGACATTCTGCCTGGTTTCCGCCGCCTCCAGATCGGCAATGGAGATCCGGTCGTCGGGCGGCAGGTAGGGCAGGCCACGCAACCGGGGGATGTCCAGCAGCACCCCGCGGGTCACCACGCCGTCCGCCATGGGCATGACGTCGTTCCGCTCCGCACCGGTGCTCTTCACTTCCGTGGCCGCATAACCGTTGTACATCCGGCCGCCGACGAACACGTGGCAGAGCGCATCCACGTGGCTCGTCGCCACGCCGTGGCATTCCACGCCGACATAGTCGAGCGCAACGTTCAGATCCGGATAGCCGGGATAGGGTCCCGCATCGCCGGCCCGCACCATTCTGTGCTGCGCGGGCCACGGGTTGTCCGGAGTCGGGGCGACCGGCCAGAGGTTGCCGAGACCGATCACCTCCCCCGCAGTCGCGAGCGAGAGCGCCGCCGCCCGCTTTGCCGGCGTGATCAGATTCAGTGCGCCCGCCTGATCGTCGTCCCCCCAACGCCCCCAGTTGCAGACCTGCTCCCACAGCGCTTCACAATAGGCGCTGGTGACCTCGGGCAGCTCAGCTTTTTTCAGCTCAGTCACGGGCAAACTCCGGCAGCAGCTCGGCGCCGATCCGCCGGATCGACGAGAGGATCTCGTTCTGGGGCACGGCGCCCATCTGCACCAGGCACATGAGCCTGTCCACGCCGATGTCCCGGAATCCGGCCATCTTCTTCCGGCAGGTGTCCACGCTGCCGATGATGACGGAGTCCAGATGCCGGATCACCTCGAAGATTTCCTCGTTGCTGATCTCCTCCCCGGCGAACTCCCGTTTGAGGAGAGCGACCACCGGGTTGGGATCGTCGACGTCGCTCTGATCCGGCTGCTCCGCCTGCTCGAGCGCGGATATGGAACCGGCAGACCGCGGATCGGTGCTGCCACGAATGGCGGCGTAGAAGATGTCCCGCGGCACGTTGAACACCCTGGGCGCCGAGCTCACGTACCACAGGGCCGCCTGAGGCGCGCCGCTTTCTACCGCGGCCTTGTCGGACTCTGCCGCGTGCACGAAGGTGAACACGCCGACCTGGTTGTTGACGAAGGCACCGGCAGGTGCAGCGCAGGCGGCCACGGCTTGCCGGTAGCCCTTCATCATCTCGGCCAGCTGACTCAGCGGCGCGAAGAGCGTCGTGGCGAGCACGCCAACGCCCAGCTCACCCGCGCGCACGAAGGAAGGCGGGCTCGAGCAGGTGTGCCAGAGCGGCGGGTGGGGCTGCTGCAGGGGTTTGGGCAGCACCTCCCGATCCTCGACGCGGAAGCGATCCGAGCACCAGCTGAATGGCGTTTCTGTCCAGGCCTTTGGAATGAGCCGGGTGGCCTCCACCAGGTCGGCCGCGGCCTGTGCTTCCGTGACGCCGAACGTCTGCCACTCCTTGCCCCCGGATTTGGCGAGTCCCAGCTCGAGCCTGCCGCCCGAAAGGTTGTCGAGCAGTGCCGCACGCTCCGCAGCGCGCAGCGGATGGTTGATCTGGAACGGCGACAGCACACCGGCATGACCAACTCGAAGACGTGTGGTGGCACGAGCCACTTCCTGCAGGATCATCTCCGGACAGGAGCTGTAGCTGAAATCCGGCGTGCAGTGGTGCTCGACCTGCCACCAGCAGCTGAATCCGGCTTCGTCAGCCGCGCGTGCCTGTGCCAGCGAATCCTCCAGGAGCCCCAGAAAACCGCCGTTCTCGGCGCAGGCGCGTCGCTGGATCTCCGTGAAGATATCTAGCTTCATCCGACCCTCTCCCTTTTCATAACAGCCGTTATATATCAACAGCTGTCGGGTGGACAAGGGTCACGTTGCAAGCGAAGGCCGAACGTCGTGCTGCCCGTCAGGGCAGAAGCCCGCGAATATCCGACGCCAGGGGCTTCAGCACGTCGGCATCCACCCAGTAGCGGGTGTGGCTCAGCGCGTTCCAGCCGTGGGTGAGGGTGCCGAGCAGCGTGCCGTTCGCATTCACCACGTAGTCCCGGTACACGGCCTGCCGGTAGGAAGCGGACAGCGGCTTCAGCGGCCAGCCGAGCACGTCGTCCTCGTCGTAGTAGTTGTGCCAGCGGAACGCGTAGCCGTCTTCCGCGGTCTTCACGGCCCTGATCTGCGCCTCCGGAAACCCGGCGAGGAAGATCGGGATGTTGCAGCCGGTGGTGTAGAGACAGCGGAGGCTCTTCAGCCTGAGGAAGCTGTCGAGCGCGGAGCCCCGCTGTGTGGTGGGTGACTTCCAGACACCCTGGCTGGCCTTGCCCGGTTTCTGGGCATCCCACAGGTAGTTCGAGATCACCTGGCAGCCGAGCGACTGGGCGATGAGCACCACCGGTTTCGGTCCGCCGACCATCCGGTAGGCGTTCTTCAGCACGCCCCGGATGATTTTCTGCACCTGCTCGTAGGGACTGCCCGGGCTGGCCGCCCGGCGCTCGAGACCGGCGGCGTCGGAAAACCCGTAGAGCAGGAACTTGCGCAGCTCGATGCCGTCGAGGGGCTCGGCGCGCATGGCACGCAGGGTGCGTTCCTGATTGGCCTGCAGCACCGGCTGATAGTAGATGCTGTCGAAGTGCACGCGGTCCCAGTCGGCCTGGCCGAGCCGATCCGCCAGCTTTTCCGCGAGCTCGTCCGCGAAGTCTTCGCCCGTGTCGCCCATGCCGTGCAGGGCCAGGACGATCACCTCCCTGCTCACGGCGGTGCCTACTCGTACGCCTCGATCTCGTCCCGGTATCTGAGAAAGAGCTCGTAGTTGTGGGCCACCGAATCGTTCAGGTCCTGCTGAACCCGTGCCACCTCGAGCTGGTTGCGCACCCACTGGTGCTCGGCCCAGTTGCCGCCCGCGGTTTTCACCACCTCCATCTCCGCCGTGGACAGGCGCATGAAATCGCCGACGCCGCTCAGCACGTCCGAGACGCCGACCTCCTTCTCCTCCATCCCCTGCACGGACTGGCCCAGGCGGTCCGTGAGGGCACGAGTCTTCTTCAGCACGTCCACGAACGCTCTGACCTGCGCGTCACTCAGCTCACCGTCGGCCGGCGGATCCCAGGTGTCCAGGCTCGCGGACTCCGCGATGCCGGCCTGACGTTCGAGACCACCGAAGAGCCCGCCGCCGAGGGAACCGGACGAAGCGCTGCTCTGCTCCCTGGACAGCTCCTCGATCATGCTCGGCGCCATGGCGCCGATGAACATCGCACTCACCACGAGGTTCACGAGCAGCGAAACCAGAACGGAGACCAGGTAGTGCTTGCCTCGCGATGCCTCCGGGATCTCCAGGAACACCGGCAGAAACTGGTAGGCCAGGTACAGGCTGTAGATGCTCGCCGCCAGGCTCAGGAGCCAGCCTATCCAGGGCAGGGGCGCGGCAGCCGTGCCGAGCGCCGCCGGCACGATGGCGAGGCCGATCACCGCATAGGCCTCGTCGAAGCCGCGCTTGCCGCCGAAGGTGCCGGAAAAGTAGTCGAAGATGAAGGCGATGACGAACGTCCAGCCCAGCGACCAGAGCACCGAGAACACGAACAGCCCCAGCGACAGCGACCCCAGCGGCAGCGAACCACCGGTGATCAGTGCGAGCACACCGGACACCACGAACGCCGCCACATACAGTGGCAGGGTGAGCTGAAAGAAAGTCTGCTGCCAGCCGGCTCGGGTTTCCCGGTAGCGCCGGCAGGCGCCGTTCGGATCCTGCAGCACCGCGGTTGCCCAGCGGATCGTGGCCTGAATGTCGAACACGTCTCCCTCCCGTTCGTCCCTTCCACGCCGGATGATGCCAGCATCGCGGCGGTCCGCCCAGCCGACATTCCGGCGGCTAGATCAGATCACCCCCACCGTCGGTCGGGCAGAACCTGGGCGTCAGGTCCAGGACCATCAGCAGCCGACCGAAACCGATGTACTGCCCGGCCATCATGCCGAGCTCCAGGATTTCCGGCTCGCTGAACTGCCCGCGCAGCCGATCGAAGAAGGCTTCGTCGATACTCTGATGGTCGGTGGCCAGGCGGGCCGCAAACTCCACCGCAATCCGCTCCCGCTCGGAGAACGAGGCGCCCTGCGCATCCAGATCCGCAATCTTCGCTTCCGTCAGGCCGTTTTCCATCGCCGATGGAAATCGTGCGCCCAGTCACGTGAAGCAGTCGTTGAGTCTGGCGATCTTCAGCCGGACGAGCTCCTTGAGCGCGGGTTCGAGCAGGCCGCCGTTGTGGGCCGGGTAGTAGAACTTGAAGTAGCTGTCGAAGAACGACGGGTGCTGCGCCAGCCCGCGAAGCACGGAAGCATCGGCACCGGCAGCTTCCGCCGCCTGCACCTGCTGCCGTGTGGGCTCGCTCAGCTCCTCGTCCGGAAGCAGACGGATACGTGCCATTGAACCTCCTCGATTGCTGACGCACCAACTTCTCCGCTCGCCCGTCGGGTGTCAAGTCGGCGTGGATGTTTCCGTCCCCGCAATCAATCTGCTTAACTTGCGTCCGGGACGGTTTCACCAGTGGGAAGGATGAGGGGCACCGGAGCATCGGGTCGGCATGCCGAGCGCCGACACCTGACCGCGCTGTTTTCGGATCTCAGCGACTCGACGGCGCTGGCGTCGTCCGTGGATCCGGAGGAGTTCGCGGAGCTGCTCGAAGCGCTGAACCGCACCTTCGAGCAGATCATCCAGCGCCACGGCGGCACCATCCTGCAGGTGCGCGGTGACGGTGTGTTCGCCGTCTTCGGGCTCGAGTCCCGTGAGGACGAGGGTCGGCGAGCAACGGAAGCGGCACTCGAGCTCCACGACGCCGTGAAGAACATCAGCTTCACCTCGCCGCTGCCGGGATTCACCCGCCTGACCATGCACACCGGCATCCACTCGGGGCTGGTGCTGGCCGTGGAAGGCGACGAGGTGCTCGGCCGGTTCGTGCTGGTGGGTGACGCGGCCAACCTCGCATCCCGGCTCTCGGACATGGCCAGCGCGGACGAGATTCTGGTCAGCGAAACGAGTCTCGGCGCGGAGCGGCATTTCTTCGCAACCGGCGAAGCCCGGTCCTTCCCCTTCGGCACGGCAGAGCCCCTCACCGTGCTGCCGATTCTCGGCCATAGCTCCGTAGACACCCGTTTCGAGGCCAGACGCTTCGGCAAACAGACACCGCTGGTCGGTCGCGAGCGGGAGCTCAGCGTGCTGCGCCGGGCGCTGGACAACTGCCAGCAGGGCAATGCCCAGGTGGTGTCGGTCGTCGCACCGCCGGGGGTCGGCAAGACGCGGCTCATCGACGAATTTCTGAAGGATGTGGAATCCCGCGGCTGCCGTGTGCTCCGTGGCTACTGCGAAAGCTACCTGAATGCGGAGCCTCTGCAGCCCGTGCTGCAGATCCTGCGCCAGCTGCTCGGGTTGTCCCGACCGCGGCCGACAGCAGAGGAAGAAGCCGGCCCCTCCATCGCGGAGCGACTGGCTCACCTCTCGCCGGCGCTCGCGGAGAAGGCCGCCACGGTGCAGGCCATCCTCGCACCGTCGGCAGCGTCTCCCCGTCCCTCTGACGAGGTGATCGGCAGTCTCGTCCTGCGGATCGGCCAGGCCCTCTCGACGGACCGTCCCATCGTCGTGTTCGTGGACGACTGGCAGTGGGCGGATGATCTCACCCGGGCGACCCTGCGCAACGCGCCCGAACGCGCACAGCTCAAGCTGCTGCTCGTCCGCGCCAGCCGGGAGCTGCTGCCGGGCGATGCGGCCACCGAGATCATCCGCCTCGAACCGCTGGATGCTTCCCACGCCATCTCCATGATCGAGCTGCTGCTGCCCAGCGCTGATCGCGTGGTGATCGAGCAGGTCCGTCGCTCCTCCGGTGGAAACCCCCTGTTCATCGAGGAGCTCTGTCACGCGGTGAGCCGCGGTGCCCAGACGCCGACGCTCTACGACAGCTGGCAGTCGGCGCAGATTCCGAATCACATCAACCGGCTGATCGCCTCCCGGGTGGCCCTGCTGTCCGGCAGTCAGCTCGAGCTGCTGCGCATTCTCGCCGTGATGGGCAACGTCATCCCCGGCTGGCTCATGGAGAGCGTGGTGGACGTCCCGCGATCCCGCACCGCCATCGAGCAGCTGGCGGAGCTGGATCTGCTGGCCTCCATGGAGGCGGACGGCACCGTGCGCTTCAAGCACGGCATAACCCGCGACGTGGTGCTCGACTCCCTGAACCGCTACGAGCGCCAGGCCCTGCACCTGCAGGTGGCGGAGGTGATCGAGTCCCGGTTCAAGGGTGCGTACCGGGACCCGCTGCTGGAGACCCTGGCCTATCACTACGGCGAAACCCGGGAGTACGGCCGGGCTGCCGACTACGCGGAAGCCGCCGGTGACAAGGCGCTCGCGGCGAGCGCCATGGATCGCGCCCGCCGCCAGTTCCAGGCGGCGCTCAAGGCCCTCGACCGGCTGAACGAGGACGAGGTCTACGAGCGCTGGATGTCCGTTTCCAAACGCCTCGCCATGGCCTGCCTGTTCGACGCCGAGCCCGCCCAGTGCATCATCTATCAGCGCGCCATCGAGCTCGCCCGCAGCCACGGGGATCTCGAAAATCAGGCCGATGGCGAGTACTGGCTGGCCTACGTCAACTACGCGCTGGGTGAGGCGCCGGAGGCGAAAACGCACATCGACCGCGCCCGCGCGCTGGCGGAGCAGCTGCCGAGCGAGCCCTTCCGCACCCAGGTGCTCGCCAGCTGGGGACAGATCCGCGGCAATGCCTGCGAGTACGACGACGCGCTTGCCGCCCTGAATCAGGCGATGGAGCAGCAGGCGCCGTTCAAGCGCCGCCCGCGTGTCGCCTATGCGTATGCCTACTCACTGGCCGCCAAGGGCATGGTGCTGGGCGATCAGGGAAACTTCGACGCGGCATTCGCCTGCTTCGACGAGGCGAGCGATCTGACCCGGGGACCCATCCATCCGACCCATGGCTCCATGACCTCCATGCGCGCGGCGGTGTATCTCTGGCAGGGCCGATGGGAGGAAGCGCTGGAAGCCGCCCAGGCGAACGTGCGGATCGGTGAGCGCATGGGCAGCCGCTACATCACCGCCATGGGCACCGCGCTCGCCAGCTACGCCAGCTGGCACCTGGATCCGAAGACCGACCTCACCGACATCATCCGGGCACTGGCCTGGGTGGAGGATGCGCACCAGAGTATCTGGACGTCGCTGCACTTCTCCTGGCTCACGGAGATGCTGGTGAGCCGGGGTCGTTTTCAGGAGGCGCGCCGCGCCGCGGTCTGGGTGCTGCGAAGAGCGCGCAAGCTGGAACGGCTCGGCGAGTCGGTGACCTACTGCGCGCTTGCGCAGATTCCGACCACACCGTCCTCGAGCGGCACACCGGAGCGCTGCTTCGCCCGGGCGCGACATTCCGCCAACCTGCGTCGATCGCCCCGCGAGCAGTCGCTCATCGACCTCAAGGAAGCCGCCTGGCTGAACGCTCGAGGCGACCCGGACGCTGCGGCGGCGAAGCTGAGCGGGTGCCGGGATGCGTTCTCCGCCATGGGGATGTACACCTACGCCGCCGAGGCGCAACGGCTCGAGCTCAGGCTGCCGAAGGGCTGAGATCCGCCCCTCAGATCAGGGATCGAACAGCAGCGCGGAACTGCTCGGCGCCCGTCTGAGCGTCCCCGGCAGCTCGAAGAGCGCCGCGATCAGGCCGAGCAGCGTGCCCATGCCGAGCTTTCGCCCCGGGCACGCATGGATCGGCTTGGGATCCGCGTAGTAGTTTCCGCCGAAGGCGGGTGATACGTCAGAGAAGCCCCGCTCGGCCGCGGCGCTGACAAGACCCAACACGACCATCTCCCCGGCCTTCACGTCGACGTCGCCGAGCTTCAGATCCCTGGTCGCGCGACGGTGGATCATGGCCGGTATGGGCCGTCTGGCCATGGACCGCTCGAGCCGGGGCTCGATCTCCTCGAGCGCCGCCTCGCGAGGCGCCAGCCCCCGCCTGCGTGCAGCCAGATAGGCGTTCTGCACCCGCCAGAAGTCACCTTCCCGCAGCCACTCCCGGGTGGTGAACAGAAAGTTGCCCTGCACGGTCGGCAGGAAGCCGAGCAGCGCACCGAGCAGCACCTCCGCAAAATCCGCCTCCAGACCTTCCGCCGCCAGGGTCCGGCGAAGCGCGTCGAGCATCACCCCGGATCGCGGTGTATCCACCTCGGCGAGGTAGGACGCGACGAGCCGCTCCATGGCGGCCTCGAGGGTGCGCCCCTCGAGTGTCGCTGTCGCGTCGACGGGATTCGTGGGCTGGGGCTGGAACACGAAGCGCGAGGACGAGATCACGTGAAAGGGGCAATGCGATGTGTTCGCGCCCGCCGCCGGCTCGCCGCCGGCCTGGATCGCCGCCTCGGGGTTTTCCGGCACACCGGCGAATGATTCGAGCAGCGTGGTGGCATCCGGCACGCCGAACCAGTGCTTGGAGACTTCCGCCAGCACCAGATCCACGTACTTCGGCAGGGGGATGGTGGCCTGTCCGCCCACATCGCCGAGCCCCTCGAGCAGCTTCCGTGCCGGCAGGAGCGCGGCATCGAACGCGTCTTCCTTGCCGATGCCGTAGAAGAGATCGTTCGCCGCGTTGGCTTTTCTGTCGTGCAGCGGTGGGTCCATGCCGAGATAGTTCTCGCCGACGCACCTGGCGAGCCGCTCCTGATAGCCTGCTACCGAGAAATCCGTTGCATGGGTGAGCACGTGCTCCACCCCGGATGCGGATCCCACCAGCACGCCGAACGGCGTGCGCAGGGCGCCCTTGTACCGCTCCCGGATCGCCTGCCACACACTGCGATGCTGCTCCTCGTCCAGCGCTTCCTTCTCTTCGAGCAGACGCTTCCACGCCGTGAAGGCCGCGTCCGGATCCTCGACCTCCAGCGCTGCGAGACGGCGGATGGCCGCCATGCCCTCAGCGGTCCAGTCCCGGGCGCCTGCCGCTGACGGGGATCCGCTGATCACCGCAAGACCTGCCCGCGACGGCACAAAGAGATACAGCCCCCACTGCAGCTTCACGAACGGCCGGTCTCCGAGATCCAGCTTCGTGCCGTCCGCAAACCGGTAGATGCGCGGCTCGCCGGGCTCCGGCACGCCCAGTATCGGATCCGACAGGCGGCTGTAGGGCGCGGTGCGGTTGTCGCCGGCCAGCCAGCGTTGAATCACTTCGTACTGCTCGGGGATGCTGGCGTTGTACGCCTGAAAGACGATGCCCCGGTCCACGGCATCCGTCTCGCCCGGCTGCCAGGGCGCACCATAGGACATGCCTCGACGCAGGATGCGCGGGATGGTGCCCTCCCCGTCTCTCGGATTGGCCCGCCGGATGTGGGCGAACAGCGGGCACTTCTCTCCGTTCGGGTCTTTGTCGTAGCTGAAGTCGTTGCCGCACCCTGCCGACGGATCCGCCAGCACCTCGCCCGACCGTGTCCGTCCCATCAGCTTCGCAAGCAGCGCCTCTCGTCCGGCGTCGAGATCCCGCCTGCCGAGCTTCGAACGGCCGCGGATGTTCTTCGTCACGGCCTCGTTGAGCGCCGGCACGTCCTGAGCGAGCTTGCGGATCACCAGGAACGTGCCGTCCTTGAACAGTGGCTCGGACCAGTGCGCCGCCGGCCGGTCGTCGCGGCTGTTCTTCTGGCCGAGGAAGATGTCGCCCGCCGGCACCGCGTCCGGACCTTCGGGATGGTCCGGATCCACCCTGGGATTGCTGATCCCGTCCCGGAACCCGAAATGCTCCACCGGCATCCCGGGCTCGCCCTGGGCGTACATGGGCTGCACCGACAGCAGTCGTAAGGCACCCCGGCAGGCTGTATCGATCTTCTCCAGCTCGGCGAAGAGCGCCGGGTCCAGCCAATTGCGATCCACCTCGCCGGGCGCGTTCCTGCGCAGCTGGATCACCACATCCACGGATTCCACATTCACCCGCTGGCTCGGCTCGCCGGCGGCCGGCCAGTTCCGCTCGGGCATCTGCCAGTAATCCGGATGGTTGTGCCGGAGGTCGCCGATGAGCCCCGCCCGCGCGGCCATGCCTTCCCGGAACGCGGGCGGCAGCTTGTCGAGCTCTGTCCGGGCCAGCCCGAGCCGGGCAAGTCCTTCCGCGGAGAAGGCGATGTTCCGGAAGATCCCGTCTGCCGGCGCCCCGGTGCCCCAGGTGACCTGCCGGTGGAATCCGTTCAGGAAGCGGCGTGCCGCGGTCGCATCCTCGACCTGCAGCAGCGCGACGCAACCCACGTTCGCACCGCAGGCGTTCGCGATGCCGCCCTGGATGCTGGTCGGATCGAACGGCAGCGGCTGGATGGCCGGAGGCTGCAGGTCGCCGCTGTCGTCGCCATTCTCGAACCAGTCGAGCTCCGTGTGGAACACCCGCTGCAGAGTCCTGAGCGGGCGGCCGTTCTCGGCTGTCAGCCGCCAGCTTGCCCGGCGCGGGAACTCGGCGTCCGGCAGCACCGAGCGGGCTGCGCGCAGCAGGTAGCTGTGATCGTTCGTCCCCTTGGGATAGAGAAACGTCAGCGCGTGGAATGCGGCAATGGCCTGCACGCCCTGCTTGATGTACTCGACGTAGCCGGCGTCGGAGAGCGAGACCCTTACCGCCGCCGCTTTCTCCTCGGGTGTCTCGATCCCGAGCCGAGCCAGGTCGGCATGGCTCGGAGACGCACGGCGCACCCGACGCTCGAGCTGATCCAGATAGATCACGTCGCTCACCGTGTGGTTGCCTGCCAGATAGAAGGTCGCGGTCTCGATCTGGTACTTGCGGATCCAGCCGGCGAAGGCCTCGAAGCCCAGGTTGTTGCGGTGGTGGGCCACGTAGCCTTCGCAGTTGCACAGGATCAGGTCGAAGATGTCTCCGAGATCCTCCCAGATGACGCGGATGTACGGCTCCCACGGCCGGTCGAAGTGCACGCTGAGCAGGAGCTGACCGTCGACGATGGCGATGGTGACACCGTGAATGGTTCGCAGCCGGTCGACGACGTCGGAGAACGGCCGCGCGAGGCGGCTTTCCCGGGTGACTGCACGCAGATCGGCGAACAGCTTGGCGAAGCTCCTGAGCCGACTCTCGTAAGAGCGCGTCGCCAGACCTTCGGTGAATCCCAGGCGGATCGGCATGAGCATGCAGATCTCCGACGGGCCCGCGAGGCTCCTGCTGCGGACGAGCTCGGACATGACGGCTCCCCTTCCTCAGGCACCTCTGGGGGTGCCGGGACGCGATGCCGACCTGCGTAGACGGTCGATCGACGCAACGCTCGCGCGGGCGCCACGGCTTTCCTGCTCAGTCAGAAAAAAGCCGAGCGTCGAATCGACGATGAGCTCCAGCACCTCGTGCGAAAGGGTGACCGTCCAGTCGCCGAGGTCCGTGAACACGAAGGCCACTGGGAGCTCGGCCGTGTTGAGCGAGCAGTAGCTGAGTGCCGCACTGATGTGCGGCCGATCCACGAGATAGATGGCCGCCGCCGCTTCGACGGGCTCGGCTTCGATGATTTCCGGCTGGCTGCGCTCAACTCCGCCGCCACGATGCAGCTTGCAGTAGTAGCCGGACCCCCAGATCGGCAGGAAGTCTTCCAGCACCTGCCGGTTCACGGCACGGATGGCCGTGCGGGCTTCGCGCTCGGAGACGCTGCTGAAGTTGATGATCGCGAGGTCGGGCAGATCCATGACGAGGCTCGGTACCGCAGCAGGGATACGGGATCCCGGGACAGCCATTGTCTCCGCGTGCCCTCGTCGGCGCTGTACAATCTTGCACCGGCGCTAAGGAATGATCCGCGGAGGTTTGTATTCCGACGCCGAATCGTTTAACAAACCAACGTCCAGCCGCCGTTTGCACCACAGGGACCGAAATGGAGCATCGGGTATCTACCGCCCTACTCGCCTCTGTCGACTCCCTGCGCGAGCTGCCCGCTCACGTGCTCGACCGCCTGGCACGGGAGCTGAAGACCCAGCGCTTCGATAAGGGTGACACCATCGTCCGCTTCAACGATGCGGACCGCGACTTCTTCGTGATTCTGAGCGGCGCCGTGCGTGTCAGCCTGGTCGGATCCACCGGGCGGGCGCTGACCTATCAGGTGCTGGAGGCAGGGGAGATGTTCGGCGAGGTCGCCGCCGTGGACGGGCTGCCGCGTACGGCCAGCGTTCTGGCCGAGACCGAAGCCGTGGTGGGCAGCCTGTCGCCGCAGGCCTTTCAGGCGCTCGCGCTCGGCGAGCCGACGTTCGCCCTGGCCATTCTCCGCCGCCTTGCCCGCCTGAACCGACGACTGACCAACCGGCTGTTCGAATACCATGCCTACGACGTGCGCGGCCGGGTCTATCTCGAGCTGCTCAGGCTGCACGAGTCGGCGGGAGACGACGGCATCGTCATCACGGATCGGGACATGGCCAGCCGGGTGGGTACCACCCGGGAGAACGTTTCGCGCATTCACGGCGCCCTGCGTGAGCAGGGGCTGCTCGAGCGCAACGGCTCGAAGCTCAGGCTGCTCGATGGCGAGCGGCTGCGGGCGATGCTGCCGGACTGCGAGTTCGGCTGAGCGGGACGCTCGGCGGCGACCGGAAGATGCTTGCCGGTCACGCCTGATCCGGTGCGATATTGCACCGTGCCTGAGTCGGATCCGGGGCTACGATCCACATTCGCGTCCGGGAACCTCATGAGGGATCGCCGCGACCTCCATCGCGCTTGAGCAGACAAAAGGACTTGAGGTTCCCGGACGCGAACCCGGTTCTGTCAGCTTCCTGACGGAGTCCTTTCCCACCGGGCATATACTGACCGCCTGTCGCTGGGACGGAAGATGATGGCGGAAGACAGTCGAAGTCTGATGCTGGCCGCAGTGCTCATCAGCCTGCTGACGGCCGTCCTGCTGCTGCTGACCCGGAGCCTGGCCCTGCTGCAGCCCATCGAGCTGGCGGGCTACGATCTGGGCGTCACACTCAGACCTTCGTCTCCGGCGCCGTCCCCGGTCACCCTCGTCGAGATCACCGAAGCAGACATCCGCGCCCTTGGCCGCTGGCCCGTCACGGACGATCAGCTCCGGCAGACGATCGAGCGCCTCGACGCCTACGGTCCGCGGGTGATCGGCCTGGACATCTATCGGGACGTCGCCGTCCCGCCCGGCACGGAGGGGCTGCAGGCCCTGTTCGCCGGCAACGACCGGCTGGTCGGCATCCTCAAATTCCATACCGAGAGCAGCGTCGGCGTCGAGGCTCCGGAGCCGCTGGCCGCAGCAGGTCGGGTGGGGTTCAGTGACATGGTGCTCGACGCGGACGGCGTGGTTCGGCGCGGCCTCGCGTTCCTCGACGACGGCGAGTCGGTGTTCTGGGCATTCTCCCTGAAGCTCGCCCTGGCCTATCTCCAGCAGGACGGCATCGGCATCCGCCCGGACCCGGATCAACCCGAATATTTCAGGCTGGGTCCGACGCGGATCCCGCCCATTCCGGAACGCTTCGGCGCCTATACGCAAATCGACAACGCCGGCTATCAGTACCTCGTCGACCATCGCCAGCGTCCCGAAAACCTGCCCACCTTCACGCTTGCCGATCTGGAAGCGTCGCGCATCCCGCCGTCGGCGATCGCCGACCGGATCGTCATCCTCGGCGTCAACGCGGAGAGCGTCAAAGACAGCTTCGTGACCCCCATCAGCCGCTGGTCGCTGGCCGGCGATCCACAGGTTCCGGGCATCACCCTGCACGGCCTGCTGACCGATCAGATGATCCGTGCGAGCCGTGGCGAGGCCGCCCCCATGCAGGCACCCGGATGGCTCGTGGAAACCTTCCTGCTGGTGTTCGCCTGTCTTGCCGGTGGCGCCGCGGGGCTGCTGTCCCGATCCGCCGCCCGGCTGGCGCTGACGGCACTGGCCGGCATCATCGGCGTGACGGCCATCGGCATCGTGCTCTTCGTCCGGGACTACTGGCTTCCCGTCTTTCCGATGGCGGCCGGATGGACAGCCAGCGCGGGGCTGGTCACCGCCTATCTGGTGCAGCGCGCCCGCCGCGAGCGGCACCAGCTCCAGCAGATTCTGAGCGTGCAGATCTCCCCGGCGGTGGCGTCGGAGATCTGGCGGCAGCGGGACGAGCTGCTGTCGTCCGGCATGCTGAAACCCCAGAAGCTCACCGCCACGGTGATGTTCGTCGACCTTCAGGGGTTCACGCGACAGACGGAGCGGCTGTCCCCCGAAGCGCTCCTCAACTGGTTGAATCCGTTTCTCAAGATCGCCACGGAAACCATCCTCGAGCACGGCGGCATGGTGGACGACTACTTCGGCGACGGGGTGAAAGCCAACTTCGGCGTGCCGAAGCTCACCGGCACGCCGGAAGAGATCGCCGCGGATGCGAAGCGCGCCGTCCGCTGCGCAAGGACCATGACGCGTCGGCTCGCAGGTGCGTCGGCGGACCCGGATGCGCCCTACGTGGTGCGTTTCGGCATCCACACCGGCGCGGTGATCGCCGCGACGGTGGGCAGCCGGTCGCGATCCAAGTACACGACCATCGGCGACACGGTCAACGTGGCCGCCAGACTGGAGACGGCCGCCAAGGAGCTCGCACGCTCGGACGTGCCGACGCGCAACCGGATCGTTGCCAGCGAAACCACCGTGGCGCTGGCCGGCAACGGCGACACCTGGCACAAGCTCGGCGCCATCGCGCTGAAGGGACGCAGCGAGCGGGTCAACGCCTATGTGCTTCACCTCGAGGATCTCGAGTTTCAGAACGAGTACGGGATGCTGAACAGAATCGGAGGTCACCCGTGAAACCCAAGTATCGGAAACTGATCTGCCTGACCGCCTGCCTGGCCCTCTCCTCACCCGCGGCGCTGGGCATAGAAACCCGAACGGTCGTGGAGCCCAAGGCAACCGCGAAGGACCTTGTCGGCGCCGAAGACACGAACCGCGCAACCCAGGCAGCGTCTGCAGCGGACCCGCAGGACGTCGATGGCGCAGCGGATGCGCAGGCAGTGGCCGCCACCGACCCGCTCACCTACGTACCGCCCAGGCGCGGCGCACCCAAGACAAGGGTGGGCGGCGGCACCCGCTCCGGCGGCCACCCGCTGCACCTGTCCCTGCTGGCACCGGAGCACACGGGCCTGACCCGTTCCGCCTCTCCGACGCTCTACTGGTGGCTCTCCGAGGATCATCCGGGACCGGTGGAGGTGGTCGTCATGGCAGAGAGCGCGGTGACGCCGGCCCTGCGGTTCCGTCCGCCCGTCCCGGTTGCCGCCGGCATTCATGCGGTCGACCTCGAAGCCGCCGGTATCGTGCTCGAGGCCGGCGTCTCCTACCGCTGGTCCGTGGCCATCGTCCGGGACGAAAATGCCCGCGCTCGCGACGTGGTGGCCACCGCAACGCTGGAATACGTGCCCGACAGGCAGGTCGCTGCGGATGCCGGTGCGCTCGCCGCCGCCGGTCTCTGGTACGACGCCCTGGCGGCCCTGGACCGCGAAGCCGACCGGGCGGGACGCGCGGCGCTGCTCGACCAGGTGGATCTGACCGAAGTTGCCCGGTGGGTCCGCAGCCCGGCCGACTAGCCTGCAAAACCGGTGAGATAGGCAGGCTATAGCCAGTTGCTGATCAGCAGGTAGGGCGCCCAGTAGTACGGGTGGCGGAACCTGGGATCCGCACGCAGCGCGTCCTGCGCGAGCTTGAGCGCCTCCGCCTTCGACACCCCGCCCCGCGCCAGCTGCTCGTAGAAGCCGACGATCAGCAGCCGGGTTGCCTCGTCTGATACCGTCCACAGGGTGCCCAGCGCGCTGCGCGCCCCGGCACGGACGGCGGAGCCCGACAGGCCGAGGGCAGCTCGGGCATCGCCTGCAGCGGTTTCACAGGCCGAGAGCGTCAGGAGCTCGAGCGGTTCTCGGAACCGGGACTCGGAAACCAGCCGGTGCAGCTCGTCGATGCCGATGGGCCCGTCGTGCGCCACCACGTAGCTGGACGCGCCGGAACCTTCGAAGACCGCATGCGAAGCCACGTGAACGATCGCCGGCTGACGTTCGACGAAGCGCTCGCGGAAGTCGGAGGCGACGAACGCATCGTCGAGCAGCAGCTCGCCGCCGATCAGTGACTGGATGCTGGCGAGCTCCGCCGGCACGTTGGGCAGCTCGTCGAACCCTTCGACCGGCTCGCTGATGCCGACCAGCAGCGCTGCCGCGCTGCCGGCATCCAGAGGCTGCGGCGCGATCAGGCTCAGTCCGGGCGTCACCGCCAGCGCGTAGCGCTCACCCAGGAAGTGCTCGCCGTCGTGCAGCGCCGCCATGGGAATCGTGTTCAGCTGCCCGTCGGGAACGAAGACGAGCGTCTGCACGCCGGCAGCAGCCAGATCCTTTTCGTAGGGCGCCACCAGCAGATCGTGGAGACTCCGGGCCAGCGGCAGGTATTCGTTCGTCGTGCGGTTCTCGAGTTGTCGGCGCAGCCGGTCGATGAGCCCATTCAGATCGCTCTCCACCACCTGGGGGTAACGGCGGAGCTGCCGGTTCACGCTCACCAGCAGCTCGAGCCGGTCCGGCAGCAGAATCGGATAGACGACCGCCGTGTGTACCCCCACGTCATCGAGGGTCACCGCCGAGGCCTCGAGGGCGGCAAAGCACTCGTCGTGAAAGTAGTTCGTGAGCTCGGAGTGCCGGAAGCGCTCGATGGTTTCTCTGGCCTCGGCGAGGCGGACGGATTCGTCACCGGCGCCGTCGAGGAGCGCCGCAACCAGGTCCGTGTAGACCCCGCGGAAGTTCACGTCCGAAGCGCCGTAGCGGGCCCGCGCCGTTGGCCTGGCGCGCTCGAACTCCGCCACCGCACGCCGATAGGCATCGAGGGCGGCCGCTTCATCACCGGCAGCCGCCAGGAGATCCCCCGACGCGCCGATCCACCCATAGAGCCTGTCCGTCGAGTCCGGGTCCGCCTCGATGGCCGCGTCGAGCAGCGCCAGCGATTCTTCCCGCCGACCGTCGAGCAGATAGGCTTCCGCCAGCATGCCGTAGCTCAATGCAGACAATCGTCGATCTCCCGCGCGCTCGGCGAACCCACGCACCCGATCGAGCTGCTCGTAGGCCCTGAGCAGGGTTGCCGGGGTATCCGTCCGGGCGGCCTCGTCGAGCAGCGTCCGGCCGAGATGGAGTCTTGCCTCGGCGCTGCGCGCCGTATCCGTCGCGCCGAGCCGCTCGAGCGCCACCGCGACATCCTGATCGCGCTCGACGTCGGAGCTGGCCAGGCGCGCGGACATCAGCGCCCGATAGAGGTCGGTGCGGTTGCCTCGAGCCTCCAGACCATTCACGGCCGCAAGCCGCTCGCGTGCCTGCACCGTATCACCGAGCAGCATGGCCGCACCCGCCTCGTTGAGCATCACCGCCGCAGCAGCGCCGGGATCCGCTGCCGCCAGCCGCGCCCGTTCGAAGATACGCTGCGCGCCGGACGCATCACCGAGGGCGAGCGCGGTGATGGCCAGATAGCTGTCGCGAACGCTGCCGGGCGCGAGCGGTTCGAGCTCGGCGCGCGCCTTGTCGAAGGCGCCCGTCATCAGCAGCGTCCGCACCCTTTCGAGCTCCGCGGGCAATCCGTCCGGATCCACGATGAGCACCTCCGACGGATCCACCGGCAGGGTCGGGCTCAGGTCCACCACGAAGCTGCCAACGTCATCCGTACCGGAGCGGAAAGCGCACATCGGGCTGAACAGGCTCGCGGAGTCCTGGAAGTCCTCCGGCAGCTCCGTGACCGCCGCTTCCAGATTGGTCTCCGGGGAATTGACGATCACCTCGTTCTCGGCGATCACCACGCTGTCCGGAGACTGCACGAACGCATCCGTGGTGATCCGGATGATGCCGCCGTCACCGCCGGGGATTGCAGCCCGCGCCAGCAGGCGGCTGTTGTTCAGCACCAGGATGTCACTCGTCGACTGGATGTCCACGTTGCCGCCATCGCTGGCCGTATCGCTCGCATCGATGCCGCTGCGGTTGAGCCGGATCGAACCCAGACCGCGGACGACGATGTCGCCGCCGCCGGCATCGTCGGCGGAGGTTTCGATCCCGCTGTCGGTCAGCGACAGGGAAGTCAACGGATAGCGGATCGGCACGTCCTGCTCGCGCACGCCGATGAGCACGTCGCCCGCCTCTCCCGATCCCTCGCCGACGCTCCCCGCCTTGATCAGAGCGCCGTTCATGACGATGTCCGCGATGTCGAGCTCGATGCGGCCACCCGCACCCGGAAGTGACGTCGTGCTGCGTATTTCCGTACCGGCGCCCATGGTCAGTCTGGGGGTGACGATCACGATCTCTCCCGCGTTCCCCGTTCGATCCTCACCGATCTCGCCCGCTTCTCCTTCCTCCACCTCGGTGGCCGCGCGGATGGACGACGCGCTGCCGTCCGCCCTGGCCCCGGAGATGGACACCGACTCCGTGGCCTCGATCCGTATGAAGCCGCCTTCCCCGACACCGGAGGTGCTGGACGAGATCCGGGCGCCGTCGTCGAGGATCAGGGTGCCGGTGTGGATGTCGATGCTGCCCGCATTGCCGGAGGCGGTGAACGCCGAGCTCGCCGTGATACGGGTGCCGCGGTCGCGATCCGGATCACCCGGACTGTTCGTTCCGGACAGCTCGAGCCGGTCGCTCGCCAGGATGCGGATGAGCCCCGCGTCGCCGGCTGCCGACGCGGCGCTGGCGACCCGCGTGCCTTCCAGCAGTTCCACCACCGGCGCCTGCAGCAGCAGGGTGCCCGCATCCCCCGCCGCGTTGGTGTCCGCACCGACGTTCACGTCGCGGCGCATGGTGATTCGCTCCTGCGCGATCAGGGAGACATCGCCGCCTCCGCCGGTGGCCACCGGGGTGCCGGAGCCCCCTCCACCACCCGAGCCGCCTCCGGAACCGCCACCCGATCCTCCACCGCCACCCCCACCGCCAGAACCGCTGCCACTGCCACCGCCGCCGGAACCACCTCCACTGCCACCGCCGCCCGTCCCGCCACCGCCGCCGCTGGTCTCTGCCGAGCCGCTGGCGCTGGCGATCCGTGCGCCGTCGGTAATCTCGATCACGACCCCCAACGCGCTGATGTCGCCCGCCTCACCGTCGCCGAGGGTGGACGACGTGATCTCACCACCCCGGATGGCCAGACGATCAGCCGCCAGCAGCGTGATATCGCCGGCGGCGCGTTGGCCGGAGGTCCCGGTGGTGATCACGCTGTCTTCGATGTTCAGCACCCCACCGCTGCCCGCCGGCTGCCAGCCCTGCCCGTTCACCGGCAAGGTGCCCGAACCCGCGGCAGCCACCAGCACATCTCCCCCCGCAGTCAGCGTGGTGCCCGCACGGAGGTCCACGTTGCCGCCACTGAGGTGCAGGCTGCCACTGCCTGACGTGGTGAGCGTGGCGCCGTCCACCCGCAGGGTGGCTGGCGCGTCGAGGAAACCGAACGCAATCGGATCCGCGAACGCCAGACGGACATCCCCGGTGAACGTCACCGCGCCTTCCGGATCGTCCGCCAGCAGGGCGAGGCTCGCCGCGGTGGAGAGGTAGACGGAGCCCTGGGTATCGAGGCTCGCGCCTTCGCCGACCAGGATGCCCTGCGGGTTGAGCAGGAAGAGGTCGGCGCCCGGCACGCTGGAGGCGAGCGTGCCGAAGATCTCCGAGGCTGCACCGCCCGTCACCCGTGTGATGATGCGTGCGGTGTCGAGCGCGGGATCTGCGCTGAAGAGCGCCGTGTCACCGGCGCCGATGCTGAAGACGCTGAAGCTGTGCAGCAGATTCTCGCCGCCGCCCGGCCGGCTGCCCATGGACTCGTCGATCTCGGTGACGCCGCCGACCGCCACGGGCTGAACCGTTGCATCCGGCCCCACCGTGCCGTCCCGGACGATGGCGGTCTGCGCGACGAGCCCGCCGGCACAGCAGCAGAGCCCGAGCAAAACAAGGCGCCTCACGGGAGTGCTCCCCAGGTCAGCCGGAAGTGGATGCCGTCATCCTGCAGGTCGTAGTCCCCCGCGTAGGTCACCTCATTCAGGGCATCCCCCCAGTAGACCTCCATCTCCAGCGATTCCAGCGGCGACCAGTAGGCGCCGACCCCGACGCTCGCGAGCGTGGCCGGACCGATCTCGTCGCCGTCCACGTTGGCCGAGCGGGACCAGTCCGCAAACGGTCTGACCTCGAACAGGCTGCGCCCACCCGGACTCCGGAACAGCGGCCAGCGCCACTCCACGGACGCCACCACCGCGTTGTCCCGGATCAGGGTGTTCTCCCGATAGCCACGCACGGTCCAGCGGCCGCCGACGGGATACTGCTCGATGCCGAACAGCGGGTCGTTCGAGACCTGCCCGTCCAGCCGCAGCAGCAGCTGGCTGTCGAGCCAGGGCAGCCGCCGGGCCCACTGGAACTGTCCCCAGAGCTTGGCGAAGCGCCCGTCCGGCACGTCGGCGTCCGATGAGACCGTCGCCCCCAGCGCGTCCACACCGGCGGATGCCTCGACCCTCGCATAGATCACGTCCCGCTGATTCCGGTACAGGTAGTCCAGACCGCCGCGGAGGATGGTCATCACCGCCTTGCCGTCCTCCGGTCCCTCGATGAAGGAGAATCCCTGGCCGAGCAGGAAGGTCTTGCTCTCGCGCCACTCCGCGGCGAGCAGCAGGTTCATCCGGGTGGTGAGCGTGCGCCGCACCGGCCAGCGCAGGCGCGTCCCGCCGGTGAAGGTGTCGGCACCGATGTCCAGGTCGTGAAACGGACCGCGGACGATGTCGCTGTCCGCACCGAAGGCGTAGACGGACATGCGCGCCCCACGGGCACCGAGCGGGAAGTCGTACTCCCCCATGAGCTCGAGGAGTCCTTCCGCCGCTCGCGTGGAGAAGGACAGATCGTCTGTCCGGCCTGTGAGGTTCAGGAAGCTCAGCGAGGCGACCCCCTGCGCCGCGCCGATGGCCGGGCTCAGCTGGTTGGAGGCTTCCACCGTCAGGCCCCAACGTTCGGTTTCCCCCGGGCTGACGAGCAGCACCGACTCGCCGCGGTTGGGCCCCGGCAGCAGCTGGGCCTCGATGACGGAGACGTGCGGATCCTGCTGCAGGATCTGCAGGCGCTCTTCCAGATCGAGCACGTTCACCGGTGTGGTGGTGCCGAATCCGGACAGGTAGTCGGCGACGAACTGCGGCCGCAGCTGGCCGGCGCTGTGCACCTCGATACGCTCGAGCGCGCCTTCGACCACGTCGATGTGCAGCACGCCGTCGTCCAGGGATTCCAGCACCGCGCCGGACGTGACGTAGCCGGCATCGACGTAGCGGGCCGTGATCCGGTCTCTCAGGGCGATCATTTCCTGGAACGACAGCGCGCGGCCGCGGTACTCCCCCACCACGCTTTCGATCTCGGCCGGATCCAGGACGCGGGCGCCCGTCACCCGAATGTCCCGCACCGGATAGCGGCCGGTCGAGCCCGGGAGCCCGGCCGGGCCGCCGGTGTCCGGCTGGAAGCGGGGCAGAACGGGGTCGCGCTCCTCGGCTTCGAGCGGTGCGGCAAACCGGGAGAGCGCGGAGCGCTCAGGTGCAGGGATGGTGGTTCGATCCGGTACCGCCGCGGTGATTGCCGAGGGCAGCAATGTGAGGCTCAGGGCAGCCCCCGCACGCCATCCGGCGCAGCGACGCCTCCCTGCCTGCCACGAGACACCCATGGCACCCGTCCTCCGACTCCTCCCATCGGACGACTCAATCTACACGGAGTCCCCGGGCGGATCGAGGGCAAGGCGCGCAGGGTGCAGGTATTTTCGGCGTCACAACGCTACCATCCGCGCGATCGCCGCCAGCAGACAAAGGTCATTCATGCCCACCCCCGCCGCCACCCGCCTCGTCGAGGCGCTGCGCCTGCACGGCGTAGATCGTGTCTTCTGCGTCCCGGGCGAGAGTTATCTGAACGTGCTCGATGCGCTGCGTGACAGCGGCATCCACACCGTGGCCGCCCGCCAGGAGGGGGGTGCTGCGATGATGGCGGAGGCAGACGCCAAGCTCACCGGCCGGCCCGGCGTGTGCTTCGTCACCCGAGGTCCCGGCGCCACCAACGCCAGCGCCGGTGTGCACGTGGCGGAGCAGGATTCCACACCGCTCGTGCTCTTCGTCGGCCAGGTGGCGACGCACATGCTCGGCCGCGGCGCGTTCCAGGAGGTGGACTACCGTCGGTTCTACGGCGGCATGGCCAAGCACGTATTCCAGCTCGACCATGGCGACGACCCCGGCGCGGTGGTCTGCGAGGCCTTCCGGGTCGCCACGTCGGGCCGGCCCGGACCGGTGGTGGTGGCGCTGCCGGAAGACGTCCAGGACGACCTGCCGGCAGGGCTGCCCGCTCTGGCGCCCGCGAAACCTGTGGCGGCAGCAGCGGATCCGGCCGCGATCGCCGAGCTCACCGCCCGACTCGTGCGGTCCAAGCGGCCCCTGCTGATCGCCGGCGGCAATGGCTGGGATGCCGCCGCCGTGGCCGACCTCGAACGCGTCGCCGAGGCCTGGGCGCTGCCGGTGAGCGTGGTCTTCCGTCGTCAGCAGCTCTTCGACCACGACCATCCCCACTACGCCGGCGACTGTGGGATCGGCATCAATCCGGCTCTGCGCGCGCGCATCGAGTCGGCGGATCTGGTGCTCCTGCTGGGCACCCGGTTCTCGGAGATTCCGAGCCAGGGCTACACCCTGCTGGAAGCGCCGGTGGCCAGTCAGCAGCTCATACACGTGCACGCCTCGGAAACGGATCGCTTTCCGCACGCCGATCAGGTGCTGGCCTGTCACCCGCGCGTGCTGCTGCGCGCGCTCGCCGAAGGCCCCACCTCACCGCCGGACCGCGGCGCCTGGATCGCGGCCGCCCGGGCAGACTTCGAAGCCTGGTCCGGTCAGCCGCCGGCGATCCCCGGCCGGGTGCAGATGGGGCAGGTGATCCGCACGCTGCGCGCCGCCCTGCCGGACGATGCCATCATCACCAACGGCGCCGGCAACTACGCCACCTGGATTCACCGCTTCTACCGTTTCCGCCGCTACGGCACCCAGCTCGCGCCCACCTCCGGCTCCATGGGCTACGGTCTGCCGGCGGCCGTGGCGGCCGGGCTGCGCCACCCGGACAGGCCCGTGGTCTGCGTCGCCGGCGACGGCTGTTTTCAGATGACCGGGCAGGAATTCGGCACCGCCGTGCAGTACGGGGCGCGGGTGATCGTGCTGGTGGTGGACAACGGCATGTACGGCACGATCCGTATGCACCAGGAACGGCGCTTCCCCCGCCGCGATCACGCCACGGGCATCGTCAATCCCGATTTCGCCGCGCTGGCCCGCGCCTACGGCGGCTACGGCGCCACGGTGGAAACCACGGAGGACTTCGCGCCGGCACTGGAGGCCGCGCTCGCGGCGGACGTGCCCGCCATCGTGCACCTGAAGCTCGACCCGGAGGCCATCACCCCCAACGTCACGCTCACGGAGCTCTCCAGCCGATGACTCTCCAGAAGATGACTCTCCAGAAAATGAGACGGAGGACGCCATGATTCACGGCGGCTGTTTCTGCGGCGTCGTCCGCTACGAGATCGACGACGGCAGCTACCCCGTCGCCAACTGCCACTGCAGCATGTGCCGGCGGACGAGCGGCGCGCCGTTCGTGACCTGGCTGGTGGTGCCCGCGGCCCGCTTCCGGTACGTGCAGGGAACGCCTCGCAGCCTCCGGTCGTCGACAAAGGGAACACGCTGGTTCTGCGAACGCTGCGGCACGCCGCTGGTGTGCATCACCGCCGACCATCCCGACAACGTCGACGTCACCACCGGCAGTCTCGATCAGCCCGAGGGTTTCGTGCCGACCATCGCCGTGCACGAGGACACCAAGCTGCCCTGGCTCGAGACGACGGAGCGGGTCGCCGGCCCATGACGTTCGGCAGCGACATCGCCGAGATCTGCTGCCCGTACTGCGGCGAGATCATCGAGGTGGTGGTCGACCTCTCGGTGGCGGATCAGGAGTACGTGGAAGACTGTTCCGTCTGCTGCCGGCCGATCGTTCTGCGGGTCACTGCGGACGACGACGGCGTCGAGGTCACCGCCCGTCACGAGGACGACTGAGCACGTAGTCAGCGGTACTCACGAGCTGAGTACCGCGTCAGCGGTACTCAGCCGAATGCCTGAGCAGGTGGGCCGCACCGTGCGGCCCGTTGAGCACCGCATCCCTGCCGAACAGACGCTCCTTCTGCTCCGCATAGAGTGCCCGCTTTGCACCCAGCGGGGCCAGCGTCCGCGCCCGGTTCAGCGCGTTCTCCGGCAGCGACTCGAACGTTGCCGTCTCCTGCACCAGACCGGCGGCCAGGGCGTCCGGACCGGTCCAGCGCCGGGCGAGCTGCACCGTCTCGAAGAAGGTGTTGGCCGGCAGCTTGTGCCGGAACAGAGCCAGCTCCGGCGTCGGGATCTTCATGCCGAGCTGCATCTCGTTGGCGCAGGCGAAGCCCCGATCCTCCCGCATGATCCGCACGTCGTGACACAGCGCCACCATCAGGCCGGCGCCGAACGCGTGACCGTTGATGGCCGCCACCGTCGGCATGGGGAAGGTGATGATGCGGCCCATGAGGGCCATGAAGGCCTCACCGAAAACCGCCCGGTCACCGCCCCGATGCGGCCCCTCGGCGGCGAGCCAGTCCAGATCCAGGCCGTTCGAGAAGAATTTCCCGCTGGCGGAAGCGGTGACGAGCGCGGCCGGTCCCTCGGAGGCTTCCACTTCGTCGAGCGCCTCGTCGAAGGCGTTCACGAAGCTGGTGTTCCAGCGATTCTCGCCGTCCGCCATCGTGAGGATGAAGACGTCGTCCTGGCGCGTAAGCTCGATCATGCCGCGGGTCCTGTGCGTTGGGGGGCACACTCTACCGCAGCGGGCGGCAGGTGAGGACTCGCCTCACGGCAAAGGTGAGACCAGCTCCTCCAGGGAGTGAAAGGCCCGGTTGTCATCCTGGATCGCCAGAATCAGCCGGGGCGGCAGGGGCCTGGCGTAACCCTTGCTCTGCAGCACCTCGATCTCCGCCAGGGTTTCCCGGAACCGCGCCGCCCGGTCCGGTGACCAGGGGTGGGTATCCCAGTAGGCATAGGCGAGCTTCCGCTCCTCCTTCTCCAGCGCCGACAGCGCGTCCAGGCGGCTCAAGGCCCCCAGCTCGATCAGCGCGCGGCCGGTGGGCGCGTAGCCGCTGCGCACGGCGAGGTAGGTTCCGAGGTAGTCCGCTTCCAGCTCCTCCCCCCGGGAAAACCAGAGGTAGTCGCCCTCCGGGTCTGCCGTGTCCTCGAGATACTCGTCGATCTCCGCCTGGGTGGGCCTGTCGCCATACCGTGTCGGGAACATCCTCTCGCGGTCGTCGCGCCCCGTCACGGCGGATGCCGCTGCCGCCGCGAGCGCACCGAGCGCCGTGCCCATCACGGCGTCGTCACCCCCCGAGCGTTCGGGCACCCGGACGTGGGCGGCGACCACGTGCCCGTATTCATGGCCGATGACCAGTGCCAGCTCGTCGGGCGCGTCTGCCAGATACTCGACGAGTCCGCGGGTGAGCGAGATGCGCAGTCGATTCTGCAGGTCGTAGCCAGCCCGGGCGTTCACACCCTCCAGATCCAGCACCTCGAAGACCGGCACGGTGCAGCTGTCCGCTTCCGCGATCGTGCGGCAGACCATGGAGGCATCGGTCGAGATCTTCTCGAAGATCGGCAGCACGATGCCATTGGCGTCGTTCAGCGTCAGCGGGCGACGGACGGGCATCGCGGACGCCACCTCGGCACGCACGTCGCCGACCGCCGCCTGTCCGGGTGCCGGCGGCCGGTAGGTCGTGCCCGCGCAACCCGCCAGCAGTACGGACATCAGCGCCACGATGGCTGTAGTTGGATTCCGGAACGACCGCATCGACACCACTCCTCGCGGTGCAGTATAGAGGTGAGGCCCCGACTGGTGCAGCGTCGGGCGTTCCCGTCACGATTCCCCGGAAACGATTGCCCGTTGGTGAGCTGCGTCACAGAGCGCGAATCCGGTTCCACATAAGGTGAGGCTTGGTTCAATCCGGGTGGCGCATACATGACGTGGCGCGTGTCGGTCATTCTCCGCTGGCTGCTGGCTCTGGCGGCGCTGCTGTCGAGCAGCGTGCTGCACGCCGAGTTTCTGGTACGGGTGGATTCCCAGGGTGCGCTGGAAGGCGCGGTGGTCACCGCCAGGAAGCTGGGCGGCAGCACCGGCGGCCCGGCGCCACCGACAGCCGTGCAGATGCTGCAGGCCAACCGTCAGTTCGACCCCTTCATCCTGCCTGTGCCCGTCGGCGTGCCGGTGGAGTTTCCGAACCGGGACGACACCGCCCACCACGTCTACTCCTTCTCCCCCATCGGCAGCTTCGAGCTGCCGTTGTACAAGGGGGACGCCCCGCGACCCGTGATCTTCGACAAGCCCGGCGTGGTGCCGCTCGGCTGCAACATCCATGACTGGATGATCGGTTATCTCTACGTGGTCGACACACCCTGGTACGCCCAGCTCGCCCACAACAGCGCCCGATTCGAGGACCTGCCCGCAGGCACCTGGGAAATCCGCATCTGGCATCCGGCCATCGATCACCTGCCGACCCCCGCCTGGCAGGTGACCGTCTCCGGCGCGGGCCAGTCGGAAACGCTGTCGCTCGATTTCCCCTTCGCCACCGTCACCCAGCCGGATGCGCCCCGTAAGCGTTTCGACGAGCGGGGGGACTACTGACGTGACCCGCAGTCTGCTCGTCGCCCTGCTGCTCCTCGCCGTGCCTCTTTCGACAACCGCGGCGAACGAACCGGGGTTGTTCGCTCACGGGCTCACCGACGTGCAGTACGCCTGGTCCGACAGCGAGCTGTCCTGGCTGAATCGGGGCCCGGACAAGCTGCGCTTCGACGAGACGGACCAGGACAACCTCCAGCTCGGCCGGCTGGGAATCGAGCTCGGCTACGGCATCGACCTGCAGTCCATGCTGAAGCTCGAGGCCAATTACTACCTGGACCCCGAAAGCTCGCTCGAGCTCACCGAGGCCTACTTCCAGCACCGCACGCTCGGCTCGGGAAGCTGGCGCGGGCGCTACAAGGTGGGCGTTTTCTATCCCGCCATCTCCATGGAGAACACCGGGCCTCTGTGGACATCGCCGTACACCATCAGCTCCTCGGCCATCAACACCTGGCTCGGCGAGGAGCTCAGGACCGTGGGCGCCGAAGGCCGCTGGACGTGGGCGGGCGACGAGTACAACCGTTCGAAACACCGGTTCAGCCTGTTTGCCGCCATGTTCTGCTGCAACGACACCCTCGGCGCCATGATCTCCTGGCGCGGCTGGTCCGTGCATGACCGGCAGACGGGGGTGAACGGCACCCTGCCCATCCGCGAGCTGCCCGCCATCGTCTACGCGGATCACAGCCGGGAGTTCGAGCCGTTCATGGAGATCGACGACCGCGTCGGCTTCTACGGTGGTGTCGAGTGGGACTACGCACGCCGTTTCAGGCTGCAGCTCGCCTACTACGACAACCGTGCCGACGACACCATCCGCCAGGACGATCAGTACGGCTGGCGCACCAACTTCGGCCAGCTCGGCTTTCACTGGCAGCCCGCCGACGGCTGGGACCTGCTCGGCCAGTTCATGCGCGGCCGTACGATCATGGTCGAGGACGTGGTGATCAACGACTTCGAGTCGGGCTTCCTGCTGGCGGCAAAGAGCTGGGGCCCGCACCGCCTGGCCGCACGTATCGAGTACTTCCGCATCATCGACAAGGACGGCAACGATTTCGATCTCAACCGCGAGGACGGTGACAGCCAGACGCTTTCCTACTCGCGCCTCTTCGGCAGGGGCTGGAAGCTCTCACTGGAAGCCACCCGCTTCTTCTCCGACCACGCCGCCCGACGGCACTTCGGCGAGCAGGAGCGGCGCACCGAGCACGAGGTGCTCGTGAGCCTGCGTTACTACTTCTGAGCGGCGCCTGGTAGTGGGTCTGCACGGACGGATATTCGCGCTGGTCCTGCTCATGCTGGTGGGACTGGGCGGTACCAACCTGCTCTTCTTCTACACCTCGGCCCGCGACAAGGCGGAAAGCGACGTCACGGAACGGCTGCTCATGGCGGAGCGCTCCTTCGTCGACCTGCTCGACAACCGGCAGCGCGAGCTAATCAGCAGCGTCAATGCCGTGGTCAACGACTGGGGTCTGCGCCAGGCCATCGGCCAGCAGGACCGGCAGACGGCCCGCGACGTGCTCGTCAACCACAGCACGCGTGTGGACGCGGACATCGCGCTGTTCATCGACCGTGACCGCCAGGTGTTCGCCGCCACCCAGGCAGTCGCCGGGCTCCCGCAGAACGTCCAGGGGCTTCTCGACAGGGCGCCCGAAAGCGCTCACCTGATCGCTGCGATCGGTGACCGCTATTACCAGCTGGTGATCGACGACGTGAAGGCGCCCGTGCACCTGGGCTGGCTCGCCATGGGCTTTCTCATCGACGATCCGCTCGCCGAGCGGTTGAGCCTGCTCTCCGATGTCGAGGTCAGCTTCGTGCACGACTGGGCAGGCACCCTCGACGTGTTTGCAAGCTCGCTCGACCAGGGTGACCGGGCGCTCGCCGCGGCAGAGCCCCATCCGGATCCGAGCGCGCGATTCTGGACCGTGTCCGGTGACGGTTTCGAGGATCTGGTTCTGCACCACGGTCTCGATCCGGACCGGCCGGGCATGCAGGTGGCGCTGCAGCGTTCGCTCTCTGCACCGCTGGCGGAATTCCGCTCCTGGTGGTGGAGCCTGGCGACCATCTTTTCCTTCGTTACTGCGGCGGGCCTGGCGCTGGCCTGGTTCTTCTCACGCGGCATCACCCAGCCGCTCAACCACCTGCTCGCCGCCATTGAGAACATGGAAGCCGGCAACTACTCCACCCGCCTGAAGGTGGAGCGCAGCGACGAGATCGGCTCGCTGTCCCGCTCGTTCATCCGTATGCAGCGTGCCATCGCGGATCGCGAGGAGGAAATCCGCTATCGCGCGGATCACGATCTCACCACCAACGTCCTCAACCGCAACGGTTTTCTCGATGCGCTCGGCGAGCGGATCGAGACAGCCGGAGATGCGCACTCCGCGCTCGCAGTCGTCTGTCTGCGTCTGAATCACTTTCAGCAGATCGTGGACGCGCTCGGTCACAACTGGGGGGATCGACTCCTCGAGCTGGTGGCGGCTCGGCTGGGTGCCACGTTCACGGACAGCGTGCTGGCCCACGTCAACTCGGACGAGTTCTTCCTGAGCTTCCCCGCACAGGATCCCACGTCGGTCTATGGCATCGGGGAGCAGGTGCACGGCTGCCTCGCCGGGGAGTTCCAGATCCGCGGCATCTCACTCACCCTGACGGGCAACGTCGGCCTGTCGGTGTTTCCGGACCATGCGGTGGACGGCCAGACCCTGCTGCGCAAGGCGAGCGTGGCACTGAACGAGGCCATCGAGCACCACCGCCGGACGGTCGTCTACGATCCCACCCTGGATCAGAACAGCGTCAAGCGGTTGACCCTGATGAGCGAGCTGCCGAAAGCCATCAAGCACGGTCAACTCGAGCTCCACTACCAGCCGAAGATCCGCTGCGGCGGCGAGGCTCCGGTCGTGGAGGGCGTGGAGTGTCTTGTTCGCTGGCAGCACCCCGAGCTGGGTTTCATTCCCCCGGACGAGTTCATTTCCCTGGCCGAGAAGACCGGCTACATCGTCGAGCTGACGCGGCACGTGCTCGATCAGGCGCTCAATCAGTGCGCCGACTGGCGACGGCGCGGCATCAACCTGTCCGTTTCCGTCAATATCTCGGCCGTGGATCTCCGCCAGGGCTGGCTGGTCACCCACGTGCAGGAGCAGCTCGAGTCCTACGGACTGCCGGCCAGCGTGCTGTGCCTCGAGATCACCGAGAGCGCAGCCATGGAAGATCCGGATTCCGCGCTGCGCAGGCTGACGGCACTGCGGGAGCTGGGTGTCAGGCTGTCCATCGACGACTACGGCACCGGCTACTCCTCGCTCGCCCAGCTCAAGAAGCTGCCGGTGCAGGAGCTGAAGATCGACAAGAGCTTCGTGCTGGACCTGGACCGTAGCGAGGACGACCAGACCATCGTCCGCTCCACCATCGAGCTCGCGCACAGCATCGGGCTCGAGGTGGTCGGCGAAGGCGTGGAGAGCGCCCGCATCCTCTGGCAGCTCAGGGAGTGGCAGCTCGACTGGGCTCAGGGTTTCCACATCAGCCGGCCGCTGCCGCTGGCGGCGCTGGAAGCGTGGCTGAAAGAGACGCCGTATCAGGTGCGCGGCATCCCGGCAGCGGTTGCCACCGGCGCCACACACTAGACGCCAGGTGCTGGGCGCTGGGCGCCCGCACGCTAACCGGGTTTGAATCCCGTGACGCGGGTCAGCGTCTGTGGAATGAACTCGCTGGCCGTGACCCGCAGGAAGCCGGCGGCTTCCAGGTAGCCGATGCAGTCGCTCTCGGAGTGGGCGAGCCCGGTGGACCGGTTCACCGCTTCCGACAGCCCCCACAGCGCCGGCGCCAGCGGTCCCGTACCGTCCGCGTCGAGCATCTCGCCGATCAGGTGGAACTCGCCGCCCGGCAGCAGCGCGTCGAACACGCGCCGCACCACAGCGGCGATGATGGGCCGGCTGTACTGCGGCAGGTTGGAGGCCATGATGGCCACGTCCGCATCCGTCGGCAGCGGATCCGCCGTGAAGTCGCAGACCGAGGCAGTCACGGCATCAGCGACGCCGTTCTCCCGGATGTATTCCCGGGTCACCTCCACCACCGGTGCCAGATCCAGCACCTCACCGCGGATGCCCGGGTGGGTCTGCGCTGCCACGATGCAGTAGCAGCCCGAGCCGCCGCCCAGGTCCATGATCTTGTGTCGCCCCGACAGATCCACCTGCTTGTGGAACCGTCTGGCGGCGCCCATGCCGATGGAGTAGGTCGCCTCGTGATACTGCCGCGCCCGCTCCACGGTGAAGGTCTCGTCGTACATGCCGAGCCGCCGCTGGTCCGCCTCGCGGACCTTGAGGTGCTCGGTGAGTCTGCCCCAGGACTCCCAGCGCGGCTTGCCGAAGAGCATCCAGGGACCCGCGTAACTGGAGCGGCCGCGGACGAGAAACCGGTCCACGTCCTCGGCATTGGCGAACCGCTCTCCTTCCCGGGTCAGCAGCTCCATGGCGGTGAGAGCAACCAGCAGCCGTTCCGCGTTGACCGGCTCGATGCCCATGGCCGCTGCCGCCGTTGAGATGGTGTCGTGGCCGGCAGCGATCACGCTGAAGGTGTCGAGCTCCACGGCGCTCATCAGCGCCGCCGACTCCCAGAACGCCTTGCTGATCCGCTGCAGACGGACCGTATCCGGCCGCTTTCCGCTGTGCGCGTCGCGCATCTCACTTCCTCCCGATTCGGTTGCCGGCACTGTACCACCCGCTGCCGAGCCTAGGCGCGGCGCGCGCCGCGCCCGGACGCTATCATGCGGTGCTCGCAGAGGGAGTGACACATGCCGTATCGATCGGGGTTCCGCGACGGGTTGTTCGAAGGTCAGACCGTGCTCGTTCCGGGTGGCGGTGGCGGTCTCGGGCGCTGCATCGCCCACGAGCTCGCGAGCCTCGGGGCGCGGGTGGTGCTCGCCGGACGGACACTCGAGAAGCTCGAGCGGGTCCGTGCCGAGATCGTCGAGGACGGCGGCGAGGTGGCCGGCTGCCATGCCCTCGAGCTCAGGGACGAAGCCTCCGTGGTCAGCCTCGTGGAACGGGTGCTCGCCGAGCACGGGCCCGTGGATGGGCTCGTCAACGCCGCAGGCGGCCAGTTTCCCTCCAAGCTCGAGCATCTCAGTCTCAACGGCTGGAACGCCGTCCTGCACAACAACCTCACCAGCTACTTCCTCGTTGCCCGGGAGATCTACCGGCAGTGCATGCGGGAGCGGGGCGGCAGCATCGTCAACATCGGCGCGGACTGGGAAGGGGGCATGGCCGGCATGGGTCACAACGGCGCCGCGCGCGCGGGGCTGTCCAACTTCACCGCCACCGCCGCCAGTGAGTGGGGGCGCGACGGGGTGCGCGTGAACTGCGTGATTCTGGGCTTCATCGCCACGACGGGCCTCGACCGCTACCCGGAGGAAGACTGGGATGCGCTGGCGGGCATCACCCGACGCATTCCCCTCGGCCGGCACGGCACGGCGGCGGAGATCTCCGCCATGGCCGTCTTCCTGCTCTCGGAGATGGCCGCCTACGTCACCGGCGCCGACTTCCGGGTCGACGGCGGCATTCACAACGGTGCGTCGAGCTTCCTGTTCCAGCCGGACACGCCGCGAAACGTCCGCACGTTCAACGGATTTCATCGCGACGAGCCGCCGGCGCTGCTGGGAAGGTAGCCGGGGTGTTGCCTCAATCCCGCGCGAGTTCCCGGGCCCTGATGGCGTTCGACTTCATGGTGCTGAGCACCCGTTGCGCGGTGGCGATGTCCGCCGCCGTCAGTCCCTGACGCACCGACTTCTTGAATCGCGCCGCGATCACGTCCATGTCCGGCTTCAGCTTCAGGGCCCCTTCCGTGAGATAGATCCGTTTGACCCGCCGGTCCTTCGGGTCCTCCACCCGCTTCACCAGGTCCTTCGCCTCCATGCGGTCGAGCAGCCCGGTCATGGCCATTGGGCTGGAATTCAGCCGCTCGCAGAGCTCCGCCTGGGTGATGCCGGGGACGTGGTCCGCCCACACGAGCACCCGGACCTGGGGTCGCGTGAGTCCCAGCGGCGCCATCACGGCGCTGTATCCCTGTGACAGGGCGTGGGACGTCTCGTGAATGAGGAAACCCAGGGGCTCGTCGGTATCTGCCGCGGGAACAGGTTCGGTCACGGTTGCATCCTCCTCGAATCGGCGCGCTCCGGCTCGCCCCTACCCGACCCGGCGTCGTTGCTACACACCGATATTATATGTACCTTTACTAAAACTCACCGCTTTCCGTTTCCGAATCGCAGGAAGTTCCGATTGCCGTTATCGACGCTCAGCCGCGGCACCACCCTCGCGCTCTGCGCGATCCCGCTGCTGCTGATCGCCGCCGCGCACGCCGCAGAAGCCAGCCAGGTTCCGCCCGGCAGCGCGCCTGACCGGCTGCTGCTCACCACCGCGACGCCGCTCACCGACGAGCAGCCCATCGTGGTGCCCCGGTTCGACGAGAAGACCCTGAGCTTCAAGCTCGACGGCGTGCTCGACGAGGCGGTGTGGCGCGAGATCCCCGGCTACGACAGCATGCGGGTGCTGATCCCGGACACCCTGGCCGTTCCCCGTCATCGCACGCTGATGCGTTATTTCTACACGGAACGCGGCCTGTACATCAGCATGTGGGCGGAGCAGCCGCCGGACACCCTCATGGCACGGCTGTCCACCCGGGACGACTTCTTCTCCCGGGACAGCGTCAGCGTCACCCTGGATACCTCGGGTGCCGGTATCTACGGCTACTGGTTCAGCGTCGCGCTCGGCGACACCCTGAGCGACGGCAAGGTGGCACCGGAGCGGCAGTACTCGCGCGAGTGGGACGGTCCCTGGGATGGCCGCTCCGCCGTGACGGAAGACGGCTGGAGCGCGGAGATGTTCCTGCCCTGGTCCATGATGGCCATGCCCGGCTCCGCGGGCGAGCGGCGAATCGGGCTCTACGTGAGCCGCCAGGTCGGTTACCTCGACGAGCGCTTCGGCTATCCGGCGCTGCCCGAGACCGGTGCGAGGTTCATGAGCGCGCTGCAGCCCATGTCGCTGACGGACGTCAGCCCGAAGCGGCAGCTCGACGTGTACCCGTATGTGTCCAGTGACTATGACTTCGCGGAGGACGAGGCGGACACCAACGTGGGCGTGGACGTGTTCTGGCGGCCGTCCACCAACCTGCAGATGAGCGCCACGTTGAATCCGGATTTCGGCGCCGTGGAATCCGACGACGTGGTCATCAACCTCACGGCCACGGAAACCTACTTTCCGGAGAAGCGGCTGTTCTTTCTCGAGGGCAACGAGATCTTCGAGACCAGCCACGGTCACGGCCGTTCCGCGGCGGCCGCACCACGGGATCACGGCGCACGACCCAGATGTTCCAGCCGGAGCCCACCCAGATCGTCAACACCCGCCGGATCGGCGGAGCGCCCACCGTGGAAGAGCCGCCCGGTGTCACGATACCGGACGTGGATCTGGCCAAGCCTTCCGACCTGATCGGGGCGCTCAAGGCGACCGGCCAGATCAGCGGCTTCCGCTACGGCGCCATGGGCGCGGTGGAAGACGACATGACGCTGCCTGGCACCGACCTTCTCGGCAATCCGGTGGAGGTGGAGACGGTGGGGCGGGAGTTCGGCGTGGCGCGTTTTCTCTACGAGCACGTGGGAGCGGGACGCCAGTCGCTCGGCTACATCGGCACCTTTGTGAGAAACGAATACTACGACGCCATCGTCCACGGTGTGGACGCCCACTACCTGAACCCGACCGGCAAGCTGCAGCTCGACCTGCAGCTGCTCGCCAGCGACGTCGACTCCGAAAAAGGCTACGGCGCCCTGCTCGACGCCCAGTACACGCCGCGCCAGGGCATGACGCACACCATCCGCTTCGACGCGCAGGACGACACGCTCGACATCAACGATCTGGGTTTTCTGCGTCGCAACGACAACTACGGCGGCTTCTACGGATTCAACTACACCCGCTCGCGGGGCATGAAGTGGCTGCGCAACTACAACCTCGACATCAGCGCTTCCTACTGGGAGAACGGTGCGGGCGAGGCCACCCGTGCCGGCACGTTCCTGCGCAACACCTTCACGTTCAAGAACTTCTTCGAGCTGCGCACCGAGCTCAACTACTTTCCGAAACGCTGGGACGACCTGGAAAGCGAGGGCTTCGGCTCCTACCGTGTGGACGATCGCTGGGTCGCCGACGTGGCCTTCGGCACGGATGCCACGAAGATTCTCAGCTTCAGCGGTCGGCTGGGGGCCATGCAGGAACAGCTTTCCGGCTGGACCTACCAGGGGGGTGTCGGCTTCACCTACAAGCCGAATCAGCGTTTCTCGCTCGATCTCGACCTGAATTACGCCGACCGCAACGGCTGGCTGCTCAACTGGGTGGGACCGGCGTTCAACACTTACGACGCCGCGGACTTCCAGCCGCGCATGGCCATGGACTTCTTCATCTCCGCACGCCAGCAGTTCCGCATGACCATGCAGTGGGCGGCCATCAAGGCGAAGGAACAGACCCGCTACCTGCTCCCGCAGGACGGCGACGGCAACCTCGTGCCCGTGGACACGGATCCCGACGGAGCCCGGGACTTCGTCATCGACCGCATGACCCTCCAGCTCCGCTACCGATGGCAGATTGCGCCGCTGTCGGATCTCTTCGTGGTCTACACCCGGGGCAGCAACGTCGAGGATCTGAACGTGGACGAGGACTTCGGCGAGCTGTTCCGGAACGCCCTCGAGGAGCCGGTGATAGACTACTTCGTGATCAAGCTGCGCTACCGATTCGGCCTCTGATCACGCTGAGACACATCGGGCTCGGGGGAGACGCACGATGGAATGGCTGCCAGCAGACTCCGGCACGTCCGGTGCCCGCGACTTCCGTATCGACACCGGCGGCAGGCCGGTCACCGGTGCGTTGTGGCTGCCTTCGGACACGGGCGCAGACACCGCACTGCTGCTCTGCGGTCACGGCGCGTCGGGAGACCGCTACCAGCGGCCCATTCCCCACATTGCCGGCCGCTTCCTCTCGTTCGGCGTCGCCACGCTGGCGCTGGACGGACCGGTGCACGGCCTTCGCCAGCAGGGACCAGGCGGCCGCGCGGCGCTGGCGACGGAGATCAGGCGACCATCGTGCATCGACGACATGGTCGCCGACTGGCTGCTGGCGCTGGCCCGCGTTCGCGATGCCTGCGGGCTGACGGACGGACCGCTCGCCTACTTCGGCCTCTCCATGGGCACCCTGTTCGGCATTCCGCTGCTCGCCACGGCCCGGGAGCGCGGCATCGGTTTCCGGGCATCCGTGCTGGGGCTGGCCGGCACTTCGGGTGCTGCAGATTTCCTCGGCGAGCGGCTGGCGGCGGACGCCGGGAGCATCGAGAATCCCGTGCTGTTCCTCATGCAGCTCGAGGACGAGCTCTTCGACAGAGCCGGCTGTCTTGCCCTTTTCGACGCGCTCGCCACTACCGACAAGCGGCTGCACGCCAACCCGGGGCTCCATCCAGAGGTGCCCACCGAGGAAGTGGACGCGAGCATCGCATTCCTCCGGGAACGGCTGTGGACGGACGTTCCGAGACTCATCACCAACCCGCTGGCGGAGTGAGAGATGGCAACGCTGATACGCACGCTCACCACCCTGCTCGCCTTCGCCGGCGCGCCGTACGCACAATCCGCCGATCCGCAGAGCCCGGCCGTGAGCACCGACACGACGGTTGCCATCGCAACCTTCAGGCCGCCGGTGCCAGCATCGATCGACGAGCCGAGGTTTCCGGAGGCCTACCGGCGCGTCGGTCAGGAAGGCTGGGTTCAGCTCACCTTCATGGTGAGCGCACAGGGAGAGCCCTACGACGTCGCCATCGTCGATTCCGCCGGGGGTAAGCGCTTCGAGGCCGCCGCCATCGACGCGGTGGGGACCTGGACCTTCGAGCCCGCACGGCTTTCCGACCGGCCCATCGATGCCGGCATGACCTACAGAATCCAGTTCGCGCTTTCGGACAACCTCACCGCTTCCACCGCCTTCGCAAGCAGGTTCCGGCGGCTGATGAAGGACATCGAGAACGGCGACCAGGCCGGCGCAGACCGCAGGCTCGATGAGCTCCGGAAACGGGACCGGAACCTCTACGAAGAAGCCAATCTGGACCTGGCTGCCTATTACTACTTCCAGAAATGGGGAACGGCCGGGCAGCAGTATCCGCCGCTGCGACGGGCCACGGCGATGCACGAGGGCGAGGGAATTCTCCCGGACGACCTGATCACCTCGCTGCTGAAGAGTCGCTTCGCTCTGGAGGTGCAGCTCAACCGGTTCGCGGAAGCGCGCAGCACCATCGGCGTGATCCTGGAGCGGGAGCAGGATCCGGAGGTCCGCGCCAGACTCGATGCGGCGCTGGCTCAGATCGACGCGCTGGCCGCCACTGATCAGCCGATTCCGGTGGCGGGCCGGATCAGCGACTCGTCACACTACTTCCACCGGCTGCTGCGCAAGCGTTTCCACTTTCAGAACATCGATGGCGACATCGCCGAGCTGCGTCTGCACTGTGACAGGGACTACGTGGGCTTTCCGTTCGATGACAAGCTGTCCTACACACTGCGCGACGATCTGGGCGAAGGTGGCCTCCGGGTCATCGGCACGCCGGGCACCACGTTCACCCTGGTGGAAGGCTGACTCATACGCGCTCCGTGGTATCAGGCCCGCTCGTCCTTGGGTGAATCCATGACCACGTAGGTGGTCAGCGCGGTGACCTGGGGCACCGTGCCGAGCACGTCGGTGTGGAACACCTTGTAGGCTTCCAGGTCCGGCACTTCCACGCGCAGCAGGTACTCCACCGTGCCGGTGATGTTATGGCACTCGACCACCTCCGGGGCGCGCGCCACCGCACGCTCGAAGGCGGACTGAGATTTCTTGGAATGATCCGAGAGCCCCACGGCCACGTAGGCGACGAACGCCCTGCCGAGAGATCTCGGGTCGATCACCGCCCGGTACCCGAGGATCACGCCGCTGTGCTCCAGCGCCTGAACGCGGCGCAGACAGGCAGACGGCGAGAGCCCCACCCGGTCCGCCAGCTCCGTGTTGGGCATGCGGCCGTTCCCAGCAAGCTCTCGCAATATTTTTTCGTCAATTCGGTCCAGATCGCTCATAGATTGCAAGAATCCTCCATACACACGGGTATTTGCAATCCATCACCCCTCCGGGAGGCGCACAATTGCGATCTGTCCAAGCCGCGGTGCCCGGCGCCCCGAGAGACAGGCTTTACCCGGCACCGAGGACCGCCCCGATGGACATCGAGCTCCTGACCGCCTTTTCCCTGTTCGCCCTGGTGAGCTCCATCACGCCGGGACCGAACAACCTGATGCTGATGGCCTCTGGCGCGAACTTCGGGTTCCGCCGCACCGTTCCGCACATGCTCGGTGTCGGCATCGGCTTCGTGGTCATGGTGATGCTGGTGGGGGTCGGGCTGGTCGGCGTCTTCGACGCCTATCCGCTGAGCTATGACATCCTGCGGGTGGTGAGCATCACCTACCTCGTCTGGCTCGCCTGGAAGATCGCCACCGCCCGCGCCCCGGTGCGCGGCGAGGGGGTCGGCCGCCCGTTCACGTTCCTGCAGGCGGCGCTGTTCCAGTGGGTGAATCCCAAGGGCTGGGCCATGGCGCTCACGGCGGTGACCGTCTACGCCCCCGCGCGGGATGTGCACTCCGTGCTGCTCGTGGCCGCGATCTTCGGCGTTATCAACCTGCCGTCGGTGACGTGCTGGACCGTGCTCGGCCAGCAGATTCAGCCGCTGCTCGCGAGCGGCCGGCGCCTGCAGGTGTTCAACGTCTGCATGGCGGCGCTGCTGCTGGCCACGGTATTCCAGGCTTCCATCGGCTGACCGGTCAGATCGTTTCAGACCGAAGGCGTTGCCTCGCGGGACTGCGCACCGGCTGCGGCAGCCTCTAGGTGTCCGGACGTGCGCTCCACCCACCACAGCCGCGACGTGGCGAGCAGCAGGAGCACCACCAGCGCCATACCCACCACCGGCACCAGCACCGCGTCCCGGGCACCGAACTGACCCACGCTCCAGCCGAGCAGCAGGCTGCCGATCGGCATGCCGCCCATCATGCCGAGGGAGTACACCGACATGATCCTGGCACGATGGGTTTCCGGTGCCGCCTCCTGAACGATGGACCGCGACATGGTCATGTTCACGCCGCCACACATGCCCCACGCGTAGACCATTGCATAGAAGAGCCACTCCGGCAGCTCGAAATGCAGCGTCGAGAGCACCACGCAGCTGACCAGGCCCATGCTGAGCAGGGCCCGGCCCGGCCGCACCAGGCCACCGCGGCGGATGAGCCACATGATGGTGGTGCAGGTACCGAGCATGTTGGCCGCAAAGACCGCGGCGATTCCCGAGGCGCTGCCCGCATAGAGGTCACGCACCATGAGCGGCAGAATGACCATGTAGGTGCCGGCGAAGAAGATGCCTACCGCAAACGTCTGCACGATGCTCGGCCGGATCACCGGCGAGCGCCAGGCCAGCGCCAGACCTTCGCCGATCTCGTGCAGCGGGTGACGCCGGGGTGGTCGTGACACCGTGCCGAGCGCCGGGATTCTGCTGGTGGCGAGCGACGCCAGCAGCATGAAGCCCGCCATGCAGACGAGCAGCACCGGCGGGCCGACCCGGTCCGCCGTGGAGCCGATGGCGAACCCGACCACCTGGATGCCGAACTGAACCCCCACCGACAGGGTGACGACCCGCTGGATTTCCCTGCCGGCGACCCGATTGAGCAGGGCATCCCGTGCCGGCTGCGCAAAGGCCCCGAAGCAGCCGCCGATCACCGCCCACGCAATCAGATACTCGTAAACCACATGACCGCTGGCGATCAGCCCGGCCATGACCAGCGGCGGCAGCATCATGCCGATCTGCAGGAAGATGAGCAGACGCCGCTGGTCCACCCGGTCGCCCAGCAGTCCGCCCCAGAGGATCAGCAGCAGCATGGGCAGCTGGCTGGCCATCTGCGCCAGGCCGACCCGCTCGGGCGTCTCGTGGAGCAGGACGACCACCAGAAACGGAAACAGCACCATCTGGATACCGCCCGGCACCAGATAGAGGGCCGTGCTGGTCAGATACCAGCGCAGCGGCAGATTCGGTGCCGACGGCAAGCGGAGATCAGCCGCTGTTACAGGGGAATCTGGCTGCCAGGTTGGCCAGCGTCTCGCCCACCGCCGCCGCCAGGCGCTGGTTCGCGAGGTATCGCGGCACCCTGCCCGGATCCACGTAGAGCTCGTAGCTCACGTCGATGCCTGCCTGGGAAGGCACCAGCCGCCATTCGCCCTCCGCCGACCGGATGCGGGTGGCATTGTCCTCCGGCGGGGTGTATTCCGGCAGGCCGACCAGCGACAGCGTCAGACCATCGGCTGTCGGTGTTCGCTCGATGCGGTAGATCATGTCCCGATCCCTGAGCGGCCAGGGTGTGGTGCTGCGCACGTAGTAGACGGCGGATTGCTCGGTGTGCTCCAGCAGCCGCGCGCTTCTGGTGTAGGCCACCCAGTCGACGAAACGCGTCGGGTCGACCACGTAGTCTTCGAGGGTGCCGAGGTCGGTGCAGACCTGCACGCGGGCCCGGTGAACGTCGAAGCCGCTGTCTGTCGGCCGCGCTTCCACGGGCACGCCGGAAAACTCGCGAACGGGCTGCCACGTCTGTGCCGGCGTCGGCACCGGCAGCGCCACGATGGATCCCGCGTCCGCCGGAGAGCCCGCCGCGGTCAGCAGCAGGACGACGAGGAGGGTGAGGCGTTGCGTCATGCCTGGATTAGACCACAGTCATCCCGATCCGTGTCAGACGAGGTTGGTCAACCCGTATGCCCGTTGATCACGGCAAGAAAACGGTTCCCGTACTTCTCGAGCTTCCGCTCGCCCACGCCGCTGACCGTCGCCAGCGCCGCCAGATCCGCCGGTCTGAGCGCGCACATCTCCTTGAGCGTCCGGTCGTGGAAGATCACATAGGGCGGCACGCCTTCCGCTGCGGCCAGCTCCCGCCGGCAGGTCCGCAGCGCCTCCCAGAGCACGGGATCCTCTACCCCCGCCCCTTGCGGGGCCCCCTCCCCTGGCGGGGCCCCCGCCTCCGGTGGTGCTGCGGCCGCTGGCCGTCGCGCTTTCGCCACGGGCTTGCGGGTGTCCCGACGGAAGCGGATGCAGGCTTCCCCTTTCAGAATCGGCCGGCACAGCGGCGTCAGGCAGAGCGCGCCGAACCGGTCCAGCGCGACACTCAGATAGCCGCCGGCGACGAGCTGCCGGAACACGGATCGCCAGTCGGCAGCGTCGTGGGTGGCGCCGACGCCGAAGGTCGGCAGCCGCTCGTGACCGAACTGCCGCACCTTGTCCGTCTCCTCGCCGCGGAGCACGTCGATGAGGTGGTTGACGCCGAACCGCTGACCGGTCCGATAGGTGGCCGACAGCGCCATCTGCGCGGCCTCGGTGCCGTCCCAGGTGTCCACCGGCGCCAGGCAGTTGTCGCAGTTGCCGCAGGGTTGGTGAAGGTGCTCGCCGAAGTACCGGAGCAGCGCCTGCCGGCGGCAGGTGGTCACCTCGCAGAGTCCGAGCATGGCGCTCAGGCGCTGCTGCTCGGCGCGCTTGTGCTCCTCCGAGCCTTCCGACGCCGCCATCATCTGCCGCAGCTTGATGACATCCTGCAGGCCGTAGACGAGCCAGGCCTCTGCGGGCTCGCCGTCGCGGCCGGCGCGTCCCGTTTCCTGGTAATAGGCCTCCACGGTTTTCGGCATGTCCAGGTGAGCCACGAAGCGCACGTCCGGCTTGTCGATGCCCATCCCGAAGGCGATGGTCGCCACCATGATGAGCCCTTCCTCGCGCAGGAAGCGGGCCTGATGCGCCGCGCGCACCCCGGCGTCCAGGCCGGCGTGGTAGGGCAACGCCTCGAAGCCCCGCTCGTTCAGCCAGGCGGCCGTGTCCTCCGTCCTCTTCCGCGACAGGCAGTAGACGATGCCCGTGGCGCCCCGATACGGCTCGAGAAACCGGGCCAGCTGCGCGCGCGGATTCTCCTTGAGCGAGATCCGGTAGCGGATGTTGGGGCGGTCGAAGCCGGCGATGAACTCGGCCGCGCCTTCCAGCCCCAGGCGGGCGCGGATCTCGGCCCGGGTTCGCGCGTCCGCTGTGGCCGTGAGCGCGATCCTCGGCACGTCCGGATAGCGGCGCGCGAGCACGTCGAGCTTCAGGTAGTCGGCGCGGAAGTCGTGGCCCCACTGGGACACGCAGTGCGCCTCGTCGATGGCAAAGAGGGCGATCTCCACCGCATCGAGCAGCGCGAGCGTCCGCTCCTGCACCAGCCGCTCCGGCGCCACGTAGAGCAGATCGAGGGCGCCCGATCGGAGCGCGCCTTCCACATCACGCACCGCTGCGGCATCCAGGGTGGAGTTCAGATAGGCAGCTCGGATGCCGAGCGGCGCCAGCGCGCTGACCTGGTCCTGCATGAGGGCGATGAGCGGCGAGACCACCACCCCGCAGCCGGATCTCGCCAGGCTCGGAATCTGGTAGCAGAGGGACTTGCCGCCGCCGGTGGGCATGAGCACGAGGGCGTCCTCACCCGCCATCAGCGTGTCGATGATGTCTTCCTGCGGCGCGCGGAAGTGCTGATAGCCGAAGGTCTCTCGGAGAATCTGCCGGGGGGTGATCATGGCGAACGCAATATACCCGAATGGATCGGGCCAGCGATCCGCCAATCGCCTACAGCGCGCCGAACAGGCCGAAGAGCCCTTTCTCCGAGGACTTCAGCAGCGCGTCCCACTCCGGCTCGCTGCGCGCCGCCATGAGCGAGGCGGCACTTTCGAACCGGTCGTTCCGGGTGTTGGGGTTGGCGCCCGCCCTGAGCAGCCGCTCCGACACGGACAGGTGTCCGGCGCGAACCGCCACGATCAGGGCCGTGTCCCCCAGATCGTTGCGGGCCTTCAGGTCCGCCCCGGCGGCGAGCAGCGCGTCGACCGCATCGGCCGCGCCCGCGCGCGCGGCAATCATGAGCGGCCGGTTGCCGTCACCTGCCGGTGCTTCCGGGCCGACCCGCTCGACCAGGGCGGTGACCAGCATCCGATCGTCGTTGCCGGCGGCCAGGTGCAGAGGGCCCGTCCCCGCCGCATCGGATTGGACGGGCACACCCAGCTCGACGAGACTCATCGCCACCTGGCTCTGACGGGCATCGCAGGCCCACCACAGCGCGTTGCGTCCGAGCTCGTCTGCCTGATCCAGCGGCGCGCCCTCGCGCACGAGCAGGTTGGCCACCTCGAGACGGCCTTCCCGCGCAGCGAGCATCAGCGCCGTGCGTCCCTGGGGCCCGACTTCCGCCGCGCGCGCACCGCCGCTGACAAGCAGGTCAACACACACCAGACAGCCGGCGCGGGCCGCCAGCATCAGGGGCGTCCGCCCCTGTGCGTCCCTGGCATTCACATCGATCCCGGCTCGGATCAGCAGCCCGACGGGCTCGGGATTGGCGGCGGTCGACGCTTCGAAGAGCACGCCTTCGAGCTCAGCCACCGCAACCGACGTGCTGCCGTCCCCTTTCAGAAGGCGCTTGAGCGTCTGCTCGTCACCACGCCTCGCGGCCTGCTGCGCGAGGCGCAGCGCATCATCGTGGCCGCGCGCCCCGGCGAGCGCATCACGCTGCGAGGTTTTGACGCCGAACAGCCGGTGCAGCGCTCCGTCATCCGTACGCTTGGCGAGCATCCGCGGGGTCCAGCCGGCACCGTTCTCCACGTCCGGATCGGCCCCCGCCGACAGCATGCGTGCCGCGAGCGCAGCCTCGCCGCCGGTCACCGCCAGATGCAGGGCCGTGTTGCCATCGCGGGTGGTGAGCGCCGGGTCCGCGCCCGCGTCGAGGAGCATGGCCGCCAGTTCCGGATGGCGTCCGGCCAGTGCCAGGTGCAGGGGCGTCGCGCCAGCGGAATCCCGGGCGTCCGGATCGGCGCCGTTGCGGAGCAGGTAGGCCGTCCACGCGGTGGAGCCGGCGCCCACCGCAAGCAGCAACGGCGTGCGACCGGCATCGTCCGTCGCGGCGAGGTCCGCGGCGGGCGGACCATCCGGCGGTGGGCGATCCGTGCGGATCCGTGTGAAGAGATCCTCCGCGCTCGCCGTCGTCGCGCGATGTTCTGCCATCCAGCTTCGGGCTCCCCGATGTCCGGCGTCTGCCGCCATGGCCATCCAGCGGCTCGCCTGCACACCGTCCCCGCTCCGGTCACAGAGCTTGCCGAGCAGATACTGCGCCTCCACGTGGCCACCCTGTGCGGCGGACTCCAGCAGGGAGCGCGCTTCGCGCTCGTCCTTCGGCACGCCCTTGCCGAGCCGGTAGAGCCTGCCGAGCTCGAACGCCGCGTCGGGATCCGATCGATGCGCACTCAGCCAGTCGGCGGCGGTGACGTAGTCGCGACTCGCCAGCGCCTGCTTCACGTCGATCGGGATCTCCGCCCTCGCGGCAGCCGCGAGGAGCAGTCCCAGCAACAGCACTGTGCCCTCAAGCCGACCCATACTTCGTCTCGATGGCGATGCCCGTTTCCCGGAGCAGACCGTCCGGCAGGATGCCGCCGGCGCAGACGATGATGGCGTCGTTCCTGAGCCGCTTGCGTCCGGCTGCCGTGTCCAGCACCACGCTCGATTCGTCGATGCCCACCACGGTCGTTTCCATCAGCAGCTTCAGACGTCCTGCGCGCACCATCGCCTCCACCCGCTCCCGGTTCTTCTTCTTTGCCCGCGTGAACGCCGCGGAGCGGTAGGAGATGTGCACACAGGTATCAGGCTCATCCGCGATGCTCACAGCCGCTTCCAGGGCGCTGTCTCCGCCGCCGACGATGAGGACCCGTTTGCCCCGATAGTCAGCCGGATCGAGCAGCGAGTAGCTCACCTTCGCCAGTTCCTCACCCGGCACGCCGAGACGCCGGGGCGTACCGCGCCGGCCGATGGCGAGCAGCACCGTACGGGTGAGGTAGGTTCCGGCGCTGGTCTGCACCTTCAGGGCGCCATCCTGCGGCTCGATGTGCTCGAGACGCTCGCCGTAGTGGACGACCATGCCCGTCTCCGCGCGGACACGCTCCCAGAAACCGACCAGCTTTTCCTTCGTCGTTTCCTTGAACTTCACCTTGCCCACCAGCGGCAGCGAAGCCGGCGAGGTCATGACGATCTTGCCGCGGGGAAAGTTGGCCGGCGTGCCGCCGAAGGTATGCTGCTCGATGGTCCGGTGCGCGAGCTTCGACTCCATTGCCCCCAGCGTCGCCGCGATGCCCGCCGGGCCCGCCCCGACGATGAGTACGTCCAGCGGCACGCTCTTGCTGCGGCGATCGTTACGAACCCGGGCCGCAATCGTCGCAATGGCCTGTCGCCCCTGCTCGATGGCATTGCGGATCAGGCCCATGCCGCCCAGCTCACCGGCAATGAACACGCCGGCCACGTTGGTGGAGAAGTCGGCGTTTACCGCTGGAATGTCCACTCCCCGCTCGGCGGTGCCGAAGACCAGCGAGATGGCGCCGGTGGGGCACACCCGCTGGCAGGCCCCGTGCCCGATGCAGTCGGTGGGAGAGACCAGGTGCGCCTTGCCGGCGAGGATGCCGAGCACCTGGTGGGCCGGGAACTCCGGGCAGGCGTGCACGCACGACTCGCAACCGATGCACTTCGCGGTGTCGATCACCGGATGCAGTGAGGCGGGCTGGGTGAGACCCGTCTCCTGCGCCTCGGTGAACGTGCTTTCGCTCACCGCCTCCAGGCGGCTGCGCCGGCCGGCCGCCCAGGCGAAGAGCCCCAGTAGCGGCGCGCCGTAGAGCACATAGCTCAGATATCCGGAAAGAGCGTCCATCGCGTCCTCTCGAACCCCGGCGGGTTCGAACCATGGATCATTGAAAAAGGGAATATATTCCCATATTGTGACCCGTTGTGCACGCACCCGATCAGAATGGGACATGCACGACGGTATGAAAGGGGTAAAAACACGTACGCTCGCATGATCAATTCAACTGCCGGCACCTTCGTGAACGCGACCACTACGTCAAGAAAGCTGGACATCTGGACGTTGGCGGGCTATGCCATGGTGATCCTCGTGATCCTTGCCGCCTGGAGCGTGCGCGACGAGAACCTGATCCGTGCCAAGGCAGGCCTCGGCTACTGGCTGGGCATCGCCGGTGGCTCACTGATGCTGCTGCTCCTCGTCTACCCGCTCCGCAAGCGCGTGAAGGCGCTCGCCGGGCTCGGCTCCGTCAGGTTCTGGTTTCGAACCCACATGATCTTCGGAATCCTCGGTCCGTTGCTGGTACTGCTTCACAGTAACTTCACCATCGGCTCCCTGAACGGTCAGGTGGCGCTCTTCTGCACCCTGATCGTGGCCTCGAGCGGCATCCTCGGCCGCTACCTGTACGCGAAGATCCACTACGGCATGTATGGTCACAAGGCGACGCTGGAGTCCCTGCAGGCGGACATGTCCGCCGGTGGCTCGGCGTCCGGCGGCCTGCCGGTGGTGGCGCTGATCAACGACCGTCTGCAGCCTTACGAGCGCACCGTGCTGTCCCGATCACGCCGCATCCTGCCGTCCGTGGCCGGCATGGCCATGGCGCCTTTCACGGTTTTCCGTCTGCGCCGGCAGCTCAAGCGCGAGCTCGCCGCGCTGGTCGACGAGCGGCTCAACGGCACCGCGGCGCTGGCGCATCACCGGGAGCGCCTGCTCGACAGCGCGCTCGCCTACCTGGACCGGCGCCTGGAGACGTACCGGAAGTTCGCGCAGCTGCGCGGCTGTGAACGCCTGTTCAGCCTCTGGCACGTCGTCCACTTCCCGCTGTTCCTGGTGATGGTCGCGGCCGCCATCGTGCACGTGATGGCCGTGCATGCGTATTAGGCGCCCAGGCGCACGCCTGGCCGGGTGGATCTCCGGTCTGTGGCTCCTGGCCGCCGTTCCGACCCTGCAGGCGGCGAGCCTGGAAACACTCGTGATGCCCGGGCCCGTCATCGAGGGGCATGCTGACACCGAGGAAACCTGCAGCGCCTGTCACGGCGTGTTCGAGCGCGCCGCGCAGCGTGGCCTGTGCCTGGAGTGCCACGACGACGTCGCCGGGGATGCGAACGCCGGCACCGGTTATCACGGCCGGGATCCGGCGGCGCGCACGGCGGACTGCAAGGCCTGCCACACCGAGCACAAAGGCCGGGATGCGGACATCGTCGGCCTGCAGCCGAACCTGTTCGACCACGGCCACACCGACTTTGCCCTGACCGGCGCGCACACCAGCGTCGCCTGCGCGAGCTGTCACGAGCCCGGTAGGAAACATCGGCAGGCGGACGGCGACTGTGCGGCCTGCCACCAGGACGACGACGTCCACCAGGGCGAGCTCGGCACGGAGTGTGCCGATTGCCACACGCTCGCCAACTGGGCGGAAGCGGATTTCGATCACGACACCACCGACTTCCCGCTGCGCGGCGTGCACGCCGAGACCACCTGCCTCGGCTGCCATGAGAGTCGACTGTTCGCCGCACCCGGCGCCGAGTGCATCGACTGCCACCGGATCGACGACGCGCACGAGGGACGCAACGGCACCCAGTGCGCCGATTGCCATGGTGTCACGTCCTGGGAAACTCAGTTCGATCACCAGGCCGAAACGGGATTCGCCCTCGTCGGCGCGCACGCGACGCTCGCCTGCCGGAACTGCCATGTGGACGAGAGCAGCTACGAGGGCCTGCCCGCGGACTGCAACGGCTGCCATGCGGGAGACGATGTTCACCTCGGGCGCAACGGCCCGGCCTGCGGCGACTGCCATCAGCAGGATCGCTGGTCCATCGCGTTCGACCACGAGGCCGAGACCGGCTACGCGCTCATCGGCACCCACGCCACGCAGAGCTGCACCGACTGCCACACCACGGATCTCGAGACCCCGCTGCCGGTGGAGTGCATCGGCTGCCACGACCGCGACGACCCCCACGACGGCACCCTGGACACCTGCAAGGACTGTCACGGCCAGTTCCACTGGGACGAGGACCTGCGCTTCCAGCACGACCTGACGCCCTTCGCGCTGGTGGGCCTGCATCGGGTGGTGTCCTGCGAGCAGTGCCACGACTCCCTGGTCTTCTCGCCCGTCGACCACGACTGCCTCACCTGCCACGACGACGAGGACGTGCACGGCGGCGCCATGGGCAGCGAGTGCGGCACCTGCCACAACCCGGCGGGCTGGGATCTCTGGACATTCGACCACGCCGTGGACGCCGGCTTCCCCCTGGAAGGCGCCCACGCGTCGCTCGTCTGCGCCGACTGCCATCCCCCCAACCGCCCCGTGGGCAAACAGACCCGCGCCTGTGTCGCCTGCCATCGTGGAGACGACGTGCATCGCGGCCGATTCGGTCAGGACTGCGACCGCTGCCACCTCAGCACGAGCTTCGAGGAGCTGAAAGATGAACTCTGAGCAACGGCACCGGGCACGCCGGTGGAGGGAGCGCGCGCGGGCGATGCTGGTCCTGGCGCTGCTCGCCGGCACCCCGCTGGCGATGGCCATGGAGCGCGCCGATCACTTCGGCTTCGGGTTCGACCTCGACGGCATGCACGCGGAGGTTGCCTGCGAGTCCTGCCACGTCCGCGGCGTCTTCAAAGGCACACCCAGGGAGTGCGGCTACTGTCACGATGGCACCGGTATCTATGCCAGCTCGTTCCGCTCGCTCAGCCACCCCTTGACGACGGAGAACTGCGAGGCTTGCCACACCACCCTGAACTGGGTGGCGGTCACCGAGGTCGATCACGGCGAGGTGATGGGCAGCTGCACGAGCTGTCACAACGGCCGCACGGCAGAAGGCATGCCGCCGAACCACCTGCAGACGTCCGAGGAGTGCGACAGCTGCCACACCGATGTGGCCTGGCAGCTCGTCTTCTTCAACCACGACGGCATCACCGACGGCTGCGTGAGCTGCCACAACGGGGTGCGCGCAACAGGCAAACACGCGCAGCACGTCGCCAGCTCGGATCTCTGCGAGAGCTGCCACAGTACCTCTGCCTGGGTACCCGTGCTCTACTTCGACCACGCCGGCGTCACCGGCGGTTGTGCGAGCTGCCACGACGGGGTGACCGCGAGCGGCAAGCACCCGCAGCACATCCAGAGCACGAACGTCTGCGAGGACTGCCACAGCACGGACTTCTGGACGCCGGCCGTGACCGTGGACCATACCCAGATCCTCGGCTCCTGCGCATCCTGTCACGACGGCGTCACCGCCACCGGCAAACATCCGCAGCATATCGCCAGCTCCAATGTCTGCGACGACTGCCACACCACCGACGCCTGGATACCCGCGGTTTTCGACCACGCGGCGGTCAGCCCCGGCACCTGCGAATCCTGCCACGATGGCATGACGGCCACCGGCAAGCATCCCCAGCACCTGGTAACCAGCGCCTCCTGCGATGCCTGCCACTCCACCATCGCCTGGGTACCGGCCATCTTCGATCACAACAACGTCGCCCCCGGTACCTGCGCGAGCTGTCACGACGGGGTCACGGCGACGGGCCAGAACCCCGGACACTTCATGACCGCCGCGTCGTGTGACGACTGCCACACGACCACATTCTGGACACCGGATCAGTTCGTCCACTCGTCGCCCGGATACCCCGGTGACCACGCCGCCAACCTGCAGTGCACGGACTGTCACGGCAACAACAGCGAGATCGTCACCTGGACCTCGCCCGCCTACCAGCCCGACTGTGCGGCGTGTCATGCCAACGACTTCCGCTCAGGGCCGCACCGCAAGCACAACAATCCGGACACGCCCTACACCGTGAGCGAGCTCAGGGACTGCACCGGGGCCTGCCACATCTACACCGACAGCACGCTGACGACCATCGCGACCTTCCGCAACGGTCCCGAGCACCGCGTGAACAGCAGGGAGTGGTGATCATGGGACGCCGACTGATCCTGCTGGCGCTGCTCCTGGTGCCGCTCTGCGCTAACGCGGCGGCGCTGCTGCGCGACGTGCTCTATCAGGCCGAAGAATCGTACGTCGATCTCCAGATCCGTCTGGGCACGGCCATGCGCATCGAGTCGTTCGACGCCGAGGACAGGCGCCTCACCATCGGTCTGCGGTCGACGTCGGCGGCATCGGGCGAGTGGTACGCATCCGAGCTGCGCTTCGAGGAGGAAGGACGGCTGCTGGAGACGGTGAGCCTGGAAGGCAGCGACAAGAAGGGCTACGTGCTGACGCTCGGCTTCAGTGCACCGGTCGCCGCGCAGCTCCTGCCGCAGTTCATGGACACCCAGGTGCTGCTGAAGCTGACACCGGAGAAGGACTACGCGGGTATGACGCGGTTCCGCCGGGAGAAGGGCGACGACCAGTACGCCATCAACCTCGAGTCCCGCCTGAAGAGCTTCCCCACACTCGCCGATCTGCCGAAGGGCTATGCCGACACCCACGTGGTTTACATCACCGACTTCGAGAAGGACGGTGTGCTCTGGCACCGGCTGCGGATCGGCTTCTTCGCCGGCGAGCGCGAAGCCAATCGGACGGCCGGCATTCTGCGGCGCTATTTCCCGGACGCCTGGATCGAACGTGTCGGCAGCGACGAGATCGCGTTCGCCGAGGCGTTCCGCCTCAACCCGCCGGACTACGTCGCGGACAGAGCGGCAGACACTATGGCGGCCGAAACGGCGGCAGCCACTGCCGGCGGGGACGAAGTGCAGCTTTCCATCGCCCTCACCACGCCGACCACCATCGACGTGGTGCCGGAGCCCGAGCCTGCACCCGCGCCCAGCGTCTGGACCACCCGCAGCGTCGTCGAGCCGGCACCCCCCGGCGAGGTGGAAGCCATGCTGATCGAGGCCCGTGAAGCGTTCGCCCGGGAGGACTGGCCGACGGCCATCAACCGCTACGGCGCCGTGGTCGCGGCCAACGAGGAGCCCTGGCGCCAGGAAGCGCTGGAAATGCTCGGCGTCTCGCGTGAGCTGAACGATCAGAAAGCGCACGCCAAGCGTTACTACGAGCTGTATCTGGACGACTACGCCGGCGACACCGACGCCGCTGAACGGGTTACCCAGCGGCTGGCGGCGCTCACCGCGTTCGACCTGGAGCGGAAGAAGCCCACCGCGTCCGCGCAGGTGGCGGCTACCGGCCCGGCCTGGGATCTGGGCGTGCAGATCGGCCAGTTCTACCAGCGCCAGACCTTCACCGTGGACGACAACTCTTCGGTCCCCGTGAACGGGCTCTTCAACGACCTCAACTTCATGGCGAGCCGTAACGGCGGCTCCCTCGACCAGGACGTGCGGGTCACCATGAGCTACCTGGCGGACTTCAGCGACAACGACTGGCTCGACGGGCGCACCTTCCAGGTGAGCGCCGCCTACTGGGAAGGTTTCGCCGAGCGCCTGAACGCCGGCGTGCGCATCGGCCGCCAGTCCAACTGGGAAACCGGAGCGCTCGGCCGCTTCGACGGTGCCGATCTCACCTATCGCCTGAGCGACCGGATCGGCCTCGGTCTCACCGGCGGGCTGCTGCTCGACGCCTCCTACGACGCGCCGACCTCCGACCGGCCGTTCTTCGGCTTCCGCGGCGAGTATCTGTCCGCATCCGGCAAGCTGGCGTTGCGGCCCTTCTTCGTGCAGCAGTATGCGGACAGCCAGCTCGACCGCCAGGCCATCGGGGTGCAGGGTCAGTACTACACCGATCGCTTCATGCTCTTCTCGCTCGTGGACTACGACGTCCACTACGCGGCGCTGAACAACCTGACCCTCACCGGCAACGTCTCATTCGGCCGATCCCAGCTCAACGCCTCCTACGAGCACCGCAGAAATCCCTACCTCACCACCCGCAACGCGCTCATGGGCCAGACCATCGGCGACCTCACCGAGTTCGAAGAGACGTTGCTGGACCTGAGCCTCGAGCAGATCGCGGACGACCGCACCGCCACCAGCAACACCCTGCGCCTCGGCTGGAATCAGCGGCTCGGAGACAGCTGGACCCTCTCCGCGGACGTGGTGGCGACCGACTTCTCGAGCACCGAGGCCTCCGCCGACGTGCTCGGTCTCGATGCCCAGAAGACGCTCTACTCCTCGATGCAGATCCGCTCTACGGACATCTTCGGCCGCGGCAGCTACTCGGGCCTCATGCTGCGCCTCGCCGATTCCGAGACCAGCGACACCACCTCTCTGTACTGGGACAACCGCCTCCGCTTTGGCGAGCGCTGGTTCCTCTACCCACGGTTCCGCGTGGATCACCGCAACTTCGTGCGCACGGACGACGAGCAGTGGACGTTGCGGCCGTCGCTGCGTCTCGACTACCGCTTCAGCCGCATCATCCGTTTCGAGCTGGAGAGCGGCTACGAGTGGTCCACCCGCGACTTCGCGGATCGCTCGGTGGACATCACCGGGGTGTTTCTGCGCGCCGGGTACCGCGCGTTCTTCTGAACGCTCACGGCTTGAACCAGATGGGTGAGCTCCAGGCGCGGTCCTGGATCGTGGCGTGCAGCTCCGGATTGGGCGGCGTGCCGGCCCGGATCGCATCCCACGTCGACCACCGGCACTTCGGATTCTCCAGCACCCGCGCGTAGTAGAAGGCGCGCTGGCCCGGATCGAAATCCGGATCGGTCCACACCGTCGCCAGCTGCGACGCGCCCACATCTTCGGAGGCCGCGCAGGTACCGAGGTCCACGGTGGCGCCGTTGTCCGGGCAGCGATGATCCAGCGGCGAGGGGCTCGAACCGTCCGAGCAGGCGACGTCGACGACCGCTTCCCGGGGCTCACCGTTCTCGATCCAGCCCTTGACGACCTGCAGCCGCTCAAGCGGCACGCTGTCCGGATCCCGTGCCGCCCAGATCAGAAAGCTCGGTGCCCGCTTGCCGTCGGCCAGCAGGTCGCCGCCCATGGGCACGCCGCCCGCATAGGCCCGCTCCAGCACGCCGGGCGTTCCGAGCATGTCCGGGTCGTAGTCGTAGCCGGCGAAGAACCGGACCCGGATGTGCGGCCCGCTGGTGGAGAAGGTCTCCTTGCGGCGGAAGGCCTCGAAGATGGCTTCCCGGGTGTTCGACTCGGCCCACACACCGGCAAGACCGGAGGCGCCCCAGAAGCGCGCCGTCGCCTCGGCGTACTGCGGGTCGTCCGGTGGCGAGTCCGGCAGAGGCTCGGAACCGCGCAGGTGCGGCTGGATGTCGGTGATGCCCGTCTTGCTCCAGTAGTTGTCTTCCTCGAACGAGCCCGCGGCGTTGTGCGTGTCGGACGAGCCGATCACACCGAACCGGTACGGGTTGAAGCCCTGCTCCGCCTCCATCAGGAGGCCGTTGAGGTAAGCCTCGCGCACGTAGCTGCCCTGTGGCCGTGACGGCAGCGTGGAGGCGACCCGAAGCTCCATGAGCTCGAAGTCGGCCCACTCGTCGTTGGGCGAGAGCAGCGGGTGGGTGTCCGAGGTGCCCTTCACCTGGGTGTTCTCCACCAGCGGCTCGTTGCGCATGCGCTGCTCGGCGTAGGCGGCGTCCATGGGCTCACCCGCAAAGTTCGTGGTCTGGAACATCCAGCCGTCGGAGCCGTTGGAGTTGTGCGGAATCGCGATGGCGTCCATCCCGTTGGCCCGATTGTCATCCATCCAGTCCCAGAGATCCTCCGGATTCAGCGAATCGAGCCGCGCGAACGGCTGCCGCGGCACCTCGCTGCCCCGGAAGATCACGTTGCGGTGCAGATTCTGGAACTCGGGGCCGGAGCTCGTGTACTCGTAGCCGATGAAGGTGGTGAAGCTGCCCGGATCGTTGTGCCGCTCCGCCGCCTCGATGATCTCCTGCCATGCCGAGCGCGCGACGTCGCGGTTGTCGAGATCGTCCGTGAGGCCCGGATCCGCACCGATCTTCTGCAGATGCGAGAGGACGGCCGCGAACGCTGCACGTGAGCCCGGCACCGTGGTGGAGCCCCGCACCGCCTCGCCCAGCTCGTGCCTGACGCGTCCGTCGGAGATCTCGCGCATCATGCCGAGATAAAACGCGTGGTCGGACACCGCCAGGAAGTCGAGCGGCTTCTTCATCTGCATCATGAAGCCGGATGCATGCTCGATGGCCGCGCCCTTGGCGAACTCGTAGGCGTCGTCCGGCGTCCGTCGGGTACCCATGAGGTAGGCATCGAAGGACAGGATGGTGTGGATGTGGGTATCGCCGAAGTAGGCGTCGCGGAGCGGGTTGACCCGCACCTCGTCCGTGGACGCGGCACTGCCCTCGCCGGCGGGATTTGCGGCAGCTTGCGGCGGCGCGGGCTCCGGAACCGTGGCGCCTTCCTGGCCGCAGCCGGTCAGAGCGAACACTGTCAGCAGGGCCGGCAGCGAAAACCGGCCGAGCGGCGAGAAACGACGTATCCGATAGACCATGACCCACTCCCCCATCCCGTAGATGCACGTGATTGTCGCCGAACCGTACAATACGGGGCAAACCGGAGGGGGAGAGATCATGCGCTCGATTCATCAGGGCACGTTGCTGGCGCTGGTATGGCTCACCGGCTGTGCAGAGCCTCAGCAGCCGAACGCCACAGACAGGTCTGCCAACGGCCAGGAGGTGGGGGTGGAGGCGGATTCGGAAGCGCCCGTCGGGCTGCCGAGCCAGACCCTTTTCGATGCGGCCTACGACACCGTGGCGATCGCACCGGCGCAGAACGCCGGGCGGGTCGCCCTGTTCGGCGACCTGCACATCCACACCCGCTACAGCTTCGACGCCTTTGCCTTCGGCACCCTGGCGAGCCCCTCGGACGCCTACCGCTACGCGAAGGGAGAGCCGATCCGTCATCCCGCCGGCTTCGACGTCAAGCTGCCCGCAGCGCTCGACTTTCTGGGCGTGACGGACCACGCCATGTTCCTCGGCGCGGTGCCCGAAGCTGCCGACACGAGCACGGCGTTCTCCCGGCTGCCCATGGCGGAGCCGTTCCACGACCTCAATCGTCCGGACAACCTGACCCCAGCCAGCATCGCCGATCGAGCGCAGCGGTTCTCCACCTTCATTCCGAACGCGGTGCAGGGCATCACCGACGGATCCATCCCCAGGCGCCTCTTCGACGACATGGCCCGCTCCGCCTGGGCGGACATCATCGCCGCCGCCGAGGCACACAACGACCCGGGCAACTTCACCACCTTCGTGGCGTACGAATACACCAGCTCCACGGACGAGCGCGGCAATCTGCACCGCAACGTCATCTTCAGGAGCGGTGACCGGGTGCCCGGCGCGCCGTTCTCGCGCTTCCACTCGCAGAACCCGGAAGGGCTGTGGGCATGGATGGACGCGCTGCGGGCCCAGGGGATCGACAGCGTCGCCATCCCGCACAATTCCAACGGCTCCAACGGCGCCATGTTCATGCTCACCGACTGGGCGGGCAGGCCCATCGACGCAGCGTACGCCGACACCCGGATGCGCAACGAACCGCTGGTGGAGGTCACCCAGGTGAAGGGCACCTCGGACACCCACCCGCTGCTCTCACCCAACGACGAGTGGGCGGATTTCGAGATCATGCCGTACCGGATCGCCACCACCCTGCACAGTGAGGAAAACGGCAGCTATGTTCGCCAGGCCTATCTGCGGGGCCTGAAGCTCGAGTCGGAGATCGGCGCCAACCCCTACAAGTTCGGGCTGATCGGATCCTCCGACACCCACACGGGTGCCGGATCGTTCGAGGAGAACAACTTCTTCTCGAAGATCGGCCTGCTCGACGCCACACCCGCGCTGCGCGGTTCGGTGCCGCTGCCCGAGGAAGCCGCGCGTCGCGCCGGCGAGAGCGGTCTGCAGCAGGGCCTGAAGGAGGTGGAGGGCAGGACCTATCGCGACGGCGCCCAGCAGACCTGGGGGGCGTCCGGCCTCGCCGGGGTGTGGGCCGAGGAAAACACGCGCGCAGCGATCTTCGATGCGTTCCGCCGCAAGGAGACCTTCGCCACCAGCGGTCCCCGGCTGCGGGTGCGGCTGTTCGCCGGCTACGGTTACCCGGAAAGCCTCACGGATCGTCAGGACTGGGTGCAGCAGGCCTATGCCGGTGGTGTCAGCATGGGCGGCGACCTCTTCGGCCGCGGCGATGAAGCCCCGGTATTCGCCGTCTGGGCGGCCCGGGACGCCACGAGCGCACCGCTGCAGCGGCTGCAGATCGTCAAGGGCGCGCTGGCGGACGGCGAGATGCGGGAGACCGTGTACGACGTGGCGTGCTCGGACGGCCAGGCCGTGAATCCGCAGACCCACCGCTGCCCGGACAACGGCGCGCGCGTGGATCTCTCGGACTGCTCGTTCACGGAGGACCGGGGTGCGGGCGAGCTCGCCGTCACCTGGCGGGATCCGAGCTTCGATCCCGGGGAACGGGCCTTCTACTACGTGCGGGCGCTGGAGAACCCCACCTGTCGGTGGTCCACCTGGGACGCGGTCAGGAACGGCACCCCACCGCGGCCCGACCTGCACGCCACGATCCAGGAGCGCGCCTGGTCGTCACCCATCTGGTACGTGCCGTCTGCGCAAGCAGACGCGTCTGGGCAAGCAGACGCGTCTGGGTAAGCAGACGCGTTTGCGTAAGCAGACGCCTGCATAAACAGACGCGGACGCCCTGACGGTCAACGGCTGCGCGCCCGGAAGGCGAGCAGCACGTTGCCCGGCGCCTGCCCGAAGCGGCCGTAGCCCGAGCCGACGAAGATCATGCCCGCACCGGCGGCGATGCTGTGGGCGTCGATGGATCCACCCTTTCCCGGCACGCCGTTCACCGTCTCGAACTCGCGCAGCGTATCGAAACGGAAGACCACCGCGCCGGTTTCGGCATCGAATACGTAGAGCCAGCCGTCCACCGAGCCCGCGACGACGGCGCCGTCCACCACCAGCGGCAGCGCCGACAGGCCGTACCGGCTGGCGCAACCCGAAAACCGTTCTCTGCGCCCGCCGTCGCAGTCCGCGGTCACGGCCTGACGCCAGAGCACCTCGCCGGTGGCGATGTCGAGCGCGTTCATGCCCGGCTCGGGACGGGCATCCGGCCGCGTCGCCGGATCGCTGATGGGGGCGAACACCCGCCGCCCGTCCGTCGCCAGGCCCCAGTGCACGCCACCGAGCGGTGTGCCCTCACCGAAGCGCCGGTTCCAGAGCAGCGAACCGTCGTCCGGATCGAGCGCCCAGACATCGCCCGACTTCTGCCCGGCCAGCAGCACGTCGCGGCCATCCTCGAGGGTCACGAGCACTGCCGAGCCGCCGAAGTCCAAGTCCTTCAGCACGCTCTCCGTCGGGCTCGGGCAGTTCGGTCCGGACTTCTCCCAGGGGATACGGCAGCCGATGATCCAGACGTCGTTGGCGAGCGCCTGGAATCCCCAGCGCAGCGTGCCCGTCTCGAGTTCGATGGCCAGCACCGCGTCTGACGTCTTCGTGGCCGGCAGCGAGGTGTTCTGGCCGCTGGTGGCGTAGATCAGGCCACGCGTGTGATCGACGGTGGGCGTGGACCAGATGGGCGCGCCGGACGGACCGCGGAGCTTCACACCCACCCGGCTTTTCCGGCCGGTGTAGGTGGCGTCCTCCATGGTGTGCCAGGTCCACAGCCGCTCACCGGTGCCCGCCGCCAGCGCGACCACGGCGCCGTGCTCCGCGCAGCACTCGTACTCCGGATCCGCCCCGCGGCCGACACCCGAGCCGGACACCGGAACGATGATCCGGTCGCCCGCGATCACCGGCGCGCCGCTGATCGACGTCTCCGGCGAGTGCCGGCCATCCGCCGTCCACTGCCCCTCGCCTGTGACCGCGTCGACGGCGTGCACCAGACCCGCGCGGTCCGCGAAGACCAGCGTCGGTGTTCCGCCCACGAGCCCGTAGGACAGCGAGCTCGACAGCTGCGTGCCGGCATCGTAGATCCACTGCACGCAGGGCTCGCGCACGTCCAGCGCCAGCACCCGGCCGGTCTGGGGCGCGCTGTGATACATCGTGCTGCCCACGATCACCGGTGAGGAACGCATGACGCTGGTATCGGGAAAGCCGATGGCCCAGGCGAGCTCGAGATCCGCCATGCCAGCGCTCGTTAGTCCGGCCGCATCGGCGCTCAGATGACGGCTGCCGCGCTCGTCCACCCCGACCACCGGCATGGTCACCGGCGAGAGGCTCACCTCGCGCTGCTCCGGTGGGCAGAGCATGCCGGCATACCAGTCCGGATTATCGGCTTCTTTCGCTGCCAGGTAGTCCACGAGCGCGCCGAGCTCACGCCTCGACAGCCCCTTGCCCTGCTCCTGCATGACCCCCCGGGTCAGCGCCAGCAGCAGGCTTTCCGCGTTCATCTGCCTGAGCGCGTCGACGGGGGGCGTGCGGGTCTCGGCCGGGCGATCGTGACAGGCCGCGCAGTGGGCCCGGTAGATCGCCTGGCCGGGATGGTCGGTTTCCGTCCGTGACGCACCGGCGGCTGTCTGTGCCGCGCTGTCGTCAATCGCCGCCTCTGCGGCGACCGCCGCCTCAGCAGCCACCGCCGCCGCGGCAGGCATCGCCGTCATCGCGGCGCAGAACAGCATGACCATCTGCACCGCGCTGACAGATCTGCGCACGCATCGAGGCAGGTCCCGACCGGAGGTATCGAGCATGGTGAGGTCCGTATCCGTGGTGCGGCCAGTCTACCGTCTGCGCACCTCGTCACCCATCCCCGTTGCCACGCCCGCAACCCGTTCAGTTCATGCCCAAAACCCGGCCATACGGAGACGCAACCTTCCTGTAGGCATAGTGCCGGCACCATTCCTGCGGTGCCGGTCCCGATCCGCCCATCCTCATCCAGCTGAAGTAACCGTTGGCGTCACTGAAGGGATAGCGGAACTCCTCATAGATGGCTTCCCTGACGCTGCGGACGGAAGACTGATTGAACAGGCCAGCCACGCACGCTTCGTAGTACGGCTCCATGGACGCCTCCTGTAGACAGCGGGCGGTCGTGCACATGCTTGTTGTCGGCGGGGAAGGCGACGCGATGTGCGCCGGCTTTCCGGCACACCCCGTGGCGCAGATCGCAAGCGTGAACAGGAGAGAGACGGACGGGAGAACGGATGAGCGGTTCCTTGCTCTGGAACGAATCACAGACAACTCCTGGGCAAACCGTTACAGCAGGTTCGTGTCGGGTTTTGCAATTCACGGGCCAACCTTGTCCACACCCCCGCAGACGGGAGAATGCGGGGCGTCTGACACCGCGCCGGCAGCCGTGTTGGTGAGCCCGCCGGCCGGAAGGGCACCACCAGGGTACAGCCGCTACCCGCCGTGCACCCCGGTGACGCATCCGCGGGCGGGACCCGCGCGTTGTGCTCGCGCCTCGGGCAGGTCAACATCAGCGCTGAGCGCTCAGGGGGCGAGACAGGACATGACGGAAACTTCGAGGCCGTTCGGATTCCACACCCGCGCCGTGCACGCGGGCGCGAGACCCGATCCGGTCACCGGTGCCCGGGCGCTGCCCATCTACCAGACCACGAGCTACGTGTTCGAGGATTCGGCCTCCGCCGCGGCGTACTTCAACCTGCAGGAATACGGCAACACCTACTCCCGGATCATGAATCCTACGGTTGCCGCCTTCGAGGAGCGGCTCGCGAACCTGGACGGCGGCGTCGGTGCCGTGGCGTTCGCGAGCGGGCTGGCCGCGCAGTCGGCGGCCTTCTTCACCATGCTCGAGCCCGGCGATCACGTGGTGGCGTCCTCCGCGCTCTACGGCGGTAGCGTCACCCAGCTCAAGCACCTGTTCAGGAAGCTCTCGGTGGCACTCGACTTCGTGGACCCGGACCGGCCGGAGGCCTGGCGGGCGGCGCTGAAGCCCAACACCAAGCTGCTGTTTGCCGAGACCATCGGCAACCCGGGCGGCAACGTGCTGGACATCGAGACGGTGGCCGCCATTGCCCACGAGCACGGCGCGCCGCTCATGGTCGACAACACCTTTGCGACCCCCTATCTGTGTCGGCCTCTGGAGTGGGGGGCCGATATCGTCGTCTACTCCGCCACCAAGTTCATCGGCGGACACGGCACCAGCATCGGCGGCGCGGTGGTGGACAGCGGCGATTTCGACTGGTCGAACGGTCGGTTCCCGGTGGTGGCCGAGCCGTCCCCCGCCTATCACGGGCTGACGTTCCACGAGACCTTCGGCGTGTTCGGCTACCTGATGAAGCTCCGCGCCGAGTCGCTCAGGGACCTGGGCGCCGCGCTCAGCCCCTTCAATGCCTTTCTGCTTGCTCAGGGACTCGAAACCCTGCCACTGCGGATGGCCGCTCACGTCGACAACGCGCTGGCGGTGGCGAGCTTTCTCGACGGCCACGACGGCGTCACCCGGGTCAGCCACCCCGGGTTGCCGGACAGCCCCTACCGGCCGCTGGTGGAGCGCTATCTGCCCCGGGGGGCGGGGGCGGTATTCTGCTTCGACCTGGCCGGTGGCCGCGCCGCCGGGGTACGTTTCATCGAGGCGCTCACTCTGTTCAGCCACCTGGCCAACGTCGGCGACGCCAAGTCCCTGGTCATCCATCCGGCCACCACCACCCACCGGCAGCTATCCGACGCGGAGCTCAATGCCGCCGGCATCGGCCCCGGCACGATCCGGCTCTCGATCGGCATCGAGGATGCATCCGACCTCATCTGGGACCTCACGCAGGGTCTCGCGGCAGCAGGAGGCTGACATGGATCTCTCCAGGTACCAGGATCCGCAGATCATCCAGCAGGCCCTGGCCTGCAGGCGGGTGGCCATCGTCGGCATGTCGTCGAACGAGCTCCGCGCCAGCCACTACGTGGGCTTCTACCTGGCCCGGCACGGCTATGAGATCTTTCCCGTCAACCCGCGGGAGACCGAGATCCTGGGCCGCACCTGCTACCCGAGCCTCGCCGCCATTCCCGAACCGGTGGACGTTGTGGATGTCTTCCGCGACCCTGCCGCGGTGCCCGAGATCGCCAGGGAGGCTGTCGCTATCGGCGCAAAGTTCCTCTGGCTCCAGTTCGGGGTGGTGAGCCACGACGGGATCGCCATCGCCGAGGCCGGCGGCATGACCGTGATCGCCGACAAGTGCATGAAGATCGAGCACGCCCGCTATCGCGGCCGCATGCACTGGCTCGGCTTCAACCGGGGCACCGTCTCGGCCCGCCGAACGCCCGCCGACTGACCCTTCGGCCCGTCTGGCGGGCCCATACCGACGCCTCCTAACGCCGGGTCATTCCGACGGCTGACAGGATTCGGCCGGGATTCACAGCTTATCCACAGGTGCACCCATCCTGGTCTCACTAGGATGCCCTCGAAGCAATAAAGCACCGGACGCAGATCCGGAACGAATCGATGATGAGCACCTCTTCCTCCCCCCTGAAGAGTGCCGGGCCTCGTGGGTTAAGCAGTACCACGGGGCTCGTCCTTTTTCTGGCAGCCTGTCTGGGACTGACCGCCTGCTCCGGCTCCTCGAGCCAGGGCGGCGGCAACAGCGTCGCCGGCTCAGGCACCGTGGACCGCGGTGACAGCACGACGCCACCGCCGAGCACTCCGAGCACGCCGGGCTCACCGGACCCGGCCCCGACCGTCAGCCTCACCGCGGCAAGTACCCTCGTGGACAGCGGCAGCGGCACGACGCTGAACTGGAGCAGCACCGACGCAACGGGCTGCACGGCAAGCGGTGGCTGGTCCGGTGGTCGCAGCACCTCGGGTTCCGCGAGCACGGGATCGATCAGCCGGCAGACCACCTTCTCGCTCTCCTGCAGCGGCGCGGGCGGCTCGGCGCTGGCCATGGTGGCCATCAGCGTCCAGGGCACGGTCACGGTCAACTGGGTGGCGCCCACGGAGAACGTGGACGGCACGCCGCTGACGGACCTGGCCGGATACCGGGTCTACTACGGAACCGGTTCGCGCAGCTACGCCGACATGCAGGAAGTGCCGAGTCGTACCGCCACCTCCGCCTCCTTCGCCCTGCCATCGGGAGACTACTACGTGGCCATGACGGCCTTGGACGGAGAAGGCAACGAGAGCGCCTACTCCAACGAGGTGCTGAAGACGGTTCTTTAGCAGGCTGACAGCCCGACCTTCGCTCCCCCTGAATCGGCCCGTACCACACGGGCCGATTCTGACAGGCTGACAAGAACTCACACGCCACTCTCCGGCACCGATGAAGTGCCGGACCGAACGTTCACCTTCTCCGCGCCCGGCTGACCGTTTTCCCGCGTGTTTCACAGCTTATCCACAGGTGCGGCGCTCCTGCTCTCTCTACGATGGCCTCGAAGCAGTAGCGCACCGGACGCTGATCCGGAACGAATCGATGATGAGCACCTCTTCCTCCCCCCTGAAGAGTGTCGGGCCCCGTGGATTGAGCAGTACCACGGGGCTCGTCCTTTTTCTGGCCACCTCACTTCTCCTCAGCGCCTGCTCCGGCAGCTCTGAAAGCGTCGGCACGCCAGCGCCGGTGGATGGGAGCGCTCGGACGCTGTCCGGATTCGTCGGCAGCCCGTCGCTGGTGGATGCGACGGTCACGGTACTGGTGGATGACGGAGCGACCACCGTGTCGGCGCGCTCAGCGGACGACGCCAGCTACACCGTCCGCACGGACAAGACGCTCGCGCCGCCGGTGCAGGTCCAGGCAGCGGGCGGCACCAACCTGCTCACCGGTCAGCCCAACGGGAGCACCCTGTCGGCGCTGTCTTTCGACGCCACCCCCGACAGGCTGATGGTCAGCCACCTCTCCACCCTTGCCGCCGCCATGGCCGGCTGTGGGGGACCCGCCGATCAGGACAGCCTGAATCGGGCCTGGGAGAGACTCCGGGCCAGCACCGGTCTCGACTTCGTGGACGGAACCCGCGCCCTGTCGAGCGTCGAGCTGGGCGCGGTGATCCGCGCGAACCTGGCTCTGTCGGAAGCGGCGGAGCGGACACGTTCGGCACTCTCCACCGCGGGCAGAACCCTGAGTGCCGACGACGTTCTGGAGGCGCTGGCCTGCGATCTGGCCGACGATGGGCGTCTGAACGACTCCGGCAGCCAGACCGATGCGCGTCTGGTAAGCGTGTTCCGCAGCGCCGAGGCCGCCATCATCCTCGAGATGATTTCGGGAACGCCCCATGTCGACGGACAGCAGGCGGATGTTCAGCTCGACGAGACGCTGCGCCAGGTCAGTGGTGATCCCGGCGCATCCGTGGCAATGGCGCCGATTCCGGAAGCCATGATCGTTCAGGCCCGCTCGAACCTCGCGCTGCTGGACGAGACCCTTGACGATTCCGCACTGATGGATCTGTCCATCGCCGTCTCCGGATCCCCGGCCGAAGTCGCCGCCGACACCCGCAGCACGCTCGATGCCGCCCACCTGACCACCCTGTGGGCGCTCCCGGAACGGGTTGCCCTGGCGGACGACACGCAGATCGCGCAGCTGGATGCGGACATGGTTGCCCAGGCATCAGCCGGCGTACCGATCGTCTCGCTGTCCGCCAGCCGAACATCGGTCGGCGCCAACGAGACGGTGACCCTGTCCTGGGCCAGCGCCGGTGCCCGACGCTGCCGCGCCGCAGGCGACTGGCGCGGATCCCGTGCGCTCGAAGGTACCTGGACCACGCCATCGCTGACGGAGGCATCGGAGTTCAGGCTCTACTGCCGCGGGCTCGGCGGTGTCGGCAGCGCCAGCGTCGAGGTTGCGGTGGTCGAGCCCGCCGAGCGCCCGGTCGTCAGCCTGAGCGCCGACGACCCGACGCTCGATCCCAATCAGTCGACGGTGATCCGCTGGACCAGCAGCAACGCAACCGGCTGCACCGCTTCGGGCGCCTGGTCAGGCAGCCGTCCAGTTGTCGGCAACACCGGCATCGGACCGCTCAGCACCGACGCCGACTACACGCTCACCTGCTCGGGCCCCGGCGGCAGCGACACCGCGACGCTGCAGATCACCGTTGACAGCACGCCGCTACCGCCGCCGTCTCAACCGGCACCGACACTGAGCTTCAGTGTCTCGCCCAGCACCGTTCAGTCGGGCCAGACCGCCACGCTGAGCTGGTCCGCCACCAACACCACGAGCTGCCAGGCATCCGGAGGCTGGTCCGGGAGCCGCGCCGCCTCCGGCTCGGCGACCAGCACCCCGCTGACCGCCAACACCACCTTCGCCCTGAACTGCACGGGACCCGGCGGCACCACCACCCGAACCCGCACCGTTACCGTGACCGCGGCACCACCTCCCACCCCCGCGCCGACGCTGACCTTCAGCGCAACGCCCGGTACCGTGCAGAGTGGTCAGTCCGTCACCCTGGCCTGGAGTACCACCAATGCCACGAGCTGTCAGGCCGGCAACGGCTGGTCCGGCGCCCGTGCCACCTCCGGTTCCGAATCCCGGGGACCGCTGACGTCCAGCAGCAGCTTCTCCCTGACCTGTAGCGGTGCAGGCGGGTCCGTGACTCAGACCCGCAGCGTCACCGTGACGGCCGCGCCGCCTGCGCCCGCTCCCACCGTCAGCCTCAGCGCCGCGAGCACCCTGGTGAACAGCGGCAGCAGCACCACCTTGAGCTGGAGCAGCACCAACGCCACCGCCTGCACGGCCAGCGGTGGCTGGTCCGGCAGTCGCGGCACTTCCGGATCCGCCAGCACGGGGTCGATCGCCCGGCAGACCACGTTCTCGCTCTCCTGCAGCGGTGCCGGCGGCTCGGCACTGGCCATGGTGTCCATCAGCGTTCGGGGCACGGTCACCCTCAACTGGGTTGCCCCCACGGAGAACGTGGACGGCACGCCGCTGACGGATCTGGCCGGATATCGGGTGTACTACGGCACGGCCTCGCGAAGTTATACCAACATGCGGGACGTGACGGGTCGCACTGCCACCTCCACGTCGTTCACCCTCCCGTCCGGCGACTACCACGTAGCGATGACCGCCCTGGACGGAGAAGGCAACGAAAGTGCCTATTCCAACGAGGTACTGAAGAGCGTTCCGTAACAATTTGTCGCCAAATCGTCATGCGTCGCCCGTCGAGCGCTGTTATCCTTCGCCCGCTCGAGAGTGTAAGCGGAATGTAAAAGGAGTTCCCGACAGGGCAGGACTGGGCAGAACAGGGCAGGACGGCGCGGCAGAAACGAATGGCATTGCAGTTTGGTGTCTCTTACAAGGGTGGTGACTACGAGTACGTTCGGGTCCGGCGCTGGCCTTTCAGCATCGGCCGCAATCCCGCCAACGACCTCTGCCTTGCGAACTCGCCGCTGATTTCCCGCCGGCACGTCCGCATCTGCAAGGACACGGACGGTTACTGCCTCGTCGCCCAGGGCAGGAACCCGACCTACCTCAACGGCGACCGGGTACGGCCGGAGCATCCCGTCGCCATCCGCCCCGGCGACCGGATCGAGCTGCCCGACTACCTGCTCGAGGTACGCGACACCGCCGAGAAGGACGAGATCGGTGCCACGGTGAACGTCGAGATGGTCACCAACAGCATGATCGTCATCCGGCGCATCGCCTCGGAGCTGGGCATGGCCCGCTGGTCCGCGGCTGCCATTCACGAGTGGCTGGCGACCCGTGCCGGCCGGGAGATCTGGGTCCGCCATCACCACGTCGCCCTCTGCCTGCCGGCCAGGCTGAACCTCGAGCAGCTCGAACAGCGTCTGGGGCTGTTCGATCAGCTCATCTCCCACCTGGATCCACGGGCGCTCCTGATCGAGCGCACCGACCCGATGAGGCCCGCCTCCGAGCTGACCTGAGTCGGTCCGGCTCGGCACTCAGGCCGAAGCCGCCTCCTCCGCCAGAAGTCGGGTGCTGAACATCAGCGCGCCGAGACCCACGAACAGCACCGCCGTGCCGACGAGCAGCGCGAAAGCCTCGAGCTGCAGCAGCACGTAAAGGGTGCCGTAGAGCCCGAGGACGATGCCGACCAGCCAGCCCGTGACCCGGGCCGAGCGGGTCATGCCCCACACGTACGCGCCCACCAGCATGCACAACGCCCCGGTCGCCAGGGCGTAGGCGATGCCGAAAGCCAGATGCTCCGACAGCGACAGCAGCGCCAGATAGAACAGCACCAGGGCGATGCCGACCACCCCGTACTGCACCGGGTGGAAACGCAGACCCAGGGTCAGCTCGAAGCACACGAAGCCGAGGAAGGTGAGCGAGACGAACAGCAGTCCGTACTTGATCGCCCGATCCACGATCCGGTACTCGGTGACCGGCTGAAACAGGCGGATGGACGCGCTGCTCGAACCGAGCTCCGGTCCCGCCGCATCCACCAGAAAGCTGTCGGGCAGATTCCTGGCCAGCTCGTGGACCTGCCACTCGGCGCTGAACCCGTCCGCATCGATCTCGTAGCGCTCGGGCAGGTAGTTGCCGTCGAAGCTGGGGTGGGGCCAGGAGGACGTCACTTCGACGTCCGTGCTGCCGCCCACGGGCGTGAAGGCGAGCGCCTGAGATCCCTTCAGCGCCAGCTCGAAGCCGAACGTCGAGGTGCCTGCCGCGGCAAACGGCGCTTTCGCCTGTATCCCGGAGTCTATCCAGACGAGCCCGGTGCCGGCCCGGAACTCGCTGCGCTCATCACCCCAGGACATCGACGAGGCGCTGCTGATGGCCTGCGTGTGGCTGATCCCCACAACCAGACGGGCTTCCTCCAGCAATGGCCGTCCCTCCGTACCGGCCGCCCCGACGGCCGGAAAAGACCCTGAGAAACGGGCTTGCGCAGTGTAGACAGGCACGTCGTAGATCGCCCGCTGCCGGGTCTGGTGACGCACGTCCAGGGTCACGGACAGGGTAGCGGGCAGATACACGCGCTCGCGCACCACGGCCTTCTCCACTATCCGGCCATCGTCCTGCTGAACCTTGAGCGTGTGCCTTTCCGGGATCACCAGAAACGGCCCTGCGAGCGTCTGTACACCACCCCAGGCCCGCGCCACATCGGCCAGCGCGCCATCGAAGTAGGCCTGCCGCTCGTCTGTCACCCCGCCCACCATCGCCAGCGGGATCAGCATTGCCAGCGCGATCACGCCGATGAGGCCGAAGCGCAGGGTGGTTCGCGATGTGCTGCGCATCGCTTCATCCCTCTGTTCGTTCATCGTTTTGTGCTTCGTTTCGTTCTTCGCTTCACTCATCGTCCGAATCTCCGCTCACGCGCCGAATACCAGGCAAGCGCCTGGGTGAATCTTTCCCCGTCGAAGTCGGGCCAGAGGACGTCCGGAAAGTAGAGCTCGGCAAAGGCACACTCCCAGAGCAGAAAGTCCGAAAGTCGCTGCTCCCGGCCGGTACGGATCAGCAGGTCCACGTCGCTGCCACCGAGCGCGGCGGAAAGCCCTGCCGGATCACGATTTCCCGACCTGCACGCGGCGCTGAGAATGGCCTCCCGCGACGAGTAGTCGAACGCCACCCTGAGCCGCCGCGAGCCGCCGGCAGTGGCCTGCTCCACCCGCCGGATGGCGCGCACGAGACTTTCCGTGAGCCTGTCACGCCGGCCGATCACCTCGACAGCGATGCCTGCGGCCTGGCAGCGCGCTGCGCAGCGCAGCAGCGTGGCCTCGGCGAGCTGCATGAGGTCCGACACCTCGGCACTCGAGCGCTGCCAGTTCGCGGCCGCGAACCCGAACAGCGTCAGCGTTTCGATCGGCGTTCGCGCGACCAGCGGCAGGAGCGACTCGAGCCTCTTTGCACCCCGACGGTGACCCGCCGCCGCGGGCATCCCCCGCGCACGGGCCCAGCGCCGGTTGCCGTCCATGATGAGGGCGACGTGTTTCGGAGTACTTTGTAATGCAAAGTCTGGTGACGAGGCCGAAAGAGCCCTCCGATCGGAGGGAGCCGATGTGAGCATGGGAATCTCCTAGCTGGACGTGGCCCTGATCAGGGCCTCCATGTGCTTGAGGTAGCGGTTCAGAGCCGTGCGTCCGGCACGGGTGATCCTGTATTCCGTCTTCGGCACACGATCCTCGAAGGATTTGGTGCAGTCGACGTAGCCCGCGTCTTCCAGCTTGCGGGCATGCACGCTGAGGTTGCCGTCGCTGACGGCCAGCAGTTTCCTGAGCTCCGTGAACGACAGTCGCTCGCTGACCGCGAGGCTCGACAGGATGCCGAGCCGCACCCGGTCGTTGAGCAGGCGGTGAAAGTCCCCGCCGGGATCTGCGGCCACGAATCCCGAGATGGCTTCCAGCGACGCACGACGTTCGGTCTCCGGACGTTCCCCGGACCCGCGGCCACGGCTTCCCGCCGGCCGGCGGGCAGAAGGCTTACCCGCCATGATGCCGATACACCTGGAAGCCGAAGAACAGGTGGGCGCCACCGAATACGGCACCGAGCAGCACGTTGGACAGCGTGGCAGGCAGCGCGTGAGCAGACAGGCCAGCCACCAGAAACACCACCCCCATGCTCATCACCGGCGGCGCGGCGTAGGTACCGGCCGCCAGCACCCCGGCGCCATAGAGCATCATCCACATGACCGGCAGCAGGCTGATCTCGGGGGTGTCCCAGAGCGACGTGGTGAGCACCACGCCAACGACGAGTGACGGGGTGAGGCAGAGCAGGAAGCGCCGGCCCGCGTCGCCGAGCAGGGGCAGATCGTTGCGTCTGGCCTTCAGCGCGCTGCCGACCGCCCCCGCCAGCAGGGCGGCAAACGCGGCGGCAATCCAGACCGCAAGCTGCCCCTGAAGATCCGGTTGCCCGGTCGCAACGCCCATGGCGAGCAGCGCCACCGCGCCCATCGCCATGGCCCCGATGCCCGAGGCGACAGAGACACGCCCGGCCCGCTCCATGGCGCCACGGATGAAGCGGAGGTTGTCACTTGCCTGTTCCCGAAGGTCCACCTGCATATGGCTGCCTGCCCGATAGTTCGACTGGAATATCACTTTGCATTTCAAAGTGCTTTCAACGCTACCCCATCCCCGGGCGCTGCGCAAGGGCACCTGGCGGTCGGATACAATCTCTCACCGGAAAGGAGACGGACATGACACGGATCGCAAAACTGCACCATGCGGCTTACCGCTGCCGGGATTCCGAGGAAACACGCGCCTTCTACGAGGACTTTCTGGGATTGCCGCTCACCCACGCCCTGCCGATCGGCGAGACCCGATCGGGGCGCGCCGCCCGCGTGCTGCACACCTTCTTCCGGATGGCGGACGGCTCGAGCCTGGCGTTCTTCGAGGAGCCGGACGTGGACTTCGACTTCAAGCCGCAGCGGGATTTCGATCTGCACATCGCGCTCGAGGTGAGCCGGGAGACCCTGCTCGAGATGTTCGAGAAGGGCAAGGCGGCGGGCATCGAAACCCGCGGCATCTCCGACCACGGCTTTATCGAGTCCATCTACTTCCGGGATCCGAATGGCTACGTGATCGAGCTTGCAGCCCCGAAAGCGGAGTCCGGAACGCGCCCGGATCCGCACCGGGTGCTCGCCGACTGGAAGTCGGCCGGTCCGACGGGCTAGCTCAGCTCTCCGGCGCCGCGTTGTCGGCGACCGGCACGATGATCACGTCGCCATCGGCAAGCCCGGAAATCACCTCCACGGTGCCCGGGCCGCCGGGGCCGAAGCGGACGGCCCGCCGCTCGGGCCCTTTCTCGCCTTCCACGTAAACGAACGTCAGCTGACCGGAACGGACCAGCGCCGCCTCCGGCACGAGGATCTGCTGGCGGACACCGAGCGGTATGTCGAGCCTCGCGAACATGCCCGGATAGAGGTCGGCCTGCTTCGGCAGTAGCGCCTTGATCAGAAAGGTCCGCGAGCCTGGATCCGCGCTCGGCACGATTTCCTCGACGACGGCGGGCACCCGGATGTCCAGCGCGCCGATCCGTGCCTCGATTTCCTGACCCTGCTGCACCAGGCTGATCAGCGATTCGCGCAGCAGCGCCTCCACCCGCAGTCGGCCCGGATTGAACAGCCGCAGCAACGCCTGACCGGGTACCGCCGTATCTCCGGCCTCGGCATAACGATCGACCACCGTGCCGCTCATGGGCGCCACGATCCGTGTATAGTCGAGCTGCGCCTGAGCCTCCGCCACCGCCCGCCGCGCTCGTTCGTAGTCCGCTTCCAGCACCCGATGGCTCGTCAGCGCCCGATCATAGTCCGCCCGCGACAGGTTGCCGGACTCGAAGAGCTTGATGGCCCGGTCCCGGACGAGCCGGCCTTCTTCCAGCGCCGCCGCGCTGCTGGCTTCTGCCTGTTGACGCTGCGCGAGCACCGATTTCTGCGCCGAATCATCGAACTCCACCAGCAGGTCACCCCGCTCCACGCGATCACCGGCCCGGACGTGCATGCGGGTGATGGTGGCCAGGATCCTGGATCCCACCAGGGTCTCGTCCGTGGCGCTCACCGTGCCGGGCACGGGCTCGTACGTGGGAACTTCCTCTGCCCTCACCCGTACGTGCTCTCCGGCCACCGCATGGGGGGCACGCTCGACCGGCGCCGCATCGTCGTGAAACGCACCGGAAAACCAGGCCATCACGACCACCAGAAAAGCGGTGGTTACCCCGGCCAGCAGCCAGCTACGCCAGCTCATCGCGATCTCCTTCCACAGCGGCGGCTTCCGCCTTGCCATAAACAAGTCCGTAGACGACGGGCACCACGAACAGGGTGAACAGCGTGGATGCCGCCACGCCGAAGATGATGGCCCATGCGAGCCCGGAGAAGATGGGGTCCAGCGTGATGACCAGATTGCCGAGCAGGGTCGTACCGGCCGTGAGCAGAACCGGACGTGTCCGCAGCCGGCCCGCTTCGAGCAGCGCCTGTTCCAGCGCCATGCCCGCTGCCCGGGCCTGCTGAACGAACTCCACCAGGATCAGCGAGTTGCGCACTACGATGCCGGCCAGGGCGATCATGCCGATCATGGCCGTCGCCGTGAACAGCACCGGATCCGCATAGTCGCCGATGCGGGACGCCAGCAGACCGTTCAGCAGCCAGAAACCCGGCATGATGCCGATCACCGTCAGCGGGATGGCCAGCATGATGATGAAGGTCAGCGCGGTGAGCCCCGTCTGCAGACGGATGACGATGAAGAGACCCAGCAGAGCCACGGCGAACGCGATGCCCAGATCCCGGAAGACCCGCAGCGTGATGTTCCACTCACCCTCTCCCGACCAGCGCACGCTGATCCCGTCGGGCAGCGCCCAGGGCATGCCGCCGCCGGAAGTGAAGTAGGTTCGTCCGGCAAGCGATCGTGGCTCGCCACCGTCACCGGCGGCGTTCAGATCCGCGTCCACGTCGTAGACCACCGCCGCCGGCACCCTGCCGGCCACCTCGGCGAAGGTGTAGGTCACGGGCTTCAAGTCCTTGTGATAGATGGGCTGCTCCCGGGTCATCACCTGCCGGCTCACCAGCTCCGCCATGGCGACGAGCGGCGTGGGCGCGTCCGCCACCGAGCCCCGATCGCGGATCTTGGTGATGCCGGGCATCCCCTTCACGAACAACCGCCCATACTCGGCGCGCTCGTCGTACGGCACCTGCAGGCGAACGGGCAGCGGTGACGCTTCGTCTGGCACCGCCGCGTAGCCGGCGACGAGCCCTCCGGCTATGAGGCTCAGCGCCTCGCCCAGGGTGTCCGGGCCGATGCCGGAGAGGGAAGCCTTCTCCTGATCGGGGCCCAGCACCCAGCGCCGGCTCTCCGACTCCGCGCTCACGTCCACGTCCACCACCCCCGGCTCGCGGACTAGACGGCTGGCCGTGATCCGCGCGGCGCGCACCAGCGTGTCGTAGCTGGTGGTGGGTGAGCCGTAGTGCTCGGCCACGACGCTGGCCACCACCGGCGGACCGGGCGGAACCTCCACCACCTTGACGTTGGCGTTCATGCTGCGCGCGATGCGCTCGATCCCTGGCCGCAGTCGGAGTATCAGCGCGTGGGACTGATCGGCCCGGGCCAGCTTGTCTGCCAGCACCACATGCACTTCCGCCTCGTTCGGCCGCTGCCGGAGGTAGTAGCGGCGGATCATGCCGTTGAAGTCCATAGGCGCATGCGTCCCTACGTAAGTGTTTGCCGCCAGAATCTCCGCCTCGTCGACCAGGTGGCTGGCGAGTGCGCGCGCCACCGCATCCGTAGCTTCCAGCGTGGTGTCCTCGGGCATGTCGATGACGAGCTGGAACTCGTTCTTGTTGTCGTAGGGCAGGAGCTTCAGCGGCACGATTCGAAGCAGGGGCATGAGCGCACTCGCCACGAACAGCACCCCGAGCACCACCAGGAAGAGCACGGCGTAGCGGCGCTCGTGCAGCAGCGGCGTCAGCAGCCGGGCATACAGGCCGCCGCTTTCCTTGGTCCGGGCTTCCACCGGGGCAGGTGCCGAGCGCAGCAGCTTGAGGCCCAGCCAGGGGGTCACCACGAACGCCACCACGGTACTGGTGATCACCGCCACCGGCACGTTGAACGCCATGGGCGACATGTAGGGACCCATCATGCCGGTGATGAAGCTCATCGGCGTGAAGACGATCACCACCGCTATGGTGGACATGATGAGCGGCACCCGGATCTCGGCGATGGCATTGATCACCGAGTCCTTCGGCGCCCGGCCGTCCGTGAGGTGGCGCTCGATGTTGTCGACGCCGGTGATCGGGTCGTCCACCAGCAGACCCAGCGCCAGTATGAGCGCGAACAGGGTTACCCGGTTGATCGTGTAGCCGGCGGCAAAGTCCAGCGCCAGTGTGATCCCGTAGCAGACGGGCACCGCCAGCGCCACCACCACCGCCGCCCGCCAGCCGAGCGTCATGCCGATCAGCGCCACCACGATGACGATGGCCACCCCCAGGCTCGCGATCAGATCGCCGATCTTCTGGTTCGCCGTCGCGCCGTAGTCGCGGGTGACGACGAAGCCCACACCGTCCGGAAACAGATCCGCCTGCAGCTCGTTCAGACGCGCCACCACCTCGCCGGAGACGGTCACCGCATTCGCACCGCGGCGCTTGGCCACGGCAATGTTCACCGCCGGGTAGGACTCGGAGTTGCCCGAAAGCTGGATCCAGGTGTGGTTGGTGGGTTCTGCCGGCCCGTCGTGAACGGTCGCCACGTCCCCGAGCCGAACGGGCACACCGTCCACCACGTTCACCACCAGGGCTTCGAGCGCGGCGGCGGTGGCGATCCGCGCGTCCAGCTCCACCAGAATCCGCTCCCCCGCCCGGTCGACTCCGCCGGCGATCTGCCGCACGTTCGAACGGCCGATGGCCATGAGCACATCGTCCAGCGCCGTCAGCCGGCCCGCCAGGTCCATGGGGTGCAGCAGCACCTGAAACTCCCTGGGTCGGCCGCCGATCACCTCGATGCGGTTGGTTTCCGGCACCGACTGCAGCATGGACGCCACTTCCTCCGCCAGACGACGGAGCTCATAGCCGCCCAGCGCCGGGTCCTCCGAGTAGAGGGTCGCGGTGACGATGGGCACGTCGTCCACCTCCACCGGCTTCACTACCCAGCCGGTGACACCCTCTGGCACCTCGTCCTGGTGGGAGTAGATCTTGCTGTAGAGCTTGAGCAGCGAGTCTTCCCGATCCTCCCCCACGTAAAAGCTGACCGAGACCACTGCCCGACCCGTCTGCGACACGGAATAGACGTGCTCGACGCCGTCGATCTGGGTGAGCAGCTTCTCCACCGGCGTCGCCACCAGTCGCTCGACCTGCCGCGCCGACAGACCGGGCGCGTCGATCAGCACGTCGGCGCTCGGCACCACGATCTGCGGCTCCTCCTCCCGGGGCGTGACGACGAGCGCGAACGCACCGGCCAGGAGTGCTGCCAGCATCAGCAGCAGCGGCAGGCTGCCTTCCAGGGAGCGCTCGACGATCCGGTTCAGCACGTGGTCCTTCGCAGGGAGTCGGGAAGGCGGAAAACTAGCATCTCTGCTGAGAGCCGCCCATAGGGGTTCTCCCGAGGTTCGGCATTGCGCGCAGCCGGAAGTGACCGGTATAAAGGGCCGCTCCACGCCTGAGCGCCCGACTTCCCGTGCGTACCGTCCCGTTTTTCATCCTCGCCTGCATCGCGATGTCGTCGACCGCCGCGGCCGGGCCACGTGAATCGGCCTGGTATGCCGATCTCGGTATGGGCGTGGATTTTGCGGCCGACCAGGACCTGGACGACTCCGGCAGCGCTGCGGAATTCGATCTCGGCCGACCCTCGCTCTCGGTCGCCCTGGGCTACCGGATCAACCCGGCCTGGAGCCTGGAGGCGGAGCTCGCCTACCGCAGCAACGACCTGGAGGTCCTGTACTGGCCCGATGAGGAAACCTCGGTCAGCTTCGATCACGACGACAGTTTCGACAGCACGAGCGTGATGCTCAACGCCCTGCGGCATTTCCAACTGGGGGCCTTTGCACCCTACCTGGGCGGCGGCATCGGGATGGCACAGGTCCGCTGGCGGATGGCGGAAGGACCTGTCGGCTGGGGCCCCAACCGGATACCCCGGGAGCCCATCCTCGACGACGATACCGGGACTCTGGCAGTGCAGCTGATCGCCGGATTCGAGCTGGCCCTTTCCCGACACTGGGGATTCGCCGCCGACTACCGGCTCTGGCACGCGCCGGACTTTTCCATGACCGGCGCGGATGGAGCGGACTACGACCTGTCGCACACCACCAACAGCTTTCAGCTGCATCTGCGCTATCTCTTTTCCGGGGATTGGCTGCCGGCGTCCGGTGTCCCCACGCCGGCCGACGGCGGCTGGTTCTTCGGGGCGGGTACCGGTGTCGGCTACGCGGCGGACTCCGAGGCCTCCGGCAGCATCGAAAACCTCGACGCCTTCCAGGGCGGGCCGGTTGCCCGCGTCTTCGCCGGCTATGACTTCGCGCGGCACTGGCGCGTCGAGATCGGCGTGGAGCAGCGCGAGAACGACGCAGAGGTCGTGGACTTCAACCCGGAAACCGGTCAGTTCCCGGCCTCCGGCAGCGTCAGGGCCACCAGCCTGATGGCCGGCGTCGCCTATCGCTTCCGGCCGGAGAAGGCCGTTCGTCCCTTCATCGGCGGCTCGATCGGCGCTGCCTGGCTCGACTACGACGTCGAAACCCTGGGTGCCCCGTATCTGGACGATTCAGCTACCTCACCGGCGTTCGAGTTGCTCGCCGGAATCGACATGGCGCTCACCCGCCGGCTGAACGTAGTGACCGACCTCAGGAGCTGGTACGCGAGCCCGGTGAAGCTCGACCGGCCCGATGGCTCGGCTTATGAAACCTGGCATTGGGTGCACTCCATCGGTCTGGGGCTGCGCTACTCTTTCTGATCCTGCTCCGGCGGGTTCAGCATCCGGGAAATGGCCACCTCGCCGAGCGGCGTCCGATCCTTGACCCTGAGACTCTCCTGCCACTCCCGGGCGAAGTCCCGCTGCAGGCTGACGTTCACCGTCAGGGTCACCAGCATGCAGACCACGGCGCCCAGGCTCGCCAGCGCCATGTCGCGATGCCCGTCCCACTCGTCCCCCTGGGTCCCGAGGTAGTGCATGCCCAGATCGCCACCGAAGATCACGGCGGCACCCCACTCGATGAGCTCGTAGAGCAGCGAGAACGACATCATCAGCATCACCGGCAGGAAGTAGCCCCAGAAGCCCCTGACACCGGCCACCCGGATGAAGAGCTCCCTGCACGGATAGGCGAGCAGGGCGCCGAACAGAAAGTGCGCGAGCCGGTCGTAGTGATTGCGCGAGAAGCCGAGTGCCTCGTTCAGCGAATGGCCGAACAGCGCCTGCCAGGCCGCATCGTAGGGCACCAGCGAGTAGGTGTAGTGGGCGCCGACGGCGTGCATGCAGAAAAACAGGGTGAGCAGCGTGTAGGAGATCCGCGAGAGCTCGAGGTGACCGTATCCCCAGACGAGCACGGGTACGCTCAGAAAGACCAGCACGTTCTCCAGCAGCCAGGTCTCCCGGTCGACCGGTGTTATGGCCAGCGCCAGCCAGACCACCAGGAAGATGCCGAACAGTGTCAGGTTGTAGCGATGACGGACCGACATCGTTCCAGCAGCGAGGCGCATCCGGAAGACGGACATCCGTCGAGCATAGCTTTAAACTCCGGGCAATCACATGAGGGCCCAACGCATGACCATTGGCACGATCCAGGGACTGTACCGGTACCCCGTGAAGAGCATGGGAGGCGAGGCACTGCAGACCGTCCAGGTGGGACCGCAGGGCATCCCCGGCGACCGCGCCTGGGCCATCCGCGACGAGAAGCTCGGCGGCATCCGTGGCGGCAAGCGGTTTCCGGAGCTCATGCGGTGCGCGGCCCGCTACCCCGAAGAGCCGCGCGGGGAAGGCTCGACCCCTGCAGAAATCACCCTCCCCGACGGCACCCGCCTCGGGATCGGCGATCCCGACGCGCCGGAGAAGCTCAGTCGACTCGTGGGCAACCCTGTTACGGTCTGGCCGTTGCTGCCGGCGGACGATCTGGATCACTACCGCCGCGGCGCGCCCGTCCTCCAGGACATGGAAGCGGAGTTCCGACGCATGTTCGGCCGCACGGAGGACGAGCCGCTGCCGGACGTGTCCCGGTTTCCCGAGTTCCTGGCCGAGTTCGAGTCGCCACCCGGAACCTACTTCGACGCCTTCCCGATTCTCCTCATGACCACCGAGTCTCTGGCTCACCTCAGAGAGCTCGCACCGCAGCACGCGTTCGACGTCCGCCGGTTCCGGCCCAACGTGCTCATCGAGACGGGCGCCGACACGCCGTTTCCGGAACGGGACTGGGTAGGCGCCACGCTGCGGCTCGGCACCGCGGAGCTCTCGGTTACCCTGGATTGTCCGCGCTGCGTCATGACCACCCACGGTTTCGACGACCTGCCGAAGGATCCCGGAATCATGCGCACGCTGGTCCGGGCATGCGGCGGTGAGCTGGGGGTCTACGCCACGGTGACCACGCCGGGAATCCTGCGCGCGGGTGATACGGTCAGCCTTCTCTGACGGCAGCAGCACGCAGATGCACGTCACCTCGATCAACGTCGGCGCTGCAAAGCGTCTCTCAGGAAAGAGCTTCTCGGGCCTCACCGGGATCTTCAAGGAACCCGTGACGGAACCGGTGGCTGTCGGCACCCTGGGAATCACCGGCGACGCGGTGCTGAACGCGCGGCACCACGGGGGGCCGGACCAGGCCGTGTACCTCTACCGCCAGGAGGACTACGAGTGGTGGTCGGCGAGCCTCACGCGCCCGGTGCTGCCCGGCACCTTCGGGGAGAATCTGACGGTGTCCGGCCTGCCCGGGCCGGACCTGGCAATCGGCACCCGGCTGACGTTCGACGAGGTGGTGCTCGAGGTGACGGCCCCGCGCATCCCCTGCAACACGCTCGCCGAGCGGATGGAAGATGCCCGGTTCGCAAAGACTTTCGTCCGTGCGGAGCGGCCGGGATGCTACTGCCGGGTGCTGACCCCGGGCGCGCTCCGCACCGGCGAGCGCTTCTCGGTGGATGCAGGGTCGGCCAGCGATGTCACCGTGCTGGCCCTGTTCCGTGCCGCCGGCCGCCGGCTCGAACGCGAAGAGCTCGAGTGGTTCCTGGCGGCACCCATCGACGAGCGCACCCGCCGGAAATTCGAGGACCGGCTCAGTGGAATCTAGAGCGTGAGGCGGACGATGGGCCGGGCGGGTCTGCGGCGCGCGATCACCCGGTAACCGGCCTTTTCGAACTGCGCGAGGGTCCCCCGCCACACCTGGTCCGCCGGCTTTCTCGCTTCCCCCGTGTCGTTCGGATAGGCCTCGAGCAGCCTGGCACCCTTTTTCCGCGCAAAGCGGGCGGCCTCCGCCAGCAGGGCATCCGCCACGCCCCGACCGCGCTCACCGCTCGCCACAAAGAAGCACGAGACGCAGTAAACGTCCGCAGCTTCGTCCACCGGTTTGTGAATCGGACTGCGCAGGATGCGTCCGTATTCCTCTCTCGGCGCGACCGCCACCCAGCCCACTGGTTCCTCCCCTCGATAGGCGATCAGGCCCGGCTCACCGCCGCGCCGGACGATGCCTCGGAATGCCTGTCGGTTCGACGCTCCACCGCCCCGGCAACCGGCCTCGAAATCCTTGGAGGCGAGCCGCAGAAACATGCACCAGCACCCACCCCAGGCGCCGTTCGGTCCGAACAGACGTTCCAGGTCCGGCCAGCGCCGGGGCGTGAGCGGATGAATCGTGAGCGGGCTCATGTCCGGGTCGCCCTGTCCGGTCTGGGTCGCTCGGGCGGGCCCTTCAGCTCTACGCGATTGCCGTCCGGGTCGCGCAGATAAACGGCCGGCCCGTATCCGTCGGCCCCGAGCAGCGGTTGCTCCGGCGTTTCCACCTCGATGTCCCGCGCCCGGCAGAAGGCGAGAATGCGCTCGAGGTCAAAGGGATCGACACGCAACGCGAAGTGATCCAGGTTCCGGTCGGTGGGCGTTCCGTCCTGGCCGATGACGTCGATCATCGAATCACCCGCAGCCAGCTGCACCAGGTTCATACGCGCCACCTCGCGGACCACCGTGCAGCCCAGCTCCGTATAGAATCTGACAAGCCGATCCACGCTCCCGGTGCGCAGCACCAGGTGATCGAGTCTCGTCAGGGAAAACGGCGCCGTTTCAGTCATGCCCTCTCCTCCCGGAATCCTCCCGCATCGGTGTCAGTGTCACCGAGGAAGTCGCCAGCCGCTCCACGAATCGCGCATCGTGCTCGACGAACAGCATCGTGGTCCGTGTCGCGATCAGCGCCGCCTCGATCCGCTCCCGCGTATCCACGTCCACGTAGTTGAGCGGCTCGTCCCAGAGCAGCAGGTGCGCGGCCTCCCCGATGGCACGGGCCAGCTCCACCTTCTTCAGCTGTCCCTGCGACAGGCGCTCCAGCGGTGCTTCGAGCACGTCACCGCGCACGCCCAGAGCAGCCATTATCTGCCGGAATTCTCCCTCGTCCAGGCAGGCTTCCTCGAGCAGCCCGCGCAGGAGGCCGCTGCGCCAGCGCGGCAGCTGGCGGACCCGGGAGATCACCAGGCGCTTCGGCACGAAGAGCTCACCGGTGAAGTTCGCGGCCTCTCCGGCGACGGTATCGAGCAGGCTGGTCTTGCCCGAGCCGTTGGGACCCAGGAGCGCCACGCGCTCACCCGGACGGACCTCGAAGCTCACCGGCTCGAACAGCGGCCGATCACGGATCACGCAGCAATCCCGAGCCCGCACCAGCGGCCCGCCTCGGGCAGGTGGCTCCGGCGGATCGGCGAGCTTCAGCGCGTACACCTTCTCCACATCGGTCAGCGTTTCCCGACGCTCCGCCACCGCGTGCTGCGCACGTTGCTCCGCTGCCAGCGCCCGCTTCATCTGCCGGGCAGCCTGCGCGCCGACGAACCCTCTGTCGCTGATCCGCTCGCTCGGCAGCCGGCGGCGCCCGCCCGCGGTCTTGTCCCGTTCCCGGGCCATGGCGCCTTCGCGTCGCGCCACCGCCGCCGATTCGAGGCGCCGAATGTCCTTCTTCAGGTCCGCATTGGCCTGCGCCTGGGCGGCGAGACGGATCGCCACGACCTCGCGCCAGTGCGAGAAGCGGAGCCGATGGTGCTCCACCGTATCCGGGTTCAGCGCGATCAGGTGCTCGGCCGCGGCATCCAGCAGATTGCGGTCATGGGAAACCATGAGGAAACCCGACTTGCCCGCCAGGTATTCGGCCAGCAGGGCGCGACCGTCCCGGTCCAGATGGTTGGTGGGCTCGTCGATCAGCACGAATGCGGCCGGCGCCGCAAAGAGCCCGGCGAGCAGCGTGCGGGTCTGCTCGCCGCCGGAGAGGCTGCTCAGGGGGCGATCCTGCAGCCGCTGGCGGACACCGAGCGCTTCGAGCTCCCGATCGAGCCGGGCATCGATCCCGTAACCCCCGAGTGCGCGATACTCGCTCTCGAGCTCGCCATAGCGGGCGAGTGCGGGCTCGTCGCCCCGGTCGAGCAGCGCTTCGATCTCTGCTTCCAGGCGGGCAAAGGGCCCTGCCAGACGCCTGGCCGCTTCCCGCGCCGTGCCGGAAGATCCTCCGGCAGCAGGCTCCGAGAAGAGCTGGCAGGCCACCGGCCGTTCGATCTCCCCGCGGTCCGGCGCAAGCTGACCCGCCAGGAGCTTCAGCAGCGTGGTCTTGCCACGCCCGTTGCCGCCCACCAGCGCGGTCCGCCAGGCGGTGTCGATGATCAGGTCGAGATGGGTGAATACGGCGTGCTCGCCGCCCGGATAGGCGAACGACACGTCTCTGCAGATGAGGTTGGGCACAACGGACCTCCGGAACAAACGGGGCGACGGCTTCGCAGACGGCACGAGTTGGAGCCTCGTGAAAAGTGCGAGCGTCGCCGGTTACTCGTTTGCGGGATCAGTTGCGCAACGGCCTGACTTCCTGGGCATCCGGTATGGATGACTGCGGGGAATTTTAGCGGCATGCACCGGAAGAGGCCAGAACGCACACCTCGGCACCGTTCGCTATGATGACCGCGATCTTCAGGCGGAGGAGTGCCGTTGGATTTCCTGCTGATTGCCGTGGGTCTGGTTGTTCTCATCGGCGGGGCGGAGCTGCTGATCCGCGGAGCGTCCGCCTTCGCCCTGCGCTACGGGATCTCGGAGCTGGTGGTGGGGCTGACCATCGTCGCCTTCGGCACGTCCATGCCGGAATTCGTGGTGAGCGCTTCCGCGAGCCTGTCGGACCACCCGGATCTTGCGATCTCCAACGTGCTCGGCAGCAACATCGTCAACGTGCTCGGCATTCTCGGCATCGCGGCACTGATCCGCAGCCTGCCGGTGAGCAACACCACGGTCATCGCCGAAATCCCGTTCTCGCTCACCGCCGCCCTGCTGGTCGGCTTCCTTGCCAACGCGGCGCTGTTCACCCACAGCGCGGCGCTGGAGATCAGCCGCATCGACGGCCTGATCCTGCTCTTCTTCTTCGCGCTGTTCATGGCCTACGTGTACGTTGTCGCGAAGAACGACGGCTCGGCAACGACGGTAGGCGAGGCCGGCGAGCAGCCCCGGCTGCCGATGGCGGCGCTGTTCGTGGCGCTGGGCCTGGCGGGTCTGTTCGCGGGTGGCGCGCTGGTGGTGGACAGCGCCGTGGACGTCGCAACCCGGCTCGGCGTCAGCGAGGCGGTGATCGGGCTCACCATCGTCGCCGTCGGCACCTCGCTGCCGGAGCTCTTCACCTCCGCGGTGGCGGCCTATCGCGGCAACACGGACATGGCCGTGGGCAACGTGATCGGCTCGAACATCTTCAACCTGCTGTGGATCCTCGGCTGCTCGGCGGTGATCACCGAGCTGCCCTTCAGCGTGGTCAGCAACTTCGATCTGGCCATGGTGGTATTTGCGACCGCACTGGTCCTGGTGGCCATCGCCGCGGGCAGGAAGGCGTGCATCAATCGGCTGCACGGCGCGCTGTTCGTCGCCGTGTACGTGGGTTACGTGGTCTACATCATCCAGCGCGGTTAGCGGGCGGCGCGCCGACCTCTCAAAGATCGGCGTCTACTCCCACCGGGCAGTGATCCGAGCCGGTCACGTCCGGCCAGATGAACGCGTCACGCACCTTCTTTGCCGCGGAAGGTGACGCGAGCACGTAGTCGATCCGCCAGCCCACGTTGTTCTCCCGCGCACCGCCGAACTGCCGCCACCAGGTGTAGTGCCCGGGCTCGTCCGGATGCTGGCGCCGGAACACGTCCACCCAGCCCGCGGCGAGCCAGCGGCGCAGCTCGTCGCGCTCCTCGGGCAGAAAGCCGCTGCTCTTCTGGTTGGTTTTCGGCCGGGCCAGATCGATTTCCTCCACCGCCGTGTTGTAGTCACCCGTCACGAACACGGGACCCCGCCGGCGGAGCTGCTCCACCCGATCGAACACGGCCCGGTAGAAGTCGAGCTTGTAGGGGACGCGGCTGTTGTCCCGCTCCTTGCCGCTGCCTTTCGGAAAGTAGACGCTGGCGATGGCCAGGCGGCCGAAGTGGGCGATCACCAGCCGGCCTTCCGCATCGAAGCGCGCATCACCCAGCGATGTCTCGATCTTCTCCGGCGCTTCCCGGCTGTAGATCGCCACCCCGCTGTATCCCGGCCGCTCGGCGACCGAGAACGCCGTGTGCCAGCCGCCCGGCGCCCGGACCTCGTCCGGCAGCTGATCGGGAAACGCACGCACCTCCTGCAGCGTCACCACGTCCGCCTTCGACCCCTCCAGCACGTCGAGAAAACCCTTCTTTGCACAGGCCCGCAGCCCGTTCACGTTCCAGCTCAAGATCCGCATGTCGTCATCCTTCCCTGGGGCGGCGGGCCACCACGAACAGATACCCGTAGCAGTCCGACCAGCGACGGTAGCAGTCCACTTCCCGCTGGTGCTCGCCGATCGCCTCGAGCGCCGCCGGATCGTCGCGGTAGCGATCGCGCAGGGCGTTGAGGCGACGCTCCAGCGGTCGGTAGTAGTCGTCCCACCAGGCGGCCTCCGGCAGCACGAAGTGATCGACCAGCTCGAAGTCGCACTCCTGCACACAGGTCAGGCAGGCGTCCACCCCGACCATCTGCGGATACTCGCCCGCCCACCACTCGGCGATCTCTTCCGGCGGCGAATCCGTGAGCCACACGGCCTCCGTGAAGCCGATGTAGCCGCGCGGCTTCAGCAGCGGGCGCCACGCGGTGAGCGCTTCCCGGACCCCCATGACGTAGACGGCGCCCTCGCACCAGAGCAGATCGAAGCTGCCATCCGGGAAGGCAAGCGTCCGCATGTCGCCCACCGTCGCGGTGACCCGTTGGGCAAGGCCGGCGGCTCGCAGCCGCGCCTGCGCCACGTCGATGAACCTCTGCAAGGCATCGATGGCCGTGATACGGGCGCCGGGCAGCAGCGCCGCCAGATCCAGCGTCTGCGTGCCGGGACCACAGCCGATGTCGAGCACGGTCGGCGCATCGGGAAGCTCCGTCGCAGCCGACAGAGCCCGGGCCGTGGAGGCACGGTTGCCGGGGGCTTCGCGCGGCAGGTCGGTGTGCACCTCGCGGAATATCCGCTGTGCAAGGTCGGACGCCACCGGGGTCAGGCCGCCAGTTCCCGCGCCCGCCGCTCTCCCCGCCGGGCATGGCGGCCGGCGCGCAGTCGGTTCGGCATGAAGGGCAGGGTCTCCCTGAGCGAGCGGCGCAGCAGCCGCCAGGCGAACTGTCGCCTCGGGCTCCAGCGCAGCCCGTAGAGATCCCTCACGGGCGGCGGCAGCAGCGCGGCGGTGGCCACGGACAGGGCATCGCCGGCGATGCGCGGAATCCACGAGATCGGTGGGTGAATGACCTGCTCCGCCAGGGTCCGGACCGTCGGCGTCAACGCCAGCACATCGCCGCGCACCATGTCGTCGTAGTAGGCATCGAACGCCTGCGCATCCACCGGCAGCTCCCCGGGCTTCAGCCCCAGCACGGCAGCCACCGTCTTCGACTCCTCGTAGTACGCGGCCCGCTCCTCCCGATCCAGCCTCGGCAGGAACTGCTCGTAGGTGGTGAGTGCTGTGGACAGCAGAGTGGCGTGCACCCACAGCAGCAGCGCCGGATCGCTCGCCCGATACGGCGTGCCCGCCGGAAACCGCGGCGTGCCCTCGCTCAGCGTGCCCCGCACCCGGGCATGCACCCGCTTCACCTGCCGGGCAGCGGCCCGGGCGGTGGCCGCATCCTCGTAGATGATGTCCTGCATGGTCCGGATCGTGCGGTACAGGCGCCGGATGGGCTCGTCCTTGAAACCGCTGTGCTCGGCAACACCGGCGGCCACCAGCGGGTGAGCGACCTGCAGCAGCAGGGCCGCACCGCCGCCGAGCAGCAGGAACGATTCCCGGTTCACACGCCAGTACACGCCGTCCGGGTTCAGCAGCGGCTGCTGACGCCGCGTCTCGACGGGCTCAATGCCCATTTCTATTCATGTCCAGAACCCCCTGATCGCTTACGCTAACAGATCGCGCTGACTCCGGCACCGTGGCGGGGTATAAAGCCCGTCTCGCAGTCTTCCAGGGAGAGGAACCCGTCGTGAAGGGACGCCATGCGCTCGCCTTCATCTTCGTCACGGCGCTGCTGGACTCCATCGGCTTCGGCATCATCATGCCCGTGCTGCCGCAGCTCGTGATGGAGGTCACGGGTGAGGACATCTCGTCCGCGGCCCGATTCGGCGGCTGGCTGATGTTCGCCTACGCGGGCATGCAGTTCTTCCTGGCGCCTGTGATCGGTAACGTCTCCGACCGCTTCGGGCGCCGGCCGGTGCTGCTGCTGTCCCTGGCCGTGCTCACGGTCGACTACCTGATCATGTGGTGGGCGCCGACATTCGCCTGGCTGCTGGTCGGCCGCCTCATTGCCGGTGCGGCGGCCTCCACGTTCAGCACCTGCAACGCCTACATCGCCGACGTCAGCGAGCCGGACAAGCGGGCGCAGAACTTCGGGCTGATCGGGGCCGCGTTCGGTATGGGATTCGTCATCGGCCCGGTCATCGGCGGCTTCCTCGGCGAGTACGGCCCAAGAATGCCGTTCCTGGCCGCCGCCGCGCTCTCGCTCGCGAACTTCCTCTACGGCACCTTCGTGCTGCCGGAGTCCCTGACGAAAGAGCGGCGGCGGCCGTTCGACTGGCGACGGGCCAACCCCACCGGCACCCTGGCCGCGCTGCGCCGCTACCCCGTGGTCTTCGGCCTGATCGGCGCCTACGTGCTCTTCCAGCTCGGCCACCACTCGCTGCCGGCGGTGTGGAGCTTCTTCGCCATCGAGCGCTTCGACTGGTCACCGAAGGAGATCGGCTACTCCCTCGGCGCGGTGGGGATCTCCATGGTGTTCGTCCAGGCCGTGCTGCTCCGCTGGGCGGTGCCGAAGCTGGGTCCACGCCGCGCCGCCATGCTCGGCTTTTCCTGCGCCATGCTGTCCTTTCTCGGCTACGCCTTCGCCACCGAGGGCTGGATGGTCTACGGTTTTCTGCTGGTCGGCGCGCTGCAGGGCTTCATCTCGCCATCCATGCAGGGAATCATGTCCAATCAGGTTTCCGCGAACGAACAGGGCGAGCTGCAGGGCGGGCTCGCCAGCATGTCGTCGCTCACCGCCATCATCAGCCCACCGTTCATGACCCAGCTCTTCGCGCTGTTCACCGGGGCATCCGCACCCGTGTACTTCCCGGGTGCACCGTGGCTGGCCGCCGCCGTGCTCACCCTGCTGTCGCTGGCGCTGTTCATGCGCGCCACGACCAGCCTCACCGCCCCTGCTGCCAGCCGGGCCGGTTGAACACCCCCGGACGAGCTGCGGTCATACTGGCACCATGGATCTGATCGTCTTCGACCTGGACGGCACGCTGCTCGACGCGTCGTCCGTCATCTCGCCCTACACCCGGGAGACGCTGGTGCGTCTCGGCGAGCGCGGCATTCTCTACACCGTCGCCACCGGCAGGGCGCTGCATGCCTCACGGGACATCCTCCATGGCCACGGCTTCCGGCTGCCTCAGGCCTACAAGAACGGCGTGCTGATCTGGAATCCGACGGCGGAGGACTACTCCCACCACAACTTCCTCACCCTGGCGGAGATCCAGCACGTGGTGGAAGCGGTGCTGATGCAGGGTGTTGCCCCGTTTCTGTTCACGCTGGAGGCGGGAAACCGGCACGCCATCTATCACACGCCGCTGAAGACGGCGGCCGAGCGCGATCTCACCGAGGCGTTCGCGCGCCGTCCGGATGTGCACGTGCTCCCCGCCGCCAGCCTCCCGGCCGAAGCAGAGATCACCAATGTCAGCGCGCTGGGGCCCGGTCACGCCATCGATGCCATCGCCGAGATGATCCGTGACGAGCCGGACCTGGTGGCCTACCACGGTCCGGCCATCGAGGGCGACGGGCTGAAGTGGATCGACATTCACCACAAGCGCGCGAGCAAAGGCGGTGCGGTGGAGGTGCTGCGTCGGGAGCTCGGCGCCAGCCGCGTCGTCTGCTTCGGGGATTCGGACAACGACCTCAGCATGTTCACCACCGCGGACGAGGCCTACGCACCGGCGAACGCCAGTGACGAGGTGCGCGCCGCGGCCACCGCCGTGATCGGCCACCACGACGAGGACGGCATCGCCCGGTTCCTCCGGGAGCGGTTCGACCTGGACTGAGCGTCAGAGATCGAAGTGGCAGGCCACCTGGTGCGCAATCCCGTCGCTCGCGATCACGTCCCTGAGCACGGGCTTCTCCGCCCGGCAACGCGCCTCGGCGTGCGGGCAGCGGGTGTGGAACACGCAGCCGGACGGCGGCTCGATGGGGCTCGGCACCTCGCCGTGCAGGATCGCGCGCTCGCGATGCCTCCTGTCGGGATCCGGCTCCGGAATAGCCGCGATCAGCGCCCGGGTGTAGGGATGCCGCGGACGCTCGTAGACCGAGTCCGCGCCGCCCACTTCCATGAGGTTGCCGAGGTACATGATGGCGATGCGGTCGCTGATGTGCTTCACCACCGCCAGGTCATGGGCGATGAAGAGATAGGAAAGCCCCATCGCCTGCTGCAGGTCCAGGAGCAGATTGAGGATCTGGCTCTGAATGGAGACATCGAGCGCGGAGACCGGCTCGTCGCAGATGATGAGCTTCGGCTCGAGCGCGATGGCGCGCGCGACCCCGATCCGCTGCCGCTGACCCCCGGAGAACTCGAACGGAAACCGGTCGGCCGCAGACGCCGCCAGGCCCACCTGCCCCAGCAGCTCGGCGACCCGCTGCCGGCGCCAGTCCCTCTCGCCGATGCCGTGGATCTCGAACGCCTCGCCGATCAGGTTGCCCACCGTGTGCCGGCTGTTCAGGCTCTCTGCCGGATCCTGGAAGATCATCTGCACGTCGCGCCGGATGGGCTTCATATCCTGGCGCCCGAGGTGCGTCACGTCCCGGCCGTCAAAAACGATGGCGCCCTCGGTGGGCTCGAGCAGCCGGACGATGGCCTTGCCAAGCGTGGACTTGCCGCAGCCGGATTCACCGACCAGGCCCAGGGTTTCCCCGTGGCCGATCGTCAGGCTCACCCCGTCCACCGCCCTGTTGAACGCCCGGGCGCGCAGCAGCACCCCGCCCCGCACCGGGAAGTGCACCTTGAGGCCGCGAACGTCGAGTAGCGCCTCGCTCACCCGGCCGCCTCCAGCGCCCGCCACTTGTGGCAGGCCACCAGGTGGCCGTCCTTCGCGTCCGTAATGTCCGGATAGGCCGCCACACAGTGAGCATCGGCATGCGGGCAGCGGTTGTTGAACCGGCACCCCGTCGGCATCTCGGTGAGCGCCGGCACCATCCCCTCGATGGTGTTGAGGCGCGCCTTGCGCGGGGTGGAGAGCCTCGGAATGGAAGCGAGCAGGCCCCGGGTGTACGGGTGGCGGGGACGCCTGAAGACATCTTCCACCGTCCCCAGCTCCGCAACGCGGCCGGCATACATCACCACCACGTCGTCGCAGGTCTCGGCGATCACGCCGAGGTCGTGGGTGATCATGATGATGCTGGTGCCGAGCTCGTCCTGCATGGCCTGCAGCAGATTCAGGATCTGGGCCTGGATGGTCACATCGAGCGCCGTGGTGGGCTCGTCGGCGATCACCAGCGCCGGATTCAGGATCAGCGCCATGGCGATCATCACCCGCTGGCGCATGCCGCCGGAGAGCTGGTGCGGATATTCCGTCACCCGGATCTCCGGGCTGGGGATCCCCACCTTGTCCAGCATCTCCACGGCGGTGGACAGCGCTTCGGCGTCGGTGAGGCTGCGATGCAGCTTGAGCGCTTCCGTGATCTGCCGGCCGACGCGGTGCACCGGGTTCAGGGCCGTCATGGGCTCCTGGAAGATCATGCCGATGCGGTTGCCGCGCACGTGGTAGAGGTGCTCCACGGGGGCGGCGACCAGGTCCGTGCCTTCGAACAGGATCCGGCCGGCGCGGATGCTGGCGGCCGGCTGCGGCAGCAGGCGGATGATGGACAGCGCCGTCACGGTCTTACCACAGCCGGACTCGCCGACGATGCCGAGCGTGCGGCCCCTGCCGACGGTGAAGCTGACCCCGTCCACCGCGTGGATCTCGCCTTCCTCCGTGTCGAAGGCGGTCACCAGGTTTTCCACGCTGAGCAGCGGTTCCGTCACCGGCACTTCCCCGGGCAGCCCATCGACCGCACCATCCCTACTGCTCCCGGTACTGATCGTAGACGGCATCCACCACCGGGAACTTCTCGCCCTTACGGCGCGCGGCGAGCGTCTCCTCGCGCTCCGCGTCGTCCACCCAGTAGAGAAAGTACTCGGAGAGCGTGGTGGCGAGCTTCACGTTGAAGTCCTCCGGCCAGTGCACCCAGCGCCAGTAGCCGACGCGCATGAACGGCACCACGAATCCCGGCACGAACGAGCCGTCCTCATAGAGCAGCTCCTCCATGGCGAAGGCCAGGCGCTTCATCTCCGCCACGTCTTCGCTCGCCTGATACGCCTCGATCAGCGCATCGAGCTCGGGGTTGGCGATCGACTGCAGGTTGTTGGTCTGGGGCTTGAGCTTGCGCTCCGGGTTGACGCTGCCGTCCGGCAGCCACGGCACGTCATAGGCATTCACCGAGTGATAGGTTTCCCAGTAGCGCGGAAACATCTCCGGCGAGACGTTGAAGGCCGAGAAGTGGATGTCGTGCTGCTTCTCCTGCACCTTCTTCCAGGACGCGGTGGAATCCAGCACCTCGATGCGGAACTCGAGCCCCGCCTTGAGCGCCTCTTCCCGCAGTATGGTGAGGATGTCCTTCAGGCTCTCGTAGCCGGTGGAGAGCGTGAACGAGAGCTTCTGCCCGTTATCGTTCACCAGCACACCGTCCTTGTCCCGCTCCGTGAAGCCGGCCTCGGCAAAGTGCGCGAGCGCCTTCTCCACGTCGAACGGGCGGGCCTTGAGCGTCGGGTGGCTGAACTCACCGTAGCCGTCTGCCGTGGTGCGCATCCGGGTGTAGTCGCCACGGAAGTACTCGCCGATCACCTTGTCCCAGTTGGTGGCGTAGTTGATGCCGACCCGCACGTCGCGATCGTCGAGGAGCGGCCGGCCGCTGTTCATCCAGAGCCCGTAGGTGGGCCGCGGGACCTGGTTGTAGAACACGGCGCGGTTCACGTAGCCGTCCGCCACCAGCGGATCCGTCACCGGCAGCTTCTCGTAGTAGTACTCGGGCAGGCTCAACCCGAACGTGGTCAGCTCGCCCTTGCGGAAGGCCTCGAAGGTCTTCGCCGTGTCGCGGATCACGGTGAGGTGGATGCGGTCCGTGTTGAAGCGGTTTCTCCAGAACTTCAGATCCTTCGCCCACCAGTCGTCGAGCCGGGTGAGGGTGACGGAGCGGCCCTTCTTCAGGTCGTCCGGCAGGATCACGTAGGGGCCGGTGGTGGGGACGAACTCCCACTGGTAGCGCTGCACGTAGTCCTCGCCGAAGTCGGCGAAGAAATGCATGGGCAGCGGCTCGAGCTCCAGCACCCGGCCGAGCATGTTGGGTTTGGCTTCCGGCAGCGTCAGGCTGAACGTGTGCTCGTCGTAGCGCGTGATGTGGGTGAAGTTGCGCGTGAAGAAGTTGTTCGACCAGGGTGCCTGGATGAACGGCTGCTGCCAGAAGTAGAGGCTGAACAGCATGTCGTCGGACGTCACCGGCACCCCGTCGGAGAACCGGGCCGCCGGGTTGATGCGCACGTACACGGTCCGTTCGGCCCGATCCACCGCCCAGGCTTCGGCGATGCCGGGGAAATAGCGGAAGTTGCCCTTGGCATCGATGGAGGTGTCGTTGGGGTGACGGCGACCGAGCAGCATGCGGGTGTCGTCGAGTATCCACGGCCGGAACGAGCCGTTGGCGTCCGGGCCGAAGAGCCGCAGCGTGCGGGGAAAGTCGGCGAGCGAGCCGTAGAGGGTGCCACCCTTCTTCGCCTCGGGGCTGCCGAGATCCGGCAGGTCCATGCCGTTCTCCCACTCGAGGTCCGCCGGCAGGTCCGCAGCCGATCTGAATCGGAAGAACTTCTCGAACTCTCCCGCCGCCACCCGGGCGTCCACGTCCGCCTGGCCGATCTCGCCGCGCTCGCGCGCATCCACCACCTCCGGCGGCAGCGACGGAAAGGTATCGAAGTGGGCCTGCATGTGAGCGCGCATGGCCACACCACGCTCCGGATCCTGCGCCGCCGGAACATCCGCGGGTTCCGACTCGCTGCAGGCGGCCAGCACGGAGAGAAGCGCCAGACAGACGATGGCGCGCGTGAATGGGATGGGTGAGCTGCTCGTCATGGATTCCTCATCGATAGAGCGTGAATTTACGGGGGTCGAAGGCCTCCCGGATGGCCTCGCCGATGAAGGTGACGACGGCGAGAATGAAAACCAGCGCGACGAAGGCGGATGTCACGATCCAGGGTGCGGTGGTCAGGTTGGCAGTGCCCTGTTTCAGGAGCTCGCCGATGCTCGGCGTCGGCGGCGGCAGGCCCCAGCCGAGGAAGTCCAGCGCCGTGATGGCGGTGATGGCGCTCACCACGGTGAACGGCACGAAGGTGACCATGGTGGCGATGGTGTTGGGCAGGATGTGCCGGAAGATGACGCGCGCCGTGCCCGCACCCAGCACCAGCGCCGCCGCGGTGTAGTCACGGGCCTTTTCCTTGTAGGTTTCCGTGCGCATGTAGTAGGTGAGCCCCGTCCAGCTGAACAGCACCATGATCAGCAGCAGGATGGCGATCCGCGTGCCGATGTCGAAGGTCGAAGGAATCACCGAGAAGACGATGATGACCATGTACAGAAACGGGATGTTCGACCAGATCTCGATGATCCGCTGAAACAGCAGATCGAACACACCGCCGAAGTAACCCATGGCGCAGCCGACGCTCACCCCGATCAGGTAGGTGAGCACGGTGAAGGCGATGGCGAAGAAGATGGCGGTCCTGAAGCCGTAGATCAGCCGCGAGAGCACGTCCCGGCCGGTGCTGTCCGTGCCGAGGTAGTGGCCCCGCGCGAAGTCCGGAGGCTGCGCCCTGAGCACCCCGCCGGCCGCGTCGTTGAAGTAAGGGCCCCAGGGGACGGGCGGCATCAGCACCCAGTCGTCCGTGCCCTGAAAACGCGCCTTCAGCGCCCGGTAGTCCACGGGGATGACGGCCTCCGTGCCCGTGAGGCCGTACTCCGCGCCCAGCTTCACGCCGGAATAGGTGGGGAACGACCACTGCCCCTGATAGCTGACGATGATGGCGGTGTCGTCCACCAGCAGCTCGGCGAACAGGGAGATCCCGGTCAGTGCGGCGAGCAGAACGGCGGAGTAGTAGCCCCGGCGGATCTCGCGGAACCGCTTGAGCTTTCTGACGGTGAGCGGGTTGAGCTGCATCGCCTAGGCGAACCGCACCCGGGGGTCCACCAGCGCCACCAGCATGTCCGAGAGGATGTTGCCGATGAGCAGCAGCAGGCTCGCCAGCAGCACGATGCCCATCACCACCGGATAGTCCCGATCGAAGATGCTGGTCAGGCCCAGGAGGCCGAAACCGTCGATGTCGAAGATGGTCTCGATGAGAAAGGAGCCGCCGACCAGCAGGGTGATGTTCTGGCCGAAGGTGGTGGCGATGGGGATGAGCGAGTTCCTGAGCGCGTGCCCGGACACCGCCTTGCGGAAGGGCACGCCCTTGGCCACCGCCGTGCGCACGTAATCCGCGGCGAGGTTGTCCATCAGGTTGTTCTTCATGAGCATGGTGGTCACCGCGAAGCTCCCCACCAGATAGCAGATCAGCGGCAGGGTGGCGTGATGCAGCACGTCGGTCACCTTGCCCCAGGCCGACAGCGTGTCGAAGTCGTAGCTGGTGAAGCCGCCCATGGGGAACCAGTCCACCTCCACCGCGAAGAACAGCAGCAGCAGCGCGCCGAGCACGTAGCCGGGCACGGCATAGCCCGCAAACACCAGCACCGAGGTGACGTTGTCCATGGTCGAGCGATGGCCGATGGCCTTCACCACCCCAAGCGGGATGCACACGAGGTAAGTGATCACCAGGCTCACCAGGCCGTAGAACAGACTCACCGGAAAGCGCTGGCTGATCACGTCCCAGACCGGCTCGTTGTACCGGTAGCTCGTGCCCAGATCGCCCTGCACCACCTTGCCCACCCAGAGGGCGTAGCTCTCGTACCAGGGCTTGTCGAAGCCGTAGTATTCCCTGAGCTGCTGAAGCTGCTCCTCGGAGAGCGCCATGCCCTGCCCCGACGTCCGCCGGCTGGAGTCGCCGATGCTCGCCTGCTGGGCTTCCATGATGGCGCGTTCGAGCGGCCCGCCCGGTACGAAGCGGGTGACCATGAACACGAGCATCGTGATACCCAGCAGGGTGGGGATGATCAGGAGTGCGCGGCGGATGAAGTAATCGCGCATCAGGTTATTGTGAAGTTTCTTTTACTAGCGGTCGTTTTCGGGCGCCATTGGAGCACAACGGGGCGGAGGCCTCAAACCGCACGTCCGACAGTCTGTGAATCACCCCGGGGAGGCGGCGCCGCGCCTGCTGCCTCACTAGAGGGGAGAGAGCGATGGAGAGAGCAATGGGGCGTTTTGCGGGGTAAAGTGGCGCCCCTCGACTCAAACGCCGGCCGAGCGGCCTCTCACCAGGAGAGCCGCCAACTCAAGGAGCAGCCCATGACCCAACTCGACCTGACCAACGACGAGCTTCTCTCCACCACCCGCGCGGTACGCAAGCGTCTGGACTTCGACCGGCCGGTGGAGAAGGACGTGCTCATGGCGTGCATGGAGCTCGCGCTGCAGGCACCGAGCGGCTCCAACGTCCAGGGCTGGCACTTCCTGTTCGTGACCGACCCGGCCAAACGCAAAGCGGTCTCGGACGTGTACCGGAATCTCTTCAACAACGTCTATGCCGGCAGCCCCATGGCCGCCTCCGCCCAGCACGCCGACGACCCCACCATGAAGGCCACGCAGGAGCGGGTCATGGCGTCTGCACAGTACCTGGCGGACAACATGCACCGCGCACCCGTGCTGTTCATGCCCTGCATCAGCGGTCGGGTGGACGGGGTGACCGGGGAGATGGCCAACGTCGGCCAGGCGAGCACCTTCGGCTCCATCATTCCGGCCGCCTGGAGCTTCATGCTGGCGGCCCGGGCCCGCGGCCTCGGCACCTGCTGGACCACCATCCACCTCATGCAGGAAAAGGTGGTCGCCGACATCCTGGGTATCCCCTACGACGAGATCACCCAGGTCGCCCTGGTGCCCGTGGCCTACACGAAAGGCACGGATTTCAAGCCGGCGCCGCGCAAGTCGATGGACGGCATCGTCCACTTCAACGGCTGGTAACAGCCCATGAGAGGACCCGGTGGCCAGACGGCCATCGGGTCAATCGATCTCCACCGTCACCGGGGCGTGATCCGAGGCGGTGAGGCCATCCTGCTTCTTGCGGTAGTCGCGGTCGATGCCGGCGTCGACAAGCCGGTCCACGAGGTCGGGCGTGCCGAGGATCATGTCGATCCGCAAGCCCTGCCTGCGGTGGAACGCACCACCCCGGTAATCCCACCAGGAGAACGCCTGCTCCGCCGGATTCCGGTGCCGGTAGAGATCCACGAGCCCCAGCTCGAGCAGCCGCGAGAACCGCGCGCGCTCGTCCTCGGTGTGAAAGAGCCTGCCGTTCCCACCGTCTCCCATCCAGCTGTCCAGCGGCGCCGGGCAGATGTTGAAGTCCCCGCAGAGCACGGCACGTTCGAGGGGCCTGTCCGCCAGGTGGGCGATCAGCGAATCGAACCAGGAGAGCTTGGCCGGGAAGTCCGCGTGCTCGAGCGTTTTACCGTTCGGGCAGTAGACGGTGGTGAACTCCACCGTGCCACCCGGCGCCTCCACGGCCACGGACAGCAGGCGGGCACCGAAGTCCTCCTGACCGGGCAGGCCGACCTGCAGCGGCTCGATGGGAAATTTCGACAGCACGGCCACGCCGTTCCAGCTCTTCTGGCCGTGCGTCAGCGCCCGGTAGCCCATGGACTCGAAGACGTCGTGGGGGAACGTGTCGTCGGTGAGCTTCAGCTCCTGAATGCCCACCACATCCGGGGCGCGCGCCTCGAGCCAGAGGCGCAGGAAGTCGAGCCTGGCCTTCAGGCCGTTCACGTTCCAGGTGGCGAGCTTCAATTCCGGGTTTCCCGATCAGAGCTTCCGAAGGACGGGCGCTTCGCCCGTGCTGCCGCGCGTGACGCCGCTCACCCGGGCGTTGCGCGCGGAGGAACGGGGAAAACGCTTGGACAGCTCCGGCCCGGCCGCAGTGAGCCCACCGTCCACCACCAGCTTCTCGCCGGTGACGAACTCGGCATCGTCGCTCGCCAGGAACACGGCGGCGCCGGCAATGTGCTCACCCTTGCCGTAATCCGGCCAGGGCTGGGCTTTCAGGAACGCCTGCCGCGTGCCTTCCGGGTCACCGAGCTCCGCCAGCGGCGTGGCGATGAAGCCCGGGCATATGGCGTTCACGCGGATCCGGTCCGGGGCCAGCTCCACCGCCGCGGACTGGGTCAGGCTGATCACGGCCGCCTTGGCCGCGGAGTACACCAGCGGGCCACCGTCACCGGACAGCCCGGCGATGGAGGCTGTGTTGATGATGGAGCCGCCCCTGCCGAGCGCGCGCATGTGCCGCGCGGCGTGCTTGATGCCGAAGAACACGCCCTTGGCCAGCACGTCGAACGTGTAGTCCCAATCCTCTTCACTCGTCTCCGTGAGGGGTCCAATGGCACCGCCGACGCCCGCATTGTTGAAGAGGATGTCGAGCCCGCCGAAGGTGTCGACCGCGTGCTTCAGCATCGCCGCCACATCCGCCTCCTTCGCCACGTCCGTGCGGACGAACGAGCACGTCTCGCCGTACCCTTCGCTCTCCAGGTGATCCATCAGCGCGCGTCCGGTTGCCGCGTTGTAGTCCGCGATCACCACCCGGGCACCTTCGTGCAGAAAGCGCTCCGTGGTCGCCCGACCCATCCCGCTGGCACCGCCGGTGATCACCGCCACCTTGTGTTGCAGTCTCATGGCTAAAGCCCTCCTGACCCGCAAGTGTAGCCCACCGGGCCACATGAGCGGTGACAGACAGCCTGCTGCCTTCCTGCTGCCTAGATGATAGTGTCGAGCGATGCACCGGTGGATACATAAGCGGTTACCGCTGGCGTTCGCACTCTGCTTCGGCGCCGCAGCTGCAGAAGAGAATTCCGAGCCGGAACCGGAGGCCCTGGAACCCTCCAGACACGTCGCGGACCGGATGCGCAACAGCGTCGACAATGCCGTGCAATCTGCGGTCCGACAGATCGACAGCTTCTTCGTCAACAGCGAGCACAGCACGTTCGAGGACCGCAAGACCCGGGTCCGCCTGCGTCTGAACAACGACTACCTCGAGCACCACGGCTGGGACATCGCACCCAAGGTGAAGCTGCACCTGGTGCTGCCCGGGCTGAACGAGCGCCTGCGGCTGGTGATGAACGACGACCAGGGCCCGGATGGCGACCAGGCGGCCTCTGCCGACGACGAGAACGACCTGGCGCTGCGCTGGGTCGGCAGGCAGAGCACCGAGCTCGGCTACTCGTTCGACCTCGGGCTCAGGCTGAAGAGCGGCAACCTGGATCCGTTCGTCCGTGTCAACGCGGGGACCGAGTACGACCTGAGCGCGACGTGGGTCGGCCAGACCACCAACCGGCTCTACTACTACAGCCGCACCGGCTGGCGGAACGACTTCCGCCAGTACTTCAATCGCGGCCTCACGGAGGATCTGCTGCTGCGCGCCAGAACCCGTGTTCAGTACTTCCACGAGAACGGCTACAACCCCTACCTCGAGCAGAAGTTCACCCTGTTCCACTCGCTCTCCGACACCAGGAAACTCGCCTACGAGGTGCTCTACCGGAAAGAAGCCGAGGAAGACTCTCCCTTCGACGAGAACGAGATCCTGGGTGAACCCCAGACGAGCTATGAGAGCTACCAGGCCAGGATCCGCTACCGCCAGCAGTTCTGGCGACCCTGGTTCTACTTCGAGCTGTGGCCGACGATTGCCTGGCCGGAAGAACGCGACTACGACACGACGCTGGCGTTCCGCTTCCGCCTGGAGGTGAACCTCGGCGGCACCGGTGACGAACGGCTGGACGAATAGGAAACGGTTGGGCGGAAACAAAGTGCAGGGCGCGTACTGCACGACCGCGCCCCGCAAAGACCAGGTTGTCGCCTTCCCCTGTGTTGTCATTCTTGCGGGAAGCGGCCTGTTGTTGTCAGGTCTCGGATGCGCATTCTGGACATCGGCCGTCCCGCGCACCGGTGCCGAGCGGTCAACTACCGGTCAGCACGATCCGGATGTAGGCACGCCTCGAGTAGCGCCCTGTCAGCCTGGCGCCCAGATCCGCCAGGTGCATCTGCCAGCCGTACTTGGCGCGCAGCGCCCCCAGGGCCGCTTCGATGTCCGCCGGCGTGTTCAGGAGCTCGGCCCTGCCCTCGTGCCAGGGCCCGAGCAGCCGGCCGCGGACGTCGCACACCGCCAGGCGGGCCCGGTCTCCAATCCGCAGCCGCTTCACCTTGCCCGCATCCCCAGCGGAGAAGACGTAGAACGCATCGCCCTGCGGCGCGCACCAGACCGGCGTCGCCACGCCGGTGCCCGACCGGCGGAACGTTTCCAGGCTCAGGTAGGGGGCGTCCCGCAGCCGCCCGACCTCCTCGCCGCTCACAGCCGAACCTGCCGGTCCAGGGTATCCAGGAACCGGTGCACGGCCAGCACATCACCCATCGTGCAGAAGTTCCGGGACGCATAGGTCATCACCGCGCCCTCCGGGGGCTCGCCTTCCAACACGCGCGCAAAACGGGGCACCGAATCCGTGAGCACGCAGAGCGTGACCACCGCCTCCGGCTCCAGCGCGATGCCGAGAATCTTCAGCGTTTCCCGGGCATCCTCGTACTGCCGTGCCGCCACCGTCTCTTCGAAGTCCGGCGCGCCGAGCAGCCCGTCCACCTCGCGCAGCACCCAGGGCTTCGCCGACAGCCTGGCGCGCACCACCTCGTCCGCGAACAGGGTCTTGAGCCGGGCCGCCGCGCTCCGCGGCAGGTTGGCGAGCAGGTGCCAGCCGATCCGGAACAGCCGGACCAGCCCGGGTTCCCCGCAGAGCATCGTTTCGATGGCCGCCACCGCATCGTCATCGGGCTCGAGCCAGAGATCGTGGCACGCCCCCAGGTTGCAGGTGGCGATGACCAGGTTCGCCGCCTCGCCGGAGGCGAGCCGGTCACCGCCCGCATCCACGCCTTCCATCAGCAGGTTGGAGAGGTAGGTGAGCTCGTCCATGCACCGGTCGAAGACCTCCGGCCGGGGCTGCAGACGTCCGAGCGCCACCCGCAGCCAGTCCGAGTCGCGCACGGTCGCGGTTTCCGGGCCGGTGAGCAGGGCCGTCGGCCGGAGCTGGGCACGCTGGTAGGCCGTGAGCTCCGCCTCGAGACCCGCCAGCTCCGCCTGCTCAGCGGTGCTCAGATCTTCCGTTTGCGCGTCGTCTGCTTCGTGCGTTTGAAGCGTCTCTGCCTGGATCGGCTCGTCTGCCTCCGCCCCGGCCGCCGAGGCTGCGTCCGTGGTGCGGGCTGTCTGCAGCTGGCGGCGCCGGCGGAAGTATTCCCGGGTCTGCAGGTCGTAGCCCGTCTCGGCGCTGATCGCGTCCACGTCCGCCGCTGTCAGCGCCCGCAGGAACGCGCCGGCCATCACCGAGGTCACGTAGCCCGCCGTCTCCCGGCCCTGGGCATGCGCGTGGCTCGCATCCGCGTCCAGCACGCCGGCGGTATCGTCCTCGCCGAACATCCGCAATGTCGAGTGCCGGAAGCTCAGCCGCGCAAGCACCGCCTCGCAGAAATCCGGGAAGTCCCGCCACAAGGCCATCACCGCCGTCTGCACCGCATCCCACTCGTCGTCCACCCGTACCCGGACGAGGTAGCGGCCCACGGCCAGGGTGTGCTCGTCCAGGAGCCTGGGCGCCAGGTCGTAGTCCGCCACCACCAGCAGCCGTGAAAACGCGAGCGCGCAGAAGTCGTCGCCGAGCTCGTAGAGCTTGTCCGCCACGAAGCCCTTGCCGAGGCCGTTCCAGAGGTCGAGCCAGCGCAGGAGCTCGGACACGGACAGCTTGTCCGGATCACCGGGCCGCGCGCCGGTCCAGAGCGTCTCGTCCAGGAGGTGCACGAGCTGGGTCTGGGAGACGTGGGCGATGAGGGGCCCCGCATCCTCGAGGCCCACGTCGTCGACGAGCGCCTTCAGGGTGTGCGGATCGATGCGCGGGACGAACGCGGAGAGCGCGCGGCTGCCGCTCAGGGTGTCGATCAGGTTCCGTGCGGTGGGGCTGGACTTCGGCACGCTGGGGTTGGGCATGGTGGAGGTCCTCCGTGAGTGCTTGTGGGTCACCCGGCGCCCGACTCCCCGACGGGCGGGGAACTCGCAGTTCCCTTGGGGGGTCGCGCACCTTACGCCTCGGTCCTGGCCGCCACAATGTACAAATTTTCGCTGGCCCGTGAGAAAATAACGGCACGTTGTCGGGATGTCGTGTTCTGAAGCTCCGATTCCTCACCCCCCTGGCCCTGCTCGGCGCGCTGCTCCCCGCCCTTTCCCCGGCATCGGAGGCTCCGGCATCGGAGGTCGAGCTCGCCTCCGTGCATGCGGCGGTTGGCGATCTCTCCAACGGGCGCGTCCTCTACGAGAAGCACGCCGACCTCGCCGTGCCCATCGCATCGGTCACCAAGCTCATGACGGCCATGGTGGTGCTGGATGCCGGACAGCCGCTGGAGGAATGGGTGCCCATCCTCGGCTGGGCAGAAAAGACCGGCAAGAACAGCTACTCCCGGCTGCGGGTGGATTCCGAGAGCCGCCGCGACCAGCTGCTGAAGCTGGCGCTGATGTCCTCCGAGAACCTGGCTTCCCACACCCTCGCCCGACACTACCCGGGCGGGCTTGCCGCCTTCGTTGCCGCGATGAACGACAAGGCCCGGACGCTCGGCATGACCCATTCCAGCTTCGACGATCCCACCGGGCTTTCCGTGGGCAACCAGGCATCCGCCGCCGACCTCTGGAAGATGCTCGCCGCCGCCTGGCAGTACGACCTGATCCGCGCCTACTCCACCACGTACCAGTACCAGGCCGACTTCCGCGCGCCCCGCTACTCACTGGCCTACGGCAACACCAACCCGCTGACGGCTTCGAGCCGCTGGGACGTGCAGCTCTCCAAGACCGGCTATCTCAAGGAATCCGGCCGCTGCCTGGTCATGGTCACCGACGTGGACGGCGATCCCATCGGCATGGTCTTTCTCAACAGCTTCGGTACCAGGACACCGCTCGGAGATGCTGGCCGGGTGCGCCGCTGGCTCACCACGGGCGATTCCGGGCAGGTGGCGGGTGCCGCGCTCGACTACGAACGCGCGGCGGTGAAGTCGCTGCTGGGGGACTCGGGCGACTAAGAGTCGAAGTCGGCGACTGACGTCGAAGTCGGCGACTGACGTCGAAGTCGGCGACTGACGTCGAAGTCGGCGACTGACGTCGAAGTCGGCGACTGACGTCGAGTCGAAGACGGGGACGGCTGCTATAGTCTGACCCGCTCATCGGGTCGGAGGGGAGTCATGCCGTTTCTCGTGATCGTAAATCTCGTCGTCTTCAGCGGCGTGATGGTTCTGCTGTTCCGTCTGCGCCGTCCGGGCATGCCACTCTCCCGGCAGATCCTCGCCGGGCTCGTCGCCGGCGTGATCTACGGCTTCGCTCTGCAGATCCTGTATTCCGGCGAAGCGGACGTCATCGCCGGCACGCTGGAGTGGACCAACGTCATCGGTTCCAGCTACGTGAACCTGTTGAAGATGATCATCATGCCCCTGGTGCTGGTGATGATGATCGCCGCCGTGGTGCGGATGCGCGACCTGGCGGCGCTCGGCCGCATCGGCGGCAGCGTGATCGGCATCCTCGTCGGCACCACCATGATCGCCGCGCTGGTGGGCATTCTTGTCACCAACGCCTTCGGCCTCACGGCCGAAGGGCTTACGGAAGGGGCGAGAGAGCTGGAGCGGGCGGAGGTCCTCAATCAGCGCTACGAGGGCATGGTCGATCTGGGTCTCGCCGACATGCTGGTGCGTTTCATCCCTGCCAACATATTCGAGGACCTCACCGGCGCGCGCGATACCTCCATCATCGCCGTGGTGATCTTCGGCATCCTGTTCGGCATCGCGGCCCTCGGGGTGAGCCGGGAGGATCCCGCCCGCTCCGACGCCATCGTTTCGTTCGTGGAGACGACCCAGGCCATCGTCATGAAGCTCGTGCACATGATCATGGCGCTCACGCCCTATGGCATCCTGGCGCTGATCACCAAGGTGGTGGCCGGCTCCAACGCCGCGGACATCCTGAACCTGCTCACGTTCATCGTCGCCTCCTATCTGGCCATCGCCATCATGTTCGGCGTGCACGCGGGCCTGCTCGCCGCCACCGGCACCAACGTCCTCGACTACTTCCGGAAGGTCTGGCCCGTGCTCACCTTCGCGTTCACGTCCAGAAGCTCGGCCGCCACCATTCCGCTCAACGTGGAGACCCAGGTGGAGGAGCTCGGCATCAGACCCTCCGTGGCCAACCTGTCGGCGACCTTCGGCGCCACCATCGGTCAGAACGGCTGCGCCGGCATCTACCCCGCCATGCTGGCCGTGATGATCGCGCCGACCATGGGAGTGGACCCGATGAGCGTGTCGTTCATCACCGGCCTGGTCCTCATCGTCGCCATATCGAGCTTCGGCATCGCCGGCGTCGGCGGCGGCGCCACCTTTGCGGCGCTGGTGGTGCTGCCGGCCATGGGCTTTCCGGTCACCGTCGCCGCTCTGCTGATTTCCATCGAGCCGCTGATCGACATGGCGCGAACGGCGCTGAACGTGAACGGCGCCATGACCGCCGGGGTGATCACGAACCGCTTCCTCGGCGAAACAGGGAACGAGGTTCCCGTCAGCCAGACGGGATGACACGCCGGCTCGGTATCGGCGTCGCGCTGGTCGTGCTGGCTGCCTCCGGCGTCTACCTGACCCGCCTGCCGATCTTTCGCGACGCCCCGTCCGGAGCCGGGCAGGTTGTGCTGCTGCACGGGCTCGGCCGCTCGGAAATGTCCATGCTGGTGCTGGAGAATGCGCTGGCCGGCGCGGGATTCGAGGTGCACAACCTCGGCTACCCGTCCGCCGACGAGTCTCCCGATGCCCTGACGGCGCGGATCACCGCCGCCATCGACGACTGCTGCGCAGACAACGGCCGCACGCTGCATCTGGTCGGCCACTCCCTGGGCGGGCTGCTGATCCGGGCTTATCTGGGAGCGCGGTATCCGGCCAACCTCGGCCGAGTGGTGCTCATTGGCACCCCCAACCACGGCAGCGAGCTGGCCGATCTGGACGCGGGCCTGCTCGGCACGCTGGTGGAGATGGCGGGACCCACCGCAGCCATGCTCGGCACCGGCTCCGAAGATTTTCCCGCCTCGCTGCCACCGCCCGACTATCCGCTGGGGGTAATCGCCGGTACTCGTGATGCCGTGGTGACCAACGAGTGGCTGCCACTGCCGAACGACAGTATGGTCTCCACCGCCAGTGTCAGGCTCGACGGCATGGCCGACTACGTGGAGTTCCCTGTCACCCACTGGGGGTTGCGCAACGACCCGCAGGTGGCGCGCGCCGTCATCCGCTTCCTGAAGCAGGGAACCTTTCACGACTGAATCCGTCAGTCGAGCACATCGGCCAGCCGATCGAGCATGGCCTGCCACGCGTCGCGGGCCGGTCGATCTCGAAGTTCCGCGGTGCTCCACGTCGCCACCCGGCCGCCGGTGCTCTGCCCCTGCAACCGGAAAACCATGCTGAGCCGTAGGGGTCGCCTCGGGAAGAGGACATGACCGCCAACGACTTACTGCCGCCAACCTGAACCGGGTAGAGTGTGGCTCCCTCACTCACTGAAGCCACGCCATGAATCATCGGGGCGGCATCTCGAGACGCGACCTCATCGTCAACGCCACCGCGGGCATCGCTGCCGCCTCGCTGCTCGGCACCAGCCCGGCCGGTGTGACCAGCGCGGCACCGGCCTCGAAGCCGTCGTCCGCGCCCGGCAGACGCCCGCCCAACGTGCTGTTCGTGTTCACCGATCAGGAGCGCCACTTCGAGCGCTGGCCCGCCGGCTTCGATCTGCCCGGACACCAGCGCCTTGCCGATACCGGCACGACCTTCCTGCAGCACCATATCGGCGCCACCATGTGCACCTCGTCGCGCTCGATCATGATGACTGGCCTGCAGACCGCGGCGAACGGCATGTTCGAGAACCTCGACGTGCCCTGGGTGAAGGATCTTTCCCCGAACGTGCCGACCATCGGCCACATGCTGCGCCGGGCAGGCTACTACACCGCCTACAAGGGAAAGTGGCACCTGACCCGCGCCTTCGACCAGCAGTTTCCGCCGGAGCGGCTCTTCACCGCGGAAATGGAGGTGTACGGATTCGCGGACTACGTCTCCCCCGGCGACGTCGTCGGCCACACCCTGGGCGGCTACAGTTTCGATCACGTCATCGCCGGCAGCGCGATCTCCTGGCTGCGGCGGGTCGGGCGACCGCTCTCCGACGAAGGCCGGCCCTGGGCATTGACCGTGGGCCTGGTGAACCCCCACGACATCATGTACTTCAACACGGATGCGCCGGGTCAGCCCGTCCAGGACAACGGCCGGCTGCTGAGCCGCGCCGCGCCGGCGCCGCACAACCGGGCGTACACGAAGGAATGGGATCTCGCCGTTCCCGCGAGCCTCAGCCAGCCGTTGCGCGAGAGCGGTCGGCCGGCGGCCCACGGCGAGTTCGCCCGTGCCTGGGACTACGTGCTCGGACACATCCCGCCCGAAGAGGCGCGCTGGCGCCGCTTCAACGACTTCTACCTGAACAGCATCCGCTCGGTAGACGCTCAGCTTGCGGCGATGCTCGGCGAGCTGGACGCCCTCGATCTCACCGACAACACGGTGATCATCTACACCGCCGATCACGGCGAGGCCGGTGGCGCCCATGGGCTGCGCGGAAAGGGTCCATTCGCCTACGAGGAGACGTTCCATGTGCCGCTCTATGTGGTGCATCCCGACGTCCGCGGCGGCCGGACGTGCCGCGCGCTCACCTCGCACATCGACATCGCTCCCTCGCTGCTCGCGCTGGCCGGTGCGGATCCTACCCGCTCGGCGGAGATCGCCGGCAGGCAGCTTCCGGGCAGGGATTTCACCACGCTGCTCGGCGATCCCGGTGCCGCCGGCGTTCACGCGCTCCGCGACGCGGTGCTCTTCACCTACAGCGGCATCGCCTCGAACGACAGCGACCTGATGGCGCTCATCTCGAAGGCCAGAGCCGCAGGCAGGGATCCGCAGGCCGAGATGGCAGCCACGGGATTCCGGCCCGACCTGAAAAAGCGCGGCTCTGTGCGCTCGGCGTTCGACGGCCGCTACACGTTTTCGCGCTATTTCTCGCCGACAGAGCATCACCGGCCCAGGGACATCGATGACCTCTATCGCCACAACGATCTCGAGCTCTACGACCGCGCGAATGACCCCGGCGAGATGGACAACCTCGCCGCGGACCGCCACGCCAATGCAGAGCTCGTGATGGCGATGAACGCCAAGCTCGAGGCGATCATCGCCGCGGAAATCGGCATCGACGACGGGCGGGAGCTGCCGGACGTCGAGGGCATCGACTGGGCGCTGCCGCAGGATCGGTTCGACTGACTCTGCTCAGGCGTCTGAACGAGCTTTATCGGCCGCTAGAAACCCTTCTCCAAGAGTGTCACCATTTCGCTCCCGACGGGCGCCGCGTAGCGACACAGTGTTTTTCAGCCCGCAAAAACACTGGGCCGGAAGCGCCTGTCAAGTGACGTTCGTCAACGTGTTAATACAGAAGACGGAGCAAAATATTGAAAAGCGCCTCGTGGCGCCCTAATCACTGGCGCATTCGGCGGCGATTACGTGAATTTAGCTGAGGTCGAGGTCGTCTTGGGGGACATAGCAGTCCAAGACATGGAGGCCCACTGGTTCCCGATCGAATCTACGAGCATCAATTACCGGCTTGACTACAAACATCACGTCATCCCGGTCAGCAAACTCCCTGATTTTCCCCCGAAGCCGCTCTTCCCAAAAAACTGGATACCGCGTCCCGGAACTAACGATGTTCCCGCGATGAGCGGAAAAGGACACCATATCGAGCCTTCCTAGCAGATTTATGGAGCGATCGAGTTCCTCTTTACGTACTGTCGTCAGTGGCAGATCGTCCGGAGTAAGTTCGACTTCGGTATCTCTTTCCGAGATTTTCAACTTCCTGATTTGATCTCCGTCTAACGAACGGATCATGCGGTCAACTGCAGGGCGTGTGGAGTTGGCTACCATAATGATCTGGGGGTTGTTGATGGTTACAGTACTGTTGTTGATCTCTGCCTTGATTGACTGATCGGCATTGGCGTCCGCTTGAATCTTGGGTTGATTACCCATATCTAGAATTTTTGTTACAGCGCGTCGAAGAACAACTGCGTCTCGAACAAGCTTTGCAACCACAGCTGCTAGCTGGTTTCCGCCATCGACCGCCAGCAATGTGAGCACTTCGGGGTGTTCAACGAGGAACTCCAGAACCACCCGGAGTGAACCGTTCTCGATTTTAGCGCTGTACTCGATCTCACGCTTTGTTCGGGGAGTGAGTGACCGATGACCTAGCGATATCGGGAGTGTATGGTCAATCAACTGACGATAATTCGTTAGCGTCGATTCAAGGGCCCGCAGATCGAATGAAGAATCTTCGAAAGCACTACCTTCGGCGAGCAAGAGCAACTTTTCCATCTTCCCTAGCCTTCTGGACTCCCTCAGCGTGGTTTACAGCCTATCGTGACCCACGCACTCCCAAGTGATGGAGCCTGCAATGCCTACATTGTCGCCAGAATTCGCTCGCGCCTATGACGCCTTCACGACAATGTACGACGCGCTTCGTTCGCTCACGTACCATCGCGTTCTGTTGGATGTGGGCGCTGGCGACTCAAAGTTTTGGACACATGTTCGTGCGCAGCTTATACGCACGTTTATTATCGAGTGGACAAAGCTCCTTGGGACCGATAGCAACGAGATTCACCGGAAGAAGCTGGTGAAGGAAGAACCGGCGTTTCGCGCGGAGGTACTTGAAAAAGGCGGGATTGTCAGAGCAGGAATAGTCGGCCTACTGGAAGGAAAAGACGACCTTCTGCGACAAGGTTGTCGCTCACTTGGACCCGGAGGACCTTCCTGGTCAAGTCCCCGACATGTCGGCGTCCCGGGCTATGCTGATTGCAGAATATCAGTGGATTCGGGAGCAGACGATCAAGGAAGGAGTAAAGCACAAGAGACCCAAGGATCTTGAAGTGGCAAATGAACTCTTTGAGGAAGCGCGCACCTTAGCGAAGGTTGGTATCGAAGCGACAGCAGGCATGGCTGAAACGCATTGATTGCCGGCAGGGTTCGGCTCCTCTGCTATTCGGTGGAAAAGGGATTCTTCACGTCCTCCCAGAACTTTGAATCGTTCTGTTCCTCGCCATAGAGCACCTTAGCTATTGCTTGAAGATCTTCTAGGGTTTTGGCGCCTACGGGAGGATTCTCCGGCACGGGGTGGCACTGCAGGGTCGCCATTGCGAACGCGTCGCAAGACCGACGAAAGTGCTTGTAGATCCAAGAGTGGTCAAAGGAATCAAATATTCCGTAGTGGTGGCTGAAGAAGAAATCCTCCCACGATTTCTCGATCTCGCCGCGTTCTCGTATGTCGATGACTTCGACTTCTGTGAACTCCCTAAAACGGTTCTTAGAAAAAGCTTCGATTAGGATCGACCTGGCCGCCACATCAGTAACAGGGGCGCTGTAGCCAAAGATGGTTACCATATAGGCTTCATCCAAGGCTCGCCTTAGCGCATCCCATTCAGTTTTGATCGCTCTGTCCGATTCGTAGTCCTTATCGGTTACAGGAAAAAGAAGTTTCGAGGGTTCCATGTCACCGCCACACCTAGGGCAAGGAATGCCATAGTTAGACTTAACGCGACAGGTATTGCAGATCGCCACATCTACGCACCCGTGCAAGAAATGAAGACTTGGCGTGCTCGTACTCCGGCCGCACCTTCTAAATGCCTGCAGAAGAAAAGGGTCCCAATTGAAGGTGAAGATGAAATCTTTTTCTCGTAACCCAAGGATTAGAAGATCGTAGATGGTGATACCTTCCGGCAGTTCAAGTTGTGCAAAGTACGCTCGAACGGCGTTATTGATCTGCTCCAGAGCGTCTGGGTACTTCGCAATCTCAACTAACCTTGAGTACTTTGCTTCAAAGCCGACGCCTAGCGAACCCTCAGCCGCTTCAATCTCGTTGATGATCTCAGCGATCCCAGAAACCTCCTGTACGTTCTGTAGAGATGGGAGTATCAGCCCATTGAGGTCTCCATCGGGGCACGCGGCAATGCTTGCCCCAGCACCTAAGATCACGACGTGCGGATTCTGGATTCGATTCTTGTTGACATCGAAACGAGGAAGGTAACTGGCCACTTAGATCAATTCCTTATGGTCGCCCGCGATTCCTATACAACCGCGTCGTCTGGGGGCACGCGATCTTCGAGCTTCTGCCCCGCCTTCACAGCATCGGACATGCGTTCCGCGGCTTCTTCGAGATCAAGTTCGAAGAAGACACGCGCCGGTGGCGAGTCGCTGAAGCGTACCCGGTAACAGGTCAGCGCATCCTAGGCTGCATCCGAGTCGCGCCCGTCAAGTGTAGGCTACTGCCATTCCTACACGGCGAATGCCTACAGCGCAACTGTGACTGCGTCTACACAATGGTACCTGCGCCACCTGCCTGCGCCGCCGAGTACGATTCTAGTGGTGGGACAGCCCGGAGAGACGGGCATCAACCGATCAATTCGTCTATAACCGATGGAACTATGGTTGCGAAGGTCCTCGTCTCGCTGTGTGGTCGTAGCGCCTGATCTAACGGCTTAACGTCGATCAGCAGCGGCATCTGGCTGGCTACCCCACTAAAGACACAGGTTCCCGTCGCCAACGTAGGTATAGCTTCCTCCGTTGCACGATCAATGTAGGAAACAGCCGTCGAGATAGTTCTCAGATCGTGCTGATTGACTAGCCGGTGGATGAAGTAGTTGTGAGCCTGCGACGAAATCGTTGGTGAGATGTCGTTGGGACGTTGACTAGCGATCGTCACGAACACGCCAAACTTTCTCCCTTCCTTGATGATTTCCTCGAAGGTTTCAAGTCTGTAATCTTTCCACGTCTCTGCTTCTCTAGATGACTCCGTCGAAAGTATGTTGTGGGCCTCGTCGATAATGATACTCAACGTCTTGCCGACGTGATCTGCCTTGTGTTCTTCGTACAGATTCTTCGCAACGAGCAACGGCAAGACTTTCTTCATTCCAAGATTTACGCGATCTAGGTTTATGACAATCAGATTTGATTGCCAGATCTGAGTCTCACCCGACGTATCAAAGACCTTTGCAATATCTCGACGGCGCCGAGACAGCCTGCCTATCAATGGCGCGACGTGCTCATTCTGGGCGCGGTTTCTAAGAATGTCGTCCACCAGCTGTACGTACAGGAACATTATCAGCCGCGACAGCAAATCCGTCTCAATCTCTACTCGGTCTACCTGCTGGTGAATCACCGTCCTCTCCGGCTCAGCATGAAAGTCGTTGAAGTATTGCTGGAGGCCGGGGAGCGTCAGTCGCCAACAATGCATAGTTCCGTGCCAATCCAGACCTCGTTCAAGGTTTACGGGGTCGCCATTCTCATCATGTTCAGGAACCACATTTTTCAACAGATCTATCAACAGTCTAGCGTTAACACGATCCCCCATGCGTAACGTCTGCTCGACGTGGTCACGCACGATGGCTCTCAAGTATGCAGCTGGATTTCCTGATTCAAGCGTTCGGCGCTGTAGCTCTATCGCACGAGCAATAAACGGCTTCTGAGTACGCTCGGTCGCGTCTCCAAGTATCGAGACGACTTCCAAATCGAGAAGCGACGACTCGTCCAACGGCAATCTGTCGCCGTCTTCGTTTTGTGTCGTCAGTGAATAGACTGTCTTTTCATTCGTTATGCAGGCATCCCCAGCATACTCACCATTGAAGTCAAAGATTACGAACCTACAACGATCACGAAACGCGTCTGCGTTCCTCGCGCACATCTCTCGAAACAGTTCTTGATACAGGTGGGCGAGAGTATTCGACTTTCCACTCCCCGTATTACCGAAGATGGCAATGTGCATGTTGAACAGCCCATCGACGGGGAAAGTCACATCGAAATGGTCCCCGTAGACGGTCGCGATGGAGACCTGTGGGGCGCCGGCATCCAACACCAGGTTGTGTATTTGAAGGAGTTTCTCGCGTGGAACAACAAAGGCTTCGTTTCCTATGAGCGGCAATTCCTTCATTCCGCCGCGGAACGCCCCGTAGTGATCTATATAGCCAGTCAGGGCAATGGAGAGTACACGGTTTACGCGGACAGACTCTTGCCGTCCGGAAGGCGGCTGTTGTGGCCGCACCTCTTCGACTCTTTCGCCTTCGATCCTGCCGATGATGCTTAGGAAGCCTTTGCGAATCTCGACGAAGCTGTTGACGGAGACATTCGTTAGCACATCACCGTTAAAGATCACCTCGGAGAGGTTCTTGTCTCTATCAACAGCGACAAATACTCTTCTTCCTTGTACTTCTGAGACCTGCCCCACACGGAGGACGGAGTCCTCAATAAGTCGTTGGGATGGGGTTAGCTGGACCATCGCGTTGGAACCAGGCGTCGGAGAAACTCTACAAGCCGAGAGAAGTCGATGGTCTCTCCATCGGCTGGAGCAAGAATCTCGACATTTGAGTTAGCTTGAAACACTTTCTGATAGCGCGCTGCCGCAGCTTCGTCGTATGCAACGACAATCATTTTAAGCGTGATGTTCTTCAGTGCCCTTCTTGTGATATCCAGAATGTGTTCATCGCCAAATGAGAAACCGAACGAGATAAGAAGTGAATTTTCCTTGTCGAGTTGGTTCTGGTAGATGCGCAGCAGATCGTAGTAGGTTTGGTTCATGATCGTCTCACGAAACTTTTGAACCTGGGGAAGTACGACTGATCCGGCGAACTGGCGAACGTACACTCTCAACGGGTGTAGCATTGGATCCTCACCCAAACCATCGGCTGCGGCGACATGGAAAGTCACTTCGCCTGCTTGGTTTGCCTTCCAAGAAAACGAACCGTGAAGCTTGATGAGGTTAACTGCTGGTACTTCTACCTTGTAGTTGTACAGGCTACCAGTGGAGAAGGTTGCATCGAAAAATGACTGGGGCGAGAAGACCATTCGCCTCTCTAGACTTGGAACTCTGGCGAAGCCGTCGTTCAGACGGATACCCGCGTGGCTCTCTGACGCCTTCTCAATGAACAGATCGTAGTTTGTCGTGAATACATTCGCTTGTTTGGGGAGGAGGTCAGTGCGGCGTTCTACGAGAATGATCTCGATGAGGGCGAGTAGGTCGGAGTAGTTGCTGACGCATTCGTCGTTCTGACCATCGGCTTCACCTCTGATAAGGCGATTCATCGGCGATTGGATCGACCGAAGAAACTCATACATTGCGGTCAGAGCTTCCCGCTCGCGGTCTTCCGCAAACAGTTCGGCGATTCGCGACTCTACATTTCCAGCAGCGGGTATGGCCGGCAAAGACGCGCCAGAACCAATCAGGAAATTGAGGTGAGCTGACTGAAGAGCGCCGGTCAACGCTTTATTGTCCGCCTCTTGGAGGTTGTCGATCAGTCGAAGACGGGCCATACCTACGCACCTCGTAGAGGCAACCTATTTGCTTTTCTGATAACCATCTGAGTCCGAGCATGCTCCATCATGGAAGCGCGCGATGACAGCAATCTGGACCATTCTAACGGAACGAAAGACGGAGCAGACGGGACAGGGTTCAGATCCGGCGAAGATCGAGCGGCAAATAATTAGGTTGGCTGCGAACGGGACACTCGACTATCGTACTTCGTCGGTCTGTGGAAACGCCGACTTGATACCAAGCCAAGACTAAGCCAAAAATCCGGCCACAAGCCGCGGCTTGACGGTAGTGCGGGTGTAGTTCAATGGTAGAACCTCAGCTTCCCAAGCTGATGACGTGGGTTCGATTCCCATCACCCGCTCCAACCCGCCCCTGATCCATGCCCCTCGTCCGATTCGTCGGCCGCGCCGAACAGAAGCCGGACCTTTTCCTGATTGTCGTCACCACGCGGCTGCCTAGACTGCCTGCGTTGAATCACGGATCGGCCGCCAGTACCCATGACGCTCAGCATCACCGTTGCGCCGGAGCTCGACCCGAGCTGGCACCCCGTCATCGAGCGTCGTTTCGACCTGCTGCTGGCGCCGCTCCGGCATCACCTGAGAAACACCCGCATCCGCTTCGAGCCGGCGATCTTCGCGCAGGCGGACGAGGCGCCCCGCTATTTCTGTGAGCTGTCCGCCAGAATCGGCGGCGGCGAGCGTCTGACCATCAGCCTGCTGCACAGCGACGGCCAGCTGGTCATCACCGAGGTGCTGCAGCGAGCCCGACGGACCATCGCCCGCCGGCAATCGCAGGGCAGTGCGGCGGAGCTCAGCCGAACAGCCGTTCGCGGGCGGACTCGGTGATGCGGATCACTGCGGGGTGCTTGATCTTCCGCTCGGGCGAGATCGCGTAGAAGGCTTCCGACACCCCCGCCACGTCGCCGATGCTGCGGGCGTGGTACATGTGCTCGACCTGAGGGGCAATCGCCTCGGGTGCCGGGAAGAAACCGGCCCCCGCCTCACCGAACGCCTTGAGCAGCGCGCTGTCGTCGAATTCGGCAATGACCCGGGGAACGACGCCGCTGCGGTCGAAGAACTCCTCCAGCGCGCGGCGGAGCTGGCTGCCGTTGACGGGCATCAGCACCGCGGCGCCGTCCAGACAGCCGGGGAAGCGCCGCGTGTAGCGCGATGCTACCCGCCGGTGAGCGAAGAACTGCACACCGCTCTCACCCAGCCGGTGATTGTAGGCGCGCACGTTGAGACCTTCGGGGATGGGTCGGTCCGACACCACCAGATCCAGCTTGTGCACCGCCAGATCGCCGAGCAGAGCGTCGAGTTCGCCCTCCCGGCAGACGATCCTCACCTCGCTCTCGAGCTCCAGCGCCGGCTCCAGGATCCGGTAGGCGATGAGCTTCGGGATCGAGTTGACCACGCCGACGTTGAAGGCCACCGGCGCGCCGTGCTCCCGGCCGCGCACCCGCTGTGCAAGCTCCGCGCCGAGCGAGAAGATCTCGTCCGCATACTGGCTCACCACCCTGCCCATGTCGGTGAGCACGAGCCCGCGTCCGGCCCGGAGAAACAGAGGCTCGCCGACAGACTCTTCCAGGAGCTTGAGCTGACCGCTGATCGTCTGGGGGGTGAGGTGGAGCACTTCCGACGCCCGGGCAATGCTGCCCTCGCTGGCGACCGTCCAGAAGTACAGCAGGTGATTGTAGTTCAGGTGGCGCACCTGGCCTCCGTGCCGCTTGGAAATGACGGGCTCAGTTTGGGCAACATGTTCATACGGGAAAGTCGATTTTTATAGCCTAACGAGTCGCTTTTTTCGAACTGATAATAATTCGTTAAAACGGAGGATTCCGTATCGAAAGTTCGAATGGACTGAACAATGGGGCCGGCTAAGGTATGCACGTTCCACCCGTAGAGTTCCACCCGTAGAGGAGCCTTCGACATGATGCAACCCGGTGTAAGAGAACGCGTGATGGCGCGGGGCGAGGCGATGACCGGAGGCGCTGACATCAGCGCCGCCGCAGCGTCCACGCTCCGGAACACCTACCGGCTGCTGGGCATGACCCTGGCTTTCAGCGCCGCGGTCGCCGTGACCACCGCGGCCGCCGGGCTGCCCGCACCCGGGCTGCTGCTGACGCTGGGCGGCTACTTCGGCCTGCTCTTCCTCACCTCCCATCTGCGCAACAGCGCCTGGGGGCTGGTCTCGGTCTTTGCGCTGACGGGCTTCATGGGCTACACGCTGGGGCCGCTGCTTGCCGCCTACCTCGGCCTCGCCAACGGCCCGGCGCTGATCGGCACCGCGCTGGCCGCCACCGCCGCGGCGTTCTTCGGCCTGTCGATCTACGCCCGCCGGGAGGACGCGGTCGACATGCTGCGCTTCGGCACCTTCCTGTTCGTTGGGGTGCTCACGGCCTTCGTGCTCGCGCTGGCGGCCTACTTCTTCGAGATACCCGCCCTGTCTCTTGCGGTCTCGGGGTTGTTCGTGCTGCTGATGTGCGGTCTCATTCTGTTCGAGACCCAGAACATCATCCGCGGGGGTGAAACCAACTACATCATGGCGACCGTGACCCTGTTCGTCGCGGTATACAACCTGTTTGCGAGTCTGCTGCACCTGCTCGGGTTCGCAGCCGGTGACGACGCGTGATGTTCCGGATCCGATAGGCTGACAGCCGCTGCGCCGGTCGCGCAGTGGCTGCTTCTCTTAAGGAGTCGACAATGCAACACAATCTGCTCACCGATTCCCGCTCGCGGCTTGGCCGCCTGTGGAGGCTGATACTGCTGGGTGCCGCCTGCAGCACCTCTCCGGCGCTCGCCACCACCGATGGCGGGCTGCTGGCGGCATGCGACGACCCCGCGTCCACCCCTGAATGCCGCTACTACGTCGTCGGCTTCCTCGACGGCGCACTGCTCACCGACACGGCCATCGTGGACTCGCTGGCGAAGACCGAGACGTCAGCGTTCTTCGAGCGCGCCTACCGGACCCGGGTGGGCACCATGCGCGGGCCCGTGCCCGCCACGGCGCTGGCGGAGTTCTGCCTCCCGGAAGGTCTGTCCGTCGATGCGGCGGCGGACCGGGTGGTGCAGGCGATCGCCGCCAGCCGCTCCACGGCGCCGTCCCTTCAGGATGCCGTCTACACGACGGTGAAACGCCTCTTTCCCTGCAAAGAGAGCTGACCATGAGCCGGGAACGCCTCCACGACGAGCTTTCCACCCAGCACGAAGACCGGATGATCCGCTTTCTGCACCTGGTCATCCGGGTCTGCGTGCGCATCCTGGCCGCCATCATGGTGCTCGTGATCATGTGGGGTGTCGCCGACGTGGTGTACGTGATCATCCAGAAGATCCTGGCGGCGCCGCTGGGCATGCTCACGGTGAGCGACATCTTCCAGCTGTTCGGCGCGTTCCTGGTGGTGCTCATCGCCATCGAGATCTTCGTCAATATCCGGATGTATCTCGGGACCAACGCGCTGCCCGTGCAGCTCGTCATCGCCACCGCGCTGATGGCCATCGCCCGGAAAGTGATCGTGCTCGATTTCGAGCAGACGGACGCACCCTATATCCTTGCCATCGCCGCCGTGGTGGCCGCGCTCGGTGCCACCCACTGGCTGCTCTCGCGCGACAATCCGCAGGTCACGGAGGCCAATCCGTTCATGCCGTCCGCCGGGACCAGCCGGTCACAGCCATCACCCTGAGATAGACTCGGGCGCTCCGGCAGCCGCACACCACGGTGCGAAGGTAGAGTCCCGGCCATGAGCGAATCCCGGATACGCGACGCCCTCGATGCGTTCGCCGCCGATCTGCGGGTACCGGCAGTGGTCGGCGGCATCGTCTCGAGCGACGGAACGACCCGGACAGCGGTCACCGGCGTCCGCCGTCGGGACGCTTCCACACCGGCTGCGATATCCGACCGCTGGCATATCGGCTCCTGCGGGAAGTCCATCTCTGCGGCGCTTTACGGCGCGCTGGTGGACCGGGCCGTGTGCCGCTGGGACGCGGCCGTCCCGGATCTGTTCCCGGATCTGGAGGAGCGGATTCATCCAGCCTGGCGCGAACGCAGCGTCGAAGAGGTTTTTCACTGCAGGAGCGGCATGCCGGCAAATCCTGAACGCGCCGTGATGCGTGCCGGCCTCGACGATCTCCGCCCGCTCACCCAGCAGCGAACGGAGGTCACGATTTCCGCACTCTCCCGTCCACCCGCGCGGCGCGGACGGTTCGTCTACTCCAATCTGGGCTACGTCGTGATCGGGGCGGCGATCGACCGGCTCGCGGGAGTGCCTTTCGAGGATGCACTCCGTTGTCATCTGTTCGAGCCCCTGGGGCTCCGGTCACCTGGCTACGGGCCGCCGCCCGAGGTCTGGGGACACGGTCCGCGGCTCCAGCTCGGCAGCCTGTGCCTCCTGCGGGGCAGTGCGGCCGATCCGCGCAGACCGACCAGCGACAATCCCCGCTTTCTGTCCTCCGCCGGTACCCTCCACCTCACCCTGCCCGACTGGTTGGCGTTCATCCGCCAGTTTCTGGCCGGAGGCGATGGTGTGCTGCGGGCGGAAACCATCGAGCGGCTGATGAAACCGCCCCGAGGTCCGGGCACGCCCATGGCCATGGGATGGACAGAGGCCCGAGGTCTTCCCGGTGTTTCCGTGGGAATGCAGGGATCCAATACGATGTGGTCAGCCACCGCGGTGCTGAACGAGGCACGAACCCTGGCTGCCGCGGTGGTGGCCAATGACGGCCGGACCCGGGTGCTGATGCGCTCCGCGAAGCTCGCGGCCGGGCTGCTGCAGAACGCCGATAACAGCCCGCCCCAATAACCCGTCAAGACGAACCGGCCAGCCGCGCCTCCAGCGACAGTACCCGCCGCGTGGTCTCGAGCACCGAGTCCGGGTTGAGCGACAGGGACTCGATGCCGAGCCGGACCAGGAACTCCGCCACCTCCGGGTAGTCCGAGGGCGCCTGGCCGCAGATTCCCGAGTAGCGGCCGTTGCGCTTCGCGCCGGTCACGGCCAGCTCCAGCATCCTCATCACCCCCGGGTCCCGCTCGTCGAAATCGAAGGCGACGATCTCCGAGTCCCGGTCCACCCCGAGGGTGAGCTGGGTGAGGTCGTTGGAGCCGATGGAGAAGCCGTCGAAGTGCTTGGCGAACTCGTCGATCAGGATCACGTTGTTCGGAATCTCGCACATCACGTAGATCTCGAGGCCGTTCCTGCCACGCACCAGACCTTCCTCCGCCATGCTGGCCAGCACCGACTCCGCTTCCGGTATGCGGCGGCAGAAAGGCACCATGATCCTGACGTTGACTAGGCCGAAGTCGTCACGCACCCGCTTCAGCGCCCGGCACTCCAGCGCGAAGCCGTCCCGGTAGGCCGGGTGTCCGTAACGGGACGCCCCACGGAAGCCGAGCATCGGGTTCTCCTCGGTGAGCTCGAAGTCGTCGCCGCCGATCAGCGCCTTGTACTCGTTCACCTTGAAGTCCGAGAGCCGGATGACCACCGGCTTGGGATAAAAGGCAGCCGCAATGGTGGCCACCCCTTCCGCGAGCCGGGTGACGAAGAACTCCGCCGGATCATCGAATTCCGCCGTCGACCCCAGGATCCGCGCACGGACCTCCGGGTCCGTCACCCGCTCCGGATGGGCCAGCGCCATGGGATGGATGCCGATGTACTCGGTGATGATGAACTCGAGACGAGCCAGCCCCACGCCGTCGTTCGGGATCATCGCCGTGCGGAAGGCCACGTCCGGATTGCCCACGTTCATCATGATCTTCGTGCGGGGTCGTGCCAGGGTGTCCAGCTTCGTCACCTCCTTTTCGAAGGCGATCTCGCCGGCGAACACCTTCCCCGTCTCGCCACCCGCGCAGGTGACCGTCACGATTCCGCCGTCGGTGACGCGGCGCGTAGCGTTCTCGCAGCCGACGACGGCGGGAATGCCCACCTCCCGAGCGACGATGGCGGCATGACAGGTCCGCCCGCCCCTGTCCGTGACCACGGCGGCCGCTTTCTTGATCACCGTGCCCCAGTCGGGCGCGGTGGTCTCGGCGATCAGGATGTCGCCCGTCTGAAACCTTGTCAGATCGGCCGGGCTGGTGATCACCCGCGCCGGACCCACCGCCACCGCGGTGCCCACCGCCCGCCCGGTCACCAGCGGCTCGCCCGTTTCCTTCAGCCGGTAACGGACGAGCTGGTTGGGATCCTGGCGGGAGGCCACGGTCTCCGGCCGGGCCTGGACGATGTAGAGCTCGCCATCCACCCCGTCCTTGGCCCACTCCACGTCCATGGGAACGCGCCGACCGGCCAGGGCGCTGTAGTGATCCTCGATCATCAGCGCATAGCGGTTGAGGACCAGCACCTCCTCATCGGCGAGCGAGTAGCGCTGCTGCAGGCGCTCCGGCGTCGGCTCGTTCAACGTCTCGCTGCCGAGCCGTTTGCGACCGCAGATCATGCGCAGCTTCTTGGAGCCGAGCTTGCGGCGCAGCACGTACTCGTGGCCCTGCCGGAAGGTGGACTTGTGCACGTAGAACTCGTCCGGGTCCACCACACCCTGCACCACGTTCTCGCCGAGCCCGTAGGCGGACGTGAGCAGCACCACGTCCGGATGACCCGACTCCGTGTCGAGGGTGAAGATCACGCCGCTCGACGCCAGATCTGCGCGCACCATCTTCATCACGCCGACGGACAGCGCCACCTTCAGATGATCGAAGCCGAGATCGTGCCGGTAGCGGATCGCGCGATCCGTGAACAGGCTCGCCAGGCAGTGGCGGCAGGATTCGAGCAGCGCCTGGGTGCCGGAGACGTTGAGAAACGAGTCGTGCTGTCCGGCGAAGCTCGCTTCGGGCAGGTCTTCGGCGGTGGCGGAGCTGCGCACGGCCAGGCGCACGTCTTCACCGTACTCGCCCTGCAGCGCCTGATAGGCGCCTTCGAGGGCGTCCGCCGCCGCCTGCGGAAACGGCGCCTCGTAGAGGAGCTCCCGGCAGCGGCGTCCACCGTCGGCCAGGGAGCTGACGTCGGTGACGTCGGTGCGCGCCAGGATCTTGGTGAGTGCCTGACGGACACCCGCAGCATCGAGAAGCTCGTGATAGGCGCGGGTGGTGAGCGCGAAGCCGTTCGGCACCCGCACGCCCTGAGCGGTGAGCTCGCGGTACATCTCGCCGAGCGATGCGTTCTTGCCGCCCACCTCAGCCAGGTCCGCATGGCGGATGTCCGCGAACCAGCGGACGTAGTCCGTCTCCGCGCTCATACGGCACGCTCCGTGAGCGGCCACCGCATCTGCCCCTGCCCCCGCTCCATAGGTGATACTCCCCGATACCTCAGACACGCAGCCGGGAGATTATGTCATGCGCATTGGGATGCCGAGGGAGATCAAGCCGGACGAGCACCGTGTCGGTCTGGTGCCGGCCAGCGTCCGCGAGCTCGTCCATCACGGCCACCAGGTGCTGGTGGAGCGGGGCGCGGGCACGGTCATCGGTCTGCTGGACGACGACTACGCGCGCGCAGGTGCGGTGCTGGTGGACGGCGCGGAGGCGGTGTGGTCCGGCGCCGACATGGTCGTCAAGGTGAAGGAGCCGCAGCCGCCCGAGGTGGCCATGCTGCGCGAGAATCAGATCCTCTTCACCTACCTGCACCTGGCGCCGGACCCGGACCTGACCCGGTCGCTGATGACCACCGGCGCCACCTGCATCGCCTACGAAACGGTCACCAACACCCGCGGCGGCCTGCCGCTCCTCGCCCCCATGAGCGAGGTGGCCGGGCGCATGTCGGTGCAGGCCGGCGCGCACTGCCTGGAGATCGAGCAGGGCGGCCGCGGCATGCTGCTAGGCGGCGTGCCCGGAACCCTGCCCGCCAAGGTGGTGGTGCTCGGCGGCGGGGTGGTCGGCAGCAACGCCGCCCGGGTGGCGCTCGGCATGGAGGCGGACGTGACCATCCTCGACCTGTCCCTACCGCGGCTGTCCGAGCTCGACCTGCACTTCGGACCGGCGCTCAATACCGCATTCTCCACGGTGGACATGGTGCACCAGCTGGTGGCCGAGGCCGACCTGGTGGTCGGCGCCGTGCTCGTGCCGGGCGCCGAAGCGCCGAAGCTCATCACCGAGGCCATGGTCCGGGACATGAAGAAGGGCTCGGTGATCGTCGACGTGGCGGTGGACCAGGGCGGCTGCGCGGAGACCACCCGGGCCACCACCCATTCCAACCCCACCTACACGGTGCACGAGGTGGTGCACTACTGCGTGGCCAACATGCCGGGCGCCGTGGCGCGCACCTCCGCCTTCGCGCTCAACAACGCCACCCTGCCGTTCACGCTGGCCATGGCGTACAAAGGTGTCGAGGCGGCACTCGGCGACGATCCGCACCTGCTCGCCGGGCTCAATGTCTTCCGGGGCCAGGTGACCTATCAGGCGGTCGCCCGGGCCACCGAGCAGCCCTACACGGACCCGCGCACCCTGCTCGGCCGCTAGCGCGATCCGGCGCGGCCCGTCTCCCCGGCGGGCCGGCCACTGCCAGCTCGCCCCCCCGCCTGAGGTTGTCTAAGTGTATATACTGTGTATACTCTGTATGCACATGAGCACACAGATGATCCTTTCACAGGCCGACAGCCGCCCGATCTACGTCCAGATCATGGACGAGATCGGCCGTCGGGTCGCCCTGGGTGACTGGCCACCTGGATTCCGCCTGCCCTCCATCCGCGAGCTCGCCGCGGAGCTGAAGGTGAGCGTGATCACCGTGAAGCGGGCCTACCTGGAGCTGGAACGGGCGGGTGTGATCGACACCCGACAGGGTCGCGGCTCCTTCGTCAGCGACCGCCTGGTGGTGGACGACGTCCGCCGGGAAGAGCTGGAACGTGCCATGGAGCAGGCCGCCCGTCTGGGTGAGGCCATGGGGCTCGGCCACGACGACCTGGTCGCGCTGCTCGAGCAATACACCCGACCGAACGGAGGTCACGTCTCATGAATGCCATCGAGTGCATCGGTATCAGCAAGACCTACCCGCACTTCAACCTGAGCGACGTCGACCTCACCCTGCCCGAAGGGGCGGTGATGGGCTTCGTCGGGCCGAACGGCGCCGGCAAGTCGACTACGCTGCGGATCATCATGGGCCTGGTGCATCAGGACGCGGGCCAGGTCCGCGTACTGGGCCACGAGATGCCCACCGACCAGGTCGCTGCCAAGTGGGACATCGGCTTCGTTTCCGAGGACATGCGCCTGTACGGCCATCGCACCATCGGCTTCCACCTGGACTTCCTGCGCCGCATCTTCGCAAGCTGGGACGACAGCTACGCCACCGAGCTGCTGCGCCGCTTCGACCTGAAGCCTGAGCAGAAGGTGAAGGGTCTCTCCCACGGTCAGCGCGTCAAGGCCGCGCTGCTCACCGTCTTTGCCCGGCGTCCGAAGCTGCTCGTGTTCGACGAGCCCACGACCGGTCTCGATCCGGTGGCCCGCAAGATCATCCTGGAAGAGATGATGCGCGTGATGGCCGACGAAACCCGCTCTATTCTCTTTTCCTCTCACAACACCCTGGACGTGGAGCAGATCTCCGATCACATCACCTTCATCAATCAGGGCCGCATCGTCGCGAGCCACGACAAGGAAACGTTTCTGGATTCCTGGCGTCGGCTGCGTCTGGTGGTGGAGGAAGGTTTCGAGCTGCCCCACCTGCCGCAGCTGGTGGACAGCCACCGCAGCGGGCACCAGCTGGTGGTCACCCTGTCCGATTACGGCCCGGCGCTCGAGGCGAAGGTCCGGGACACCGGCGCGATGATCAAGCACGTTGAGCGCCTCACCCTGGAGGAGATCTTCATCGCCAGCGTGGAAGCCAGCGAAACCGGCAGCATGGCCGTCGCCAGCGCCGCACCGACGAGAGGACAAGCCGCATGAGCACTGACCCACGAAACCCCGTGATCCGGGAACTCATCCGCAAGGACCTGACCATCATGAAGGTTCCATTCATCTGCTACTGGCTGGCCGGAATCGGTTCGATCGTCGTGGCACTCACCTTTGGCGACACGGCGGGCACCGTTGCCTTCATCCTCTTCGTCTCCGTGCTCTTCGGCGCCGGCATCCACGCTTCCATGACCACGGTCACGGAAGAGCGACGCGAGCAGAACCTGCCGTTCATCATGAGCCTGCCCATCACCGTCAGGGACTGGACCGTGGCGAAGATGTCGGCCAACCTGCTGCTGGTGGGGGGAATCTGGCTGACGCTGTCCGCAGCCAGCTATCTGATCTACATCGGTGACGTCATGCCACACGGCACCATTCCGATGATGACCATGATCCTGGTGGGCATTTTTCTCGCCTACGTGATCGTGCTCGCCACTGCCGTCGTCTTTCAGTCCATCACCCCGGCCATCGTCGCCATCGTCGGCGCCAATCTCGGCACTCAGGCGTACCTCTGGTGGGTCTCGTCCTTTCACGGCATCCGCTCCACGGTCAACGGCATGGAGGCGATCTGGAACGGCACCGCGCTGACGGTGCTCGGCCTCCAGTGCGCCGCCATCGGGCTCCTGATCGGCCTGACCTTCTACGCCCAGTCCAGGAAGACGGAGTTCCTCTGATGGCGATACCCCGCGAACAGATTGCCGGCTGGCTGATCCTGCTGCTGCTGGCCTGCGCCTCCGGTCTCGCCGGCTGCACCGAGTCCGCAGCACCGGAGACAGTGGCCCCGGGGTCGCCGGATACCGCGGCAGCCACAACGGAGCCATCCACCGTCACCACCCCCGATGGCGAGGCGCTGTTCACCGAACGTTGTGCCGGCTGCCACATGGACCCAGACAACTCAAAGGCGATGCCGATGCCCGCGCTCGCCACTCTCAATCCGGCACAGCTCGTGTTCGCCATGACCAACGGCAGCATGAAGGCCCAGGCCACCGGGCTCGCCGTGGAGCAGATGATCGCGCTGGCCGCATACGTCGCCGGTGAGCGGGCGCCGTACGCACCGTCGCCCGATCAGTTCTGCAGCAACAGATCCGTCGATACCGCACCCGTCCTCGGGCGCTGGGCCGTGGATGCGCAGAGCACCGCCGCCCTGCCCGCCGGGACAAGTCGGATCGATTCGGGCAACGTGGCCCGGCTCGAGCTCGCCTGGGCCTTCGGTCTGCCCGACGTGGCCAATGCCCGATCCCAGGGCGTGCTGACGGCGGATACGCTGTTCGTCGCCGCCGAGAGCGGCCATCTGTTCGCCCTCGGCCAGGACTCCGGCTGCATCAGGTGGCATCGGGACCTTCCTGCGACCCCGCGCACCGCACTGACCGCCGGAACCGTCGGGGAACGACCGGCGCTCTTCTACGGCGACATGGAAGCCCACGTCAACGCGCTGGATGCCGCAACCGGAGAGACGCTGTGGCGGGCCGACGCCACGGTCAGTCCGCACACCATGCTCACCGGCGCATCCGTGCAGCACGGCGGCAGGCTCATCGTGCCCGTCTCACACTATGAGACCGGTCTCGCCGCCAATCCGGAGCACGAATGCTGCGTCTCCCATGGGGCCGTGATCGTGCTGAATGCCGATTCGGGCGAACGCCTGTGGACCACGCCCACGACGGCCGACGCTTCCCCTCAGGGTGAAACCGAGGCGGGCATCAGGCGGTGGGGCCCCTCCGGGGTGCCGGTCTGGAGCACGCCCACCGTGGATGCCGAGCGCGGTCTGGTTTACGTCGGCACCGGCCAGAACGCCTCGCTGCCCGCCACCGAGCTCTCCGATTCGGTGCTGGCGCTCGACCTCGAGACCGGCGCGCTCGTCTGGCATTTCCAGGCCATCGCCGGGGATGCCTACAACATGGCCTGCGACCAGCAGCCGCCGGGACCCAACTGCCCGAAGTGGCGTGGCCCGGACCACGACATCGGCGCGGCGGTGGTGATGACCCGGGACGCGGCCGGGCACGACCGGCTCATCGTCGGTCAGAAATCGGGCGACCTCTACGCGCTGGATCCGGATGCGGGCGGCCGCGTGATCTGGCGGCAGCGCCTCGGTGCCGGATCGGCCCTCGGCGGCATTCACTGGGGCATGGCCGTTGCCGACGGCGTCATCTACGCCCCGGTTGCCGACCCGCCCTTCCCCATTCCGAACTACCGGCCGGCGCCCGGACTCTATGCCGTTTCCGTGGAGGACGGTTCGCTCGAGTGGGAGAGGCCGGTGGCCAGAGACTGCGAGACGAACCTGTTCGAGTACTTCGGCCGCGAGACTCTCTACCCGGACTGCTCGTTCTACTACGGACTGTCCGCCGCGCCGCTCAAGGCCAACGACCTGGTCTTCGCCGGGGCTCTGGACGGCCGCCTGCGCGCCTTCCGCGCGACGGACGGCCAGGTGCTCTGGGAGACGGCCACCGCCCGGCCGTTCGCTGCGGTGAACGGTGTGCCCACCCACGGCGGCTCCATCGACGTGGGCGCCGTGCTCGCGGCCGGAGACATGCTCTACGTGCAGTCGGGCTACGGCCAGTTCGGCGAGCTGCCCGGCAATGCGCTGCTCGCGTTTCGCATCGTCCCGGACAGCGTCACGCCCTGACCGTGGCTACACTGGCGACCCGGCTCGGGGACACTTCTGAACCCGAGCCTTCGTACGATCACAAGGAGCCGCCATGTTCACACGATTTCTCCGCCTGCTCGCGATCCTGGCCCTGCTGCTGCCCGCTGCCATCGCCAACACCGCGTCGGCCGCAGAGTATCTGACCTCCGAGCAGACCACCGCCCTGGGGCTGCCCTTCTCCGACGCGGTACGCGCCGGCGGGCTGCTGATCCTCTCCGGTCAGCTCGGCAACCTGCCCGGGTCCATGCAGCTCGCACCCGGCGGCATCCGCGCGGAGGCGCGCCAGGCACTGGAGAACGTGAAGCGTATTCTGGAAGCCAACGGCTCCGGGATGGACCGCGTGGTGAAGTGCACGGTGATGATGGCCGACATCGCCGAGTGGGGCACGTTCAACGAGGTCTATGTCACCTACTTCCCCGGCCCCAAGCCCGCCCGCAGCGCGTTCGCCGCCAGCGGCCTGGCGGCCGGTGCCCGCGTGGAGCTGGAGTGCTGGGCGGAGGCCTGACGTCCCGAATCCCATTTGCGATGGTCTGGGCCTTCTGAGAACCTTCCCCGTCTGACCACTCTGGGGAAGCACGGGATGTACCGGAACCGATTCGCTCCGGCGCGCGTCTGTCGCGCCTTTCTGCTCATCGTCACCACCACCGTCGTCCTGACCGGCTGCGGCCGGCAGGCGTCGGAGGATGCCGCGCCGCCTGCCGAACCCGCGGTCACCGCGGATCTCGTGCTGCGCGGTGGCACGGTGGCCACCGTGGACCCGGCAATCGGCGAGGTGGAGGCGATCGCGATCGCCGGCTCAGAGGTGCTGGCGGTGGGCAGCAATGCCGACATTGCGGCTTATATCGGCGACGACACACAGGTCGTGGAGCTCGACGGGCGCTTCGCCATGCCGGGGTTCATCGAAGGACACGGCCACTTCATGAGCCTCGGGCGGTCCAAGCAGATCCTGGATCTGAACCACGTGAAGAACTGGGACGAGGTGGTGAACATGGTCGCCGTGGCTGTGGACCAGGCGGAGCCGGGGGAGTGGATCTTCGGCCGCGGCTGGCACCAGGACAAGTGGGACAGCGTGCCGGAAGGGGCCGTGGAGGGGGTGCCCGTCAACAGCACCCTGAACGCCGTGTCGCCCGACAACCCGGTGCTGCTCGGTCACGCCAGCGGCCACGCGGCCTTCGCCAACGACGCGGCCCTGGCGGCGGCGGGCGTGGGCAGCGACACGCCGGATCCCGCGGGTGGCACCATCGTCCGTGATGCCGGCGGCAAGGCGACCGGACTGCTCCGGGAGACCGCGCAGCGGCTGCTCAACGACGCGGTGGAAACCTACGAGGCGCGGCTCACACCCGAGGAAACCGAGCAGGTGATGCGCGAGCAGGTCTTCCTCGCCGGCCAGGAAGCGCTGGCCCACGGCGTGACCTCCTTCCAGGACGCCGGGGCGTCGTTCGAGACGATCGACTTCTTCAGGAAGCTCGAGGACGAGGGCACCCTGCCCGTGCGCCTGTATGTGATGGTCCGCCGGCAGTCCAACGAGGAGATGGACGCCCTGCTGCCGAAGTACCGGATGGTCGCAGAGGGTAACGATTTTCTGACCGTTCGCTCCATCAAGCGCCAGATCGACGGCGCGCTGGGTGCCCACGGCGCCTGGCTGCTCGAGCCCTACACCGATCTGCCCAGCACCCCGGGCCTGGTGCTCGAGCCCGTCGAGGACATCGAAGCCACCGCGGACGTCGCGATCAAGCACGGCTTTCAGGTGAACACGCACGCCATCGGCGACCGCGCCAACCGGGAGACACTGGATATCTATCAGCGCGCGTTCGAACGAGCTGGTGTGGATGGTAAGGCGTTGCGCTGGCGCGTCGAGCACGCCCAGCACATCGATCCCGCCGACGTGCCCCGCTTCGCCGGGCTCGGCGTGATCGCCGCCATGCAGGGCATCCACTGCACCTCCGACGGCCCGTGGGTGCCCACGCGACTCGGTGAGGAGCGGACGCGACTCACCTCCTATCCATGGCGGGACCTGATCGACTCCGGCGCGGTGATCGGCAATGGCACCGACGTGCCGGTGGAGCCCATCGACGCCATCGCCTCCTACTATGCCTCCGTCTCCCGGGTGACCAGGGACGGCACGCGCTTCCATCCGCAGCAGGTCATGACGCGCCGGGAAGCGCTGGAAAGCTACACAATCAACAATGCCTACGCCGCCTTCGAAGAGGACATCAAGGGGTCGCTCACCCCGGGCAAGCTTGCCGACATCGTGGTGCTCTCCCAGGATCTGCTCACCGTGGCCGAAGAGAAAATTCCGGATACGACGGTGGACATGACGATCCTCGGTGGCGCGATCGCCTACCAGCGCCAGGGCAACTGACTGCGCGACAGACCCGCGCACGCTTTCACGTGACAGGGAGTCCAACGTGAAGATCGACAGGAAATGGTGGTACGCCGCGACCGGCATCGTCCTGTACGCGGCAGCAGGCTTCCTGCTCGCGCCCCGGCTCGTCGAGCGGGCGCTGGTGAGCACGCTGGATGAGCGGCTCGAGCTCGACACCACGCTCGAGTCGCTCGCGATCAATCCGTTCACATTGACCCTCACAGCCGACGGGCTCGACGTCCGGGAACGGAACGGTTCGCCCATTCTGGCCTTCGAGCGTCTGTTCGTGAACTTCGAGCTCGTGAGCCTTTTCCGCTGGGCGGTGAGCTTCGACGAGGCCCACCTGATCCGGCCCTCGATTCACCTCGAGCGGGCGAGCGATACCGAAAACAGCGTTTCCCGGCTGGCGGAAACCTGGACGCGGACGGCGGCGCCCTCCGACCCTATGCCCGCTACCGAGGCCGAAGCGACGCCGGGTGAGCCGTTCCGGCTGACGGTGGCGGATCTCCGTGTGGTGGAAGGCCGCGTCAGTGTGACCGATCACACGCGCACGGACACATTCAGCACCGAGTTCGGTCCCATCAATCTGGCGGTGACGGATCTGTCCACCCTGCCGGACGACACCGGTTCACAGCAGGTGACGATCCATACGGAATCCGGCGCCGAGCTCGCCTGGACGGGCAGCCTGTCGGTCAACCCGCTGGCCATCTCCGGAGCGGTCACCGCCCGTGGCGCGCATGCGCCGCTGGCGTTCCGCTACTTCCGCGACGAGCTGAAGCTGCCCATCGGCATCGAGGGCGGCGAAATCGAGGCGCGTCTGAACTATGCGCTGTCTCTGGACGACGCGGGCGCCCTCTCCGTGCGGGTGGACAATCTCGAAGGCGCGATCACCGGGGTGACGATCACCCAGCCGGACCACCCGCCGCTGCTCACGCTCGGTGCGTTCTCGGTGCGCGGCGGCCGCTTCGCCTGGCCGGAGCGGGCGGTGCACGTGGACGACATTCAGTTCGCCGACGTTCGTATCGACGCCTACCGCGCCGCGGACGGCAGCTATCTGCCACTGCCGACGGACACGGTACCGCCGGCTGCAACCGAGCCGATGGCGGAAGCGGAGGCCGCTGTCGAGCCCACCACCGGCGTCGACGCCACACCCGGAGCGCCAGACGTCCCCGCCGGCTGGTCACTCTCCACGGGTACGCTGCGCCTCGCCGGCTGGGCGCTCAGCCACACGGACACGACGCTGTCGGAAGGTACGGTCGCGATCTCCGATCTCAACCTCACACTCTCGGACCTCAGCAACACCCCGGGGCAGGTGATGCCACTGGCGGTGACGCTGACGCCGGCGGCAGGCGGCCGGATCACCGTCGACGGCAGCCTCACCGCGCTGCCGGCAGTGACGCTGAGCGCAGAGCTCACGGCGGAGCAGATACCGCTCGCCATCGCCCAGCCCTACGTGGACACGGTGGTACACGTCGGCATCGGCGACGGCCAGCTATCGCTCACCGGCAGGGTGACCAGCAACGAGTCGGAGCCCGCCCTCTACGAGGGCGACTTCAAGATCGAGAACCTGACGCTCACGGATCGGGTTCAGGACGAGCGCCTGCTGGCGTGGAAGCAGCTCGCCGTCGACCGGCTGAAGGTGCGGCCCGCATCGGTGGAGCTGTCGAGCCTGACGCTGGACGCGCCCTATGCACGCGTGGAGATCGAACAGGGTGGCCGCTCCAACCTGGACCAGCTCGCCGTCATCGAACCCGCCGCGGCCGAAGCGGCTGATCCGCCGCCGGCCGCCAGCCCGGCACCCGCGCAGGAAGATGCCGAAGCAGCACCCTCCCCGCCGTTCGTCCTCTCCATCGGCGAAACGCGGATCACCGACGGCAGCGCACACTTCGAGGACCTCAACCTGCCGCTGCCCTTCCAGGCCGACATCACCCGACTGAACGGCAGCCTCTCGACCCTGGCCTCGAACAGCAACGCCCCGTCACGGGTGGCCATCGAAGGGCAGGTCAACGAGTACGGCCGCCTGAAGATCGCCGGCAACCTGCAGCCCTTCTCGCCGATCCGCGGCACCGACGTGACGGTGGCGTTCAACAACGTGGAAATGCCGCGGATGTCGCCCTACACGATCAAGTTCGCAGGCCGGCGGATCGCCGATGGCCGGACGGACCTGACCCTGACCTACAAGGTGGTGGAAGGCCATCTCGAGGGCGACAACCATCTCGTGATCCGCGATCTCAGGCTTGGTGACAAGGTGCCGCACCCGGATGCCATGGATCTGCCCCTGGACCTCGCCGTCGCGCTGCTGAAGGATCCCTCCGGGGTGGTGGACTTCAACTTTCCGGTCAGCGGCTCCATCGACGACCCGCAGTTCAGCTACTCCGGCGCGATCATGAAGGCCTTCTCCAACGTGATCCTCGGCCTCGCCACCGCGCCGTTCAAGCTGCTCGGCGCGCTGGTCGGCGTCTCTCCCAGCGAGTTCGAGCACATCGCCTTCGAAGCCGGCCGTTCGGACCTCACACCCCCGCAGCGCGAGGTGCTGGCGAAGCTGGCTGACGCCCTGACGCAACGACCTCAGCTCGGCCTGGCGTTGACACCGGTGTGGGACCCGGACGCCGACGGCCGGGCGCTGGCCGAAGCGGCGCTCGAGGCGGCACTCGAGGCCCGCCTCGCCGCGGATGGCGCCCAGGAGGCCATGATCGGCGAGCGTCGCCTCAAGCAGCTCGAAGTTCTCTACGACGAAGCCGCGCTCACCCCCGATCGTGCGGCACTGAAGATCGAATCCAGCCCGCCCGACGCAAAAGGCAGCCCGACGTTCGATCCGCTGCTCTACACTGAGCGGCTCCGCGGCGCGCTGATCGAGGCCCAACCGGTGACGGAGACGGATCTGACGACGCTCGCCAATCGGCGGGTCGACAGCGTGCGGCAGGCGCTGATCGCCGAGGTGACCCTGACTCCTGAGCGGCTGACGACCCGACCCGCCGAAAGGGAAAAGGCGGACCGGGACGATCAGATCCGCATGCCGCTCGAAGTCAGCGCGGGCGGCACCAGCGGCGGCAGCTGACAACGGAGGACGGCATGACAAAGGTGCAGACATCGAAACCGAGTCGGACCTCCGTTCTTGCTTTCCGTCAGGGGCTCGCCGAGCTCGCCGCCGTCACCGGCATGCCCCTGGATACCGATCGGATCCGGTTCGGCGCCCGGGCTGTTAGCCTGGACACGCCGTTCAGGGCGGCCGAAGCGGCGGCAGCCGCGCTCGGCGCCGGTGCGGCGATCGCCGGCAGTCTCGCCGAGCGCGCAGGTGGCAGACCCGATACCTTCACGCTCGACAGCCGGCACGCGGAGGCCTCGCTCTTGAGCTTCGCCTACCTGCGTTTCCTGGATCCGGTGCGCGGCCTCGGGCCCCGGGTGCCGGGTGAAGACAGAACCGCCGCCGCGGGTTTCTATCCCACCCGAGATGACCGCTGGATCTATCTCCACTCCGGATTTCCACACAACACCCGCGGACTGCTCGCGCTGCTCGGTGTCGAGGACGACCGCAAGGCTGTCGGCCGTGCCATCCGCCGCCGACGCGCGGCTGAGCTCGAGGATGCCATCGCCGCCGCCGGGCTCTGCGGCGCCAGGGTCCGCAGCGCCGGGGAGTGGGATGAGAGCGTGCCGGGGCGCCTGCTCGGCAGCCGTCCGGTGGTGGAGATCGTGCAGGTGGGCGACAGCGACCCGGAGCCCGTACCGGGCACTGCCACCCGTCCCCTGGCCGGGACCCGCGTGCTCGATCTCACCCGTATCCTGGCCGGGCCGACCTGTGCCAGAACCCTCGCCGCCTATGGTGCGGACGTGCTGCGCGTCGGCGGCGAGCACCTGCCGAGCATTCCGCTGTTCGTCGTCGACACGGGATTCGGCAAGCGCGCCAGTCACCTGGATCTGCGCAGCAGCTCGGACGCCAGCCTTCTGAAGCGCCTCATCCGCCAAGCGGACGTCTTCTCCCAGGGTTACCGCAGCGGCGCCATGGAGCGTCTGGGTTTCGGCGTCACGGACGTGGCGACCATGCGTCCCGGCATCGTCTATGTATCGATCAACTGCTACGGCCACGAGGGCGCCTGGCGCCCCCGCCCGGGCTGGGAGCAGCTCGCCCAGACCGTGACCGGCATGGCCGTGACCCAGGGCGAGCATCTGAATCAGTCGGGACCCACCCTGCTGCCGGCGGCGGTGAACGACTACACCACTGGCTATCTTGCGGCGGTGGGCGCGCTGGCGGCGCTGAGCCTCCGGGCCGAGCGGGGCGGCAGCTACTGGGTGCGGGTTTCACTGGCCCGCACCGCCATGTGGGTACGATCGCTGGGTACCCATCCCACGGTGCGGCCGAAACCGCTGAGCGCCCGGGAGGTGAACGCCTGCTCGGCGGAGATAGACAGCGCCTGGGGGCCGCTCGGCTATCTCAGGCCCGCCGTCTCAGCGGGCAACCTCGACATCCGCTGGGATCGGCCGCCTTCGCCGCTCGGCGCCGACAGGCCTGCGTTCATCGGCTGATCAGACGTGCAGCCGGTTCGGCCGTGAGTGCCGCCACTCGGCGAGCAGGGTGCGAAGGGCGCTGACGAAGGCCAGCGGCTGATCGAGAAAAAGGTGGTGCTGTGCCTCGGGGATGCCGACGAAGGGCACCGACTCGTCGAGCACCTTGAACATGTAGTCGGCCACCTCCTGGCTGAACAGATAGCTGTCCTCGCCGTAGATCACCCCCACCCGGCAGCGCAGGCGCGCCAGCTCCTCGTGCATGTTGGTGTCGAAGTCCATCTTCCGGAAGAGCCCATCGTCGAACTTCCACGTCCAGCCGCCTTCCGTGCGCTTGAGCGAGTTCCTGCCGATGTAGTCCAGGATGAAGCCGTTCGAGCAGTCCTGAGGCGGCATCAGGCGGAACCGGCCGAGTGCTTCCTCGAACGTCTCGTAGACGCGCTTCGGCTTGATGGGTGAACGCCGCGGATCCCGCTCCCACTTGAAGTCCGGCGGCCGCACGGCAGAGTCCACCAGCACGATGCCCGTGAGCCTGTCGTTGTGCACGAGCCCGGTCTTCAGGGTCACGAAGCCGCCAAAGCTGTGGCCGACGACGATGGTGTCGTCGCCGAACCCCGCGTCGGCGGCGACGCCGATCACCTCGTCCGCGAAGAGCTCTGGCGAGTAACGCGACCGCCGGCCGCTGTCACCTGCCCCGGAAAGATCCAACGCCGCCACCCGGTATTCCCGCAGGAAGAAGGGCGCGATGAACGTCCACCAGTGGGCGTGCGCGCCGTTGCCGTGAACGAAGACCAGGCCCGGCTTCGCGTCGCCATCCTCCTCCCCGTTCCAGTAGAGGTAGTGCACGGGCACCCCGTCCACCTCCACGGTTCTGTCCTGATAGGGCACTTCCAGCGCCCGGTTGAACCATCCAGGGGCGTGCGTCGTCATGTGAAACCCTCAGTAGGAAGTGATGATCGCCTTGCCGATGACCCGGCGCGCCCGGATCAGGTTGAGCGCCTTCGCGGTCTCCTCCAGCGGCAGGTGGTGGGAGATGTAAGGTCGGATGCTGCCTGCCGCGAGCAGCGACATCAGCTCCGCGGCGTTGCGGGCCGCCCAGGCCGGGTCGTGCCGGGAGAGCGCGCCGATGGTGAAGCCGATGAGCTCGGCATCCTTGATCAGCAGATGGTTGGTCTTGGCGAGTGCCGGTCTGCCGCTGGTGAAGCCAACGATGAGAATGCGTCCGAACGGGGCGATGCAGCGCATGGATTCGTCGAAGACGTTGCCACCGACCGGATCGTAGATCACGTCCGCGCCGCGATCCCCGGTGAGCGCCTTCACCTGGTCGCGGAAGCCGCCGGTGTAGTCGATGGCATGATCCGCACCCATCTCCAGCGCCACCCGCCGCTTTTCAGGGGTGCTCGCCGTGGCGATGACGGTGGCCCCGAGGTGCTTGCCGAGATCCACCGCCGCGAGCCCCACGCCGCCGGCCGCGCCGTGCACGAGCAGCGTCTCGCCCTTCTTCAGCCGGGCGCGCTGCAGACCGTAAAGGCCCGTGGCGTAGTTGGCGCGGAACGCGGCGGCCGGCTCGAAGGCGACGCTGTCCGGAAGCCGGGTAGCCCGACTCTGGTCCACGAGCACCTGCTCCACGCACCCGCCCGGGCAGAGCACACGATCCCCGACGGAAAATCCGCGGACCGACCCGCCCACCTCGGTGACCACGCCGGCGCCCTCGCCGCCGACGATGAACGGCAGCTTCGGCTTCACCTGATACTCACCGGCCACCATGAGCACATCGGTGAAGGCCACGCCCCGGGCCTTCAGCCAGACCTTGAGCTCGGTGGGTCCGGGCGGGCCGGGCGGCTCGATCTCGCGCACCACCAGATCGTCCGGCGTGCCGAGCCTCTCGCAATATACGGCCTTCATCGCGTCCGCCGTCAGCTCGCCGCCTTCAACCCCTGATCCGAGAGCAGGGCGTCTGCCGAGGCGTCCCGACCCCGGAAGCGCCGGTACACTTCCTTCGCCGGCAGGCTGCCGCCGAGACCCAGCACCGTGCTCCGGAAACGGTCCGCCACCTCGGTGATGGCATTCTCGTCGTCGAGGCCGGCCTCCCGGAATGCGGCAAAGGCATCCGCGGCCAGCACCTCCGCCCATTTGTAGGAGTAGTAACCCGCCGCGTAGCCGCCGGCAAAGAGGTGACCGAACGCCGGCAGCTGCGTTTCGTCCGGCAGCACGGGCATGACCACGGTTTCGCGGGCCACGTCCTGCTCGATCTGGAACGGCGTGCGTTCGTCGTTCACGCCCGGCAGCCCGTAACTCTGGTGCAGTGCCATGTCTGTCTTACCGAAGTGGAGCTGGCGGAGCGTGGCGGTGCCCACCATGAAGTTGCGGCTGGCGAGAATCCTCTCGATGGTCTCGTCGTCCAGCGGCTCACCCGTGTCCACGTGCGCCGTCATCGCCTTCAGGAACGGCTTGTGCTCCATCCAGTACTCGTTGAACTGGCTGGCCAGCTCCACCGCATCCCACTCGATCAGGTTCAACCCGGATGCCCCGCCCTCCTCCACGTCCGTGAACATGTGCTGAGTGGCATGACCGAACTCGTGAAACAGGGTGCGCACTTCCTCCAGGGACATCAGCGCGGGCCTGCCGTCTTCCGGCGGTCGGCCGTTCATGACAAACAACGCCACGGGCAGGCTCGACGACTGACCCGGTGCCGCCAGGGTGCGGTTCCTGCCCACCACCGTATTCATCCAGGCGCCGCCCCGTTTCTCGCCGGGACGCGCATAGGGATCCACGAAGAAGCCGGCGATCACCTTGCCGTCACGCAGTACCTCGTAGAAGGTGACGCTGTCGTCCCAGACAGGCACGGCGCCCACCGCCACCGGCCGGATGGAGAGCCCGTAGAGCCGTTCGGTGAGCGTGAACAGGCCATCCAGCACCCGGGGCATCTGGAAGTAGTCCCGCAGCGCCTCCGAATCGTAGTCGTATTGTGCTTCCCGAAGCCGCTCGGACACGAAGGTCACATCCCAGGGCTCGAGCTTCTCACCGAGGCCCTCTTTCACCAGGTAGGCCTCCAGCGCCTGCCGTTCCGTCTCGGCGGTGGGCCGGGCCGCCTTCTCGAGCTCGTCGAGCAGTGCCCACACCGCGTCCACCGTGCCAGCCATCTTCGCGTCCACGGACAGCGCTGCGTAGTGATCGAAGCCGACGAGCTGAGCCTCTTCCTGGCGCAGGCGCAGCATCTCCTCCAGCACCGGCCGGTTGTCGAGGCCTTTCGACGAGCCCCGTTCGCGGAACGCGCGGTAGAAGCGCTCGCGCAGCCCCCGGTGCTTCGCGGACTGGATGACCGCCGTGTAGTTGACCCCGTTGACGACGAAGTGCCAGGGACCGCGCTCGGCGGTTGCCTCTTTCTCCCCGTCCTGCACGGCGGTCCGGGCGGCGGCGGCGAGAATCGAGGCCGGCACCCCTTCGATCTCCTCGGCCGCTGTCGCCACCACGCGGGCCGTCTTCTCTTCCTTCACCAGATTGGTCTGGAAGTCGTTGCTCAGGCTTGCCAGGCGCTGCTGAATCTCCTCGTAGCGGGTTTTGGCCGCTCCTTCCAGATGCACCCCGGAGCGCTCCATGCTGCGGATGGACTCCGTGAGCACGCGCTGGCGGGCGGGGTCGAGCGTCGCAAAGGACTCGGAATCCCGGATCGCGCTCATGCCGTCGAACAGCCCGCGGCTCTGGGCCATGCGATTGGAAAATGCCACGTAGCGCGGCCGCACCTCGTCGTAGGCGGCCTGCAGGGCATCCGAGTACTTGACGCTGAGCAGATGACTCACGCCACCGAGCAGCCGGCCGAGCCGGAGCTGCATCCGCTCCAGCGGCATCATGAGATCGTCCCAGGTGGCCGGCACACCGGCTTCAAGCCGATCGAGCTCCGCCTCGGACTCGTCCAGCAGTGCCGTCGCCGCGGGCACCACCCGATCGGCTTCGAACGCCTCCCACAGGGGCAGGTTGGTGATGGATCCCAGGCTGGTGGTGGCTTCCAGCAGGGCAAGTGCTTCGGAATTGGTCATCGACATGGGCCTTTTGGGGAACTCTGCACGAGTGGCGGGTCGGACCGGGAATTGTACTGAATCGCGGCCGATCCCGGGGAGGCCGGCTCACGCAGACGGCCGGCTGACCAGGTAGCTGGCAACCGTGACGAAGAGGACCCCCGTGATCCAGGGCACCAGCGCCGAGTCCGTCATCAGAAACATGACGATCCAGCTCGCCGCCATCAGCACGCAGGCCGTCAGCTTGGCCGGTACGGAGACCGCGCGGTTCGTCTCCCAGGCAATGAGCGGCGGGCCGAACCGCGGGTGCTCGTGCAGCCAGCGATGGAGCTCGGGGGACCCCCGGGTGGCCGCCCAGGCGGCCAGCAGCAGAAACGGGGTGGTGGGCAGCACGGGCAGGAACGCCCCGATGATGCCGAGCCCCGCGCAGAGATAGGCAAAAATCAGATAGAAGAAGTTGCGCTTTTCCGGTTCCACGGCGGCTGGCGCTGGCGGCGGGTCCGGCAGTCTATACCGGCCGGCGTGCGTCTTCAGCCGTCGGTCTGCCGGCTCTGGAGTTCCCTGCCGGCGCGCCGGTTCGTGACCCGCATCACACTTGCCGCGCGCCTTCGTCTTCCGCTTACATCGTGCTGAGAACTGTTAGGCTGTAAAAAGAACGGAGATATCCGAGTATCGTCAAGTGCTTAGCGTTGACTGATCAATGCTCGAAGATTTCACCACGCTGCTCTCTCCCACGCTCATCGGCATCACCGCGGTGGTCGCCGTGGTGTGCTTTGTCGTCGGCAGGCTCAGCACCATGGGGGCCAAGCGGCGCGAGGACACCCTGAAGCGCGAGGTGCTGGACGCCAAGGCCTCCGTCCCCCAGCTCGAATCCGGCATCCGCAACCGCGATCAGCAGATCTCCCGCCTGCAGGAAGAGCTCAAGGATCTCAACGACCGCAGCAACGAGCTGCTGCGGCGTCAGGATCAGCAGAACAACGACCTGCGCCGGGCCCAGCGCGAGGTCAAGAACCTCACCTCCGAGCTCAATGCCGTACGCGGCGTGCGGCGCTCCGAAGACAATCTGGTCATGGACGGGTTCGAGGACGAAGTGGCGGGCGAGCCTGGCGAGTCCGCCGTGGTCACCCAGCTGAAGAAAACGGAAGCGCTCTACGAGAAGCTCAAGGGCGCTCTGATCAAGCGGGACGAACGGATCGAGGTGCTCGAAAGCCTGCTGCAGGGAGAGCGCTCGCCCGGGTCGGCGGTCGATCCCATCGCCCGCGAGGAAGTGTCACACGCCGAGCTGAAGCCCCTCGAGGAGAAGATCCGCGAGCAGGCCGGTGTGATCGAGGCGCTCCAGGAGCAGGTTTCGGGGCTGCGCCAGGAAAAGGAGATGCTGGAAGATCTCGCCAGCCGCCGCAGCAAGTCGAACCGGGCGCTGAAGGACGCGACCGCGGAGATCGAAGCCCGGGTGCCGGAGCTCGAGCGTCAGATCGGCGAGCGGGATCAGACGATCACCGCCCGTGAGGCGTCGATCAAACGGCTGCTCGGTGAGGTGGAGACCGCCAAGGCGGACATCGCCAGCCGGGACACCACCATCGAGACGCTGAATGCGGATCTCGCGACCAAGACCCGGCTCGTGGAAACCAGTGAGCAGCGCGAGAACGCACTCAAATCCACCATTGCTGCCCGGGAGGAACGCATCGGCGCGCTGGATCAGGAACTCGTGACGACACTGGGTGTTGTCCGATCACTGGAGAAGGAGCTCGCCGATGCGAAGAGCACGGTCAGCGAGCAGCAGGCCGGCGCCGAAAAGCTGAGGGCGGAGATCGAGAAGCGCAAGCAGGCCGAGAGCACCCTGACCGGCACGATCCGCGACCGTGAGTTCCGGATCGACTCCCTGACCGGCGACAAGCAGGCGCTGGAGAAATCCCTCGCCGCCGCCCGGGAAGCCACCCGGAACGCCGAGCAGGCCACCGAGGCCGTGCGTCGCGAAGCCGAGGACAGCGCCGTGCTCTTCGAGAAGCATCAGGAAGCATCGGCGTCCGAGAAGCTGGTCGCCGAGCGCGAGGTCAAGTCGCTGAAGCGCGAGATCGACGATCTGCAGTCGAACCTCAAGCAGCACCAGCAGTGGATGGAGAAGCTCAAGGCCTCGCTCGAGGAGAAGGAGAACCGCAGCCGGGAGAGTCAGCGCAAGCTCACCGAGCTGCGCGAAGAGCTGGACCGGGCCAACGAGCAACTCAGGCAGCGTCACGAGGAGCGCCAGGCCGGCGACGATGCCCGCCATGAGCTCGAGCGCGAGCTGGTTTCGCACAAATCGCGGAACGAGCACACCCTGGCGGAACTCGCCGAGCACGTGCAGACCCTCTCCGTCTACAAGAGCATGCTGGCCGACCGTGATTTCCGCATCGAGGCGCTGGAGCAGGAGCTCAGGGCCGGTCGCTCACCGGCGGAACCCGCAGATGCGGTGAGTGCTGGCAGCGAAGAAACGACCGTTGCGGAAGAGGCGGTTGCCGACGGATCTGCGGTGGAAGTACCCGTCGCCGACAACCCCAGCACCGAAGCTGCGGACCGTGAAGCTGCGGTTGCTGAAGCTGTAGCCCCTGAATCTGTGGCCCCAGAAGCAGCCACCGCCGATGCCGCGATTGCCGACGACCCGATAGCGGTCGCTGATACGACCGCGGCCGACGAAACGGCGGATGGTGAGCCCCCGGTCACCATGAACCTGCCGATCCCCTGCCCGCCGGAGCCCGCGGACGACGAGCAGACCCCGCCGGCGCATCAGGCCGCGAGCTGAAGGACGCGCTCTGACTTCAGGCGTCGACCCGCGCAGCCCTGGACGTCGCGTCGTCGGGTCGCTTCGGCGGTGTTGCTGCCAGGAAGCAGAACGAGCCGAGCAGCGATAGCCCCGCCAGCACCGCGAGTCCCGTCTCGTAGTTGCCGTAGGTATCGGCCATCACCCCGGCGAAGATCGGCCCGCCGGACATCCCCAGCATCACGATCAGCGACGAGAATCCCATGATCGTGCCGAACGAGCTGGGTCCGAAGTAGTCCGCCCTGAGCGCCACCATCAGCGGCCCGCGGGTACCCCAGGCCAGCCCGTGCAGGATCGTGAAGGCGAGCACCATCGCGAACGAGCTGGCGAACGTGACCAGCAGCAGGCCCGCCGCGTGCGCCACCATGCACGCCGCGCAGATCAGCCGCTTGTTCCACCGATCGCCGAGATAACCGCCCGAGAGCTGGCCGAGCATCTGGAATCCGGTGAGCAGCGCCACCACGCCACCCGCCTGCGCCACGCTGTAGTGGAGCCCTTCGGTGAGATGGGCGATCAGATGCACCATCACCGCCGAGACCGTCAGCAGCGCCAGCGCGTGGCCGATGGAGATCAGCCAGAACGTGGACGTGCGCATGGCTTCCCGGGCGGTGAAGTCACGATGGATTTCCGTCGGGTGCGGAGACTGCGCGTCCGGATCATCGCCCTGCTGCGGTGGCTCGCCATCGGGCCAGTCGCCATGGTCCTCGGGACGGTGCCGCACGAGCTGCACCAGGGGCAGACCCACCACCAGCACGACGATGCCCGAGATCAGCGCCGTGGTCCGCCAGCCGTAGGTGGAGAGCAGCAGGATCACCAGCGGCACGGACAGGCCGCCGATGGAGAAGCCGAGCTGAGAGGTGGCCACCGCTTTTGCCCGGTGCCGGCTGAACCAGCTGACGATGGAGACCATCAGCGTGGCGAATCCGCCGAGACTCGATCCCAGCGCGATGAGCACGAAGCAGAGATAGAAGGTGACGAGCGAATCCACGAGGGAGAAGAGCATGAATCCCACGCCGAACATCACCGTGCCGACGGTGAGGATGAGTCGCGGCCCGAAACGGTCCACCAGCCAGCCCTGCAGCGGGCCCAGCAGGCCACTCTCGATCCGGGTGAGGGCGAATGCACCGGCCACCAGCGCCTTGCTCCAGCCGAACTCGTCCAGCAGGAAAACCATGTAGGCCCCATAGGACTGCATCCACAGCACCGCCGCCAGCCACTGCACACCGGCGGATGCCGCCACGATCCACCAGCCGTAGAAGACATGGCCCCGGGGCCGGAACATGCGGTTGAGATTGTCGGTCAGCGCGCTCACGAAGGGCGGGATGATACGCGAGCCGGTGGGTGGATGTGGGTCTGTGACCCTCGCAGGGCCGACGACCGTTCAGGTCCGGGGAACGAGCGCCACGGCGACCGCATCGTCGCGGCCGCCGACGAGTGCCTCGATGACCACGTCCCGCCAGCCGTATTTCGCCCGCATCAGCCGGTTCACCTCCGCGGCCGCCTGCGGACGAGCCTCCGCCCGGTACCCGGCAGCCTCCCCACCGCGCGTCAGCGTCACCTCCGGCGCGGCCAGCAGCCGCTGGTACCAGCCGGAATCCGGTCCCGCGCGCAGGTACTGCACCTCCTCCAGCTCGACCACCCACAGCCTCGTCTCCTTCGGCCCGTCGGCGGTCTCCGTAGTGAGCACGACCACCTCCCCGGTTTCTGAGGCGATCATCTGAGCGAGAAAGACCAGCACGGCCAGCCCGAGCACTGCCGACAGCACGTAGAGGACAACCTTCATGATCCGATGCATTCCGTTCGACGCCCCGAGCCGGGGCTGCCGGACAAGCCTAGCACCGGATATTGTTTAATTTCAAACAATTTTATATTGAAGTATTTCCCGGTATGCTCGGCTCATGCCGCGAACAATGCCCACCACCGACCCCGGCGTCGCCTTCGAGTTCTTCAACGAGATCGGCATCATCAGCCAGCTCGCCATGAACCGGATGCAGCGCTCGCTGCCGCACGAGCTGACGCAGTCGCAGTTCTCCGTGCTCAACTGGTTCATCCGTGTGGATGACGAGGCAACCCCGGGCCGGTTGGCCCGCGCCTTTCAGGTGACCGGCGGCGCCATGACCAACACGCTCGGCAAGCTGGCTGCCAAGGGATTCATCAGCATCACTCCGGATCCGGACAGTGGTCGCCGCAAGATCGTGCGGCTCACGGCTGCCGGTCGACGGGCACGGGAGGACGCCATCGCGGCGACCGTTCCCGCGCTGCTGGAGTTTCTCGATCGCTTTCCACGGCAGCGACTGGAGCGCGCGCTGCCCCTGCTGCGCGCCGTGCGCGCCTACCTGGACGCCGAGCGCGACTGATCAGCTGCCGGCGCGTTCCACAGCGGCAAGCCAGTCGAGAATGTCCGCGCGATCGTCGTCCAGATGCGGTGGCGAGGAGAGCGTTCTCACCCCTTCGATGTCGCCGCTGAGCGCAACGGTCCGCACTCCCGGCCCATCGTCGAAGCACTGTGCCCGCGCGACGGGCTGCTCGAAGACGGCCGCCATGTCGTTGACGAACCCGAACGGTACCTTTCGTGCCGCCATCGCCCCTGCCACCTCGGCAGCCGTCAGCGCGCCGATGCGCTCGCCGAGGAGCAGGTTCAGCGCCTGCCGGTTCCGAACCCGCTCGGCATTGGTCGCGAAACGCGCCTCCCTCGCAATGCCGCCGAGCTCGAGCGCCTCGGTAAATGCCGTGAACTGACGCTCGGTGCCCACGGCCACCACGAACTCACGGCCGTCCCGGGTGAGGAAGATGGTGCCGTAGGGCACGATGTTCGGATGCTCGGAGCCCATCCTTCCCGGGACGACGCCCGCATGCAGGTAGTTGCTGGCCTGATTGGCGAGCGAGGCGGTGGCCGCACCCAGCAGCGACGTGGCCAGGTAACTGCCGGCACCGGAGCGCGATTTCTTCAGCAGGGCGAGCAGCAGCCCCTCCTTGAGCTGGTGGGCGGCCAGCAGGTCCATCAGCGCCACGGGCATCTTCACCGGCGGCCCTTCAGGCGTGCCGTTCATGTAGGTGAAGCCCGCCTCCGCCTGGATGATGGCGTCGAATCCGGGACGCGGATCATCCGTGCCGTAGGCGGTGATCTGCAGGTAGATGAGATCGGGGTTGTCCGCACTGAGCACGCCGTAGTCGAGGCCGAACTTCACCTCGTCACCGGGCTTGTAGCCGACGATCACCACGTCCGCCACCCGGGCAAGGCGACGGGCGATCGCGCGGTCCTCCCCGCTGCCGAGGTCGAGCGCAATGGACGCCTTCCCCCAGTTGGCGCTGGCGAAGTAGGCCGTGACGTCGGAATCCCGTGACTCGCTGCCGAGATACCAGCCGCGGGTGGGATCCCCGGCACCCGCCGGCTCCACCTTGATCACCTTCGCGCCCAGCTCCGCGCAGAACTGCCCAACCAGCGGACCCGCCAGCACATTGGCAAACTCCACGACCACCAGGCCGTCCAGGGGCCGGGTTTCAGCCATCTGCCGACTCCGCTGCGCTTTCCGCGCCGCCCTCACTTTCCGTGAGCTCCGCCTCGAAGACATGCCGGTACACGGCCCAGGCCGCCATGAGCATGGCGCCGATGAACGGGCCGACCAGCAGGCCGATGGCGCCGAACATGAACAGCCCCCCCAGCGTCGTGAGCAGCACCAGTACGTCCGGCATCCGGGTGTCCTCCCCCACCAGCCGTGGCCGCAGCACGTTGTCGATGCTGGCCACGAACAGCCAGAACCAGCCGGCCAGGAACAGCGCCGACCAGTAGTTGCCGACGATCACCTGGTAGATCGCCACCGGCAGCCAGACGATGATCGGCCCCACGAACGGGATCACGGACAGAAAACCCATCACGATGCCCCAGAAGACGACGCCCTTCACGCCGATGAGGTAGAAGGCGAGACCGCTGAAGAATCCCTGCACGGCGCCGATGACCACCATGCTCTTCAGCACCGACCGGGTCACCGTGGCGCCCACGTCCAGGAATTCCTCCCGGTCGGCCTGCCTGAGCGGCAGGCTCGCCACCACGTCTCCCGCCAGCCGCTCGCCGGAGAGCAGGCAGTAGAAGAAGAAGTAGGCGGCCACGAACGCATCCAGCACGAAGATGGCCGTTGCCTGGGTGAACTGGGTCAGCGTGCCCGCGACAAAACGACCGACGGTGCCCGCTATCTGACCGAGCTTGCTCACCAGATCGTCGCGCAGGGCGTTGATATCGTCCTGGTATTCCATCAGCCACTCCGGGAGCTGGAAGCTGATGAGGGGATCGGACCCTGTCAGACGGTTGCCGATCCAGCTGCTGGCCTGCTCCACGAAGTTGAGCGCCTGCCCGGTGGCCAGCCCCAGCAGCACGAACATGGGCACGATCCCGACCACGAACAGCAGCACCAGATTGAGTCCGGCAGCGAACTTCGGGCTGATGAAGCGGACGAGCCGCTGCTGCAGCGGGTAGAACATCAGCGCCGCGGCGCCGCCGAAGACCAGCGCGCCGAGAAAGCCGGAGATCATCCAGCAGAACACCGCCAGCAGCAGCACCAGCAGCGCAATGGTGAACGACCGCTGCAGGTTGTCGGTCGACTCAGTCACCGGCAGCGGCTTCCTGCAGCAGCGTCCTCACGTCGCTCTCGATGGTATCCGCGTGCAGGTAGGAAACGCTGTAGATGTTGCGGATCGAGCGCGACGCGTCGATCAGGTAGACACGCAGCAGGTGCGAGATGGTGCCGAGCGGATTGCCTTCGGCATCCACGTCCCGGATCACCCACTGATCGTAGCCGTCGAGTATCGGGTCCAGGTCGCCACGCCCGGAGGTGGTGAGGAACCGCCAGTCGACACCGCCGCGCTGATACGGCGCGCCATAGGCCCGCATCACCGCCGGCGTGTCGTGATCGGGATCGAAGGACAGCGACAGCAGCCGCACCCTGCCATCGAGGTCTCTGGAGGCCGCGAGCGTCGATGCCACCCGGTTGAAGACATGGGTCGCCAGCGGGCAGCCGTTCACGTCCGAACAGGTGGTGTAGATGAACGACAGCAGCACCACCCCCTCGCCCATGAGGTCGTGCAGCGACAGCACCCGGCCCTGCTCGTCCAGCACCCGACCGTCCGGCGCGTTTCCCAGCGGCGGCAGCCGGTAGCTGCCCGGCTGCGGCGCGGTGAACTCGAGGTCCGCATAGCCGGGCGCCAGGACTACGGGCTCGGCGTGCTCATGAACCTTGGGAGCCGGCTCGCCGGCGACGACCGGCCCGGCCGCGGCCAGCACCAGCACCAGCACGACAGACCACACCAGTACACACACCCGGATCGAGGCATCGGGTCGCACCGCGGCGGAGGTCGCCGCGGCGGGGATCACCGGCTCAGTTCGAGGCCGCAATCTTGGCGTCGGGGGTCAGAGGCGAGCGCAGACCGTACAGCGCATAAGCGCCGAACCGCATCTGGTGCGGCGCGCCGAGCCCCGCCGCCACGAAGTCGATGGAGAACTCCGGGGTGAGCGACTCGCCGTCCCAGTGGTAGAGCTTGAAGTACTGCAGATCCCCGCCCGTGCTCTCCTGCTTGTCCCAGTTGGCCAGCAGCGAGGAGGTGAAGTAGACCCGCTCGCCGTCCCAGCTCTGGGAAACCATGTTCACCTGCTCGCCGATGCGCTGCTCGAAGACCTGCACCGGCTTGAACGGATCCGAGATGTCGAACATCCGCACCATGCCGTCGTTCCAGGTGTCGACCCAGAGCAGGCCATCGTCCGCGGAGATGGAGATGTCCACCGGCAGCGGGATCTTCGACGCATCGCCGATGTCGGCCACTGCCTGCGCCTGCCACTCCCCCGCATCGTCCTCGTAGATCAGCCAGATCTTGGAGGTCAGCGCGGTGGTGGTGAAGCAGTAGTTGCTGCGCGCGCCCCAGGCACAGCGGATCTCGAGCGGCGCGCCGGGCACGTCGAAGATCTTCTTCGGCTGCCGCGTGTGCAGATCCCAGACCACCACGGTGTTGCCGAACCGTTTCATCGCCTCGGGATCCGCCATCATGGCGCCCAGGTTCATCATGTAGTTGTTCCAGCCCGTGAACGAGGAGGTGATCATCACGTTCCGCCGCGGCAGAACGCGCACGTCGTAGCCGTAGCCGTCGGCGAACTGGCCCGTCTTCACCGCGCCGCCGAGGGCGTCGTCCGTCGGCATCCAGTGCGTCGCCACATACTCACCGGCGTTGGTGTACTCCACCATCGCCGTCCGGCCACCGTGGTCCCGATTGTTGGAAAGACCGGTGAGCATCATCCTGCCGGCCAGTGCGTAGTTGGTGTGCGGCCCCACCACCCCGCCCGACCGTTCGACGAAGTCGTCGATCACCTTGTGGAGCTTCGGCGCTGCCGGGTCGGTGTGCACGTCGAAGATGAAGATGCGACTGGTGTCGAGCCCGCTCGCCCAGAGGTAGCGGCGGTCGTCCGTCAGCCCCGAGTGGTGCGCCTCGTTGCGGCCACCCACGGACAGCGTGCTCACCACCTGCCCGAACTTCGGCGAGGCAGGATTGACCGCCACCGTGACCAGCTTGTCCTGGCCGTCCCCCACGCCTTCCATGCCGAGGGTCCAGATGTAGACGAAGTCCTCCTGGCCGACGATCTTCGCCATGTAGGGCGACATGCAGGTCTCGTCCGCCCGCATGGCGGGGCTCAGAAGTACGGAGAGCACGAAGGAAACGAAGATTCCGGCACGAACCGGAGCAGATGCGCAGGCCATGATTTGTCCTCCCTCCCGGCTGGCAGGCTATGCTAACACCCCCCAGCGCGCACCGGGCAAGAGACCAGGCAGGGATGGGAAGCCGTCATTGCGAAGCAGCGCACATCTTCCGCTTCGTCGCGCTGCTGACCGTGGCCGGCTGGCTCGCGCCGCTATACGGCGCGCAGCCGGCATACGGCGCGCCGCCGGCCAATGGCACGGCGACGGCGCAGGCACCGGCCGCCGGGTTCGAGCGTATCGGCCAGGGCGATCCCCGTGACGGCTACGAATCGGAGGCCTTCGAAACCCGCTCGCGCCGGCTCGACACCACGCCCGGCGCACCACTCGCGCTGGCGGACCTCGCGGCCGCACCGCCGCTCGGCCTGCCGGCCCTGCCCGATCCGCCCGGTCGTGACGAGATCGATCTCGGCCGAAGGCTCTTCTACGATCGCGCGCTGTCCGCCAACGGCACGCTGTCCTGCGGCATGTGCCACGTACCCGAACAGGCCTTCACCCAGAACGAGCTCGCCACCCCCGTGGGCATCGAGGGGCGCTTCGTGCGCCGCAACGCGCCTGCACTCTACAACGTGGGCTATCGTCAGCAGCTCTTTCACGACGGCCGCGAGACGAGCCTCGCCGCCCAGATCTGGTCGCCGCTGCTGGCTGCCAACGAGATGGGGAATGGGGACCGCGAGCAGGTGCTCGCCCGGATCGCCGCGGATCCGGACTACGCCGAGGCCTTTCAGACCCTGTTCGGCGGCGCACCGACCGCGGGCACGCTCGGCCGTGTGCTCGCCGCCTACCAGCGGGCCCTGCTGTCCGCCAACTCGCCTTTCGACCGCTGGTACTTCGGCGGCGAAGCCGGGGCGATGACGCCGGCCGCCCGGCGTGGCTTCTTCACCTTCACGGAGGCGGGCTGCCACCGCTGCCACACCTTCAGCAACCGCCACGCGCTGTTCACCGATGACGCCCTGCACCGCACCGGCGTCGAGTATCTGAGCCGTCGTCGCGAAGCGTCGCCCGTCGAAGTGCTGCAGGTCGCGCCGGGCGTGATCATTCCGCTCGCGGTCTCGGTGGCGCGGCCCGATCGAGCCGACGAGGGAGCGTTCGAGGTCAGCGGACGGGAGGACGACCGCTGGCGATACCGCACGCCAAGTCTCCGTAACGTCGCCCTGACCGCACCCTACATGCACGACGGCAGCCTGCGCACGCTGAAGGACGTGGTGCGCTTCTACGACACCGGCGGCGGTGACGATCCCGACCGGGATCCTGCGCTCCAGCCGCTCGGGCTGACGGATGAGGCGCGCTCGGATCTGGTGGCCTTTCTCGAATCCCTCACCGGTGACAACGTGGACGCCCTCGCCGCGGACGCCCGCAGCGCACCCGTGGGTGACCGCCGGGGTCTGCCATGAACGAGCCGGTGAGCTGCTGCATCGTCGGCGGCGGTCCTGCCGGCATGGTGCTCGGGATGCTGCTCGCACGGGCGGGTCTGACCGCCACGGTGCTGGAGTCGCAGCCGGATTTCGATCGGGATTTCCGGGGCGACACCCTGCACGCCTCCACCCTGGAGATGCTCGAGCAGATCTCGCTTGCCGACCGGGCGCTGGCCATCCCCCACGCGAAGCTCAGGCAGCTGTCCATCCACAGCGGACAGACCCACCAGGTGCTGGCGGATTTCAGCCGCCTGCGCTCCAGGTATCCGTACATCGCCATCATGCCCCAGGCGGATTTCCTGGAGTTCCTCTGCACCGAGGCGGAACGCTACCCGGGTTTCCGCTGCCTGAAGAGCGCTCCGGTGACCGGTCTCATCGAGGACGGCGACCGGGTGAGGGGCGTTCGCTTCCGCCACAACGGTGGCGAACACGTACTGCACGCGAACCTGGTGGTCGCGGCCGACGGCCGGTTCTCGCGCCTTCGCAGGCTGGCACGGGTGGAGCCGGACGTGCGGGCAGCCCCCATGGATGTGTGCTGGTTCCGGCTGCCGCGGCGAGCGGCGGATGGCTTCGAGACCGGCGGCTTCTTCATCGGCGGCGGGCGCATGCTCATTGCCATCCCGCGTCCGGAAAGCTGGCAGATCGGCTACGTGTTTCCCAAGGGCGACTTCAACGATCTCCGCTCGGCCGGCCTCGAGGCCTTCCGGGCCGCCGTGTCCCGGACCGCACCCTGGCTCGCGGATCGGGTCACGGAGATCAGGGACTTCGCCGACGTGCACCTGCTGAACGTGAAAGCCGACTGCCTGCTCACCTGGCACCGGCCGGGCCTGCTGTTCATCGGTGATGCCGCCCACATCATGTCGCCGGTGGGCGGCGTGGGCATCAATGCCGCCATCGCCGACGCGGTGGAGACGGCCAACGTGCTGGCGCATCCCGACCACCCCCGGCTCGCGGACGGACCACCGGCGGAAGCCCTGCTCGCGGAGATCCAGCGGCGGCGCTGGCGGCCGACCCGCATCATCCAAGGGGTGCAGTCACGAATCCAGGAAGTGCTGGTCCGGCGTGCCCTGACCGAGCAGGCTTTCGAGCTGCCGACGCCGCTGCGAATGCTGCTGGCCGTCCCGGGCATCCGGCAGATACCGATCCGGATCTTTGCGCTCGGCGTCTCCAGAACGCGGCTGGAAATCTGACCGTCCGCCCGGGCGACTTCAGAAGGAGGTCGGCACCCGGGACGAGGCGTCGAAGAAATCCTGGAAGTTCTGGTTGTAGCGGTAGAAGAGATCCTGCCGGTACTGATCGTCCACCGGTGAGTAGGCGATGCCTTCGTCCTCGGACAGATCCAGGCTGTTGAGGGTGTGGTCCAGATCCGCCTTGCCGTTGGCCTGTATGTTACCGATCATGGACCGCCAGAGATCCACCGGCATGCGGATGATGAAATCCGCATCCTCCAGATCGGCCAGATCCATCTGCTTGATCTTCGCGCACTCCTCGCCGTCGAACTCGATCAGGTAGTGATCATTGCCGATGGAGAATCCGGCCCGCGTGTGGCAGGCGCCGCCCCCGCCGCTGTGCAGCGAGCTGTCCGAGTTGTACACCTTGCGGACCGCCTCGAACCATTTCTCTGATGGAAACTTCATGAACTGCCTTCCCCCGATTGAACGCCTATGGGATAAGAAAGCCGGGCCGATTTCAAGGCTCGGACATCGGCAGCCTTGCCCAGCGCTCGAACGGGCGATGCACGAGCCAGACCACGAATGCCGCCACGAGCACCAGCATGAGCCAGCGCATCACGGTAACCACGAAGGATGCATCGAGCACGGGCAGCGTCACGGGGTAAGCGGCGAACACAACCCAGCGGTCGATCAGCCAGTGCCAGGCCGTGTGCGCAATCAGCACCGACAGCACGATACCCGGCAACCGACCCGGCACCTGCCGGTAGAAGAGTCGCAGCAACGGCACCGCCAGCGCCAGCACCAGCAGCTGTCCGAGCTCGATACCGAGGTTGAACCCGGCCAGGGACACGAGCAGGTGGTCACCCGCGCCGGGCAGCAGCTCCCGAAGCGCGAAAGAGAAACCGAACCCGTGCACGAGTCCGAACGCGAACGCCTCGAGCCACCGCCGACGCAGCGTCGGGCGGAGGATGTTCTCCAGCGCCATGTAGAAGATGGAGGCGGCGATGAGCACCTCCACCAGCGGCGGGAACCAGCCGGCCGTCGGCACCAGGTCCAGGGCCGTCGCACCCAGGGTGAGCGAGTGCGCAAGCGTGAATGCCGTCACCACCACCACCAGTGGCCGGATCACCAGCAGCGGCACGACCAGCACCAGCACGAAGAGCAGATGGTCCAGGCCATCGAGCACGTGGGAAAAGCCCTCACCGGTGAACCGGAACAGCACCTCCAGCACCCCCGGATCCAGGCTGATCCGGCCCGGGTCCCCCTGGAACGCCAGCGAAGACACACGTCCGTCCGGCAGCAGGGCCGTGAGCGTCGTCACCGTGGTCAGCCCCAGGCGGGCGAAGCGCGGGTCCACCGACAATGCGGCGCCGGCACCCGCCGGGTTGGGGTACCTCAGCGCCACGTCGAGCAGCGCCTGCGACCAGTAGAGCTCCACCGACGTGGGGAGGCGGTCGTGGCTCACCGCGTCCCTGGCGGTATCGAAGCTGGCGAAGGATCTGTCACTCGGCAGCGCCACCCGCACGGCGTCGACGACCGGCGCCGCGAGCACGCGGTCGTCCGCACGAATCGTCATCGCGTTGACGAGCCACACCTCGGCGGCCGTCCTGAGCTCGGGCTCCACGTGTTCGAGATCCAGGTATCCGGGTCCCTTCAGCGGAAGCTCCACATCGCGCATGGCGACGAGCGGCACGCGGATCAGCGCCTCGACGTGATCGCCCCGTGCAGTCAGATACACCTGCACGCGTACGTCGGCCGGAATCTCGTGAGCCAAGAGGCAGCCGGATGAGATGAGCCCGGCAAGCAGCAGAATCGATCGCATGAAGGTCCCCGTCGCGCCGGCCGCGTCGGCGCGTACCGGCGAACCGAGTATACTGGCCCGCTGACGTCAAACGGACCTTTCGGAGGGGACATGGGTTTTCGGAACGCGCTGGTGGGTGCAGGGCTGCTCGCCGCCATCGTCGCGCTGGGCTTCGGCCAGCGACTTCTGGATCCGGCTGCAGACGCGGCCACCATCAAGGCACCAAGATTCGAGGTGGATCCTCTGTGGCCGAAGCCGCTGCCGAATCACTGGCTGCTCGGCTCCGCCATCGGGGTCGGTGTGGACAGCCGGGACCACGTCTTCGTCATCCACCGCCGCGATTCGTTCAACACCCGCACCGAGATCGGCGCGGCCATGGACCCGCCCACCGCCGAGTGCTGCGTGCCGGCGCCCAACATTCTGGAATTCGACCCCGAGGGCAACCTGGTGAATTCCTGGGGCGGACCGGGTGAGGACTACGAGTGGCCTTCCTCCAATCACGGCCTCACCGTGGACCCCAAGGACAATATCTGGATCGGCGGCAATGGCCGAGGCGACAGCCACATCCTGAAGTTCTCCCGCGACGGGAAGTTCCTCGCCCAGTACGGTACCCCGGGCATGGAAGCGAACTCCAACACCACCGAGCACTTCGGTCGCGTGGCCAAGATCTCCTTCGACGCCAGCGGCGAGGAGGCCTACGTGGCCGACGGCTATTCGAACAAGCGGGTGGCCGTGCTCGACGCCAGCACCGGCGAGGTGAAGCGGTTCTGGGGTGCCTATGGCAACAAGCCGGACGACGCCAATCTCGGCCCTTATGATCCCGACGCGCCACTGGCCCGGCAGTTCCGGAATCCCGTGCACTGCGCCGAGCCGTCCAACGACGGGCTGCTCTACGTCTGCGACCGGGTGAACGACCGCATCCAGGTGTTCAGGCTCGACGGCACTTTCGTCACGGAGAAGCAGATCGCGCCCAGAACGCTGGGTGACGGTTCGATCTGGGACATCGCCTTCTCACGCGATGCGGAGCAGAAATTCATCTACCTGGCCGACGGCGCCAACATGAAGGTCTACGTGATCCTACGTGAAACGCTGGACGTGCTGACGAGCTTCGGCGACGGCGGCCGGCAACCGGGCCAGTTCTTCGCGGTGCACAGCATCGCCACGGATTCGAAGGGCAACATCTACACCACGGAAACCTACGAAGGTAAGCGGGTGCAGAAGTTCGCCTACAGGGGTATGAAGGCAATCCCGGCCGTGGACCAGGGAGTGGTCTGGCCGAAGTGATCGGCGCCCCGGGAAAGCGTCCCGGCGCGTAGCGCATGCGCATGAAAAACATGCGCCCAAAAGAAAAGGCGGGCGCGACCCGCCTTTTTCGTTTCCGCGCGCGGGGAGCTCAGTGCGTCGTTTTCGACTGCACCCGCCGCCAGGCGCCGGCGGCCGCCTCCAGCGCTTCGTGATCCAGCGCCGAGGCAGCACCGAGCAGCTGCTCGATGAAGGCCTCGTCGGCACCGTTGCCCAGCAGCCAGCGGGCAATCCCCTTGAATCCGGCCGCCGCCACGTACTCGGCCTTACGTTTCGGCGCTTCCGGCCAGGTCCGCTTGATCACCCATTCCGGCTTGCCCTTCGGCGCCGGCGCTTTCAGGAACAGCGCCTCCTCGCCGAGCCGGCCGATCTCGATCCAGGCCTTCGCCCGCCGGCCGGTGGCCGCTTCCCAGACGTCACTGCCTTCCAGGGCCTTCAGCCAGACCGTGGTGGGTGGCACGGCCGGCGCCCGCGTCGGCGCCCGTCTCTCTACCCGCCGCGGCTCCGCCCGGACCGGCTCGCCGTGCATCGGCGCTTCGGCGTCCGCTGCGGTCTCGATCTGCCGCGCGAGGCGGTCGTGTCCGCGGGAGCGCAGCGCGCCGAGCAGATAGGGCGCGCCATCCAGGCTCTCCGCCAGGCGACGCACGCACTGCAGGTTGTTGTCGATGGTGCCGCCGATGCCGTTGGCGTGGTTGCGGCCTCGCTGCCGCCAGACGATCCGGCAGCGCCAGCCGTCGGTGAGCAGCTGGGCATCCATGTTCGGCCAGTTGAGTTCGAATCTGTCCATTTGAGCCTCTTTGTTCGACGCCTTCGTTGTCGCCCCAGTTAACGACCCCAGGCCACCGACGTCTGCGCAGAGGGTCACAGGCCCGGATTTCGGGAACCGCGTCACACTTCCGGGGCCAGGAGAGGGCGTCTAGACTCATCGGCATGACCACCGCCGCCGATCTCGACGCCCTCGCCCGCAGCATCCGCGACGCCGCCCAGCTCTCGGGCACGTTCACGCTGCGCTCGGGCGCCGTGAGCGACACCTATTTCGACAAGTACCGTTTCGAAGCGGACCCGGTGCTCCTGCGTCGGGTGGGTGAAGCCATGCTGGGGCTCATTCCCGCCGGCACGACGGTGCTCGCCGGGCTCGAAATGGGCGGTATTCCGGTGGTCACGATCCTCTCCCAGCTCACCGGCCTGCCTGCCGCCTTCCTGCGCAAGGTGCCCAAGACCTATGGCACCTGCCGGTCTGCGGAAGGTGCTGCGCTCGCGGGCGAGACGGTGGTGCTCGTGGAAGACGTGGTCTCCAGCGGCGGCGCTATTCTCGATCAGCTCCGCCTGCTGCAGGCAGACGGCGTCTCCCCGGCCATTGCCGTCTGCGTCATCGATCGGGAAACGGGCGGCCGGGAAGCGCTGGAGGCGGAGGGAATCGAGCTGCGCACCCTCCTCACCATGAGCCGCATTCTGGCGGCCTGACCGTCCGTTGATCCTGCCGCAGCAGGGGCGGGCCATCCGGGAAGTCAGTGCACTAGAATGCCCGCTCACGATCAGTCCGGAACCACGATGCCTGAACAAGAGCGCCACACCCGACGCCCCCGGACCCCGGGATCCGTTCACGAACTGCTGAAGAGAACGCTCGGACGGGCGCTGCTCGGTCTGAGCGGCGGCCTGCTGCTGCTCGGCGCGTCCACCGCCTCCGGCTCTGAGTTCGCAGAAGCGGCGCCGACCCGGCTTTCCGAGTTCATCCGGATCGACACCGAGAACCCGCCGGGCAACGAGAGCCGCGGCGTGGCGTTCTTCGCCGCCATCCTGGACGAAGCCGGAATTCCTTATGAGACCGCCGAGTCGGCGCCCGGCCGCGGCAATCTGTGGGCCCGCCTCGAAGGCGGTCCGGAGCCCGCCCTGGTGCTGCTCAACCACATGGACGTGGTCCCCGCGGATCCGCGCTACTGGTCGTTCGAGCCGTACTCCGGCGCCATCCGCGATGGCCATGTCTATGGTCGCGGCGCGCTCGACATGAAGGGCCTCGGCGTTGCCCAGTTCCAGGCGTTTCTGGCGCTGGCCGCGTCGGGAAAGCGCCTGAACCGCGACGTGATCTTCGTCGCCACCGCGGACGAGGAAGCGGGCGGTGCGTTCGGCGCCGGCTGGCTGGTGGAGAACCGACCGGAGATCTTCGAAGGGGTCGGCTACCTCCTGAACGAGGGCGGCGGCGGCACCACCATCGGCGCAGACACGGTCTTCAACGTCGAGCTCACCCAGAAGGTGCCGCTGTGGCTGAAGCTCGTGGCCCACGGGAATCCCGGTCACGGCTCCACTCCGCAGGTTGAAACCAGCGTCACCCGCGCCCTGCGCGCCGGCAACCGGCTGGCGGAGACCCGCTTCCCGGCCCGGGTGATCCCGGCGGTGCAGGCCATGTTCGAAGGCATGGCGCCTTATCAGGACGAGGCGCTCCGCGGCCGCTACGCCGACATCGCGAATGCCGTGAAGGACCCGGAGTTCATGACCTATCTGCAGCTCACCAACCCGGGCCAGCACGCGCTCCTGCGCAACACCTGCTCGCTCACCGGCATGGAGGGATCGAACAAGATCAACGTCGTGCCCACGGAAGCGAGCATCGAGCTCGACTGCCGGCTGCTCCCCGACCAGGATCCGGACAGGTTCATCGAGGAGCTCGCCGTCATCATCAATGATCCGAACGTGACCATCGAGAAGATCATGGGCTTCACACCCGCGGTGAGCTCCTCGGACACGCCCCTCTACCGGCTGATCGGCGCCGTGTACGAGTCCTACTTCCCCGGCGCCGTGGTCGTGCCGGGCGTGGCCACCGGCTTCACCGACAGCCATTTCTTTCGCGATCTCGGTATCGTCAGCTACGGCTTCGGCCCGTTCGTGGTGCCGGCATCGGACCGCCGTGGCGTCCACGGCAACGACGAGCGCATCTCGGTGGAGAACATGGTGCGCGGCACCGAGCTCCTGATCGAGCTGCTCGACCGCTTTACGACCCGCTGAGCCAGGGAGGATACCCGTGCAGCAGATTCAGCAACATGTCAGTCAACACGCCCGTCAACCTGCATCCAGGCGCGGGACCCGGTCATTCAGGTGGGTGACGTCCCTCTGTGCCGCGCTGGCACTGCTCGCCGGCCTGCCTGCCGGTGCTGCGACCGGGCCGCTCGAACCCATGGACATCTTCCAGCTCGAGTGGGCCGGCAGCCCTGCCGTCTCTCCCGACGGCCGCACGGTGGCCTATGCCCGCCACGGCTACGACGTGATGACCGACCGGGAAGTGAGCCGCATCTGGCTGGTGGGCGCCGACGGCAGCGCCCATCGGCCGCTCACGGACGCAGCGGGCAGCCAGCCGGTCTGGTCGCCCTCCGGGGACCGCATCGCCTTCCTCGCAAAACGCGGTGACGATCCGGAGATCTTCATGCACTGGGTAGCCGACAACCGCACGGCGCACATCACCCAGCTGCCGGAGCCACCCTCTCGACTGACGTTCTCACCGGACGGCCGCTGGCTCGCCTTCACCATGTTCGAGCCCGCGACCGTCGAGCCGATGGCAAAACCGCCGGACGCCCCGGAAGGCGCGAGCTGGGCACCGCCGTTCAGGGTCTACGACAATCCCGTCTTCCGCATGGACGGCCGGGGTTACCTGAAGCCGGGATTCACCCACGTCTACGTCGTCCCCGCCGAGGGTGGCACGCCCCGCCGGGTGACGAGCGGTGAGTTCAACCACGACGCCTACAGCTGGCTGGCCGACGGCAGCGCGCTCGTCGTTTCCGCCAACCGACGCCCGGACTGGCGGCGCGAGCCCCAGGACACGGACCTCTATCTCGTTACGCTCGCCGACGGCGCCTACACCCGGCTGACGGAACGCTACGGCCCCGACGGCGAGCCCGCGGTGTCGCCGGACGGCCGCTATCTCGCCTGGACCGGCTTCGACGATACCCTGCGCGGCTACGAGAACACCCAGCTCTACGTCCGTAATCTTGTCAGTGGCGAGACGGAATCGCTGACCGCGGACCTGGACCGGAGCGTTTCCGGCCCGGTGTGGTCCGAGGATTCCCGCGCCCTGTACGTGTCCTACGAGGATGCCGGGCGCGGCCTCATTGCCCGTGTGGAACGCGGCGGCCGGGTGCGGACCCTGACGGACGATCTGGGCGGTATGGCGATATCGCGTCCGTACACCGGCGGCGCCTTCCATGCCGCACGCGGCACGGTGGCCTACACCCGCTCCCGGGTCGATCGCCCGGCGGAGCTCGCCGTGGTGCGTTCCGGCGACCCGAGGACGCTGACCGGTCTGAACGACGATCTGCTCACCCGCCGCAGGCTCGCCGATGTGCGCACGGTAAGGTTTCCGTCGAGCCTCGACGGTCAGGAGATCGAAGCGTGGATCGCGACGCCGCACGACTACGAGGCCGGCCGCACGTACCCGCTCATCCTCGAGATTCACGGCGGTCCCTTCGCGGCCTACGGCCCGCACTTCGCCGCCGAGATCCAGCTCTACGCCGCCGCCGGCTTCGTGGTGATGTACGTCAACCCGCGCGGCTCCACGAGCTACGGCGCGGAATTCGCCAACCAGATTCATCATGCCTACCCCGGCGGCGACTTCGACGACCTCATGTCGGCCGTGGACTTCGCTCTGGAAGCGGGTTACGCGGACGAGGAGCGCCTCTATGTCACCGGCGGCAGCGGCGGCGGCATCCTCACCGCCTGGATCGTCACCCACACGGACCGGTTCCGGGCCGCCGTCAGCGCCAAGCCGGTGATCAACTGGTACTCCTTCGTGCTGACCGCGGACATGACCAACTACTTCCAGCGTTACTGGTTCGAGCACCCGCCCTGGGAAGACGCCGAGAGTTATCTGGCCCGCTCGCCCCTGCATCACGTCGGCAGCGTCACCACGCCGACGATGCTGCTCACGGGCGAAGCGGATCTCAGAACGCCCATCTCCGAGGCGGAGCAGTTCTACCAGGCCCTGAAGATACGGGGCGTGGATACGGCGCTCGTGCGTGTGCCGGAGGCCTCCCACGACATCTCCGCCCGACCGAGCCACCTGATCGGTAAGGTGGCTCACGTGCTGGCCTGGTTCGAGCGCTACGCCGGCGACTGAGCCGCCGCCCGCTCGGCGAGCAGCGCGTCGAGCGCGGCGAGCTCCGCGTCGCAGCGGTACAGGCGTCGTCGCTCCCGGGCGACGATGGTCTCGAACAGCCGCCGTTTGAACACCTCGAGCTCGTCGCCGGTGAACACCCCGGGGGCTACCGCCGCGATGATGTCCACGAGCCGGTCGGCGCCGTTCAGCCGCCCCCACAGGTAGTCGTGCTCCCGGTAAGCGCGGTTGAAGAAGCCGAGAAAGCCCATGAGGCTGCGGCTCTTCAGACCGCCGAAGGCACCTTCCAGACTCACCGAATCCCGCGGGCTGACCCGGGCCACCTGGATCGGGGTGAGCGGGTCCGGGCCGAGGTCCTCGCCGCTCGGGGCGTACAGCAGCACGTCGTAGATCGGAAACCCCACGTAGTCGGCAAGGAACGCGTGCCGCAGCGGGTCGTCGCCGACCTGGTCCGCGAACACCTGAAAGGCCTGATCGAGCTCCCGGTCCAGCGCCGTCAGATTGAGCGCGCCCGACAGCGCCTTGAGCAGCTCCCCCGATTCCTGGCGGTCCAGCGGGATCCGCCTTGCAGCCACGTACAGCCGTTCGATCATCGCATCGTCGAAGAGCCGCGAGCGGGACAGGGCACGCCGGAAGTCGTAGAACCGGTTGAGGAAGCCATAGGCCACCGGTTTGAAATCGTCGATGGCATCCCGTGCCCGGGGTGTCAGCTGTTCCTGACCATGCTGATTGAGGCGGCGGATCACGAACTGCAGCCGGCGGATCCGGTAGGTGACGTCGAAGCGGTCCAGGAAGTCCTGCTCCAGGTTGCTGCGACGCAGCAGATCGTCCACGTTCCACCACTGCTCGATGGAACGCCGCATCAGCCGGCGGGTCTCGGCGAGGTAGGGATTCTCCGCCAGCACCACCCATTCCTCCATCAGCGCTTCCGTGAGCCGCCAGACACGCCGGCGGATGTAGCCGACGAAGGCGGCGCCCATGTCCAGCGCCGCCGCGTCGTTCATGCTGTCCCTGAGGTAGGCGATCAGATCGGCGGACAGCGCCTGCTGGTCGTACTGGGATTCGAGCCGCGCCACCATCGCCATCACCCGCGGCTGCTCAGCTTCCACGAGGCGCCGATTGATCTGCACCCGCCGATCCTGCTCGATGATCTCCGACAGCTCTTCGAGGATGGGCTGGTTGCGGGGAATGGTGGACATGGCGGCATGGATGGTGCCGAGGTAGCTGATCGTGCGCACCGGGCTGTCCGCGCTCTCCACCTTGGGATCCGGCTCGATATAGAGCACGTAGCGGTCCACGTGGCGATCCGCCGGCCGCTGACTGAGTGCCGCCATGGCGGCGTCGAACGGCTTGTTGTTGACGATGCCGCCGTCCACGAACAGCCGCCGCGCCGGATCGAAACGCCGGCTGGCCGGGATGTCGCGCTCCACCAGCAGGCTCTCAGCCAGAAACTGCTGCTCGCTTTCCCACTTCTGGCCGCGCGCTTCGAGCAGGCTCATGAGCTCGCGATGCTGAAAGGGCGGAAAGGCGCCGGCATAGGAAGAGCTGGCACGGGCCGCCCACACCAGAGCCGGCACGTTGTCATCGTCGAAGTCGGAATCGACGTCGGTGTGCGTGAGCTGGCAGTAGGCGGCGTGGGCGCGATCACTGGCCACCAGCTCCTCGTTCAGCCGCAGCGTGTGCGGGTAACCCGTCAGATCCGTGATGCTCGAGTAGACGTCGAGCCGCTGGCCGGGGGGCAGCAGGGTCGAGCCCGGACGTCGGCTCCTGCTCATGGCGTCCAGCGCGTTGAAGAAGTGGGTGCACAGCCGCGTGCCGGAGAAGGGCGGCTCGAACCAGGAGGAACGGACAAAGCGGGCGAGCTTTTCCCGGGTTTCCAGGCTGGCGCCGATCTCCTCCGGCAGCCAGTGCGTGAGCAGCCGGAGCACCGGGTAGAGATACCACTTCTGGAACCGCTTCTGAGGATTGCCGAGAAAGTCCACATCCGCATCGCGAAGCCACAGCGGTGTCTGCACGTCGAGATCGCTGTCGTCCACCAGCGCCTTGCCGAGCATCACGCCGTTGATCGCACCGGCGGAAGCGCCGGCGATCACGTCCACCGTCACGCGGAAGTGACAGCGCCCGTTGACACGCTGCAGGAGCTCGAAGTAGATGGCTTCCGTGTCGAACTCGCGATGATCGGGGCTCTCCCCGTAGCGGATGCCGAGCGCCCGTTCCCTGTCCATCTCGTGCAGCACCTTGGAGGCCCGCACCAGCTTCAGGATTTCCTTGGCGACGCCGTGCATGTACACGGCCAGCGACGCGCCGCCATAGATCACCACCGCGAGCCTGAGCTCCCGCTTGTTCACCGCCTCCTGCTCCCGGCGTTGGCAGCCTGTTGAAAATCCCGCATCAATCCGGCAGCCCGAGCACCCGCTTGGCGATGATGTTGCGCTGAATCTCGTTGCTGCCGCTGTAGATGGAGCCTGCCCGGTAGTAGAGCCAGCGCCGTACCGGCTCGACGGCCGCCTCACCGAATACGCTCTCGTCCGTCACCGGCCCTTCGAAGCCGCGCAGGCGGATCAGCAGGTCGTAGTAGTCCTGCTGGAGCTCGCTGCCGTAGACCTTGAAGATGGACGTCACCGGCCCCGGCGTGCCGCCGTCCGACTCCTCCACCGCCCGGCGCTGGGTGAGCCGGAACACGTGCTGGTTCATCTCGTAGGCCAGCACCGCGTCCCTGAGCGCCGGGTCTGCGATGCGCCCGTCCACCTCGCCGAGCCGGCGACGCGCTTCGCCGACGAGCGAGCTGGACGCGGAGTCCGCGCTGCCCGAGACCAGCGACTCCATGCCGGAGCGCTCGTGCTGCAGGAGACGCTTGCCCACCGTCCAGCCCTTGTTCAGCTCGCCGACCAGGTCCTCCTTCTTGGCGATGGCGTTGTCGAAGAAGGTCTCGTTGAACGGTGACTCGCCGCTGATCAGGCGGATCGGCTTCACCGTCACGCCCGGCTGATCCATCGGCAGCAGCAGAAAGCTGATGCCTTCATGCTTGGGTGCCGCCGGATCGGTGCGGACCAGGATGAACATCCAGTCCGCGTGCTGGGCACCGGACGTCCAGATCTTCTGGCCGTTGATCACGAAGTGATCGCCGCGGTCCTCGGCCCGGGTTCTGAGGCTCGCCAGATCGCTGCCGGCGCCGGGCTCGCTGTAACCCTGGCACCACTCCACCTCGGCGCGGGCGATGCGCGGCAGGTGCCGCTGCTTCTGCTCCTCCGTGCCGAGCTCGAGCAGGGTCGGGCCGATCATGCTGGTGCCGAAGCTGGAGAGCGCCGGCCGCGCGCCGATGCGCCGCATCTCCTCGAGCAGGATCACGTACTCGTCCTTGCCGAGACCGCCGCCGCCGTAGGCCACCGGCCAGTTCGGCACCGTCCAGCCCTTCTCGATCATCCGTTCGAGCCACAGCCGCGTGTCCCGATCGTCGATCACGATCTTCGACGAGCCGTTGGAGACGGGTCCCGGTCCACGGGCACCGGGCGGGCAGTTCGCGGCGAGCCAGGCCCTCGTTTCCCGACGGAAGTCGGCGAGCATTGCGGGATCGGTCATGGTTTCCCCTGAAGCATCACAACGGTTGGATTCAACAACAAATCCCTGCACATTCCCATCCGGACGGCGCCCGGTTGCGCCTGCGGGATCGCCGGGTGAATCGTGCAACCCGATGAATCCACTGGATTTTTTCGCAAGTAAGCAGTGCGTCCGCGCCCGGATTGCCCCGGATGTGACACCGTGCACTGAGCGGTCGGATAGCGGGGCCGATAATCCGCCGCATGCGCAAAACCGACGGCAACGACAGGGAAACCGCCCGCTTCCGGTCCGGCGATCGGGTGTTCTCCCTGAACGGCAGGTGGTACTACCAGACCCGCGAGGACGACCACGGACCGTTCCCTTCGCGTGAGGCCGCCGAACGCGACCTCGCCCGCTACGTGGAGGAAATGCGCTTCTTCGACGGTGTGCGCAAAGGCGGCAGCGACGCCGCCTCCGCCCGCAAGCCCGGCTTCGGCGACTTCACGCTGGTCGACAAGGACTGACCTCTCCGGTTCAGCGCCGCGAGGGCAGCACCGCGATGCCGTCCGTGTGTTTCTTCACGATCGCGTTGTAGGTGCCGTCTTCCCGCATGACCTTCATGGCCGCGTCGAACCGGCTCACGATCTCCTGGGCGTTCGGATTCGTGCGGCTGACTCCCATGCGCAGCGCGCGCCGGATGAGGGGCTTCGACAGAATTCTGAAAGCCGAGATATCTGCCGGCATGAACTCTGAGATCTGGTAGAGGATGGACCACTTGTCTCCCACCAGCAGGTCGAGCTTGCCCTGCCGCAGCAGCAGCAGGTTCTGGATCAGGTGGTCGTTCACCACCCGGGTCAGGTTCGGATCCGAGTCGAACGCCTCGTCATAGGCGAAATCCCGCTCCACCCCGATCCGGTAGCCGATGAGGTCCGCCGGACCCTGGTAATCCACGAGCAGATCGGCCCGGCTCAGGAAGACGATGTCGTTCATCAGGTAAGGCTCGCTGAACAGCAGATCCTCCGACCGTGCCCGGGTCTCCCAGACGGAAACGACCACGTCGTAGACCCCGACGGCCACGCCCTGATAGGCGCGGCTCCAGGTCTCCACGTTGGCCTGTATGTCAAAGCCGGCACGCGTCAGCCCGGTTCGCACCAGATCCGTTGCCAGACCGGCCTCCGGCAGGTCGCCGTCGATGTACGGTGACCACAGGCTGCCGGTCACCTGCAGGGTCTCCTCAGCGCGTGCCGCCGGGGTCAGGATCAGGCAGGCGAGCGCGGCTGCCAGCAGCGCGGCGGGAAACCCGCGCCGCCCCCCGAGCCATCTCCCCGCCCCAGACGAGATCAGTGCGTTCAAATCTCCGCTCCTGTATCGATTCCATGAATGCGGGGGCGATTATTTCCTCGATGGACGCCATCCTCAATGCCGGCAGCCTGTTTGCAGGCACCCTGCTAGAATTCCGCCACCCAACGGAGGATCCATGCACTTCACCGGGACGATCACCCTCGCTCTCGCCTCACTGCTGCTCGCCGCCTGCGCCACGAACGAGCCCGGTGCGGCCGCGCCGGATTCGGTGGGAGCGGAGCCGATGACCTACGACGGGCTGGCACTGGTGCCCGATACCCTCATGGACAGGGTGTGGATCCGCCCGGGATATACCCTCTCCGACTACCGGAAGGTGATCCTCGAGAGCGCCCGGATTCAGTTCCGGCCGGCCACCCGAACCACCGCGGACGGCCTGCAGAGCCCGGTCACGCAGTTTCCCCTCTCCGCCGCCCAGCGCCAGGAGATCGGCGCTCTGGTCGGCGAAGCCTTCACACGCTCGCTCACCCGGCTGACGCTCGAGCAGGTGACGGAGGCGGGCGCGGACGTCCTCCGCGTGCGCGGCACGCTGCTCGATCTGGACGTCCGGCCTACCGGCGATGCCAGAGCACCCTACCGGGTCGACTCACTGGGTCAGCTCACCTTCGTGGTGGAGCTGATCGATTCGCAGACGGACACGGTGCTGCTGCGTGCCGTGGATACCCGCTCGGCACGGCTGCCCGGCCAGACCTATCCCTCGGAGACGGCTACACAGCGGCCTCCGGTACGGCGGGTCATCGAGCGCTGGGCCGATCTGCTCGTGGACGCGCTGAACGACCTCACCACGCTTGACCAACTGCACGGAGCCTGAACGATGTATCCGAGAACCAAGTGTCCCGGCCTCCCGGGTCTGCTCGTCCTGGTGGGTATCCTGCTGACGGGATGCATCGCGGCTCCGGTGGGTCAGAGTCAGTTCGTCGAGGGTACGGACTGGAGCACGTACCGGTCCTTCGCCTTTCTCGAGGACAACCTGCTGGTGGTGTCGTCGCCGAGCCCCGTCAATCCGGCACTGCAGTCCGTGCTGGTGGAGGAGGTGCAGGCCTATCTCACGAAACGCGGCTACCGGCAGGCGGCTCGACCCGCAGACGCGGACTTCACCATCGGTTTTGCCGTCGGCGGCATGCCGTCGGTGCGGACCACCACCTTCGGGGACAACTACAATCAGGTCCGCGTCATCGGCGAGGGGGTGGACGAGGAGACCGTCACCCAGGAATCCACCCAGGCCGGCCTGCTCATCGACTTCTACGACCCGGCAGGGAACAAGAAGTGGACGGGGTGGGCCGTTCAGGAGCTCAGCATGGGCGACCAGATACGCCTGCGCTCCACCGTGCGGGATACCGTTGCCGTCATCCTGAAAGACTTCCCGCCCGAGGCCTGACGGCCCTCAGAACGGTCTCAGGAAGGGTAAGCGTAGCTCGCGCCCAGCCCGAGCGGCAGCCCCAGCATCCAGTAGGCGATCAGGAAGGCGCTCCAGATCACAAGAAAGCCCACGGAGTACGGCAGCATCATGGCCACCACGGTGCCGATGCCCGTCTGCCGCACGTAGCGCTGGCAGAACACCACCACCAGCGGGAAGTAGGGCATCAGCGGCGTGATGATGTTGGTGGAGGAATCCCCCACCCGATAGGCCGCCTGGGTGAGATCCGGCGAGATGCCGAGCTGCATCAGCATGGGCACGAAGATCGGGGCAAGCAGCGCCCACTTGGCGGAGGCGGACCCGACGAAGAGGTTGATCACGCCCGTGATCAGGATCAGCCCGATGATGGTGAGCGATGCCGGCATGGCCGCCGCCTGCAGCCAGGCAGCCCCCTGCAGCGCGAACAGCGCGCCCAGGTTGGAGCGGCCGAACTCGGCGATGAACAGCGACGCGAAGAACGCCATCACGATGTAGTAGCCCATGCCGCTCATGGCCTGGGTCATGCCGGACACCAGATCGCGGTGGCTGCTCACCGTGCCCGCCACGTAGCCGTAAACGACGCCGGGAATCAGGAACAGCAGGAAGATGAGCGGCACGATGCTCTGCATCAGCGGCGCACCGGCCGACGCCAGGGCGCCGTCCGCCGCCCGCCACGCGGACGTTTCCGGAAAAGCTGTCAACGCGAGCAGCCCGAGACCCACGGCCATGGCGGCCAGCGCCGCCGTGAGCCCGGCACGCTCGGAGTCCGTGAGCGCCTCCATCCCGCCCTGCTCGGCCAGCTCGCCATCGGGCACCAGGTGGGCCAGACGCGGCTCGACGAGCCGCTCAGTGATGTACCAGCCGACGCCGATGATCAGCAGCGTCGAGGCGGAGGTGAAGAACCAGTTGTTCAGCGGGTTCAGCACCAGATCCGGGTCGATGAGCTGGCCGCCGGCCTGGCTGATGCCCTGCAGCATGGGATCGAGCGCCGACGGCACGAAGTTGGCGGAGAAGCCGCCGGATACCCCCGCGAACGCCACGCCGATGCCGACCAGCGGGTGACGGCCCGCCGCCTGGAATATGACGGCGCCCAGAGGAATCACCAGCACGTAACCGGCGTCCACGGCGCTGTGGCTGATGATGCCGATGAGCAGCAGCATGGGGGTCAGCAGCTTCTGCGAGGTGACGTTGAGCAGCGCCCGGAGCCCTGCCCGGATGAAGCCGGTGTGATCCGCCACGCCGATGCCCAGCATGGCGAGCAGCACCACGCCGAGCGGGTGGAAGTGCACGAAGGTGGAGACCATGCCGGAGAAGAAGCTGGTGAGCGCCGTGCCGGTGAGCAGGTTGGCCACCACGATGGGCTCGCCGGAGCGCGGGTCCACGTGCTCGTAGCTGAACTGGGCCATCAGCGCCGAGAGCAGCCAGACCACCACCAGCAGCACGAAGAAGAGCAGCGCCGGGTCCGGCAGCCGGTTGCCCGCCTGCTCGATCCAGTTCAGCGCCCTGGTGAGCGCGCCACCCTCAGCAGCCGCCTGCTGTTCATGCTGCCCCCCCGGCTGCTGCTCAGGCATGCTTCGCATCCGCCTCGAGCCCGGCAGACTGGCCGAGCAGGAAGAAGACGTAGCCGCCGACCGCACCGGCCAGACCCTGCTGCAGAAGGCCGCTGAAGAGCCGCGTCGCTGCCACCGGGTTCACGTTCAGCACCAGCGGCATGAGGAGGTGCATGACGATGATGGCAACGAAGAATCCGCTGACATACCCGATGCGACGCCACTCCGGTCGTCCCCGGCAGACGAGCAGAATCACCGGCACAGCCGCCAGGAAGGCGACGCCGATGAGCGGCGCGTAGGTGGCGAACATGCCGAACAGATCGTGCAGCGTCGCGTGCGCCCAGATCCCGAAGTCGATGTTCATGCCCATCATGGTGAGCGCACCGAGCACGTGCTGGGTTGCCAGCGCCGCACCGATGACGTAGGCAACCAGCACGGTCACAAGGAAGGCCCCGATCGAACGAATCACTGCCGCTTCCACCCCTGCTGAGATTTGCCATAGGATACCCGCTTCGGACAGGCTTGCACCCGCGGTCGCTACCCAACAGGGCAACCATGCATCGGACGCTCATCCTCCTCCTGCTGCTGATCCTTTTCACTCACCGCGCCGGCGCAGCGCCGGCCTACGAGCTCGACACCGTCGCGGACGGGCTCGACCGGCCCTGGTGCGTGGCGTTTCTTCCCGACGGGGAGCTGCTGGTCACCGAGCGGCCCGGCAATCTGAAGCGCATCTCGGCCGATGGCACCGTCACCGCGATTTCCGGTGTGCCACCCGTCTACTTCGCGCCGAGCGGCCAGAGCGGGCTCTTTGACGTGCTCGTGGATCCGGGCTTTGCAGACAACCGGACGATCTTCCTCGTCTACGCTCACGGTGACAGAGGCGCCAACGCAACCCGGGTTGCACGGGCAAGACTCACCGGCGACGCGCTCGAGGCCCTGGAAGTGATTTTCACCGTGGAACCCACGAAGCGCCTGCCGCAGCACTTCGGCGGCAAGCTCATCTTTCTCCCGGACGGCACGCTGCTGCTCACCACCGGTGAGGGCTTCAACTACCGTGAGGCCGCGCAGGACACCTACAGCCTGCTCGGCAAGACGGTGCGCATCCACACGGACGGCTCCATCCCCGAGGACAACCCTTTCACGGACGGAATCGCCGGCCATCCGGCGGTGTGGACTTACGGGCACCGCAACCCTCAGGGACTGGCATACGATCCCGTCTCCGGCACGGTCTGGGCGCACGAGCACGGACCCCGCGGCGGCGACGAGCTGAACGTGATCCTGCCGGGGACCAACTACGGCTGGCCTGCCATCACCTACGGCATGGACTACAGCGGCGCCTACGTTTCACCCTTCACCGAGCACCCGGGCATGGCACAGCCGGTGAGATACTGGGTGCCCTCGATCGCGCCGTCAGGGCTCGCGGTTTACCACGGCGATGCGTTCCCCGCGTGGCAGGGCAGCCTGCTCGTCGGCGCGCTGGTGGACAAGGTTGTCTACCGCATTTCCTTCGACGCGGAGATCATCCGGCAGGAACCGCTGTTTGAGGAGCTCGAGAGCCGGATCCGGGACGTGCGCGTGGCCGCCGACGGCAGCATCTATCTGGTGACGGACGGCGAGGGCGGACGCGTCGTCCGCGTCCGTGCCGCGTCTGTTCCAGGAGACGCACCGTAGCAGCTCCCCGGCGCCGCCGGGACCGACTCAGGCGCCGAGCAGCTCGCGGATCCTCGGCTCCATCTCCTCCGGCGTCACCTTCGGCTCGAAGCGTTCGACCACCTTGCCCTTGCCATTCACCAGGAACTTGGTGAAGTTCCAGGCGATGTCGCCGGGCTTCTCAGCCTTGAGGTTCTGGTAGAGCGCGCAGGTGCCGGGCCCGTTCACCTCGATCTTGGCGAACATGGGAAAGGTGACGTCGTACTTCGAGCGGACGAACTCCGCGATCTCCGCCTCCGTGCCCGGTTCCTGGGCGCCGAACTGATTGCAGGGCATGCCGAGGACGGTGAATCCGCGGTCCTTGTAGGTTTCATAAAGGGTACGCAGACCTGCGTACTGGGGCGTGAGGCCTCAGCGGCTGGCGACGTTGACGATCAGGCAGAGATTGTCCTGATATTTCGACAGGCTCACCGGCTCGCCGCTGATCGACTCCATCTCGATGCTGTGAAACTCACTCATGCAGATTTCCTCCTCTGATCACACACCCGGATAGTACCGCGACCCACGGGATTTCACCTATTTTCCGGGCAACCCGCATCGCGGGCGAGATCGCGGTGCGCTTCGGCGCGCCGTCCGTCATCGGCGAGCTGCTGGTCGGTGTGGTGCTCGGGCCGAGCCTGCTCGGCTGGATCGCCCAACGAACTCGTCCCCCGTTCGCGCTGGATTTCGCAGTGAGTCGTTTTGCCGCTGGCTGGCGCACGAGGTGGGTGCGCCGGAGCTGCTCGGCGGCTTCGCGGCCGGGCTCGCTCTGTCGCGGCGTTTCTTCCTGCCACTCGGCGTGGCGCTGGCGCGCAACCCCGGTTTCGCCGAGGAGGTGGAGCGCGACATGAAACCCATCGTGCAGATGTTCACGCCGTTCTATGGTGCCGCGCGGCGAGGTGGGCCTGGTGTTCGCCGAGCTCGGTCGCGTGATCGGCATCCTGGACGCCCAGACCTACGCCGGCATCGTGCTGGTGGTCGCCTACACCACCCTGTTCTCACCCTTCTGGATCAAGGTGTTCTACCGGCTGTACGGACGCCGGCCGGAGCTCACGGCGTGGGAAGCGAGCCCTCCCAGCTGACCAGAGTGTCGGTGAAGAGCTTCGGGTCCTGGCCGTGCATGGAATGGCCCATGGTCTCGAAGGAGCGGTAGTCCACGGTCACACCCGCCTCCTCGAGCAGCCCCCTTACCCGGGCCGCCTGCACGTCGGAGAGGGCGCCCATCAGCAGCCCGCTGTCGGGATCGGTCCGCCGGAAGTGGTGGGTGAGCAGCACCGGGACCTTCACGCTCCTGAGCATCCGCTCGTGATCGCACGACGCAGCCACCGTGCCGGACCAGAACGCCCGACCCCACTCCGGGTCGTATTCCTTCAGGTTCTGCGGCGGCTCCGTGCCGGGCGGCGGCCGCATCATCAGCATCCACGGCGGCAGGTAGTCGGGCGCCGCCTCGGCGACGCCGGCCCAGTCGCCGAGCCGCCACTGGTCGCCGAGAAACGTGCTCCATAGATGGAACATGCCGCCCACGCCCTGGCGGATGCCGGGCCCCGTGGCGGGCGCGAGCTCCGAGGCGAACAGCGGCGGATCCTCGTAGCAGGCTGCCCGGATCTGGCCAGGCATGGCATAGGCCGACAGCCATGCGGACAGCACCCCGCCCGAGGACAGGCCGCTGACGATGGTCGGCCGGCCGATCACCCGGTCGATGAACCGCACCAGATCGTTGCCCATGTTGTCCAGCGTGTAGCGGCCGGGCGTGCGCGTGTAGCGGCCGGGCGTGCGCGTGCTGCGCCCCTGGCCGCGGAGATCCACGGCGTAAGCCTGGAAGTGCTCGGCGAGCAGCGGCAGCGCCGCCTCGTATCCCCACCAGGATTCCGTCTGCCCCGGGATCAGGAGCACGGCCGGCTTCGCCGCGTCGCCCACGGCAACGTAGTTCATCTGCACCTCGCCGAGATCGGTGAGGTGCTCCGTAAACCCGTGCGGCACGTAGGTCTCTTCGGGACTGTGCGGGCCGAAGCGGCCGCGGTAGTCGGCCATGGTTGTCTCCCTCCCCAGCGTGGACTCGAAGGCCCGCGAGCTTACCGCCTGCCGAGCAGACGCTCGGCATTCCCCGAGCCGATGGCGAGCCGGTCCTCGTCGCCGAGCCCCTCGAAACGTTCCAGCCCCTTCGCGGATGCAGCGCCCACCGCTTCCGGTGCGAACGGATAGTCGCTGCCGTAGAGAATCCGCTCTGCGCCCACCAGCTTCGTCAGCGCCGCCAGCGCGAACTCGCTGCCGGACAGGGCCGTATCGTAGTGGAAGCCCCGCAGATAGTGCAGAAAACCACGCGGTGCCCGCTCGCGCATCTGCGGCGAGGTGTCCAGCAGCGCCCAACGCCAGGCGAGATAGGGCGCGGTGCCGCCGGCGTGGGCGAAGATGAAGCGGATGTGGGGAAACCGCTCCGCCGCACCCGTCCACACCAGGTTGGCGATGGCCCGGCTCGTATCGAACACGAACTCCGTCGCGAACCCGGGAATGGTAACGGATGAAGACGGACTCGGCGGCAGGGTCGGGTGCACGAACGCGACGGCCGATCGCCGGTTCAGCTCTTCCAGCACGGGATCGAGCGATCCGTCTCCCAGATAGCGTCCGTCCGCATGGCTCGTCATGAGCACCACGCCGTCGAGCGCGAGCGTGTCCAGCGCCCAGGTCAGCTCCGCGAGCGACCCCTCAACATCCGGCATGGGCAGGACGGCAAACCCGCCGAATCGCCCCGGATGATCCCCGACGAGTCGGGCCGTGTACTCGTTGCAGGCGCGCGCGAGCGCGCGCGCCGCGGCGTCGTTGCCGAAGTGAACGCCCGGAGAAGACACGGACAGAACGGCCGTGCCGATGCCCTGACGATCCATCATCTCCAGAGCAGCGTCGGGGCTCCAGCCCGGCAGCGGAATGCCGCCGGCGGTGCTGATGCCGCTCGCGTTCAGCGCCTCGACGTAGACAGGCGGCAGCACGTGCTGATGAACGTCGATCTTCATGGCGTCGCCGTCAGATCAGCCCCGGATACTGCCCGCCGTCCAGCATGAGGTTCTGACCGGTGACGAAGCCGCAGCGCGGGCTGCACAGGAAGGCCGCGTAAGCGCCGAACTCCTCGGGTCGCCCGAATCGCCGGGCGGGTATGTCTTTCTTGGCATTCTCCCGGAAGTCCTCGATGGACACGCCCCGGCGGCTGGCAAAACGCTCGTGGTTCGACTTCAGGCGGTCCGTGTCGAACTGGCCCGGCAGCAGGTTGTTGATCGTCACGTTGTAGCGGGCCACGTCCCGGGCGACGCCGCTCACGTAACCGGTCAGCCCTGCCCGGGCCCCGTTGGACAGGCTCAGCATGGCGACCGGCGCCTTCACCATGTGGCTCGTCACGTTGAGGATCCGGCCGAACCCGCGCTCCTTCATCCCCGGCAGCGAGGCGTTGATGAGATCGATGGCCGAGAGCATGTTCGACTCGATGGCCGCGAGCCAGTCCTCACGCGAGAACGAGAGGTAATCCCCGACCGGCGGACCGCCCGAGTTGTTGACAAGGATATCCACGTCCTCGCATTCGGGCAGCAGCGCCGCGCGTGCGCCGGCATCGGACAGATCCACGGAATGCCAGCGAACGGCACGACCGGTCTCCGCCCCGATGGCCGCCGCCGCGCGCTCGAGCTTCGTCGCGTCCCGGGCCACGATGACCACGTCCGCCCCTTCGCCCGACAGCGCCTGAGCGATGGCGAGCCCCAGCCCCGAGCTGCCGCCGCAGACGATGGCCTTCCTGCCGCTGATTTCCAGATCCATGCTGACTCTCCGATTGTGTGTGACGCTGTCCGTCCGTGCCGGTCAGAGCCCCTTGTGACCCCAGAGGCTCGTCCTGTCGTAGCTGGCTGTCTGCCAGGTGGTGTCGTCGATCTCGACCCCGCCGAAACCATACTCGATGTCGAAGCCGGACGGCGTTTCCATGTAGAAGCTGATCATCCGGTCGTTGCTGTGCTTGCCGAGCGACGAGGAGATGCGCACCCCGGCCGCCTGCGCGGCATCCAGCCCGCGGCCCACGTCGTCGAGTGACGCCACCTGCAGCATGATGTGGTTGAGCCGCTTGGGTGCGGGGATCGGGGCCAGGGCGATGGTGTGGTGCCTCGGGTTGCAGTGCAGGAAGGTGAGCGTCAGCTGCCTGCCCGGCGCCCCGAGCACGATGTGGTCCGAGAGGCGGAAGCCGAGCCCCTGCATGTAGAAGGCCTCCGCCCTGGCCTGGTCTGCCACCATCAGCACCATGTGCCCGAGGCCCTGCTCGCCGGTGACGAACCCGGAGACGTGCCGTGGCGAGTCGAAGGGCGCATCCATGCTCCGGTCGCCGACGTAGAGCTCCACGGGAAGTCCGGACGGATCAGCGCAGACGAGCAGCCGACCGACGCCCCGGTCTGCTGCCTCATCGTCGGTTGCCGCCCTGACCGCCACACCCTGGCCTTCGAGCCGGGAGCGGATGACGTCCAGCACCTTGTCGTCCGCCACCTCGAATCCCGCCGCACGAATGTCGTCCTCGCCCGTCTCCACGAGCTTCAGCCGCCAGCAGGCGTCGTCGTAGCGGAGCTCAACCGCATCTCCCGCTTCGACGGCTTGAACACCCAGCACGCCCGTCGCGTAGTCACGCCAGGCGGCCAGGCTCGACACGCCGATCTCCAGATAGCCGAGGTTGTGGACGGATAGGTCGGTCATGATGTTGCCTCCCGGATGGTCTGATCAGTAGAGCGTGCCCGGCGGGACCTCGCCGCCGAACTCGCTGAGTCCCCAGCTCACGTAGGCGGTGTCGCGGACGTTGCAGATGTGGGTGATGCCGGTCTGCAGGTCGCGCCACCAGCGCTCGAGCTCGTTGTCCTCCTGCACACCGGCGGAGCCGGCCAGCCTTGCGAGCGGCGCAATGGATTCGAACACCCGGTCCGTGGCCCGCACCTGGTTGCGGCGGAACGCGAGCCGCTGCCCGGGGGTGACCTTGCGGCCGGCGCTCGTGTGAGCGTAGAGCTCGGCGACCATCTGCCTGAGATGGCACCTGCTGGCTGCCAGATCCGCCTCGGCAACCGCCAGCGCCGCCAGATAGGTGGGATCCGTCTTCGCAACGCTGCCGGACACCGACACCCGGCCCTCCATGTAGGCACGCTGGGCACGCAGCAATCCCTCGGCGATGCCGAGGGTGCCGGCGGCGATGGCTGCCGGGAACATCACCCCGAACATCAGCCCGTAAAGCGGGTTGCCCGGGCGGCGCTCCTCGGCGTAGATCCCCTCGTTCACCTTCCAGGCCTCGCTCACCCGATAGTCGGGGATGAACGCGTCCCGCATGCGGACGTTGAAGCTGCCCGTGCCCTTCAGCCCCATCACGTTCCAGCTCTCGCCGACGATCTCGTAGTCGCCGCGCGGCAGCACGAAGTGGCGCACGTCGGGCCGGCCGCGGGGGACGTTACCGTCGGCATCCGTGACCATGCCGCCGAGGATCACCCAGTCGCAGTACTCCGTGCCCGTGGAGTAGGGCCACTCGCCTGTCATAAGGAAGCCGCCTTCCACCGGTCGGGCACGGCCGAACGGTGCGTAGGGGGAGGCGGTAAGGGTGTCGGGGTCCTCGCCGTAGACCTCCCGCTGCAGCTTCGGGTCCATGAACGAGATCTCCCAGGGGTGTACGCCCACCACCCCCGCCACCCAGCCGGCCGACGGCTGGTGGGCGCCGGTGGCCATCACCCAGTCCAGGAACTCGTTGGGATGGGCCTCCTCACCACCGAGGTCCCGGGCCAGCAGCAGCCGGAAACCGCCGGACGCCTTCAGCACGTCCACGGTGCGCCGGGTCAGGTTGGCCTGCCGGTCGCCGCAGAGCCCGTCCTCTTTGAGAGCGCTGGCGTTCTGATCGATGTGCGCAATGGCCGAATGCATGGTCTCTCCCTCCCATGGTGAAGCCCGCATCCTATGCCAGCTCTCTCCTATCAGGGAAACCGGATTTTGATATGCTCTCCATCGATTTTTACGATGTGAGGCCTGGATGGCCGATCCGCGACCCGGCGTGCACCTGCGCAGCGTCAACCTCAACCTGCTGCCCATCCTGGAAGCCCTGCTCGCCAGCCGCAGCGTCACCCGCTCGGCGGAAAAGCTGCACATGAGCCAGTCCGCGGTGAGCGATGCGCTCGCGCGCCTGCGCGCGCAGTTCGCCGACGAGCTGCTGGTGCGCAGCGGAAGGGAGATGTTTCTCACCCCGCTGGCCCAGGACCTGCTGGCACCGCTCGGCGAGATCCTCTCCCGCGTCGAAACGCTGGTGGAAACGCCCACCTTTACACCCGGCAACCTGGCGCGGGAGTTCGTGATCGCCACCGCAGACCCGGTGATCATGACCATCGGCGCACCGCTGTGCGTGACGCTGCAGCGCGAGGCCCCGCTCGCCAGCGTTCGCTTCGTCGATCTGCAGCGTCGGGACTACGACCGGCTGCGCGGCATGGAGCTGGATCTGGTGATCGTGCCCCGCGGCTTCCTGCGCACGGAACGGCTGATCGAGTGGCCGATCTACGAGGAGAAGTTCGTCTCCATCGCCCGCCGCGGGCACCCCGCGGTGAAAGGCCGGATCGATCGCGAGCTCTACGCCAGGCTTCCCCACGTCTCCTACCGGGCCGACCAGGAATCCACCGTGTCCATGGAGGCCAGGCTGCTCGGGCTCGCTCAGCACGACGTGATCAAGGTGTCGAGCTTCTCGCTGCTGCCGCTGATCGTGGAGCAGACGGACGCCATCGCCCTGGTGCAGCAACGTGTCGCGGAGCGTTTTGCGGAAACCGCCGACATCGCCATCTGCGCACCACCCCTCCACATACCGCCGCTCGAGGTGTGCATGTACTTCTCGCCCGCCCACGAGCAGGACCGGGCCCACGCCTGGTTCCGGGATCGCCTGAAGGCGATCGCCGCGGCACTCGGGTAAGCTTGCCGCCATGAAAATCTCCCTCACCACCCTGCTGATCCTCGGCTGGGCGATCGCCTGCGCGGCCGCCGCCCAGCAGCCACCCTCCACCTCTGCCTTCGATCCGGCCCTCGGGCTCATCGTGCCCGTTGAGCAGACGAAGGGCGCTTTCGTCGACCGGTTCCGCCAGCTCGACGAGGTGCTGCCGACGCCGAACGCCTACCGCACCGCCTCCGGAGCGCCGGGGCACGCCTACTGGCAGCAGGAGGCGGACTACCGGATCCGGGTGACGCTGCACGAAGCCGAGCGCAGGATCACCGGCTCCGAGGTGATCACCTACCGGAACAACTCCCCCGACACGCTGCCCTGGCTCTGGCTGCAGCTCGACCAGAATCGGTTCCGCGAGGACAGCATCGACTCCCGGACGCGCACGGTGGCCGAGACCGGCAAGCTCACCTTCGGCGAGCTGCGCCGCCTGCAGTTCATGCAGGACTTCGAGGGCGGGGTGACGCTCACCCGGGTGGCGAGTGGTGGCCGGGACCTGGCCCACACGGTGGTGGGCACGCTCTTGCGGGTGGATCTGCCCGCGCCACTCGAGCCCGGTGCTTCGATCAGCCTCGAGATCGACTGGGCCAACCAGCTCGTGGACGGCAAGGCCATGAGCCCGCGCTCGGGCTACGAGCACTTCGCCGAGGACGGCAACGACATCTTCCTGCTGGCCCAGTGGTATCCGCGCATGGTGGTCTACTCGGACTACGAGGGCTGGCACAACAAGGAGTTTCTCGGCAACGGCGAGTTCACCCTGGAGTTCGGCGACTACGACGTCTCCATCACGGTGCCGGCAGACCACGTGGTCGCGAGCACCGGCGAGCTCGCCAACGCCAAGGACGTGCTGACCGCCGATCAGCGATCCCGGCTGAAGCAGGCGGAAACTGCAGACAAGCCCGTCTACGTCATCACCCCGGAGGAGGCGCTGGCGAAGGAGTCGCAGCGTGCGGGCACGACAAAGACCTGGCGCTTCCGGGCAGACAACGTCCGCGACTTCGCCTGGTCCTCGTCGCGCAAGTTCATCTGGGACGCTCAGGGCTACCGCCAGGACGATCCCGCGAATCCGCTGGTCATGGCCATGTCCTTCTTCCCGAAGGAGGGTGATCCGCTCTGGTCGCGATTCTCGACCCAGGCCGTGATCCACACCATGGAGATCTACTCCCGGTTCTCCTTTCCCTACCCGTATCCCACCGCCCAGTCGGTGAACGGCCCGGTGGGCGGCATGGAGTACCCGATGATCACCTTCAACGGTCCGCGCACCGAGCCGCGCGAAGACGGTGAGCGCACCTACTCCCGGGCCAGCAAGCGCTTTCTCGTCGGCGTCGTCATCCACGAGATCGGCCACATGTACTTTCCCATGACGGTGAACTCGGACGAGCGCCAGTGGACGTGGATGGACGAGGGCGTGAACACGTTCCTGCAGTTCATCGCCGAGCGGGCCTGGGAGGAAGACTATCCCTCACAGCGCGGCGAGCCACGCTGGATCGTCGACTACATGAAGAGCGACAACCAGGTGCCGATCATGACGAACTCCGAGTCCATTCTGCAGTTCGGCAACAACGCCTATGCCAAGCCCGCCACCGCGCTCAACATCCTGCGCGAGACCATCATCGGCCGGGAGCGCTTCGACTTCGCCTTCCGGGAGTACGCCCGCCGCTGGATGTTCAAGCGTCCCACACCCGCCGACCTGTTCCGCACCCTCGAGGAGGCCTCCGGCGTGGACCTGGACTGGTTCTGGCGCGGCTGGTTCTACAGCACCAATCACGTGGACATCTCGCTGGACCGGGTGACGGAGCTCGAGGTGGACAGCAGGGATCCGGATCTTGAAGCGGAGAAAAGGCGCGCAAGAGCCGCGGACGAGCCCGCCTCCCGGACCGAGATCAACAACGCCGCGGAAGGGCTGGAGACACGCGTCGAACGCCTGCCCTGGCTCGCCGACTTCTACAACGAAAACGACCCCTTCACCGTCTCCAACGTGGACCGCAACACCTATCAGGAATACCGCAAGGGCCTCCTGGACCCGCTGGCCAGCAACCCGGCCTGGAAACAGGAGGTGCTCGACCGCGCCGTGCGCGACGATCTCAACTACTACGTGCTCGAGTTCTCGAACGTGGGCGGCCTTGTCATGCCCATCATCCTGCGTATCACAGACGAGGACGGCAGGACGGAGGATCTCTACATTCCCGCGGAGATCTGGCGGCGCGACGCCCGGCAGGTGAAGACGCTCATCGCCCGCGAGAAGCGCATAGCAGCATTCGAGGTGGACCCGCATCTGGAGACGGCGGACACGGACCTCTACAACAACAGCTATCCGCGCAGGATCGTGCCGTCCCGGCTGGAGCTCTTCGACCCGCCGAAGGAGCCGGACGTGATTCCGGACCGGGATCTCATGCACGATATCAAGGCGGAGCTGGCGCGTGATCCCGCCGCGGATGAGCCCGTACCCGTCCGGCGGATCGCCGAGTAGCGCGACCGTGCACGCCAACCGTGCCTGGCGCGCCCTCGTGCGCTCGGCCGCCATCGGCCTGCTCGCCTTCCCGCTGGGCATCCTGCTGCCGGCCTCCGCTGCCGCCCACCAGTTGAAGGCCGCGCTCACCACGGTGCTCTTCAACGAGCGCAGCGGCCGGCTCGAGGTGATGCACCGCTTCTACCTGCACGACGCGGAGCAGGTGGCCTCCGCCATCGCCGGCCGCGGCGCCAGCCTGCTGGAAGATCCGGAAGACCGGCAGCGGTTCGGCATCTACGTCCACGAGCGCTTCACTCTGGCCACCGCCGACGGCGAGGCCTTGCCTGTCACCCTGCGCGGAACGGAGATCGACGGCGACTATCTCTGGGTGTACCAGGCGATGCGGCTGCCCGAGGTGCCGCTCACGGAGATCGTTGTCAGCAACCGGGCGCTGCGCGATCTCTGGCCCGATCAGGTGAACACCGTGAACGTGGAAGGGGTCGGCCCCGTGCAGACGCTCGTGTTCCGGGACGCGGTGACCGCCCTCGTGGTCCGCCTGCCCGGGGAACGCTGACGACAGCCTCACTTGCCGCCGCGTAACGGTTCGGTCACCATCCTCCGTCCGGACCATGGAGAGGAACCCCAATGCCAGTAAGAACCACGATCATCGCCGCATCCGCCTTCTGCGTGCTGCTCACCGCGGCCGCCTCGGCCCAGGACGCGCCATCACCGGAAGACCAGGCAGAGATGGCCACAGAGAACCGTCAGGCCGTCTTCAAGCTGCTCGGTGTGAACATGGGACCGATCGTCGGCATGGCACGCGGCGCGCCGTTCGATGCCGCGGTGGCGGAGCGCAACGCGAAGCGCATCGCGGTGCTGGCAACCATGATTCCCGAGCGTTTCGCCGCCATGGATACCCGCGAGTTCGACGTGGACACCGAGGCGCTGCCCGTCATCTGGGAAAACCCTGACGACTTCGCCACGAAGGCCAAGGCGCTGGAAGACGCGGCCAACACCTTCGCCGCGCTGGCCGCGGGTGGTGATCAGGCCACCACCCTCGGTGGTCTGCGGGCGTTCGGCGGTACCTGCGGGAACTGCCACGATTCGTACCGGGAAGACGACGAGGACTGAGACCTCACTGTGTGGGCGGGTGCCCGCGCCACAGCGGCGCGCCCCTGCACACTCTCGCTGCACAGATCGGTGAGAGAGGGATCCTAGGGCTCGCGGACGAAGAACGCCGCGAGCGCCTGCCGATCCTCGTTGCTGAGGCGGCTGGTGTTGTGCTCGATCACCGGCTCCATCTCGCCGCCCACGAACTCACCATCCGGCTTCAGACCCAGTGACAGGAACAGGGCGAATGCCTCCCTGGACCAGTCGGCGAGCGCTTCGGGGTCGATGGCTTCCACTTTCCCGTCGGGCAGCGTGCCACCTTCGAACTCCCGGCTGAGATCCGGGATGCCGAGCGAGTTCCTGGGCGTGTGGCACTCGCCGCAATGTCCCAGGTGCCGCGCGAGGTAGGCGCCGCGCGCCACGACCGGATCCCTCTCCTCCGGCAGCGTCGGATTCAGCAGCGAAGCCAGCCGGTTCCAGCCCGCGATCGTCCAGCGGGCGAGCCAGCCCGGCAGCTCGTGCTCCGGCGCGCGGAACGGTACTGCGGGCAGCGACATCAGGTAGGCGCCGATATCGAGCGCATCCTCATCCGTCATGCCGGCGTACGAGGGATACGGAAACGCCGGGAAGTAGAAGCCACCGTCCGGCCGTCGGCCGTGCTTCAGCGCCAGCAGAAAATCCGCCCCCGTCCAGCCGCCGATGCCGGTCTGCGCGTCGGGCGTGATGTTCGGTGCGTAGAACACCCCGAAATCCGATGCCAGCTTCATGCCGCCACTGAGTGAGCCCGGATGCTCCGTGCCCTCGTGGCAGCTCACGCAGCCGCCGGCCGCCACCAGATAGCGCCCGCGCTCGATGGCGGCGGGTGAGTCCGGCAAGGCCACGTCGGGCACGGCCGGCTGCGAATACAACCACCACCACGCCAGCGCACCGGCAAGCGCGACGGCCAGAACGATTCCGGCTCTTCCCATCCGTTCAGTTTCCCCGCGTTGTGTTCATCAGAACGACACACCCAGCAGCAGGTAGATCACCAGGCTCACCAGGCCGATCAGGAAAGCATACGGCAACTGCGTCTTCACGTGATCGATGTGATCCGACGCGGCGCCGGTGGAAGCCAGGATCGACGTATCCGACAGCGGCGAGCAGTGATCGCCGAACACGCCGCCGCCGGCCACCGCTGCCACCGTGGCGTAGACCACCACCGCTGTCTCGCCGCCGCTGAAGGCGAAGGCGATGGGCACGCTGATGGGCATGAGTATGGCGAACGTGCCCCAGGACGTGCCGGTGGAGAAGGCGATGACGCCGGCAATCAGGAAGGTCAGCGCCGGCAGCACGGCGGGTGTCAGCCAGCTCTCGGTGGCGGCAACGATGTACGCCGCCGTGCCGAGGCTTTTCGAGAGATCGTTCAGCGCGTAGGCGAAGGCCAGGATGATGATCGCCGGCATCACGCCCTTGATGCCGGAAACCGCCGTCTTGGTGATGTCCGAGAGCGGAATGCCCTGCACGCGCATGATGATGCCGGCGAGCACCGAGGAGAGCAGGAAAGCTTCCATGGTCAGCGCCGAGGCGGTCATGACAAAGGAGCCCACACCCACCCCGATCACCACCAGCACCGGCAGCACGAAGTTCCAGAAGAGGCTCGTGCGGATGCCGGGATACGGCTGGATATCCGTGAGCTCCTCGCCCATGAGCGGCTCCGCACCTTCCCGGAACACCCGGCCCGTTTCCAGCGTCCGGCGCTCGGCCGCCGCCATGGGCCCGAACTCGGGAATCACCCGTGCCGCCACGAGGCCGACCGTGGCCACCGCCAGGAGCGCGTAGAAATTGAACGGGATGGACGCGACGAACACCTGCATGGCCCCGGCGGCGTCCGTGACCGGCCCCATGCCGATCAGAAGCCCGGCGATGTACACGGCCCAGCCCGTCACCGGCACGAGCACGCTCACCGGTGCCGAGGTGGAGTCCGCAATGTAGGCGAGCTTCTCCCGGGAGACCCGATGCCGGTCGGTCAGGTCGCGCATGGTCGCGCCCACGAACAGCGGGCTGAAGTAGTCGCTGAAGAACACGAACATGCCCATTACCCAGGCCATGAGCTGCACGCGCACCCGGTCGAGCGACAGCCCTTCCACCCAACGGCTGAAGTTGGCGATGGCACCCGTGCGCTGGAAGAAGGCGATGGTCACCCCGATGAAGAGCTCGAGCAGGAAGATCCAGGAAAAGGCGGTGGTGCCGAGCGAGCGCTTCAGCAGGTCGGGCAGTCCCATGAGCCCCTCACCCGCCAGCAGCACCCCCACCAGGCAGGCGGTGGCCAGCGAGAACACGGTGTTGCGGGTGGTGAAGGCGAGCAGGATGGCGACCAGGGCCGGCACCAGACTCAACGCACCGAGGGACTCCGTGTCGGGCGTCACTAGCGTTCCATCGCACCCTGGCGGGCCTGCCAGCGCTCAGCCACCAGGTAACCGAGATGCCGGAACGGCTCCGGCGGCAGCCAGCGTGCCGCGCCGAACAGATCGGGGACGTCGGGCGGTTTACCCCCGGTGGCAAGCTCCGCCAGTGCCGCGCCGAACAGGGTGCCCTTCACCACGCCGCCACCGTTGCAGCCGGCGGAGACCCACAGACCCTCGTCCAGGCGGCCCCAGAGCGGCCCGCCGCCCAGCGTGTAGCCGGTGGCCCCGCCCCAGGTGCCGACGAACGGCGGCAGGGAGATCTGCGGAAAACGCCGGGCAAGCCGTTCCCTGAGTTCCGCTTCGACCCGCGCCGGCGAAGCCTCCGCCTCGTAGCCGTGCCCGGACCGGACCAGCAGCCGGCCATCCGCCGTGAGCCGCAGCGTGCTGCCGAGCCTGTGCGCCGGCAGCAACCCCCATTCCTGATCGCTCCCCAACCGGGCCAGCTCCGCTGCCGGCAGCGGCTCGGTGAGCGCCGCATAGGTGTACATGGCCACCACCCGCGACGCAGCCGGCGCGATCCGCTTGGCGAAGGCATTGTTGGCGAGGATCACCCGGGGCGTTCGCAGCCGATGCCCGCCGGCGCTCACCTGCCAGGCGTCGCCGTCCCTGACAAGCCGGGTCACGGGACTGTCCTCAGCGAGCGTCACGTTGGTCGGCAGGGTCGCGGCCAGCGCCCGGATCAGCGCCGCCGGCTGGGCCAGGTAGCAGTCCGGCGAGTAGAGCCCTTCCTCATAGAACTCCGTGCCGATTCGCGCCGCCAGGGCTTCCCGGTCGAGCATCGCATACGGCAGACCGGCGCCGTCGAGAAAGGCACGATATCGCGCGAGCGCCGCGCGGCCCACCGGACCCACGGCCGCACGGTAAGTGCCGCGGCGGGCGAGGGCACAGTCCATGCCGGACGCCTGCACCAGCGCCGCGATCTCGGCCATCGCCTCCCGGATCAGGGCGTTGGCCGAGCGCATTCTGGCAATGGCCGACGCCTCCGCGTCCTCCGCCAGGGACACCTCCAGCAGAAATCCCGAGTTCCGACCCGGATTTCCCTCACCCAGCGTCAACGCATCGAGCACCAGCACGCGATCGTCGGGCCGGCGCTGCGACCATCGCCGCGCCGCCGCGAGCCCCGTGTACCCCGCGCCGACCACCACCAGGTCGCAGTCCACATCGCCGCTGAGCCCTCGTGCGGCGGCCCTCGGAGACAGCAGCGCGTTCCAGCCCGAGGCGCTGCGGTAGCTGCCGGCTGGATTGAGTGCTGGCGCGTTCATTGGCTGAGTCATCGCCTTAGTGTACTTCGTCATCCCGCGGTCGCGCCCCGCCTGGCGCACCGGGAGAGGCGGCCGGTCGCTGTAGGACGCCGCCTGGCGCACATTGGCACCCCCAACGCGGCCAGGCTAGACTCGTTTTCCAATCCAAACCCTGGGAGATCGACGTCCGTGAACCGTGAGTCCCGGACCCTGAAACGGCTGGCCGTTGCCGGCCTGGCGCTCGCGCTGTGCCTGCCTGCCACCAGCCACGCGGTCTGGCAGTGGCTGCGCGGTGCCGCCGCCACGGACTTCAAGGAGGCGGACTGGGCCATGCTCAAGGAAACCGCCATGCACGTGCTGAACGAGCTGCCGGATCACGAGCAGGCCAACTGGTCCAACCCGGATACCGGCAACAAGGGTTCGGTGATGGCGCTCGCCACCTTCCAGTATCAGGGCCAGAAGTGCCGACGTGCCGCCCTGCGCAACATCACCTATCGCGGCAGGGACGACCGTTCGGCCTACACGCTGTGCCAGCAGGCGGACGGCGACTGGCTCTTCGTGCCGGAAAGTGCCATCCGGGAGGCCGCGACCGGCGAGCACGAGGATGCCGCCGCCGAGGACGCTGCCGGTGAAGACGCTGCGGGTGGCGGCACGCCCGACGCTGTCGAGGCCGCCGCCGCAACCGATTCCGGGTCCTGAGGCGGCAGCGAAGCCCGGCGCGACCTGCCCGCACCCGCCGCTATCCGCCCGCAGGGAGGACACATGCCCAAACGCCACCTCGGCGCCGCCATGCACACCGTTTGTGTGCTTGTCACACTTTCTGTTACAACAATCGTCACAACGCCCGTCGCCGCGGACACGGTCACGGACTGCTATCTCGACGCCATCAGCCGCGAGGCAGACAGCCTGACCCTGGGGGAGCTCCGCGCGCGCTGCGCCGGGCAGGCGACGGCGGACACGGATACCCCACCTGCCGACGCCAAGGAGAGCCAGGACCAGAAGAAGGCACTGCCGCCGGAACCCACTGCATCCTTCAAGCAGCAGATCGCCGCCGAGCGGCAGAGCCTGGATCGCAGCTACAGCCTGACCCCGCATCTGCCCAACTACCTGCTGCCGTACAGCCTGCGCAACGACCCGAATCAGCCTGAAACCCAGTCCACCCAGGGTCGTCTGCAGAAGCAGGAGGCCGTGCTGCAGGTGAGCGTCAAGTTCCCGCTCTGGCGGCGGATGTTTCACTCCGAGAACGACATCCTCTTCTCCTACACCAGCAAGTCCTGGTTTCAGGCGTACAACAGCGCCCTGTCCAAGCCGTTCCGGGAGACGAACTACGAGCCCGAGATCTTCTGGCGGCACTACGGCGGGCCGAATCTGCCCCTGGGGCTGCGCATTGCCGGCTGGGATCTGGGGTACAACCACCAGTCCAACGGTCGCAGCGAGCCGCTGTCACGCAGCTGGGACCGGGTCATGGCACGCGTGGCGCTGGACATCGTGCCGAACTTCTCCATGATCCTCCGGGGCTGGTACCGCATTCCCGAAGGCGAGAGCTCCGACGACAATCCGGACATCGAAGACTACATGGGCTACGGCGACTTCCGGGCCATCTGGACGCCGAACCGGAACACGTTCACCGCCATGTACCGCCCCGGGACCGAGGAGCACGGCCTGGAACTGACCTGGAGCTACCCCATCACCAAGCACCTGCGCCTCTACACGCAGTACTACAACGGCTACGGAGAGAGCCTGATCGACTACAACCACAAGGTGGAGCGCCTCGGTATCGGCTTCACCATCAACGACTTCCTGCAGGTTCAGTGAGGGGCGGCCGCATGCCAGCAATCCGGATTCCGCGCCCACTGATCGCGGCGTGTGTCCTCCTCACGCTGCTCGCCGGGCCGGGCACGGCTTTCGGCACCGGGCAGCCGAACATCCTGGTGCTCATGGCCGAAGACATGAGCGACCACGTCGGCGCCTTCGGCGATCCGCTGGCGCGCACCCCGCACCTGGACGCGCTCGCCGCCACCGGCGTGCGGTTTCCGAACACCTTCACCACGGCCGGCGTCTGCGCGCCGAGCCGCGCCGCCTTCATCACCGGCGTGCATCAGATCAGCCTCGGCGCCCAGCACATGCGTACCTCCACCTCGCCGGTGGCCACGTACCTGGCCGTGCCACCCCCTGAGGTGAAGGCCTTCCCGGAGCTGCTGCGCCGGGCCGGCTACTACACCTTCACGGACCGCAAGCTCGACTACCAGTTCTCCGGTATCGGCGCCGGCACCGGTCCGGAAAGCATCTGGGATTCGGAAGGTGAGCTCGACCCGCTCAGCACGCTGCCCGACGACAGACCCTTCTTCGGCCTGATCAACTTCTTCATCACCCACGAGAGCGCCACCTTCACACCGGAAGCGGTCGCGGGCACGCCGGGAGAGACCATGGCCCGCCGGGCGTCCGCAGCCCGCTCGAAGATTCCGGACCGCACGGACCCGAACGCGGTCAGCGTGCCGCCCTACTATCCGGACACCAAGGCGGTGCGTGCCCACATTGCCGTCGTCTACGACAACATCCGGCTCATGGATGCAGAGGTGGGTCGGATTCTCAAACGCCTGGACGAGCTCGGCAGGGCGGAGGACACCATCGTCATCTGGACGACGGATCACGGTGACCCGCTGCCCCGCGCGAAACGCGAGCTCTTCGATTCGGGCATCCGCGTGCCGCTCATCATCCGCTGGCCGCAATCCCTGCAGCCGGCCGGTCTCGAGCCGGGCAGCCTGGACGAGCGGCTGGTCAGCTTCGTCGACCTGGCGCCCATCATCCTGGGCATGGCTGGAGCGCCGGCGCCCGACTTCCTGCAGGGCGCCGATCTGCTCGCCGAGGCCGTGCCGCCAAGGCGTTACGTCTACGCCTCGCGCGACCGGATGGACGAGCAGACGGACCGGGTTCGCGCCGTGCGCGACGCTCGCTACAAGTACCTGCGCTACTTCGATCCCGGCACGCCGGGGGCTGTTCATCTCGCCTATCGCGATCAGGGTCGCATCATGCAGGCGCTCTGGCGCGGTCACGACGCGGGCACGCTGAGCGCCGAGCAGCGGCTGTGGTTCGAGCCCCGACCGGAAGAGGCGCTCTACGATCTGGCCTCCGATCCCTATGAGCTCGTCAATCTGGCGGCCGATCCGACCCGGCTCGAGACGCTCACCCGCATGCGCTCTGCCTACGCCGCCTGGCGCATCCGGGTGCCGGACCTCGGCGAGGTGGCGGAATCGGAGCTCGCGGCGCGGTTCTGGCCCGAAGGCGTGCAGCCCGTGACACCGGTGCCGGTGTTCTCCCGGCTGGCGGACGGGCGCCTAGAGGTCACGGCCGCCGACAATGCATCCATCGAGGTCAGGATGGGGGACGGTGCCTGGCGGCTCTACACCACGCCGCTCGAGCCCGGGAACGAGCCGGTGACCGCGCGCGCCGTACGCTACGGTTACGCATTGAGCGCGGAGGTCTCCCTGCCGGAGGTGTCCCCGCCGGAGGCTTCCGCCCCGGAGGTTCCGGAGCAAGCGCCCGAAGCGGCGGAGGCGGTGAGGCCGGAGCCTGCGGCCGAGGAAGCGCTGCCCGCAGCCACCGAACCGGAGTCCTCGACCGAGCTCTGAGCCGGTGCCCCGTCGGCAAACCGCCCGGACAGGCTGGCCGCCAGCGTATCGAACACCACCCGCAAGAGCTGCTGCTGGCGCACCGCCGGCCTGGCCACCAGCCAGATGGGCAGGGCGACGGACTCCGGCGCGTCCGCGAACACGGGCACCAGGCCCGGCGTCTGCCGCCCGAGGTAGTCGGGCAGCGCGACGATGCCCCAGCCCAGCGCGGCCGCCTGGCGCTGGCTCTGCAGCGAGTCGGTGCGGAACACGAGTTGCGCGTCGGGAATGCGGAAACCCATCCGGTTCATGGCCTGGCTGAAGCCGCGGGTCGACAGTCCGTCGATGAACCGATGCCCCGCCATGCGGGACAGCTCCGGGAAGCCGTGCTTTGCGATGTAGGACTCGCTCACCCAGGCCCTCATGGGCAGCTCGCCGACCCGTCGACACACCAGCTCGTTCTGATCCGGACGGACGTGACGCACCGCGATGTCCGCCTCCCGGTCCAGGAGGTTCAGGCGCTGCGGCGAGACGATGAGCTCGATGTAGCGTTCGGCGGCGCCCTCCAGATCCTTGAGCGGGGCCAGGAGCGCGGGAATCAGGTCGTTGAAGACCTCCGCAATGGTGATCCGGACCCGGCCGGTGGTGTCGGAGCGCACCGACTCGCCGACGGATTCGAGCGTCATCGCCTCGCGCCGCATGCGATCGGCCACCTCGGCCAGCCGCGCACCCGAGTCGTTGAGCGTGAGTCCGGCGGAGCTGCGCTCGAAGAGCACCACACCGAGCTGGGCTTCGAGCTGCTGGACGTGCCGGGCCACGGTGGGGTGGGCCAGATTCAGCGCCCGGGAGGCGCCCGCCAGGCTGCCGGCCTCCACCACCGAGACGAAGGTCCGCACCAGGTTCCAATCCACCTCGTAGCCCGGGGCGAGGGACATGGGCATCTTCCCGGCGTAAAAATTCGAGAACCCGTTTCTACGTTACTTTTCTTCCCAGGTCAACGATCGACCGTTACTTTAGGTAACACATCCGCGCCCTGGACGGATGGAGGAGACCCACCAGATAGCCAACCGGAAAGGATGTATGCCCATGAAAGCACCCCTGATTTTCGCAACCGTCACCGCCCTGACCTTCAGCCTCGGCGCCCAGGCTGAGACCCGTAGCACGCCGAGCGAGCTGCGCGGCTACCAGGCCTGTCTCGACGCCGCAACGAAGGACGCGCGCGGCCTGGTGACCGATCGAACCTATCTGATCGACCAGCGTGACGGGAAACGGACCTACTACATCAACGCCACCGCCTGGGAAAACGGAGCGCGCGTCGACGTCGCCTACAGCTGCCAGACCAGCTTGAGCGGCCGGCTGCTCACCACCTTCGAGCCTACCGCCTCGCGTTACGTGCCTGCCGCCTCCAGCGTGCAGATTGCCGGTCAGTAACCGGCAGACCGAGCGAACGATCGGTACCCTTCGCGCCCACCCCTCCGGTGCGCGACGGCCTCGGGGCTGCCCTGCAGCCCCATTTTTTTACCCGGGCCCTGACCCGAGGCCGGTCGCCGGATCCAACGGTTTGCGACCACTCACTTACTTCAATAAGCACGCCCCTCGCGCCATGCCTGAATGAGCTGGTCGTAATCGACCGTCTCGCCCGGCGGCTTCTCGTTGGCCAGCTTCGGCTTCGGTGCCCCGGGCCGCGCCAGCCACACCGCCGGATCTTCCGGCGGGTTGAGCTTCGGGCCGCACTCGCCCTGAATGCCCGCCCGCTCCAGCCGTTCCAGCACCCTGTCCTGCTGCTCCGCCAGCGTGTCCATGGCCGCCTGCGGTGTCACCGCACCACTCACCGCATCGGCCACGTTCGGCCACCAGAGCTGCGCGAGCTTGGGGTAGTCGGGCACGTTGGTACCGGTGGGTGTCCACGCGGTGCGCGCCGGGCTGCGATAGAACTCCACCAGCCCCCCGAGGCGGGGTGCTGCTTCTGTCATGGCCACCGAGCGAAGGTCCGAGTCCCGGATCGGGGTCAGACCCACCAGGGTCTTCTTCAGCGACACGGTCTTGGAGACCACGAACTGGGCGTAGAGCCAGGCGGCCTTGCGCCGCTCGAGCGGCGTGCTGGTGAGGAACGTCCAGGCGCCCGTGTCCTGATAGCCGAGCTTCATGCCTTCGGACCAGTAGGGGCCATGGGGCGAGGGCGCCATCCGCCACTTCGGGGTACCGTCGGCGTTCACCACATCCAGCCCCGGCTCGATCATGTCCGCGGTGAAGGTGGTGTACCAGAAGATCTGCTGGGCGATGTGCCCCTGGGCGGGGACCGGACCTGCCTCCGAGAAGGTCATGCCCGACGCTTCCGGCGGCGCGTAGGCCTTCAACCAGTCCATGTACTTGGTGAGCGCGTACACCGCCGCCGGGCCGTTTGCCGCCCCGCCCCGGGCGACGGAGGCGCCCGCCGGCCGGCAGCCCTCCACCCGGATGCCCCACTCGTCCACCGGCACCCCGTTGGGAATGCCCGGATCCCCGGCGCCGGCCATGGACAGCCAGGCGTCCGTGAACCGCCAGCCGAGGGAGGGATCCTTCTTGCCGTAGTCCATGTGCCCGTAGACCCGCTCGCCGTCGATGGTCTGCACGTGCACCGTGAAGAACTCGGCGATGTCCTCGTAAGCGGACCAGTTCACCGGTACCCCGAGCTCATAACCGTAACGCTCCCGGAAGGCGCTCTTCAGATCCTCACGCTCGAACCAGTCGTAGCGGAACCAGTAGAGGTTGGCGAACTGCTGGTCCGGCAGCTGGTAGAGCTTGCCGTCCGGGCCGGTGGTGAAGCTCCTGCCGATGAAGTCGTCGAGATCCAGTGTGGGCGACGTGACATCGGCGCCCTCGCCGGCCATGAAGTCCGACAGGGGCACCACGTAGCCATAGCGGGAATGGGTGCCGATCAGGTCCGAGTCGTTCACGTAGGCGTCGTAGACGTTCTGGCCGGACTGCATCTGGGTCTGCAGCTTCTCGATCACGTCGCCTTCCTGGATGAGATCGTGAGTCACCCGGATCCCGGTGATCTCCTCGAAGGCTCTGGCGAGCACGGTGGACTCGTACTCGTGGGTGGTGAGGGTCTCCGATACCACGTTGATGCGCATGCCGCGGAATGGTGCGGCGGCGGCCGTGAACCAGGCGAGCTCGGCAAGCTGCGCCTCGCGCGCCAGGGTGGAGGGTGAGAACTCCGAGTCGACCCAGCGGGCGGCGTGCGCCGCATGGTCCACCGTGGCATCCGCCGTCGCCGCATCGGTCCCGGTATCCGTATCTCCCCCGCAGCCGGCCAGCAGTACCACGGCCATCAGCCCCGCCAGCCACGACCCACCACACGATCGTCTCATCCGTTTCCCCTGTTGAATCGGCCCGGGCCCCATCAAACCCGTTTAGCCCCAGCGCATCAAGACGACCGCCGTCACCAGCGCCACGGCGCTGGCGATGAGAACGGGTGCATCGCTCACTGCCAGCCAGCCCACGTGTATGAATGCTGCGCCCAGCAGGGCGATGAAGAACCGATCGCCGCGCGTGGTCGTGAGCGGCAGGAAACCCCGGCGCGGCACGCTCGGCGAGACGAGCTCCCAGACCGTCATCACAGCCAGCGCCGCCGCCACGCTGGCGAAGAAGATGGCGGTGGGCAGTGTCCAGGCCATCCAGCTCATGACACGCGCCCCAGGGCGAAGCCTTTCACCAGGTGCCGGCGCACGAACCACACCACCGCGATGCCCGGCACGATGGTGAGCACCCCGGCGGCGGCGAGCACGCCCCAGTCGATGCCGGAGGCGCTCACCGTGCGCGTCATCACCACCACGATGGGCTTCGCCTCACTGCCCGTGAGCGTGCGCGCCAGCAGCAGCTCCACCCAGGAAAACATGAAGCAGAAGAACACGGTCACGCCGATGCCGCCGCGGATCACGGGCAGGAAGATGCGGAAGAAGAAGTAGGGCAGGCTGTGGCCGTCGATGCGGGCCATCTCGTCGAGCGAGCGCGGCACCGCAGACATGAACCCTTCCAGGATCCACACCGACAGCGGCACGGTGAACAGGCAGTGCGCCAGCGCCACGGCGAGCGGCGTGTCGAAGAGCCCCACCGCCGAGTAGAGCTGAAAGAACGGCAGCAGGAACACGGCGGGCGGCGCCATGCGATTGGACAGCAGCCAGAAGAAGAGGTGCCGGTCCCCCACGAACCGGTAACGGGAAAACGCGTAGGCCGCCGGCAGCGCCACGCTCACCGAGATGAGGGTGTTCAGCAGCACGTAGGACAGCGAGTTGAGAAAACCCTGGTACCAGACCGGGTTGCTGAAGATCTCGGCGAAGTTCGCAAGCGTGAAGGTGTTCGTCGCGAAGGCGCCCGCACCGGAAAGGATGGCGGCGTTCGGCTGCAGCGCCAGACGCAGCAGCCAGTAAATGGGCAGCGCCAGATACAGGCCGTAGAGCCAGAGCAGCCAGCGCGCACGGGGCAGGGCGCTCACCGCTCACCCCGCTCGGCGATCACGCTGGTGTAAAAGAGCCAGCAGAGCAGCAGCACCACCAGGAAGTAGAGCACGGAGAACGCCGCCGCCGGACCCAGATCGAACTGGCCCACGGCCATGCTGGTGAGGTACTGGGAGAGGAAGGTGGTGCTGTTGCCCGGACCGCCGCCGGTGAGCACGAAGGGCTCCGTATAGATCATGAAGCTGTCCATGAGCCGCAGCAGCACGGCGATCACCAGCACGGACTTCAGACGCGGCAGCTCCACGTGCCGGAACACCTGAGCGCCGCTCATGCCGTCCATGGCGGCCGCCTGGTAGTACGGCGCCGGAATCGCGGTGAGTCCGGAGAAGGCCAGCAGCGCCACCAGCGACGTCCAGTGCCAGACGTCCATCATGAGCAGGGTGATCCAGGCGTGCAGCGGCTCGGCCGTGTAGTTGAAGGGGATGCCCAGGTCGTTCACCACGCTGCCCAGCAGGCCGATGTCCGGCCGGGCGAAGAGCTGCCAGATGGTCCCCACCACGTTCCAGGGAATCAGCAGCGGGATCGCCAGCAGCACCAGCAGCACGCCCACCCAGCGACCCTCCCGGGGCATCGCGCGCGCCACCAGGATGCCGAGCGGCAGCTCGAGCGCGAGCACGGCGGCGCTGAAGCCGAGCTGGCGGAGGAGGGCATCGAGGAAACGCGGGTCCCTGAGCGTGTCCCGATACCAGTCGAAGCCCACGAACAGCCGGGTCTGGACATCGAAGATGTCCTGCACCGAGTAGTTGACCACGGTCATCAGCGGAATCACGGCGCTGAACGCGACGATGAGCAGCACCGGGAGCACGCCCAGCCAGGCACGGTTGTCGGGTGTGCTTTCAGCCATCTTCGTTCTCAGACCCTTTGTGCAGCTCGTCCAGGCGCCAGCCGTCGCGGAAGCAGATCAGGCGCTCCGCGGGTAGGCGCAATCGGCCCGCCCCGGTGGAGACGCCGTCGAGCACCTGACGGGTGATGACCGCAGCACCGCCCAGATCCGCCATCACCAGGCCCGTCAGATGATCCCGTTCCGCACCCAACGTGCGCATACCTGTTATCCGGACCGGCAGGCCGTCGCCGCCGCCACCACTCGTGAGCGTGGCCCACTCCGGCCGGAAGCCGATCCGGCAGGGGCCGTTCGCCGCCTCGCGCCTGCCGAGCCGATGGCCACCGAGCAGCAGCTCGCGCTGGCGGATCTCGGCATCGAGCAGGTTCATGCCGGGGCTGCCGACAAAGTAGCCCACGTGCTCGTGCGCCGGCGCTTCCAGCAGCTCGCGGGGCGTAGCCGTCTGCAGAATGCGGCCGCCGTGCAGCACGCTGACCCGATCCGCGAAGGTCAGCGCCTCGGTCTGGTCGTGGGTGACGTAGATCATCGTAGCACCCAGATCCCGCTGCACGGCCTTCAGCGTCTGCCTGAGGCGCCATTTGTGTGCGGGCTCCGCGGCGGTGAGCGGTTCGTCCAGGAGCACGAGGGAAACATCGGGCCGGGTGAGTGCCCGACCGATGGCCACGAGCTGTTTCTCCACCAGGGTCAGCGCCGCAGGGCGGGCGTCGAGCAGCGCCGCTACCGACAGCCGCTCGGCTATCTCGCCGAGGCGTTGCCGCTGCTCTGCGGCGGGCAGATCCCGCATGGGGAAGGCCAGGTTCTCGGCCACGGTCATGGAATCGTAGAGCACGGGAAACTGGAATACCTGGGTCACCCGGCGCGGCCAGGGGGGCAACGCGCCGACGTCGGCGTCGTCGAAGAAGACACACCCCGATGGGGCCGGCAGCAGCCCGGATAGCAGGTTCAGCAGTGTGGACTTGCCCGCACCCGAGCTGCCGAGCAGGGCATGCGCCTCACCGCGGGAGACGTGCAGCGACAGGCTGGCGAGCGTCTCCTCCGCCGCACCGGGATACCGGAAGCTCAGGTCCTCGAGCCGCACCTCAGCCAAACGCCGTAACCTCCGGCTCGGGATCGAACGTGAGCAGGCTGCCTGCCGGGGCATGCAGCGTCACCCGGCTGCCGGCCGGCAGGTCCACGAGGCCGGCCAGGTGGGCGACCCAGTGTTCGTCCGTCCCGGCCGCCGCCTCCAGCCGGCAGTGCAGAAACGTTTCGGAGCCGTTGGTTTCGTTGCCGAGCACCACCACCGGGAACGACGCGTCGTCCGGCGCGAGCGGATGCAGGTACAGGTGCTCGGGTCGGACCAGGGCAGGGGGATCGCCGGGGAGGACGTTGGCACGCGGGTCGCTCATCAGGTGGGCGGCGGCGGGGGAGGCAGGTCGGTCGTACACCGCCAGCGGCGTTCCGGCCTGCAGCAGCGTGTGATCCGCAAGCAGCAGGAGATCGTCTCCGAGCGCGAAGGCGTCCCGCGGATCCGTGGTGGTGTAGATCACCGTCGCGCCCAGCTCGTGCAGCAGGTTGCGGAGCTCGAGCTGCAATGCCTCCCGCAGCTTGTAGTCCAGGTTCACCAGCGGCTCGTCCATCACCAGCACGTCCGCCCCCTTGGCCAGCGCCCGGCCGATGGCGACGCGCTGCTGCTGACCGCCGGAGAGCGCTTCCGGAAGACGATCGAGGAACTCCGACAGACCGAGCTTCGCGGCGATGTCCATCACCCGCTCCCGGATCCGCTCTTTCGGCCGCCGCGCCGCGACCAGGGGCGAGGCCAGGTTCTCGAACACGGTCCACCCCGGATAGTTCACGAAGGTCTGGTAGACCAGCGCTACCGACCGGGCACCGGGACTCACGTCGATGAGGGACGCGCCGCTGAGAAGCACGTCCCCGGCCACCGGCGAATCCAGCCCGGCCACCACCCGGGTGAGCGCCGTCTTGCCCGATCGGTTGCGGCCGAGCACCACGGTGATGCGCCCCGGTTCGAAGCGGTGGTTGATCGGCGCCGCGCCCGGCTTCAGCACCAGCGATTGGAGCTCTAACATGGGGCGAACCTTAGACGCCGCGACCCCAGGACCACAATCCCATGCACACCCGGGACCAGGACCAGGCCTCCGCCGAGGAGCAGTTCGAAACCTGCACCGAGACCGGCGAGCCCCTCGGCCTGATGCCGCGGTCCGTGGTGCACGCCCGTGGCCTCTGGCACCGCTCGGTGCACGTCTTCCTGTTCGATGCCGATGGTCGCCTCTACCTGCAGCGCCGGGCGGCGGACAAGGACGTCTGCCCGGGATTGTGGGATCAGAGCGCGGCCGAGCACCTGCAGCCGGGGGAGTCCTACGCCGACGGCGCGCAGCGCGGGCTTGCGGAGGAGCTCGGGGTCACAGGCGTCGGGCTCGAACACCTCGGCAGCCCGTTTGCCGCCCGCCTCGACCTGCCTGAGCTCGGCATCCACGACTACGAGCTGCAGCAGTCGTACCGCGGCGAGTGGCTGGGCGCGCTGAGGCCCGATCCTTCAGAGGTCGCCGAGGTGCGCGCCGAATCCCTCGACTCCCTTGCCCGCTGGCTGCGCGAGTCGCCTGCCGACTTCACGCCCTGGTTTCGGCGCGACGTCTACCGTTGCGGCATCCTGATGAAAGCCACCGGGCGTTCGTGGGAAAATCCCTGCTCCGATCGCTGACGATCCGCCATGAACCTCGTCCTCTACGCCGTGCCCTTCTTCATCCTGGCCCTCCTGGTGGAATTCCTCTGGGGGCGCGCCAGGGGCCGCAACACCTACCGGCTCGCGGACACCATCAACAGTCTGCAGATGGGCACGCTGAGCCGGCTCAACGCCGTGCTCGGCATCGGCATCGGCGGCGCTGTCTACGGTGCCCTGACAAATCAGTTCACGCTCTTCGACCTGGGTACGAACGACTGGCTCGTCTGGGTGCTCGCCTTCGTCGGTTACGACTTCTGTTACTACTGGTCGCACCGCATGGGACACGAGTGGCGGCTGCTGTGGGCTTCCCACGTGGCGCACCATCAGTCCGAGGAATTCAACCTCTCCACCGCCCTGCGGCAGACGAGCACGGGCTATCTCGGGTTCGTCTTCTACATTCCCCTGTACGTGCTCGGTTTTCCGCCCTACGTGATCATCACGGTGGGCAGCCTGAACCTGATCTACCAGTTCTGGGTGCACACGGAGCACATCCGCACCCTCGGCCCGCTCGAGTGGGTGTTCGTCACCCCGTCCAATCACCGGGTCCACCACGCCAAGAACCCGGAGTACCTCGATCGGAACTACGGCGGCGTGTTCATTCTCTGGGACCGGCTGTTCGGCACCTTCGAACCGGAGGACACCGGGCGCCCGTGTGTGTACGGCATCACCCATCAGCTCGCGAGCTGGAACCCCCTCTGGGCCAACTTCCACGTCTACCACGACGGCGTGAAGGACATGCTCAGAACCCGCCACCCGGCGGACAAGCTGCTGCTCTGGTTCAAGGGCCCGGGCTGGCGGCCGCGCGATCTCCGGGACGAGCCGCAGCCCGACTGGCAGGCCGCCAAGTACGATCCGGAAGTGACCCCGTTCGCCCGGGCCTACACCTTCGTGGAGTTCTGGATCGCGGTACCAGCGAGCTTCGCGGTGCTGCTCGGTGGTCTGGACCGGCCGCTCACCCTCGCCGCCGCCGGCGTGCTCGCCTTCGGCTTCTACGTGCAGGGCGCCTGGCTCGAAGGCCGCCCGTATGCTCCGCTGCTCGAGTGGTGCCGGCTGGCCGGGGTGCTGGGCCTCGCCGGATACGGCGCCGTGACCGCGGGCTGGACCGCCGACGTCTCGCTCGCGCTCGCCGGCTACGCCGCCCTGTCGGCAATCTGCCTGCTCTGGGCAACCCTGTCCGGTCGTGCTAGCTTTGAGGTCGCGCCAGGCTCGATGCCGGCGCCGATAACCGCCGGAGGCAGCCGGAGCTGATCCCGACCCGTCGTGATCCGCTTCCCGGCACGAAGCCCCGGTTGATGTAACCCCACCGGCAACGCCTCTTTTCCTGACGAGGCCGCGCTGGGTACTGGAGGCTATCCATGAAAACCCATCGTTACCGATGTTTCGGCCCCGCGTGGCCATTCCGCTATGCCTACGCCTATGGTTACGGCACCTCCGCCGATCGCGGCCGCGACCGCGATCGCACTGACGAGGACGCCACACCCTGGCAGGAGCACCGCGGTCATCAACACTGGAAGAGCGGCAGGCGCTCGGGCAGCTTCGGCGTGCGCCGGCCGCTGCGTTACCTGAGCTACCAGCTCGATCTCGACGAGTCCCAGCGGCGGCGGATCGCCGTGGCGCTGGACGCGGTCAAGACCGAACGGGAGCAGGCCGCGCTCGACGAGAAGAAGATGGCGGCGGACCTGGCCGATCTGGTGGCGAAGCCCGAGTTCACGGACGAGGCCTTGAACGGCGTTCTGTCCGCCCGGGTGACGAGCACCGATCGGGTCCAGAAGCAGGTGGCCCGCGCCATCCGCGACATCGCCGCGGCGCTCGACCCCGATCAGCGGGAGGAGTTCGCCTATCTCTTGAGAACGGGCGCGATCCAGATCTGATCGCCGACGACGGAGGAGGGGCCATGCCCCTCCTCACCCCCAGGTCCTCACCCCTGGCGATGCGACCGGCGGCTGGCCGGATCCTGTCGGTAGTAGCGCACGAGCTGCCCGTAGACCTCCGGATAGGCATGCTTAAGCCGCCGCGGCGCCAGGAAGAAGACTTCGGTTGCCACCGCAAAGAACTCGGCCGGACTGGTCGCCGCATAGGGATTGAACGGCGGGTGGTGGTGATGGCTCACCACGCTGCTGAAGTGTTCGTACGCCGCGCCGAACACGGCTGCCCAGGTCGCCGTGGACATGTCCCCATGCAGCGGCGGGTGACCGTTGCTGGTCCCGTCGAGGAAGTCCAGCTTGTGGGCGAACTCGTGCAGCACGACGTTGCGCCCCGCACCGTGTGTCACCGATCCGGGCCGGGCGTCCTCCCAGGACAGCACCACCGGACCGCGCTGACTCACTTCCCCTTCCAGCGCCAGGATCCGCTCGTGCACCACGCCGATGGCGTCGCGATAGTCGTGACGCGCCACGAACGCCCCGGGATAGAGAATGATCGACGTCCAGCCGGGATAGATCTCCGTGCTGACGGCCGCATCCAGATTCAGCACCAGCAGGCAGGCCTGGGCGGCGACGGCCACCTGCAGGTAGTCGTCGATCACGAGCTCGTGAACGCCGTAGAAACGCTTGCCGTGCACGAACAGCGCCGCCAGCTCGCGGAGGTGCGCAAGCTCGGCCTCACCGAGGCCGGCCAGCGCGTCCGTGTCGGCGACGACCCGACGCCAGACGGTATCATCGATGGGATCGTGCGTGAGTATCCGCGAGCGGCGCCATCGTCTCACGCGTCTGAACAGGGCCTTCAAAGACAGTCTTCGGCCGTTTCCCGGTCAGAGCGCATCCCGCACCAGCGCCGTGCCCGCCGCCAGCGACCGCATCTTGGCGCTCGCCACCGGACGCGGCCGCGGCACCAGCCCGCAGTCGGTGCAGGGCATCAGCCGTTCCGGGTCGCAGTACTCGAGTCCGGCACGGATCCGCCTGGCGACGAGTTCGGGAGTCTCCACGTCGTCCGTGCTGACGCTGATCACGCCGAGCATGACGCGCTTGCGGGAGAGGTGCTGGATGACGGAGACGTCCACGCCGGACGCGGCGCACTCCACCGACACCTGATCGATGCTCGATTCGTTGAGCAGCGGCAATGTGTGACCGTAGTGCCCCCAGTCCTGATTCCGGTTCTTCCAGGCAATCACCGAAGGCACGCCGTAGCCGTAGCAGATGTGCACGGCGCGCTGGGTCTCGACACCGGCCGCGGCGTGTTCCAGGGTGGCGATGCCCCACTCGGCCACCGCGTCGGTGTCGATGTTGAAGGCCGGCTCGTCGAACTGCACGATGTCGGCGCCGGCCTCCGCCAGCGCCTTCGCCTCCGCGTTCAGGATCTGGGCGAAGCGCATGGCCAGATCGGGCAGCGAGTCTCCGTAGTGCTCGTCCACCACGGAGTCGACGATGGTCATGGGCCCCGGCAGGGTGACCTTCACCGGCCGATCCGTCTGATCCTTCGCGAACCGCAGCGCGTCGACGAAGATGGGGCCGATGCGACGGACCTCGCCCACCACCCGGGCCACGTTCTGCAGCTCGCTGGTGTATCGCCCGCCACGGGTCTGCTTCCTCCCCAACCGCTGCGCGTCCACGCCTTCCAGTGCTTCCAGAAAGCCCCAGATGTAGTGGCGCCGGCGCTGCTCCCCATCCGTGACGATGTCCAGACCCGCCGCCACCTGGTCGGCGATGGCCAGTCGCACCGCGTCGTCCTGGGCTTCTGCCAGGGTCGCGGTGTCGACCATCCAGTCCGCCCGCAGCTGAGCATTGGGATCGCTCAGCCACCTGGGCTTCGGCAGGCTGCCGGTGATGCCGCACTGCAGCAGGGTCATGCGCTGGCTCCGTGACGCCTAACGATGGTAGGCCTCGTTGTTCGGGGAATGATCGCCTGCCAGCCAACGCTTAAGCTCCGCGTGCGCCTTGGCCTTCTGGTCCGCATTGATCTGATCCACATCGGGAGCGTCCACGGTGAACTCGACGATCATCCCGCTCGGGTCGGTGGCATACAGAGAGTAGCAGTAGCCGTGATTGAGCACGTAGGTGCCGGGCTCTTTGTAACCTGCCGCCGCCAGCCGATCACGGATGGCATCCTGGGTCTTCTGGTCCACCTTCATGGCAATATGCCGGAACGGCGATGACGGCAGCTCCGGGCCGAACTCGGCGGCATCCGCCGGGTCCGCGAACTGAAAGAACGCCAGACACTCTCCGCCGCCTACCTCGAAGAAGCAGTGCATGTAAGTGCGTTCCTTGCCGAAGAGCTCCGCCTGCTCACACCAGGTTGCGATCAGCGGAAAGCCGACCACGTCCTCGTAGAACGCCCGCATCGACGCCATGTCGTCGGTGACGTAGGCGTTGTGGTGCAGCCTCGACACGACCTTGGGTGACTTGCTCATTGCCTGCCTCCGTATGTTCAGAACCGCTTGATGAAGTCCACGCCCCAGCGCGCCGGCGGAGCCTTGAACAGAAAATTCTGGCCGGGTGCCGGGCCCGGGGAGAACTCGGCATTGTACTTCTCATCCAGCGCGTTCTTTCCCCAGGCAACGATGGACCAGTCGCCGGGAACCTCGACCCCGAGGCGGAGGTCCACCAGATCCACCGGACTGCGTACGCTGATGTTGCCCGGATCCCAGTAGGTATCTCCGTAGCGACGGTAGTCCACGCGCCCCACGAGCTCGAGCCGATTGTTCATCAGCCCGAGAGGCTGATGAAACTGCAGGCCGGCATTCAACGTGTACTCGGACACCAGCGGCGCCTGATTGCCCTCGTCTGCCGGATTCGCGAACTTTTCGATCTCGCTGTCGACGACGCCCAGCCCGAAATTGGCGCTCCAGCGGTCGCTCAGCAGGAAGTTGCCTTCGAGCTCCAGGCCGATGTAGGTCACCTCGTCGATATTGCCGAGATTCTGAGTGGACGTGCCTGGATCGAAGAAGAAGAAGTAGACGCCGTCGAAGTTCGTGTAGAAGGCGGCCAGCGACGTGCTCAGCCGGCCATCCATCATCACCGATTTCAGCCCCACCTCGTAGGTGTCGGCGGTCTGCTGGTCGAAGAGGTCGTCCACGCCAGGCGCGTCCACCGCCTCGCCCACGCCCGTCTGGTTGAAGCCACCGCTCCTGAACCCGCGGCTGTAGCTGCCATAGAGCGTCACGTCGTCGATGGGTTTGTAACGCAGCGTCACCTTCGGCTGCAGGTCGTCCCAGGTCTCCTTGCGCTTGTCGCCCGGGACCAGGCCGAGGAAGGTCGGATCGTACAGCGGCTCGGTGAGCGTGGTGTTCTCGCGTTCGTCCTTGTCGTAGCGCAGCGACACGGAAAGCTCCACCTGCTCGCTCAGATCCGTAACCACCTCGCCGAACAGCGCCCAGGCGAAGTTGTCCTGCGAGTCCACCAGCAGGCCGATCTGCGGGCTGGGATCGGACTGAGGCGTCGTGCCGCACTCGGCAGGGAAAAACACGGCAATGCCGGGGTCGTTGCAGAAGATCGAGTACCGCGGCGTCTTCTTCACCTCGTAGACACCATTGCCGAGGTCGAGCTGATTACCGGTGGAGATGTAGCGGTCCGTGGCGATCAGATAGCCGCCGACGATCCAGCGGACCCGGTTCTCCGCGGGCGAGGTGAGACGGAACTCCTGGCTCCAGGAGTCCACCTCCAGATACTGGGTCTGGCTCAGGTCGACGACGTCCTCGCCGCTCAGGAACTTCATGTACTCGCCGAAGCCGCCCGTGAAGGGGCCGTTCAGCCAGGACTGCTCCCGCGGCAGGAAATCGAAGTTGTCGCCGGTGAGAAGCTCGTCGAGATCGTCATAGGCGGTGATGGACGTCAGCGTGCCGATGGGGGTTTCGAAGTCGAGCTTGAGGCTGAATCCCCACATGTCCCGCTCGTTGACACCCGCATTGTTCACCTGCACCGGCAGGCTGGTGTCGTCTGCCTCGGCGGCGATGTTGAAGTAGAGCGCCTGGGTGTCGAGCTCAGAGACGTAGAGCCTCAGATCGGCGCTGAACGTATCCGTCGGCTCGTAGAGCAGGCGCAGCCGTGCGGAAAAATCCTCGTACGGATCCGCCTCTTCGTCGAGATACCGGTTGTTGATGTAGCCGTCCGTGTTCACGTAGGACACGGCCCCGCGGAATTTCAGGGTGTCGGTGATCGGACCGCTTGCCGCACCTTTCAGTTTGTAGCCCGGACCCGAATCACCCCCCACCTCGACGGCACCCTCGAACTCGTCCGTGGGCTTCTTCGTGCGGATGGTGATCGCGCCGCCGATGGCGTTTCTGCCGTAGAACGCACCCTGAGGACCTCTGAGCACCTCGATCTGCTCGATGTCGAAGAGTTGCTGATTGAACTGGGCGGGATTCGACATGAGCACGTCGTCCACGAGCACCGCTGCGGACATCTCGCTGTTTCTCGCCTGAGAGACCCCGCGGATGTTGATGAACGAGTTGCCGGCATTCTGCGTCTGCACGAGCGTCACGTTCGGCGTCAGCGCGATGAAGTCGTGCGGCGTTTCAATGCCCGCCGACTGGATGTCGTCGGCCCCGAACACCGTGATCGAGGCGGGAGTGTCCTCCAGCGCCTCCTCCCGTTTGCGTGCCGTGGTGACGACGATTTCTTCGATCACGTCCGATCCGCTACCCGAAGCAGCAGATCCGGTTCCCGGTATCCAGATCAGCGTCATGACACCGACCATCAGCGCCAGATGTCGCATTTCTCTCTCCCCTGTTGACTCACAATCCCGGTCGATTCAACCACCCCAGAGTCGCGTCGAGGCCAGCTCGGCGCCCCGTGCAAGCGCGGCGAGCTTGGCCCACGCCACATCCGGATCGATACCCTGCATACCCACGTGCACGCTGAACCCGCAGTCCACGCCGGCCATCACCCGGTCGCGCCCCACCAGGCTGGCGTAGCGCTCGATCCGCTGGGCGATGAGATCCGGGTGCTCGATGTAGTTGGACTGAGGCTCCACCATGCCCGGACAGATGATCTTGTCGTCCGGAAGCTTCACCGATTCGAAGACGCGCCACTCGTGGGCATGCCGCGGGTTCGCCGCTTCGAAGAGCACGGTGCGCGGTCTGGCCTGCCAGACCAGGTCCAGAATTTCGGTGATGGGCACGTCGCAGTGATGCGGCCCCGGATAGTTCCCCCAGCACAGGTGCATGCGAAGCTGCTCGGCTGGAATGTTGCGCACGGCGTGGTTGAGCGCCTCGATGTTCATGGCCACCCGCTTGCGGAACGCGGGCAGGTCCATGTCTGCATACGCCGTGTGACGACCCATCGCGAGATCGGGGCAGTCGAGCTGAACGGTGGCACCTGCCGTGGCGATCGCCTCGTATTCGTGGCGCATGGCCTCCGCGATCGCGAAGACGTATTCCTCGTCGCTGTCGTAGTACTCGTTCTGGAAGAACAGCGACACCACTCCAGGGGAGGCGGCACTCGAGAAGATACCCTGCGCGTCGGCCGCTCTTGCGGCCTTCACCAGATTCACCATGTCGAGCGCGGCAGCCGACTCGTCCTCGACACCGATCGGCGCGTTGCAGGCCGGAGCGGAACGCTTGCGTCGCCCCGGATTGGCCGCGACCAGCTCGTTGCTGCGCGGAAACTCCGCCAGATCCGCGAAGAAGTAGCGCTCGGGCGATGCCCCGCCGAAGCCGCTGAGCCGGTCCTTCACGTACGTGGCGTAGCTGGGCTTGGACATCTCGCCGTCGTTGACGATGCTGATGCCGGCGGCGACCTGCCGCTCCACCGCCTCCTGGACGGCTTCGGCGACGCGCCGGGCGAGCACGGCCTCGTCCACGGGAATGCCGTCCCCCTTGGCCCACATGATTTTGATCAGATCGTCCGGGCGCGGCAGGCTGCCCGTATGGGTGGTCAGAATTCGATCCGGGCCCATGCTCTCCCCTGAAGCCGCCGATCTCCGGTTAGCCTAACCCAATTCGCCGCCGCCCGAACAGCCGCGTCCGACATGGTGGCGGTGCACCTATTTGTTAAGATCACCTTGTTAAGATCACCGGCACCGCCACGAACTATCTCGAGAACGAACAACGTGGGCAAGATTTCCCTGACCATCGACAACGGCCCGGATCCCGTCGTGACACCTGAGGTGCTCGACGTGCTGGCGGAAAAGTCCGTGACCGCCACGTTCTTTCTGGTCGGCGAGCGGGTGGCCGAGGCGGGCGGGATGGCGCTCGTGGAGCGTATCGCCGCGGCCGGTCATCACATTGGTAACCACTCCTGGAGCCACGATGTCCAGTTCGGCACAACGCCCACCGACGCCGCGGTCCGGGAGGAGGTGGTCCGTACCGCCGAGCTGCTGGCGCCCTGGCGCGAGGACCCGCCGCTGTTCCGTCCGCCGGGTGGCGGGGGCCGGCTCGACAACCGGCTGCTGTCCGCTGCCCTGATCAGCCACCTCTGCGAGGAAGGCTACAGCTGCGCGCTCTGGAACGTGGTGCCGAGAGACTGGGAAGATCTCCAGGGCTGGGTGGATCGGGCGCTGGACGAGGTGGCCGACCACGATTGGAGCGTCGTCGTGGTGCACGACACCCTCCCCGGCAATGCGGCCCGTATCGCCGAGTTCATCGATCGGGCCCGGGCCGCCGGACACCGGTTCGTGGCCGACCTCTCGCCGGACTGCCTGCCCATCGTCGCCGGTACCGTGGTACGGGATCTGTCGCCGCTCACCGCCGCGTCAGGACGATGAGCGCCGGCCTGCGCTTCAGAACAGGCCCATCTGCCGGTCGTCGCCGATGACCTGATCGAACTCGAGACCGAGCGCCGCCAGCACCGGCTCCGCCACCGGTCGCACCTGCTTCTCCACGTAGTGCTCCCGGTCCACCTCGTGAACCTGCGCCTCCACCGGCTCCGGACCGGACACCGTCATCCGGTAGGCGATCACCCGCGGCGGCTCCCCGCCGGTCTCTTCCACCAGCTTCCGGGCCGCTGTGACGTGCGGCGGTGTGCTCGCCGTGTAGCTGGCCAGCGATTTCCGGAGGCCCTTGCGGTAGATCAGGCGCTCGTCCATGGCGCCGGCGCGGACCTGGCGCACCACCCCGGTGAGGTAGTCGTCCACGGGCTCGTCGCTGAAGAGCCGGGCGTAGAGCTCGCGCTGGACGATCTTGGCCAACTCCGTCCAGTCCCGACGCACCACCTCCATGCCGACGAACTCCACGTCCTCCGGCGGGCTGCCGGCCCTCAACCCGGCATAGCGTTTGCGCGCGCCGCCGGCGCCGTGGCGCACGGAGGGCAGGAAGAGCTTCACGTAGAGCTTCTCGAACTCGAGCTCCATGCGGCTCGTCACCTGCCACTCGGTGCCGATGTAGTCCGCCACTGAACGCGTCAGCTCGACGGCGAGCGCCGCACCCCGGCCGAGCGCTTCCTCCGGGTTGCCCATGCCTGAGCCCACGAACAGGCTGTCCGTGTCGCCATACAGCACCGGATAGCCGCGGGATTCGAACCAGGCCCGCGTCCACTGCAGGAAGTGTCTGCCCTGGCCGGTGATGGCGTTGGCGATGTCCGGATTGTGAAACCGGCAGGCCGGTGTGCCGAGCACGCCGTAGAACGAGTTCATGAGGATCTTGATGGCCTGGGAGGCGACGGTGTCGCCCGCCTTCTTGGCCGCTTCCCGGCGCGGGAACAGCACGTCCAGCAGCCCGGGCAGGATGGCCGGGTCGCGCCGGAAGCGGGCGCCGTTCGCGAGCTCGATGGCGTCCGGTACCTTGTCATGATCCGCCGGCGCCACGTAGCCGAGCGGGTCGATGTTGAAGGTCCGCATCAGGCTCGGGTAGAGACTCTTGAAGTCGAATACCCAGACGTTCTCGTGCATGCCCGTGACCGGCTCGAACACGTGACCGCCGGCCTGTGCCACGTGCACGCGGGAATCGGAGGAGCCCACGCTCGGGGCGACCACACCCCGCTTCTCGAGCTCCGAGAGATAGAGGAAATCGAACGAGGCGATGCTCGCCGCCACCCGGTCCGGCGTCATGCCTGTGAGCTGACTTCTGGCCACCGCCAGGTCCACCAGGTTCAACCGCCTCACCACGTCCAACGCGAGCCTGGCATCGGTGCGGGCGTAGTGTGCAAAACCTTCCAGGTCGTCCCGATAGCGCGCCAGGATCTCCCCGGCCCGATCGGCCACGTCGCCCTCGAGCGCCTTGCCCTCTCCCAGCACCTCCCGGGAGACCGCATCCAGGCTCATGTCGTCGTAGCGAAGAAACGCGCCACGGACCAGATCCATACCGTCGAGCACCAGCCGACCCGGGATGCCCGCATGGCCGCTGCCGAAATACCCTTCCGCCGGACGGATGCGCAGGTTGCCGCTGCCGCGGCCGAGCGCAAACGGGTGCCGGACGCGCGCCGCCACCCGGGCCAGCACCGAGAGATCGAAATCCACCACGTTCCAGCCGGTGAGCACGTCCGGATCCAGGACGCGGATCCGCTCGCAGAACGCCGCCAGAGCAGCCCGCTCGTCGGCACAGCGCACGGCGCGCTCCGGCATGGGCCGGCCGTCCGGGTCCACGATGAGCACCTCGTCCACATCGACGCCGCTCAGGTTCTGCCCGTAGAGCGCGATCGCGAGCAGCCGCTCGGCATTGGGATCGGTCTCGATGTCGAAGGAGAGCACGCTCAGCGGCACCGTCACGGTGGCAGGCAGCAGATCCGGCTCGTCGAAGCAGACGTCCACACCCTCGCCCGGACGGGGATCGCCGACGATGCGGCAGCCGCCGCGGATACCCCGGTCGATGAGGTAACGCACGGCAAACCGGACGTCCGCCTCGAAGGTG
>JBFWZA010000008.1:0-284124 GCA_050185825.1 Pseudomonadales bacterium | reverse complement strand
CTCTGGTGGGTCTGGGTGGATTTGAACCACCGACCTCACCCTTATCAGGGGTGCGCTCTAACCAACTGAGCTACAGACCCTGTTCGGATGTCTTTGACTGCATACTGAGCAAACCATTCGTGTGGGCGCTTCCCCACGAAAAAATCGTGGGTGGTAATTCACTGTGAGCTTGACCGATCTTGCCTCACACGAAATGTGCTCGGCTCAGGTCTTAAGGTTTAAGGAGGTGATCCAGCCGCAGGTTCCCCTACGGCTACCTTGTTACGACTTCGTCCCAGTCATGAACCACACCGTGGTAACCGTTCTCCCGAAGGTTAAACTAGCTACTTCTGGTGCAATTCACTCCCATGACGTGACGGGCGGTGTGTACAAGGCCCGGGAACGTATTCACCGCGACATTCTGATTCGCGATTACTAGCGATTCCGACTTCAAGGAGTCGAGTTGCAGACTCCTATCCGGACTACGAGAAGTTTTTTGGGATTCGCTCACCATCGCTGGTTCGCAGCCCTTTGTGCTTCCCATTGTAGCACGTTTGTAGCCCACCCCGTAAGGGCCATGATGACTTGACCTCGTCCCCGCCTTCCTCCGGTTTGTCACCGGCAGTCTCCTTAGAGTTCCCGGCATGACCCGCTGGCAAATAAGGATAAGGGTTGCGCTCGTTACGGGACTTAACCCAACATCTCACGACACGAGCTGACGACAGCCATGCAGCACCTGTATCTCGGTTCCCGAAGGCACCAAGGCATCTCTGCCAAGTTCCGAGTATGTCAAGGGGTGGTAAGGTTCTTCGCGTTGCATCGAATTAAACAACATGCTCCACCGCTTGTGCGGGCCCCCGTCAATTCATTTGAGTTTTAACCTTGCGGCCGTACTCCCCAGGCGGAGAACTTATCGCGTTAGCTGCGCCACTAAACCCTCAAGGAGCCCAACGGCTAGTTCTCATCGTTTACGGCGTGGACTACCAGGGTATCTAATCCTGTTTGCTCCCCACGCTTTCGCACCTCAGCGTCAGTATTGGTCCAGGAGGCCGCCTTCGCCACCGGTATTCCTTCCTATATCTACGCATTTCACCGCTACACAGGAAATTCTACCTCCCTCTACCATACTCTAGCCTGACAGTTTGGAGTGCAATTCCCAGGTTGAGCCCGGGGCTTTCACATCCCACTTATCAAACCGCCTACGCGCGCTTTACGCCCAGTAATTCCGATTAACGTTCGCACCCTCCGTATTACCGCGGCTGCTGGCACGGAGTTAGCCGGTGCTTCTTCTGCAGTTAACGTCAAAACCGAGGAGGTATTAGCTCCCGGCATTTCTTCACTGCTGAAAGTGCTTTACAACCCTAAGGCCTTCTTCACACACGCGGCATCGCTGGGTCAGGCTTGCGCCCATTGCCCAAGATTCCCTACTGCTGCCTCCCGTAGGAGTCTGGACCGTGTCTCAGTTCCAGTGTGGCTGATCGTCCTCTCAGACCAGCTATGGATCGTCGCCTTGGTGGGCCTTTACCCCACCAACTAGCTAATCCAACGCAGGCTACTCCAATAGCGTGAGGTCCGAAGATCCCCCACTTTCCTCCGTAGAGGGTATGCGGTATTAGCTCGAGTTTCCCCGAGTTGTCCCCCACTACTGGGCATATTCCTACGCGTTACTCACCCGTCCGCCACTGTACTCACACCCGAAGGTGCTTTCTCGTTCGACTTGCATGTATAAGGCGTGCCGCCAACGTTCAATCTGAGCCATGATCAAACTCTTCAATTTAATGAAGTAAGTTTCAGCGAAACTGGATCGCCGGTTTCACCCGGCCAACCATACTGCTTCCGCAGAAACCGATATCAATATTGCTCAATGAATCACGAGTGTTTACTCGTTCTTCACGGTCATCACGCTTGATCAACGTGAATCCACCAGTGAATTACAAGCACCCACACGAATGGCTTGTTCAGTATTTTCGTTGTTAAAGAGCGGCCCTGAAATCGAGTACCCCAGGGCAAGGGCTGCGTATTATACGCAGGCGCCTATGCCTGGCAAGCGACTTCGAAAATATTTTTCACTGGGGTCAAAAAGCCCGTATTTACTGGGCTTCAGCCGAATTTCGGACGATCAGGTGCCAGTTTTTCTTGCCCCGGCGAAGCAGGTAGAAGCGCCCGTGCAGGGCATCCGAGAAGTCCAGTTCGACCTCCGGATCTTCGGCGACCACGCCGTTCACACGCAGCCCCTTGCTGGCGATGAGCTTGCGCGCCTGACTGCGTGACGGCGCGAGACCGGCGTCTGCGACGACCGCTGCCAGCGCCACGGAAGATTCACCCACCGGCGTCGAGTCCATCCCGTCCTGGGTGAGCTGATCCAGATCGGCCTCGGTCAGGGTTTCGATGGTTCCGTTGAAGAGCGCCTCGGTGATCCGTTGCGCCGACGCCAGCGATTCGTCTCCGTGCAGCATCCGGGTGACCTCAGCGGCCAACGTCCTCTGCGCCAGGCGCTCGCCGGGGTCAGTCTCGAACTGGCGCATCACAGCGTCGATCTCAGCGAGCGAGAGGAAGGTGAACGTCCTCAGGAACCGGCCCACGTCCGCGTCAGCCGTGTTGAGCCAGAACTGGTAGAACGCGTAGGGCGAGGTTCGTGCGGGATCGAGCCACACCGCACCGGCAGCCGTCTTGCCGAACTTGGTCCCGTCCGCCTTGGTGACGAGCGGCACGGTCAGCGCATAGGCGTCCCGGCCGAGCTTGCGCCGGACCAGATCCATACCGGAGACGATGTTGCCCCACTGGTCCGAGCCGCCGATCTGCACGGAGCAGCCGTGGCGCTCGGCGAGTTCCGCGAAATCCATGGCCTGCAGGAGCATGTAGCTGAATTCGGTGTAGGAAATGCCCTGATCCTCCCGGTCGAGACGGGAACGGACCGACTCACGCTGGATCATGGTGTTTACGGAAAAATACTTGCCTATATCCCGCAGGAAGGGGATCACGCCGAGGCCGGCGGTCCAATCGAGGTTGTTCTCGATGACCGCGGCGTTGTTGCCCGAAAAGCTGACCAGGCCTTCGACCTGACGACGAATCCGCTCCACCCAGCCCGCCACCACCTCCGGATCGTTCAGCGAGCGCTCATCCGGTCGGAACGAGGGATCGCCGATGAGGCCCGTCGCGCCGCCCAGCAGCAGAATGGGGCGGTGGCCGTGCTGCTGAAACCGCCGCAGGGTCAGCAGGGGCACCAGGTTGCCGATGTGGAGGCTGTCCGCCGTCGGGTCGAACCCGCAATAGACCGTTCGGGCTGCTTCCTCGAGGTGCTCCGAAAGTCCGGCCTCGTCAGAAACCTGAGCCACCAGCCCACGTGCCTTGAGCTCGTCGATGAGTGCCTTGCCCAAAATCTGATCCTGCTCTGTACCCGCGCCGGATGGCGCCGGAATCTGGAAAGACGCGCACCATATCAAATCGGGATTGACAGACAAGCACGGCCGGGGTGAGGCACGTGACACATCCGCCGTCCATCAGGGTTTTCAACGGTCCGCAAATCCATATACTGGATCGACGGCAACCTGATCCGGCCGAGATATGCCCCGTAACTATCGGATATTCCACCGATTATTGGGGAGGTTTCGCCGGCAGCCCGATCACCGGTCAGGCAGGTTTTAACAAGGACATAAAACTGTCGTGAAGTTTCCCAGAACACATCTCGTCCTGGTCGCCCTGATCAGCCTGGGGCTGACCTCCTTTGTCATCGCCAAATTCCGCGAGGATGACTCCGCCGATCGTTTCACCACGGATTCGGTGCTCGAGGAGATCCCCGAGCAGCCGCTCACCGGACCCATACCCGAGAGCGACGTTTCCCTGCCCCTGGCTGTGGAGATGCTGCCGGAGCCGGAGCCGGTGCCGGCGCTTCTGGAGAAGACCCGCGTCGTCCGTTCCGGAGACAGCCTGGCACGGATATTCGCGAGCCTCGAAATTCCCGCCCGGGAGCTGAAGCTCCTGGAGCAGACCAAACCGCACGGCCAGCGCCTGCACGACATCTACCCAGGCCACACGTTCACCTTCACCGTCAACGGCAGCAACGAGATCATCAAGCTCAACTACTCGCCGAGCCCGCTGGAGACCCTCGCGTTCGAGCGCGCGGGAGACGGCTTCATCAGCCGCGACGTGCAGCGTGAGCCGGAGCTGCAGACGGCCTACAAGCACGCCACCATCGACAGCAGCCTGTTCGTCGCGAGCCAGCGCGCAGGCCTCGACGACTCGCTGACCATGCGTCTTGCGCAGATTTTCCAGTGGGACATCGACTTCGTGCTCGACATCCGCAAGGGCGACGAGTTCTACGTGCTCTTCGAAGAGCGTTATCTCGACGATCAGTTCATCGGCTACGGCGACATTCTCGCCGCCGAGTTCGTCAATCAGAAACAGTCCTACCGGGCGGTCCGCTACCTGGACACCGAAGGCCGCAGCGGCTACTTCAATCCGGACGGCAAGAACATGCGCAAGGCATTCCTGCGGGCACCGGTGGAGTTCTCCCGGATCAGCTCCAACTTCAACCTGCGCCGCAAGCATCCGCTGCACAACCGCACCATGCCGCATCGCGGTATCGACTACGCCGCACCCACCGGAACGCCGATTCTCGCCGCCGGGGATGGCCGCATCCAGACAGCCTCGAAAACCGCCGCGAACGGCAACTTCGTCGTGCTGCAGCACGGTGAGCAGTTTGTTACCAAGTACCTGCACCTGTCCCGTTTTGCCCGCGGCGTGCGCGCCGGCAGCCGTGTGGAGCAGGGCCAGGTGATCGGCTATGTCGGCTCCACTGGCGCCGCGACCGGCCCGCACCTGCACTACGAGTTCCTGGTGAACGGCGTGCACATGAATCCCCGCACCGTGAAGCTGCCGGACGCCCAGCCGATCGGCAGCACCGAGCGGCTGCGCTTCAGCGCCAGCACCACGCAGTTCTTCAGCCAGCTCGACGACTACAAGCAGCAGATCCAGCTCGCGCTTGCCCGATAGTGGCAACGCCGCGACGTCTGTTCATCGGCACCATCTCCGGTACCAGCGTCGACGGCCTGGACATCGCCCTGCTGGAACTCGCCGACAGCATCCGCTTCGGCGCCAGCATCACGACCCCCTTTCCCGAGGCGCTGCGCCGCGATCTGCTGGCCCTGGGCCAGCCGGGAAACGACGATCTGGATCGCATCGGGACGCTGGATGCCGCGCTCGGCGCGTTCATCGGCGACGCGATCAACGCCTTCCTTCAGGCCCAGGGGCTGGACGCAACGGCTGTTTCTGCAATCGGCAGCCACGGCCAGACCATCCGCCACCATCCGGACGGCGCGCATCCCTTCACCTGGCAGATCGGCGACCCCAATCAGATCGCCGAACGCACGGGCATCACCACCGTCGCCGACTTCCGCCGCAGGGACATGGCGGCGGGCGGCCAGGGCGCACCGCTGGTCCCGGCATTCCATGAGGCCCTGTTCAGCGACGCGCGCGAAGCGCGGGTGATCGCCAACATCGGCGGCATCGGCAACATCACGTATCTCGGCGCGCCCGGCACCCCCGTCAGCGGTTTCGACACGGGTCCGGGCAACGCCCTGCTCGATGCCTGGACCGAGCGACACACCGGAGCACCGTTCGATCACGACGGCGCCTGGGCTCGACAGGGCGCTCTGGAGGAGCCCCTGCTGGAGGCCATGCTCGGAGACCCTTACCTCTCCCGCACGCCACCGAAGAGCACCGGACGCGAGGCTTTCAACCTGAAATGGCTCGGGCAATTCGAGCCGGACGGTTATCCGCCCGCCAGCGTCCAGCGCACGCTCCTCGAGTACACGGCCCGAACCCTGGCCGATGCGGTGAGGCACTGGGCAGCCCCCGCGCAACGGTTGATCGTCTGCGGCGGTGGCCGCCTGAACGGGTTTCTGCTGGAGCGGCTGGCAGATCTTGTGAGCATCCCGGTGGTCACCAGCGATGCGCTGGGTTACGACGGTGACGCCATGGAAGCCGCCGCCTTCGCCTGGCTCGCCGCCCGCCGCCTGGACGGACGCGCCGGCAACGCACCGGCCGTTACCGGCTCACGAGGACGAAGGGTGCTGGGTGCTGTGTATCCCGGCCGCTGAGGCCGGCGGCAGCGGTCAGATGGCGAAGGAGTTGCCGCAGCCGCAGGTGGCTGCGGCGTTGGGATTGTTGACCACGAACTGGGCCCCCTGAAGGTTCTCCACGTAGTCGATCTCGGAGCCGAGCAGGTACTGGTAGCTCAGCGGATCCACGAGCAGGGTCACGCCTTCCCGCTCGACCACCGCATCCTCGCCCGACACGTCCTCGTCGAAGGTGAAACCGTAGGAGAAGCCGCTGCAGCCGCCACCGACGACGAACACGCGCAGCTTGAGGTCGTCATTACCTTCCGCGCTGATGAGCTGCCGCACCTTGTCCGCAGCCTGTGAGGAAAACTCGATTTCCGCCTGCATGCCTGTTCGACCGGTTTCCGGGAGATTGGTTCGCGACCCCGGTTTGCCGGGGTCGGACCGGCGATCATCGCCAGCCTTCTCCGCAGGGTCAAGCCGACGCCCGGCTCAGTCGGCCTTGGCGACGTTCTCGGCGGTTTCGGGAAATCTGTGCACGTTGGGCTTTTCGCTGCCCAGGGTTTCGTCGTGCACCAGCTGGCCGTCGACCATGGCGCCGAGCTGCATCTCGATGAGCTTGTAGTAGACGTTGCCCTTCACCTCGGCGTTCTGGGCAAGCTCCATGCGCTTGGTGGCGTAGACGTTGCCTTCCACCCGGCCATTCACGACGACGTTCGGCACGCGGATCTCGCCGGTGACGGAACCTTCGTCGCTCACCACCACCGTCGCCTCGCTGTCGGCATCGGCGGTCACGTTTCCCCGAATGTGGCCATTTATGTAAAGCTGGTTAACGAAATGAACGTCACCGCTGACTTCCGTGTGAGCCGCGATCAGGGTCACGCCCTTCTCGCCACCGCTCTTCCTGGTTTTCATGTTGCTCTCACCCTTGTCAGAAGCCTTTCGACTTCCGGTGGTGCCGAAGGGCAGTCGTAAGCCCGCCATGATACTGCCTCGAAGCTGTGTATTAAGTTACGTCCGTCCCGCCGCTCAACCCGCTACCGTCCAGTCGAAGGTCTTTTCCGCCGCTTCGGCGCTGGCACCTCGACGGCCGGCCCGGATGACGACCCGCTCGGGAGTGAAGCCCTCGGGAAGCCGTATGGTTCCGGTCAGGTCCTGGAAGTACCGGAACCGGAATTTCAGAGGATAGGTGCCTTCCTCGGCAATTTCTGTGAGGCGCAGCACCTGCTCGGTGGTTCCCGTCGCCGAATCGCTACCGGCGGTCGAGTCCGAACCCGCCCCGCCGGCGCCACGCCCCCGGATCTCCAGCGACACGTCTCCCTGCACCCAGTCTCGACGCGTCTCCACCTGGGTCAGCAGCAGGTGAAACCGGTACCGCCCGGATGTCTCCAGCGCCGTCAGCTCGAAATCGGCGACCTGGATGCCGCGCTCCAGCGCGGAAGGCGCCATCAGGCTCTTGTAGAAGGTCACCTCCTCCGTGAGCTTGGCAACCTGATCCTTGAGCTCGCGGATGGTCTCCTTGAGCGCCTGGGAGGCTTCCCGGTCCACCTGCCAGGAGAGGTTCGCATCCACGAGCTCGGCTTCGAGCCTGGCGATCGACTCCCGGTTGGCACGATTCAGCCGCTCCACGGAGGCCAGGTACGTGACGTCCAGCTCGGAGACCGACTGACCGAGCCCGTAGCCACCCAGCGCACCGGCCACGACGAGGAGCCCGACGGCGATGAGCACCAACGCCTGACGCCACGGGTGGTGGGAGACCACCCGGACGGTCGGTGCGCCTTTGAGTCTGGACGGCCGTTCTGCCATTCGGTGCCTTAAGTCGTGAAAGCGACGCTTATACTATCGCGCCACGGCGGCCGTTTTCTCGAGCCGGATCACCTGTCACGGAGCCCGTCCCTCTGAAACTGCCCAGCTTCTTCAGCCCGGAGTTCTTCCAGCGACAGCTTGCCAACGTGGAGGCGCTTCCTCAGCTGTCGCTGCTGGCCATCGCGGTCGGCCTGTTCACCGGCATGGTCATTCTGGTGTTCCGGGTCTCCATGGACTACATCCTCGATGCCTGGCTGCTGCCGGCGGGCAGTGAGTCCTTCGAAGCCCTCGGCCACCTCGAGCGGTTCCTCCTGCCCATGATCGGCGCCGCCATCCTCGGGGCCGTGGTCGGCCGGATCCCGGTGGACGGCCGGCGCGTCGGCGTCGTGCACGTCATGGAGCGACTGAGCCGTCACCAGGGGCAGCTACCTGCCAGGAACGCTCTGGTGCAGTTCTTCGGCGGCATGCTGTCGCTCGTGAGCGGTCAGTCGGGAGGGCGTGAAGGTCCCGCCATCCACGTCGGCGCCGCCAGCGCCAGCCTGCTGGGACAGACCCTTAACCTGCCCAACAACAGCGTCCGGGTGCTCGTTGCCTGCGGTGTCGCCGCAGCGATTGCGGGCTCCTTCAACACCCCCCTGGCGGGGGTCATCTTCGCCATGGAAGTGGTGATGATGGAGTACACGCTGAGCAGCTTCATCCCGGTGATCGTCGCGGCGGTGGTCGCCACCGTGATGACGCGCTACTTCTTCGGCGCGGAAGCCGCCTTCGACATCGCCCCCCAGCACATGAGCTCGCTGCTGGAACTGCCCTACATCACCCTCGCGGGCCTGGTGGTCGGCTGCCTGGGTGCGGCGTTCATCGTCTCCGTGCAGTCGTTCGCCAGGCTGGCGAGCTGGCCGTTCTGGGTGCGCATGCTGATGGCCGCCGCGGTGACGGGCCTTGCCGCGCAGGTCGAGCCGGCGGTGATGGGCATCGGCTACGACACCGTGAGCGCGGCCATGCTCGGCGAGATCGCGCTGTCGAGTCTGTTCCTGATCGTCGTGCTCAAGCTCGTGACCAGCTCGGCCGCCGTCGGTCTCGGGATGCCGGTCGGTGTCATCGGCCCCACCTTCGTCGTCGGCGCGGCGCTGGGTGGCGTGGTCGGCTTCGTCGGCGACTATCTGTATCCCGCCGCAGGCATCAGTCTCGGGCTGTACGTGATGCTCGGCATGACGGCCATGATGGCCGCGGTGCTGCAGGCGCCTCTGGCCGCCCTGATGGCCGTGCTGGAGCTGACGGCAAATCCGAGCCTGATGCTGCCCGCCATGCTCATCATCGTGGTGTCCACCATGACCACGTCCGTGGTGTTCCGGCAGAAGTCCGTTTTTCTCTCGACGCTGGAAACCCTGGGTCTAAAATACCCGCCGGATCCGGTGACGCTGCACCTGCAACGCGCGGGTGTGGCAGCGATCATGAACCGGAGCCTGTACCGGTTGACGGCGAGCTGTCCGGAATCGGAGGCGCGCGCCGCCATGGCACGCCAGCCCATCTGGATCGTCGTCGAATCCCAGCCGGGCAGGGTTCGCTGCGTGCTCCGCGCATCCGACCTGCGGGTGCATCTGAACGCGCTCCCCGGTGCAGCCGACGACGAGGCAGCCGTGCCCGATCGCGTTATCGACCTGCTGGAGATTCCCGGGCAGCGACTGGACGTGGCGAACCTGGACTACCGGGCAACGGTTGCCGAGGCCCAGGCCGTGCTCAGGGAGTCGGACACGGAGGCGCTGTGCATCCGCCGTGCCCGGGCGCCGATGATCGAGTCGGTGATCGGCGTGATCACGCAGCAGGATATCGACAACTATCGCGATCGCGGCGAGTGATCGCCCGTTAAGGAGCCGTCATGGGCACCGGTTACCTCTGGGTAAAGGCCTTTCACATCATCGGCGTGGTCACCTGGTTCGCCGCCATGTTCTATCTGCCGCGGCTGTTCGTTTATCACGCGACGACCGAAGACGAGATCGGCAGGGCCAGGTTCCGGGTCATGGAGGACAAGCTCTATCGCATCATCATGCGCCCCTCCATGCTGATCACGCTGATATTCGGGGTGTGGCTGCTCGTGCTCGGCTGGGACGCCTTCAGCCGCAGTCTCTGGTTGTGGATCAAGCTCGCCGGCGTGGTGGTGCTGCTCGGTTATCATCACTACTGTGCGAGGCTCGTGCGAGCCTTCGCCACTGACGAGAGCCCTCACTCGGAGCGCTTCTACCGGATCTTCAACGAGCTGCCCGCGCTGCTGCTGATCCTCATCGTCGTGCTCGTGGTCGTTAAACCCTTCTGAAGCCCCACTATGAATACCCGTAAGTCTCAACAACTCATCGAACGCGCCAGCCGGTCCATTCCCGGCGGCGTCAACTCACCTGTCCGCGCCTTCAAAGGCGTTGGCGGCACGCCGCTGTTCTTCGAGCGCGGAGAGGGCGTGTACCTGACCGATGCGGACGGCAATCGCTATATCGACTACGTGGGCTCGTGGGGCCCCATGCTGCTCGGACACGGCCACCCGGACATCGTCCGCGCGGTCCAGGAACAGGCAGCGAAGGCGCTCGGTTTCGGCGCACCGACCGAGCTCGAGATCGAGCTCGCCGAGCAGGTGATCAGCATGGTGCCAGGCATCGAGCAGGTGCGCATGGTGAGCTCCGGCACGGAGGCCACCATGTCCGCCATCCGCCTCGCCCGCGGTTACACGGGACGGGACCTGATCGTGAAGTTCGCCGGCTGTTATCACGGTCACTCTGATTCGCTGCTGGTGAAGGCCGGTTCCGGCCTGCTGACCCTGGGCATCCCCAACTCTCCCGGCGTGCCGGAGGCGGTGGCCGCCAACACCCTCACCGTGCCGTTCAATCACGCGGAAGCGGTGGCGGCCGTTTTCGAACGTTATCCGGAGAAGATCGCCTGTGTGATCGTCGAGCCGGTGGCCGGCAACATGGGCTGCATTCCGCCGCTTCCGGGATTCCTGGAGTCGCTCCGGGAGATCACGGCGGCACACGGCGCGCTGCTGATCTTCGACGAGGTGATGACCGGCTTTCGGGTGGCACGGGGCGGCGCGCAGGCGCGCTACGGCGTCACGCCGGACCTGACCACCCTGGGCAAGATCATCGGCGGCGGCCTGCCGGTGGGCGCTTTCGGGGGCAGGGCCGACATCATGGCCCGCATCGCTCCGGTGGGCGACGTCTATCAGGCCGGCACGCTGTCCGGCAATCCGCTGGCGACCGTCGCCGGGCTCACCATGCTGCGGTCACTGGACGACGCGCTCTACGAGCGGCTGGAAGCAAGCACGGACTATCTCTGCAACGGGCTGGCCGCACGGGCTGCGGACGCGGGCATTCCGGTCCGGCTCACCTCGGTGTGCGGGATGTTCGGCCTGTTCTTCACGGCCGGTGAGGTGACCGAATACGATCACGTCGCCAACGCGGACATCAACCGCTTCAACCGGTTCTTCCATGCCATGCTGGACAACGGCGTCTACCTCGCCCCGTCCGCCTTCGAAGCGGGCTTCGTCTCCGCCGTGCACAGCACGGACGTGCTGGACGAAACCCTGGACGCGGCGGCAAAAGCCTTCGCCTCCCTCAAGTCCTGACTTTTTCGAGAGGAACGATACGAATGTACGACGTCTACGGACTCGGGAACGCGCTGGTCGACATGGAATACACCATCGACGAAGGCTTCCTGCGGACCCACGGCATCCCCAAGGGCCACATGACCCTCGTCGACGAGGCCACCATGGAACGCCTCGCTGCCGGCCTCGACGGCTTTTCCGCAGAGCGGATGAGCGGCGGTTCCGCCGCCAACACCCTGATCGCGGTGCAGGGATTCGGCGCCCGAACCTTCTATTCCTGCAAGGTGGCCGACGACGAAACGGGGCGGCACTTCCTCGACGACCTGAAGCGGGCCGGTGTGGACACCAATGGCAATGCCGCGAACGGGGAAGGCCATTCGGGCCGCTGCCTGGTGCTGATCACGCCGGACGCGGAGCGCTCCATGAACACCTTCCTCGGCATCTCCAGCCAACTGACCCGCGCGGAGCTCGACGAAGCAGCACTGGCGCGCTCCCGCTACTTCTACGCCGAAGGCTACATGAGCTCCGCCGACGGCAGCCGCGACGCTGCCATTGCCGCTCGCGAGCTGGCGGAATCCGAAGGCGTGAAAACCGCGCTGTCCCTGTCCGACCCGAGCATGGTGCAGTTCTTCCGCGATGCGCTCGAGGACATCCTGGGCAACGGGGTGGATCACCTGTTCTGCAACGAGGAGGAAGCCCTGACCTGGGCACGCACGGACCGCCTGGACGTGGCCGTGACCGAGCTGAAGGACATCGGTCGGCACGTGAACGTGACCCTGGGTGCCCGCGGCAGCCTGGCAGTCACGCCGAAAGGCCAGACGATGGTGCCGGGTTTTCCGGCGCGGGCGGTGGATACCACCGGTGCGGGCGATATCTACGCCGGCGGTTGTCTGTACGGATGGGCCCAGGGCATGGAGTCGGCGGAAGCGGCCGCTCTGGGGAACTTCGCCGCCGCTACCCTGATCCAAGCCTACGGTGCGCGCCTGCGCACCAGACAGGATTACACGAAAACGCTGCGGGCCTTTCAGCAGCGCTGATCGGTGAGATCCACCGGCAGCATGCCATCGATCCGGATCTCGTCCGGCTCGATGCGGCAGCCGACGGCATAGACCTCGACCCCGGCCGCCACGGCTTCGCGCACCGCCACGCCGTATGCCGGATGAATCTCGTCGGCAAGCGTGGCCAGGCGGACGCCCGTGTGCTGGGCACAGAAGAGAAGCACGCCGCGCTCTCCGGCTGCAACACGCCGGGCCAGCGCCGTGACGTGCCTGATCGCCCGCTCGCTCACCGCATCCGGAAAGCTGCCGCGACCCGAAGGATCGCACAGGGTCATGTTCTTCACCTCGATGTAGCAGGCATTGCCCCGCGCGTCCTCGACGAGAAAATCGAACCGCCCGGACTCGTCCGGAATCGGCACCTCGGCCCGGACCGGCCGCGTGTCCCGCAAGGGTGGCAGCGACCCGTCGGCAAGCGCTTCCGCCACGAGACGGTTTGCCCGTGCGGTGTTCACACCCACCCGGCCCGTTGCCGCCACCACCACCTCCAGGGTGTGCCGGTACTTGCGCGACGGATTCCCCGAGTCAGAGATCCACGCCGGTGACCCGGGCTCGGCACAACCGAGCATGGCCCCTGTGTTCGGGCAGTGCACGGTCAGAAGGCGACCATCCGGCATCACAACGTCGGCGAGGAAGCGCTTGTAGCGCCGCTCGAGGATGCCCCGTGACAGCGGGGGCTCGATCCTCAAGCCACGCCCCAGTCCGCGAGCGCGCGGCCGATGCGTTCGATGCCGAGGTCGATGTCCTCGTCGCTCGTGGTGTAGGCGAAGCGGACGTGGCGGTCGGCGAGGTGGTCGCCGAAGTCCGTGCCCGGCGTGACCGCGACCTGATACTCGTCGATCAGCCGCCAGCAGAAGGTTTCCGAGTCCATGCCCGTGCACGACACGTCGACGTAGAGATAGAAGGCGCCCTGGGGATCCACCGGGATGGAGAGACCCAGCGCCCGCAATCCTTCGGCCAGCCGGTCGCGACGCCGGGCGAAGTGCCCGCGGCGCGCTTCGTGAATGGCCATGGCCTCGGGATCGAACGCCGCCAGCGCCGCGTGCTGCGCGATGCTGGACGGAGAGATGAACAGGTTCTGGGCAAGCCGGCTCACCCCGTCGAGGCAGTCGTCCGGCACCACCATCCAGCCCAGCCGCCAGCCCGTCATGCCGAAGTACTTGGAGAAGCTGTTGAGCACGAAGATGTCGGAGGCGATCTCGAGACCGGTGCGATAGGTCTCCCCCTTTCCGCCATCCCCGTAGGTGAGACCCTGATAGATCTCGTCGAGCAGCAGCACACCGCCGCGTTCGCGCACCCCGGCCACGAGCTGTTCGAGCACGGAGCGGGGAGTCAGCGCGCCCGTGGGATTGGCCGGCGAGCCCAGAAGCAGCCCGCGGGTCCGCGTTCCCCAGGCGTTCAGCAGATCCTCCGGGGTGATCTGAAAACCGCTGGCCGCTTCGACGGGAACCCGACGCGGCACGCCGTTGACCACGCTGACGAAGGCCTCGTTGCAGGGATAGCCCGGATCCGGCAGCAGCAGCTCGTCCTGCGGATCGAGCAGCAGCGCGGCCAGCAGCAGCAACCCGCCGCTGGCGCCTGCGGTGATCACGACCCGCTCCGGCGCCACAGACACCCCAGCAGACGTGGCGTAGTAGGTGCTGATGGCCTCCCTGAGCGGCGGAATGCCCAGCGCCTGGGTGTACTTGGTGTGGCCGGCCGCCAGCGCCCTCTGGCCGGCGGCGACGATGGGGGCGGCCGTCTCGAAATCCGGCTCGCCCACCTCGAAGTGCACGACCCGGTGTCCGTCCGCCTCCAGCCGCTTGGCCCGCTCCATCAGCAGCATCACGCGGAAGGGCGCGATCTGTTCCAGTCTCTGTGCCGTCATGATGGGCGCTCATGATGAGGGGTCGATCCGGCCCGCTCAAGCGCATCGGAGATGACGCGCACTGCCAAGAAAGCGGCGGAAAAATCGGGGCATCCGACTGTAGCGAACGGGAAACGGTTCTGGTAGTTTACGCGCCCTTCGATTCGGGGTGGTTCCGCACCCGTCAGTCTCGGCCCACGACGGCCGTCATTGGAGAAGAGGATAGATTCGAGTATGGCGTCCACAGTGCGCAAGAAATCTGCTTCGAAGGCGGTGGACTCACCGTTCAAGAACTTCACTCCCTACAAGCCGAAGAAGAACGAGCCCTACATGAGCGAGGGCCAGCTCGACCACTTCCGGAATATCCTCAACAAGTGGCGGCAGGAGCTCATGGAGGAAGTGGACCGCACCGTGCACCACATGCGCGACGAGGCGGCAAACTTCCCGGACCCGGCCGATCGCGCCACCCAGGAAGAAGAGTTCAGCATCGAGCTGCGGACCCGCGACCGGGAACGCAAGCTGATCAAGAAGATCGACCAGACCATCGATCGTCTGGATCAGGACGATTTCGGCTACTGCGACACCTGCGGTGTGGAAATCGGCCTGAGACGCCTGGAAGCCCGTCCGACGGCGACCCAGTGTATCGACTGCAAATCGCTGGACGAGATCAAAGAGAAGCAGCTGCACGGCTGATCCGGACTCCCGGATGATCCAGCACGCCGGCCGGTTCGCACCGTCACCGACCGGCTCGTTGCATCAGGGCTCGCTGCTCGCATCCACCGCCAGTTACCTCGACGCCCGCGCCCGCGGCCTCCAGTGGTGGCTGCGTATCGACGATCTAGACACACCGCGGGTGGCACCCGGTGCGGAAGACGCCATCCGCAAGACCCTGGACGCACACGCCCTCCACTGGGATGGTCCCGTCATTCACCAGAGCGGGCACATCGCCCGCTACGAGGCCGCACTGGCGACCCTGTCCGCTCAGGGTCTGCTCTTCTACTGCACCTGTACCCGGGCGATGCTCGCCGACGAGACAATCTATCCGGGAAGCTGCCGGCATCGCACCGCCCCCGTGGCCGGTGCGGCCATCCGCGTCCTCGTCGAGGATCGGCCCGTGCGGTTCCACGACCTCGTCCGGGGCGACCAGGAGGAAGTGCTGGCCCGGACCTGCGGAGACTTCGTGGTCCGGCGGCGGGACGGGCAGATCGCCTACCAGCTCGCCACGGCCGTGGACGACGGCAGCGAAGCGATATCACACGTGGTGCGCGGCGGCGACCTGCTGGACAACACCGCCCGGCAGATCTACCTGATGGAGCGCCTGGGGCTCACCGTGCCGAGCTATGCCCACCTGCCGGTCCTGGTGGATGCCAGCGGCCAGAAGCTGTCCAAACAGACCCACGCTCCGGCCGTCGTCGACGATCGAGCCTCAGCCAACCTGCTTGTCGTCTTCCGCTATCTGGGTCTGGACCCGCCTGCAGAGGCCCGGCACTGGTCTCCGGCGGTGCTGCTGGACTGGGCGATCCCCCGCTTCGACCTGAAACGCGTGCAGGCCGCATCGGTCACGGCCCGTGACTAGCTGCGTATTTTGGTAACATCCGCCTCCACATGAACCGAATACTCGTGCTCGATCCGGAGTCGGCTGACTCGCAACGCATCGCAGGTCTGCTGGAGGCCGAAGGCTATCTGCCGATCCCGATTCAGGATCCGTCGGCGCTGCCGCCGGAAGCCACCACGGCCGGCGCGCTGGTCTGCGCCGGCGGGCGGGTGGAGCAGGTGCTGGCCACGGGGATACGTCCGGTGATCGTTATCGATCCGAACCCGGAAATCCGTGCCGCGGTGAGCTGCATCAAGGCCGGAGCCAGCGACTACCTGCCGGCGGACTGCGGGAGCCGGGAGCTCGCCGACGCGCTGACACGCGCCATGGCCGAATGCCGCTCGCATCGGGATACCACCTACGCGATGATCGGTGCGAGCCGCACCATGCAGTCACTGGTGGACAACATTGCCAAGGTGGCGCCAACGGACTCGACGGTGCTGATCACGGGCGAGTCGGGTACGGGCAAGGAGCTGGTGGCACGTGCCATCCACTCCAGGAGCGCTAGACACACCGCGCCCATGATCTCGCTGAACTGCGCGAGCGTACCCGCAGATCAGATCGAGACGGAGCTCTTCGGCCGGCCGGGGGACGAGCGCGGCGGCCTCATCGATGGCGCGAGCGGGGGTACATTGTTTCTGGACGAGGTGGGCGAGCTGCCTGCCGGAGCCCAGTCCCGCCTGCTCCGCGCCCTGGACTCGAACCGCGATTTCCGCCTGATCGCCGCCTCGCATCGTGATCTGCAGAGTCTGGTGGACAGCGGTCAGCTCAGGAAGGACCTGTTCTATCGCCTGAAGGTGGTGGCGCTGCACGTGCCGCCACTGCGCGACCGGGGCGACGACGTGCTGCTGCTCGCCGCGGAAATGCTGGATCGAACCATGCAGCGTCTCGGCAAGAAGGGCCTCTACTTCACGGACGCGACGCTGGACGATCTGCGCCGCTACAGCTGGCCCGGCAACGTCCGCGAGCTGGAGAACGCCATCCAGCGGGCCGTGATCCTCTCCGACGGTGGCGCCATCGAAACGGCCATGCTGGCCATCGAACCGCCCCGGGTTCAGACGTCCGCCAGCCAGCGCGCGGCACCGCCGGAGCAGACCATCGAGGATTACTTCGTCAGCTTCGTCACGGCCCACCAGGACACGATGACGGAGACCGAGCTCGCGGCAAAGCTCGGCATCAGCCGCAAGAGCCTGTGGGAACGGCGGCAGCGGCTGAACATTCCGCGCAAGAAAACCAAGAAACGTGGCCGGCGCAGAGACGTCTCTTGAAGGCCCGTGAGGTACGCCGACTCGACGCCCGCCAGCACGGCCTGACCCCGGATCGGGTCAGCCCCAATGCGGTGGACGTCACCGCCCGGTTGCAGGAGGCCGGCTTCGCCGGACTCCTCGTCGGCGGCTGCGTCCGCGACCTGCTGCTCGGCCTCACGCCAAAGGACTTCGACGTGGCCACCGATGCCACGCCGGAGGAGGTGCGATCGCTGTTTCGACGCTCCCGCCTGGTGGGACGCCGTTTCCGAATTGCCCACGTCCGCTACGGACGGGAGCTGATCGAGGTGTCCACGTTCCGCCGCGCGGTGGCGGAGGAAGCCGACGAGCGGGCCCACTCCGAAGCGGGCATGATTCTCAGGGACAACGTCTACGGCACGCTGGAGGAGGACGCGTTCCGTCGCGACTTCACCTTCAACGCCCTGTACTACGACCCGCAGCGGGAAGAGATCCTGGATTACACCGGCGGTCTGGACGATCTGGAATCCGGTCACCTGCGCTTCATCGGCGAGGCCCGCACGCGGCTGCGGGAAGACCCGGTGCGCGCGCTCAGGGCCATCCGTTTCCAGGCCAAGCTCGACTGCGTGCTCGATCGGGAGATTTCCGACTGCTTCGCGGAGGCGGCCGAGCTCATGGGTGCGGTGCCGCCGGCACGGCTCTTCGACGAGATCCAGAAGGTGCTCATGTCCGGTCAGGCGGAGCGCGCCTGGCAGCTGCTGGTCACCACCCCCCTGCGGGTAGCGCTGTTCCCCGGGTGTGATCCGCAGGACCCTCTGATTCCGGAAGCCATGCGCAACACGGACGAGCGGATCCGCGCGGACAAGCCCGTCACGCCGGGTTTTCTGCTCGCCGTGCTGCTGTGGGCCGACTACCAGGCCCGTCTGAACGACCTGCAGGCATCTCTCGCACCTGCGGAAGCCAGGCTCCAGGCCGCCACGGACTGCCTCGGCGACCAGCAGCGGATCATCGCCGTGCCGCGGCGGTTCTCGCAGTTCATCCGCGAGGTGTGGCACCTTCAGGACCGGCTCGAGAGCCGTCAGGCCCGGGTCATCGAGAAGCTGGCCAGCCACGCCCGATTCCGCGCCGCCTACGACTTCCTGGTGCTGCGTGCGGAGTGCGCCCTCACCCCGGAGGCCGGGCTCAGCGACGCGGCCGAGTGGTGGACGCGCTACCAGGCCGTCGGCCCGGAAGCCCGTCAGGCGATGGTCGACGAGCGGCGCGCGCACTCGCCGACAAAGAAGAAACGCCGCAGGAAATCCCGCCGCCGGCGGCCACCGGAGGGCCAGGCCAACGGCTGATCGCCCTGCCGTACGTTTCCCGACTATGGCTGCCGGACGAGTTCTGGCAGACTCAATCGAACATGAACAGCGTTGCATACGAGCCCGCTCAGGCGGAGGTCACCGCCGGAACCCGCCAGTTGCTGGATGGCCGGCCGCTTCCCGGCTACATCGCGGTGGAAGGCCCCATCGGGGTCGGCAAAACCACCCTCGCAAGCAAGCTGGCACAGACGTTCGGCTACCCGCTGCTCCGTGAACCCGTCGCCGAAAACCCCTTTCTCGACCGTTTCTACCGCGAGGGCCGGCGCCATGCCCTGCCCACCCAGCTCTACTTCCTCCTGCACCGGGCGCGGCAGGTAGCCGACATCCGTGGCGGCGATCTGCTCGACTCCACGCTGGTGGCCGATTTTCTCATGGAGAAGGACGAGCTCTTCGCTCGCCTGACGCTGGATGACGCGGAGTTCGCCCTCTACAAGCAGATCCAGCAGAACCTGGCCATCGAGCCGCCGCGGCCGGACCTGGTGATCTATCTGCAGGCCCCCACGGGGGTTCTGCTGCAGCGCATCCGCCATCGTGGGATCGACTTCGAGCAGGAGATCAGCGCCGACTACCTGAACACGCTGATCAACTCCTACACGGAGTTCTTCCACTTCTACAACGATGCGCCGCTGCTGGTGGTGAATGCCACCGAGATCGACTTCGCCAACAACCCCGCGCACTTCGAGGCGCTGCTCACACAGATCGTTTCCATGGACGGGCCGAGACAGTACTTCAATCCGCATCCGGAGCTCATCTAGTGTCCTGTCCACGAATCAACGGGACAGGACACTAGGACCCGTTACACCAATGTCCCCGGAAACCACCAGGAGCTGGAAGGCGCTGTCCAGGCTCGCGAACGAGGAATCGGCGCGGGACCCGGTGCCGCGAACGCTGGAAGCGGCCGGGCTGCTGGCCGATCTCAGCAAGCAGCGGCTCTCCGATCGGGTGCTGGACGCGCTGCTGGCGCTGGCAATGGAGATGCGGCTGCCGGCAGCCATCGAGGCCCAGTTCTCAGGCGAGGTCGTCAATCGGACCGAGCAGCGCGCCGCGCTGCACACGGCACTCCGCGCACCGGACTCGGCGCGGCCGGCGATGGCTCGATCGGCCGCTTCGGTCATGGAACAGGTGCTCGCGCTGTCCGACCAGGTGCGCCAGGGCATCTGGCGGGGATATTCCGGCCGCGCGATCACCGACGTGGTGCACATCGGCATCGGCGGCTCGCATCTCGGCCCGGAGCTCGTGGTGGACGCGCTCGCGCGTCCGTGGCATCGGGGGCCTCGGATTCATTTCGTCGCCAACATCGACGCCAGCGCGCTGAACCGGGCCATTGCCGGCCTCGATCCCGCGCGGACCCTGTTCGTCATCGTCTCCAAGAGCTTCTCCACCCTGGAAACCCGGGTCAACGCGGAGAGCGCCCGGGACTGGTTCCTCGAGAGAACGGGCGACCCGCTGGCCATCGAACGCCACTTCGTCGCCATCTCCACGAATCTGGACGCCGCGTCGGCCTTCGGCATCCCCGGACAGAACGTCTTCCCCATGTGGGACTGGGTAGGCGGGCGCTACTCCGTCTGGTCGCCCGTGGGCCTGCCCATCGCGCTCGCCCTCGGCCGCGAAGGATTCCTCGAGTTCCTTGCCGGCGGCCACGCCATGGATACCCACTTCCGGCAGGCGCCGTTTGCCGAAAACCTGCCGGTGCTCATGGCGCTGGCGGGCATCTGGAACTACAACTTCCTGGGGGTGACCAACCAGGCGATCCTGCCGTACGCCGAGCGGCTGCGGCTGCTGCCCGATTTCCTGCAGCAGCTCATCATGGAGTCCAACGGCAAGAGCGTCCGCCAGGACGGCACGCCGCTCAACGTGCACAGCATGCCCATCGTCTGGGGCGGCCGCGGCACCAACGGTCAGCACGCATTCCATCAGCTGCTGCACCAGGGAACCCGCTCCTTCGCCGCGGATTTCATCGTCGTCGCCAGCGGCGAACCGCCTGAGCATCATCAGCGCTGGCTGAACGCCAATGCGCTCGCCCAGAGCCAGGCGATGCTGCAGGGTCAGCAGGATCCGGATCCGCACAAGCAGGTCGCCGGTGGCAAGCCCACCACCACCCTGGTGCTGCCGGCGCTCGATCCGGCGAGCCTCGGGGCGCTCATCGCCCTGTACGAGCAGGTCGTGTTTTGCCAAGGCATCATCTGGGACATAAACTCGTTCGATCAGTGGGGAGTCGAGCTGGGCAAGCGTCTCGCGGTGCCTATCTTCGAGCAGCTCGGCGGCAAATCGACACTGGGCCAGGACGTCTCCACCCGGGCGCTCGTCGACTACCTCACCCGTGCCGGCAACAAGGATCTCTGACCATGTCTGAAATACACGTCGTACCGGTTCCGGAAGCGGTGCTGGACCGCTGCTTCATCAACGAAGATCAGTACCGGGCCATGTACGAGCGCTCCGTCAGCGATCCGGAAGGGTTCTGGGCCGAGCAGGCCGACATCTTCATCGACTGGTACCGGAAGTGGGACACCGTCTGCAACGCGGATCTGCCGAAAGGCCAGGTGAGCTGGTTCGGTGGCGGCAAGCTCAACATCGCCTACAACTGCATCGACCGTCACCTGCCGGAGCGCGCAGACCAGACCGCCATCATCTGGGAAGGCGACGACGCCAACGACACGGACCACATCACCTATCAGGCACTCCACGACCATGTCTGCCGGCTCGCGAACGCGCTCAAGGCGCGCGGTGTCGTCAAAGGTGACCGGGTCTGCATCTACATGCCCATGATCCCGGAGGCGGCCTACGCCATGCTCGCCTGCATGCGCATCGGCGCCATCCACTCGGTGGTCTTCGGCGGCTTCTCGCCGCAGTCCCTGCGCGACCGGATCCTCGACTCGGACTGCCGCGTGCTGATCACCGCGGACGAAGGTGTGCGGGGCGGGCGCAAGGTGCCGCTCAAGGCCAACGCGGAGACGGCGCTGGCCGACTGTCCGAACGTGCACACCGTGCTCACCGTGCAGCGCACCGGCGCGGACGTGGCCTGGCACCCGGAGCGCGACGTCTGGTACCACGAGATCACGGCCGCGCAGCCGGCAACCTGCGAGCCCGAGGTGATGGATGCCGAAGATCCGTCCTTCATCCTCTACACCTCCGGCTCCACGGGAAAGCCCAAGGGGGTGCAGCACGGCACGGCCGGCTACCTGCTGCAGGCCGCCATGACGCACAAGTACGTCTTTGACTACCACGACGGTGACATCTACTGGTGCACGGCAGACGTCGGCTGGATCACCGGCCACACCTACATCGTCTACGGGCCGCTGGCCAACGGTGCGACCACCCTCATGTTCGAAGGCGTGCCCACCTGGCCCGACGCCGGACGCTGCTGGCAGGTGGTGGACAAGCACCAGGTGAACATTTTCTACACGGCCCCCACCGCCATCCGTCAGCTCATGGCCCAGGGCGATCAGTTCGTGACCGGCAGCTCGCGTGCGTCACTCAACCTGCTCGGCACGGTCGGCGAGCCCATCAATCCCGAAGCCTGGGAGTGGTACCACCGCGTGGTCGGCGAAGGCCGCTGCCCGATCGTGGATACCTGGTGGCAGACGGAAACCGGCGGCATCATGATCTCCCCGCTGCCGGGTGCCACCGCACTGAAACCCGGCAGCGCCACCCGCCCGTTCTTCGGCGTGGTACCGGCGCTGGTCGATGCCGAGGGCAAGGTCATCGAGACCACCGAAGCCACCGGCAACCTGGTGATCACCCGTTCCTGGCCCGGACAGATCCGCACGGTCTACGGCGATCACCAGCGGGTCATCGACACCTACTACAGCGCCTACAAGGGCTTCTACTTCACCGGTGACGGCGCCCGGCGCGATGCGGACGGTTACTACTGGATCACCGGCAGGGTGGACGATGTGATGAACGTTTCCGGCCACCGGATCGGCACGGCGGAGGTGGAGAGCGCGCTGGTGCTGCATGAGGCGGTGGCGGAGGCTGCCGTGGTCGGTTATCCCCACCCGGTGAAGGGCGAGGGGATCTATGCCTATGTGACCCTGATGGTGGGCAACAACGAGGACCACGAGAAACTTCGCGAGGAGCTCGTGGCACTCGTGCGCAGCGAGATCGGGCCCTTCGCCCGGCCGGAACACATTCAGTTCGCGCCCGGGCTGCCGAAGACCCGCTCCGGCAAGATCATGCGCAGGATCCTGCGCAAGATCGCGGCCGACGATCTGGACAACCTGGGGGACACGTCCACGCTGGCCGATCCGGCGGTGGTGGACGACCTGGTCGAGAACCGCGCAGGGGCCTGACGCAGCGGCCGGCCTTCCGCTCCATAGCGCATAGCGGAGTGCGGCTCGATAACGGTTGCCACGCGCCGCCCTGCCATGCTTCGCTACCGCGGCCTGCACCCCTGGCGACGTTGGCCTGAACCGATTGATGGATTTCTCGATCGAACCTTCGGCGACCGCTCTCCTGCTGCTGATCGGCGGGGCGCTGCTCATGCTCAGCGTGCTGCTGAGCCGCGTCGCCACCGGCACGGGCGTACCCGTGGTTCTCATCTTTCTGCTGGTGGGCATGCTGGCCGGGTCGGAGGGGCTCGGCGGGATCGAATTCGCTGACTACGAGCTGGCATTTCGCATCGGTACGGCGGCACTCGCCGTCATCCTGTTCGATGGCGGCCTCAACACCTCCCGCGAGCTGATTCGCAGAGCGCTCGCACCGGCGGGTGTGCTGGCCACCGTCGGCGTCGCAGGCACGGCGGCCCTCGTTGCCGTCGGCGCCCGGTTGCTGGGCTTCGGCTGGGGGGAGGCGTTGCTGCTGGGTGCGATCGTCTCCTCCACGGACGCCGCGGCCGTGTTCTCCATACTCCGCGGCAGTCACATGAACCTGCGTCGCCGAGTGGCCGGTACCCTGGACCTGGAATCGGGACTGAACGATCCGGTCGCGGTCATCCTGACCATGTCGGTGGCTATGGCGCTGGTCGGCGAACCGGCATCCGTCGATACGCTGGCGATCAACATCGCCCTGCAGCTCGCGATCGGCGCTGCCTCCGGAGCTGCTATCGGCATCGCCGGGGGCTGGCTGCTGACCCGGTTGAATGTACAGCTGGCCGGCCTGTACCCCATCCTGACGCTGGCGGTTGCCCTCCTTGCCTTCAGCCTGCCGACCCTGCTGCAGGGCAGCGGCTACCTCGCTGCCTACGTTGCCGGCGTCGTGCTCGGCCAGCGGCGGCTGCCTTACCGATCCACCATTCTGCACTCCCACAACTTCATCGCCTGGCTCGCACAGATGACCATGTTTCTGACCATGGGCCTGCTGGTTTTTCCATCGGACCTTCTGGAGGTAGCGGGTATCGGTGTCGCCATTGCCCTCATCCTGGCGCTGGTCGCCCGGCCGGTTGCCGTGTTTTTTTGCCTGGCGCCGTTCCGTTTTCCGATCCGGGAGCAGGTCTATATCGCCTGGGTTGGTCTGCGAGGGGCAGTGCCCATCGTGCTGGCGATGTTTCCACTGCTTGCCGGGGTGGAGGCTGCGCCGGCTCTGTTCAACATCGTCTTCTTCGTCGTCGTCCTGAGCGTGCTGCTGCAGGGCGTCACCGCCGCCCCCCTGTCGAAATGGCTGCGCGTGCAGAGCCCCGGTGTCGCGCTGCCTTCAACCGTGGTGGAGCTGACGGGCAGGCAGGTCGGCAGGGCGGGGATTCATTCCTTCTGGATTCACCAGCCGCTGCTCGTCTGCGGCATGGCCATCCGCGATCTGACGCTACCGGGCAATGCCTCGATCATCATGGTGCTTCGAGACGAGGAGCTGATTCCGGCCGGTGAGGAACTGACGCTGCAGCCGGACGATCACGTCTACATCCTGTGCGGTCCGACGGAACTGCCGGTGATTTCGTTGCTTTTCGGCAGCAGTGAGCAGGAAGCGTAAACCGACAGCGCACCGGGCCGAAGCATGGATGACCCTGTCGGCGGGCGGGGCGAAAGGCTAGTGTCCAACCATGCCCCCTAAAAACAAAAACCCCCGCCTTTCGACGAGGGTTCGTCAGGGCGCCCGAGGCGCCCTGATCCGCCATGCGGATGCGCGTCGGCTATGCCGACGCGAAAGTGCTACGCACTTTCGGAGTAGTTCTCCACTTCCTTCATGGAGAGCTTGATGCGGCCGCGCTGGTCCACGTCCAGACACACCACCTTCACCTCCTGCCCTTCCTGCAGGTAGTCGCTGACGTTCTCCACCCGCTCTTCGGCGATCTGAGAGATGTGCAGCAGGCCGTCCTTGCCCGGCAGGATGGTGATGAAGGCGCCGAAATCCACGATCCGGGCGACCTTGCCCTCGTAGATGCGGCCCACTTCCGCCTCGGCGGTGATCTCCTCGATGCGCGCGACGGCAGCCTTCATGGCTTCGCCGTCGGCCGCGTAGATCCGCACGCTGCCATCGTCCTCGATGTCGATGTCGGCGCCCGTCTCCTCGACGATGCCGCGGATGGTGGCGCCACCCTTGCCGATGATGTCGCGGATCTTGTCCGGATGAACGTTGAGGACCCGCATGGCGGGCGCGTTCTCGGAGATCTGCGCACGCGGCTTGTCCAGGACCCTGTTCATCTCGCCGAGGATGTGCAGCCGGGCCTCGTTGGCCTGGCCGAGAGCGATCTCCATGATCTCCTCGGTGATGCCGTCGATCTTGATGTCCATCTGCAGCGCCGTGACGCCGCGGGCAGTACCGGCCACCTTGAAGTCCATGTCGCCCAGGTGATCCTCGTCACCGAGAATGTCGGTCAGCACCGCATAACGGTTACCTTCCTTCACCAGACCCATGGCCACACCGGCCACCGGCGCCTTCATCGGCACGCCGGCATCCATCAGCGCCAGCGACGTCCCGCAGACACTGGCCATGGAGCTCGAGCCATTCGACTCGGTGATCTCGGAGACCACCCGCAACGTGTACGGGAAGTCGTCGACGGAGGGCAGCAGGGCGGCGACGCCGCGGCGGGCGAGCCGGCCGTGACCGATTTCCCGGCGCTTGGGGCCACCCATGAAGCCCGCCTCGCCGACGCTGTAGGGCGGGAAGTTGTAGTGCAGCATGAAGGGATCCTTGAAGGTGCCCTCCAGCGCGTCGATCATGGCCGCATCGCGCATGGTGCCGAGGGTGGCTACCACGATGGCCTGGGTCTCGCCGCGGGTGAACAGCGCCGAGCCGTGGGTCTTCGGCAGAATGCCCACCTCGACCTGGATCGGCCGAACGGTCTTCAGGTTGCGTCCGTCGATGCGGGGCTCACCGTTCAGCACGCGCTGGCGCACCAGGCTCTTCTCCAGCTTGCCGAAGGCATCCGCTACGTCATCCGCCGAATACTGTGGCGATTCGCCGCCGGCAAGCTCCTCGACCACCCTGCGGCGCAGCTCGCCGACCCGGGTGAGCCGCTGGATCTTGTCCGTGATGCGATAAGCCTCGCCCAGATCCGCGCGGATCGAGCTCTCCACCTTGCCGGCGAGAGTGCTGTCCGCTTCCGGCCGCTGCCAGTCCCAGGCAGGCTTGCCCGCTTCCGCGGCCAGTGCCTTGATGGCCTCGATGGCCACCTGCATCTCCTGATGACCGAACAGCACGGCGCCGAGCATCTGATCCTCGGTCAGCTCGCCTGCTTCCGACTCCACCATCAGCACCGCCGCGTCCGTGCCGGCCACGGTCATGCTGAGACGGGACTCCTTCTGCGCCTCGTACCCCGGGTTCAGCAGGTACGTGCCGTCCCGGTAACCCACCCGCGCGCAGCCGATGGGACCGTTGAAGGGGATACCCGAAATCGCCAGCGCCGCGGAGGCCCCGATCATGGACGCCACGTCCGGGTCCTGATCCTTGTCTGCGGACATGACCGTGCAGATGACCTGCACCTCGTTGAGGAAGCCCTTCGGGAAGAGCGGTCGCAGCGGCCGGTCGATGAGCCGCGAGGTGAGGGTTTCCTTCTCGCTCGGGCGTCCTTCACGGCGGAAGAACCCGCCCGGGATCTTGCCTGCGGCGTAGGTCTTCTCCTGGTAGTTCACGGTGAGCGGGAAGAAGTCCTGCCCGGGTCGTGCGTTGGGTGCTGCCACGACGGTGCACAGAACCACCGTGTCTCCCATGGAAACCAGTACGGCGCCGGTGGCCTGCCTGGCCACGCGGCCGGTCTCCAGGACCACCTTGTGCTCGCCGAACTGAAACTCTTTCTTTGCTATTTTAAACACTTAACCTCCAAATCTATTCCGGTGCGTACCGGACCTGCATCGCCGGCAACGCCCGTTCGCGGGACCGACACACCTCGTGTCAGCGCCGCAGACCCAATCGCTTGATCAGATCACTGTAACGGTTTGCATCTTTCTGCCTCAGATAGTCCAACAGCTTGCGCCGCTGGTTGACCATTCGGATCAGACCGCGACGGGAGTGATGATCTTTCTGATGCGTCTTGAAGTGATCCTGCAGCCCGTTGATGTTGTGTGTCAGCAGGGCTACCTGCACTTCCGGGGACCCTGTGTCCCCCTCTTCCAACTGAAACTCCTTGATGATTTCTGCTTTGCTTGCGGCATTCAGTGCCATTTCAACTTCTCCAATTCAATGTGCGTGAGAGAACCCGGGATCACCGTGCACACTTACAGTGACCTCGATCGATGCGGGCGATTGTGATTAGGCGCCCGCGACTACTTACCCTGCTCCACCACCAGGCGGCGCGGAGCAACTCTTCCATCGTCGAGGATCTCGCCCACACCGATGAACTTCGTCGTGTGGTCGTCCTCGACTTCAGACAGCCGCACCCACCCGCTCGTGGGCGCATGCGGCACGATCACCGGCTGACCCTGCCTGAGGTAGTAGGCCGTGTTGTCGGTCAACCTGACCTCCGGCCACTCCCTGACGGCACTGTCCACCGGCAGCAGAAACGGGTCCAGCGAGCCGTGCTCGAGCGCTTTCTCGAGCTGCTCGAACGTCACCAGATCCGCCTCCGTGTAGGGCCCGGCAGCCAGCCGTCGAAGCTCGACGACGTGCGCACCGCACCCCAGCACCTCGCCGAGCTCCTCGGCGATGGTGCGAACGTAGGTGCCCTTGCTGCAGTGGATCGACAGCACCAGACTGTCGTCGTGCAGCTCGAGCAGCTCGTTCGAGGAAATCGTCACCCTGCGGGCTTCCCGCTCTATCTCGATGCCCTGCCTCGCCAGCTTGTACAGGGGCTGACCCTGGTGCTTGATGGCCGAGAACATGGAAGGCACCTGGTCGATCTCGCCCCGGAAGAAGCGCAGCGCGTCTTCCACCCGGGCCCGGTCGATGTCGGGAACGGGCCGGGTACTCACCACCTTGCCGTCGGCGTCGCCGCTGTCCGTGGACACACCCAGCAGGATCCGAACCCAGTACTTCTTGTCCGAAGCCAGAAGATACTGGGAGAACTTGGTCGCCTCCCCGAAGCACAGCGGCAGCACACCCGTTGCCAGCGGATCCAGCGCACCGGTGTGGCCGACCTTGCGGGCGTTGAACAGCCGCTTCGCCTTCTGAACCGCGTCGTTGGAGCTCATGCCCTGCGGCTTGTCCAGCACCAGGATGCCGCTCACTTCACGGCCACGCCGACGTTTACTCATTGCGCTCACCGCCGGCAGGCTCGTCCATCTGGTGCTGGTGCTCTCTGGCATCGGCCTCGATCGCCCGCTCGATGAGCGCCTCCAGCCTCGGGCCCCGCTCCACGGACTCGTCGTAGTGAAAGCGCGGTTTCGGCGTCGTCCGCATGCTGTGCCGCTTGGCCAGCTCCGAGCGGAAGTACCCGGACGCGCCGTTCAGCACCGCCACGAGCTCGGCACGCTCCTCTCGGGTCTTCGTCTCGAACGATGAGACATAGACATCCACCCAGGAGAGATCCTTGCTCACCCGCGCTTCGTTGACGCTCACCATGCCGATCCGCGGATCGCGCATCTCCCGCTGGATGATCGAAGCCAGCTCGTCGCGGATGAAGTCTCCGACGCGAAGATCTCTGCCGTGCGTCCGCATACCGCCTAACTCAGCACCCTCGCCACTTCCTTGGCGTCGTATACCTCGATCAGGTCGCCCACACGGACGTCGTTGTAGTTGCGCACCCCGATACCGCACTCGGTACCCGAGCGCACCTCGTTGACGTCGTCCTTGAAGCGGCGGAGCGACTCCAGCTCGCCTTCGAAAATCACCACGTTGTCGCGCAGCACGCGGATCGGCTTGTTGCGGAAAACCGTGCCCTCCGTGACCATGCAGCCGGCCACCTGGCCGTATCTGGGTGAGCGGAACACGTCGCGGACTTCGGCGATGCCGACGATCTCCTCGCGGATCTCCGGTGCGAGCATGCCCGTGAGCACCTGCTTGACGTCGTCGAGCAGCTCGTAGATGACGCTGTAGTAGCGCAGGTCCAGCCCTTCGCGCTCGATGATCTTCTTCGCCGAGCTGTCCGCCCGGACATTGAAACCGAAGATGGCCGCGCCGTACGTGAGGGCCAGGTTGGCATCCGTCGAGGTGATGGCACCGATGCCCGAGCCGAGCACGTTCACCGCCACCTCGTCGTTGCCCATATCCGCCAGCGCGTGCTGGATGGCCTCCAGAGAACCGCGCACGTCGGTCTTCAGCACCATCTTCAGCACCCGCTTTTCACCCTCACCCAGGTTGGCGAACATGTTTTCCATCTTCGCCGCCTGCTGCAGGGCGACACGCTGTTCCTGGGACTTGCCGCGGCGGAACTCGGCCAGCTCGCGGGCCGTCCGCTCGTCGGAGACCACCGAGAAGTCGTCACCCGCTGCCGGTGTGCCGGCCAGCCCCAGCAGCTCCACCGGGTCGGAGGGCCCGGCGATCTTCACCTGCTCACCGTGATCGTCCAGCATGGCGCGCACGCGACCCTGGAACTCTCCGGCGATGACCACGTCACCCTGATTGAGCGTGCCGTTCTGCACGAGCACGGTGGCAACCGGGCCGCGCCCACGATCGAGCCGGGATTCGATCACCACGCCGCGCGCAGGGCCCTGCTCGACCGCCTTCAGCTCGAGGATCTCTGCCTGCAGCAGCACGGATTCGAGCAGCGTTTCGATGCCTTCGCCGGTATGTGCGGATACCTTGACGAACTGCGTATCACCGCCCCAGCTCTCCGGAACGACGTCCTTCGCCGCGAGCTCGTTGGTGACCTTGTCAGGATCCGCCGCCTCCAGATCGATCTTGTTGATCGCCACCACGATGGGCACGCCTGCAGCACGGGCGTGCTGAATGGCTTCCTCCGTCTGCGGCATAACGCCGTCATCCGCCGCCACCACCAGAATCACGATGTCGGTGGATTGCGCGCCTCGCGCACGCATCGCGGTGAACGCCGCGTGACCGGGCGTGTCGATGAACGTGATCCGGCCGTGCGGCGTATCGACACGGTAGGCGCCGATGTGCTGGGTGATGCCACCCGCCTCGCCGCTCGTGACCCGGGTCTTGCGGATGTAGTCGAGCAGCGACGTCTTGCCGTGGTCGACGTGGCCCATCACGGTGACCACCGGCGGCCGGGAGACCTCTTCTCCTTCCAGCACGAGAGACTGCTCGAGTGACTGCTCGAGTGCGTCCTCGTGGATGAGCTTCACCCGGTGGCCCATCTCCTCCACGATCAGCGTGGCGGTGTCCTGGTCGACCGTCTGGTTGATGGTGGCCATGACGCCCATGCCCATCAGGGTCTTGATGACCTCGCCCGCCTTCACGGACATCCGCTGCGCGAGCTCGCCCACGGTGATGACCCCGGGAATCTCGACTTCCCTGGCGATGAAATCCGTCGGGCGGAACTCGCCGCCCTGCTGCTCCACCTGAATCGGCGTCTGGTGGTGCCTGCGGCGGGCACGTCTTTCCGTCTTCAGCGACAGCTCGCGCCGGCGATCCCCCGTGCGCTTGTTGCGGTCGTGTTCCTTGCCCTTGATCCGCTTGCCGCCGCGTTCCTGTGCCTGCTGACGGGCCTGGGCCTCCGCCGCGGCGCGCGCCGCCTCCTGCGGATCCATCTCGGCCTCGGGCTTGGCGGGAGCCGCGGCTTCCTGCGCCTTGCGCTCCGCTGCCTGGCGGGCTTCCTCTTCCTTGCGCGCGGCTTCCTCGCGGCGACGCTCTTCCTCGGCCTTGCGCTCGGCCTCCTGGCGCCGGGTTTCCTCCTCGGCAGACTTCCGGGCCATCTCCTCGTCGCGGATCTTCTGCGCCTCGATGGCCAGCGCGCTCGGCTGCCGGGCCGGTGCCGCTTCCGCCACCGCGGGCTCCGGCCTGGCTTCCGGCTCCGCTTCCGCGCGCTTCACGTAGGTGCGCTTGCGGCGGACCTCGACGTTGACGGTCTTACCCGCCCGCCCCTGTCCGGTCTTGAGCGTGCCCGTGGTCCGCCGCTTGAGCGTGATCTTGCTCGGCTGCGAGGCGCCCCGATCGCCGTGACTCGCCTTCAGGAACGTGAGCAGCTTCTGCTTCTCCTCGTCGGAGACCAGCTCATCATCGGTTGAGTGCGCGAGACCCGCTTCCTGCATCTGCTTGAGCAGGCGATCGACCGGTGTTCCCACCGTCTCCGCGAGTTGCTTTACCGTGACGTCGGACATGCCAGAACCTCTTTACGCTTTCTCTTCGGCTTCCTCGAACCAGGGAGCGCGGGCCGTCATGATCAGCGCTGCCGCGGTTTCCTCGTCGATGCCTTCCACGATCTCCTGCAGGTCGGGTACGGCCAGCTCGGCGAGATCCTCCATGGTGATCACGCCATTGCTTGCCAGCTGGTACGCCAGCCTGCGATCCATGCCTTCCATGTTCAGCAGGTCTTCCGCCGGTTCCTGCTCGCCGAGCGCTTCCTCGCTGGCGATGGCTCTGGTCAGCAGCGCATCACGGGCACGGTTCCTGAGCTCCTCGACGATCTCCTGATCGAACCCTTCGATCGACGCCATTTCCTCGATGGGCACGTAGGCGACTTCCTCCAGCGTGCTGAAGCCTTCCTCGACGAGCACGGTGGCGACATCCTCGTCCACCGCCAGGGTCTCCATGAACTCACGGATGTAGCGGCTGGCTTCCTCCTCCTGCTTGGAGATGGCTTCGGCCTCCGTCATGATGTTCAGCTTCCAGCCGGTCAGATCACTGGCGAGCCGCACGTTCTGACCGCCGCGGCCGATGGCCTGAGCCAGATTGTCTTCCGCCACGGCGATGTCCATCGACTGGGTTTCCTCGTCCAGGATGATGGACTCCACCTCCGCCGGTGACATGGCGCTGACCGCAAGCTGAGCCGGGTTCTCGTCCCACAGCACGATGTCGATCCGTTCACCGGCAAGCTCGCCGGACACCGCCTGAACCCGCGAACCCCGCATACCCACGCAGGCGCCCACCGGGTCGATGCGACCGTCGTTGGTCTTCACGGCGATCTTCGCGCGCGAGCCCGGATCCCGGGCAGCGCCCCGGATCTCGATCACCTGCTCGGCAATCTCCGGCACCTCGATCTTGAACAGCTCGATCAGCATCTGCGGTGAGGTGCGGGTCAGGATGAGCTGCGGGCCGCGGTTCTCCGGGCGGATCTCGAGCAGCAGCGCCCGCAACCGGTCTCCGACCCGGAACGTCTCGCGGGGAATCAGGTGCTCACGGGTGAGCAAGCCTTCCGCGTTGTTGCCGAGATCGACGATGACGCTGTCCCGGCCGAGCTTCTTGACGGTGCCGCCGATCAGCTCACCGACGCGCGGCGCGTAGGCCTGGACGATCTGGGCGCGCTCGGCCTCCCGGACCTTCTGCACGATCACCTGCTTCGCGGTCTGCGCAGCGATGCGGCCGAATTCCACCGACTCGACAGGCTCCTCGATGGTGTCGCCCAGATTCAGGCCGGGATCTCTTGCCTGTGCTTCTTCCGGCGTCAGCTGCGCTGCCGGGTTCCATTCTTCCTCGGTGTCCGCCTCGGGGTCGCACACCGTCCACACCCGGAATGTCTCGTACTCACCGGTGCTGCGATCGATAGCCACCCGGAACTCGGCGTTCTCGTCGTAGCGCTTCTTGGTCGCGGTCGCGAGCGCCGCTTCAATCGCGTCGAAGATGACTTCCTTGGGTACGCCCTTCTCGTGCGACACACCGTCCACGACGAGAAGGATCTCTTTGCTCATGTTGCTCATCGAGTTTCAATCGAACCGCGGTACGATTCTCGCCCGCTGCACGTTCTCCAAAGGCAGTAAGTACTCATCCTCACCGTGGCGAACGACAACCTCGCCGCTCTCGAGCCCCATGAGGACACCTTTGATGCGCTTGGTACCATCCACCGGATAGTTGAGGCGCACATCTATCTCTTCGCCGACGCAGCGTTCGTACTGCTGCGGCTTGAACAGGATCCGATCCATACCGGGAGAGGAAACCTCGAGCGTATACGCACCGCTCAGCACGTCCTCCACATCCAGCACATCGCTGACACGCCGGCTCACGCGCTCGCAATCGTCCACGCCGACCCCTTCCGGGCCATCGATGTAGATCGAAAGCTTCGAGTGCCTGCCCTGGGCGCGGTACTCCACTCCCCAGATTTCGCACCCTTCCAGCGCCACCACGGGCGCCAGCAGCCTTTCGATGTCGGTCTCTTTCCTGTTCACTCCTTCTTTACCGTCCAGTTGCCATCCAGTAGCCGCCGTCATTTCCGTTCGCGGGCGAGTCAGCCGGACGCTCCGTCTTGCGGCCGTCCTGAAGACTTTCGACCCACCAACAAAAAATGGGCATACGCCCATTTCCCGAATGCTTCCGCGACGAAGCGGAAGCGCTTGTCTGCATCTACCCGGACAAGTAACCGGACAAGGGCAACCCAGCCTTTACGGGATGAGCCACCTGGAAGGACGGCTGCCGGCAATGCCGGCAGCTATGAAAAGGCCCCTGATAAGGGGCCTTATCTCCTTGGTAGCGGGGGCAGGATTTGAACCCACGACCTTCGGGTTATGAGCCCGACGAGCTACCAGACTGCTCCACCCCGCATCAGCAAGGGCGGGATTATAGGGGCCAGATATCTGCCCCGCAACCACCTTGAGCGGTCTGAAACTGCCCGGATTACGGGGCGTTATGGGCGGGTCCGGGAACGGACGGGAACAATCGACCGAAAATACGGTAAAGAGAGATGGTGCCGAAGAGAGGACTCGAACCTCCACGGGCGTAAGCCCACTACCCCCTCAAGGTAGCGTGTCTACCAATTTCACCACTTCGGCGGGGCCAGATGCCTCGAGACCATGGCCTCAGACATCGGGGATGTCGGAATCTACACGTTCTCCCTCGGGAGTCAACCGCTCGGCCGGCTCCGAGGCGGGCGCCTCCCCGTCCGCAGCAGGTACCTCGACGGCCGGGGTCTGAATCCGCGGCACGCCCACGGAACCCAGATTCTCAGCACGGTCCTTGGCGGTCCAGGCAAGCCCGAAGGAGATCAGAAAGAAGCCGATGGCCAGCCAGACCGTGAGCTTGGTGAGGAAGCTCGCGGATCCGCTGCTGCCGAACATGGTGTTGGCCGAGCCGCTGCCGAAGGCGGCGCCAACGTCGGCGCCCCTTCCCTGCTGCAGCAGAACCAGGCCCGCCAGCGCGATCGCGTCGACCACCAGCAGCATCAGCAGTACCAATTCAAATGTAGACACGGTCTACCCCCTGCACACTGTGGAACCGGTATCCGTTCAGGTACCGCCCGGTTCCCGATCGCCCCCTGGCAAAGCCCGGGCAATCGTCAAAAACTCATCGGCCTTGAGCGACGCTCCGCCCACCAGGCCACCGTCTATGTCACGCTCGGCGAACAGGGCCTGCGCGTTGTCACCCTTGACGCTGCCACCGTAGAGAATCGGCAGAGCCGCCGCCCGGGCCGAGTGCCTCGCGAGCACCGAACGGATCAGCGCATGCATCTGCTCCGCCAGCTCCGGCGTGGCCGTCCGGCCGGTACCGATGGCCCAGACCGGCTCATAGGCGATGGCGCCGAGCCCGTCCGCGCCGTTGCACGCGAGCACGCTCTCGATCTGCTCGACAACCACCGATTCGGCCTCGCCGGCATCCCGCTCCGCTTCGCGTTCACCCACGCAGACCATGGGCTTGAGGCCCGCCCGCACGGCCGCCGCCGTCTTCCGGGCGACCAGCTCGTTCGTCTCGCCGGCGTACTCACGGCGTTCCGAATGGCCGACCAGCACCCAGCGGGCGCCCAGATCGGCGAGCATCTCGCCAGACATCTCACCCGTGAAAGCGCCCTCGGCCTCGGCATGCAGATTCTGAGCACCCAGCTCCACGAGCTGGCCAAGACCGGAGCCCCGCAGCGCATCCGCCAGAACGGGCAGATAACCCGTCGGGGGGAACAGCACGAGAAGGCATCCGAGGCCCTGCACCTGACCGTCCAGCGCCCGGACATAGTCGGCGATGAACCGCCTGGAACCGTGCATTTTCCAGTTGCCGGCGGCGATACCGCGCCTCATGACCGGTCCCTGTTATCGGAGGGCGCGCAATGTTAACGGCTCATCGGCGCTGCAACAAGAGCGCACAGGCTCGTGCAGCAGGCAGCTTCCCGGCGGCTCAGCGGTCCTTCGCGCCCACCACGGCCACCAGCTCCGCCGCGATGGCGTCCACTTCCGCCGCGCTGTCTCCTTCCACCATGACCCGGACCACCGGCTCGGTGCCCGAGGGGCGGATCAGGATCCGGCCGCGGCCGGCGAGCGTCGCTGCGTGGTCATTCACCGCCGCCAGAACGTCCGCGGCCTTCGCCCGTTCCGCTGGCGATGCGACCCGCACGTTCTTCAGCGTCTGCGGGAGCTTCTGCATGCCGCTCACCAGCTCACCGAGCGAGTGACCCCGTTCGCACATGGCCTTGAGCACCTGCAGCGCAGCGACGATGGCGTCGCCGGTGGTGGTCAGATCGAGGCAGACGATGTGTCCGGACGACTCGCCGCCCAGAAACCAGCCACGCTGACGGAGCGCCTCGAGCACATAGCGGTCACCCACGTTGGCCCGATGGAAGGCGATACCGGCCTGGCCGAGCGCGAGCTCGAGCCCGAAGTTCGACATGAGCGTGCCGACCACACCGCCGGTGAGCCCCCCCGACATCAGGCGATGGCTGGCAATGGCGAAGAGCAGCTGGTCGCCGTCGACGACCGTGCCGTCGCCATCCACCATGATCAGCCGGTCGCCGTCGCCGTCCAGCGCGATGCCGAGGTCGGCACCCTGAGCGCGGACCTGCTCGACCAGCGCTTCCGGTCGGGTGGAGCCGCAGCCTTCGTTGATGTTGAAACCGTCCGGATCGGCGCCGATGACGCTGACCTGGGCATCGAGCTCCTCCAGAACCCTGGGTGCCACGTGGTAGGTGGCGCCGTGCGCGCAGTCCACCACGATGTCCATGCCGGACAGCCGGAAGCCACGGCTGACCGTGGCCTTGCAGTACTCGATGTAGCGCCCGGCTGCGTCGTTGATCCGGTTGGCCCGCCCGAGACGGTTGGAGTCCACACACTCCATCTCCATCTCCAGCTCCCGTTCGATCTCGAGCTCCACCTCGTCGGGCAGCTTGTTGCCATCGGCATCGAAGAACTTGATGCCATTGTCGAAGTACGGATTGTGGGAGGCGCTGATGACGATGCCGGCGTCGGCGCGCAGCGTTCGGGTCAGGTAGGCAACGGCCGGGGTCGGCATGGGTCCCATCAGGCTGACGTTGACACCCGCCGACACCAGCCCGGATTCCAGCACCGACTCGAGCATGTACCCGGAGATCCGGGTGTCCTTGCCGATGAGGATGTGCGGCTCGTGATCCGAGCCCTCGGTGTTGCGCCGGGCAAACACCCGGCCTGCCGCCCAGCCCAGGCGCAGGCAGAACTCCGGCGTGATCGGATACTCGCCAACCCGCCCACGGATCCCGTCCGTGCCGAAAAACCGCCTGCTCATGCTCGCACCGCCTCCAGTACCTTGAGGGCATCCGCCGTTTCCGCCACATCGTGCACGCGTACGATGTCCGCACCCCGCTCCGCCGCCAGCACCGCGGCAGCAACGCTGCCGGCCAGCCGCCCGCGCACCGGCGCGCCGGTGAGATCACCGATCATCCGCTTCCGTGACACCCCGACCAGAATCGGCAGACCGTCGATCCGCAGGTCCTCGAGCCCGGTGAACAGCGCCAGATTGTGGGCGAGCGTCTTGCCGAAGCCGAAACCCGGGTCGACACACAGCCGGTCGTCCGCCATGCCCGCGCGCCGGGCACGGGCCACACAATCACCGAGCACCGAGCGCACCTCCGCCACCACGTCCTCATACTGCGGATCGCGCTGCATGGTTTCAGGGCTGCCCTGCATGTGCATGACGCACAGCGCCGCGCCACTGCCGGCCACCACGTCGAGCATCGCCGGATCGGCCAGGCCGGACACGTCGTTGATCATGTGGCAGCCCGCGTCCAGGGCAGCCGCCGCCACCGCCGCCTTGCGGGTATCCACGGAGATGATGGTATCGAGCGCCGCCAGCCGTGCCACGACCGGGATCACACGGTCGAGCTCCTCGTCGACGCTCACCGGGGCAGCGCCCGGCCGCGTGGACTCGCCGCCCACGTCGAGGATCGCCGCTCCGGCGTCCACCATGTCCTGAGCGATCCGGCAGACGTCGTCCAGGGACACCGTGCCGCGGGCGAGGCGGCCGCCATCCGAGAACGAATCCGGCGTGATGTTGAGGATGCCCATGACCCGGGCATGCTCCAGGGAGAGCGGACGCCCGCGACAGTCGAGCAGACGGGCGCCCATCGCCGGGAACGTCAGTGGTCCTCGGCCGGCCCCCCGATGGGTGACTCTCCACTCTCACCCGCCGGCTTCCGGGCGGGCGGTGGTGGCAGATCGGCAGGGTCACGCGGCTTGGCGCCCGCCATGATGTCATCGATCTGATCACTGGTGATGGTCTCGAACTCGATCAGCGCGTCGGCCATCAGGTGCAGCTTGTCCTCGTTTTCGGTGAGGATCCGCTTCGCCGTGGTGTAGCAGTCGTCGATGATCTTCCGGACTTCCACGTCGATGGCGCGCGCCGTTTCGTCCGAGAACGGCTTCGGCTTCACGCCGCCGGACATGCCGAGAAACACCTCGCCGTCGTCCTCGTCGTACATCACCGGCCCGAGGGTATCGGACAGGCCCCAGCGCGTGACCATGTTGCGGGCGAGGTTCGTCGCCCGCTCGATGTCGTTGGAGGCACCGGTGGTCACGTACTCGGGTCCGAGGATCAGCTCCTCGGCGATCCGGCCGCCGAACAGCGAGCAGATCTGGCTCTTCACCGTCTGCCGCGTCAGGCTGTAGCGGTCCTCTTCCGGCAGGAACATGGTCACCCCAAGGGCGCGGCCTCGGGGGATGATCGTCACTTTGTAGACCGGGTCGTGATCCGGCACCATCCGGCCGACGATGGCGTGCCCCGCCTCGTGATAAGCCGTGTTCCGCTTCTCCTTCTCGGACATGACCATGGACTTGCGCTCGGCGCCCATCATGATCTTGTCCTTGGCCTTCTCGAACTCGTCCATCTCCACCAGGCGCTTGCCGCCGCGCGCTGCGAACAGCGCCGCTTCGTTCACCAGGTTGGCCAGATCCGCGCCGGAGAAGCCCGGCGTGCCGCGGGCAATGATGGCTGGATCCACGTCATCGGACAGCGGCACCTTGCGCATGTGCACCTTCAGCACCTGCTCCCGTCCGCGGATGTCCGGCAGCGGCACCACCACCTGCCGGTCGAAACGGCCGGGGCGCAGCAGCGCCGGGTCGAGGACGTCGGGCCGGTTGGTGGCGGCGATGACGATGATGCCGTCGTTGGCCTCGAAGCCGTCCATCTCCACGAGCAGCTGGTTCAGCGTCTGCTCGCGCTCGTCGTGACCGCCGCCGAGGCCTGCGCCCCGGTGCCGACCCACCGCGTCGATCTCGTCGATGAAGATGATGCAGGGCGCCTGCTTCTTGGCCTGCTCGAACATGTCGCGCACACGTGAGGCACCGACCCCGACGAACATCTCCACGAAGTCCGACCCCGAGATCGAGAAGAACGGCACCTTCGCTTCGCCGGCGATGGCCTTGGCGAGCAGCGTCTTGCCGGTGCCCGGCTGTCCCACCATCAGGATGCCCCTGGGAATGCGACCGCCGAGCCGCTGGAACTTACCGGGATCGCGCAGGAACTCCACCAGCTCCTGCACGTCTTCCTTCGCTTCGTCCACCCCTGCCACGTCGGCGAAGGTGGTCTTGATCTGGTCCTCGGAGAGCAGCCGGGCCTTCGACTTGCCGAATGCCATGGGACCGCCACGGCCACCGCTGCCGCCCTGCATCTGGCGCATGAACAGCATGAACACGGCAATGATGATGAGAATGGGGAAGCTGGCGACCAGGAGCTGAGCCCAGATGCTCTGCTGCTCGGGCAGCCGGCCCACGGTTTCCACATTGTGGTTGTAGAGGTCGTCCAGCAGCTTGGGGTCGTCCATGTTCGGGCGGACCACCTGGAAGTCGTCACCGTTGGTCTTCTGACCCCGAATGACCAGGCCGTCGATTTCCACCCGCGCCACCTGGTCGGTGCGAACCTGCTCGATGAAGTCGGTGTAGCTGACGGTTTCAGGCTCGGGCTTGACGTTGAAATTGTTGAAGACCGTGAGCAGCACTGCGGCGATGATGAGCCACAGCAGCAAATTTTTTCCCATATCTGTCAAGGACTTATCCTCTTCTGCCCGATCCGGTGGGCAGCTTGCCTGGTAATCGATGTGTGCAGAGGTAGCCTACACCACTTTCTGCTTCGTTTCTTTGGACCACATGATCGGCGGATGTGCGTCACGTCTCCGTGAACGGCACGCTCCGGGGACTCGCCCACCGCCGGGTCGCGCCCGCCGTCGGCCTCAACCGCCGCGTCGAAACTGCCTGGCGACGGCGAACATCTCCCGGGAGTCGGGCCGGGAGGCTTCGGGCTTCACCTGCCGGAACGCCTTGTACTTACTGCGGATGCGACGGATCCAGTCCTCGACGCCTTCACCCTGAAAGACCTTCACCACCAGGCTGCCACCCGGCTTCAGCCAGCGGTCGGCCGCTGCCTCGGCCAGCTCTGCCAGCTCCATGGCCCGGGCCTGGTCCGCGGCCCGGATACCACTGATATTGGGCGCCATATCGGACAAAACAAGATCCACCGGGCGACCGTCGAGGCATTCATCTATTTTGTTGTCAATATCAGGGGTGCCGAACAGACCGTCGAGCAGAATGGTATCCGCACCCACCGCCACCGGCCGCTCGTCCACCGCGATGAGCAGCCCGCCCGGCGCGATGCGCTCCTCCACGTAGCGGGTCCAGCCCCCGGGCGCCGCCCCCAGCTCGAGCACCCGCATGCCGGGCTTGAGCAGCCTGAACCGCTCGTCGAGCTGCTCGAGCTTGTAGTGCGCGCGGCTGATCCGGCCGGTCTTTGCGGCCTGCCTGGCGAACGGATCCTTGCGCTGCCGGGCAAGCCACCGCTCGCTGGATTTGCTCCGTTTCCTGCGATTTCCGCGCTGCCGTTCCATGGCCGCATGATACCCGATCGACTCTGGAGGGCTTGCGCATCGGCGGGACACCCCTACAATGCGCGTCCCTCACTCCACCCCGCCGAGGCTTCGTCCGTGGACAACGCCACCCGGAAGCGGCTCCGTCAGATCGCCCACCACCTGCATCCGGTCGTCATCGTCGGCGACGCCGGCGTGTCCGATGCGCTGGTCGCCGAAACGGATCGGGCACTGAACGACCACGAGCTGATCAAGGTGAAGGTCAACGCGGAGGATCGGGAGGCCCGCCAGGCCCTGGGTGCGGCGCTGACGGATGCCTGCCGGGCAGAGGTGGTGCAGCGCATCGGCAAGGTGCTGGTGCTGTATCGTCACAACCCGGAGGCCCGGGCGGATCTCTCCAACGTCCTGCGGGCGGGAGGCATCGGAGCGCCGCGCTGACCCTCCACACCCGTCTCATGCACCTATATATGTAGGTGTCGGGGACATGTAGGTGTCGGGATGGCCGCCGCGGGGCGCCCGAGCTACAGGTGCTCGACCGCTTCCACCTCGTATTCCCGCTCGCCGCTCGGCGTTTTCACGACCGCCACGTCGCCGACGCTCTTGCCGACGATCGCCCGGGCGATGGGTGACATGACGGATATCTTGCCTGCTTTAAGATCCGCCTCGTCCTCGCCGACGATCTTGTAGCGGGTTTCCTGCCCGCTGTCCGCGTCGATCAGCGTGACGGTGGAGCCGAAGATGACCTTGCCGGAGGGCGCGATCCGGCTGATGTCGATGATCTGCGCGTCGGCCAGCTTGCTCTCGATCTCCTTGATACGCCCTTCGTTGAAGCTCTGCTGCTCGCGGGCCGCGTGGTACTCCGCGTTTTCCTTGAGATCACCATGCTCGCGCGCTTCCGCGATGGCCTGGGTGATCTCCGCGCGCAGCACGGACTTCCGGCGCTGAAGCTCCTCACGCAGCGCGTCTGCGCCTTCCTGGGTCATGGGTATGGGCATGTCGGAATTCTGCCTGCAAAGCGGGGGCCTTTACCAGGGTTCGAGTTCCACGTCTGCCGGTGCCGGGAGCGCCCGTTCCTCAGAACGCGCCGGTCAGGTTGAGGAACAGACCCTGATGGTCGAAGTCGAGATCCGTGAGATCGTCGGAGAAGTCCGTGAAGTTGTAGCCCACGCCGGCCTTGAAGTGATCTCCGAAATAACGGGACACCGCCACGAGCGCACCGGCGCGCTGCTCGCCGATGTCCTGCATCTCGAGCATCCGGCCTTCGAGGAGCAGCTCCCAGTTCTCCCGCAGACGATAGTCCGTGCGGACCACGTAGAGGCTGGCGGAGTTGTCGAAGAACGAGGGGTCGTCGCGATCCAGGCTGATCTCGCCGAGCCGGTAGGCGTACTTGCCGCCGACGCGCCACCGGGCACTGAGGTCATAGGTGACGTCGACGGCAGCGATATGACTCTTCTGCAGATACTCCGAGGCCGCATTGGACTGGGTGACCTGGCCCGTGGTCGGCACGTTGTAGAAGTAGGTGTACTTGATCAGCGCGTTCAGCCGGTCGTGACGCACCGGACGGAACGCATAACCAAGCACCGCCTCGGTGTACTCACCGTCGAAGAAGGCGCCGAGAGAGCTGTCGCTGGTGGCGTAGTTGAACTTGCCGAGCAGCCGTGATGCCGGATTCATCTGCCAGCGGAACGTGTTCCGATACAGCCAGGACTTCCGCTTGGTGGCCGTCGCGTCCGGCTGCTCCACCTCGTCGTTGCGGTACTCCACGCCGCTCGAGAGCTGCAGATCTTCCGTCCCGAAGCCGATGTTCACATTGCCGGCCGTGCGGTCCGTTTCCGCTCCGGTGGTCCGATCCTCGAGCGTCCCGATGTCGCTGCCCACCGAGAAATTCCAGCGCTCGGAAGGGGTGAGCGTGACGCCGGTGGCGTGGGTCAGACCGGTCATGGAACGACCGTGCTGGTAGCGTTCCTCCACGTAGACGCTGGCGCTGTCCGACAGCCGGGTCTTCATGCCGCTGACCAGGCTGCCTTCGCCCCCCCGTGTCCCGCGAAGGCCGTTGTCCGTGCGCTCGTTCTCCAGAGCGTAGTTGAGATAGAAGCTCGTTCTCTCCGACTGCAGGTACTCGGTGCCCAGCCTGCCGCCGAGGCCCTGATCCCCATCGGAAATCTCGCCGTTCAGCTTCATCCGCTCGGAGATCATGAAGGCGCCACCCATGCCGAAACGGCCGTTGGACTCGCGCTCGCCGCTCACCGACACCGTGTCCTGAACGAAGCCGTAGGCGCTCCAGCGGCCGCGCACGTCGTAACCGAGCTGCAGCACCGCGTCCGTCCTCGCGCCGGTGTTCTGCGTGACGGATGGTACGGGCGTGTTGATGTCCCGGTCGTCGTGGCGGACACCGCCGCTGAGCTTCCAGCGCGGATTGAACTGATAGCCCAGGTCGAGCTCATGGGCCGCGAGATCCAGCCCCACGTCCTGGGAGACCACGTCCGACTTGCTGCTGATCGACAGCCTGTCCGTGATCGGCAGCTGCAGCGTGCCGCCGAAGCTTTCCGTATCGGTGAGCGTCTCGAGGCCGGGTGCCGAGTACCCGGCGTCCTGGGTCTGGCCGTAGAGCGTGAAGCGGCCGCCGAACCGTTCCGAGAGATCGCCGAGATCGACGCTCAGGTCGCCGCGGTAGGCGGCAGCACGCGTGTCCATCACCAGCGGATCGTTCTCGCCGAGGAACCCATAACCACCGTCAGCCGACGACAGCGACTGAGCCTGCAGCCCCTCGCTCCAGCCACCCTGCACCTTCACCCACGACCCGGCGCTCAGCCGGTAAGTGACGTCTCCTGCCTTGAGGCTGCTCTCGAACTGGCTGTCGTCGTTGCTGTTCTCGCTGGCCATCATGCCGACCTTGAACCGGTCCGTGAGCCAGTAGTGCGCCTGCCCACCGACGGACAGCGCGTCCACTTCGTCGAAGCCCGGCGTGTACTCGTAGCGGACCACGAGATAGGCCTCGTCGCCGCTGTCGCTGCCGGTTCTGACCAGCAGCGAATCGCTCACCGTCGCCGCCAGGGGCTTCGCCAGCAGCACGGTGCCCTGCAGGTAGTCCACGTCGTAGTCCGTGGACGGGGCCAGGTTGACGACGCCGGTGACCAGCCCCGAGACCTTGTCGCGCACCTCGATGTGCAGGCTCTCGGAGCCGATCAGGATGTCCTGGTGGTGCAGGTAGTAGAGCGAGCCGCCGGTACCCCGGAACTCTTCCCGGCTCGGGATGGTGCCCGGCTCGGCGGCAAAGCCGTCGACGACCAGGCGCTTGTCGCCGAACGTGGTGGTGGCGAGCGACTCGTAGTGGCCCTGGCCGCCGTAGAGCCCCCGGTCCACCCGGGCCAGCTCGTTCTCCGCGTAGGCCACCCGATAGTTGCCCCAGAGTCCGTAGCTGTCGTTCCTGTCGAGCTTCAGATAGAGCTTGCCCTGGGTGGGCGCTAGCTCGGCCACGGTGCTGTCGTCACCGAACGTCGGGTAGTGGTAGTCCGGATCGATGCGACGGAACAGCGAACCGGGCTCCTTGCCGAGGAAGTTGCTGAACAGCTCGCCGAGCTCTTCCTCCCGGGTATCGACGCTGGTGGTGAGCCCCCAGCCGTTGCCGAACTGACCCGATGCGTAGGCGGCGATCCGGCCGTCGACGGAGCTGTCGAAGTCGTGGCTCGGATTGTCACCGAGGAAGAGATCCGCCGTGTCGCTGCTGCTGCTCTGCGACCAGGTGAAATCGGCCATACCGGCGTAGAACCAGTCCGTCTTCTTGAACTCCAGATCCCGCAGATACAGCTCTCCGCCGCCCTGCTGGTCCAGCACCGCCACCTCGACCGTGTGCGCGCCTTCCGGCAGCACCGATTCGGCGATGAACCTACCCTGCGCATCCCGAGGTACCGGGCTGCCCGCCACCCAGACCGACTCGTCCGGCGCGAGGCCTGCGCCCTGAACAGTCACCGTGCCGCTGTGAATCGGGATGTTCTGCAGTGCCAGGGTGTCACGGCCGAAGCTTGCGAGGCCCGTCCGGTCGGCCGTTTCCACCACGGGCTCCGCAGAGCGGGCATAGAGCTCCGCCGGCGTGACGCCGGAGTGCGCCAGCCAGAGCGGGCGGGGTGCGGTCTCGTCGAACGCGCCGCCGGCGCCGTAGGCGCGCAGCACGTACTTGAGCTTCTCCACCGGCCCGGTGAAATCCTGGGTCTCGGGTCGCCACTCGGCCGACCCATCGGCAAGAACGGGCAGCACCACCACCGGCTCGGACTGCAGCGACGCCGAATCGTCGAACAGGCGGACCTCGGAGCGTTCGATGTAGGGCGCATAGTTGCTGTACATCCGGAAACGGACGGGCGCGGCGACCGCCACCGCCGGGTTCAGGGTGTGGATCTGCACCGTGTCCGTGCTGGCCGCGACGCCGAGTCGGGGCTCGGCCGTCAGGTTGTCGAACCGGAAGCGGATGTCCCGCTGCTCCATCGCCACATCCGTGCAGCGCTGTACATCGGACGAGCTGCGCTCGGGATCGTCGATGGGCTCGCCATCCACCGTGATGCGCATCAGGTTGAGCGCGAAGGGATTCTCGGGGGTGAGCTCACGGGTGAGCGGCGAGACCTCCACACCCTCGTAGTCATCGAGCAGCGCCAGCTCGTCATAGACGACCTGCACCTCCACAAACGATGTCTGACCCTGCACGAAGCCCGCGTTGACCACGTCCTTCGACTGCAGGTAGCCCCGACCCTCGTGCTCCACCTGCCCGGCGTCGAGCCCCAGTGCCGCGGCTACGGTCTCCATGCTCCGCCGCGCGCGGGCCGCGGAAAGCCCCACATCGTCTCCGTAGACGAGGGCCGTCCGGCGGTCGAGGGTCTCGTTGCCCGTGTAGCCGATGAAGCGCAGGCGTGCGCCACTGCGATCCGCGACGTCGGCGAGCGCCCGCGAGAGCTTCTCGTAGTAGCCGTTCGGAACGATCGGCTGACCCTGGTCGAGCTCCAGCACCGGGATTTTCCCCCAGGGCGGATCGTAGACGCGGGTCACCGTTTCGGACGCCGCGTCGGCGGGACACAGCTGCGGCTCTCCCGGGAGCTCCTGCAGAGCATCGTCGTACCAGAACTCCACCTCGATGCGCCGGTTCAGCGCCCGGCCCTCGGCCGTTGCGTTGCTGGCGACGCTGCGACTGTCACCATAGCCGTCGCTCTCCACGGCGAGAGCCGCCAGGCCGAGCTGATCCTTGACGGCCAGCGCGATCCGATGCGCCCTGGCCCTGGAAAGGCTCAGATGGTCGCCGTAGATCCGCGCGTCCCGATCCGCCAGCGCACCGTCGTCCGTATGGCCGACGAAGCGGACGACCACGTTCTGCCGGTCGCTGAGATTGTCCAGCGTCTGCTGTATCTGGGCGACGAATCCGGGCGGCACCTCCAGAGAGGCGACGTCGTAGTGCAGCGGCGCGACGAGATTCTGCACGCGAGCCCGTCGCGCATGCCCTTCCACGTAGCGGAGCTTGCACACCGTTTCCATCCGGCAGACCTTGATCTGCCGGATATCATCGGTCACCACGTACTCCTCCTCGGCAACGACGTCGGTGAGCACGTCGAACCAGACCTCCACCTCCACGCGGCGGTTCAGGGCCCGGCCGGCTTCCGTGTCGTTGCTCGCCACGGGCTGCCGGTCTCCCGCCCACTCGTACGACACGGCTTCCGGCGGCAGGTCCAACGCCCGCTGGAACAGCTCGGCCACCTCCCCCGCACGCTCGCGGGAAAGACCATCGTTGTCGCCGTAGCGTTGTGCAAGCGCCGGCGACAGCCGCTGGTTGTCGGCATGACCCACCAGGTTGAGCCGGACGTTGGCGCGGTTGCGCATGCTCTCGAGCACCTTCCTGAGCTCCGTCAGCGTGCTCTGCGGCACCTCGGCCACGCCGGACTCGAAGCGGATGGGGGGCACCACGTCCTTGAGCTTGATGGTCTCCGGCTCCGTGAGCAGCACGTCCCGGGTTTCCAGGCGATCGCCCGCGTCTTCCGCCAGACGCGCCGGATCTCTGCTCCAGCGCGTGAACTCGATGTCCGGCGACAGGTGCCGCTCCACGGCCTCGCCCACGGTGAGCGACTCCGGCGCTGCCAGGCTCGCGCAGGGCAGCAGGGCGATCAGCAGTAACAGGCCGCTTCGGTTCATGGCCGCACCTCCGGATCACCACCGCGCGGTCGCGCGTCGGCAGCCAGGCGCCCATCCTTCTGCGGTGGCTTGCCCATCCGCCAGAACACTTCGTGCTCGATGGCCAACCGGTAGTCGGCATCCCTGCGTCGCCAGTCGTCGTTGATCGCCTTCGTGAGCGCCTTGACCCGACGCTCGACGAGGGCGGGCGCCTCCACGTCAGCCAGGTAGGACAGGCGCAGCACGGCCGGAGCTTTTTCCAGCTCGGTCATCAGGAGCTCGAGCCTCGGCCGCCACTGCGGACGCATCTCCACACCGTCGGGCACGAACACTGCATCGGCCACGTCCAGGCCGACAACGCGATAGATGGACGCCCCGAAGCTGAAGTGCAGCGCCTTACCTCGCGTGGCGCGCTGGATCTGGAACGGTCTGGTGGAGCTTCTGAAGCCGCTCGGCAGGGTCCGGTCGTCGAGCTTCAGCATGAAGTTGCTGCCGCGACCTTCCCGCGGGGTGATGGCGCAGGTGATGTGGAACCGGCCGTGCTGATCGGTCAGCGCTGCGAGGCCGGTCGGCGTCACCAGCCGGGCACCCGGAATGCCCGCCTCACCGTCGTCCTGGAGGCCGTTGCGGTTCTGGTCATCGAAGACCTTCCCCGTGACGTCCGTGCAGTCGAAAGTAGGATCCGGCACGATGCGCACCGTGGCGGTGGCCTGCATCGACAGCGGCTGCCCGGTGAGGGCGAGTTCCGCCTGCGCCCGGTTGGTGTACTCACCTTCCACGACGCCAGCACCGGGGGTCAGCAGCAGCTCGATGGTGTGCTCGCCCTCGGCCGTGAGGGTCAGCCCTTCCCAGCGCAGCTCGCCGTCCTCCACGCGCGGCTCCAGCGGCATGCCATCCAGACGCGCGGAGCCTTCGATGTACTTGAAGCCGGTCGGATAACGGTCGACCACATCCACGCCCGGCATGTCGATGGGCCAGGTGCTGCGCACCGTGATCCGGTAGGGCACCATCTGGCCGCGGGTGACGTTGACCATGGGCGTGGTCTTGCTGATCGTGACCAGGCCGCTGAGCACCGGATCCAGCGGGATGTGGTTGTTGAAGATCTGGCTGGTGCCCGGAATGCGCGTGTCGTCCAGCAGCACCTTCAGGTGGTAGGCCGTGGCCGGTGTCTGCGCGAGCGCGCCCAGCGGCGGCGCGAACTCCGACGCCGTCACCTCGCAGTGCACGCCGGTGAGCGGCACGGCGTCGTAGACCGTGCCCGGGCAGAACACCACGTTGAACGGCGGATCGGTCTCGCCCGTGACCGGCGGCACGAGCTCCGACACCCGGGGCTCGTAGTTCGCCCCACCTTCCACCTCGAGCAGGTAGCTGCCGCCGCTCGGGCAGCTCGGATCGGAAAAATTCAGATCAAACTTGTAGTAACCGCTGCCGAGCGTCACCTGACCCTGCTGGCTCGGATCCTCGAAGCAGTCCGCGGACAGCGGCGCCAGCGAGTCGCTGCTGACGAGCCGCAGCGTGGCACCGGCCAGCGGCAGTCGCGACAGCGCGTCGTAGACCACGCCGTTGGGATCGATGGGCAGATTGAGGTTCTGCAGATTGCTGCCGGAGAGCACCTCGATGTCGTAGATCCGCTGCAGGGCGTTGGTGAAGTCGGAATCGGCCAGACCCAGGGCCGCCGTCGTCGCACCGGCGCCCGGTGCAACGAAGGTCAGGTCGTAGCGGTCTTCGGTGAGGTAGTTCGGCGTCAGGCCGGCGATCTGGTAGACGCCGTCCGCGTCCGTCACGACGGTGACGATGAGCTCGTCGTTGCGCCGGAGCTCCACCGACCAGCCTTCGAGCGGTGCTTCGTCCGCGTCGAGCACGTCGTCGAAGTCAGCGTCATGCCAGACCAGACCGTTGAGTATGCCGCTGCCGACCATCCCGCCCACATCGATGCGCACCTCGGCGCGGGCAGTCTGATCCGTGTTCCAGGTGACGTACGCCTGGTTGATCACGGTGGTGCCGATGGGCGCCGTGTCGTAGATCTCGGCGCGGAACCGGAGCACGAACGCCCGGCCGGGCAGCAGCGGCCCGTACTCGGCGGAGTAGTTGGCGGTGATCACGGGATCGGCGAAGCTCACGCCGGCCGCGCCGCCGTTCAGCGTCGCCGAGTCGGGCACGTAGATGAGCTGACCGGCGGTCGGCTCGTCCAGGTTGTCCGTCACGTAGACGTCGAACGCGGGCACCGCGCTGGTGTTGCGCACCGTCACCAGGTATTCGAGGGTCGATCCGGCCAGGGCCGGGCCGCCGCCCACCACCGACACCTGCTTGATGATGGAAAGCTGCTGGGCCTGCCCCACCACCACCACGGTGGGCTCGGGGCCGGTGGCCGGGTTGCCGTCTCCGTCCGTGAGCTGATCACCGCGCTCGTCCGTGCTCACCGTCGCCTGGTTGGTGATCCGTGTGCCTCTCGGCACATCCGCGTTCACCTGCACGTTGAACTGAATCGTTGCCGCCTCGCGGGGGTTGATCACGCCCTCTCCCGGACCCGGCAGGGGCGGTGTCAGATCCGAGGAGCTGATCCAGATGCCGGCTTCCAGCGGAAACACACCCCCATCGGGCTGACCCACGGGCTCGCCGTTCAACGTCAGGGTATCCGCCAGGTAGGTGGTGTCCGTGGGTACCACGTCCGCCAGCCGCGCCATGGTTGCCGGCACGTTGCCGTTGTTCTGGACGACAATCGTGTAACGCAGCACGTCACCCGGATCGACGATATTCGGCGAGTCGTAGTCCAGCAGCAGCTCGGCCGTCTTCACCGGGAAGAGGTACGGGAAGTTGCCGACCACGTCCTGGGTGGGATCGTCCACGGCGGCGGTGCGCGGATCGTCCGATGGCTGATCGACGATGCTCGAGGTCAGCGCGCTGACGAACGCCTGGTTCGAGATCACCGTGGCGTCGGCCACGTCAGGGTCCACGACGACGTCGAAGGTGATCGTCGCCGTGGTGTCCGCCGTCGGTGTGGCGTTCGCAGCCAGCACGCCGGGCGTTGGATCCGCGGGTGCCCAGAGCGCGATTCCGCCGGTCAGCGGGAAGCCCCCATCGGCCAGGTCGGGCACCGTGTTGCCGTTCAGGTAGGTGCTGCCGGCAACGTAGCTGGTGTAGGTCGGCAGCGTGTCCCTCAGGCTCGCATCCGTGACGTTCTCGGTGCCGGTGTTGCGCACCGTGATGGTGTAGCGCAGGCGCTCGCCGGCGAGGAGCACGTTGGGGTCACCGTCCAGATAGGTGGAGATCTTGTCCACGTCGAAGTACGGCGCCGATTCGATCTCGACCCGGGTCGGATCCTCGTCGCCGGCGACATTGGGATCCGCCTGGCCGTTGACGTTCGGGTCGTCGCTGACGGCAATGACGTAACCCTCTGTCGACAGCCCGGACTGGTTGTAGACGAAACGGCCATCGTCGATGGCCGGCGCGAGTCGAACCTCGAACTCGACGAGCACGGTCTCGCCCAGGCCCCCGATGTCCAGGCTGCCGATGTCGAGCAGGCCCGTTCCGGCAGGGCCGCCTGCCGGATCGGTGCTCGTCGTGTCGGCGCCGGGCGGCACCGTGATCACGTTCAGCGTGCCGGGTGCGAAGACGGGTGGATCGTTCAGGTCGTCCAGCACGTCGACGACCCGGAAGCCGCTGACGGCCACGTCGCTCAGGTTTTCGACATAGAGGCGGTAGCGTAGCGTGTCGCCGGGGGTTGCCAGCGCAGCGGGATCCTCCCCCGTGGTCACGTTCATCACCGTCTTCTCGAAGCGGAGCACGGGCAGGTCGACGGCAACGACGTGCGCGTCCTCGTGGTCGTCGATGCCGACGGTGCCGTCGGTCAGCGAGCGCAGGTAGGTGATCCGGCCCGGATTCGAGGCGCTGTCGCTGTACCAGCGGGTCGCGCCGGCGACGTTCGTCAGCGTGATGCCGTCCTCCGAATCGGTGTCGAGCCGGGTGCGGTAGGCGATCACGAGACGCTCGTCGATGCCGATCACCGAGGCGGCGCTCTGGGTGACGAACCGGAGCTCGCAGGTGCCACTGTCGTAGGCGAGCGAGTAGTCCAACCCCTGAACCAGGGGGCCTTTGCCCGGCACCGGCGTCACCCCATCGGCGGCAAACACCCGCGCGCTCAGGATCTCCGGCGTCGTGTCGCACATGCCGCCGGTCGCGCCGTCCGGCAGCCGGTCGAGGATCGTCACGTCGTAGGCATCGGAGTCCCCATCGTTCTGGACGTCGAGCCCGAAGTTGCCCCACTGGGCCACGCGCATGGACGCCGGTCCCGACTTCGTCACCCTGAGTCCCGGCGGCAGCGTGAACTCGCCGACCAGGCCCGAGCTGTTGACGGTGCCGCCTTCCCGGGTGATGAACTCGTCGACCGGGCTGCCGTTGTTGAGGAAGCTCATCTGCAGCGTGTAGTCCACGCCGCCGACGTTGAAGGTGGTCGGGTCGGCCGAGGCGACGATGGTCACGCGGTCCGTGCATCCTTCGCCAGGTGGCGTCGGATAGGGACAGGACTCGCCCGGTGGCGGGGTGTTCGGCGTCTCCTCGTGATTGAACGTGAAGGTGAACGTCAGCGGCCCGGTCGGCACGCCGTCCACGGCGAGCTCGAGCACTACGTCGAGCTCGACCGACGTCAACCAGGGTTCGTCGACGGAGAAGTTCCGATGCGTGAAGCTGCCGAGCGAGAAGAAGGGAATCGGCCCGGGTAGCGTGAAAGGCGGCGGCAGCGTCGCGGTGAAGTCATAGCCGCTCTGCGAACCGGCGGTCGTGCCCCAGAGAATCGTCGAGGTGGGGTTGCCGTTGGTGATGACGGGATCGCCCGGCTGGCTGCCGGGAACCGTGTCCACAGGGTCGTGCCAGTAGCCGCTGACGGAGACGTAGGTGATCTCCGCGGCCCGGGCGGCGTTCGTGGCCAGCCCGGCGAGCGCAAGCAGGCACACGAGCGCCGCACGGGCTGCGGCACGCACACCCCCCTGTCGGCTCTCGGCTCTGCGGCTCATCTGCGCTTGTCCCTCTTACGTCCCGCTGCTGCGATCCGCGTCAGGCGGTCGGCAGGAAGTCGATGGGATAGAGAATGGTGATCGGCGGCACGTCCTTGGCCCCGAAGTCGAATCCGAGCACTCTCGACACCACCTGCTCGGCGAGCAGCGGCGCGCCCATGTCGCTCGCCTGCAGCTGGCAGAGCGATACGGTGCCGTCCGGCTCGATGGTCAGCTTGAGCACCATCTGGCCCTTGAGCGTCGGATCCTTGCGCAGCTCGCGGTTGTACAGCCGGTAGAGTGCGGCCTTGTACCGGTCGAAGACGATCTGGATCTCCTCGTCGGTACGGCCTGCGATCCCGCCCGCGGCCAGCGGCCGGTCGCTGCCGCCTGTCGCGCCGATGGAGCTGGCCACCCGGCTCAAGGCGACACCTTCGATCTGGTCGCCGTTACCCGCGCCGCCCACGTCGCGGCTGAGGCTCGCCAGGTTGATGCCGCCGCTGCTGCCGGGACCACTGGTGGCGACCATGGACCGCTGCGGCATACCCACCGCCTTCTCTCCGGCGTTGCTCACCCGCGCCTCGGCGCCGAGCTGTGCGGACGGTCGGCCGCTGGCAAGATTGGAGAAACTCTCCCGGAAGGCCAGCAGACCGGCGGACGCGACCCGGTCCCGGGGCGCTTCCGGCTCGACCTCGACCTGCTGTGCTTCGGCGACCTGCGTCTCGGGTTTGGGCTTCGGTTCCGGCTGCTCTTCCGGCTTCACCTCCGGTGGTTTTTCCTCGACCTTGCGCTCGCGGACGGCCTGCGGCTCGGGCATCGGCCGCAGCGGCTCCTTGCGGATCAGCCGCGCCAGACGCTCGGGCACGACCGTGACCTCGTCCTTCTCCGGTATGGGGATGTCGATGTACGGAATCAGCAGCCCGAGAAGCACGCTCACCAGCACGGAGGCGAGCAGCGACTTCCTGAAGCGCAGGTCTTCTTCCAGCCTGCGGGTCCAGGGCAGAATCTGCATACGCGGCGCAACCGGACTCTCGTCGCGCTCGACCATCCACTCCTGCAGCCGACGCTCTTCGGCCTCCATCGCCTGGATGAGGTCGCCCTCGATGAGGGCTATGCTGTCGAGCTGCTGTCGCACCCGCTTTCGGGCGGCCTCACGCCGCGTATCGATTTCGACGAGCTCTCCTGCGAGCGCGTCGATACGTCCGCGCACCTCGGCGAGATGCGCCTCGACCTCTGCATCCGTTGCCCTCTCACCCCAGAACACCCGCGACAGTCCCGCCGAGGTCAGCCCCTCGAGACTCTGACAGGCGGCTTCCAGAGGCTCGTACTGGACCCGTTTGTCCGCGACCGCCTGCCACTCGGCATCGATGCGCTCGAACTCGTCCCGGTAGCCCGCGAGCACGCTTTCGGCGTCGCTGAGCTCACTACGAAGCCGCTGCTCATCCGCCGAGTACTGATAGGTCGGACCGCTCATGAGTGTCGTTCCTTCAGAGTTGCGCCACCTGGCCGGCGGCCGATCCCAGAGCCGGGCCGCCACCCTTCTGGATCACCGCCAGCGAGATCTTGCTGTAGCCCTGGCTGGTGCAGGTGGACATGACCTTGCGGATCACGTCGAAAGGGATGGACCGATCCGCCAGCACGGTCACTTCGCGGCTGCCCGCCACGTGCTTGGTGCTGGAGCCGATGATGCGATCCTCGAGGACGGTGAGTCGGTCGATGATCGGACCGATCTCCCCCTCACCCATGTCCGCGATCGACGCAACCGACGCCACCGGCTCGCCCTGCACGACCACGTTTTCCGTGCCGATGAAGATCACCACCGTTTCCCGGGGTTTGGTTTCCACCACCGATTCCGGCAGCACCATCTCGTTCGGCGTTTCCAGCACCTCGGGCGAGCCCGAGTTGACCAGCAGAAAGAACACCAGGATGGTGAACACGTCCATCAGCGAGGTGAGATTCATCTTGCCGATGCGAACCCGGTTGCGGGTCATCCGCTTCATGCGGCGGGTGGTTTTCACGGCGCCTCTCCCACGGAAATCTGCGTGAACAGCGCAAGCTGCGTGAAGGCTTCCTCCGCATCGGCCGGTGCCGGGATCTCGACGCTGCGCACCACGTCCATGACCTGAATGAGATAGTCGTAGGGGATCGTCGGCTCCAGGAGCACGGAGGCGGCGTCCGTGGTCGGGTAGTCCTCCTTGAGGGAGACCACGTATTTCGAGAGCGTCTCCAGGTCGTACTCGCCCTCCTTTCTGGGCAGCGCGGCGATGACCGATTTGCCGTTGCCGATCTCCAGTCCACTCTCGCGGACGATGACCTCCAGCCTGAACTCGGGTTCCTGACTGGGCACGGTCGCACTGGTCGACGGCAGGTTCAGCTCGACGATGGCGATCCGGGAAAACACCGCGGTGATGAGCAGAAACGGCACGAGCACCACCATCAGGTTCAGGAAGGTGGTGACGTCCAGCTCGTTGGGCTGCTCCTTCGAGCGTCGCCGGTAGTGATGCTTACGGGCCATGCTTGTTCCCCGTCCTCGCCTCTCTGCTCAGGCCGCCATTTCCACCTGGCGACGCGCCCTGGAGGTGATCACGCTGAGCGCCTTGACCGACGCCATCTCCAGGCCGTCGACGATTTCGTTGGTCTTCGTGGTGAGGATCGCGTGGACGATGAGCAGCGGTATGCCGACCATCAGCCCGAACGCCGTGGTATTCATGGCCACCGAGATGCTTGCCGAGAGCAGGTCGGCCTTTTCGGCCGGGTTGGCGTTGGCCACCGCGGTGAACGCCTGGATGAGGCCCATGATGGTGCCGAGCAGGCCGAGCAGGGTGGCGATGTTGGACGCCAGCGCCACGTAGGGGGTGCGCTTCTCGAGCTGCGGGATCACCTCGGTCATCCCTTCCTCCATGGCGATCTCGACGTCCTCGCGACGGCGGACCGCGCCCTGGAGCGCCAGGCCCAGGTTGAGGATCCTCGCCATGATGGAGTCCTCGCTGGAGGACAGCTCACGCGCCTTGTCGAAGTCGCCCTGATTCAGGAGCGGCTGCAGCGCACGCCAGGCGGCATCGTTCTTCTGCGTGATCGCGGAGAGCGTGATGAACCGTTCCACCGCAATGGCGGTGCCCACCGCAAACACCAGGAGAATCGGATACATGAACATCCCACCGGACGAGAAGAATCCGACGATTGAGTAGAAAACATCCATGGTTAGTTCCTCTTCGAAAGAGCTGGGGAAATCGGTTTCGGGGCTGGTCCCGGGCAGCCTCTGTTCCGGGACTGGTCCCTTACAATCCCTGAACAAAAAGGCTATTGCTTGTTAACAAACGGCGAAGTGATCGACCTCACGGATTGCAGGTCCTGCCGTTCAGCGAGTGCCGACTGAGAACCCGTCCGCATCCGAATCGGTCGACTCGGGCATGTCCGTACGGATGCGGTAGTAGTCAAGCTCCCGGCCGAATACGTCGCGATCGACGGGCATGGGTCGGTTGCTGAGGCTTTCCACCACCCCGATGCCGTCACCGATCTGCGAGCTCTTCCACGGCACCAGCACCAGCGACTTCGGCGCCTCGTTGTTGCCGAGCACGGACATGCCGGAAAGGGTTTTTGCGCCGCCCTCAGCGGAAGCGTCACCCTCCGCCGCCCGGACGGGTGCCGCGAGGGCCAGCACAAGGACGATCATCAGACTACGCACGGCGCTTACTCCTCTGTGGCACTCAGCCGGTTCCTGATGTCGGCAATCCACACGTCCACCTCGTCGTCATCGGTAACGATCTCGGCATAACGCTCGTAGTTGGTGAGCGCGCAGTGGAGGTCCTGCAGGTAGAGATCGCAGAGCACGCCGAGGTTGAGCAGCGCGAAGTGAAAACCCGGATGGATCGCCAGCGCCCGTTCATAGCTGCTGCGGGCTGCGTCGAACCTGCCGGACCGCCGATAGACGATACCCATCTCGTTCAGCGCCGCGGGATGATTGGGCGCCAGGGACAGCGCGGTCTCGAGGCTCTGCTCGGCCTTCCCCAGCTCGTCCCGGCGTGCGTAGGCAACGCCGAGGTCGATGTGCGGAATCGTGACGTCCGGTGCCCGCAGGGTGACGGACTCGAGCAGGGTGATGCCTTCGTCGAGTCGACCCGCCTGCAGCATCGACAGCGCCTGCTGATAATCACGACGGACGTCGCTGTCGATCCGCACCACCTCGGTGACGGTGAACCCGCCGTCGGCCTCGCGTGAGAGCCGTGGCGCCTCGTGACTCGATGCCGGCGTACTCGCGGAGCTGCCCGACCGCGGTGCGCCCGGATCGGCCGCGCAGCCCGCAACGCAGACCAGCACCGCGGCCGCCAGCAGATCACGGCAGGCACGCATCGCTCTGCTACTTCCCATCGTCGACTCCTGCGAATGCGGCCGGCCCGAGCTCCTGCGGCGACTCGGCACTGCTCACCGCGTCGGACCCGGTGTCAGGCTCCGGCTCCGGCACCTGCGGCGAACGGTAGGCGTACTGGTCGATGCTGCCCACGAAGCCGCTGCTGAGCTCGTGCTTCGCATAGCGTCCCGGCATGAGCACGGCCAGCTCGGAAAGGCTCTGCTCGACCCAGCGGTTGAACACACCCGCGCGGAGGAGCTCGAGATTTTCCTGGTGGACGGCGATCGAGCGCTCCTCGAAGGGATAGGCTTCCTCCTCGATCACCAGCTCGTACTCGGCGAGATCGACAGCGCTCAGGCCCGCGGGTCGTTCCGAGGCAAGCAGCGCCTCGCTGAAATCGCCATAGATCTCGGCGATGTAGTAGGTGGCGGCGGCGGTGACCTCGCCCACCTCGTAGCGCACCAGCGCTTCGAAGGCGGACAGCGCCAGGTCCATGCGCCGCTGTTTCTCCGCCAGGCTCTTCTCGAAGGGCTGGGTCAGGCGCAGGCTGCGGAAGTCGTCGTAGAGCGGGCGGGTGAGCACCAGGGCGGACGTTCCGCCCAGGTACCGCGTGCGGTCCGTCCGCGCCGCCCCGGCCCCGGCGTCGATGTCGACGATGGCGCGCAGCTGCGCGAGATAGGCCGCGTCGTCACCGCGCGCCTCGTACGCCAGTGCAACCTTGTGCCGGATCTCCAGTGCGGTCTCCACCGGCTCCGGATACTCGCCGAGATACTGCTCGAACACCCGCAGCGCTTCGGCGTCGCTGCCCGCCTGCTCGTAGAGATCGCCAGCCACCAGCAGCGCCTCGGCCCTGACGGCCGGATCGACGGCATCGAGCGCCACGCGTTCGTACTCCGCTGCCGAGCGGTTGAGCTCGCCGGCGTTCTCGTAGACCACCGCGAGCTGTTCGGTCGCTTCACCCGCCAGCTCGTGCTCCGGGAAGCTGGATCGGAAATCTTCGAGCACGTCGGCCGCCGCCACCCAGTGCTCCAGGTGTATCAGCGCGGCCGCTGCGTCGTATTCCGCTGCGGCTCGGATCTCCGAGGTCGGCGCCGCCGTCTTGATGCGCAGGAAATGATCGGCCGCGCCGGCATAGTCCTCCAGGAGCCTGGCCTGCTCTCCCTGCTTGTAGATGGACGCGGCCAGGTTGTCGACGACAGACTGGCGCTCCTGATCGTCCGCAGCGGTCAGCGCGAGCACCGCGGCGTACCCCTCCTCCGCGTCCGGATAGCTGGCGGTGTCGAAGGAGGCATGCGCCACGATCATCCACGCCATTCTGGTCAGCGCCGTGTCGGCATCCGGATACGCGTCGATGAGCCAGCGGCCCGCGAAAATCGCCCGCCCGTAGTCCTGCATGGCATAGAGATCTTCCGTTGCCGCCCCCAGCACCTTCGCAGCGTGCTCGTGATCCGGAAAGGTTTCCGAGAACTTGAGCGAGCTGTCGACCGTTGCCAGCCGGGCGGGGGGAAGCTCCGGGCCCGTCAGCTGCGCCAGATTCTGCCGGTGCGCATAGATGGCCGCGTAGCCGGCCTCGGCAGACCGTTCGTGCGCCGGGTAGTCATAGGCAGTGCGCTCGTACTGCCGTGCGGACTCGGCGAAGTCGCCGTTCTCGAGCAGCAGATCGGCGAGCTGATAGTTGATGCCCGGTGAGCGCGCATCCTGCGGGAAGGACGCGAGGAACTCGTCGTACCAGTGCAGGGCTTCCCCGTAGTTGGCCGGTCGCTGCTCCTCGAGCGATTCCTCCTGGTAGAGGGCGTGGTAGTGAGCCGCCAGGTCGACCAGGTTGGTCTTCAGGTATTCCACAACGTCCGGCATGGAGTCGAGCGCGTAGTACTGCCAGTACTCCGCCTTCACCCCATAGCGCCGCGCGAAGTCCTTCTTCGACTCCACCACGAGCAGCGGGAAGTTGCCTTCGGCATAGATCTCGGAGACCCGCATGCTGAAGTGCGGCGCCACCTTGTGCAGCGGGTTGAGCGCAACGAACGCCTTGTAGACCGCCGCCGCATCGTTGAATCGGCGCTTGTCGAAGTGGAACTCGGCCAGGTTCCGGTAGATCCGGTCTTCGAAGCTCCGGGCGCCGTAGGTGGAGAAGTACTCGTTCAGCACCTCGGGACCACCCAGGTTGGTGAAGCTCAGGCTGATCACCCGGAACGTGTCCGCCACCCGCCGCTCTTCACCCTCGTCCGAGTCCTCACCAAAGGCGGTGTCGAAGTCGTAGCCGGTCGCCAGCTTGTAGTCGAGCAGCGCGACGTACTGGTGCAGCGCCTCTTCATAGAGCTCCTGCTTGTAGAGAGACCAGCCGAGTTTGTAGAGCGCGAGCTCGAAGAACTCCGAGCCCTCGCCCATGCGGACCACCGCCTGGTAGGCCTCCTCCGCATCGAGGTACTGCCTGCGCACGAAGAAGTACTCCCCGCGTCGGAAGTACACCTCGTCCACGTAGCGGGAGTCCGGATACTCGGCGATCAGCCGCTCGACCACCCGGATGGCTTCGTCCGGCTGAGCGAGCTCGTCGTAGGCACGCGCCATCTGGTACAGCACCTGGTCGTTGCGCTCATACCACGGATAGTCGGCGAGAATTTTCTGATAGGTCGCGATGGCCTGAGTCGGACCGCTGACATCGAGCGGCTCCCCACCTTCCGGCGCGGTGAGCGCCGGCTGCTCGGGAGTCCCGAGGAAGTCCGGCGCGCTGGCGCGCGCCTCGAACGCCGCATCGCTTTCCGTGCCGCCGGCCGGGACCGGTGCCCGACCCGTCTGTGCGAGAGTCGCGCTGGCGCTGCGGGGCGCGGGCGCCTCCGACTCGGGCGCCGGCAGATCGATCACGGAGGCGGTGCCGGCCTCCCCGATCACCCCGTATTCCTTCTCGATCTGCAGATCCGCGAGCCGCCGCATGGCTTCCGGCGCCATGACGTGAGCGGGGGTTTCCGACAGAAAACGCTCGTAGCTCTGCATCGCCTTCACGAGGCTGTCGTCCACGTGCACTTCCGTCAGGTCCGGCTCGACCTGACGCAGCTTGCCGATGGTCGTCCGGTCCGGCGTCGTCTGGCAGCCGCCGAGCAGCGCCAACAGGATCGCGCACAGGGTCGGTGCGGGCAGGCGTACCACTACTCACCCCCGCTTCGCGGGGCTGCGGCCCCATCGTGTGGGGTATCCACCCCGTCGTTCAGGGCTTCCGCCGTGCCGAGCGCCGCCTGCGCGGCCGTGGCCCGGTCGTAGCTGTCCGCCAGCGCGTAACGGGCACGTTCCTCGTAGCCTTCGAGCCGCTCGACCCGTCGCTTCAGCTCCCGTACCGCCACCTGCTCGAGCAGGTGGCCCTGTCGGGCCATGAGCAGATCGATGCGCTGTGTGGCGCCGGCGACCCGGGTCCTGAGCCGCTTGATGGGCACGTCGTAGCCCTCGAAGCTGTGCGTGGCCGCCTGACGCACCCGGACGTAGGCGTTGTACTGGGCGTCGAGCACCGCCAGGGCCTCGCGGGACGCCTCGATGTGTTCGTAGAACCGGGTGAGCCGCTCGTGGTACTGCGTCTTAACGTCCCAGGTGACGAGCCCCTTGAGCCGACCGATCCGCGTGAGCAGCGCCGCGTCCTCCACCGGATCCAGCCCCTCGCCGAGACGGTTCAGCCGGGCGGTGAGCAGCCGCTCCTCGGTGGTGGCGAGATGCTCGGGCCGTGGCGCCACCAGCAGGTTCTGCATGCGATCGGCAAGAATTCTGTGCTGCTCCAGCCGCAGCCGGCGCCGGGAGTCCACCTCCCGGAACTGCTGATCGAGCCCCGGCAGCAGCGGCTCGTAGTAGGCGCGACGGGCTGCGATGACGTCCTCGTAGGCATCGAAGCTGACCTGCCAGCTTTCGAGCCGCCGGCGGAGGTCTTCCATGTCCAGGTAGTTCGACAACGCCGTCTGGAAGTCGTGTGACGCCATCAGCTCCATCAGGTAGTACGTCTCCGGCGTCTCGGGCAGGCTGCGCAGCCGGATGACCCAGTCACGATCCTTGCGGATCTCCTCCCGGACCAGCGCCTTCAGAAAGCCACCCCGCTGAATGCTGTCGATGGACGCATCCAGCCGATTGAGCTCCTCGCCGAAGGTCCTGAGCGCCTCGCCGTAGAGCACGGCGGCGCGGCCGTAGACGTTGAGCTGTCCGTAGGCATAGGGCAGCGCCAGCATGGCTTCCTGAACGGCAGGGTCGGTGTGGTTGCGACTCACCAGGAGGTTCCAGGGCGCCAGCGCCCGATCGAAGCGGTTGTCCGAGAAGTCCGCCCAGCCGGCGCTCAGCAGGGCCTGGTTCGAAAACGGACCCTCGAGCCGTACCCGCTCCAGCGACAGCTTGGCCTCATCGAAGCGGCCCGCCTCCAGCAGCAGCGTTCCCCGCACCAGGTTGGCCTTGTCCCTGATGGCGAGAACCGACTCGTCGGATCCCTTCACCAGCCCGGCCTTCTGCAGCTGCTGCAGGGCGGCGTCGTGTCGCTCCTGCTGCAGATTCGCGATGCCCAGGTTGTAGTCCGCGAAGCCCACCCAGGGCTTGCTGCCCTGCAGCCTGCGCAGAATCGGCACGGCCTCGTCGGGGCGCGCCGTGGAGAGGTAGACGTTGGCGCGAAGGAACTCCACCTCTTCCCGGATTTCCTCCGGCACGCGGCCCTGAATCCGGTCCAGGGCCTTCAGGGCGTCCACGAGCTGGCCTTTCTGGAAGTGAATGCGCGCCAGCCGATAGGCGGCGTCGTTCTTGACCGGTTCCGGTACGTTCCCCTCGAGTACGGCAGTGATCGCGCGGCCGGCACGGTGGTGCATCCGGTAGCTGAGCTCGAAATCTCCGACCGAGAACTCCGCGTCGTCGATGAAGGGATACAGGGAATCCAGCTCCGGCTCATCCAGGCCGTGGTGCTGGATGAGCTCCGCGTCGAGCCGCTCGAGGGCATCGAAATAGAGTCCCTGCTTCGCCCAGTAGACGGCTTCCGAGAAATACAGATCCCGCGGCGCCTGCTCTGCTGCGAATGCGGAGCTCGCCAGCAGCGCTGCCGGCAGAAGCAGCGACCGCAGTCTGTAGCGCCGAAGCCGTCCCGGGCTCATGATCTACCAGCTATTGAGCTCGATCGCCGAACCGCTCGACCCGGCCAGCGCGATTCCCAGCAGGCTCGGCTCTATGCTTTTCCTGAAGGTAAAGGTATCGGTCTGGCTGTAGTCCTTGCCGCTCGGCAGCTTGCCGATGACGGTCACCTCGAGCTGGTGGTCACCGCTCGGCAGGTTGCCCGTGTAGATCCGCTGCACCCCGCCGCTGGTGAGCGCATCCAGCTCCTTGAAGCTGTAGATGTGATGCGCCGCGAGCGCGCCATCGATCAGGATCCTTACCGCATCCAGGCGGAAGGACGGCGCCCTGTCGAGCGAGACGAACACCGCCACCTGCGTGTTGGAGGGAAAGAGCAGCTGCTCTTCCAGCACGGACAGCTCCGCGGCGATGCCGAGCACGTCCGACTTGATCTCCTGGACCTGCTCGTCGAGGCTGCGCAATTCCTGCGCGGAGGGCTCGGCCGCCAGGGCCGCCGGCAGGCACAGGACCTGCGCGCAGACCAAGAGCAGCACGCCCGGAAAGCAAGATCTCTTCCATCTCATGTTGATGTATCCCTGACTTGCCTGTGTCCCAGCCGTCGGGATGCCGTGGCACGACACCAGCCGACGGTCAGCAAGGCTACAAAGTCTTTACGAAACCGATCCGGGGCGTTGTGAACGTACGCACAGTTGCCGGATCCGCCGTCTGCAAATGCCCCAGCTGAGCGGGAGTTCACCTTCCTCACTGTGTCGTTCGACACAGACGACCGATCACCCCAAAGCAGATGGGTTTCACGGTACGAGGCTGGAACAGCGGCGATGATCCGTGCAGAGGGAGTGCTCAATGCCTATCGAGGAAATCACGCTTTCCGTGCCGCAATCGCTGCCGGATTCCGGGACAGAACAGCGGGCGGCATCCGCGACCGCCCACTCGGACGATCGCATGGTCAGACGCTACCGCGGCCTGCTGCGCGATTCGTACCGGTTCGCCTGGACGCGGCGCGGTCGGCAAAAAAGGCAGGATACTTTTGAAGTCGCCTACCGGAGTCTCGTCAAGCAGCTGGCGCAGGAAATCACGGCGCCCATCGAAGACCGCGTGATCCGGCTCGATGCGCGAAGGAGCATCTATGCTTCCCTGACCGGCATCATCGGCGCCGCCGCGTCCGACCAGCGGCGGCTGCGGGATCGGTCTCGACGGTTGTTCGGCTGGGGGCTGGCATTGTGCAGCGTCGGTCTCGGCAGCCTGGCCGTGACGCTCGTGCTCGGTTAGCCGGCGGCTAACGCGGCGAAAAGACGTGTGCGTGAATCCGATGGCAGACGTCGAAGCGCTCAGGGACCAGACGCTCGAGCAGGGCTTCGTGTTCGCGGTCGAAAGCCCGTACCTCGTCCTCCGTCAGGCTGGCGGCAATACCGCGCAGCGCTCGCATGCGGCCGCGCCAGCCCGCCCGGGTGAACGGAATCTGCTCGTCGTAGACGAACAGACCCACCAGCTCGAACGCCTCCCGCGACCAGGCGGGCACCGGCGGCAGCACGCCATCCCAGTCCGCACCGCTCCAGTCCGGGTTGTGCTGGAGCACCAGCTGCTCGGATGCGCGGACCAGCGGGTCCAGGCGCGGCATGAAGCTGAAGTGGGAAACGACCAGCCTGCCTCCGGGAGCGAGCGTGCGGCACACCTCGGGAATGGTTCGTGCCGGATCGAAGTAGAGCCAGCACTGGTTGGCGGTGATCACGTCGAAGGCGCCATCCGCAAACGGCAGCGATTCGCTGGGCGCCACCCGAAAGTCGACGTCCACCTGCTCCCGGGCAGCGGCGGCCCTGGCCATGGCGATCTGAGCCTCGGCCACGTCGATGCCCCAGGCCCGCGCGCCCTGGGCGGCGAACCGCCTGGCGAGGAGACCGGTACCCGTTCCGAGATCCAGAATGCGCTGGCCCGGCAGGCCGATATCCAGCGCCTGGAGCTTGCGGTAGAAGCTGTCGGGTGGTCCGGGACGGAAGCGGTCGTAGTCCGCCGACGTGCGGCCCCAGTCGAAGGACCGGCCCGCATCGATGTCGTCGAAAGTCAGCTCCGGCATGTCGCAGGTGCCTCGAACGGGTGATGACCCGTCAGATTCGGAACCGGGTCAGTGCGGCCGGCGGGTCTGTATCAGCGCGTCAGCGCCGTATAGAGGCCTCCACCGACGCTTTCAGCGCCGATGGAGGGACTGCAGCGAGCGCACCTGTTCCCGATCCTGCTCCCGCCGATAGCGGATGGCAATGGCATAGGCCTCACCGGCCGCGAGCGTGGTCGTGTAGCAGACCTTGTTGAGCAGTGCCAGGCGCCGGATGATGGCCGAGTCGCGGATGGACTGATGACCCTCGGTGGTGTTCACGATCAGGTCGATCTGCTCGTTCTTGAGCAGGTCGCCGACGTCCGGACGCCCCTGCCCCACCTTGCTGACACGCTCCACCGGCACCCCCGCCGCCTCCAGTACCTTGGCGGTTCCCCGGGTGGCGACCAGGGTGAAGCCGAGATCCACCAGGTCCCGGGCCACGGGCACGAGCGCATGTTTGTCCGACTCCTTCACGGAGAGGAACGCCCGGCCCCGGTCCGGCAGCTTGACGCTGGCGCCGGCCACCGCCTTGGAGAAGGCTTCGGCGAAGCTCTCACCCACGCCCATCACCTCGCCCGTGGACTTCATCTCCGGGCCGAGGATCGGGTCCACGCCGGGGAACTTCGGGAACGGAAAGACGCTCTCCTTGACGTTCTTCGTCACCGGCACGATCTCTTCCGTGAAGCCCTGGGCTTCGAGAGACGTGCCGGCCATGCAGCGCGCCGCCACCTTCGCCAGCGAAACGCCGATGCACTTGGAAACGAACGGCACGGTGCGTGACGCGCGCGGATTCACTTCCAGCACCAGGATCTCGCCATCCTGCACCGCGAGCTGCACGTTCATGAGTCCCACGACCTTGAGCTCCAGCGCCATCGCCTTGACCTGCTCACGGATCCGGTCCTGCAGATCGCGAGCCAGCCGGTAAGGCGGCAGCGCGCAGGCGGAATCGCCACTGTGCACGCCGGCCTGCTCGATGTGCTCCATGATGGCGCCGATCACCACCCGCTCACCGTCACTGACGGCGTCCACGTCCACCTCCACCGCGTTGTCGAGGAAGCAGTCGAGCAGCACAGGCGCGTCGTTGGAGACGGTGACCGCGGCCGCCATGTAGCGGAGCAGCTCCTCCTCGTTGTAGACGATCTCCATGGCCCGGCCGCCGAGCACGTACGAGGGCCGCACGACGATGGGGAAGCCCACCGCCCGGGCGCCGGCTACCGCGCTCTGGGCATCCACGGCGGTGCGATTGGACGGCTGCTTCAGTCCGAGCTTGGTGATCAGCGCCTGGAAGCGTTCCCGGTCCTCGGCGCGGTCGATGGCATCGGGGCTCGTGCCGATGATGGGTACGCCGGCCTTCTCCAGATCGTCCACGAGCTTCAGCGGCGTCTGGCCGCCGAACTGGACGATCACGCCTTCCGGTTTCTCCACGTGAACGATGGCCAGCACGTCCTCCAGGGTCACCGGCTCGAAGTAGAGCCGGTCCGAGGTGTCGTAATCCGTGGAGACCGTTTCCGGGTTGCAGTTGACCATGATGGTCTCGTAGCCGTCCTCGCGCATGGCGAGCGCGGCGTGCACGCAGCAGTAGTCGAACTCGATGCCCTGGCCGATCCGGTTCGGTCCGCCGCCGAGCACCATGATCTTGCGTCGGTCCGACGGCGCCGCCTCGCACTCCTGCTCGTAGGTGCTGTACATGTAGGCGGTGGTGGCCGGGAATTCCGCCGCGCAGGTGTCCACACGCCGGTAGACGGGACGGATGTCGAGACCGTGCCGGTAATCCCGCACCGTGCGCTCACTTGTTTTCAGCAGCGCGGCGAGCCGCGCGTCGGAAAAGCCCTGCTGCTTCAGCCGGTAGAGGCGGTCCCGATCGATCGATTCGAGCGCCACACCTTTCAGTCCGGCTTCCGTCTCGATCAGATCCCGGATCTCCGCCAGAAACCAGGGATCGATGCGCGAGAGCTCGTGGATCTCTTCCAGCGTCATGCCGAAGCGGTAGGCGTCGCCGATGTACCAGATCCGTTCCGGACCGGGATTCGACAGCTCCCGCCGCAGCGTGTCCTGGGTGTCCTCGTGGGCGAGATCGACGATGGGATCGAATCCGCACTTGCCGGTCTCGAGCCCTCTGAGCGCTTTCTGCAGCGACTCCTGGAACGTCCGACCGATGGCCATCACCTCGCCCACCGACTTCATCTGGGTGGTGAGGCGGTCGTTGGCCTGGGGAAACTTCTCGAAGGTGAAGCGCGGTATCTTGGTGACCACGTAGTCGATGCTGGGCTCGAAGGAAGCCGGCGTCACGCCCGTGATGTCGTTGGTCAGCTCGTCGAGCGTGTAGCCCACGGCCAGCTTGGCCGCCACCTTGGCGATGGGGAACCCCGTGGCCTTGGAGGCCAGCGCCGAGGAGCGGGACACTCTCGGGTTCATCTCGATGACGACGATGCGGCCGTCTTCGGGGTGAATGGCGAACTGCACGTTCGAACCGCCGGTTTCCACGCCGATCTCACGCAGCACGGCGATGGAGGCGTTCCGGAGCAGCTGGTACTCCTTGTCCGTGAGCGTCTGGGCGGGCGCCACGGTGATGCTGTCGCCGGTGTGCACCCCCATGGGATCCAGGTTCTCGATGGAGCAGACGATGATGCAGTTGTCGCGCTTGTCGCGAACCACCTCCATCTCGAATTCCTTCCAGCCGAGCAGGGACTCGTCGATGAGCAGCTCGTTGGTGGGCGACAGATCGAGACCGCGCGCGCAGATCTCCTCGTACTCCTGCTGATTGTAGGCGATGCCGCCGCCGCTGCCGCCGAGGGTGAACGAAGGCCGGATCACGCAGGGATAACCCAGCTGGCTCTGCACCTGCAGCGCCTCTTCCATGCTGTGGGCGATGGCGGAGCGGGGTGTGGCGAGCCCGATGCGCTTCATGGCCTTGTCGAACCTTTCCCGGTCCTCGGCCTTGTCGATGGCATCCTGGCTGGCGCCGATGAGCTCAACGCCGTACTTCTCGAGCACACCTTCCCGGACCAGATCCAGCGCACAGTTCAGCGCCGTCTGACCGCCCATGGTGGGCAGCAGCGCGTCCGGCCGCTCCTTCTCGATGATGCGGGCCACGGTCTGCCAGTCCACCGGTTCCACGTAGGTGGCGTCCGCCATGGCGGGGTCGGTCATGATGGTGGCCGGATTGGAGTTGACCAGCACCACCCGGTAGCCCTCGTCCCGCAGGGCTTTGCAGGCCTGTGCCCCAGAGTAGTCGAACTCGCAAGCCTGACCGATGATGATCGGGCCGGCGCCGATGATGAGGATCGTTTCGAGATCGGTGCGCTTCGGCATTCAGTCGCAGCCGGTCAGGACCGGCCCTCCGCCATCAGGTCGACGAACTCGTCGAAGAGGTACTCGCAGTCCTGCGGGCCGGGGCTCGCCTCGGGATGCCCCTGGAAGCCGAAGGCCCGGCGGTCGGTGCGGCGGATCCCCTGCAGGGTGCCGTCGAACAGCGAGACGTGAGTGGTGGCCACGCAGTTCGGCAGCGAGTCCGCGTCCACCGCGAAGCCGTGATTCTGGCTGGTGATGATCACCTTCTCGGAGCGCAGGTCCTTCACCGGGTGGTTGGCGCCGTGATGGCCGTGGGACATCTTCAGGGTGGCAGCGCCGCTCGCCAGCGCCAGGAGCTGGTGGCCGAGGCAGATGCCGAAGATGGGCACGTCCTTTTCGAGCAGGGTCCGGATGGCGCCGATGGCGTAGTCACAGGGCTCCGGGTCGCCGGGCCCGTTGGAGAGGAACACGCCGTCCGGCTCGAGGGCGAGCGTCTCTTCCGCCGTCGTCTGTGCAGGCACCACGGTGATCCGGCAGCCCCTCGCGGCCAGCAGCCGGAGGATGTTGCGCTTGACGCCGAAGTCGTAGGCCACCACGTGAAAACGGTCGGTCTGCCGCTCTCCATAACCCTTCGCCAGATCCCAGGTGGTCTCCCGCCAGTCCGCGCGATCGGCGCGGCTCACCACTTTCGCGAGGTCCATGCCCTTGAGCCCCGGGAACGCGCGCGCTGCTTCGAGCGCCTGAGCTTCCGTGGCGTCGCCGCCGATCAGGCAGCCGGCGAGCGCGCCCTTCTCGCGGATGATGCGGGTGAGGCGGCGGGTATCCACCTCGGCGATGGCCACCACCCTTTCGGCGCGCAGGTACTCGGGCAGGGTCATGGTCATGCGCCAGCTGCTGGCGAGCTTCGGCAGCGCGCGGATGACCAGACCACTGGACCAGACCCGATCGGACTCCACGTCCTCGGGGTTGGCACCGGTGTTGCCGATCTGGGGATAGGTGAGGGTGACGATCTGCCGGGCGTAGGACGGGTCGGTGAGGATCTCCTGATAACCGGTCATGGCGGTGTTGAACACCACCTCACCCACGGACTGACCCTCAATGCCGATGGACGTCCCGTGAAACAGGCTGCCGTCCTCAAGGGCGAGTATCGCCGGTGTCAATGTGCTGCCCAAACCTCGTCGATCCGCAGCGCTACGCGCTGCTTTCTATCGCCTACTTCTATCGCCTGCTTCTACCGCCTAAAAGAGGCGCTCACAAAAAGGCGAGAGCGATTTTCCCCTGTTCGGACGCACCGTATTCGCGGTGTATCCCGGAGAGCGTCGATCCCGCCTGGATTGGGTGGCGTAGTCTACCGGAGTGTGGTGTGGAAACCCAGCACATCCTGCATGTCGAACCGGCCGCTGGTCCTGTCCATGAGGAACCGAGCCGCACGCAGCGCGCCCTGGGCGAAGTTGGCGCGGCTCTGGGCACGGTGGGTGATTTCGATGCGCTCGCCGGTGCCGGCGTAGAGCACGGTGTGATCACCGACGATGTCGCCGCCCCGTACGGTGGCGAAGCCGATGGTCCGCCGCTCGCGCGGCCCGGTGGTGCCCTGGCGGCCGTAGACCGCGTCGGAGGCCAGGTCGCGGCCGAGCGCCCCGGCCAGAATCTCGCCCAGGCGGACGGCGGTGCCGGACGGGGCGTCGATCTTGTGCCGATGGTGGGCCTCGATGATCTCCACGTCCACGTCGTCGCCCAGCACCCGTGCCGCCATCTCGACGAGCTGGAACACCACGTTCACGCCGACGCTCATGTTCGGCGCCTTCAGAATGGCGATGTGGCGCGCGGCCTCGTCGATGGCCCGCTCGCCAGCTGCATCGAAGCCGGTGGTGCCGATGACGACCTTCCTGCCGGCCCGGATGAGCACAGGCAGAAGCGCCAGGGTGGCATCCGGGACGCTGAAGTCGATGAGCACGTCGAAATCGTCGAGTGCCGCGGCCGCGTCGGCGGTTACCGCCACGCCGAGCGCGCCGACACCGGCAAGCTCACCGGCATCCCTGCCGAGCGTCGGTGCGTCCGGCCGCTCAAAGGCCGCGCCGAGCTGCAGATCGTCCGCCTCGCTGATGAGTTGAATGAGGGTGCGGCCCATCCGGCCGGCTGCGCCGGTCACCGCGATTCGCGTTGCCACTGGTTGGTTCCTCCCGATGTCCGCGCCGTACCGGTCGCCGTCGGTCGGCCGACCGGAACCGACCCGCGATCAGCCCGTCAGGCCGTCCAGAAAATCCTTCACGCTCTTGAACCAGGAGGTGGTTTCCCGCCGCGAATGCCGGCTGCCGCCTTCGCCCAGCGAGTTCCTGAACTCCTCGAGCAGAGATTTCTGATGGTCGTTCAGATTCACGGGGGTTTCCACCCGGATCGTGCAGAGCAGGTCGCCGACGCCGCCGCCGCGCACGGGGGTCACGCCCTTGCCGCGCAGCCGGAAGATCTTGCCCGTCTGGGTCTCCGGCGGGATCTTGAGCTTCACCCGGCCGTCCAGAGTGGGCACCTCCAGCTCGCCGCCGAGCGCCGCGTCGACGAACGCCACCGGCATCTCGCAGTACAGGTTGCGTCCGTCGCGCACGAAGATCGGATGCTCGCGCACCTCCACCTGCACGTAGAGGTCTCCCGGCGGGCCGCCGTTGAGTCCCGCCTCCCCTTCACCGGAGAGGCGGATGCGGTCACCGGTGTCCACACCGGCCGGGATACGCACCGAGAGCTTCTTGCGCTTTTCCTTGCGACCACTGCCGCCGCAGCCGGTGCAGGGATCCTTGATCACCTTGCCGACGCCGCGGCAGCGGGGACACGTCTGCTGCAGCGAGAAGAACCCCTGCGCGACGCGGATCTGACCCGCTCCGCCGCAGTCCGGACAGGTGCTCGCCGAGGTACCCGGTTTCGCACCCGAGCCGTCGCAATCCTCGCAGGCGGCGAGCACGGGCACGTTGATCTCCACGTGATCGCCCGCAACCGCCTGTTCCAGGGTCAGCTCGAGCCCGTAACGCAGATCCGCACCGCGCGCAACGGAGCTGCGGCCCCGTCCACCGGCACCGAAGATGTCGCCGAACACGTCGCTGAAGATGTCGCTGAAGCTGCCGCCGGCAAAGCCGTTGCCCATGCCGCCCATGTTCGGGTCCACACCGGCATGACCGAACCGGTCGTAGGCTTCCCGCTTCTCCGCATCGCAGAGCACATCGTAGGCTTCGGTGGCTTCCTTGAACCGGGACTCCGCTTCCGGATCGTCCGGGTTGCGGTCCGGATGGAACTTCATGGCGAGCCGGCGGTAGGCCTTCTTGATCTCGTCGGCACCCGCCTCCCTGGAGACGCCCAGCACCTCGTAGTAATCCCGCTTCGCCATAAACCTCTTCGCTCCTCCTCCCCTTCGCAGACCTTCAGAAGACGCAGGCCTGCAGAAACAGGAAAGGGGGTGCTTGAGACCCCCTGCTCCCTGCGGCGTCAGCCGCCGCTTCGATCACCGCCGCCGCGGTCAGCTCTTCTTGCCGCCATCCTTGGACGCGTCATCCTTCACTTCTTCGAACTCGGCGTCCACCGCGTCGTCACCACCACCGTCGGCATCCGCGGACGGACCACCCGGCTGAGCACCCGCCGCCTCCTCGGCATACATCTTCTGCGCCAGAGCGGCCGAGGCTTCGGACAGGGCCTGAATCTTCGCTTCGATCTCGGCCTTGTCGTCGCTCTTGATCGCCGCCTCGAGCGCCGTCGCGGCGGACTCGATGGCGGACTTCTCCGCCTCCGTCGCTTTCTCGCCCGCATCCTTCACCGTCTTGCGGGCGGCGTGGATCAGACCGTCGGCCTGGTTGCGCAGGTTCACCATCTCCTCGAATCTGGCATCTTCCGCAGAATGCGCCTCGGCGTCGCGCACCATCTGCTCGATTTCCTCGTCCGAGAGGCCGGAAGAGGCCTTGATCACGATGGATTGGGCCTTGCCGGTCGCTTTGTCCTTGGCCGACACGTTGAGAATGCCGTTGGCATCGATGTCGAAGGCGACCTCGATCTGCGGCATGCCCCGGGGTGCCGGCGGAATGTCCGCCAGGTCGAACCGGCCGAGCGACTTGTTCTGCCCCGCCTGCTTGCGCTCACCCTGGAGCACGTGAATGGTCACCGCCGTCTGATTGTCGTCCGCGGTGGAGAACACCTGGGTCTTCTTGGTGGGGATGGTGGTGTTCTTCTCGATGAGCACGCTCATCACGCCGCCCAGGGTTTCGATACCGAGGGAGAGCGGGGTGACATCGAGCAGCAGCACGTCCTTCACGTCGCCAGAGAGCACCGCCGCCTGGATCGCCGCGCCTACCGCCACCGCCTCGTCCGGGTTCACGTCCTTGCGCGGCTCACGGCCGAAGAACTCCTTCACCCGGGCCTGCACCATGGGCATGCGGGTCTGGCCACCGACGAGGATCACGTCGTCGATGTCGGATGCCGACAGGCCGGCATCTGCGAGCGCCGTCTTACACGGCCCGATGGTCCGGTCCACCAGGTCTTCCACCAGCGACTCGAGCTTGGCCCGGGTCAGCTTCAGCACCAGGTGCTTCGGTCCGGTCTGGTCCGCCGTGATGTAGGGCAGGTTGATCTCGGTCTGCTGGCTGTTGGAGAGCTCGATCTTGGCCTTCTCCGCGGCTTCCTTGAGCCGCTGCAGCGCCAGCGGATCGTTGTGCAGATCCACCTTGTTGTCTTTCTTGAACTCCGCCGCCAGGTAGTCGATCACCCTGAGGTCGAAGTCCTCGCCACCGAGGAAGGTGTCACCGTTGGTGGAGAGCACCTCGAACTGGTGCTCGCCGTCCACCTCGGCGATCTCGATGATGGAGACGTCGAACGTACCGCCGCCCAGGTCGTACACGGCGATCTTCTTGTCGCCCCGCTGCTTGTCCATGCCGTAGGCGAGCGCTGCTGCGGTGGGCTCGTTGATGATCCGCTTCACGTCCAGCCCGGCGATGCGGCCGGCATCCTTGGTGGCCTGACGCTGGGAGTCGTCGAAGTAGGCGGGCACGGTGATCACGGCCTCGGTGACCGTCTCGCCGAGGTACTCCTCCGCCGTCTTCTTCATCTTCTTCAGCACCTCCGCGGAGATCTGCGGGGGTGCGAGCTGCTCGCCCTTCACCTCGACCCAGGCATCGCCGTTGGATGCCTTCATGATCTTGTAGGGCACCATCTTGATGTCCTTCTGGACCACGTCGGAGTCGAACTTGCGGCCGATGAGGCGCTTCACGGCAAAGAGCGTGTTCCTGGGATTGGTCACCGCCTGGCGCTTGGCGCTCTGGCCGACCAGGATCTCCCCGTCTTCCGTGTAGGCGATGATCGACGGCGTCGTGCGATCGCCCTCGGAGTTCTCGATGACCTTGGCATCCTTCCCTTCCAGGACGGCCACGCACGAGTTGGTCGTGCCGAGGTCGATGCCGATGACTTTACCCATTGCTAGTCTCCAGTAATGTTCCTGCCCCGGTTTCCGGTACCTGCCGACCGGTAACCCGTCGGGTCGTTTCTGCCCCTCTATATTTGGGCGCGTCCGACGTATTCAAGGCGCCCGCTGATCCGCTCAGCCGTTCGCGGCCGGCGCCTTGCTCACCACCACCATGGCAGGTCGCACGAGGCGGCCATTCAAGGTGTATCCCGGCTGCATGACGTCCAGCACCGAGTTGGGCTCCGCATCGGCGTGCTCCAGCATGGCCATGGCCTCGTGGTACTGCGGATCGAAGGGCTCCCCTTTCGGGTGAATGCGGCTGATCCCCGCCTTCTCGAGCACGTCGTAGAAGAGCTTCAGCGACAGCTCCACCCCTTCACCGATGGCATTGGCAGCGCCCGCGTCGCTGGTCTCGGCACCGATCTGGGCCGACTCCACGGCCTTCTCCAGGCTGTCGACCACCGGCAGCAGCTCAGCGGCGAATTTCTCCAGCGCGAACTTGTGCGCATTCTCCACGTCCCGGGCCGCCCGACGCCGGACGTTTTCCGCTTCCGCCTGGACGCGCAGGAGCTGGTCCTTGAGGGAGGCGATCTCATCGTTGGCGGCGCTCAGCCGCGTGACCGCGTCCTCGGCAGGCTCCCCGGCCTGCGCCTCGGTATTTTCGTCAAGGATCTGGTCTGAATCGTCCCGGGTTTCGTCAGAGTGTGCCATCCGCCGCCCTCAAACACTGTGCGCTGACCCCGAAGTGGGGGCAGACGGGCATTTTTCAAGACGATTTTTCAGGAAAGGGGCGGATCAGGCCCGATTGATGGCCTCGCCGAGCATCCGGGCCGTCATGTCCACCACCGGAATGACCTCCTGGTAGGCCATGCGGGTGGGCCCGACCACGCCGAGCACCCCGGCCAGACGACCCTGAACCTGGTAAGGGGCCGTGACCACGGACAGCTCGTCGAGCAGCTCGTAGCCGGACTCCTCGCCGATGAAGAGCTGAATGCCCTGGGATTCGAGACACCGGTCCAGGAGGTGGAGGATGGTGCCCTTGCGGGAGAACGCGTCGAACAGGGTGCGCACCCGGTCCGTGTCGGCGCTCATGTCGAGCAGCCGCTGCTCTCCTGCCACCACGACCTGACGCTCACCCACCTCGTCGTCCGCCCTCGTGAACACCTGGGCGGCGACGTCCAGCGCCGTCTGCATGAGCCGGTCCATACGATCCTTGTCCGCCTGCATGCTGGCGAGCAGCGCGCCTCTGATGCTCATCAGCGACTGGCCGCCGAACTCCCGGTTGATGAAGTTGGCCGCCTGGTTCAGCTCGACGTCGGAATAGGAACGCCCGGTGTGAATGACCCGGTTCTCCACCTCCCGGTCGTTGAGCACGAGGATCACCAGCACCCGGTCGCCGGACAGGGACAGAAACTCCACCTGGCGCAGCGCCACGTGATCGCGACGCGGCAGGGTGATCACGCACGTCATGCGGGTGAGACGGGAGAGCAGGCTCGACGCCGAGTTCACCAGCTCCTGCGGCGACAGGTCCGGGTTGAGCTCCGCCTCCAGCTCCTGGAGCTGCCGGGTTTCCAGGGGATCGAGCGAGAGCAGCGTATCCACGAAGAAGCGCAGACCACGGTTGGTGGGAATCTTGCCGGCAGAGGTGTGCGGAGACTGCACCAGCCCCCGGGCTTCCAGATCCGCCATGATGTTGCGCACGGTCGCGGAGCTCACCGAAACCGCCGGCAGGGAGGCAAGCCGCTTGGACGCCACGGGCACGCCGCCGGCCAGATACTCCTCGACCAGCATCTTGAACAGCGCCCGGGCGCGGGGATCGACGCTATCTTCCAGGTCCATCGCCTTAGGATCGCACCTTCTCATACGGTGTTGGATGCAACAAATCCATGATCGGTTCCTCTCGGTTCCGTGTAGTATTTCGCGCATCCTTGTGTGGTCATCTATAGCCGCTGTCCACGTCCCGCGCAATGCTGAAAACACTCACCGTCAGCAACTTCGCTCTGGTCGACGAGCTGGAAATCCAGTTCGGCAGCGGTCTCACCGTGATCACCGGCGAGTCCGGCGCCGGCAAGTCGATCCTGCTCGGCGCGCTGGCCCTGGTGCTCGGCGAACGTGCGGACACCACCACCATCCGCCCCGGCGCGGAGCGGGCGGACGTCAGCGCCGAGTTCGACCTTACCGGCCTCGACGAGGCGCAGCGCTTTCTCAGCGAGCAGGCGCTGGAGGATCCGGATCAGCCCGAGCGCGCCCTGGTGCGCCGCGTGGTCACCCGCGACGGGCGCTCCCGGGCCTTTCTCAACGGCACGCCGGTCACGCTCAACGTGCTGCGATCTCTCACCGAGGGGCTGGTCGACGTCTACGGCCAGGACGACAACGTGCGGCTGGCAGACCCGTCGGTGCAGCGCGAGCTGCTCGACGGCTACGGCGTGAAGAAGAGCGATCTCGATGCCTGCAGGAGCGCGTTTCATGCCTGGAAACAGGCACTCGCCGAGCACAGCCGTCGTCAGGCGCAGGTGCAGGCCAGCGAGGATCGGTCATCGCTTCTGACCTACCAGCTCGAGGAGCTGGATGCGGCGGCACCCGAGCCCGGCGAGTTCGAGGAGATCGAGCGCACCCACAAACGCCTCTCCCAGGCACAGGTGCTCAGGGACGTGGTCGAGGACGCGCTGACCCGGCTGGACGAAGAGGACGTCACCGGGCACGTGCTCGCAACGCTCTCCCGGCTGGACGACGATCACCCCCGGCTGATGGCCGCGGTGGAGACCCTCACCACCATCGGCGACCTCTGCGCGGACGTCATGCGTGACCTTCGCGCCTTCGAAGAAAGCCTGTCCTTCGATCCAGAAACCCTGTCCGAGCTCGAGGAACGCCTGTCGCTGCTGCACGATCTGGCGCGCAAGCACCGCCTGCAGCCCGAACGCCTGCCCGAACACATCGAGTCCCTGCGCACCGAGCTCTCGGCCATCGGCAGCGATCGCACGAGCCTGGAGGCGCTCGCCGCGGAGGCCGGCCGCCAGGAGCAGGCCTACCGGAGCCTGGCGAAGAAGATCACGAAGGCACGGCGCACCGCAGCGGAAGCCTTCTGCCAGGCCGTCAGCTCGCACATGGAAACGCTCGGTATCCGGGGCGGCGCGCTGGCGCTGGAGTTCCTGCCCCGCGAGTCGGAGTTCGGCGCCGAGGCGGTGGAGTACCAGTGCGTGACCAATCCCAAATACCCCGCCGCGCCGCTGGCGCGGATCGCCTCCGGCGGCGAGCGGGCCCGCATCAGCCTGGCCATTCAGATCGTGGCCGCAGCGAGGAACCAGCTGCCGAGCCTGATCCTCGACGAGGCGGACGTGGGCGTGGGCGGCACCACGGCAGACGTGGTGGGCCGGCTGCTCCGAGGGCTGTCGCAGCACACCCAGGTCATCTGCATCACCCACGCGCCGCAGATCGCGGCGCTGGGATCCTCGCACCTGAAGGTGAGCAAGGACAGCGAGCAGGACACCCGCATCACGAACCTCACCGTCGCCGAGCGGGTGGACGAGCTCGCCCGCATGCTGGCAGGCGCCCGCATCACCAGCGAGTCCCGGGACTACGCGAAAACGCTGCTGGCCGAAGCCGCCGGTTAACACCGAAGCCGCCGGTTAACACCGAAGCCGCCGGCTGAAGCCGAAGCCGCCGGCTGAAGCCGAAGGCGCCGGTTAAAACCGAAGGCGCCGGCTGAAACCTTTCACTCCCCCGACCGTTGCCGGTAACATGCGCCGCCATGCGCATGGCAATCCTCACCGCGGTGTTCCTGAGCCTGATCCTGTCGGGATGCAGCCTGAAACGGCCGCGCCTGCCGCGCGTGCACAAGATCACCGTCCAGCAGGGCAACGTCATCACCCAGGACATGATCGACAAGCTGAAGCCCGGCATGAGCCGCAGCCAGGTGGCCTTCATCATGGGCGAGCCAGTGATGCGCAACTCGTTCGACGACAATCGCTGGGACTATGTCTACAGCATCGAGCTGCCCGGCGTGTTCAGCACCACGCAGGTGGTGAGCCTCTACTTCGTGGACGAGGAGCTTGCCTACTTCACCGGCGACCTGGCGCCGAAACGGACCCAGCCCGCCGCGGAAACGCCCGCGGCCAGCGCTGCGGCTGCTCAGGGCACATCGCCCGGCTCGGAAGACTCCGGCTGATCGAGTGCCCGGCGGCGGCGGGCTTCCCGCGGATCGATCGAGAGAGGCCGATAGATCTCCACCCGGTCGTCTGCCGCGAGCACCTCGCTCCTCGTCACCGGACGCCCGAAGATGCCGATCGGAACGGACTCGAGCGCCAGAGCGTCGAACGGTCTGATCCGCCGGACCGCCGCCAGCGCTTCCCCTACCGTCGAGCCGGGGGGCAGCTCGAGATGCACGCGGTGCGCAGTGTCCGGCAGCGCGTAGACCACTTCGATGTGCATGGCCTGTCAGGTCGAGCCCAGGAGCTCGTCGGCCCGGGTGCAGAAGGCATCGACCATCTGGTCTGCCGCCCGCGCGAAAACGCTGCCGAGCAGCATCCGCATCCCGGCAAGCTGAAAATCCAGATCGAGGGCAACCCGGCAGCCCGCGTCCTCACCGAGGCGGGTGAACGTCCAGCCGCCGGACAGGGCCCGGAACGGGCCGGACACCAGCACCATGTCGATCTTCTCGAAGGGGGTGAGCTGGTTCCGGGTGGTGAAGGTCTCGCGGATGCCGCTGGCGACCAGAGACAGTTCCGCCACCACTTCCTGCTCCGAGGCCGCCAGCACCGACGCGCCTGTGCACCACGGCAGGAACTCCGGATAACGGCTCACGTCGTTGACGATGGCGAATACGTCCGCCGCCCGGTAGGGCAGCAGGGCGGAGCGCTGCACCCTGGGCAAGCTCAGCTCACCAGGGCGGAGACGAACACGATCAGCACAGCCACGGGCGCCACCACACCGCAGAGCAGCTTCCAGAGCCCGCCGAGGAACCCGCTGTCGATGCCGAGCTGAGCGCCGACCACCGTTTTCGGCAGCGCGAACGCCGCAAACAGGGCGATGAACATGCCGCCGAGTGGCAGCATCACCTTGTCGGTGGTCCAGGAGACGAAGTCGAAGAGCGTCGGCTGTCCGGCCACGGGTATGTCCGCCCAGTAGTTGAATGAGAACACCGTGCCGAGACCCAGCACCCAGCTGATCACGCCGAGCGAGATGGCCACCCGTGAGCGCTTGGCGTTGTACTCCTCCACCAGGTAGGCGAGCGCCGGCTCGCTGATGGAGATGGCCGACGTGATCGCGGCAAAGCTCACCAGCACGAAGAAGATCGTGCCGAACAGCGCGCCCAGCGGCATCTGGCCGAACGCGAGCGGTACCGTCACGAACATGAGGCCCGGGCCCTGCCCCGGCTCCAGGCCGTTGGTGAAGACGATGGGGAAGATCACCAGCCCGGCGGCCACGGCAACCACGGTGTCGAGCCCGGCGATGATGCTCACGGTCGAGAAGATCGACGTGTTGCTCGGCACGTAGGCGCCGTAGGCCATGATCGCGCCCATGCCGAGGCTCAGCGTGAAGAACGCCTGACCCATGGCAGCGAGCACCGCTTCCGGCGTGATCTTCTCGAAGTCGAAGCGGAACATGAACTCGAAGCCCTGGCTCCACCCTTCCGTGGTCATGGCGTAGCCGAGCAGCACGAACATGAGCACGAACAGCAGCGGCATGAACCAGCGCACGGCGGTCTCCAGACCGCCGATGACCCCACGGGAGATGATGTACACGGTCAGCGCCATGAACACGGTCTGCCAGAAGATGAGCTCCAGAGGGTGCTCGAGGAAGTCGGCGAACAGGCGGCCGGCTTCTTCCGCCGTCGCGCCGTGCAGCGCCCCGCTGGCCATCTCCAGGATGTAGTAGAGCGCCCAGCCCGCGATCACCACGTAGTAGGAGAGGATCAGGAAACCCGCCGCCACGCCGGACCAGCCGATCAGCACCCAGGCCGGATGCCGGTGATGCTGCTTGATGAGGTGGCGCATGGTGTTGATCGGGCTCTGCCGGCCTTCGCGGCCGATGAGCACCTCGGCCATCATGATCGGCACGCCGATGAAGGCGATGCAGAGCAGGTAGAGGATGACGAACGCACCGCCGCCGTTCTCACCGGCGATGTAGGGAAACTTCCAGATGTTGCCGAGGCCCACGGCGGAGCCGGCAGCGGCCAGCACGAACAGCCAGCGGTTGGACCACATACCGTGCCGGGATTCGGTCGCACCCGCCATGTTCTCTCCAACGGTAAGCACTCGTTGGGCGGGCATTTTGACGCAAGCTCCCGGGGTGTCACAACCGCGCCGCCCGCCCGGTACCGTATACTGCGCCGATGGCGACGCAACACAGGAAGGCCGGCACCGGCACGGGCACCATCGCGCTCAACAAGCGGGCGCGGTTCGACTACGAGCTCACCGAGAAGTTCGAGGCAGGCCTGGTGCTGGAAGGCTGGGAAGTGAAGGCGATCCGCGAAGGCAACGTCCAGCTCACGGACAGCTACGTGCTGCTTCGTGACGGCGAGGCGTGGCTGCTCGGCGCCAACATCGTGCCGCTGATCAGCGCCTCCACCCACGTGGTCGCCGACCCCCAGCGCACCCGCAAGCTGCTCCTGCACACCAAGGAGCTGGCGCGGCTCTTCGCCGCCACCCAGCAGAAGGGCCTCACCTGTGTGGCCACCGCCCTCTACTGGAAGGGCAACAAGGTGAAGTGCGAGATCGCGCTGGCGAAAGGCAAGAAGTCACACGACAAGCGGGCGACCCAGCGGGATCGGGAGTGGGACCGTCAGAAGCAGCGCATCATGAAGCACGGCTGACGCCGACAGCCGGCGCTGGCCCGGGAAACGGGTTCAGGCGCCGATCTGCCGCCGCCAGGCAACCATCTCGATGGCGGCAGCCGCGGCCTCGTAGCCCTTGTTGAACTCGTCGTCCGCCGCCCTCGCCCGGGCGTGCTCGATGTCGAACACCGGCAGCACCTCGACGATCACCGGCCGGCGGAACTCGTGCATCACATCCGCAAGCCCGCGCATGCACTCGGCTGAGATCATCTCGAAGTGCAGGGTCTCGCCCTTGACGATGACGCCGAAGCAGATCACGGCGTCGATGTCGCCGGCCATGTCCATGGCCAGCAGATCCCGGGCGGCGAGCGGCAGCTCCAGAGAGCCCGGCAAGGTGTGCACCTCGACGCGCTCGAATCCGTGCTCGCGGAGCACGCCTGCGCAGGCGTCGGCCATGCTGTCGACGATCTCCGGATACCACTTCGACTTCAGGATGGCGATCCGTCCGGGATCCGCCACCGGCGGCAGTCCGGACAGATCGACGACGGTCTTGGCCATGGTCTTTTTCAGCCTGCTGGGACGGGCGGGAAGGCTAACACACCTCGGCTGGTCAGTCGGGCTGCGCTTGAGTATGGTGTGCGCCCCCTCCACTCCCCCTTAAAGTCGGAGCACCGGCAATGACAGATTTCATCCAGTGGCGTCCGCATCCCTGGCACGGCCTGAGCATCGGCCCCGCCGCCCCCGAGCTCGTGAACGCCTTCATCGAGGTGACCCCGTTCGACCTGGTGAAGTACGAAGTGGACAAGGCCACCGGTTACGTCCGCGTCGACCGGCCGCACCGGACCTCGTCCCTGCCGCCCACGCTCTACGGCTTCGTGCCCCGCACCTATTGCGGGGCACGGGTGCAGGCGCTGATGCCGGGCGCCAGCCGCGGGGACGAGGATCCCCTCGACATCTGCGTGATCAGCGAGCGGCCCATTGCCCGCGCGGAGGTGATCGTCACGGCCAGGGTGCTCGGCGGGCTGCCCATGCTCGACGGCGGCGAGGCCGACGACAAGATCGTGGCCGTCCTCGCCAACGACGAGATCTGGGCGGACGTGCGGGACATCTCCCAGCTCCCCGAGCGCTACGTGGCCCGCCTGCGGCACTACTTCAGCACCTACAAGACCTTGCCTGGCGAGCCGGCAAGCGTGGAAGTGGGGGGGCCGTACTCACGCGAGCATGCCGTGCGGGTGATCGAAGCCGCGGTCGCCGACTACGAGGACGAGTTCGGCAGCTGAACTACCCCCCCCCCCCCGAACTGGTGACCGTCCGCCTGCTGACGTTATGATCGGCCGCGGGGATGCCATTCACGAGGGGGGAATAATATGCGCGCATTCATGTGGATCGTCGTGGCCGTGGTGGTCGCGCTCGTCTTCATTTTCACCAGTGAGCGTAGCGGGCGGGACGAAGCCCCGGCGACCACGGAACCGGAAGCTCCGGCCGCTGCCAGCACTTCGCCCGCTCCCACCATCGGCCTGATCGACGATGCTCGCATCAACGCCGCCGCATCCGAGCCCGGCAACTGGCTCGCCTACGGACGCACTTACGAGGAGCAGCGGTTCTCGCCGCTGACCCGGGTCAACCGCGACAACGTCTCGGAGCTCGGCCTCGCCTGGTACAAGGACATGGGCACCAACCGGGCCCAGGAATCCACGCCCATCGTGGTGGACGGCATCATGTTCTTCACCAGCGCCTGGAGCCGCGTGTACGCGGTCCGCGCGGCCACCGGTGAGACGCTGTGGAGCTTCGACCCCGAAGTGCCCGGCGAGTGGGGTCGCCGGGCCTGCTGCGACGTGGTCAACCGGGGTGTGGCGGTGTACAACGGCCGGGTCTACGTGGGCACCCTGGACGGCCGGCTGATTGCGCTGGACGCCGCCACCGGCGCCGAGGTCTGGGAGGTGGACACCCTCATCGACCGCGATCGTTTCTACACCATTACCGGCGCCCCTCGGGCCGCCCGCGGCAAGATCTTCATCGGCAACGGCGGTGCCGAGTTCGGCGTGCGCGGCTACGTCACGGCCTACGATGCCCAGACGGGCGAGCAGGTCTGGCGCTTCTACACCGTGCCGGGTGATCCCTCGCTGCCCTTCGAGCATCCGGAGATGGAGATGGCCGCGAAGACCTGGAAGGGCGGCAACTGGTGGGAAGTGGGCGGCGGCGGCACCGTCTGGAACTCCATCGTCTACGACCCGGACTTCAACAACGTCTACCTGGGTGTGGGTAACGGTGCACCCTGGACCCGGGTGATCCGTTCACCCGGCGGCGGCGACAACCTGTTTCTGTCCTCCATCGTGGCGCTCGACGCCGACACCGGGCGGATGAAGTGGTATTACCAGACCACACCTGGCGACAACTGGGACTACACGGCGGTGCAGGACATGGCGCTCGCCGACATGGAGGTGGATGGCGAGATGAAGAAGGTGCTGCTGCAGGCACCGAAGAACGGCTTCTTCTACGTGATCGACCGAGCCGACGGCACGCTGCTCAGGGCCCACAAGTACGCCACCGTCACCTGGGCGACCCACGTGGATCTGGAAACGGGCCGGCCGGTGGAGAATCCGGACCTCGACTACACGAAGCAGGAGCAGTGGATCCTTCCCGGTCCGCTCGGCGCGCACAACTGGCAGGCCATGTCCGTGGACGTGGACGCCGGCCTCGTCTACATCCCGGCGCAGGACAACCCGCTCATCTACGGTATGAGCGAGGAGTGGAAGCAGACGGGGCTTTACAAGCGCAACCCCGGCGGCTGGAACACCGGCCTCGAGTTCGGCCGCATCGCCCAGCTCTTCGTCGACAACGCCTCCGAGCAGCCCACACCCCGCGGCTACCTGAAGGCCTTCGACCCGCTCACGGGCAAGGACGCCTGGGTGGTGGAGATTCCCCACTACTGGAACGGCGGCGTGCTCGCCACCGCCGGCGGTCTGGTCTTCCAGGGAGACGCGCTCGGCATGTTCTCCGCCTACGACAAGGCGACGGGCGAAGCGTTGTGGCAGTTCAACACCTACACCAGCATGCTGGCACCGCCCGCCACCTTCGAGATCGACGGCACACAGTACGTGTCCATCCTCACGGGCAACGGTGGCGGCGACCTGTTCTCCGGCGAGGCGATGGATCCGGTGGCCAAACCGGCCTCGGAAACCTACGACAACTACGGCCGGCTGCTGGTCTTCAAGCTGGGCGGCACGGAGACGCTGCCGATCCCGGAGAAGATCGACAAGACCATCCCCGAGCAGCAGCTCGCCGGCGTCACCGAGGCGGAGATCGCCGTGGGGGAGCGCACCTACAACACCTACTGTGCCTTCTGCCACGGGCTCGTGGTGCGCTCCGGCGGCGCCATTCCCGACCTGCGGCTGATGACGGAGGGCACCCACCAGATCTTCGATCAGATCGTGCTGGACGGTGTCTTTGCGGCCAAGGGCATGGCGGGGTTCAGCGACGTGCTGACCGCGGAGGACAGCGCCCGCATCCACACCTACATCCGCGCCCGGGCGAACGAGGATCGGGAGTACGCCCTCGGCAACATCGACGAGCCGAAGCTCACATGGCAGAACTGACGGCGTAACCGGGGCCGGCCCGATTCGAGGGCCGGCCTACCGGCCCGTCTGCTTCAACAGCGAGCCGAGCAGGCCGCGCGCGAGACGGTTGCCCAGGGTGCGGCCCACGGATCTCGCCGCGCTCTTGAACAGCGCCTCCACCGCGGATTCCCGCTGCCGACCCCGGGACGCCGATGCTTTCTTTTCCTTTTCCGCTTCTCTGGCCGCCTGTTCCGCGGCCTGCGCCTGGGCTGCCTGCTCGGCGGCCGCACGCGTCCGCTGCTCGAGCATCTCGTGCGCGGACTCCCTGTCGACTTCCTGGTCGTAGCGACCGGAGAGCGGCGAGCGTCCGATCAGCGCCATCCTGGCCTCCGGCGGAATGGGTCCGATCTGGGACTCGGGGGGCTTGATGAGCGTCTGCTGCGCCGCACCCGGCGCACCCGAGGCATCCAGCGCGGAGACGAGGGCTTCGCCCACGCCGAGCGAGGTGATCGTCGTCTCGAAGTCGCTCTCCTCGCCACCCGGGAAACCTTCTGCTACTGCCCGGATCGTCTTGCGGTCCTTCGGCGTGAAGGAGCGCAGCGCGTGCTGAACCTTGAGACCGAGCTGGCCGAGCACGGATTCCGGGATGTCGAGCGGTGTCTGGGTCACGAAGTAGACACCCACACCCTTGGAGCGGATGAGCCGCACCACCTGCTCGATCTTCTCGAGCAGCGGCTTCGGCATGCCGTTGAAGAGCAGGTGGGCCTCGTCGAAGAACAGCACCAGCTGCGGCACCTCCGGATCGCCCACTTCCGGGAGCTCCTCGAAGAGTTCGCTCACGAGCCACATCAGGAAGGCCGCATACAGCCGCGGGGATTCCCGTATGAGCCGCTCGGAGTGCAGCAGGCTGATGACGCCGTTGCCGCTGAAGTCACGCTGCATCAGATCCCGGATGGAGAGCGCCGGTTCGCCGAAGAACCGCTCGGCGCCCTGCTCCTCCAGCACCAGCAGGCGCCGCTGGATGGCACCGACCGATGCGGCCGAGACGTTGCCGTAGGCCGAGCGCAGATCCCTGGCGTGATCCGCGATCCAGGTCAGCATGGCGCGCAGGTCCGCCAGATCCAGGAGCAGCAGCCCCTCGTCGTCGGCAAGCGCGAAAGCGGCATAGAGCACGCCCATCTGCGTGTCGTTCAGCTCCAGCAGGTTGGAGAGCAGCAGCGGGCCCATCTCGGAGATGGTGGTGCGCACCGGATGACCCTGCTCGCCGAAGACGTCCCAGAACAGGGTCGGGTAGCCACGCTGCTGGTAGTCGGGGACCGGCATGGCGTCCAGCCGCCGGGTGACCTCCTTGTGTGGCCTGCCCGGCGCGCCGAGCCCCGAGAGGTCGCCCTTCACGTCGGTCACGAACACCGGCGTGCCGAGTCTGGCAAACCCTTCCGCAAGCACCTGCAGGGTCACCGTCTTGCCGGTGCCGGTGGCGCCCGTGATCAGGCCGTGACGATTGGCCATCGCGCCGAGCTGCTCCACGAGCTGCCCCGAGGCGCCACCGATGATGACTGACTTGTGCATTTCACATGACTCCGGATTTGGGAGGGAGAGATGGCGGCGGCACCCGCAGGAACTCGAACTGCGGCCGGTCGCCGCCCGCACCCGTCACCGAGGAATCACCAGCGTAGTCCGCCTGGTCGTCCGGCGCATCACGCTCCCCCACCAGGTTGCGACCGAGCCGGCCGTTCAGGAGCTCGCCTTCCTCCAGCGCCTCCAGGGCCGCCTGCGCGGTCTCCGCCGCCTCTTCGCTCCAGCGGATGCGATGGGCACGCGGCGGACCGACGGGCAGACCCGCCTCGTCCAGCGCCCGGATCCACAGGTAGATGTTGCCGGGTTCGCGAGTCTGCTTGTCCGGCTCGTCCATGGCGATCCACAGGACGCGGAAGTCCGCAGGCACCGCCTCGGGGGTCGCCCAGCCGAGCATGCCGTTCCAGGCAGCCCAGCTCACGCCGTAGAGACCGGTGACCAGCACGACGGCCGCCGCCTTGACCCATACCGCGTAGCGAGTGGCCAGGTTCAGCGTCAGCAGCAGCGCCGCCACGCCCGCATAGGCCACCGACAGCAGCACCACAGCGGTCGTCATGAGGCTGCCTTAGCAACCCGGGTGAGCAGCGCCTTGGGCAGCTCGCTGGTGCCGCTGACGTTGCCCTGGGCATCGATCGTGAATCGTACCGCCGTCTGCTCGTCGCCCACCCCCCTGAGCTCCCGGGTGCCGTAGTAGACGAGCGATACCGAGGGATTGAGCTTCTCCACCTTCACCGTCACCGGCAGCGGCTCGGCATAGTTCGCCTGGTAGTGGAGCACGTTCACCACGTACTCACCCGCCTGCAGGGCGCGCACGGACACGGTTTCCTGATTGATGGGATTCGAGACCTCCCGGCCGTCGAGCTCGATGCGGTCGGCGAACAGGCCGCGATCGTCCCGATCCAGATGCATCAGGCCACTGTCCCGGTTGTGGTACCAGACCAGGCTGCCCTCGGGTCCTTCGACCAGGGTGTCGACGTCGTCCGGATGCCGATCGGCCCAGCGCACGGTGATGAGGATCTCTGCCTTCGAATCGATCCGGCCGGTGCTCTCGGGATCGCGGATGAGCGCAAACGCCGCGACGAACATGAACGCGAAGCCCAGCAGCGCGTTGAAGAGCAGGTCGGTGAACGCATCCTGATCCTCTCGCTCGCGGTAGATGTGATGACGCACGCCCGGCTCAGCCTGCGGTGGACGGGCTTGCCGCTTCCGGCTGACGGGTGCCGGGCTCCACGAGGTAGGTGTCCACGAGCACGGCCAGCCGGGTCACCAGCGCCACCGCGGACGAATCCACCAGGTGATACTGAAGCTTGAGCAGCGTGCTCGTGACCAGCCCGGCCAGGGTGGTGTAGAGCGCCACCGCCATCCCGCCACTCATGGAGGTGAGCAGCTGCTGCATCATCGAGGCATCGAATCCGTCCATGTCGGCGATGGGCAGAAGCATGAAGATGAAGCCGACGATGGTCCCCAGCAGCCCCAGCCGCAGCAGCACGTCGCTGGTGAAGTAGCCCAGAGCGTGGCGGTTGGCGATCTCGTCGCCGAAGGCGGTGACCAGCACGTCCGCGTCCCCGGCAGAGCGTTTGCGCTGCAGATTTCCAAGGAATTCACCGAGCCGGCCGCCCGTGGCGCCGGGCTGAAGATCGGCCAGCGACGCGCCGTCTGCCAGCATCGCCTCCATTGCCGCGAAGCGGTTGCGCTCCGTTGCGAGCACCCGGGAGAGGTACAGCCAGTGCACGCTGGCGATGAGATAGATGGCGAAGATCAGATACGAGATGTAGCTCTTGTCGGCGTCGAGCGCGAGCTGCACCAGCCCGCGATCGAACGCGATGAAGAAACCGAAACCGATCAGCGACAGGACGATGAAAGCCCTGAGAAAGAGGTTCGAATCGGTGAGTGCAGACATGTGATCGAGTCTAGCGGAGAACGCGCGAACGAGACCAGACGTTCAACCGACGATGCCGGTGAGGAAGACGGCGCGGAAATTGCGCTCAAATAATGAAAAAGAAAGCTTGATTTGCGCGCGGGGAAATATTATCCCTGCAGTGCGGTACCGACCCAACATCACCGGAGCAAATCAAACGATGGCCACAAAGAAGACGGCAGCTAAGAAAGCAGTAAAAAAGAAGGCGGCTAAGAAGTCTCCCGCCAAGAAGAAAACCGCAGCGAAGAAGAAGACTGCGGCTAAGAAAAAGACGGTAAAGAAGGCACCAGCGAAGAAGAAGGCAGCGAAGAAAAAAGTCGCCAAGAAAAAGGCGGCGAAGAAAAAGACCGCCAAGAAGAAGTAAGGCTGAGCGTCCTGGAGAGTGCCTCCAGGCACTCTCCAACCGTACCGCGGTACGGCATGCAGTCGGGCTCTCCGGCTGCATGCCGCACCAGAGCCGTCTCCGCAACCGCTTCCCCCTCCTGCCCCCCGCCACCTGGCAAAGACTTCCAGCGAGGCGTCAGCCTCGAGCGCAACACCACCCATGACCGACCACGGCCTGCCGTATGGCGGATCTTCCCCGGAAACCGGATGACGGAAATCAGTGTGGTGCAGGGTGGTCCCGGAAGCGGCGCCCGAGGCGGCCGCTCCGGGAAAGGGAGACTCAGGCGCCCATCTCGTCGAGCACGGCTGGCAGGGCGTCGACGTACATCTGAACGTCCTCGAGTCGCCCCATGCTGACCCGCGACCAGTTGCTGTAGCTGCCGTAGATGCCACGGATGAGGACGTTGCGCTCGGCCATCTTCTGCCGGAAGGTCTCCGCGCTCCGGTCACCCAGATCGACGAACATGAAGTTGGTCGCTGATGGCAGGGCACTGAGTCCTGCGGATTTCACCGCCGCCGCGACCATTTCCCGGGCTTCCACGATCTTCGACTTGGACATCTCGAGGAAGGCCAGGTCGTTGTAGCTCGCGACCGCCGCCGCGATACCGGCCTGGTTCATGGCGTAATCCCCCAGACCGTAGCTCGAGATCCTGGCAGCGTTCTCCGGTGAGGAGATGGCGTATCCCACCCGCATGCCGGCGAGGCCATAGATCTTGGAGAAGGTCCTGGCGACGATCACGTCGTAGCCTTCCTTGACCAGGTCGATCATGGAGTAGTACTCGGGCTTGTCCGTCAGCTCGTTGTAGGCCTCGTCCACCAGCACGGTGACCTTCTTGGAGGCCTTCTTACAGAAGGCGCGAAGCGCCTCTCCGTCCAGCACGGTGCCGGTCGGGTTGTTGGGATTGGTGATCTGCACCAGCGAGATGTCATCGGTGATGGCGTCGTACATGGCATCGAGATCGATGGCCAGGTCGGCGTTCTTCGGCAGCCGCACGAGACCGCCGGCATGCCGGGTGCCCATCCGCGCGGTGGTGTCCCAGAACAGATCCGGACCCAGGATGCTGCCGTCCTCACCGGCGGCCATGGCGATGTAGGTGAGCACGCCGCTCGAACCCGCAGACAGCGAGATCTGCTCCGGTGTGATGCCATGCCGCTCGGCAATCATCGACTTCAGCATGGGCACGGACGCACCCACGTAGTAGGCGCCGCGCTTCGAGGCCTCGTACATCTCCCTGATCGCGTCGGGGCTCGGTCCGTAGGGGTTCTCGTTGGCATTGAGCTTCGCCACACCCGGTGGCGGGCCATAGTCCGGCGTGGGTGAGCTCGCGGCTGCGGCAGGCGCCGCCACCAGCGGCATCCCGATCGTGGCCAGAGCGCCGGAAGCGGCGGCGGTGCTGCCGAGGAAAAGCCTCCTGGAAAGGGCCGGTCGGCTGGAAGACTTGGCCATGGGTACCCCCTAGATGGTGAGTGACTTGTAGAACATGGTGACCGCCACGAACACCAGATAGCAACCGAACAGACGCTTGAGCCGCGCCTCGTTGAGACTGTGAGCCCATCGGGCGCCGATGGGTGCGGTGACGACGGAAACGGCACTGATCGCCAGCAATGCCGGAATATTGATGTAGCCCAGCGAGCCGAAGGGCAGGCCCTCCACGCCGAGACCAAGCACCAGGAAGCCGATGGTGCCCGGCAGAGCGATGATGAAGCCCACACCGGCGGCGGTGGCGACGGCCTGATGCACCGGACGGTTGCACATGACCATGGTGATCACGGTGACCGTTCCACCCCCGATGCCGAGCAGGGCCGAGAAGCCCCCCAGCGTCGAGGCCAGTCCGGCTCTGGCGATGCCGGTCGGCATGGTCAGGGTCGGGAAGGTGCGTTGGAAGAAACCGGGAAACAGGAAATAGAGCGAGTAGGCCAGAACACCGACGGCAAAGACGATGAAGAGCTTGCGGCCGTCCGTGACCGCGGCCACCAGCAGGCCCGCGCAGACTCCGAGCACGAGCCAGACCGACCAGTCCCGGAGCACCGTGAAATCCACCGCACCCCGGGCCTTGTGAGCCTGCACCGAGCGCGCCGAGGAGACGATGATCGACGCCAGTGAGGTTCCGATGGCGACATAGATCAGCTGCGAGCCTGCGTCGCTGAACAGGGGAAAGACGGCCAGCAGGGCGGGCACGACGACGAACCCTCCCCCGATACCGAACAGTCCTGCTGTGATTCCGGCTATCGCGCCGGCGGCGCACATCGCGATGATCAAACCCAGAACTTCGGGTTGAAACACGTTCATTTTTTCTGATCGGCGCTCAGACGCCGCTTCCTGTTCTGCCCGCGCACCTCTATTCAATAAATATGCCATCGGATCGATGGCCTGCCTCGGGCATGGCCGCCAACCGTAACCGCATGATTTACCGCAACAAACGCTCACTACCGCGAGCCGGAACGGTCTCCTCCCCGCAGCTCGAGCGCGCTCTTTCCGTGCGCGCACCGGACCCGGCGACCTCTTTCGGGGCGTCGCCGGACGCACCGTCGGCGCCCATCGGATCAATAACAGGTCATCAAACGCATCTTCCTGGGACGATACGGAACGGCCGGATGGAAATTCCGCCTCCCGTGTCTTGACAAGCACACAAACGGCGCACGGCACTGCTGCCAATCGGTGCGGCAGCACCGAAAAGCGGCATGGCACAGCTCTTGCTCCACCGCGATACCGGGCACGGATTTGATGCACGCATCCGAACGTGCCCGACCGGAGCAGGCCGCGAGAGTCTGCCCGGACCACCAACTGGAGAAACACATGAAACACAGCCTTAAGCACACAGTCCTTCTGTCGCTGCTGGTCCTGCCCGGGGTGGGCCTCAGCGCAGCCGAAGGCGCTTCCATCGAGGAGGTCGTCGTCACGGGCGCCCGCGGCAAGCCACGCACCGTTTCCGACTCGCCCGTGCCGGTGGACGTCTTCAACGCTGACGCGATCAACGACGTGGCCTACACGGATACCAACGACGTGCTGATGACGCTCGTCCCTTCCTACACCCTGGCCCGGCAGCCCATCAGCGACGGCGCCACGTTCATCCGGCCCGCGTCGCTCCGTGGCATGCCCACCGACAAAACGCTGGTGCTCGTCAACTCCAAGCGACGGCATCGTGCCGCGCTGGTTTCCATCGGCGCCTCCGGTACCCAGGGACCGGACATCGCCACCATCCCCACCGTGGCCCTGCAGAGTGTGGAGGTACTTCGCGACGGCGCCGCCGCCCAGTACGGCTCCGATGCCATCGCCGGCGTGATCAACTTCATCCTGAAGGAAAACAGCTCCGGCGGGATGGCGACCTTCGACGCCGGCTCTTACTACGACGGCGACGGCGACATGTACACCCTCTCCGGCAACATCGGCCTGCCGCTCGGCGAGTCCGGCTTCCTGAGCCTGTCCGGGGAGTACAACAACACGGACCGGACCATCCGCGCCGAGCAGTACTGCGAGAGCTGGTTCTGCCTGGACCAGAGCAACCCGGTCTACGATCCGAGCGCCTGGTATGCCACCTACGCGGAAGACCCGACCTTCATGGCCGCCGCCGAAGACATGGGTGACGTGGTGCAGCCCTGGGGTCAGCCGAAGAGCGAATCCGCGCGCTTCTTCTTCAACGCCGGGTACACCTTCAGCGACAGCGCCGAGGTCTACGCGTTCGGCAACTACTCGAAGAGCGAGTCGGACGGCAACTTCTTCTACCGTTACCCCTTCAACGGCACGATCGAGCCGGTGCGCACCGAGGACGGGTCGGAATACTGGCCGCTCGACATCTACCCCGGCGGCTTCACGCCCCAGTTCTTCGGCGACGTGACCGACTACTCCATCGTCAGCGGCCTGCGCGGCACCTTCGACAGCGGCTTCACCTACGACCTCAGCGCCCGCTACGGCTACGACGAGGTCTCCTACACGCTGAAGAACACCATCAATCCCTCACTCGGGCCGGACACGCCCCAGTCGTTCAAACCCGGCGACCTGATCAACGAGGAGACCCAGCTGCAGGCCGACTTCACCTACGAGTTCGGCATGGGTCTCGCCGCCCCGGCGCTGTTCGCCTTCGGCGTGAGCTACCTGGACGAGTCTTACGAGGTGGTGGAGGGTGAAGAGTCCTCCTACATCGCGGGACCCTACGCGGTGCAGGATCCCTGGGGTTTCTGCAACGACGACGGCACGCCCACCGGCCCCGGCCTCGGCGTGGCGGGGCTCGACTGCGCAGACCCGGACGACCCGGTCTACACGGTGGTGGGTGTGGGCTCCAACGGCTTCCCCGGCTACTCACCGGAGTACTCCGACAAGTACACGCGGGATTCCTGGGCCGTGTACGGCGACCTCTCCGTGGATGTGACGGACAGGCTCTACCTGCAGGGCGCCGTCCGCTACGAGGACTACTCGGACTTCGGCTCCGAGACCGTCGGCAAGATCGCCGGCATCTACTCCTTCACCGACAATATCGCCGTCCGCGGCTCCTACGGCACCGGCTTCCGGGCACCCACGCCCGGCCAGCAGGGCACCACCAACGTCTCCACCCGGCTGCCGAACGGCTTCCCCGTGGCCACCGGCCTGTTCCCCGCCAGCAGCAGCGTGGCGGAAGCATTGGGGGGGACGCCGCTCGAGCCCGAGAAGTCGAAGAACTACACGCTCGGCATGACGTTCTCCTACGAGATCATGGACGTGACGGTGGACTTCTACCGCATCGAGGTGACCGACCGGGTGTACTCCATCTCGACGCTGGACGTCTCCACGGATCCGACGTCCAGTGACGCCTACGACAACTACCTGGCGCTGGTCGGTGCGGGGGTGGTCGGCGCCGAATCCATCGGCGGCGTGTTCTACTTCACCAACGCCTTCGATACCGTGACGGAGGGCGTGGACGTGGTGGCCACCATCCCCGTGCAGTGGTCGAACTCCACCACCGAGTTCATGATCTCGGCCAACTACAACAAGACCAGGTTCGATTCCGATCCCAGCGCTTTTCTGAATGCCGAGGACCAGTACGACTTCGAGCACATGGATCCCGAGTGGCGCGGCGTGCTGAGCGCCACCCACTTCTGGGGCGATCTCAGCTTCATGGGCCGCGTCAACGTCTACGGGCCCTGGGAGAACTACAACGCGGGCGAGGTGCAGAAGTACGACACCCAGGCCTACGTGGATCTCGAGGCCCGGTATCAGTTCAATCCGAACCTCACCTTCGCACTCGGCGGCCGCAACGTCTTCGACGAGTATCCGGACAAGGACGAGATCGGTGACTACTGCTGTGGACGCCTCTACTCCTCGGGCACCGTGGTCCCCTGGCAGGGCGGCTACTACTACCTGAAGATGGTGGCGGCGTTCTGAACGGAAGGCTGAACTGCAGCCGGAAAGGGCCCCCGCGGAGACTGTGTAATTAGTCCCGCGAGGCCTTCCGAAGGAGAAAAGGGGTTTGCGCGAGCAAGCCCCTTTTCGTTCAGACCAACCGGCTCAGTAGCTGGGGAACGCCCAGCACATTGATCACCCGTTTCAGGTTGTAGGCGAGGGTGCTCAGTGCTGCCTCTCCCACCACGGACTTCAGGCCTCGGCACAGGAAGCGGCCGTCGCCCATCTGCCGTTTGAGGGTCCCAAAGGGCGCTTCCACGCTCGCTTTCCTGCGGATCATCGCCTTCGGATCCCGCTCCAGTCGCGTCCGGCTTCTTGCAAACGCCTCTTCATGGAAGTGGCGGCTCACCCACCGACGTCCGGCATCGGTACAGTTCGGTTTCAGCCGGCACGCTGAACACGCATCCGTCGTGTAGAGATAGATCTGACCCTTCGAACTGTATGTCTTTTGCCGAAGCAACTCACCAGCAGGGCATCGGTAGGCATTGACTGCTGGTTCGTAGACGAACGCTGCATTCTGGTAATGCGTCCCACCGGCCGTGTTGTTCACGGACCGGTTCGGCGGCACCAGCGCCGTTATCCCGTCGTCGTCGCAGCGTTGCAGATGCTCCCCTGAGGAGTAGCCGCCGTCCGCCAGCACCGTCAGCCGATCCCGGCCCAGCATGGACTTCGCTGCCGCCGCCATCGGATACAGCTGGGTGTTGTCGCTGCCTGACTGGGTGACCTCATGGTGCACGATCAGCTTGTGCGCCGTCTCGACCACGCTCTGAACGTTGTAACCCAGCACCACGCCGTCCCTGCCAGAGCGCATCAGCCGCGCATCCGGCTCAGTCCGGCAGTGTTGGGACTTTCCCTCGCGGTCCATGGCCTCCTCATCCTGGTCGAGCCGCGACCGTTCGTCGCTCAGCCGCGCCAGGGCAGCCTCCACTCGTTCACGCTGTAAGCTCTGCTCCTGGTGCGTATCCGACGCTTCCAGCGCCTTCAGATACTGCGCGATCTGCCGATCCACCACGCCCCGGCGCTTCTCGAGCTGCTTGCGCGTCAGTGCCTGATCCCTGCTCCCTGCCGCCTTGAACTTGCTGCCGTCGATCGCAACCTCCTCCCCCAAGAGACCCGCTTCGTTGCAGAACACCACAAACGCTCGGCACGCCTGTTTCAGTGCCACACCATTGGCCTTCCTGAAGTCGGCGATCGTCTTGAAGTCAGGGGACAGCTTCTGCAGCAGCCACATCAGCTCAACGTTGCGCTGGCACTCCCGCTCCAGCTTGCGCGACGAGCGCACCTGGTTCAGATACCCGTAGATGTAAAGCTTCAGCAGCGTCTGTGGACGGTAGCGCGGCCGGCCCATCACCTCGTCGATCGTCCCGCTGAACCCCAACAGACCCAGATCCAGCCGTTCCACGAAGGCATCAATCACCCGTACCGGGTGGTCATCAGGGATAAAATCATCCAGGGAGGCAGGTAGCAGGCTCGTTTGATTCCGCGACTCACCGTCTACATAGCTCATAAAAAATGGCCGCATCAAACGATGCGGCCATTATCTCAGCGCCTTAGAGACTTTTCACACAGTCTCCGCGGGCCCTTTCTTTTTCCGGGGTCGCCTCAGCCGAAGATCTCTTCCAGGAAGTTGTCGATGGCCTGGAACGCGCGGCGGTCGGCGAGTTTCGAGTAGGCCACACCCATGGACGGATCGTTCGCTTCCGGATGGGTGAACGCGTGCAGCGTGTTGCCGTAGCCGTGGATCTGCCAGTCCGTACCCGCCTTCGACATCTCCTCAGCGAAGGCCACCACGTCAGCCGGCGTCGCCATGGGATCGTCCCAGCCGTGCAGGGCCAGCACCCGGGCGCTGATGGGCTTCGTTTCCGGCGGCGGTGCGAAGATCCCGTGGATGGAGATGGCCCCGTCGATGTCCGCACCGCTGCGCGCCAGATCCAGGGCCGCCAGACCGCCGAAGCAGAAACCCATGATCGCCGTCCGCTTCCCGTCCACCGCGTCCTGATTACGCAGCACGTCCAGACCCACCGCCAGCCGCCGGAGCAGCATCTGCCGGTCGTCCAGGAACGGCTGCATGAGCGCGGCGTTCTCCTCCGGACCCGAGCCGACGACGCCGGCTCCGTAGACATCGATGGCGAACCCGGTGTATCCCCGCGCAGCCAGCCAGACCGCCTTCTCGTCCTCGAACTGGGTCCGGCCGCCCCAGGCATGGGCCACCAGCACACCGGGTCGCGGCGGCGCATCCGGGTCGAAGGCGAGCAGGCCCCTGAGCTCGAGATCGCCATCCGAGTAGTCGATGGCCTGCGTTTCGATGGACATGCCCTGCTCCTTTCTCCCGACGGTTGAGCCCGGGATTAGAACAGGAGCCGCCCCACCCTACCACCGCGCGGTGCCGGGCAGGGTGGTCCTCAGCCGGTGAGATAGAGCAGCAGCCCGCGCCGGTCCCGATGACACTCGGCCTCGCCCGCGTGGCGCAGGTGCTCGAGATGCGCGTAGGTCTCGCTCTCCGCCATGGAGCCCCAGCTCCTCGGCCGGAAGAGCTGCCGGGAGAACTCCACGACGCTCGCCGGCCGCCCGAAATCCCGGGAGATCTGGCGGATGCGTTGCAGACGCTCGTGGTGATGGGCCTTGATGGCTTCCGCCCGGCCCCTGAGATCCGCAAAGGGATGACCGTGCGCAGGCAGCACCTGAGAAATACCGGGCAGCTCCGCCACCCGATCCAGGGAGTAGAAAAAGGACAGCAGCGGGTCTTCCGAGGTGGAGATGCCGGAGATGTGCGGCGTGATCGTCGGCAGCACGTGATCGCCGGCGATGAACACACCGGCTTCCGGATCGTGCAGACAGAAATGGTCGGGGGTGTGGCCCGGGGTGTGCAGCACGAACATCTCGCGGCCGGCCAGGTCGATGACGTCCCCCTGCTCCACCGGGTGAGTCACCTTCGGCACGTTCATGCCCCGCCCCACCAGCCGCATGGCGGCATGCACGAGCCGGCGGGACAGTGGCGGCCGCGGCTCGCGACCGCCCCACGGTGACGGGCCACCCCACCAGAGCCCGGCATCGGGCTGCCCGTGAGCGTGTGTGTGCCCGTGACCGCGATGCGGGTCGGCTTCCGCCTTCGAATCTTCCCCGGTTGCTCCGCTTTCCTCCACATCCGCCTGCTGGGCCGCAAGATCGTCCACGGAGACTTCCGGCTGATTCTCCAGGATGTGCCTGGCGAGCCCGAACCGGAAGCTGCGGTGCGCCACCACCGTGGCACCGTGCTCGCGGACGAAACGTGCAGCACCGCCGAAGTGATCCGGATGCGAATGGGTGATGAGCACCGTGTGCACGTCCTTCGGTTTCAGATCCGCCTGGCGGAGCCGGTCCTGAATCGCCTGCCAGGTCCAAGGACCGGGCAGGCCCGGATCGATCACGGCTGCGCCGCGCTCGTCGAGCAGGGCATACATGTTCACATGGCCGAGTCCGGGCATGCGGATCGGCAGCTGCATGCGCAGAATGTTCGGGGCCACCTCGGTGACCTCCGTACGGGCCACTTCCTGTTCCTGACGGTGCGCCATGGTGTCTTCCGGTCCAGGGGTCTCGCGCGTCGCGTTCTGCCGACAGTCTACCCTGACCAGGGCCCTGTCGACGGTTCCGCTTCCACATCACCGGGCCACGGCGGGATGGTCATGCACACGGCCGCCAGCGGCTCCGTTCCCAGGGCCCGGAACTGAAAGGCTGCGCCCACGGGGATGGTCACCGCCACGCCCGCGGACACGGCCACCACCTCCTCCCGGCCGGCGTGCGAACGCCAGAGCTCGCCGCGGCCGGAGAGGAAGTACCACAGCTCTTCCACCGATCGGTGGCGCACCGCGCTGGACACCTGCTCCGGCGGCAGCAGCACGTGCACGAGGCTCGCCCGGTCCGAGCGGCACAGGCGCCGGATCTCGGACCCGTCCGGCGCGATCTCGTCCACACGCTCCGGCAGCATTCGGGTCTGAAAGAGGGAAGCTGGCATGGCGGATCTCCCGTTCCTGTGCGGGCGCGCGGCGAAGGCGTTACCCTATCGCAAACCTCCTGCGCGTGCGGGCTGCCGGAAACCCCGATGCCACACACCATCGAACCCGCCACCACCGGCCGGTCGAAATGCCGGGCCTGCGGCGAGACCATCGCCAAGGGCGTGCTCCGCTTCGGCGAGCGTCTGCCGAACCCCTTCGGCGAGGAAGGCTCGGAGACCACTCACTGGTACCACGTGCGCTGTGGCGCGTTCCGGCGGCCGGAATCGTTTCTCGAAGCGGCCGATCTCTGCACGGTCGATCTCGAAGACGCGCCGAGCCTGCGCGCGGCGGCGGCGTTCGGCGTCGCTCACCGCCGTGTCCCCAGGATCGACAGCGTCGACCGCGCACCCAGCAGCCGGGCCCGCTGCAGGGCCTGCCACGACATGATCGAACGGGACACCTGGCGGATCGGCATCGTCTTTTTCGAGGAAGGCCGCACGAGTCCCGGCGGCTACCTGCATGCGGCGTGTTCACGCCGCTACTTCGAGACCGAGCCCCGGGACGACGACGCCCTGCTCGACCGGCTCCACCATTTCGGCAACACTCTCACGCCGGAAAACCTGACCTCGCTTGCCAGGTTGCTCGACGCATCAGCAATAGGAGACAGCACACCATGACCCGCCGCCTACCGAAGTCCGTTGCCCTCGCCACCCTGCTGTTGCCGGTGCTGGCTGCCGGCAGCGAAGGGGTCGACCTCACGCCGTTTCCGGAAGCCGACGAGGGAATGACACGGTTTGTCATCGTGCTGCCGGAAATGTCCAGGGACGAAGAGACCAACTACTCGGTCGAGATCCTGGCCGGCAAGACGGTGGCCACGGACGGCGTGAATCAAGTCCGCCTGGATACGTCGCTGACAGCGAGGAACCTGGAAGGCTGGGGCTACACCTACTACGAGATGACGGGTGGCGGCAGGATGTCCAGCACCCTGATGGCCGTACCGGAGGGCACGCCCGAGATTCACCGGTTCGTTGGTGGCACGCCGCTCACCGTGCGCTACAACAGCCGCCTGCCGGTGGTGGTCTACATGCCGGATGGCTTCGAGGTGCGCTACCGCATCTGGGCCGCGGCGGACGAATACCTGCCCGCCGGACCCGGCTGAGATCACGCCGGTTTCAACGTCCGGGTGAAGAAGTCGATCACTTTCACCCAGGCATCCTCGCTGGCCACCGCGCGGTAGCGGTCCGGGTTCGGGAAGTTCTGAAAAGCGTGGCCCGCGCCGTCGTAGCGGTGAAACGTGTGCGGCACACCGGCGATCGTGAGCACCGCGGAAAGATCGTCCACATCCTCCGGTGACGGATTCTGGTCTTCATTGCCGAAGAAGCCCGCCACCGGACAGCGGATCCGATCCGCAAGCGAGATGGCGGTGGGATTGCCTTCGCCCAGCGCCAGCTTGATCCGACCGCCATAGAACATGGCGCAGGCCGCCACATCCAGGTGCACAGCGCCCAGCCAGGCGACGCGTCCACCCCAGCAATGGCCGACGATGCCGATGCGGGAGGCGTCCACGTCCGCTCGCGCCGTCAGCAGCGACCAGGTCGCCTCGAGGTCCGGCACCGTCCAGTCGTCCCGGCTCGCCCGCGCCTTTTCCGTCATCTCGGCGTCCTTCGGCCACCAGTGGAAGATTAACGGCGCGGCCACCACGAAGCCGGCATCGGCGAAGCGCTCACCGGCGGCAAGCGTGAAGGTGTCGTTCTCGATGCCGGTGTGCCCCACGGGAATGTGCTGCGTCAGGATCAGTGCCGGATGGGGGCCGGCGCCCGACGGCTCGAACAGAAAAATCTCCATCTCCGAGGGAGCAGCACCCGGCGCTTCGACGATGACGGACTCGACGTGATGCATCGTCGCCTCAGGGCAGCGCGATGGTCACGGAGAGCTGCCCGCCGCCCGGCAACGGCATCACGTTCACGCTCACCGGCGCGGTGGTCCCCGATTCCAGAAACGCGTGATAGGCGAAGCGGGCCAGGAAGCTGCCGATGGCGTACCCGGCGAGCACGTCCGACGGGTAGTGCTTGCCCGCTTCAACCCTCGCCCAGCCCGTGGCCGCGGCCGTGCCGTAGAGGCCGATGTTGCTGGCGATCCGAACCCCGTGCGGCATGTCCACATAGGCGAGATTACCCACTGCCATGCTGGCCGATGTGCTCGCGAGCGAGGTGTGGCCGGAGGGGAAGCTTGCATCGTTGCTGCCGTCCGGCCGCTCCCGACCGGTCACATCCTTGAGCGCGTCGACCAGGACTCGATCGGTGAGCAGCGCGCTGCCGCCCACCAGCAACCCGTTGGCCCGGCTCGACAGGGAATCGCTGGGGGCCATGAGCGCGGTCACCAGATAGCTCGCGGCGGCAACGTTGCGGAGCGTGTCACTGGCATCCTCCGCATTGCTGCCGAAGACGGGCGCTTCGTCCACCGCCCGGTCGGAAACCTCGTCGTCCAGATCGGTGAGGCCGAAGATCAGCGCGCCGGCCGCCGGAATCCAGGTATTCGGGTTCCTGGCCGCCTTCGCAGCGGCGGAGGCGAGCCCGCTGCCGGAGGGCCAGCCGACGGCGGCACCCCAATCGCCGTGTGAACCGGTGGCGGCACATCCAGCACCGAGCCACAGCAGCATGATGGCCGTCAGCGCCTTCGTCAGTAGCCGATGGACTTTCCCCACGTGCAGCCTCCCCGGGACGACCCGTTTCCAGGCGCCCCGCCTGGGCGCCCGACCGTCACAGGATAGTGAAATCCCACGCCAGCTGCGAAGGTGTCGGCGCCACCTTTACAGGTGGCGTATGCGGCGGCACGCGGGTTTCGCTAAGCTCGACCGCCTCAACCGGAGGGGTGCTCGTGAACGACGGATTCGCAAAGGTGCTGGCGGCGGTGCTGATCGGCCTCGGTCTCGCGGCGGGTGGTTACTTCATCGGCCAGGGCTTCATCGACGCCCGCACCGTGGACCGCAGTGTGGAGGTGAAAGGCCTCGCGGAGCGGGAGGTGCTCGCCGACACCGCTATCTGGCCCATCCAGATCGTGGCCGCGGGCGACGACCTGGAAGCGCTGCTCGATCGCATCGACCTCCAGGGCGAAAGGGTCCGGACGTTTCTCGAGGCGCTCGGATTCACGGCGGACGAGGTCAGCATCAACGCGCCCAATGTGGTGGATCGCCAGGCCCGCGAGTATGGCGATCCCAACGTCCGGGTCCGGTTCTCGGCGACGCTGACGCTGACGGTGTTCACGAACAAGGTGCAGGCGGTCCGGGATGCCGGCGACAGCCTGCTCGAGCTCGGCAAGTCGGGCATCGTCATCAGCCAGGAGAACTACGACGCCCGCACCCAGTACCTGTTCAACGGGCTCAACGAGCTGAAGCCGGCCATGGTGGAGGAAGCCACCCGTAATGCCCGGGAGGTGGCGAGCAAGTTCGCTGAGGACTCGGGCAGCCGGCTCGGCAAGATCCGCGCCGCGCGTCAGGGCCAGTTTTCCATGGAGGACCGGGACAGCAACAACCCGCACATCAAGAAGGTGCGGGTGGTGTCCACCCTCGACTACTACCTGGTTGACTGACTGGCGGGCGCACGGGCGGCCGCCGGTACAGATCAGGCGTCCGGGCGCTGCTTGGCCCAGGCCTGCAGCTCGCGGATCTTCGCATACGCCCCGCTGCCTTCTCTGATGCCTTCGGTCCGCGCGTCGTGGATGCAGGCCACCGGACACAGCGGCACACAGATCCCGCAGTCGATGCAGTCCTCGAGGCGGATGGCGAAGCGGCCGAGGAAGTCGTCCGCCACCTCGTAGATGGCGTCCACCTTGCCCGGGCAGGCATGGTCGCAGGCGCCACAGCCGATGCAGGTGGCGTCGATGTAGAAATGACCCGGTTGCCGCGCCAAGACGTTCAGTCGAAACGGGTTTCGAAGCGGGCGCTGGCGTTGAAGAACTCCTGCAGGCTCTGCGCGTAGCGGAAGTAGAGGTCCGTCTTCAGCACGTCGTCGCCGGTGAGCTGCATGGGGGTGCCCATGTGGCTCAGGCGATTCAGGGTGTGCTCGAGGTCCGGCCTGCCGTTTCCTCTGACAATCGACTCGATCATCTCGCGCCAGGTGTCCAGCGTGGCCACCAGCACGAAATCCGCGGTCGAGCCGCCCTCCGTCACGTCAGCGAGGTCGGTGGCCGAGAACTCCTCGAAGGTGACCGTCACCTCGAAAAGCGTCGTGCCGGCCGCATCCGTGACCCGGAAGCCGGCCACGCAGTCCACGTAGCCGAGCTGCTCCTGCCGGGCCCGGTCGGCGTTCATCAGTTCAGTAAGGTGCTCGAACCAGGCGAGCGACGGAAACGTCGCCGGCGCCAGCGCGGCTCGCTGCTCGGGAGAGGCCGCCATGGCCGTTCAGGCGGCCCAGGGCGCGTCGAGCGGAATCTTGCAGCGATCCCGACGGTCGAAACCGGCACGGTCGCAGCGGGCGAGATACTCCTCCACGGACATCCGCCAGAGTTTGGCCATGCCGTCCATGCCGTCGTCGATCTTCTTCAGCCCGCCGCCGAGCAGAATCGCCGTGGGCTCAACCAGCGCGGCTTCCGAGAACGAGGTGAGGATGACAAGCTCACCCACGTCCGCGAAGCGGTGCAGATCGTCCATGCACTTCTGCGGGTCGGGGTGGTTGTCGATGTAGCTCTTGAGCTGCATCACGCCGTAGGACACGTGGCGCGCCTCGTCCTGCAGGCAGCGGCGGAAGATTTCCTTGTCCACCTGGGTCTTGGCGATCATCTCGCCGGAGCGGAAGATGGACAGCACCAGCCCCTCGCCGAGCAGGTTGAGCAGGAAGGTACCCATGGTATGGGTGGGTGCCTCCATGATGGCCTGCAGGGCCCACTCGAATCCGGGAGAGGCGTGCAGCAGGCCGCCACCCGCCATGGCCCGCTTGCGGAAGACTTCCTGGTGCCGGGCCTCGTCCATGATCTGGGTGGACAGGAAGCTCTTCACCTCCAGGAACTCCTGCGGAATCCGGTAGAGCCACTTGGCGGGGAAGTCGCCCGCCACGAACTCCACCTCCGTGAGGAAGGTGGAGAGCTGGCAGGTGGCCTTCTCCAGGTCCTCCGGCAGCGCCTCGAGCTCGGACCAGGCGATGTCCTTGGTGGCGTTCCACTGCCGGGCCTTGGCCTCCTCGAACAGGGTCTCCACGTTGTCGGACCACAGCTCCCACTTGTCGAGCACCTCGTAGTCCGCCACCTCCGGGAACTTGTCCGCATAGGGCTCACGGATGGAGCCCCGCGGCGTGAAGTTCTTCCACGTCGCCATGGTGGGAATCTCACCGCTGCCCTTGTACTTGTTGATGTCCGTGTAGGTGAGGCCGCGGGACGACGGCTTGGCGCGCTTGCCCCAGGTGCTGCCGTCCGTGTTCATCCAGTGCAGCGAGTAGCTGCCCCGCGCCATGCGCTCCGCGTTCTCCTGGAGGATTTCCCCCCAGCGGTGCTGGTGGGCTTCGAAGGCCGCCTCGTAGGCAGCGACCGTGGTGGGATGCATGGGTGCTTCGGACGGCAGCGGTTTGACGTCCGTCAGGTCCGGTGTGGATGCCATCTTCGTTCTCCCCTGAAGATCGTCGATCGAGACTAGCCCAATCAGCTGGGGGTGTCACGACGACGGCTCCCGCGGCGGTCAGTGAACCCGCTCGCCCTCGTCGAGTCGGATTCCGAGAGAACGGAGCACGCGACCGGCCGCCGGATCCCGGGTCTCCGCCCAGCGCTGGTAGAGCACGAGCACGTCCTCGTTGCTGAGCTCCTCGGTGCGCGCGCAGGCGCCAGCCACCAGGTCCAGGATCCGGGCAAAGCGCCGGGACAGCTCGGCGAAGATGTGGCGATTCCGGCGGGCGTTGTCCGCCAGGTAGTCGTAGGCGCCGCCGCCCATGCCGACGAAGTAGTCCTGACCGATTCCGTGGCGCGCATAGCGGTCCGGAAACAGGGCACCGATGAACAGGGCCATGTCGCCGAGCTGCTGCAGAAGCAGGCAGCGTTCCCGTTCGTTCGTGGCTTCGAGGGCATCGCTGTAGAGCAGGGCGAGCGGCCGCAGGGTGAGCTGCCCGTCCTGCCAGGAGAAGAACCGGTCACTGCGGCCGAAGCGATCGAGGACGCTGCCGAGATACCAGCACACGTCCTCTGCGGGAGGTGGCGAAAGGCGCCTGGCATGGTGCGTCAGGCGGTTCATGAAGTAGTGGGAAAGGGACGTTTCGGCTACCGGCGAAGCTTGCGCGTCCAGGAGCATGAAGACCTCCTTACCAACCTGCTCACACCATGACCTGCCCTTTTTATATAGCGCAAGACGCCCTCTTGAAAAACCCACTGGTTACCCCAAATACACGCGCGCTGCGGGAAACGACCGTTCCCCGCAAGGAATAGACAGATTTACTGACATAATTAACGTTGTTGGAGGTTACCTGCATGACGATTCGTCCCCTACATGACCGAGTCGTGGTGCGGCCCGTGGAGGCTGAAACCAAGACCAGCGGCGGCATCGTGATTCCCGATTCTGCAGCCGAGAAATCCGGCCAGGGCGAGGTCATCGCCGTCGGCGCCGGTGCCGTTCTGGAGAACGGCGAGGTCCGGCCGCTGACCGTCAAGGTCGGCGACCGGGTGCTGTACGGCAAGTACTCGGGCTCCGAGGTGAAGCTGGACGGCGAGACGCTGCTCGTCGTCAAGGAGTCCGAGATCCTGGCCATCATCGAACTGACTGCTGACATGGAGAAAGCGGCATGAGCGCGAAACAGATCAGTTTTTCCGATAACGCCCGCGAGCGTCTGCTGGCCGGTGTCAACGTGCTGGCCGATGCGGTGAAGGTGACCCTGGGGCCCAAGGGCCGCAACGTGGTGCTCGACAAGAGCTTCGGTGCGCCCAAGGTCACCAAGGACGGCGTCACCGTGGCCAAGGAGATCCAGCTCAAGGACAAGTTCGAGAACATGGGCGCACAGATGGTGAAGGAGGTGGCCGCCAAGACCGCCGACGTCGCCGGTGACGGTACCACCACCGCCACCGTGCTGGCCCAGGCCATCATCCGTGAAGGCCACAAGGCCATCGCCGCCGGCTACAACCCCATGGACCTGAAGCGCGGCATCGACGCCGCCGTGAAAGCCGCCACGGAGCAGCTCGAGAAGCTCTCCAAGCCCTGCGACGACAACAAGTCCATCGGTCAGGTCGCCACCGTTTCCGCGAACTGGAACACCGACATCGGCGACATCCTCGCCCGGGCCATGGACAGGGTGGGCAAGGACGGGGTGATCACCGTCGAGGAAGGCAAGTCCCTCGAGAACGAGCTGGACATCGTGGAGGGCATGCAGTTCGACCGCGGCTACCTCTCCCCCTACTTCGTGAACACCCAGGAACGCATGCAGGTGGAGCTCGACAACCCGCTGGTGCTGCTCAACGAGAAGAAGATCAGCTCCGTGCGCGACATGCTGCCGGCGCTGGAAGCCGTGGCCAAGGCGGGTCGCCCGCTGCTGATCGTGGCCGAGGACGTGGAAGGCGAAGCGCTGGCCACCCTGGTGGTGAACAACCTGCGCGGCATCCTCAAGGTGGCCGCCGTCAAGGCGCCCGGCTTCGGCGACCGCCGCAAGGCCATGCTCAAGGACATCGCCGTGCTCACCGGCGCGACGGTGATCTCCGAGGAAGTGGGGCTGTCCCTGGACAAGGCCCTGATCGACGACATGGGCAGCGCCAAGCGGGTGGTTATCAGCAAGGACAACACCACCATTGTCGGCGGTGCCGGCAAGAAGGCCGACATCGACGGCCGTGCCAACCAGATCCGGAAGGAGATCGAGGACACCACCTCCGACTACGACCGCGAGAAGCTCCAGGAGCGGCTCGCCAAGCTCGCCGGTGGTGTGGCCGTGATCAAGGTCGGGGCCGCCACCGAGGTGGAGATGAAGGAGAAGAAGGATCTGGTGGACGACGCGCTGCACGCCACCCGTGCAGCCGTGGAGGAAGGTATCGTCCCCGGCGGCGGTGTGAGCCTCGTGCGCGCCGCGGACGCCATCCGCACCAAGGTCAAGACCGCCAACCCCGATCAGCAGGTGGGCGTGAACATCGCGCTGCGGGCGATGGAGGAGCCGTTCCGGCAGATCGTCGCCAATGCCGGCATGGAGCAGAGCGTGGTGCTCGACAAGGTCCGCGCCGGCAAGGGCGCGCACGGCTACAACGCCCAGACCGACGAGTACGGCGACATGCTGAAGATGGGCATCATCGACCCGACCAAGGTGGCCCGCACTGCCCTGCAGAACGCGGCTTCCGTGGCCGGGCTGCTGCTCACCACCGAAGCCATGGTGGCCGACGCGCCGGAGCCGAAGCCGGCGGCACCGGGCGGCGCACCCGGCATGGGTGACTGGGGCTGATCCAGCACTTCCAGACACTCTGACCCAAGCCCCGGCGTAAAACCCGGGGCTTTTCTTTCCTGGCTTGCACTACCCCAGACTTGCGAGTATCAATCTGTCGGGGGGAAACGTTTTCGACTTGCACCGGGTGCATCCGCACCGAGGTCTCTGCCTGCCTGGTTTCCGTCAAACAACACCAACTGAACGATGACGGAGAGCAAGATGAAGAAGCTCACGACGACCTGCATCAGCCTGATGATGCTCGCATGGATTCCCGCATTTGCTGCGGAAACCAGCGTGCTGGAGTTCTGGGAGTGCAAGCTCCAGGACGGTAAGACCATGGATGACGCCGCGAAGGCGAACAAAAAATGGCTCGAGCTGCAGCATGAAGACAACCACGCGGAAATCCGCAGCTGGGCACTGACCGCCATCGTCGGCGATCTGGACGGTTTCTACTGGCTGGATTCCTTCCCGTCGCTCGATGCGTGGACAAAATCCCGCCTCCTCAGCGAAACACCGGCGGGACAGGCGGTGGATGCGGAGCTGGACGCGGCGGTCGCGTGCACCCGCAACCGGGTCTATCGGGCGACGGAGCACTGAAGCCACGCGTAGAGCCCATCCGCGGCAGCGCGCTGCGGTGGGCTCGGCATCCGGCGTGGCACGAAATGGCAAGGCCGGAGCGAGGGCGAAGGGCATTCTGACGCACCCTGCTCACAGCGGACCGCCTTCATGCAGACACGCTCACGCACCTTCCGACTCCCCGCTCTCCTGCTCATCGCCGTGCTTTCAGCCTGGAGTCCATGGGTCACCGCGGCAGAACTGTCCGGCGTCACCTTTCAGGACTCGATCCCTGCTGGCGCGCAGAACATCTCCCTGAATGGTCTCGGCCTGCGCAAGGTGACCTTCATCAAGGTTTACGTGGGCGGGCTCTACCTGGCTGCCCCCACGTCCGACGCACAGACCGTGCTCGATTCCGAACAGGCAAAGGCCGTCCGCATGCACTTTCTGCGTGACGTGTCCCGGGATCAGCTGATCGAGGCGTTCGAGGAAGGTTTCGACGCCAACGCGCCCGACAAGGACGGATCCGGCCCGGAGTTCGAGCGCATGCTCACCCTCGTGCCGGACGTCAAAGAAGGTGAGGAGCTGACCTTCCTCTATCTGCCTGGCGCAGGCACCACGCTCACGCTGGGAGCCGCTGAGCTCGGCACCTTCACCGGCAAGCCGTTCAGTGACGCCGTATTCTCGCTTTGGATGGGGCCAAAGCCGCCTAACGCCGATCTCAAGAAAGGCATGCTCGGCGGGTAGAGCCCATTGAAAATTGCGCGGAACTGACGTCTACTCCCGCGCCGCGCAGCACGGGCAATCCGCCCCGACTAATGCTGCCGATCAACCCTCCCGAATCTGTTGTGGGCGGCCGCCGTAGGCCGGGTCACGATGAAAGAGTTCATGTACGACATCGACAGCTACCTGATTGCCGCCATCCTGCTCTTCTCGATGGCCTTCGTCATCGAAGTGGGATACCGGACCGGTCTGAAGCTGCAGTGGGGGCAGAACGACTCCTCCAAGGCGCACGTCAACGCGATCCTGGCATCGCTGCTGGGTATTCTGGCGCTGCTGCTCGGCTTCACGTTCTCCCTCTCGCTGCAGCGTTTCGACAGCCGAAGCGCGGCGGTGGTGGAGGAGGCCAACGCCATCGGCACGGCCTGGCTGCGTGCCGACCTGCTGCCTGACGCCTTCCGCGACGATGCCCGACAGCAGTTGGAGCGCTACATCGACGTGCGCGTCCGCGCGAGCGAGATCGACCTGGCGCACGACCAGGAGCGCCAGGCCCTGCTGGATGCCGCGGCCGATCTCCAGCGCACGCTCTGGGCGCTGGCCACAGAGGCTGCCAGAACCGAGCCGAACCCGGTGACGACCGGGCTCTTCGTGCAGGCACTGAACGACATGATCGATGCCCTCGGCAGGCGGGACGCGGAGCTGGCACGACACGTGCCGGAACTGGTGCTGCTGCTGCTCTACGGCACCTTCCTCATGGCCGCCCTGATCCTGGGCTACACCTCGGGCGTTTCCGGTCACCGCGCCTCGTTCGTGAGCTACATCCTGGTCGCCCTGATCGTCTGCCTGGTGTTCCTGATCATCGATCTCGATCGGCCGCGGCGCGGTGTGATCGAGGTGAGCCAGAAGAGTCTGCTCGATCTGCAGCAAGCCGTCCGATCAGTCACCACGCACCGAAACTGACGACTCGGCTACTTACCGGAGCCGCCGATCAACCGGTAAACCTGCGCGCCGAGCACCCCGCCAACGATCGGCGCCAGCCAGAACAGCCAGAGCTGAGCGATCGCCCAGTCGCCGACGAAAACCGCCACGCCCGTGCTCCGCGCCGGATTCACCGAGGTGTTGGTGACAGGGATGCTGACCAGATGGATGAGTGTCAGGCACAGACCGATCGCGATCGGCGCAAAGCCTGCCGGCGCCCTGCTGTCGGTCGCACCCAGGATGACGATCAGGAACATCATGGTCATCACCACCTCGATCACCAGTGCCGCAAGGAGCGAGTAGCCGCCCGGTGAGTGCTCACCGTAGCCGTTGGAAGCAAAACCCGCAGTCACATCGAATCCCGGCGCCCCGCTGGCGATAACAAAGAGCACGGCGCCCGCCAGCAGACCGCCTGCTACCTGGCTGGCGATGTAGGGAAGCAGCTCGGTGCCGGCGAATCGACCCGCTGCAAAAAGGCCGATGGACACCGCCGGGTTCAGGTGACATCCGGAGACGTGACCGACCGCATAGGCCATGGTCAGCACCGTGAGACCGAACGCGAGCGACACGCCGAGAAGGCCGATGCCTACCTCCGGAAAGCCTGCCGCCAGCACCGCACTGCCGCATCCTCCGAAGACCAGCCAGAACGTGCCGAAAAACTCCGCAAAGAGCTTGTTCATGAGCAATTCCCCTCTCGTTCGATGGATCCATCTTGTTGTTGGTATCGATGCGACCCCCGGACGCCCTGTCCCGGATCGCGGCCACTATCATCCGCCGTGCCGTCCCTGCCACTCAAGCTTCCCGTGCGGAATCTTCGGAGAGAGGCCGGATTCTGATAGAGTCCGCACGACACCTCCTGCGGAGCGGCTTCTCATGGCAACAACGGGCCACTGTCTTTGCGGCAGCGTCCGCTACGAATTCGACGGCGCACCTGCCATGACCGGCGTGTGCCACTGCAAGAACTGTCAGCGTCAGGCTGGCTCTGCGTTCTCCACACTGGCCGGCGTCCCCCGAGCCGCGTTCCGCTTCACGGCCGGCGAGCCGAAGCTCTACGAGGACGCGGACACCGACAGCGGCAACACCGTACAGCGCTACTTCTGCGGGAACTGCGGCTCACCCATCTACTCGGCTGTGCCGTCGAGCCCGGACATGGTCTTTCTCAAGACCGGCACCCTGGACGACACCAGTGCCTTTCAGCCGCAGTTCCACGTCTGGTGCGACAGCAAGCAGAACTGGGTGAAGGTGGAAGAAGGCGTGCCCACCATGGCGAAGCAGGCCTGACCGCTAAGGAACCTCTGATAAGTATCGTCTGCTCAGAGGTTCCTCAAGCCCGGAATCACACGTAGTAGGCTTTCAACGGCGGAAAGCCGTTGAACTCGATGGCGCTGTAGCTCGTGGTGTAGGCGCCGGTGGAGAACCAGTACAGCCGGTCGCCGATGGCGAGGTTGAGCGGCAGCTCGTACTTGTGGTCCTCGTACATGACATCCGCGCTGTCGCAGGTCGGGCCCGCCAGAATCACCTCTTCCAGCTCACCCGCCTTCTCGGTGTAGACCGGAAACTTGATGGACTCGCCCATGGTCTCGATCAGCCCGGAGAACTTGCCCACGTCCACGTACATCCAGCGGTTGAGGCCGGTACGCGATTTGCGCGAGATCAGCACGATCTCGCTCACCAGGATGCCGGCGTTGGCGATCAGCGATCGCCCCGGCTCCAGGATGATCTGCGGCCGGTCGTCGCCGAAATCCTCCTCCAGATAGCGGGTGATCTCCTCGGCGTAGGTCGCCAGATCGTTGGTTCTCACCAGGTAGTTCGCCGGGAACCCGCCGCCGAGATTGATCATGCGCAGCTGGATGCCGTCCTCTTCCTTCAACCGCTCGAAGATCACCTTGACCTTGGCGATGGCCGCGTCCCAGGTGCCGATGTCCCGCTGCTGCGAGCCGACATGGAAGGACACACCATAGGGCTCGAGGCCGAGCTCCCGGGCCAGGATCAGCAGGTCCATGGCCATGTCCGTCTGGCAGCCGAACTTGCGTGACAGCGGCCAGTCGGCGGTCTGCGAGCCTTCCGTGAGGATGCGCACGTACACCCTCGAGCCCGGCGCCGCCTTGGCGATGTTGCGCAGGTCGGCCTCCGAGTCCGTGGCGTACATGCGCACGCCGCGCTCGTAGAAGTAGCGGATGTCGCGGCTCTTCTTGATGGTGTTGCCGTAGCTGACGCGCTCCGGGCCGACGCCCAGACCAAGCACCCGGTCGAGCTCGTAGATCGAGGCGATGTCGAAGGAGCTGCCGCGATCCCGCAGCAGGGAGATGACCTCCGGTGCCGGATTCGCCTTCACCGCGTAGTAGACGGACGCGTACGGAAAGGCGCCGATGAGTTCGTCGTAGTGCTTGGCGATGGTGGTCGTATCGACCACGAGAAACGGGGTTTCCTTGGTGTCCGCGAGCGCCTTCATGCGCGCGAACGCGTCTGCTTCGTAGTAGTCCTCGATCTTCGGTATCACTGGATCGTGCTTCCTCGCGGTTGTGGATGGGCGGGCGGCGGGCATGATAGGACCGGCAGCCCCTGGAATCGACCCCTGGAGGCCTGCACGCCCGCACGGGTACCAGGCGAAGTCTGCTACATTGCGTCGGGGAACGCATCGCAGGAGAGGTGCATGAACGATCCGCTGCACGTGGTCTGTACGGCCTGCGGGGCCGCCAACCGGATTCCGAGGTCGCGGATGGGTGAAGGTCCGAAATGCGGCAAGTGCCACCAGCCCCTCTTCGGCGGCTCGCCCGCCGATCTGGACGATGCGGCCTTCGCCCGGCAGATCGCGCGCAGCGACATCCCGGTGCTCGTCGACTTCTGGGCGCCCTGGTGCGGACCGTGCAAGATGATGGCGCCTGCCTTCGCTCAGGCCGCGCTCGATCTGGAGCCGGCGATGCGTGTGATCAAGGTGAACACCGAGACCGCCCAGTCTACGGCCGCCCGCTACGGCATCCGCAGCATCCCGACCCTCATGCTGTTCAGCGGCGGCCGGGAGGTGGCGCGCCAAGCGGGCGCCATGGGCCGCGCCGACATCGCCCGCTGGGCGCGTACTCACGCCCCGGCGGAGGTCTGACCCCCAGCGGCGTTCCCGCGTTGACCTGAGCGCCGCCTGCCGCGGCGGCTCAGCCTGAACAGGGAGACCGATTCGATGTGGCTGGTCTGAGGAAACATGTCCACCAGACGCAGGCTGACGAGCTCGTAGCCGGCACCCGCCAGGACTGCCGCATCACGGGCAAGCGTCGCCGGCGCGCAGGAGACGTAGACGATGTTCTCTAGCCGCCTGGCGGCGAGCGCCGCGATCAGCGCTCGGGCACCGGTGCGGGGCGGGTCGATCACGGCGGCATCGAACGACAGGTGGCGCAGCCAGTCCGCGTCGCCCGCCAGATCGCGCACCTCGAAAGAGACGTCGGCCAACCCGTTGCGCGCGGCGTTGTCGCGCGCCATCGCCACCGCATCCGGCGAAACCTCGACACCGTGCACGGCCAATCCGCGGCGCGCCATGGGCAAGGCGAAGTTACCCACCCCGCAGAACCCGTCCAGCACCCGGCTGCCGTCCATCGACACCGTCCACGTTACGACCTGATCGACCAGCGCCCGGTTGATCGCCCCGTTGCCCTGCATAAAAGCGCCGGGCAGGTATCCGAGCCGGAGATCGAATGCCGGCAGCCGGTAGCCCGGATCCTGGGGCTGCGGACGATGGAGATAGTCGAGCGCCCCCTCGCCAATGCGAAACGCGAGGTAAGCCCGCTCGCCGATCGCGAAGTCACTCATGGCCGAGCGGTCGCGGACAGTCGGCTCCGTGACCATGCGCAGATAGATCACGGGTATCGCGGCGCCGTCGTCCGTCTCGGAGACCGACAGCTCGACGTGACCCAGTGCCGCGGGCCGTTCGAGGCCGTTCAGCAGCGCCTGCAGGCGGCCGGGCAGCGATTCGACCGCCGGCACGAGCACCGGACACCGGTCGATAGGCACCACGTCCTTTCCCCCGGCGACGCGCAACCCGATGCTGGCGCGACCGCCACGGCGCGGCACGCTCACCGCCAACCGCGCACGGCGCCGGTACGCGAAGGGCTCCGACGTGAGCGGCGGCAGCATCGCTTCCGGGGAAAGCCCCGACTGGCGCGCGAGCTGATCCAGCAACACCCGGGTTTTGTGCGCAAGCTGTGCACCTTCCGCCAGGTGCTGCAGGTCGCAGCCGCCGCAGCGACCGATGAGGGGGCACGGTGGATTCACCCGGTCCGCAGACGCCTCGAGCACCTCGAGGAGACGGTATTCGTCGAAGCGCCGGTGACGCTGCGCAAGCTCCGCAGAGACCACCTCGCCCGCCAGCGCTCCGGCCACGAAGGCCACCTTGCCCCCGATTCGAGCAAGGCCTTTGCCGTCGTGGCTCAGACTTTCGATGTTCAGACGCGGCATGTGCACCGCAGAGGGCGCATCATGCGTAGTACCCGAGACCGGCCAGCCAGTGAGTCAGCCCGACGAAGGCAGCAGAGTCGACGATCGGCACATGCAGTATCTGGGGTACGACGTTCACGCCTGCGCCTATCCATGTCGCCGGATGCACCCGACCCAACGTGCGCCGGTCGTAGACGAGCAGTGCCACGATCAGTGCATCCAGCAGGAGGTACTTCGGCAGGTAGGTCAGATGCGTCTCGAAACCGATGCCGAAGGCGCCGAGGAAAATCCGGTTCAGGCCACCGATCGCGAAAAGCAGCGTCGCCAGGATGATGTAGCGCTTGTGGGCATCCGGATCGCGGATGTGCTTCATCGCCAGCCAGAACAGCGCGGTGAACCCCACCAGCGCAACCAGGCTGATGTAGGTGACGCCGTAGACCGTCGGATCCGAAGCCGCGATGGCCTTGCCCGCGAACAGTATGGTCACCAGAGTACCGAGCACCACGACCGCGGACGCGATGGCGATGCCGAGCAGCCCCAGGCTCCGATGCAGGCCCACCTGCCGCCGGTTGATCAGTAGCGACTGGGCGACCAGCAGAATCATCCAGGCGAAGTAACAAACGCCGTGAACGTGCACGACCGGAGCGAGGTGACCCAGCGTTCCTGCGGCCATGGGCTGCAGATAGCTGAGCCCGAAGCCAGCGAAGACGACCCCGGCGAGCGCAACGGTCATCCAGAGAAAGAAAGCGTTGCGAGCCGGCTGTGTCGCAGCAGCGTCGAGCGTGACTTCCACCACGAATCCTCCCAAGATCGAGGGGCAAGCGACCGGAATGGTACCAACAAACCCGTCAACGCTACAGCGATGCTGACACAACCCTCTGCGCGGATCCCCGCAGGTATCTGGGCCCTCGGCCTGGTGAGCCTCTTCATGGACGTCTCCTCGGAGATGATCCACGCGCTGCTGCCCGTGTTCCTGGTCACCGTGCTTGGCGCCAGCACGGTGGTGGTCGGTCTCATCGAGGGGATCGGCGAAGCGACCGCGTCGATCTCCAAGCTCTTCTCCGGCTGGCTCTCCGACCGGCTCGGCAGGCGTAAACCCCTGATCGTGGCCGGCTACGCGCTGGGTGCGCTCTCCAAGCCGCTGTTCGCCCTGGCCCCGGCCGCATCCTGGGTGCTGTTTGCGCGCTTCACCGACCGCGTGGGCAAGGGCGTTCGCGGCGCGCCCCGGGACGCGCTGATCGGCGACCTGGCCGAGCCCGGGATCACCGGCGCGGCCTATGGGCTCCGTCAGTCACTGGACACCGTGGGCGCCTTCGTCGGACCGCTGCTCGCCATCGTGCTGATGGCCGCGTTCGCCGGGGACTTCCGCGCCGTGTTCTGGATCGCCGTGATCCCGGGGCTGATTGCGGTGGCCATTCTGGTGTTCGGCGTGCACGAGCCCGAGCGGCGCGCGCCGGTTGCCGATGCAGACCCCGCGATCCGGATCACCGATGTCGGGCGTCTCGGCGCACCTTTCTGGAGCGTGGTCGGCATCGGTGCCGCGCTCACCCTGGCCCGATTCAGCGAAGCCTTTCTGGTCTTGCGCGCGAGCGATGCCGGCCTCGCCGTGGCGCTGGTACCCCTCGTTCTCGTGATCATGAACGCGGTGTACGCCGTGGCGGCCTATCCCGTTGGCGTATTCTCGGACCGCTTCGGCCGTCGCGCCCTGCTGATGACCGGCTTTCTGGTGCTGATTCTCGCCGACCTGGTGCTTGCCGCTGCGCCCGGGCTCTGGGCGGTGCTGATCGGCGTCGGGTTGTGGGGACTGCACATGGGCATGACCCAGGGACTGCTCGCAGCGCTGGTGGCCGATGCCGCGCCCGCGGCACTCCGAGGCTCGGCGTTCGGGATCTTTCACCTCGCCACCGGCATCGCGACGCTGCTCGCCAGCGTCATCGCCGGCGCGCTCTGGGCATGGATCGGGCCGACCGGCACGTTCCTCGGCGGGGCGCTGTTCACGCTGCTCGGCCTCGCCGGCATGGCCGCTGTCTCGCGTTCACCATCACCATAGATCGGGTATCCTTCCGCCTCCGCAGATCCGGTAGCCGACCCGACCATGGAGCAGTTCGTCGAACGTATGTTTTATGCCAGCCGCTGGCTGCTGGCGCCCATCTACCTGGGACTCAGCCTGGCGCTCATCGCCCTGGCCATGAAGTTCTTCCAGGAGCTCTATCACCTGCTGCCACACGTCTTCGAAGCCACGGAGTCCGACCTGGTGCTCGTGCTCCTGGGCCTCATCGACATGGCCCTGGTGGGCGGGCTCATCGTCATGGTGATGTTCAGCGGCTACGAGAACTTCGTCTCCCGCATCGAGCTCGGCGACCAGGAAGAGAAGCTCGGCTGGCTCGGCAAGCTGGACGCGGGCACCCTGAAGACCAAGGTGGCCGCGTCCATCGTCGCCATCTCCTCCATCCACCTGCTGCGCGTGTTCCTGAACGTGGAGAACATCGATAACGGCAAGCTGCTGTGGTTCGTGATCATCCACATGGCGTTCGTCGTCTCGGCCATCGGCATGGTGGTGCTCGACCGCTGGACGGCCAAGCACTGAGTGCATCCCCGACCCGGCGCGGTTTACTATTCATCGCGTCATCGTCCGCCCGACGCGCGACCTGCCGGCAGACGAGTCGGAGCAAAACACACTGCAGAGGAGCACTTCCGTGTCGGGTCAGATCCAGTCCATCGTCACCCCTGCCGGCCGGTTCGCCTACGACCGCCTGCACTATTCCGAGGCGATCGTCTCCGACGGTTTCGTCTTCTGTTCCGGTGTCATCGGCACCGACGACAAGGGCCGGGTTCCGGAGGATGTGACGCAGGAGTTCGACACCGCCTGGCGGAAGGTAGCGGCGCTGCTCAGCCAGGCGGGCAGCAGCCTCGATGACATCGTCGAGTGCACCACCTACCACGTCGGCTTCCATGAGCACATCGGTGCGTTCTCGAAGGTTCGCGATGCGTACCTGAAAGAGCCCTGGCCGGCGTGGACGGCCATCGGCATCAGCGAGCTGGCCGTGCCCGGTGCCCACGTCGAGATCCGCGTCACCGCCCGGGTGACGCCGGCATGACGTCGACCCTGCTCGGCTTCGTCATCGCCTACCTGGTGATCTCCATCGGCATCGGGGTCTACGCCGCCACCCGTGTGCACAACGCCAGGGACTACATCACCGCAGGCCGGAGCCTGCCCATGTTCGTGGTGATCGCCATGGTGTTCGCCACCTGGTTCGGCGCGGAGACGGTGCTCGGCATTCCGGCTACGTTCCTCGACGAGAACCTGGGCGGGACGATCTCGGATCCGTTCGGTGCGACGATGTGCCTGCTGCTGTTCGGCCTGGTGTTCGCCCGGCCGCTGTATCGGATGGGTCTCACCACCCTGGGCGATTTCTACCGCCAGCGCTTCAACCGCCCCGTCGAGGCCGCGATGAGCCTCGCCATCGCGCTTTCCTATCTCGGCTGGGTCTCCGCACAGGTCACCGCCCTCGGTCTGGTCTTCAACGTGATCTCCGAGGGGATGATCACCCAGGGCCAGGGCATCGTCATCGGCGCAGCGGTGGTGCTCATCTATACGCTGTTCGGCGGCATGTGGTCGGTGGCGCTGACCACGGTGGTGCAGATGACCGTCATCGTCATCGGCCTGCTCTGGATCACCACCCTGGTGGCCGACATGCCCGAGGTCGGCGGCATCGCGCCGGTGATCGCCGACGCACACGCCGCCGGCAAGTTCGAGTTCTGGCCGGATGCGAACTGGGCCGCCATCGTCACCTTCATCGCCGGGCTGCTGACCATGGGTATCGGCTCCATCCCTCAGCAGGACGTCTTCCAGCGCGCCAACTCCGCGAAGAACGAACGGGTTGCGGTGTGGGGCACCACGTTCGGCGGCGTCGCGTACTTCCTGTTTGCCGCCGTGCCGATCTATCTGACCTACGCGGCCACCATGGTGGACCCGGTGCAGGCCACTGCCCTGCTCGAAGACAATGCCGAGCTGGTGCTGCCCACCTTCGTGTTCACCCACCTGCCGATGCTGGCCCAGGTGGTGTTCTTCGGCGCCCTGCTCTCGGTGATCATGAGCACCGCCAGCGGCACGCTGCTGGCGCCGTCGGTGACCATCTCCGAGAACCTGCTGAAACCCTTTCTGGACGAGAAGCAGCTCACCGACGAGCGCTTTCTGTGGATCACCCGCGTCGTGGTGGCGCTGTTCTCCGTGGGCGTGACGATCTACGCGCTCTGGTCCCTGGAATCTGAAACCGGCATCCACCAGATGGTGGAGAACGCCTACAAAGTGACCATGGCGACCGCGTTCGTGCCCCTGTTCGCCGGGCTGTTCTGGTCGCGCGCGAACAACACGGGCGCCGGTGCATCGATCATGCTGGGTCTTGTCGTCTGGCTCGCCATGGAGTTCATCGCCCCGGAAGCCGCGCTACCGCCGCAGTTCGCCGGCTTCATCGCCAGTGTCATCGGCATGATCGGGGGCTCGCTCCTGCCGCCAGGCCAGCGCACGGCCACCGCCTGAGTGACGTTCGAGGTCTTCGTCGCGTTCCTGCGACTGGGCCTCACGTCCTTCGGCGGCCCGATCGCCCACCTCGGCTATTTCCATCACGACTTCGTCGTCCGCCGTCGCTGGCTCGACGAGGCTGCCTATGCGGACCTGGTGGCGCTGTGCCAGTTTCTGCCCGGCCCGGCCTCCAGCCAGGTCGGTATCGGCATCGGCCTGACGAAGGCCGGGCTGCCCGGGGCGCTCGCCGCCTGGATCGGATTCACGCTGCCGTCCGCCCTGGCGATGACGCTGTTCGGTTTCGGCATCGTCACGTTCCACGACGCGATACCGGACGGGGTGCTGCAGGGGCTCAAAATTGCCGCGGTTGCCGTGGTGGCCCAGGCGCTGTGGACCATGGGACGCACCCTCTGCCCGGACGCGCCGCGCATGACGCTGGCCGTGCTCGCGGCCCTCATCGTGCTGGCGATGCCCGCACCCTTCTCCCAGATCGGCGCGATCGCCGTCGGGGCGCTGGCCGGGCTGGTGCTGCTGAAAGCGGAAACGCCCCTCACCGCCGGCCAGCTGCGCGTGCCGGTCTCCGGGACGCTGGCGATTTCGGCACTGGCCATGCTCGTGGTGCTGCTGCTCGGTCTGCCGGTGCTGGCAACCCTCTGGCCGAGCCACGCCCTCGCGCTCGCGGACAGCTTCTTTCGTACGGGATCACTCGTGTTGTTCGGCGGCGGTCATGTGGTGCTGCCGCTGCTTCAGGCCGAGGTGGTGACGCCGGGATGGGTCGGCAACGAGGCGTTTCTCGCCGGCTACGGTGCCGCCCAGGCGGTGCCTGGCCCCCTGTTCACGTTCGCGGGTTTTCTCGGCACCGTGATGCACGAGGCACCCAACGGCTGGCTGGGCGCCGGCATCTGCCTGGTGGCGGTCTTCCTGCCGTCCTTTCTGCTGGTGATCGGCGTGCTGCCGTTCTGGAGCCGGCTGCGTCTGCTCGACGCGCCGCGCCGGGCGCTGCTCGGTATCAATGCCGCCGTGGTGGGCCTGCTGCTCGCCGCCTTCTACGATCCCGTGTGGACGAGCGGGGTGCGAGTGCCGGAGGACTTCGCGCTGGCGCTGCTGGCCTTCACCCTGCTCGGCTTCCGGCGAACACCGCCCTGGCTGGTGGTGCTGCTGTCCGCATTTTTCGGCTGGGGGCTGGCTGCCTTACCCTTTCCGTAGATCACCACGGGCTGATGCATGCCCAGAATCACACCCAGGCTCATCGGTGACGCCATCCAGATCGCGGCAAGCATCGGCATGCTCGTCGCCCTGGTGGTGCTGATCGTCGAGGTGGCCGGAACCGGTGAGCCGACACCCACCAGCGTCGACCCGGCAGCGTCGCCATACGCCACGCCGCTGCCCGAGCACGCACCTGAGGGGGAAGTCACCGAGGATCGGCAGCGCGAGCTCGCGTCTTTCGTTCGCGACAACTGTTCGCTCTGCCACGGCACGGAAGGCAGCCTCGGCCCGTTCCTCTCTGCCGAGAACCTCCAGCACCTGAGCGAGAACGCGATCGCCCTCACCATCCTCCACGGCCGGCAGAAAGGCATGCCCGCCTGGGAATCCCGGCTTTCGGCGGCAGAGGCGCGCTGGATTGCGGGCTACCTGAAGCGGGGTGGCTACACCCGCTGACCCGGCAGAGTGCCGGGCAACGCGACGTACAAGGCTGATCGGCGCCGCTCAGCTTTCCTCGGGCAGTGCCATGAGGTATTCGCCGATCTGCTGCCAGATCTGAGGACCGTGCACCTCGTTCGACTCGCCTTCCGCATCCGGATGGGAGGACTGCTTCACCACCACCATCTTCGCCACCGGGTCGATATAGATGAACTGCCCGTGCACGCCGATGGCGCTCACCGCCTTGTGGGGATTGTTGAACGTCCACCACTGGTCGTGATACGCCCAGCCGACGTGCTCGTACCAGGGATCCTGGTACAGGCGGTTGAACACCTCGCGGTTGCCGGGCTCGAGGATCCGCGCAGCGATGGCGGCCGGGATCACCTGCCGGCCATCGACGCGACCGCCGTCGAGGATCATCTGACCGAAACGCGCGGCGTCACGTGCCGTCACGTTCAGCCCGCCGCCCGCCATCTCGGCGGCGCCGCCACCCAGCCAGACATAGCCGTCCCGCTCCACACCGAGCTGCTGCCAGACACGCCGGGACAGCGCCTCGCTCAGGCTCTCGCCGGACACCCGGCTGTTCAGCCAGGCGAGCGCGTCCGTATTCGGGGTCACATAGTGAAATGCCTGGCCGTGGGGCAGATCGCTTTTCTTCAGCGTCGGCAAATACTCGTAGATCGTCCTGGGTCCGCGGTGGTTCTCCCCCGGCGGGCCGGCGAAACCGAACACCTGGCCGTAGGCGAAGATGTCGGCGTCAGGGTCCGTATAGTCTTCGTTGAAGCGGATGCTGGTGGTCATGTCCAGCACCTGCTGCACCGTGGCATCGCCGAAGGCGCTGCCGTCGAGCTCGGGCACGTAGGACGCCATGGTGCGCTCGGGATCGATGCGGCCTTCCTCGATGAGCATCAGGGTGAGCATTCCGACGAACGACTTCGTGCCCGAGAACATCTGGTGCTGCTGGTGTGGCGCCATGCCGTTGAAGTAACGCTCGTAGACGATGCGGCCTTCGTGCAACACCAGAAAGGCGTCCGCAAAGGACTCGTCCAGCCAGGTGGGCAGATCGATCGTGCGACCGCCGAAGAGCTCGAAGCGCAGCTCGTCCAGCGGCACCGGTGCGGATGCCAGCGCCCGCACGTCTCCGCTGCCGCGATAGACCTCCCGGGTCGGCTGCAACTCCCGCATGTGCAGGAACGCCCAGCGGTTGAAGGGTGACTGCATGTAGTTGTGGAAACCCACCACCTGTTCCGCCGGCGGCGGGAAGCCCTGCATGAGGTCACCGGTGTCCGGGGCAGCAGCAGCATGCGCGACGCCAGCGGACAGCAGTCCGTGCAGCATCGCACCGCAGAGCGCAGCGCGGTGAAGTGCCGACCTCACCATTGGAAGGTTGCCTCCAGCGCCCAGCTCAGCGGCCGCGCCGGCGTGCTGGTGAAGCTGAGCAGGTCGTCACCCGACGCCCTGCTCCAGTATTCCTCGTCGGCCAGGTTGCGGCCCAGCAGCGCCACGTTCCAGCTCGCATCCGGCGCGCCCAGGGACACTCGCGCATTCCACACGCCGTAGGACTCGTGACTGAAGGCCGCCACGTCGATGGGGCTCAGCAGGCTGTCCTCGTCGGCAATGTCCGAGCGCCAGCTGTAGTTGACCGTCGCACCGGCGACGAGAGCGCCCAGCGTCCACTCGTAGCCTGCCTGGGCGAAGACGCTCCACTCCGGCGCGAATCCCCGGCGCTGCCCCTCGATGGGGTACGGCGCCCCCGCCTGATCCAGACCGATGGTGTCGGAATCGCTGATCTCGGCATCGAGCCAGGCAGCGGCGAGCTGCAGGGTCAGCCCGTCCAGCGCCGTCGGTACCCAGATGGCCTCGAGCTCGGCGCCGGTGTGCTCAGCATCTCCCAGGTTGCCAAGACGCGTGATCACGGTGTTGGAAACATCGCTGAACACCTGGGTGAAGCCCTGCACGTCCTGATAATCGTAGTAGAAGACCGCGCCGTTCAGACGCAGGGTCTGCTCGAGCCAGGTGGTCTTGAAGCCCACCTCGTAGGAGGTCACCGTCTCCTCGCCGTAAGGCTGGAGCTCCTCCGGTGTGAACGCGAAGCCGCCGAAGAAGCCGCCGGACTTGAAGCCGCGGGTGATGGTGCCGTAGAGCATGGCGTCGTCGGTGGGCAGCCACTGCAGCCCCACGTGACCCGACCAATGATCGTCCAGGCTGGTGGAGACGTCCACGCCTTCGTAGTAGTAGAACCCGTTGCTGAGGTCCTCGAAGTACACGTCGTTGAAGTCCCGGTCCTCGTCGGTGTAGCGCACCGAGGCGCTGAGCTGCCAGGCCGGTGCGAAGCGGTAGTCACCCTGGGCATACACGGCCCAGGAAGCGGCCTCCTGGTCGAAACCGCGCCGTCCCACCACCGGCAGGATCAGCACGTTGTCCGAGAGGTCGCCGAGACGCTCGTCGTCCACGTCGTCTTCCGCGTACATGGCGCCGAGCAGCCAGCTGAAGGGACCTTCGCCGTTGGAGACCAGCCGCAGCTCCTGGGACCAGAGAGTGAGCTCGGAGTTGGTGTCTTCCTCGAACAGGGTCAGTGGCTGGGAGTCGTAGTCGTAGACCTGGTTGTCCTCGTAATTCATGTAACCGGTGATCGACGTCAGCGTCGCGAAGTCGAGGTGCCAGTCGAGTTGCAGCGTGGTGCCGATCCAGTTGTTGTCCAGCGCGTTGATCGGGCGGGTGAGCACCGTCTTGCCGCTTTCGCTCTGGCCGCCCGGCAGCACGCCCGGATCACCCGGGGTGAGCGCGTAGAGGTTGGTCAGGTTGGACCAGGCCACGCAGCCGGATTCGTCATGTCGTCCGCCGTAGGCCGCCGAACAGAAATCGCCGGTGGCGGGATCGAACAGGGCCCGGCTGTAGCCGAGCGTGGTCTCGGACTTGTCCTCGCCTCCTTCCACCTTCAGCCAGAGGTCGAACCGATCGCTGATCTGCCAGGCGAGCTGGCCGCGAACCGCGGTGAAGTCGCGGTCGCCGTACTCGTCGTCCTCCGGGGTGGCCAGGCTGTCCTGCCAGCCGCCGTCCTGATCGGTCATCATCGACAGCCGCAGCGCAGCCGCGTCGCCCACCGGCACACCGACCGCACCTTCGATGCCGTAGCGGTCCCAGCGTCCATAGCGGCCGGTGACGTAGCCGTTGACGCCGTCTTCCGCCGATGCCCGCGTGGAATGCACCAGCACCGCACCGCCGCTGGTGTTGCGGCCGTAAAGACCGCCCTGCGGCCCCTTCAGGACCTCCACGCGGTCCGTGTCGAACAGACCGAGACCACCGAGCACGTTCGAGGTGAGGTAGACCTCGTCCTGATAGATGGCGGCGGTGGGGGTGTTGTTCGAGTTGAAGTCCGCCAGGCCCACGCCGCGGATCACCCAGGTCGGCTGGCCGGCACCCCGGTCGTCGAAGAGCTCGGCGCCCGGTATGAACTCGGTGAGCTGATCGAGGTGGGTGGTTCCCAGCGCGCTGATGTCCTCACCGGAAAACGCGCTGACGGAAATCGGCACGTCCTGCAGGCTCTGCTCGCGCTTCTGCGCGGTGACGACGATCTCCTCGATGGTGGCTTCCTCGGCGGCCGCAGCAACGGCTGGAACCGCGAAGGACAGCGCCAGCGCACAGACACCGACCATATGACGGAAATGCATGGCGGACTTCTACCTTTGTCTCATCGAAAGGCGGCTTTTTAGGCGCTATTCGCAGGCCCTGTCAATCAATAAGTGAATATTTATTCATATTCACATACACCCGTCAGCCTTATTGCCCGCCCGTTGCGGTCCTGTATGCTTTCCGCTCACGTGACGCGCGACAGGGATCCGTCCAATGCCCAACTCCGCCCCGCCGGACCTGACGACCCGAAAAACCCCGAGCCAGGCCCGGTCGCGAGAGCGGGTGGAGCTCATTCTGGAGGCGACCCGCGAGCTTCTGCGGGAGAAGGGTTTTCCCGACATCACCACCAACGCGATCGCGCGACAGGCCTCCATACCCGTCAGCTCCGTCTACCAGTACTTTCCGAACAAGCAGGCCATTCTGGTGGCGCTGTACGAAGACTATCTGGCCAGGATCCTGACCATCTACGACCGCCTCGATCAGCCCGAATACCTGTCTCTCGGCTGGCGGAAGTTCTTCCGGCAGCTGGCGCTGGAGACGGTGAAGCTCGAGGAGCAGGATGCGATCGAGGACGAGCTGAGCCGGGCGTTTACGCTGATTCCCGAGCTGCGCGAGATCGAGCTGCTGCACGCGGACCGGACCGCGGAACGACTGGCGGGCCTGATGCGCAAGCTCGGCTCACGCTGGCAGATGCGCCGCCTGAAGCGGCTGGCTCAATTCATCTACGCGCTGCACAACGGTGTGTGGATCTATCGCAGCGAGCTTCAGCCGCCCGCGCGGGAGGTGTTCGACTGGGAATTCAAGGCCGTGGAGGCATTGCTGGCGGACTGCTTTGGCGCCCCAGCCGACAAGGAGCACATCGATTGAGCGCACTTCGGCGCTGGCTGCTGAAACCGCTGATCTACCTCGCCGCACTGGCCGCCACAGTGCTGATTACTATCATCCTGGTGTTCGCCGTGCAGGCTCGTCTGCGCCTGCCGGAGCTTCAGGCCTGGCACCGGATCGCGCTCAGCGGGGAGTTCCGGGCGGACGGAGTCGTGGCCTCCTTTGCGGAGTACCGCGCGCTCGAGGAGCGCCTGTTCAACGAGCTGCGCGAGCGCCTTCTCAACGATCCCGACGCCTCGGACACCTTCGCCCTCGGCCGCTACAACCCGGCCAGCGAGGTTTCCCGCCTGGCCTTCGACACACCGCACAACCGCTCATTCGAACTCGCCCCGGACGGAGAAACCCGAGGCGCGGTGCTGCTCGTGCACGGTCTGACGGACTCGCCCTACATGCTGCGCCACGTCGCCGAGGTGTTCCGCTCGCAGGGTTATCACGTGGTGGTCCTGAGGATGCCGGGGCATGGCACCGTCCCGGCAGCGCTCGTCGACGTGCGCTGGGAGGACTGGCACGCGGCGGTCCTGCTCGCCGCACGCTACACGGCCGGGGTGGCGGGACCGGACCGGCCGTTTCTGGTCGGCGGCTTCTCCACCGGCGCGGCCCTGGTATCACTCTACAGCGTGCAGGCGCTCGACGATCCCGGGTTGCGCGCGCCGGACGGGCTCTACCTGCTGTCTGCCGCCATCGGCATCTCCCCGTTCGCCGTGCTCACCAACGTGGTGTCGGGGCTCGCGTTCCTGCCGCCCTTCGAGAAGGCCCGCTGGCTCGACGTGCTGCCGGAGTACGAGCCCTACAAGTACAACTCGTTTCCGGTGAACGCCGCGAACCAGATCTACGGCCTGACCCGCGCGCTGGACGAAGCGCTGCAGGACGCGGAAGGCGCCGGACGGCTCGCGGAAATGGCGCCGGTCGTCATGTTCCAGTCCATCGTCGATTCCACCGTCGTTGCCGCCGACGTCATCCGGGGCATGCTGAACCGCCTGCCAAGGGGTGGTCACGAGCTCGTCGTCTTCGACGTGAACCGCAACGCGCTCTCCCAGGGGCTGCTGGCACCCGGCCCGCTCGAGGATCTGGAAAGGCTGCGCAACGCCACGGACAACCCGTTCGCGATCACGGTGATCGGCAATGCCGCGCCCGACTCGCGGGCGGTGGCCGCCTACCGGCGCGAGGCCGGCACCCGGGAGGTGATCGTCACGGATCTGCCCCTCGCCTGGCCGCCCAGCGTGTTTTCGCTGGGACACCTGGCGCTGCCGATGCCGGTCGACGACCCGGTGCTGGGCCTGGTGCCCGCGCCGGACGCCCTTCCACGCTACAACCTGGGTGGTGTCGCCCTGCGCGGAGAGAGCGGTGCGCTCATCCTGCCGATGGGCACGTTTGCGCGGATCCGCAGCAACCCCTTTTTCGACGTGGTGCGCGACACCATCACCGCCAGGCTGCAGCAGTCGCCGTCGCGCTGACGGCCTGATCGCCTCACCCGGTCCCGGTCGGGTACACTGCCGGGCCGCTGGAACCAGCCCAAGCGACCATGGATCTCGCCGACGGATTCCGCCTAGACGACTGGCAGGTGCTGCCCAGGGAAGGCCGCATCGTTCGTACTGAGACCGGCGATTCGGTGCGGGTACGCCGCAAGGCAATGGACGTGCTCTGTGTCCTGGCGGCCAATGCGGGCCAGGTCGTGGAACGCGACGATCTGCTCGCCGCCGTCTGGGGACGGACCGCCGTCACCGACGAGCCGCTCACCGCGACGATCGGCGAGCTGCGCCGCCTGCTCGGCGAGCGCCAGGGTGACGATCGCCGTTACATCGAGACGATACCCAAACGCGGCTACCGGCTGCTACACGAGACGGTTCCGATTGTGCAGGCTGCTCGCCCGGCGGCAACGGCGACCCTGATCCCGGACGAAACCGCGCCACCGGCCCGTCTCGCTCCGCGCGTGCGCCTCGACTGGAAGACGCTCGCCGTTGGATTCCTGGTAATCGCCCTGGCGCTCTTCGCCTATCAGCGCTTCAGCCAGCCGCCGGTGGCAGCCACACCCGAACGCTCCGTCGCCGTGCTGCCGTTCACCGACATGAGTCGGGATGCGGACCAGGCCTACTTCGCCGACGGCCTTGCCGAGGAGCTCATCTCCCTGCTCACCCGTCTGCCGGCGCTGCGCGTGGCGGCCCGCAACTCCGCGTTCGCCTTCCGGGATCAGGATCTGCCGATCACGGACATCGCCATGCAACTCAACGTCGCGCACGTTCTCACCGGAAGCGTCCGCCGTCTGGGGGAGCGGGTTCGTGTGACGGCACAGCTGGTGGACGCGCGCAACGGTTACCAGCTCTGGTCTGACAGCTACGACCGGACGCTGGACGACATCTTCGGGATCCAGGACGACATCGCCAGCGAGGTGACTGCCCAGCTTGCCGTGCAGCTGCTTGGCGACGTCCCCCAGACACGTGAGGTGGACCCGGCCGCTTACACCCTTTATCTGCAGGCACGTCACATCGGCCGGCAACTGACCGAGGAGGGCCTCGAGAACGCCGAGGCCCTGTACCGCCAGTCGCTGGACATCGATCCGGACTATCCGCCGGCCTGGAACGATCTGGCCGGCGTCTATGTAAACATGGTCGGACACCGGATCAAGCCACGGGAAGAAGGGTATGACCTCGCCAGGGCCGCCGCGCTGCGTGCTCTGGCGCTGGACCCGGACAGCGCCATGGCCTTCGACCGCCTGGGCTGGATCGCGCTCTACCACGACAACGACCTGCGCGCTGCCGCCGGACACTACGAACGGGCACTGAGTCTGGCACCGACCGACGATGCCATCCGCAGCGACGCTGCCGTGCTGGCGCTCGCCATCGGTCGCCTGGAGATGGCAATCGCGCTGTTCGAGAGCGCGGTCGACACCGATCCCGTGTCCGCCGTGAGTCACGCCAATCTGGGCAACGCCTACCGGCTCGCACGGCGCTACCCCGAAGCCGAGGCAGCCATGCGCCGGACGGTGGCTCTGAGCCCCCAGTACGTGGCCGGCCACTACCGGCTTGGACTCACGCTGCTGGCGCAGGGTGACCTGGACGGCGCCCGGGCGGCCATGGAAGCCGAGCCCCTGGAGGCCGCGAAGCTGCTCGGTCGGGCCATGGTCTGGAATGCGGAAGGCCGGTTCGACGAGTCGGACACCGCCATCCGTCAGGTTCGCGAGCGTTACGGTGATCAGGGGGCCGGCAACTACGCTCAGCTGCTGGCCCACCGGGGCGACATCGACGGGGCCCTGCGCTGGCTGGAGGTGGAGCTGGCGGCGAACGGCACCGGCGCCTTCCTCGAGTACCGGTTCGAGCCGCTGTTCGAGGCCCTGCACGCCGATCCCCGCTGGCAGGCGCTGCTGGAACGCGCAGGCGTCGCCGACGCGCAGATCGCCGACATCGACTTCCCGACCCTGGACGAGCTCGCGCTCACCGCCCCGGAAGCGCCGTAACCTCGGCAGGCCGGGACGATTTCGGAAAAATTTCGGAAAAATACCGCAAGCCTTTCAGTCACTTAGCTTCTGACTCGGGGAAAGTACCGCCCCGCAGCAGTCATGTCGGCTGCTGTCGAGTCACGAGGAGTGAGTGAGATGATCGAGTTCCTGACCTATCTGCCCCTGGCGGTGATTCCCGCCTTCCTGCTGCTCGCCCTGGTCCACGAGGCCCGGTCGTTCCGGAAACCGCGCCGATGGAAGACGCGCATGACCGTTGCCACCGTGCTGGTGGTGGCGGGAAATATGGGGGTCGCGACCTTCTGGGGCATCGTCCTGGGTGACGTTCACCTGCTGGACGGAAGCCGCCTTGGCACCTGGCCCGGTGCCGCCACGGGCATCCTGACCTACGAGTTCCTGCACTACTGGTATCACCGGATGGCCCACCGCTGGGACTGGCTGTGGCGGCTGGCGCACCAGATGCACCACAGCGCCGAGGTCATGGACGCCTTCAGCGCCAACTACCTGTCGCCGATGGACACCCTGATTTTCGGCAGCCTGGGTGCGCTGGTGTTCTTCCCGCTGCTCGGGCTGACGCTGGAGGCGGGCCTCATCGGCGGGGCCTGGCTCGGTATCAACGCCATGCTGCAGCACGCCAACCTCCGCACGCCCCGCTGGCTGGGATATCTCCTGCAGCGGCCGGAGAGTCACCTGCTGCACCACGAGCGCGGCCGCCACCGCTACAACTACGCCAACCTGCCCCTGTGGGACATGGCGTTCGGCACCTTCCGCAATCCCAGGAACGTGGACGGTGTGGCGGCGGGCTTCTACGACGGCGCTTCGGCCCGCGTGCTGGACATGCTCCTGTGCCGGGACGTGTCCCGTCCCGAGGATCTGCCGGTGACCGTTACCCCCCGACGCGAGATCGCACCGGTGGAGATAGACCGGGCGGCTTGAGCGTCACGGCCCGATCCGGTTTCTCCGGGTCGGGCCGCATTTGCCGGATGAAGTCGATCATCCGCGCCGCCACGTCTGCGCCCGCATCCTCCTGAATGAAGTGACTGGCCCGCAGCACGGCATGATCGATGCCTTCGAGCCGCGCACCGGGTATGCGGCTGCGGAACGACTGCCCCAGGTCGCCGTTCGTGAACGGGCAGTGATCGCCCCAGAGGGTGAGCACGGGGTTCTGCCACTTCTCCAGCACCGCCCAGGCAGCATCGCAACGTGCCCGTTCCGGATCGTCCGCCGTGAGCGGCACCAGCAGCGGAAACCGGCGCGGCCCGGCGGTGAATTCCGCGGACGGGAACGGCGCGTCGTAGGCCGCCCGAGCCGATGCGGACAGCGGCGCCAGACACCAGCCCGGAACGATCTTCGATGGCCTCAGCTCGGCCACTTCCTGGCTGTAGACGCGCCAGGCCGGAAAGTAGTTGGCCGGGGTGGGGTAAACGAGCGCCTGGACGCGCGCCGGGTCGATCCGATCCTGGTCGTCCACGGTGTCCCGCCAGTCCATACCGAGCAGCGCTTTCAGGCGCTCCGGTTCGAGCCGCTCCTGAGCCTTCAATCCCGGCAGAAAGGGCATGCGGCTGTGCGGCAACGCCGTGTTCGAGAACACTGCCCGGGTGAATCGCGCCGCGTTCTCGGCCACCAGACGTGCGCCGATGAGTCCGCCCCAGTCCTGGCCGAAGAACGTCATTCCCTGCAGATCCAGACGCTCGATGAAGCGTTTCATCCAGGCCACGTGACCGCTGTAGGTGTAGGCCGTGGCCGCCGTCGGCTTGTCGGAGCGACCGAAGCCGATCAGATCGGGCACGATCACCCGCAGGCCCGCACCGGCGAGCGGCCCGATCATCTTCCGGTACAGATAGCCCCAGGTGGGCTCGCCGTGCAGCAGCAGCACGGTCTCGGCCGCGTCGCCCGGCCCCGCCTCCACATAGGCCATGCGCAGGCCCGGCTCGATCTCCAGATAGGCGGGCGGCCAGGGGTAATCGGCAATGGCTTCGAAGCAGCGGTCGGGGGTGCGCAGCACGCCGTCGCGCGGTTGCGGTGTCGGGGTGTCGTTCGTCATAGCCGGCAGTGTAGTGCCGGCCCCCGGCCGCGACCACGCCCCAAGGCGCGTGCCGCAGATCGGATTCATCCCCGGTTCCAGCGCGGTATGATCCCCGGCTACGAAGGGAGGCCCGCTTGCCGACACCCCGAACGCTCATCGAGTCTCTGCAGCTCGACCAGCCGATCCCGGCGGAGGTGAACGGCCGGCGCAACGGCGTGCAGAACGATCCCGCCTGGGATGCCGCCTACCATCCCTGCCCGGAAGCGTTTCCGGCGGAGGAGGTGCCGCGCGGCAGTGTCAGCAAGCTCGAAGGCTGGACGGGCTCTCGTGTCTATCCGGGCACACGGCGCGATCTCTGGATCTACGCGCCGCCTGCCGCGACCGGGGCCGCCGTTCGCCTGATCTTTTTCAACGACGGCGCCTGGTATCTCTCCCGCAGCGGTCCCGTGCGGGCCACCAGCGTTCTCGACTCGCTGCACCACGCCGACGGCATACCGCCGACGGCGGCGGTGTTCATCATGCCCGGCACCCCGGACGGAGCGGTCGAGGGACCCATCGAATCCTACGACGCGCGCACGGCACAGCGGAGCCTGGAGTACGACCGGCTGACCCCCGACTACGGCGAGTTTCTCTTCGGAGAGATCCTCCCCCTCGTGGCGCGACAGACCGGCATGCCGATCAGCGCTCGGCCGGAGGATCGGACGACCTGCGGCATCAGCAGCGGCGGCATCGCCGCATTCACTGCCGCCTGGCATCATCCGCAGGAGTGCGCGCGCGTGCTGAGCCACTGCGGCTCCTTCACGGACATCTGGGGCGGCCACAACGTTCCGTCTCTCGTCCGACGCACGCCGAGGAAGCCGATCCGCGTGTTCCTGCAGAGCGGCGAGCACGACGCGGACACGCCCTTCGGCGACTGGGCGCTCGCGAACCGGGCCATGGCCAGCGCGCTGGAGTGGGCGGGCTACGATTACCGGTTCGCCTTCGGCACCGGCGGACACAATCTCGCGCACGGGGGCGCGATTTTTGCCGACAGCCTGCGCTGGCTGTGGCGCGAGGAGGAACAGCAGCATGACTGAGGCAGCACGCGATAACGAGGCACCGGCAGCGGACCGGCGGCGATTCACCAGCGCGGACATCGAGCGCTGGCGTACCGACGGCTTCGCCATCGTGCCGGGATTCTTCTCCGCGGAGGAGATCGCTCCCATCGAAGCCGACTACGAGCGCCTCTACGGAGACCGGCGGCCGAGCGCAACAGAGGTGATGAGCCGCAAGGCCGACGGTCAGATCGGCAGCTTCGACCGGCACCAGTTCCTCAACGTGGACACCCTGCCGTACGACGGCTCTGTGGCGATGAACCTGCTGTCACTGCACCCGGCGCTGATGGACTTCGCCAGGGCGGCGCTGGGGGTGAGCGACGTGCATCTGTACCAGTCCCACACCTGGGCCAAGTTCACAGGCGAGGCGGATTTCGACCAGCCCTTCCACTGCGACTTCGTCAATCACACGCTGACCGTGCCGTCCGACGAGCCCTATCGCCGCACCATCGACTTCATCGTCTACCTCACGGACGTGACGGACGGTCACGGCGCGCTGCACTACGTCACCAAGCCGAACGCCTACGAGCTCCTGGGTGATGGCGCGCTGGGTGCCAGCACCGCCGAGGCCCAGGCCGCGCTGAAAGCGCGGGAACGCTCCGCCGCCGCACCGGCTGGCACCCTGGTGGCCCACGGCATCGACACGTTTCACCGCGGCACGAACCTGACGCTCAAGGGTGCGCATCGCTACACCATGACGATCGGCTACAAGGCGGCGGGCAACGACCAGATCGGCTTCCACGTCTGGCAGTTCGCCGCCGGACGGAACTGGGCGCCGATCCTCGCCAACGGTTCCCCGGAACAGCTCGCCGCCCTCGGCATCCCGCGCCCGGGGGATGCGTTCTGGACACCACGGACCCTGGCGCTCACCCAGGCACGCTGGCCGGACTGGAACATGCAGCCCTGGTTCGATCGTGCGCCTGTCTGTTAACCGCGGTTAACCACGCATTGCTGCCATGACCCCCAGGACCGCCAGGACGGCGACCGTCGGCCTGATCGGCCTGGGGGCCATGGGCCGCAACCTGGGCTGGCGCCTCGACGAGCTCGACATGCCGCTCGCGGTCTACAGTTATGACGGCAGCGAGATCGACCGCTTTGCCACCGGCACGGTGTCGGGGGTGGTGGCCGCCACATCACCTGCCGATCTGGTACGCCAGCTCGCACGGCCGCGCACGATTCTGCTCATGGTGACGGCCGGCGCGGCGGTCGACCGCGTGATCGCGGATCTCGCGCCGCTGCTCGATGCGGGTGACGTGGTGGTGGACGGCGGCAACTCGCACTTCCGGGATACCATCCGCCGCCGTGCAGAGCTCGGGGCGCACGGCATCGGCTTCGTGGGTGCCGGCATCTCCGGTGGTGAGGCGGGCGCCCGGCATGGTGCCTCGATCATGGCCGGGGCGGATGCCGCCGTGTACGCCGGAGTCCGGCCGGTGCTGGAGGCGCTGGCAGCCCGCAACGGCGATTCCGTCTGCGCCGCCAGAGTCGGCCCGGACGGCGCCGGCCACTTCGTGAAGATGGTGCACAACGGCATCGAGTACGCGCTCATGCAGCTCATCGCCGAAACGTGGCGGACGATGACCGACGTGCTGGGCTGGGATCGGCCGCGGCAGCGGGCAGCGTTCCAGCACATCCAGCGTGGCCCTGCCGCCGGTTATCTCACCGGCATCACCGCAGAGATTCTCGCGACGCCGGATCCGGACGGTGACGGTGACCTGCTCGACCGCATTGCCGATCGCGCGGCCCAGAAAGGCACCGGACGCTGGACCATGGAGGCGGCGCTCGAGCTCGGCGTGCCGATCCCCGCGATCACGGCGGCGGTGAGCGAGCGGATGATTTCCGCCGGTGACCGGCACACGCACCGGGCGTCCGCCCGCCCGCCGGAAGCACCGCCTGTCGATCTTCGAGTGGAAGACCTGGAAGCCGCGCTCCTCGCCGGGTTCATCGCGAGCTTTTCCCAGGGTTTTGCGCTGCTCGCGGCGGCGAGCGAAGCCTACGGCTGGCGGCTCGACCTGGCAACCGTCGCCCGAATCTGGCAGGGCGGCTGCATCATCCGCACCGATCTCCTCGGGCACGCGGAAACCGCGTTCCGATCGACGCCAGGCTCGACGACGCTGCTCGAGGCGGATCCGTTTCGTGCGCAACTGGCATCCGCGGAGCCGCCCTGGCGCGCACTCCTGGCCGCCAACATCGCTGCCGGCACCACACCGCCCTGCACCGCGGCGGCGCTCGCCTGGTACGACTCCCTCGGCGCCGCACGCCTCCCCACCCGCCTCATCCAGGCGCAACGCGACTACTTCGGTGCGCACGGCTTCGAGCGCACGGACCGGCCAGGCACGTTCCACGGACCATGGAAGCGGTCGTAGCGCTCGTGGTCTGCGGCGTGAGCGGCGCCGGCAAGTCCACCGTGGGCGGCCTGCTGGCGCAGCAGCTCGGCTGGGACTTCTTCGATGCCGACGACTTTCACCCGCCGGCGAACGTGGCGAAGATGCGTGGGGATGAGCCGCTCACCGACGAGGATCGCGGCCCCTGGCTGGATGCGCTGCACGCGCTCATCGAGCGTCATGCCGCGGAAGGCCGTCGCCTGGTGCTGGCCTGCTCGGCCCTGAAGGAGGCCTATCGTGCACGCCTCGGCATCGACCAGCAGCGGGTGATCTCCGTGTTCCTAGACGGCTCGAAGTCGCTGCTCGCCGCGCGCCTTGCGAAGCGCACGCATACGTTCATGCCGGCCTCGCTGCTCGACAGTCAGCTCGAGGCGCTGGAGGTACCGCGGGACGGCATTCGGATCGCCATCGACACGACGCCGGAGACCGCGGTTCAGCGAATTCTCGCGGCAATCGAAGGACCGTCCACACGACCGGAATGACGCGCAGTCTGGCGCTGGGGTTGAACTCCCGTACAACGACTTCATCAGCTTCCGCGGGCGATGGCCACCGACAGACAAACTACTTACTGAACTCCAGACGTGTCGTGAATAAGATCCGCCGTCCGTATGTATTCAGGAACAAAGGGCAGTTTGGTGAGCGAGAGAAGATATTTCCCGGTATCCGGTCTGATTGCGTTTGCACTGGCATTTTTTGCCGTGCCCGCGACCGCAGGACTCATCACCGTGAGCGGAGGCGTCAACCACACCACCCCGGCCAGCAACGATATCGTCGGCCAGGTGAGTGGGACCCTCGGCGGCAACCTCTACCTGACGGGACCGGCATCGCTCACCTACACCTATCTCGGGAAAGAAGCGGGCTGGACCAATCTCTTTCTCGCCCTCGGCGACACCTCGTTCGGCCTGATGGACACCCGAACGTCGAGTGTGGGCGACTCCTTCAGCGTCACTCAGTCCGCGCCGGGGCTGATCAATTTCAGCTTCCTGGTCCTGAACACCGGTCGCTTCGTCGCCAATGGGGCAAATGGCCTGTCGCCGCTCGTGCCGAACTTCTTCACACAGGTCATCGGTGACAGCATCGTGCGGCTGATGCTCGATGACGGCGGCGCCGGACCCGACAATGATCTGGACGACCTGGTGGTGGAGCTGCGAGCCACCGCCACTAGCGTGCCCGAACCGGGAACCCTCGCTCTGCTGTCCGGCGGATTGCTCGCGCTCCTTGGCATCAGACGACGCAGGCTGGCCTGACACTCGTCCGCCGCTCAGGCCTTCTGCTCGGCGGACGGCTCCGCTCATATCCGCCGGCCGCCACGCTGGGATCGAGCTCCCCGACACGGCACAATGCCAGCACCAGCTGACTTCAGGGGAGCCCGATGTCCGGTGCCGACCATTTCATTCCGATGCGCAACGGCATTTTCCTGGCGCCGTTTCACGCCACCGATCAGGACCCGACCCAGGCGCTCCGGCGCGATCTAGAGCTGATCGCCCATCTCGACCGGCTGGGTTACGAGGAGGCCTGGATCGGCGAGCATCACTCGGCTGGCTTCGAGATCATTGCAAGCCCGGAGCTCTTCATTGCCGCCGCGGCAGAGAAGACCCAGCAGATCAAGCTCGGCACCGGCGTGGTGTCGCTGCCGTATCACAACCCGCTGATGACGGCGAACCGCATCCTGCAGCTCGACCACATGACCCGGGGCCGGGTGATGTTCGGCGTCGGGCCGGGGCTTCTCCCCTCGGACGCCATGATGCTCGGCGTCGATCCCATGACCCAGCGCGACCGCATGGCGGAGGGACTGGACGTGATCGTGCGCCTGTTCAAGGGTGAGACGGTCACGGAGAAAACGGACTGGTACAACCTGGTGAACGCCCGGGTACACCTGCTCCCCTACACCCGCCCCTATCCCGAGATCGCCGTCGCCAGCGCGGTGAGCCCCTCCGGCGGCCGGGCCGCCGGCAAGTACGGGCTCGGCATGCTCTGCGTGGCGGCCACCAACGCCGGTGGCGGATTCGATGCGCTGGCCGTGAACTGGCAGATCGCCAACGAGGTGGCGGCCGAGAACGGCATTCAGATGGACCGCTCCCGCCTGCGGCTGGTCGGCCCCGTGCACCTGGCCGAGACCCGCGAGCAGGCACGCGCCAACGTGCAGTGGGGGCTGCACAAGTGGCGCCAGTACTTCCAGCGGATCAACCCGCTCTCGCCCGCCAGCGAAGGCGGCAAGGATCCCGTCGACGAGATGATCGAGAGCGGCCAGGCCGTGATCGGCACCCCGGATGACGCCATCGCCCAGATCGAGCGCCTGCAGGCCAAGCAGGGCCAGTTCGGCGCCTTCCTGCAGCTCGCCCACAACTGGGCGACCTTCGACGCCACCATCAAATCCTACGAGCTCTGGGCCGAATACGTGGCGCCGGAGTTCAAGCGTGCCAACGTCAGCCGGCAGGCTTCCTACGACTGGGTGACGGAGAACGCCGGTGATTTCATGCAGAAGGCGATGAATGCGGCAGGCGCCATGATCCAGAAGCACGCGGACGAGCAGGCGGCAAAAGGAAAGAAGGCCGGCGGTTGAGGGTTGTCCCGAGGCGGAGTAGCGTCTGCAGGACACTCAGCAGTGAAGGGAGATCACCATGAGAATCGCCTCGACCGTTGCCATCTTCGTGCTTCTGATCACCGGCCAGCCTGTGGCCGCAGACACACCTGTCGCCTCCACCCTGGCCGATATCCTTCTGACCATGCAGCACTTTCCGAGCGATGCCCAGAAAGCCACGCTGGAAGACATCGCCGCCAACGAGCAGGTGGAAAAGGATCTTCGCATCATCGCCGGCGCGATCGGCAACATCCAGCATCGGGTCCCGGACGAAGAGCGAGCCTCGCTGCAGGCCATCGTGGACGACCCATCCGCCAGTGAGGCTGCGAAGTCACTCGCCTCTGCGGCCCTCGGGTTCAATCATCAGCTGTCTGCCGACGGTCGCGCGGCGCTCACGGCATTGGGCGGGTAGCTTCCCGGTTCAACACGACCTGACGGAACGTCGACGACCAAGAAAAAAAATTTCGCGCAGACACCGGAGATCAGGTCATGGAAGGGATGTTGAGTCTGGACTCACTGAGATCGGCGGTCGCCGACGGCACCGTCGATACGGTGATCGTCTGCATCGTGGACATGTTCGGCCGCCCGATCGGCAAGCGCTTTCACGCCGATCACTTCGCCACGACCGCCTGGGAGGAAACCCACGGCTGCAACTACCTGCTCGCGAACGACATCGACATGGAGCCGGTGCCCGGCTATCGCGCTGCGAACTGGAGCGCGGGCTACGGCGATTTTGTGATGAAGCCGGACCTCGAGACGATGCGGGTGATCCCGTGGCTCGAGCGCACGGCGCTCGTGCTCGCCGACGTGCAGGATCATCACGGCAAAGACCTCGCCCACAGCCCGCGCGCGATCCTCAAGGCTCAGTGTGCGCGGCTCGCCGCTCGTAAGTACCAGGCGTACCTCGCCTCGGAGCTCGAGTTCTATCTCTTCCAGGAGACCTACGACTCCGCGCGGGCCAAGCACTACGGAGATCTCAAGACCGCAAGCCCCTATATCGGCGACTACTACATCCTCGCCACCACCAAGGAAGAGGACGTGATGCAGGCTGTCCGCCGTGGCCTGCACGGCGCCGGCATCCCGGTGGAGAACTCCAAGGGCGAGTGGGCACCGGGCCAGGAAGAGATCAACGTCCGCTACGCCGACGCGCTCACCATGGCCGACCGGCACGTGATCATGAAGAACGGCATCAAGGAAATCGCCTTCCTCATGGGTCGCTCGGTGACCTTCATGGCGAAGTGGGCCTACGAGCTGGCGGGCTCCTCGTGCCACATCCACGCGTCGCTCTGGGACACCACGGGAAAGAAGCCGCTGTTTCTGGACGCGAAAGCGGACCGGGGCATGAGCACGCTCATGCGGCAGTTCCTGGCGGGTCAGCTCAAGTACGCGGCGGAGATCACCTGGTTCCTGGCACCGTTCGTGAACTCCTACAAGCGCTTTCAGCAGGCGGGCACTTTCGCCCCCACGCGTATCGTCTGGTCCGACGACAACCGCACTGCGGGCTTCCGGCTCTGCGGGGCGGGCTCGAAGGCGATCCGCGCGGAGTGCCGTATCGGCGGCGCGGACCTGAATCCGCATCTTGCGTTCGCCGCGCTGATCGCCGCGGGTCTGGCGGGCATCGACGAGGCGCTCGAGCTGCCGCCCGCGTTCGAGGGCGATGCCTACGGGGGTATCGAGCTGCCGGAGATCCCCAAGACGCTGCGCGAAGCCACGGCGCTGCTCGACGGCTCGGCCATGCTGCGCTCGGCACTCGGCGACGAGGTGGTCGACCACTATGTGCACACCGCGCGCTGGGAGCAGCAGGAGTACGACCGGCGGATCACGGACTGGGAGCTCGAGCGCGGCTTCGAGCGCTACTGACACCACCATGTCCACACCAACGGCGAACTGGAACTATCCCACGGCGATCCGATTCGGCGCGGGCCGCATCACGGAGATCGCCGAGGCCTGTCGCACGCTCGGCATGTCGCGCCCGCTGCTGGTCACGGACAGCGGCCTGGCTGCAGCGCCGATCACGCAACGAACCCACGAGCTCCTGCGGTCAGCCGGGCTGGCCGTGCAGACCTTCTCGGACGTCAGGCCCAACCCCATCGCCGCCAACCTCGGAGCCGGACTCGCGGCCTACCGCAAAGGCGGGCACGACGGCGTGGTCGCCTTCGGCGGCGGCAGCGGCCTAGACATGGGTAAGCTCATCGCCTTCATGGTGGGGCAGAGCCGGCAGGTGTGGGATTTCGAGGACGTCGACGACTGGTGGACGCGGGCGGACGCTGCCCGCATCGCGCCGATCGTGGCTGTGCCCACCACGGCAGGTACCGGGTCGGAAGTGGGGCGGGCAGGCGTGCTGACCGACACCACGACACACACCAAGAAGGTGATCTTCCACCCGCGGATGATGCCCGGTGTCGTCATCTGCGATCCCGAGCTCACCGTGGGGCTGCCGCGGCACATCACGGCCGGCACGGGCATGGATGCGCTCGCCCATTGCCTGGAAGCGTACTGCGCACCCACTTATCACCCGCTCGCCGAGGGGATCGCCGTGGAGGGTATGCGGCTCGTGTTCCGGAACCTGCGACGGGTGGTGGTGCAGCCGGCCGATCTGGACGCGCGTGGCCACATGATGAGCGCGGCGCTGATGGGCGCCACCGCGTTTCAGAAGGGCCTGGGCGCCATCCACGCGCTCTCCCATCCGGTGGGCGCGCTCTACGACACCCACCACGGCATGACCAACGCCGTGTTTATGCCCTACGTGCTGACCTTCAACCGGCCCGCTATCGAGGAAAAAATCCAGCGGCTGGCGGCCTGGCTGGACATCGATGGCGGGTTCGACGGTTTCCTGGCCGCCGTGGTCGAGCTCCGCCGGGACGTCGGTGTGCCGCCGACCCTGGCGGGCCTGGGCGTGAACGGCGAGCGACGGGACACCATTGCCGCCATGGCCGTGGTGGACCCCACGGCATCCGGCAACCCGCGCACGCTCACGGCGGACGGTGCGCGGGAGATCTTCGAGGCGGCGCTGGGATAGCCCGGCGAGCGAGGATCGATCAGAAGTCGTCGATGCCTTCCGCGTATTCCGGCGGCACGATCAGCTCCTCCATGGCGGGAAGCACCTGGCGCAGGATCGTCTCGCCGTTCTCGCTCTCGATCAGACCCACCAGGATGTAATTCCGCCAGCGCTTGCCCTGCACCATGATGGCGTCCGAATGCCACTGTCGCCAGGTGCCGGATTTCCGATACAGCGTCGCGTCCGGCGCCCGCTCGTCGAGCTGCGAGACGAACTTGTGATGCAGCCGCGGGTCCTCCAGATCACCGAGCATCTGTGTCGATCTTTGCGGGCTGATCAGCTTGCCGGTGGACAGCAGATAGAACACCCGGCAGACCTGCGTGGCCGTCGCGCCGTGTGAGATATTGTGCATCGGATCACCCACCCGCGGTCCCGAGCTGGCGTAGCGCTTGCCCACCCACAAACCACCGCCACGCTTCTCATCGTAAAAGCCGTACTTCGGGTCCTTCATCACGCCCTGGATCCGCTGCAGGCCGATCCTGTCCACCAGCCTCGTTGCCGCGGAGTTGCTGGACACCCTGATCATGTCGCCCAGATCCTTGTGGATCTCGTCGGTCTCCGGCAGGGAGCCGTCCTCGAAGGAGGCATAAACAGAGATCAGAATCGCGATCTTCGGCAGGCTGGCGGCATACATCATCTGATTGCCGTTGACGCGGGCGAAGCGAGGGACGGCACCGCTCATGTCCACCAGGCCGATGGCCATTTTCTTCCGGGAAATCAATCGCGCCCACTCGGGATTCGCGTTCAGCCGCGCCTCGAGGCGCTTCTGCAGCTCGCCATCCACCCGGTCGTAAAGAGGACGCCACTCCTCTGCCGACGTCGCAGCCGACGCCGCGGCAGCAGTAAAAACGAACCAAAGCACGATGAAAGGCCGCCGCTTCATGAATACAGCTCCGCCCTGCGCGGTTGGACAACCCGGACGCAGTATAAGACCGGCCGGGAGGAACCGCAGTACCCCGAACCCGCCCCGGAAACGCTTGACGGCGATGCCGGCGCGGTCCAATGTTCCGTGGTGGTTCGACCTGTCGGCGTTTGAATGTTCACCCTGGGGAGGGCGTGTTCATGAGTCGAGCAAGAGTGACCCTTTCCGCGCTGCTGGCGATGATCTGTTTCCTGTCATCCGTGCCGGCCTTTTCAGCCTACAAGAGCGACAGCAGTCTCAACGTGCAGGCCACCGCACCGGAGTGCGGCAGCGGCGCCACGTTTCAGTACGAGGTGATGTGGGCCAATGCGGCCAACGCCACCAGCTACCAGCTGAACACCGGCAACCAGTGCCGGCTGGCCGGTACGGTGTGTGGAATCAGCAACAAGGACTGCGTGGTCCCCTGCGAGGAGGAGGCCTGCGCGGCGCGGCTGGCCGGCTGCACCTACGGGCGCGGCTCACCGTGGGTGCAGGTCACCGCCCGGGATGGCGCCACGATTTACTTCCGGAAAAGAGACGGGTTATATCCGGGCCAGCGCTGCGACTGACGGCTCCTACAGCGCGCGCAGTGCCTGCGCGACCGGGATGCGCGCCGCGCGGATCGCCGGGAAGAGCCCGCCAAGCAGGCCGATCGTCGCCGCCCAGGCGATGCCGGTGGCGATCAGCGGCAGCCCGACATGAAGCCGTAGTGCCACCTGCCCCATGATGCCTCCAGTGCTGAACGCGGTGCCGTTGAACAGCAGCCAGGCGATGCCACCACCCGCCATAGCACCGATCAGTGCCAGAAGCTGCGCTTCCGCCAGCACCGAGACCACCACCGGTGTGGCGCTGAAGCCGATCGCACGCAACGTCGCGATCTCCACCGCACGGGTGCTGACGGCCGAGTACATCGTGTTCAGCGCACCGAACAACGCGCCGATCGCCATGATACCGCCAACGGTCGTGGCGACGATCTCCAGCAGCGCCGCGACTTGCTCCGACTGCCCGGCGTAATAGTCCGTTTCCCGCTGCGGGTCGACATTCAGCTTCGGGTCTTCCTTCAACGCTTCGCTGAATGCTTCGAACGCCGCCGGTGAGTCGAGCACGACCGTTGCCGCGCTGAACACGGTCCGGCGCGCCGCCGACATCAGCGTCGTGGCATCGGTCAGCGCTTCCGATTCGTGGACGTCGCCTCCGCTTGAGAAGAGGCCCACCACCGCCCATTCGGCGCCGTGAAAGCTGGCGACGTCGCCGATATCGAGACCTGCGAACTGCTCGTGTGCCGCCTGTCCCACGACGATCTCGAAGACACCGTCCCTGAACATCCGGCCACGGGTCAGCCTGATCTCCGGCCGAACGTCGAGCGCGATCGGGGTCAGACCGCGAACCGGCAGGGTGCTGAGCTCGCCGCCTGTCTTTCGCGGCAGGTTCACAGAGACCAGCACCTCGGGAGAGAGGCTCGATTCACCGGCCGTCGTGCGTCGTATGCCTGGCGCGGCTTCGATCGCGATCAGGTCGTCGCGCGAGACCGTGCTCAGCGCCTCGGCGAGCGAGCCGCTGCGGATCACGATGGCTCGATCTCCGCGGGCGGCGCTCGTCAGCGTGCTCTTCAGTCCCGTTGCCATGGCCAGCACCGTGGTCAGCACGCCCACCACGCCGGCGATACCCACGCAGATCACCAGCGACGTTCCGAGCCGCAGCGGAATGCTGCGCAGGTTGATGGCGGTGATGGCCAGAATCTGCCGGATCGCGCTCATTCAGCGGCCCGACAGGGCATCGACAATGGTCAGACGTTTCGCGCGCAGCGCGGGAATCGAGGCGCTGATCACCGCCACCGCCAACGCGATGCCGAAACCCGCAAGGTAGACGCGGGGCGACAACGGCAGCGGCCCGAGCCCCAGCGCCCCGAACACACTGGGAAAGGCGAGCGCCGCGATAGCCAGGCCCAGGAATGAGGCGAGCAGGCACAGCACCGCGGCTTCGATGACGACGAGCCGCCACACCGTGGAATCGCTGAAACCCAGCGTCTTCAGCACCCCTATTTCGGAGATCCGGTCTCGCACCGACTGGGCCATGGTGTTTCCCGCCAGAAACAGCAGCGTAAACAGCACCGCGCTGATGATCGAGTAGACGAACAGGCGGATGTTTCCAATCTGGCGGAACTGCGCCACCACGTACTCCTTCTCGTTCATCGTCGTCGTCTCGTTGCTCGAGTTGGCGAACAGGCTGTCGATTTCCGTCGAGATGGCGGTCGCCTGCTCCGCATCGTCGATGGCCACCATATACTGATGCACGGTGCCCTTGCCGGTCGCGCGGGCTTCGTCCAGGTAGTCGTAGCGGATGTACATCTCGTTGGCGAACACCTTGTCGTCGTCGGGCCCGGCATTCACGAAACCGACGATATCGACCGGCCAGTCTCCGGAGCCGTCCTGCTTCACCCAGTTCGACGAGTGCACAGTGACTCTGTCGCCGATCTGCCAGTCGAAGCGCCTGGCGAGCTCGATGCCGACGAGCGCGCCAGTGCGCGTCCGCCCGAGCGCGTCGAACTGCTCCGCCGGCACCTTCATTTCCGGAAAGATGTCCGCCGCGGTATCGAATCCCAGAGCAGCCACCGAGAAACCGTTTTTCGGCTCCTGGTAATAGGCAATGAGGATGGTGGCGTGCGTGACGCCCTGAACCCCCGGAAGGCGTGCGATCCGAGCCTCGTACGCGATGGGCAGGGTTTCGAGCATGTTGGCGCGGTTCATCACCCGCAGGCGCGTATCGCTCATCTTCGACAGCGCCCCATCGAATCCGGACAGCACACCCTGCAGCAGCCCGAAAAGCAGAAAGGCAACGACGATCGACAGCAGCGTCAGCACCGTTCTGATCGGCTTGCGCCACAGCCCGGCCCACAACAGCGGCAGGTACTTCATCACGACTCCGAGCCTTGCGCGGTGCCGGACGTGCCTCGGGTCTGCAGCCCCTCCCCACGAACCACCTGATAGTGACTGAGCGTCTTGTCGGTGGTCTTGAGCCGCCACGACAGCAGCTCCTGCGCGTAGCGGGCGACGACATCCGGACGCTCGGGCGCAACATCGTGCAGCTCCCCCGGATCTGCCCGCAGGTCGTAGAGCAGCGCCGGCAGGTCCGCGAAGTGCACGTACTTGTAGTGGTCATCGCGGATCACGTTGAGACAGGCGGATTCCATGTCGAGCGAGAGCGTGTGCTGCGCCTCGGAATGACGGAAGTCATACTCGAAGTGCGCGGCCTGTCGTCCGCCGTCGCCGCCGGACAGCAGCGGAACGAGCGACGTGCCGTCGCACTGCCTGGGGAGCGCCAGGTCGAAGCAGTCCATCAGCGTCGGCAGGATGTCGACGTGCTCGGTGAACCCGGTGCAGCGGTGATCCCGCGCCACCCCGGGGCCGCAGATGATCAGCGGGATGTGGTAGGACTGTTCGAAGAATCCGGCCTTGCCGTACATCCAGTGGTCACCCATCTGCTCACCATGGTCGGAGGTGAAGATGAAGAGGGTGTCGTCCCATCGACCCTCCGCCTTCAGCCAGGCGACCAGCTCACCGAGGCGCTGGTCCACCTCGCTCATCAGGCCGTAATAGCTGGCCTGCAGATGGCGATGGCGCGAGTCGACCGCGTGACTGACGTTGCGGCCGACCAGGTGCTCGGTGAGCCAGGGATGAACCGCGGCCTCCGCCTCCGTTGAATCGTGGCGGACGCAGCCCGGCAGGCTCGCCGGCGGGTAGTGCTCGTTGAACGGCGCCGGCGCCACCCAGGGCGGGTGCGGCGCGCGCAGCGACAGGTGCACGGCCCACGGACTGGACTGCTCGCTGATGTACTGCCGAGCGCGGGAGACGAGAAATGCCGTATCGGTATGGGCAGCGTCATACAGCATGGGCTTGGGATGCTGCGGGTTGCGGTAGTCCTCATCCCGCTGGCCGTAGGTCGCGCCGTCGAAATCCGGCACCGGATAGCCCAGCTCCGCCAGATAGGCCTTCCAATCCCGGCAATGTGTGCCCATGTCGATCAGCGGGGTGATGCCGGGCAGGATGCCTTCGTCCGTCTGCAGGCGCGGATCGGTGAGCGGCAGACCGCGCGGGTCCATGGCCGTGTGGGTATAACCGAACAGCACCGGATCGTAGCCGGCGCCGCGCAGCTCCTTCGCCCAGTTGGTGAAGCGCAGGTCCAGCGGCGTGCCGTTGGTCCCGGAGCGATGGTTGTGCAGGTACATCCCCGTGTGCAGGCAGGCCCGGCTGGGACCACAGGGCACCGCGTTCGCATAGTGCTTCTCGAAGAGGGTGCCTTCAGCGGCAAGTGCATCGAGGTGCGGGGTCTTCACCACGGGGTGCTCGAGGCTGGAGAGGCAGTCGCCGCGCCACTGGTCGGCTGTGATGAGCAGCAGATTGGTCTTCACGGCGGCACCTCCGTCAGGTTCAGCGCAATTCGAGCCCCATCACCCCACGACGATCACATATCCCCGATCGGGCGGCGGACCTTTCAGCACGGTCCGGTACACGGCCGGCAGCTCGCTGAACGGATGCTCCTCGATGGTCACCCAGCGGTCCACCTCGAGAAAGAACGCTCGCGTAGCCTCCCCAATGCGCTGCTGGTAGACGGCCCCCAGCTCCTGGTTGCGCTTCATGATCTGCGTGGGGGCGAAGAACATGGCGGGCTTCGCACCCGGCAGCGCCGCGGGATCCGCCCCGTCACGCGATTCCCAGTGGGTGATGCCGACGCCACAGCTCGACAGCAGATCCTCCGCCAGATGCCGGTGCACGCGGGCGAGCACGTCGCGATTCCCCGACATGTCCACATAGGCGCTGGGCACGTGGGCGAGGGACTCAACGTGCTCGTAGGTGAGCACGTCGTCATACAGTTCGAGTCCGCGGACGAAACCTTCGTTGGCGCGCGATGTGAGCCCCACGACCCTGACCTGCTTCGAGCCTTCCTGATTCGATCGTTGCAGCATGAACGCGAGTCCGAACGCCGTCTTGCTCGACGCGCTGCCCAGGATCACGGTATCGGCGCCGAAGAAGGCGTTGTCGCGAAGGTAGTCGTCGAGCACGAACGAAGTGGTGAACAGCGGTCTGTACACCATGTTGTGGTTGTCGAACGCCGGGTCGAAGCCGTTCTCGGCCGTCATTCTCGAGTACTGGTTGTACACGGGCGGCAATGCAGAGCGGTGCGCGCTGCCGTCGTTGAACCCCCGCGGCGACACGGACTGCGGCCGCACGAGCAGCTCGTTCGACATCGGCAGGTAGCCGTAGAACCGATCCCCCACCGGTATCTGAGGGTGCTCGCTGGCGCTGACCCGGCCGATCCCCCAGACCGGAATACGACCCGCGCCCGGCGCTGCGGGGAAGAAGTTCCAGTAGCCGATGATGTCGCCGGCGACACCGTAGGTGATGTTGTTGGCCGTGAGCGCAAAACGCTCTACCGCCACCACCACCTCCCCTTCGGCCGCTGACATCACCGGCGCCGGTTCGAAACGCGCCTCGCGGAGATCGGAGCGTTCGACGACGAAATCCTTAGGCATGCCATCCTCCTGCGGGATGATCCGGAACGGCATCGAGTATATCCGGGTACCGCCTTCGGAGCTGATTCAACTCACCTCGAAGCGCTGCCGGTACACCGAGAAGCGCTCGCGCACCTCGCCGGGATCGAGACCGAAGTCCTCTGGCTGATAGCGGTGCACCCCGTGCTGGGCGCGCAGCTCGGCGAGCCGGGCGCGGGTCGCCGCCGCCGTCGCCTCGTCCCACGGCACGTCGGCCGCGTTGCAGACCTCCCTGATGATGGCCAGCGGGTCGGCGGCCAGTCGGGGATATGCCACATCGACGAGCCGTGCTCCGGGGTGCGCATCGCGCGCGGCCATGGCGCGGTCGAACCACGTCACGGTGGTCTCGAGCTGATACCGACCCACGTCGGCGCCGTCGACCTCGTCGCTGTAGATGGAACGGAACTCGGCAAAGAGGCTCGCCCCGGAAGTCACGGTCTGCACCACTTCCCGGTGCAGGTGAACCACCGTGGCGTCCGGAAACACGGCCAGCAGGCTGTCCAGGGCCGCGGTGTGCGCGGGTGCCTTCAGGATCCAGCGCCGGCCGCTGTCGTCCTGCAGCAGCCGCAGGATGTCCGCGTAGCGCCGATAGCTCGGTTCGAAGTCCTGGGTGAGGAGCCAGCGCGCATAACTCGGGCAACGCAGCGTCGAGGTCAGTCCCCAGTTCTTGAGATCCGTCCCCATGGCCAGCACGCACTCTTCCGGGAGCCGGCCGCCGGACGGGTGGATGATCGACATGCGCGGGTTCAGAACGTGCAGGCGCTGGTGTGCATCCTCCCCGGCAGCGATGAGCCTCTCCCGCGCTGCCTCGTCGAGGCCCGCGAACCGCCACGGCACGGTCAGCTCGGCAGGATACGCCGCTCGCAGCGCCGGAACGGCCGCCAGCAGCCGTTGCAGCAGCGTGGTGCCGGTGCGCCAGCCGCCGATGACGAACAGCGGGCGATCAACGTGCCTCTCGCGGACAGCGGGACTCGCCTGCAGCGCCGCCGCAATGGCCTGACGGGCGAGCAGCTTGCCCGTCGCCGTGCCGGCGACGTTGCGGAGCCCGAGCGCGTTCAGCCGGCCCTCCTCCCGCGCCGCCTCGAGATAGACTTCGAGACCTTCCCGCCAGTCGCCGTCGTCTTCCGCGACGAAGCCGCCCCGCGCCTCCACGGCGGCGACGACCGCGTTCGCGTCCAGCAGATACTTCTCGGGGCGGTCGCGTCGGTCCGCTTCCGCCGCCGCGTAGATGGCCCGCGCCTCTTCACTGCGCGCCTGGGGTGACCACATGGCGTCAGTCCGTCAGTGCTGCGAGATCGACCACCCGGACGGTGGGCAGCGCTGGCGTCGATGCCGGCTGCAACCAGCGGATGACGAAGTGCCCGTACCGACGGCCCTCCGTGTCGAGCCAGTTGGCAACCCCCGGATCCTCGCCGGCGAGCACGATCCGAAAGCGACCACTGTTGTCTAGCTGCACCCGCGGGCCGGTCAGGGATACCGTGCGGTTGCGGTAGTCGAGCGAGTTGAGGAAGCGGCTGTAGAGCAGCACGCTACAGTGCCGGGCCGCGACCGGCGCGCCTTCGATCACCAGCGCCTGCCCCGGCTCGAGCTGCCAGGCGCCGCGCTGGTAGTGGATGCCGGGCTCGGTGTACACCGCACCGCCCTGCATCTCCGACCACTCGCGGATCGCGTTGGGCAGTTCCGCTTCGCTTTCTGCGCCACGCGCCAGCACCTTAGAGGATTGCCGGATCGTCGCCGCCGTGATCCCCAGCCGTTTGGCGAAACGTTCCACCTCGACGATCGGCGGCGCAGGTACGTCGTCGAGCCGGGTGATGGCGCAGCTGCCATCCATCTGCTCCGGCTGGTCGTAGAACTGGCGCACCCAGACCAGGTTCGCACCGGCGGGAATCTCCACCCACTGTCCGGCGGCGGCATCCGGATCGCCACCGAGCGTCAGGGTGAAGCGGCCATCTGCGTCGCACTCGAGCTCGTCCGTGGTGATGCGAGCCACGGTCTGTGCCTCAAGGCTCGATCCGGCGTAGACGTTCACCGAGGTGAACACCGCATTGCGAGCCACACCGTCAATCCGGTAGCAGCCACCGCGGGCGATTTCGGCGACCCAATAGAGGCAGTCCGGATTGTCCATGTAGAACTTCTGCCGCCAGAGATTGAACGGCGCCAGCTCCGGGCTGGCATCGTCGACCTCCAGCCGGCCAAGCTGATTCGACAGGGCGCGGGCGAGCGCGCGGAATCCGTCGGCGCGTTCTTCGGCGCTGAGTGCGCGCGTTGCTGCTTCCATCCGACTACCGGCTTCCGCGAGGTTGTCGACGAGGGACTGCCATGCGATCGCCACGGCGCTCGGGTTGTCGGTCATGTGAACACCTCCAGCAGTTCGGGCGATAGCGAGAGAGCGGCGAAACCGGGCTGCATGAGAAAGTCCTCGGGCAAAAAGATCAACCCCAGTTTACGGCGCGGGATGGGCAATCGGATGACGCTGGCTTCACGCCAGCAAGCCGCGACCAAGCGCGACCACGGCCGCATAGCCGGCAGTGAATGCCAGCCAGGAGAGCCAGGCATAGCGCAGGTAGCTCACGAACGTGAGTCCGGGAACCCTGCTCATGGCGACGATACCGGCCGCCGAGCCGATGATGAGGAGGGAACCGCCGACGCCGACGGTGTATGTCAGACCCATCCAGTCCGCCCGGGTGAGCGCAATGTCCGATTTCAGCACCGCGGCGGTCAGCGGCACGTTGTCCACCACGGCAGACGCCAGACCCACGAGGTAGTTCGCCACCCAGCCCGGCATCACCGCGTACACCCCCGAGACGGCATCGAGCACACGCAGCTCCTTGAGTACACCGACGATCAGCAGGATGCCGAGAAAGAACAGCAGTGTCTCGAACTCGATGCGGCGGATGTACTCGAGCACCGGATCGTTCGTGGCCTCCGGATCAACGAAACGAGAAACGAGAAACATGATCGAGAGCCCGGTGAGAAAGCTGAGTACCGGCGGAATCTGAAAAAGGATGTTGCCCGCCAGCGTGGCGCCGATGGTGAGCAGAAAAATGAGCCCGATGCCGACGTCGATTCCGCGTACGGGCATGACTCGCCTTTCCACGTTGAGCACGCCATCCATTCCGATGGAGAGGAACGCCGACAGCAGCAGAACGGCGCCGAGCGCAGGCCCTGCCAGCAGAAGGAACTCCGTGATTTCGAGCTTGCCGGCCAGGAAGATCATCAGGGTCGTCACATCCCCGGTGATCAGCGCGGCGCCACCCGAGTTGATCGAGAACACGACGAGGGTGGCGAACCTCAGGGTCTTGCGCTGATCCATCTTCAACGACAGCACCAGCGCCATGGACACCAGCGTTGCCGTGATGTTGTCGACGAGCGACGACAGCACGAAACAGAAAACGCCTGTGGCGAAGAGCAGCGCCCGTTCACCGATCCTTACCGGGAGCAGCAGGTAGAGCAGCTTCTCGATCATGCCCTTGTGGTTGAGGTAGGCGACGAACGTCATCGTCGCCAGCAGATACAGCCAGAGGCCGGCAATCTCGCCGATGTTCTCTGCCAGCTCCGCGTTGATGGCCGCTCTCGGGTCCCCGCGCTCTGTGAACACGAACAGCAGCACCCAGGACAGCGTGCCGAAGAAAAGCGTCACCTCGGCCTTGCTGACCTTCGTCTGCTCCTCGAACACGACCCCCAGAAGTGCGAGTATCGAGAAGCCGACGAGGAGCGGTGTCAGGAAGTCAGGCATGATCGGGCAGCATGCCTAGAAGCTCTGGTTATCCTGGTCGATCCCGTCGACGAAAGCCCGGAATCGTGGGTCTTTGTCGAGTGAGGCGAACGCAGGATACCGGTCCAGACGCAGGAACAGATCGAAGTCGTAGAGCGTGCGATAGCCCTGCGTACGCGCCGCGCCGAGCTCGGCCAGTGCTTCGTCTCCGCGGCCGAGCTGGGCGTACGTCTGGGCACGGAGAATCTTGTCCGCAATCGGATCGAAGCCGCTCTCTTCAGGGCTCAGCAGGGTAAGGAGTGATTCGAGCAGGTCGTGCGCCTGATCGGTCGCCCCTTCGCGCATCAGCAGGTTTGCCGCGAACAGCACCGTATCGGGCTGCAAGTGCCTCACGTCGGCGCCGGGCAGGAGCACCGTCGGCTCCATGGCCCGCAGCTCGGCTCGGGCCGTCACCAGATCGGCTGTATTGAGCGCGAGCACGACGATCACCGGACGGAAAATCCGGTCGCCGGTCCTTTCGAGCTCGCCGCGTGCATAGGCCAGCGCCGCGGAATCGTCACCGGAAGTGAGCTGCAGCACCATGCTGCCGAGCGGCATCGACTGGGGGGCATAGTCGAGCTCCCCGATCACCCGACGCATCTCCTCTCGACGATGCAGATTGAGCAGCACGTTCGCGAGCGCAAAGGTCGCCCGCGGAGTGGTCTTCGATTCGTGGGCCACCCGCAGGTGCGGCAGTGCCGCGTCGAGCTGGCCCATCTCGATGAACAGCTCGCCGAGCTCCAGCCGGGCGGCCACGTAGTCCGGCTCGCGCTCGATCACCGACTCCAGCAGTGTTCGAGCATCTGCGAGCTGGCCCACACCACGATACGCCTCGGCAAGATGCAGCTGCGCCGCGCGATTCATGGGGTCGCGCTCGGCACCTTTGCGGATCACCTCCAGTGCAGGTGCGGCGCGCCCCGTCTGCTGGAGAAGGCTGCCGTAGCCACGGAGCACGTCCGGATCGTCAGGCGCGAGGTCAACGGCGCGCGCAAGAGCGCGCTCTGCGAGCGTGTAGTAGCGCTGCTCACCCGTCCGGAAGGCGAGCACACTGTAGACATTCCCCGCCGCCAGGTTCGCAGCGGCACTGTCCGGCTCGACCTCGAGCGCGTGCTCCACGGCGCCGACGGCTTCAGCAGCGGCGGTCTCGAAATCGAGCGTGAGAAAGGCAGCAGCGAGCGGCATCGTCGCCCGCGCATACCCCGCGAGCGCCTCCACGTCGTCCGGATCGCGCTCGATGAGTGCCTCGAACATCTCGCGTGCACGCGTCAGCGACCGCAGGCTGTGCTCGCGCAACATCGCGGTCGCCACGAGGTAGGCGGGATAGCTGTCGCTTTCCGTGACGGCGGGTACCGACGACTCCATGAACAACGTCTGTCTGAGCTGACGGGCCACCTGCCGGGCGATGTCCTGCTGGATGGCGAACACGTCCTCCAGGTTGCGGTCGTAGGTCTGCGACCAGAGATGAAAGCCGTCGCCGGTTGCGACGAGCTGGACCGTGACCCGAAGCCGGTCTCCCGCACGCCGCACGCTGCCCTCCACCACGTGCGCGACAGAGAGCTCCCGCCCGATATCCCTGAGATCCACGTTCAGGTTCTTGTAGTGAAACGACGACGTGCGGCCTGGTACCCGCAACCCGTCGATCTGGGCAAGTCCGTTGATGAGCTCCTCCGTCAGGCCGTCCGCGAAATAGCCGTCCTCGGCGTCGGCGCTGAAAGACGCGAACGGCAGGACGGCGACCGAGGGAGAAGGCTCTCCGGCAGGGGTCGGGACGGCTGCGGGCTGGGAGGGTCGCTCGCGGTTCAGGACCTGAACGGCAGTGACCCCGACGACCACCAGCAGGATGATGACGAGCAGCGGCTCGATCCAGCGTCGGCCGGTGGTTTCGTCATGGCGCGGTGCGTGAAGGGAATCCGGTGTGCCCTGGATTCCGTCGTAGGAAGCGCCGATCGTCCACGCGACAGCCACCGTGATGGGCAGGCCGATCGCCAGCAACGCGGCGACGAAGGTGAACGTCCAGTCGGGCAGGCCCAGCCGCGGAAACAGCAGGTCTGCCACCTGGAGGACGCCCCACGCGACCACGGCGTACGCTCCAGCGATGCGCAGCACCTTCCGCCGCCGCAGCCGCGTCAACACCTGCTGGATTCTGGTCGGGATCCACGACACGACGCGAAATATGCCTGAAGCGTCGGGGGCGGGATACTGGTGCGACCGGGCACCGGCCCGAAGCCGGTCCAGACAGAAAGGCCCCCGCAGCTATCCGGGCTCGCGGGTCATGCCGGAATTCGAGTTCCGGCGGCATTGAACGCCACCGGTGCCTGAGGCACGCCGGGGAACACCTCGCGCAGCATGGCGAGCATGCCCATGGTCGAGCGACGGTCCGAGGTCTCGTGCAGCGCCCCCGGCGGCCCGAGCGTGGCAGGCAACGCAAAACCGTGAGGCGTGCGGGCATACTCGTGAAAGCTCCAGTCCACGCCCGCCGCGTTCATTTCCCCGAAGAAGCGCGCCTTGTTGTCCGCGAGCACATAGGGATCGTCCGCGCCGTTCTCGACGCGCACGATGGTGCGGGTGTTGTAGCGGTTCTCGCAGCGCTTCAGCGGCGGCCGCTCTATACCGACGTTCGCCGGCGCGTTGTCCTCGCCCGTCTGGAGCAGGCCGTGAAAAGACACCACCCCTGACAGGTTCAGCCCACCGCGCACGGCCTCGAGAACCGCGACGCCGCCGAAGCAGTAGCCGATAGCGGCCGGTGCAAGGCTGGCATCCACACAGGACTGCTCGAGGCCGAGGTCGAGCCACGCACCGAGAATGCCGCGGAAAAACTCGTGATCGTGGTCCAGCGACGCCATGGCGCTGAACGACTTCTGCATGTGAACCTTGAGCCGCTCCGGATCCGCCGACCAGAGGCGCTCTTCGGGGCTGATCTTTTCGCCGTACACGTCGATGGCGAGGCCGACGTAGCCGAGCCGTGCAAGGTACTCCGCCTGATCGATGTCGAAGAACTTCAACCCCGCGTAGTTGTGGATGACGAGCACGAGCGGCCGCGGACCCGCGCTGGCGGGCGGTGCGACCAGATGACCGAGATACTCCGCACCGCGAAAACTGAGCGGTACCTCGGCGCGCTGGAGATCCGGTGCCGCTGGCCAGAAGGTGGTGTGTTCGCTCATCGGGGTCCCTGCATTCGGTTGTCGTACGGGATTCGAGCATAGCGACTGCCGCTCGACCGACAACCCCCCGATGGGAACGGGCGCTGGCAATCGGCGCGATTCAACCTACCCGGTTAGAGCGCTCCGGGCCCGCGATGGCGCCAGGACCGCTCGATCATCTCCTCGAGCACGGCAATGTCGATATCGGACAGCTTGTTGATGTAGAGGCAGCCGCTCCCCAGACGGTGTTTTCCCAGCCGGGTCAGCAGCTTCTGACGGCCGTCGAAATCACCCAGGTAGAACACCAGTGACTGCGCCCGCGGCGAAAAGCCGATGCGACAGATCTCCGAGGTTTGACCGCCGGCGAGCGCGTAAGAATGTCGGCCGAAGCCAACGATGCTTGGGCCCCACATCCTGGCCCGCTCACCGGAGACCTGCGCCATGATATCGGCGACCGCCGCAGCATCCTCGCGCCGGGTGGTGTTCGGAACCGCCTGCAGAAAGGCGGCGGCATCCGCGTCTGTCTCAACCGTCTTGCGCTTTGGCACGCCTGCACCTCAGTCACCGGCCCAACCCACAACTTACCGCTCAATAACCCGATGCGGTTCAGGAACGGGGCCCCAGGGCGGCCACCTTTGGCTGCGTTCCGATGCGAACAGAGGTAGTCTGCGATTTAAGCAGGTGAGGAAGAGCGCCCTCACCGCTTTATTGATATGAGAGTAAACCATGTCCAGATCATCTTTGCCCAAAGCGAAAAAAGAGAGCTTCTTCTCACGGCTCAACCGGGCGCTCACCGAGGTGGGTATCGAGCATTTCGATGACGACCGCGACTGGGATGCAAGGGTGAAGCTGCCGGAATGGCAACTCGCCCGCCTGAAGCGCCGGTACGAGGAACGTAAGGCCAGGGGGCGTCTGGGGTCCGATCAGCCTTCCGACCCGGGAACTGCCGAGTAGCTGGCGCTAGACACTCGTCAGAATAGGGCCCAACTGGAACGCCGGGCGGTCTGAAAGATTTATCAGTTTGCTTCGATCCCGGGCTCGAAGATCACGAAGCGCTTGGTCGTGGGCTCCACGACTTCCCAGGTGCCGGTGAATCCCCGAGGCATCACGAAGCGATCGCCGGTGGAGACGCGTTGAACCCGACCGGAATCGTCCGTGATCAGACTCGTGCCGCCGAGCATCTCGCAGTACTCCTCTTCCGTGTAGCTGATACGCCACTTTCCCACCTCGCTGCGCCAGATCCCTGCGAAGAACCGGTTGCTCGCGTCCGTGTACTGCATACGGATCGACTGCAGCGGGTTCCCTTCGATCAGCTTTTCAGCCGGCAGTCGGTACTCCTCGAATTCGCCGTCGTCGTCCGATAGCCGGTGCACAGACCATGTCATCGTGTGTTCCAGTTGTCTTGTTTTTTTTGAAGTTCAGCGCTGGTGATAGGATCGTAGCACGGCCACCAGAAACGAAGTGACTCTGAGATACAACACCCCAAGGTCATGCCGACAACAGGCGACAGCCCACCTCACCAGCCATCCGATGATGTCGCCCAGCATTCGCCCGCGATCGTCTACGCTTCTGCGCTCGAGAAGACCAACGATACCCATCGCGCTAAGTTCAGAAAGCCTGGTGACCGTTCATCAGTGGATAATAGTTCGTTGTGCCGCATGGAGGCTGGGCACCTGACACCAAGGCCGTCTACACGCGGCAGCCAGAGGTGGCTAGTTGTTGGGGGCTTCAAGGATCCTACGGCCCGGCCAACGTAATAAAAACCAACTCGCGTACCCGGAGCCATACATTCGCCCTTACTCGGCCTTCAACAGTTCTAATCGCTTCTTGATGTCTGAGGCTGAACGGAAGACATACGCCCGTCCGATCTTGGAAACTGTCAGTAGTCCGTGTTCGACTAGTTTCAAGAGATCAGATCTAGCTGTTGGATAGGTAACTCGATGCGATTTTCGATGACTCTCCACTGTGTAACGCTCGCTGGGATTTCGTAGCGCGTGCGAAATTAGTGCCATCTGCCGATAGTTGAGATGCCTGGCCAGTACGGTCGAGCTGAGAATGGTCTCCACTTCTGCAATCTCCGAAGCTTTTCGTGCCAGGTAGGCTTGGAGCTTCTTTATCGCTCTTGTAATGACCTTGAGATTAAAGTCGATGAAGTACGTCACGTCGTATTCGTCATGCTCGGCATACAAATATGCTCGCGCATATTTCGAGGGCCCCGCTTTAAGAATCGTCGAAATCGAAATGTATTCCATCATCCAGTATCCATGCCTTGCCATGGACCAATAAAAGAGTGCTCTCGCAGTTCTTCCATTCCCATCAACAAATGGATGGTCATATCCGATCATAAAATGGAGAATGATTGACCGTACGATCGGGTGAACGAATTCACCACCCACCGACTCTGTGTTCGCGAATTCGCATAGCGTGGCGATTCTTCCTTCCAGCTCACTGGCCGGTGGAGGTTCATGAAGTAGCGTGTTGTCTCGCACATCAAATACCGCCACAAAGTCCGATGCAGTTCGCAGTCGCCCTTCTCTGTCGGATGCTTCCAGGGTTCCTTCCGTCACAATCTGGTGCAGTTCAAGTAAGAGAGCTAGTGAAAGCGGTTCGCCCGTATTGTTTCTAATGAACTCCATTGCCTGATAGTTGTTGACTATCATTCGCTCACTCTTGTCCCGCGGCGGCCTACCCTCGCGCAGCATCGCCTTGGCGACTTTATGTGTAGTCGACGCGCCTTCTAGTTGGCTTGAGGTTATGGCCTCTTCAATCAACGAACTAACAAGGTACCGTTTCCTGGTATCTTCGTTCGTCACGAGTTCTCTGGTCTCCACTCGCCCGCTCGCTTGCTGATCAATCTGATGCAAAAGCAATTGGAGCGGGTCAGGCAACCAATAAAGAAAGTTCTGAGCATCGACGCTTTTGAATGGAAGTTTCCGATACGACGACCATCGTCGAAACTTCGTTAGTTTCCACCACTCCTCATGGGAGTTGATACCCTCGGGAAGAGGTTTGAAGCGCATCTTGTCCCAATGTAGATATTCACTCTCCCGATCTTTTCCCAGATCGGTAGATAGAAGGCTAACGATACGAGTGATACCTGTGTCGTCATCTCCTGGCTTAGCCAGACTGTCGAGCGAAGGAGGATCTTTGGGCAGTTTCACGGACAGACCTAACGCTCGATCTATAAATATTCTTCAAACTTATAGATGATGTTTAGATAGGGCAAATAGCAAGCTATATGACTTATAAGTCGACTATAAATCGACTAAAGATTTACAGTAAATCTCTAGATTCGAATCCAAAGAAAGGCAATTAAAGCGTCTTCTCCCCGCGTCAGCCTCTCGCCGCCGGACCTCGGATCAGAGAAGGCGGCGAGATGCTGAGGCCCCAGGCCGGCCATCCCTGGCCGGCAGCCGTCGGCTGCTCAAAAATAGAAAAGGCCCCGGTTGGGGCCGGCCCCGGTTGGGGCCTTTTTGTTTTGGTGGAGGCGGCGACAATCACATCGCCTTACAAATCAATGCATTGAAGAGCTTTGTACTAGAAATACCCCCGAAAATACCCCCACGAAAATCTGTTAAGCACTGATGTAGTTCACGTACGAGAACAACAATCGCGACACAACTCCCGGCTACCGCACCATCGGCGCGAGATACCATTTCCGAGCATTGTTCAACAGGAAGACGTATCAAAACGTTCCATCGTCGATAGCCCGAGGGCATACCCGAAGGCGAGTGAGGTGCGCAACGGGGGCAGCGGAGGCGGCTGCGGTCCCGCCCGAGGAGTCAGCCGCGGAGCACGGCGAAACACTTCTGCGAATTGAATATCCACGTGTCGATGTAGTCGATCACCTCGGCGCGCCGCTCCGGGAAGGCGCCCGCCAAGCAGATCCAGTTCTTGAACTCCTGGCAGCCGGCATCCTCCACATCCTCGTTGGCGAGATCTGCCCAGCGCTTCTGATTGCCCGCTCGCAGCTCGTCCACGCGGGCCTGATCGAAGTCGCGGTCCGGATACAGCCAGTGATGCTTCGCGGTAAGAAATGCATGGGACCAGCCGGAAGACGCCATGACCACGAAGCGCTCCGGGCGTTGCTCCAGCACGCTGCGCAGCGCCCGACCCGCCTCGAAGCAGGATTTCGGGGTCGGACCGGCCGGTGAGGGAAAGTCGAGGTATGGATCCTTCTCGTCGTCCGGGCGCCGGTCGAAGAGCTGTGCCATCCCGCCGCGGGTGTGGATGACGCCTGTACCATAACAGTTGACCGACATCGGGATGATCGGGTATGGCCAGCCCAATCGCTCCCAATCGAGAAATACCAATGCGTTGGCGAAGGCGTGAGTCAGGTGCGAATGATTCAGGTACCCGTACGAGTAGGCGATGGGACAGCTGGCGGAGATGATCCCATGAGCAAGCTCCCGCGCAATGCGGCCGGCACCCGGAATCTCGTACTCGTGGTCAGACGGTACGTTCCAGATGTTGCTCGAGTCTCCCAGGGCACCGAGCATGGCGAATGGTTTCGAGGGAAACGCGTCCATGCAGTACATGTTGAATGGCGGGATGACGTTCTCTTTGAAGTTTTCGTACTGATCGTCGCCGAAGATGATGACGGCGTCCGGTTCGAAGTCGTCGATAGCCCGACGAACCCCTCGCAGCGCATTGCGGTGGCGCTCCTGATGAGCAATCGCGCACTCAAGCTCGTTCTCCCACTCGTTGCGCATGGCATCGGGCCATGCATTCGGATCTTTCTGCGCGTCCGGAATCAGATGGCTGTTCAGCACCATGCGTAGCAGATTCGCGTAATTGCGGGGCTCACCCAGCAGGGGCGGATAGTGCGTGATGCCGACGCCGAGAATTTCAGCCATGGGGTGTCTCGTCCTTGTTGGGTGCGGATGGCGCCAGATTGAGAAACGATCGGGCGGCGCCGCCACGCACGCTATCCGGATCGACGAGGTCAGACGCCGCGACGAAGCCGGCCGGGTCGGTCTCCATGATCGCGTACGGGTAGTCCGTGCCGCAGAACACGCGCCCTGGCGCAAACTCGTTCGCGAGGTAGCCGAGGTATCCCGCGTCGTAGACCAGGTTGTCGTAGTAGAAGGCCGCCGCATGTTCGGCCGGCGATTTCGTGAGCCTGCGACCGAAGCCGTTGGTCAGCCGGGCGCCCTGACCCAGACGGTGCGTGAGCGGAATGATCGCGCCTCCGCCGTGACTGAATCCGAAGCGCAGCCGTGGATAGCGTTCCGGCACGCCCGCGCGGATGAGCGATACGGCGCACAGGGCCGTATCGAGCGGGAAGGCGGCGAAGGGCACGAGGTCGGGCATCGACGTGAGCCGGTCCGCGCCGACCGGATGCAGGGCGTGCACGAAGACGGCGAGCCCGAGCCGCTCCGCTTCGGCGTGGAACTCCTCGAAACGCTGATCGCCCAGAAACACGCCGTTGATGTTGCTGCCAAGCTCCACGCCTGCGAACCCGCTGGCTTTCAGCCGCGCAAGCTCGTCGGCAGCCAGCGCCGGATCCTGGAGCGGCACGATGCCGAGCCCCGAGAATCGCTCCGGGTAGCGTGCCACGGCATCGGCGATCTGATCGTTCATCCAGCGGCACATGTCGAGCCCGGCCCCGGGAGCGAACCAGTAGGACAGCAACTCCGGCATGGGGCTCAGTACCTGGCGGGTGACGCCGCTTGCATCCATGTCGGCCATGCGGACCGATACGTCCCAGGAGCGGTGGTCGATCTCGCGGAAGGCCTTGTCCGCAATCATTACCGTGGCGCGGTTGTTGTCACCATGGCACATGCACGGCCAGCGGGGCTCGGGTCCCTGACCCGGACCCTTGGGAAAGTCTCGCGGAACCACGTGGGCGTGCACGTCGATGAGGTCCACGGTCACTGGCACTCCGGGATGCGGACGATCAACCCGTCCAGTTCGTCGCGGTAGCGAATCTGGCAGCTCAGGCGGCTCATCGCCTGCGGGTCCTCGGCGAATGTGAGCATGTCACGTTCGGTCTCCCCCGGGGGGCCGGTCCGTCCGTACCAGTCATCATCCACATAGACGTGACAGGTTGCGCAGCTCAAGGAGCCGCCGCACTCGGCCTCGATGCCCGGCACGCCGTGGGCCGTCGCGAGCTGCATGACGGTGATCCCCGGCGCGGCTTCGAGCTCGATCCGCTGGCCTTCGGACGTGATGTAGATGACCGTCCCCATGCTCAGAGCATCGTCGAGCCGCCGTTCACGCTGATCACCTGGCCGGTCACGAACCCCGCCTCGTCGCTTGCCAGGTAGGCCACCATGGAAGCCACTTCCTCGCACTCGGCCGGCCGGCCCACCGGTATCACGTCCGTGAACTTCCGAATCAGCGGGTTGCCCTGCCGGGCGGCCGCTTTGACCATCGGTGTCGCCACCATGCACGGCGCTACGGTGTTGATGGTGATGCCGGACTGCGCGAACTCACGGGCGAGACCGGTGGTGAGACCGTGCACGCCGCCTTTGGCGGCGTTGTAGCCGGCATGGTCCCAGAGGCCGTTGCGCACTGAGTCGGCGCCGATGTTGACGATCCGGCCGAAACCTTTCTCGAGCATGTAGGGGATCGTGGCGTGGCACGCCCAGATGGTGGTCCAGAGGTTTCGATCCATCGTGGTCTTCAGCGATTCAGCGTCGTGTTCGAGAAACGGCCGGATGACCCCGCCGCCGGCGTTGTTCACGAGGATGTCCACGCTGTCGTAGACCTCGACGGTCTGCGCCACCATGTCACGCACCCGTGCTTCCTCGGACAGATCGCCGACCACATGTGCGGCTCCGAGCGCTGCCGCGAGCGTCGCAACGCGGTCACCGTCCAGATCGCCGAGCATCAGACGCACGCCCTCAGCATGCAGGCGCTGGGCGATGGCCGTGCCGATTGGGGAGGCGGCCCCCGTGACGATAGCGCTTCGGCCCTCAAGTCCGTTCATCGGATGCTCCTAGATGATGATGCTGACCTTGCCCTGCGCGTTGATGTCGTCGGTGTCGAGGAACGACGTCTTGTGGAGAATCCGGATCCGACCGTTGACGACGCACATCCGATAGCGGTGGTGCCCGAGGTAGGTCTCGGTCCGTCCGCCTTTACTGCGATAGGTGACAAAGTTGCTGGTTACGTCGAAGCTCCTGTCGTCACCGCCCAGGATGCGCACGTTGCTGACGAGGTGGCGGCAGCGGGAGTGAGGGAACTCGACGTGTGCGGTCTTCTTGCCCAGACGCTTGACCCGCTCGGTGAGGCGGAACCAGTCGTCGGCGACGTAGAAGAGGGTGGTGGACGGTTCCACGTCGTCGTCCGATCCGGCGGGCGGCACCCAGTAGCTCGCGCCCTCGCGGAAGAGCTCGAGCCATTCGGTTAAACGCCACTCGTCCAGCAGGCTCGCCTCGAGATAGAGGAAGTCCTCCACGTCCGCGCGGGTGACCGACAGTCCGGTTGCCGGCGCGTTCATCGTTCCGCTCCGCCCACGCGCCGGTTCCATTCGCGCCAGAAGATGCGCATCTGCTCCTCGTCGTTGGACACCATCGGTGTCAGTCCCATCCCTTTGGAGATGTCGTTCCAACCCGTGGCTGCGAGGTTCTTGTAGCCCTGCTGGCACAGGCGCAGCGCTTCGCAGTCGTCCGGTGTCGCGAACCCGCCGGGACCGAGAAACTCCAGGAAGTTGTAGAGGCGGCGCTCACGCATGGTCGGGCTTTCATCCGATGGCGCCAGGGTCCAGGCTTTCACGTGCTGACGGTCCGGCGCCTCGGGAAAGAAGGTGCGCAGCGTGATGGCCATGATGTTGTTGATGACCAGGTTGGGGAAGATGACCATGTTGAAGTTGTTGTAGGCGATCCGGTCCGCGCGCGCCTTGCCGAATCTTCGCTTGAGCTGCTCCCGCACCGCTTCGGTCTCCGAGATCCCCTCGTTCCCCCACGCTGCGACCGGTTTGGCGACCGGCCGTCCCCAAGGCGCGCCGTACTCGATCACCGCGTGGCCGTTGCCAAGGTCGCGCGGCTCGGAGATGGTCGTGTTGATGTCCCCCATCTGACCGCCGGCGGCGACCACGTAGTCGAAATAGGTCGAGTGGGTGGGCAGCCCGTGATAGCCGTCGAAGCTGTTCTCGGCGAGGAGCTTCCAGTTCGCCTGGAAGCCGTACTCCTGGATGCCGCCGACGATCTCCATGCCCACCTCGGACTGGTCCACGGTGAGGTCGATGTATTCCCTCGCGCCGGCGAGGTATGTCTCGAGGTCCACGGCGGTGGGGTCGTAGGTGACGAAGTACAGTCCCCGGTACTGCGCGAGCTGCGCGACGGGCACCAGGTCGTGCAGGCCCGGCTCGATGTTTTCGCTGTAACGCGTCGCCTCCGGCCGCTGCACCAGCTTGCCTTCGAGATCGAAGGTCCACGCGTGATAGAAGCAGCGGAAGAGCTTGCCTTTGCCTTGTTTCTCCCGACACACCATCGCGCCCCGGTGCGGACAGGTGTTGAAGAAGGCGCGCGCCCTGCCGTCCTGACCGCGGGCGAAGATCAGCTCCCTCCCGCCCACGTCGCGCGTCAGGAAGCTGCCCGGCTCCGGAAGCTCGGATTCGTGCCCGAGGTACAGCCAGCACTTGTCGAAGATCGCGCTGTGCTCGCGGGCGAGCACCTCCGGTGAGACGAATGCCTCCCGGTTGACCCGAAACACCCCCTGTTGCGCGTCCTCGACGACGAAAGGATCCCGAATCTCGTGCACTGCGATGCTGGCCATGGTTTCCCCCTCCCGGTGCGGCTGCCGGCGACGACCTTTACTCGGAAATATACATACCGTATAAACGCCTTGTAAGTTGCGATTAAATGCCAGTCCGGGATGTATGTAAAGACGCACAGCCAAGACGGCCGGACGCGTGTCCCATTGGGAGAGGAGGCGGGGATTGCCCAGCGCTGAAGCAGAGAACGGCCGACGGACCCAGGAGGAGCGATCCGCCGCCACGCGGCGAACGCTCGCGAAGGCGGCGTTCGAACTCATCCGGCGCGAAGGCTTCGCGAGCTTCAGGGTGGCTGCCGTTGCGAAGGAAGCCGGTGTGTCCCAGGGGGGCCAGCTCCATCATTTCCCGACCAAGGACCTGATGACCATGGCGGCGATCGAGCACGCGATCTCGGTCGCCAGGGCCCGCACCGATCGCAACCTCGCGGCGTACGACGGGGACGCCGACGTGGTGTCGGCGATTGCGGAGGATAGCGCGGAGTATTACTACTCAGCGAGCTTCGACGTCGCCATGGACGTGAGCAAATCCGCATCGGGCAATTCGGATCTGCGCCGGCAGATTGCCCGTGCGCATCGGGCGTATCGGGAGCACGCCGAGCAGAGCTGGCTCGAGATCCTCGTCGACAAGGGCTGGAATCGGCAGGACGGCGAGGATCTGATCGCCATGACGGCCAGCCTGGTTCGGGGCTTCGCCATCCGCGCCATGATCCGACCGGACGACAACGAGCTCGAACGGCTGGTGGAGCGCTGGCGGGAGATGGTTGCACTGTATTTCAAAGGATCTGGTTGACCACTCAACCAGCCGCCCACCCGAGGGCTAGGATCGCCTCACTACGCCGCAGGTCCTCGCTCTGGCACACGATACAGAGCCGATGCCTTCGCAACGAGCAGGTCGACGGACTCCTGGTAGCTGCGCGCATACACGCCGACAAAACGCCGGCCGGCCTTGGTTACCTCCGTCTTGACTCGAAGTGGCTGATCGACCTGTGCGCTGCCCAGAAAAGACGTTGTCAGGTTGATCAGACGGGGCGGTCCGTCGTGTTCCAGGATCCGCACCACTGTCTCCGACATCGCGCACTCCATGAATCCGCAGATCACACCACCATGGAACGCGCGCAGCAGCGGGTTACCCATGAACCGCTCCTCCGGAGCCAGCTCGAATTCGGCTCCGCGAGACGAAATCGAGAGCAGCTGCAACCCGAGATCGGCGGCATAGGGAATCACACTGCACGCTGCGGTCACACTTGTTCCTCGGTTCGTCCGACGTCGCCGGCGAGCATGCGCATCGCACCCGCCATGAAATCATCCCCGCCGCCAGTGATGACGAACCTCGCGACTCCGCGCGCGAAGTCGCCCTCGTCGTCCTTGGCAACGGCATCCACGTATGCCACGTCGTGAAAGATCCCCGCGCATCGTGCGGCAACGAAAATCGACGGGCTTTCGATTGGTTCACGCAGCTCGTCGTACCTGAGCTCCAAGGTCGCCAGCGAAGAAGGTGCCGAAAGGCGCACCAGCACCGCCAATCCCATGGCGGAATCCATAGTGGTAATCACGGCTCCGGCATGAACGGCTGCCGACGCGGCGCGTCTAGCCACTCGGCTGACAGCTGGCAATCGCATGCGCACCTCGCCGTCGTCCACTGAGACGAGTTCGATTCCAAGATCCCGGTGCGCACCCGGCAGCCGCTCGAAGACCGAGCGCACGTCCGGACGCGCCAGAAGAGCGACCATATCCAATCCATCCACGACGTACTCCAGCAGATCACCATTGCCGAAAGCACGCTTACCGAAAGGTTTCCCGTGCGTCGCCGCAAACACTTGCGCTGCCCTCGGTGTAGTAAATAAGCTTACTATAGAGTGAACTGGAGGGATCAGTCATGTTGCCCGAAAAATCCTTTACGATGGTACAGACCGGCGTTCGGACCCTCGAGCCTCGGGACGTCGAGATCCCGGACATCGACGACTTCAGTGCCATTCTCGAAATCGAGGCTTGCGGCATCTGCGGCAGCGATTATGAGCAGTATGAAGGGGCTCTGCGCACCCCCATGCCGGTGATACCGGGACATGAGCCGCTGGGCAGGATCGCTCGAATCGGGGATGTCGCGGCCGAGCGGTGGGGCGTGGACGTCGGCGACCGGGTGGCGGTAGAGACGATGCTATCCTGCAGACACTGCTCCACCTGCTTCGATGGCCGATACCACCTCTGTGAGAATCGTCGCATCTACTCGTACATCCCACTGAGCGAGGCGCCGGGGCTGTGGGGGGGATACGCGCAGTACATGTATCTGCACGCCAACTCGGTGATTCATCGCGTGGATCCATCGCTTCCCGCTGATTTGGCCGTGATGTTCAATCCGTTGGGGGCCGGGTTCCGCTGGGCAGTCGAGATACCGGAGACGAAACCGGGAGAGAGCGTCGTTATCCTGGGACCCGGCCAGCGCGGTCTGTCCAGCGTCATTGCCTGCCGGGAAGTAGGAGCAGGAAAGATCATCGTGACCGGGCTCGCTGCCGACGCACGCAAACTGGAACTCGCGCGGACCTTTGGTGCCGACCACACCGTCGACGTCGACAACGAACCCGCCGTGGAGCGTGTCAGAGCCTTGACCGATGGAGGCGCTGACGTCGTGCTCGACGTCTCTGCCTATGCGACCCAACCCGTTCGCGATGCTCTGGACATGGTCAAACCAGGAGGCCGGATCGTGCTCGCCGGTGTAAAAGGTTTCAAGGCGATAGATGATTTCGTCTCAGACCTGATTGTCATGAAAGAGGTCACCATCCATGGGGCGATCGGTGTGACCTCCTCCGGCTATCGCAGTGCCATCCGGCTGATCGAGTCAGGCCGAATCCCCATCGAGCAGATGCATACCCACAATTTCTCTCTGGAGAACGCGGATCTCGCGATCCGGACTCTTGCCCGGGAGGTGGAGGGCGACGAGTCGATCCATTCCTGCCTGATCCCCCCGAAATGAGCACATCCGTTCCACCAACCATATTCCACAGACAAGGAGCCCAATTGTGAGCGATTACAGTATTCCCGTTGCCGACGTGCCCTTCGACCAGAAGATTGCAGACGGCTTCCTGGCAAACCGCGGCGGCGCCGGCGGTCTGCACGAGTATCTCGGATTCAGGATCACCGCCGCTGAACCGGGTGTCATGACTGGTGAGCTCGACGTGCGCGAAGAGCTGCTCACACCCTTCGGCAACATGCACGGTGGTGTCCTGTCGGCTTTCTGCGACCACATGCTCGGATGCGTCTGCTACCCAGCCATGAAACCAGGCCAATGGGCAGCAACTACGGAGTTCAAGATCAACCTGACAGCTCCTGTCAACAAGGGTACGGTCAGTGCGACCGCCCGAATCATCAACATGAGCCGAACACTCGCCATCGTCCACATCGCTCTGGTCAATGAAGGGCGGCTCGCCGCCGTCGCGCAGGGTACCGTGACGATCCGCGATCCGAAGAAATAGCAGGTATGGAAAAAAGAACGCCACGCACCCGGGGCCCGAAGGAGAGGAGAGAGGTATCCCCGGGCGCGCGGCTCGCTGTGACCAAGCCCTTCTGGAAGGGGAGAGGAGTTCGGGAGCTCAGCCACAGCGAATAGTAATTGTACTTACATGTTGCGGTCAGTCCAGCGAAAAAAAATGCTGGCAGTCCTTCAATTACCAACTGCCTGCCGGCAACGACGACAAAGCGGTCTCTACAGGTCGTCAGGTCAGATGCAACCGTACCTTCAGGTGCTTGATGCCCCCGATGAATCCCGACCTCAGGCGCTCAGGCGGCTCGATGAGCTCAATTTCCCGCATTCGTGTGAGTAACGTTTTGAAGATCGCACGCAGCTCGTTGCGCGCGAGGTGTGCCCCCAGACACAGGTGTTCACCGATACCGAAACCGATCTGAGGATTCTTGTCGCGCTGAACGTCGAACCTCATCGGTTCCGAAAAGACTGTCTCGTCGCGATTGGCGGAAGGGTAGAACAGCGTCAGGTGCTCGCCCGCTTTGATGGGCACATCGTGCAGCGTGACATCGCGGTTCGGTGTGCGGCAGAAGTGAATCACCGGACTGGTCCAGCGCACCATTTCTTCGACCAGCGAATCCAGCAGTTCGGGCTGTTTCTGAACCAGCTCGAGCTGATCACGATGCTCCATGAGTGCCAGTACGCCTCCGCTGGTCGCATTTCTCGTCGTTTCGTTGCCTGCCGCGATCAGCAGAAACAAGTATGACAACAACTCCAGGGGCGGAAGATACTCACCTTCAATCTTCGCGGTGGCCAGCACCGTCGTCAGGTCATCGCGCGGATGCTTGCGACGGTCTTCGACGAAGTCGCTGCAATAGGCAAACACCTCCTCGATCGCGCGCTGCGCCAGCTCTCGACCTGTCGTCCCATCCTCACGCCGGAACTCGGGATCGTTCGCGCCGACAATCTCGTTCGTCCACCTGAAGAATTGATCCCGATCCTCCTGTGGGAGTCCCATGAGTTCTGCGATGACAGCCAGCGGCAGGATCGCCGACACCCGCGTGACAAAATCCATCTCCGACTCATCTGCCACGCTATCGAGCAGATCCTCTGCGACGCGATCCAACCGGTGCTGATCCTCGTTCAATCGGCGCTTGGTGAAGTAGCGGCTCATGAGCTGGCGATATATACGATGGTCAGGAGGGTCCATGTTCAGAAGCGTCCGGACGCGCGTAATCAGGTCTTCCTCAGCCTCCGGCTGAACCGAGAGCAGCGGCGCGTTCTCGAACACGCCCGGCTGTTTGGAGATGTTGACGATGTCCTCGTAGCGGGTGACCGCATAGAAAGGAACCAGCTTAGGGTGCTTGCAGTAGGCGATGGGTCGGTCGCGGCGCAGTTCGGCCCAGAACCGGTGTGGATAGCCATGCTGCTGGTAATAGTCGGGATCGATTATCTCGATGGGAGCCGTCGGTGTGTGCATGTCATTCTCCAAGGTCAGTCGTCGGTCACAGTAATGGCAAGCCTCGGGCAGAGTTGGGCCGCCGCTTCCACCCTGGCGCGCAGCTCCTCACCTGGATGCTCCTTCAGAAGGATCAGCTTGTCGTCGTCCGTGAGCTGAAACACCTCTGGGCACTCGATCACGCAAAGCGCATTCGCTTCGCACAACTCCATGTCCACACTCACCTTCATGACTGCCTCCTTTAGCATAAACATGTTGTACTTTCGCACATATGTGTTAAAAGTAAAGGCGTCGTCTCAGTCGGCGCGTATCCTGCTCGGGAAAGGGAGGCAGTGTTGTCACCGTCATCAGCCAACGTCGTCAAGTCTGCGGCACGCGTGCTGGAAATCTTCGAGCTATTCGATGAACTGCGCAGGCCAGTATCTATCAACGAAGTTGCCGACTGCCTCGGCTATCCGCATTCCAGCGCCGCTGCTCTGCTGCGCAGTCTGGAAAATCTCGGTTACCTCGAGTACGACTCGATTGAGAAGGAGTTCTTTCCGAGCATCCGAATTTCGATGCTGGGACACTGGATCGAGCATGAGAGCCTGCCGGTCAAAGCTGTGCAGCGGCTAATGCAGGAACTGCTCGATGCCACGCAATGCACGGTGATTGCCGCCATTCGATCCGGGGTGCACGTTCAGTACATCAAGGTGCTGCAGGGCACAACGGCCATCCGTTATCACGTCAAGCCGGGTACCCGAAGGCTACTTCACGCCACCACGCTGGGCCGGGTGCTGCTCAGCCAGTACGACTCGCCCGAAGCCGGTCGCCTGCTCCAGCAATCCATGCGGCGCGATCCAGACTGCAAGGCTTCTTATGACGACCTCTGGCGTGCGATCACACGGGCGCGAGAGCGTGGCTTTGCCATCTGCACAGGACTGGTCGTACCTGGCGCCACCATGGTGGGCATGCCGATGAATCTGGACCGAAGCGGGCGTCCCGCCGCGGTGGGTCTCGCCGCGCCGGAAGACTGGATCGCCACAAGGCGCCAGGAATATCTCGCCCTACTTCGAAAAACACTCGACCAATACGGAATGCCTGCGGAGAAGCGCGCGTGAACACGCCCGCGCCCCTGCCCGCCGCACCTCGACCGCGAATCGAGACACGTTTGTGCCGCTTGCTCGGTATTCAGCACCCTATCGTGCTGGCCGGCATGCCCGGCATCGCCGGCCCTGAGCTCACGGCTGCCGTGTCCAATGCCGGTGGATTGGGATTGCTAGCTGTTAACGCTTGCGTGCCGGACGAGCTTCGCACCCTGATCCGGCGGACCCGCAAACTCACCGACAGACCGTTCGGCGTGTATATCGAGCTGCCAGATTCCCGGCCCTGTGGATATCCGCGTCAGCTTCCACGTCGAGGAAAGCGTGCAAACACGCCCACGGACGATTTGGTCGACTGTCTCGAGTTTGCGGAATTCTTCATGGAGCAGCATGGTCTCGAGCTTCAGGACGAATCCGACAACCCAGGCGTGGTCCCGCTGTGCACGCCCGCGTTGCTCGAGGCCCATGTTCAGGTCGTCATCGAGGAGCAGGTGCCCGTCTTTTCCGCCGGCCTGGGAACGCCGCTTCCCGATCTCAAGGAGATCCGCGACCACGGAATACTGGTGATCGCCACCGCCGGAAAGGTTCGAGATGCGGTGCGGCTGGCAACCGCCGGTGTCGACGTGGTAGTCGCTCAGGGCCACGAGGCCGGTGGGCTGAACGCGCCCGTCGGTACCCTGCCGCTCGTACCTCAAGTCGTCGACGCCATCGGACCAGGGCTGCCCGTGCTGGCCGGCGGCGGCATCGGCGATGGGCGCGGTGTGGCCGCCGCGTTAATGCTCGGTGCGGAGGGCGCCTGGATCGGCACCGCTTTCCTCGCGGCCTGCGAAGCCCGCTTGCCGGACTTCCAGCGATGCGCGCTGATCGGTGCCTGTGACGACTCCACGGTCGTGACACGTTCTATTACCGGTCATCCCCAGCGCACACTGCGCTCGCTCTGGACCGACACGTGGGAGCGCACCGAACTCGAACCACTCGCCGCACCCTACCAGTCTCGAATATCCGGCCCGGTTTTGGCCGCTGCATTCGGCAGCGGTCGCGCGGACGTCCATCCCGGTACCGCAGGTGCGGCAGCCGGCTTGATTCGAACCATCCGACCCGCCGACAGCATACTCGCCGATCTGGTGTCCGGCGCCCGTGCGGCGCTCGATCAGCCGTTCCATGTCGGCGCTCACACTACCGTTCCCGCTCAGCAGCTTCGGAGAATACCCACATGACCTATCCCATAATCTCAGCGGACTCCCACATCACGGAAGCTCCGAACACTTATACCGACTACATCGACAAGCAGTGGCGCGATAAGGCGCCGCGCATCGTCAGGACCGAAAGTCAGGGCGACGTGTTCGTCATTGACGGCATGGAGCGCCCCATCGCGCTCGGCCTGGTCGCCGCCGCCGGCAAGGATCCCGACGAGCTCGCCGAAGGCGGTGTGCGCTTCGACGACCTGCATCGCGGGGGTTGGGACCCGCAGGCGCGGCTGGTGGAGCAGGATCAGGACGGCGTGGCGGCAGAAATCATCTATCCCACGGTGGGCATGATGCTGTGCAATCACAGCGACTTCGCCTATAAGGACGCCTGCTTCGCGGCCTACAATCGCTGGATCACGGAGTACTGTGCCACCCATCCGGACCGCCTGCTGGGCTGCGGTCAATCGGCTGCAACGGACCCGCAGCGCACGGTGGAGGATCTCCGGCAAATCAAGAAGCTGGGCCTGCGGGGAGTCATGCTCTCGGGAAATCCGGGAGAGAAAGACTTCGACGACCCCATCTGGAACCCGGTCTGGGAAGCGGCGATCGAGCTCGGCCTGCCGGTGTCGTTTCACATTCTGACCATCCGGGGATCGAATCACTACCGCGGCCCGCGTATCAACAGCTTTCTGTCCATCATCCGCGGTAACCAGGACATCATGGGGACTCTGATCTTCGGGGGTGTGTTCGAGCGTTACCCCGATCTGAAGGTCGTCTGCGTGGAAGCGGACGCAGGCTGGGTTCCGCACTACATGTATCGCATGGATCATGCCTACAAGCGGCACCGCAACTGGCTCGCACCCGGCATCACGCTGTCGAAGCTGCCGAGCGAGTTCTTTGCCGATCACATCTACACCACGTTCCAGGACGACTGGGTGGCTTTTCGCTCCGCCGATCAGATGAACTGGCGCCGGCTGATGTGGGCCAACGACTTCCCCCACTCGGATTCGACCTGGCCCTGGTCGCAGGAGATGCTGGCCGAGCATACAGCTCGACTTACCGACGAGCAGAAGCGCGCCATCCTTTGCGACAACGTCGCCGAACTCTACGGCATAGATCTGCGCACACTGAAGGCCGCAGCCTGAGTCAGAGCCCGGTTCAGTAGTCGAAAAAGGCCTGTTGGAGGACTGATGCATTTTGGACTGAGTGAAGAGCAGACATTGCTCCAGGACATGCTGCGCCGCTGCCTGGATGAGCATCTCGATATCGAGACTCTGAAGCGCAAGGCCGGCCAGCCATGCGACCCGGACCTGTGGGGAGCGCTGGTGGAGCTCGGCGTCCCGGGGGTGCTGATTCCTGAGGACCACGGTGGCTCGGGACTGGGCATGATGGAGGCAGAGGTGATTGCCGAGTCCATGGGACGGTCGGTGGCGCCTGTACCCTTTCTCGGCACCACGGTGCTTGCGCCGCTGGCCTGGCAGCTCGCCGGCACGTCCGAGCAGCAGGAGAGACATCTCGGACCGATCGCCACCGGCGAACATCGCTACGGGGTCGGCCTCGCTGAGGTTGCCGGAGCGCCACGTCAGCTCAGCAACCTGACCCTGAAGGACGATCGCGCCTGGGGACGCCGCCACTTCGTTCTCGATGCAAACGACGCCAGCCACTTTCTGCTGACCGCCAACGGAGGCACGCTGATCGTCATCGAGCGCGACGCGGAAGGGGTGTCGATCGAGTTGCTGAACGACGTCGACCGTACCCGCAGCTTTGCCGTCGTCGGTCTCGAACGCACGCCGTTCGAGACCGTGGGTGCGCCGGGGCGTGCCGCACAGGTCATCGAGACTCTGCTCACCGCGGGGCGGCTGATGCTCGCGGCCGATACCTTTGGCGCCGCTGAAATCATGCTGCTCCGCGCCCGGGATTACTCGATGGAGCGCTTCCAGTTCGATCGCCCCATCGGCTCGTTCCAGGGCGTCAAGCATCTCCTGGCCGACATGGTCACCGATCTCGAGCCCTGCCGATCGCTGATCTGGTACGCCGCCCACGCCTTCGATGCGGAGCCGGCGGAGCGGGTCCTGCACGCCTGCCACGCCAAGTCCCTGGCATCCGAGGTCGGCAAGTTCATCGCCCGCTCTTCGATCGAGATTCACGGTGGGATGGGCTTCACCGAAGAGCTGGGCCTGCATCTGTGGTACAAGCGCATCGAAGCCAACCGCCAGCTGCTCGGGGGACCCGAGACCGTCCGCCACGCTGCAGCGGTCGATCAGGGCTGGGTCGAACCACTCACTACCACCGTTACCTGAGGAGTCATTCATGGACCTGAGCTACGGCCCGGAATACGACGACTTTCGCGCTGAAGTGCAGAAGTTCTGCCGAAGCCATCGCCCGGCGGAACAGCGCAGCCGCGGCATTCCCGGGGTCACGGAGCGTCCGGGCCCCGGCGTACTGGCATGGCAGGCCACTCTCATCGAGCACGGTTACGCCGCTCGCACGATCCCCAAGGAGTACGGGGGCTACGGCGCCCAACCCGACATCATCGAGAACCGCATCATTCAGGAGGAATTCCTGGCCGCAGGTCTACCCCTCGGGCTCAGCAACCAGGGCATCTCGATGCTGGTTCCGACGCTGCTGGAGGTGGGAACACAGGAGCAATGCGCCGCCTACATCCGCCCGACCATCTACGGCGAAATGATCTGGTGTCAGGGTTACTCGGAGCCTGGTGCCGGCAGTGATCTCGCCAGCCTGCGCACCCGCGCGGAACTCGACGGCGACGAATGGGTCATCAACGGCCAGAAGATCTGGACCAGCTCCGCCCACGTTGCCGACATGTGCTTCATCCTCGTACGCACGGAGCCGGATGCGCCGAAGCACCACGGAATCAGCTATCTGCTCATGCCCATGGACCGGCCCGGCATCGACATCCGTCCGCTCGTGACCATGACCGGAGATGCCACGTTCAACGAGGTGTTCCTCACCGACGTGCGCATCCCGGCGAAGAACATCGTCGGTGCCCGCGGACAGGGCTGGCACGTGGCCAACGTGACGCTCAAGTACGAGCGCGGAATGCTCGGTAACGCCGGTCAGGGACAGAGCGGCATCAAGGGCCTCGTTGAGCTCCTCGAGCAGGTAACCGCCGGTTCCCGCAGGGCCATGGACCTGGACCACTACCGCGACCGGCTGCTCAAGCTTCAGGGGCGCACCCTGGCAAACAAGTACCACGGCATGCGGCTGCTGTCGCAATCGATCAACCGCGAACAGACCGGCGTCGAGGGATTGATCAACAAGCTTTCGGCCACCGAACTGGCGTACGACATCTATTCGCTGGCTGTGGATGTGCTGGGTGAGGCGGGTACCTTGTACGACGGCAGCCCTCATCAGGCTGACCGCGACTGGCAGAAGAGCCTGCTCGGCTGCTTCACCGGAATCATCGGCGGCGGCTCCGCCAACATCCAGCGCAACATCATCGCCGAGCGCGGACTGGGGCTCCCGCGCGAGCCCCGGGTACGCTTCGACAACGGCCGCTGGGAGGTGACTCCCCCCACGGGCAGCAAGGGAGGTAACTGATGGCCGCAAAGACGCTGTCGCCGGACATGGTCGGCACCGAGTTCGAAACCACCACGGTGAGCTGGAACGATAAAGACGTGATGCTCTATGCGCTGGGAGTCGGCGCAAGGCCCGGCAAGGATCTCGATTTCATCTACGAAGGGCGGGGCCCAAAGGTGCTGCCCACATTCGCCGTCATTCCGGGGATGCGGGCCATGGGTAGCATCAACAAGGTGGTGGAGCTGCCCATCGCGCGGATGCTGCACGGAGAGCAGGCCATCACGTTGCACCGGCCGCTTCCGCCGCGCGCCGAGCTGACCATGAGCAGCCGGATCTCGGAAATCTGGGACAAAGGCAAGGCGGGCGTCATCGGGGTCACCGCCGATTTCAGCGACGCCGGCGGCATCATATTCTCGACACACTCCACGCTGTTCTGGATCGGCGGCGGCGGGTTCAACGGCGAATCCGGGCCCAGCACCCGTGACCTCAACCAGCCGCCGGACCGCGCTCCCGATCACGAAGTGCGGGACGTGACAAGAGAGGAACAGGGCGCGATCTATCGCCTGAGCGGCGATCGGGTTGCGCTGCACATCGATCCAGAGTTTGCCCGCAAGGCCGGTTACGACAAGCCGTTCGTGCACGGATTGTGCACCTACGGCTTCGTCGGCCGCGCGGTGCTGCACGAGTTGTGCGGCGGCGACCCCACCAGGTTCGTCAGCCTCGAGGGGCGATTCTCCGAGCGGGTGGAGTTCGAAGACGAGATAGTCACTCGCATGTGGGTGGAGGAACCGGGCAACGCCATCCTGCAGGCCGTAACCCAGGACGGGAAAGTTGCGCTTTCCCAGGCCCGGGCCCGGTATCGGACGTGAAGACGTTCGCAGAACTGTTCCAGGGGCGTCAGAGAAACGGATGCTGGACCTTCGAGCTCGGAGAGCGGTTCAACGGAGCCTTCGGTGGCACCAACGGCGGCGTTGCGGCGGCAGTCTCGCTGCACGCCGCCCTCGGCGATCGGCACGAGCTGATGCCTGCAGCCATTGATTGCCATTTTCTGAAAGGCTGCCGGCCGGGCATGGTGACCGTGATCACCCGGCTGCTGAGCGAAGGCCGAACGCTGACCGTGATCGCTACCGAGACGCTCGACCATACGGGATCGCTCTGCACCACGGCGCTGGTGACCCTGGTGAATCCCGACAGGCTCGAGCAGGCCGTCAGGACTCAACCGGCGATCTGCGTACCCGCTGATCACTCCACCGAGCCACTGCCATGGCAGCACCCGAAAGGCCACCGAATTCCATTGATCGACACCTTCGTACCCGAAGTCGTTGCCAGCTCCGACGACAGCACGACGACCCGGATCCATCCGGGCTTCGATGTCCGGGAGGCGACTGCCGAGGCAGTGTGCATCGCCGCCGACATCTCGGTCGGACCGCCGGTAGGGCGGGCAGTGAGAGGCCGTGCGTCGTTACCGAATCCCAATCTTGCCCTGCGATTCTCCGGCGCGCGCTTTGCAGGATCGCACCTGCAGAGCAGCTGCCGGCTCGTTCAGATCGAGGCTGGCCTCGCGTGCACCGAGATCCGGGTAGGCAGCGACGAGATGCTGCTCGGAACCGGTACTTCCATGACCACGTGCCTGCCGCTGCCCGGATTCGGCAACCGGGGCAACGGCTAGTGGTGGGGTACACTGGACGTGGCCGGACCGCGCGCAGGCGTGCGCATCATCGAGACAGCCGGTGCCCATCGGTTGCGCCGCCGAAGGCTGCAGCAACAGCAGCTCACCCATTAGTTGCCCGTACTACCCGAACCGAAGAGGAAAGTCATGGAAGCGAGAGAGATCGACGTCAACGCGCCGAACCGCTGGCGGCTCGACACGCCGGGTGTCGAAGGGTGGCCGCGGACTGCGAGGCCGACGGACCCCGACAAGCTGTTCGTTGTATCCGCCGACGGCCACGTGAACGAGCCGTCCGATCTGTTCTACGATCGTATGCCGGAGCGCTTCAAGAGCCGCCTGCCTCGGGTGGAAAAGGATGAGAAGGGCGGCAAATGGATGGTCTCGGAAGGATTCCGCCCGACCAAGCTGCGCGAGAGCACTTTCGAAGGCGAGGATCTGGCGCGCAGCCAGGCGGGCCGGGACCCGAAGGAACGGCTGGCCGACCTCGCCATGGACGGGGTCGACGCGGAGATCCTGTTTCCGAACAAAGGCCTCATGATGTGGGCCACCGGCGACGCCGAGTTCGCACAGACCATGTGCCGGGTCTGGAATGAATGGGCCTGGGAGACCTTTGCGGACTTCAATGACCGGCTCTCGCCGATGGCGTGCGTGGCAACCGCCGACATCGAAGGCTCAATGCGGGAGATAGAACGGTGCGCGAAGCTCGGGTTTCGCGGCCTCTGCCTGCCCTGCAAGCCGATTTTCGGCGCGCACGATCACGATCACCTGAACTACAACCTGCCGGAGTTCGAGCCGCTCTGGGAGCTGATCGAGGACGTCGATCTGCCGATCACGTTCCACGTCTCAACCGGCCGCGACCCCCGGGCATCGAAAGGGCACGGCGGTGCGGTGATCAATTATGTGTCACACTCACTGTCACCGACAATCGAACCACTGGCCAATCTGTGCGCGTCCGGGGTGCTCGAGCGGCATCCGAAGCTGCGGTTCGCCACCATCGAAGCCGGCATCGGCTGGGTAGCGTGGGCGCTCGAAGCAATGGACGAAGCCTACCGCAAGCATCACATGTGGGCGCGTCCCAAGCTGCAGGCATTGCCGTCGGAATACTACCGCCGGCACGGCTTCTCGAGCTTTCAGGAAGATCCCGTGGGGCTGGCACTGGCGGAGCCGTTCGATCTTGTAGACAACTTCCTGTGGGCTAACGACTATCCTCACCACGAGGGGACCTGGCCGCACTCACCCGAGGCCATTGAGCGGACCATGAAGGCGCTCAAGCCCGAGTCGCGGGAGAAGATCCTCGGCGGCAATGCGGCACGGCTGTTCGGGTTCCGGCCCCAGACGGCCGATTGAGCGCGGGTAATGGATCTTCAGCTGACCTCCGAGCAGGACCTCATCGTCGGCATGGTGCGCCGTTTCGTACGTGAGGAGATTCTACCGCTGGAACTCGGGCTCGACCCCGACGCCGACCGCCTCGATCCGGATAACCACGCCCGGCTGGTGGAGATCGTCCGCAGCATGGGGCTCTACAACCTAGGGGTGCCCCCGGAATACGGCGGCCCCGAGGTCGACCTGGTGACCCACGTGCTGCTCGCCATCGAGATGAGCCAGCACCGGGCCGGACTGTATGCGCCCTGCTACGGGGTCTTCGGCGGCATGGGACTGGCGCAGCTGTTCGAGGCCACCGACGACCAGAAGGAACGTTACCTCTACCCGGTGCTGCGGGGTGAGAAGCGCGGTTTTTTCGGCCTCACCGAAGCCTCCGGCGGCAGCGACCCGGCTCGCGCGATCCGCACCCGGGCCGTTCGGGACGGCGACGACTGGATCATCAACGGCACCAAGATGTTCATCAGTGGTGCCCACCAGGCCGAATTCGGCCTGGTGTTCGCCCGCACGGACCCTGACAAGGGACGCAACGGCATTACCTGTTTCCTCGTCGACACCGATCTGCCCGGCTTCCACGTGCGTCGCGTCGTGCCGACGTTGCGCACCGCGCACCCGGCCACCGAGCTTCAGCTCGAAGACGTTCGAGTGCCTCAACGCAACATCCTCGGCAAGGTCAACCACGGATTCGCCATCGCCAATGACCGCCTCACCCGACAGCGGCTGCCTTACGCGGCGGGCTGTATCGGGGTTGCAGTGAAGGCCCAGGAAATGGCCTTGGAGTACGTGCCACAGCGCGAGACCTTCGGCGCGCCGCTGGCGTCTCGCCAGGCAATCCAGTGGATGCTGGTGGACAACGAGATCGACATCCGCCAGGCCACCTGGCTCACCCTCGAAGCGGCCCACAAGGCCCAGCTCGGCGAGCCGTTCCGCATGGAGGCCGCCATCGCCAAGCTCGTGGCCAGCGAGGCCGGCGGGCGCGTAGTGGACCGATGTATTCAGATGTTCGGCGGCTACGGCGTGACCAAGGACTTTCCGTTCGAGCGGTGGTACCGCGAGATGCGCATCCGCCGGATCGGCGAGGGGCCGAGCGAGGTGCAGCGCCACGTCATCGCCCGGGATCTGCTAGGTGCGTCGTTGCGCTAATCCGCAGGTCCTGAAGCAGCAACTCCGTCACCGCGCCCGGGACCTCCATCGGCAGCAGGTGACCGCCCGTCAAGGTGCTCACCCGCCCGCGGGGCATTTTTGCCGCCAGCGCCTCGTAGAGGCCGGGCGGGAAGCGGCCTCCGGAGGCCCGGACTATATGCACGGGCGCAGTGATCCCGGCAGCCCGGTCGTATAGATCGATGCTGGCCGTGTGCTGGAAGATTGCGGCCTCCACCTCAGGCGCGCACGCCAGCGTGACGCCCTGCGCATCGTCGCGGAGCCCGTACGTCAGGTAGCGCTGGAATGCCCTCTCGGTCCAGCCTGCGAAGATGGGCTTGTCACGCCAGCCGGCCGCCGCTGCGGTTCGCGACGGCCAGTGGCGGCGCCGGCGCCGCGCCTGCTCGACGAGGTCGGCAGGGCCGCTCTCGGGCCAATGCAGTCCCAGCATCGCGCGCGTCTCATCATCCGGCACCACCGGCGGATCCAGCATCGTCACCCGCGCCAGAACGCCCGGCCGCTCCGCCGCCAGTGCTGCGGCGATCACACCGCCCAGGGAGCTGCCCGCACACAGCGCCACCGACCTGCACCCTGTCTCAACGAGCAGCGCTGCGACCACCTGGTCCACATCGGCAACCAGATGGTGCCAGCGGTAGGCAGCGGGGGACGGCGGAACTGAAGAGTCGCCGTGACCGCGCGCATCCAGCGCGATGACCCGGTAGTGAGTCGCCAGGCCGCGGGCTACGTCGTCCCAGGTGGCAGCGCAGAAACCGTTGGCGTGCAGCAGCAGGACGAGTGCCTCACCGCTGCCCCACTCGAGGCCGCCGATTTCCAGCGCCCCGCCGCTGGCACCATCCGCCACAGTCCAGGAGCGCGGCCGCGGTTCGCGGTGGCTTTGCTTCATCAGTCGTCAATCAGCAGCCTGACGAAGAGACACGCGAGCCTGCCATCCTGCAGCATCGGCGGTCGTGTCATAGCGCAACCTCAGGCTTCACTGCTGCCGGCAGGTACTCCCCGCCGATCGAACACCTCCCGGGCGATCCGCATACCCTCGACCGCCACCGGGAACCCTCCATAGATGGCCATGTGCATGATCACCTCGCTGATCTCTGCTCGGGTAAGGCCATTGTCGAGCCCCCGGCCGACATGCAGTTCGAGCTCGTTCGGCCGATGCAGCGCGCACAGGGCGGCGATCGTTATCAGGCTGCGTTCCCGCGTCGGCAGGCCCGGCCGCGACCAGACTCCCTCCGGGAGCACGGTATCGATGATGAACCGCCCCCAGTCGTCGCGGATTTCCTCCGGCGCCGGCAGCTGCTCGGTTATGGCCTGCGCAAGTCTGGTTTTTTCGTCTTCAGTCATGGTCATCCTCTATGCCTGGTTTGATAGCTCTTCGTGCAGGGCACGGTGGAAGTGCTGCAGCGCCGGTTCGTTGCGTCCGAACACCAGCGTGTCGGTTCGTGCCCTGAAGTCACGCTGCATGTCGGCAGCCAACGGGAAATCCTCTTCGAGCACTGTGGCCATCAGCAGATCCATGTTGTTCCGCCAGTGTCGGATCGCCGAATCCGTCTCCGCCCGTTCAGGGGTGTACAGCGACACCTGCATGCGCGCCGCGTCAGAGCGGTCTCCTGGATAGACGCGCCACGTCTCCAGGTGGTCTCCCTGCATGATGAATACGGTGTTGGGGAATATCACGTACACCATTGCGCTGTGGCGCACCAGATTCCAGCTCGACTGCGGCTCGTTGCGCAGAGCATCGATACTCTTGCGCGCGGCAATCATGCGCAGATGACGGCCGAACGGAGTGAACGTATTCAGGTTGCTGTGCAGGATCGGCGCAATGGTGGTCCGGTGCAGCGTACTCAGATGGTACGTTTCGAGAAAGGTGTCCACCACCAGCTTCCAGTTGAGCGGCTGCTCTAGCACGCGCGTTTCGAAGTGGTGATAGTCCCCGAGCACGAAGCCCGCCAGATCCGCCCGCAGCTCGCCGAGAAACTCGCTCGGCTCCAGGCACGCCGACGGCTCCGGCGCAACGAAAATCAGCCCGTGTACTTCCTGAACCGGCAAAGGCACGAGCCCCATGCAGCGTGTATCGAGCCCCGGAAAGCCCTGGCGGAAGGGGATCGCAACCAGATCTCCGGATTCGCCTGAATAAGTCCAGGCGTGATAAGGACAGCTGATCCGGTCAGGCACGGTGCCCCGGCCGGACAGCAGCCGCGCACCGCGGTGGCGACAAACGTTGCGGTAAGCAGCCACCGTTCCGTCCTTACGGCGGAGGACGATGATCGGCACCCCGGAGAAGTCGTCACACAGGTAGGTTCCTGGCTCCGGCAATTCACAGCTGAGCCCGATCAGCAACGGCAGCTTCCTGAATAGCCGCGCACGCTCGCGTTCCGCCATCGCCGCATCGGTATAGTCTGCCACCGGCTGGTGCATCAGCGATTCGGCGAGATCAGTGGTGGCCTGATCCTTCAGCTCCAGCAAGCGCGTGGCTTCGCTGACTTGCGTCTCCTGCTTCACCAGCAGCCCTCAATCAGCCGATCTGCATGCATCATGTGCGTAGCCTTACCAAGGCCTGCCTTTGCAAGCATCAGAAGGCAATGACCTGTCGCGCCACCTCTCCGGTCTTCAATGCCTCCATACCTTCGTTGATCTCGGCAAGTGGAATGCGCCGCGAGATGAGCGGGTCGAGCATCAGCTTACCGGCCATGTAGAAATCCACGTAGCGGGGCATGTCGATACGAAACCGATTCGAGCCCATCATCGATCCCTGCAGCTTCTTCTCCTGCAGCAGATCCATACCGCGAATCTCGATGACCTGGTCGCCAGGAACCATCCCAATGACCGTGGCGACACCTCCGGTCGCCAGCATACCCCAGGCCTGCTCGCAGGTTACCTTCAGGCCGATCGCCTCGAACGAGTAATCGACGCCGCCCTGCGTGAGCTCCACGACCCGCTCCACGACATCGCCCTGACTGGCGTCCACCGTATCCGTGGCCCCGAACTGCCGAGCGAGCTCGAGCTTTGCTGCAAGGCGGTCGATGGCGATGATGCGGCCGGCCCCGGCAATGGCTGCGCCGTTGATGGCGCTGAGACCGACGCCGCCGCAACCGATGACCGCCACCGTTGACCCCGCCTCCACGTTGGCAGTGCGCAGGGCTGCGCCCGCCCCCGTGGTCACGCCACAACCGATGAGTGCAGCCCGGTCCAGAGGCATGTCCTCGCGGATCTTCACGACCGCATTCTCGTGCACCAACATCTCTTCCGCGTAAGATGATAAGTGTGCGAACTGCGCAACCGGGTCGCCGTTGATCGACAGGCGCGGCCTTTCGCCCGTCTTGCGGGCTGTGGAGCGTCCGCCGCACCGGTTCGGATACCCCGACAAGCAATGGTTGCAGTGCCCACAGAACACCGACAGGCAGGTGATGACGTGGTCGCCCGGCGCGACGTACTCGACGTCCGAACCCACCTCCTCGACGACACCCGCGGACTCGTGGCCGAGCACCGCCGGCGCCCGGAACGGAAAAATTCCTTCGACGAAATGCAGATCACTATGGCATATGCCGGCGAAGCAGGTGCGGACCCGGATCTCCCTGGGCTTGAGACCGTCAAGATCCACGTCTTCGATCGTCATTGGCCTTTTCGGGCCGCGAAACACGGCTGCTTTCATGCTGAACCCCCTTTCATGCTGAACCCCCTTTTCAGCGTGAAGCGGGGCTTGAGCCCGGTACGCTGATCGATGCGGATGGCGGACACGCTGCTTCCCTCCACCACCTATTCCGTATCCATGTTTACTGATTTTCGGCTAGAGCGCACCGTACCGCAAGGGGCGCCGGGTGGCATTACTTCAGGCTTGAGGAACTCAAGCTCAGGACACGGCCGAAGACTCAGCCAGCCCGGCCGCAGTCCGCCGATTTTCCACCAGCGAATACACGGCCGGCACGACGACGAGCGTGAGCAGCGTGGAGCTGACCATGCCGCCGATAACTGCCACGGCCAGAGGCGCGTTGGTGTCGGAGCCCGGCCCGACCCCAATCGCGGCAGGCGTGAGTGCAAGAATTACGGTCAGCGACGTCATCAGCACCGGCCGCAGCCGCACCGGGCAGGCGGCCCGCAGCGCCTCGTCCACCGCCTGACCTTCAGCACGCATCTGGTTCGTCAGATCCACGAGCAGTATGGAGTTCTTCGCGACGAGTCCGATCAGCAACACCATACCGATCATCGAATACATATTCAGGCTCATGCCCATCAGCCACAGCGCGATGAGACCGCCAATTACTGCCAGCGGTTGAGCCAGCATGACAATGAGCGGCTGAAGCAGTGAATTGAACTGGCTAGCCAGTACCATGTACACGAGAACGATTGCCAGACCGAAGGCGAAACTCATGTAATCGGCTGTTTTTGCAAACTCCCGGGCCTGGGCTTGCAGCTTGATCTCGTATCCCAGCGGGAGCAACTGCTGGGCCTGCGCATAGACCTCGCTCAACGCATCACCCAGGGGCGCATCGGGTGTGACGTAGAAGTTTGCCGCATACTGCAGATCCATCCGATTGATGACTGCTGGCCCGATCAGGGTACGAATGTCTGCGACGGAATCGAGTCGAATCAGGTCCCCATCCCGACTGCGGAGCATGATACGCGTCAAGTCGCTCGGCACGCGAAGCTGCCCCGGAGCAGCCTTCGCCCGCACGTCATACCGTTCTCCGTCTCCCGGGTCGTCGTTGTACTTGGCAATGTCCACTCCGCCGGCGAGGAGATTGACCGCCAGGGCCACATCGGCCGCGGCGATGCCGAGGTCGGCGGCCCGTGCACGGTCGATCTCGACCTGCAGTTGAGGCAGGTTCAGTTGCAGATCCATGTCCACCGAACCCATCGCTGGCGTGCCCCGCAATCGTTCATCCAGTTCCGCCGCCAGTTCCGCCACGCGCCCGAGCTCTGGTCCGGTCAGTGCGAACTGCAACGGTTCGCCCCGCTGGCCACCCACGGGGGAAGGTTCGGCGATGAACGCCCGCACACCGGGGATCCGATTGAATTCGGTCTGCAGCTCTCTCGTCAGCTCGGCCTGGTGCCGGTTGCGCTCGGATATCAGGGTGACGTACGCCACGCCGCGGTTCACCTGACCACTGCCATCGCTGCCGATCGCAGTGAAGTAAGTGGCGATTTCTTCGTGGTGACGGAGGACTTCTTCGATCTGTCCCAGATAACGGTCGTTCGCCTCGATACTGCTCCCCAGCGGGGCACGGAAGCTGACGAGGAACCTGCCCTCGTCACGCTGGGGCATGAACTCCTTGTCGACGAGTCCGAAGAGCGTGCCGCTCGCACCGACCACAACCACTGTCAGACCAACCACGGCCCACCGTGCACCCAGGGCCTGGCTCAGCAGCCTTACGTACAGATGATCCACGCCATGCAGAAAGCCATCCAGGGCCCGATAGATGCGCCCATGGCGCTGCTGGACGTGCAGATAGCGGGAACAGAGCATGGGTGTCAGCGTCAGCGAAACGAACAACGAAATGAGAACGCCCACGGAAACCACTACGGCGAAAGACTGGAAGAAGCGTCCGACAATACCCTCGATGAAGATGACGGGGGCGAAGATCGAGACCAAAGTCAGTGAGGCAGCCACGACTGCAAACACCACCTGATCTGCGCCTTGCTCGGCTGCGGTCATCGGGTCGGGATCGATCTCCTCGCGGTGGCGATAAATGTTCTCGAGCACCACGATGGCGTCATCCACCACCACTCCGACCAGAAGGAGCAATCCCAGCAGCGTCATCTGATTGAACGTGTAACCGAAGAAGTAGATTGCAGCTACGGTGCCGAGCAGTGATACCGGAATGGCCGTCGAAATGATCAGGGTGGAGCGGAAGCTCCTCAGGAAAAGCCAAACGATCAGTCCGGCGAAAATCGTGCCCTCCACCAGATGATTTTCCAGGGCTGCCACGATTCTGCGAATCACATCGGCGTCACTCACCGCCACCGAGATCTCCAATCCCGGCGGTAGCTGGGGACGGATCTGCTCTTGCACACGGCGCTCCACTGCTTCCACAACCGCCACGGTATTCGCATTGCTGATCTTGACAATGCCGATGCCGACGGTGGGTGTCCCGTTGAAACGGGCGACCTGGCGAAAGTCGGAGACATCATCCTCCACCTTTGCGATGTCAGCGAGCCGCACGGGCGCGCCGTCCTGATAGCGCACGATCATGCCTTCGAGCGCCGACGGACTGTGGAACTCCAGGTCGAGCTTGATGAGGCGCTCCTCCTGTGCGCTAACCAGATAGCCACCAGGCGCCTGGACATGCTCCCGGACGAATGCGTTCCTGAGGTCCTGGGCCGTCACGCCCAGAGCCGTCATCCGATCCAGATCCACGTTGACGCGGATCGTGCGTTCGCGACGGCCGCCTAATCGCACCTCTCCCACGCCATCGATGGTCTCGAGGCGCTTCTTGATAACGTTTCGAGCGTACTGATTCAGTTGCTGAACGGTGCGGTCGCCGGTGAGCGCCAGCCACATGACCGGAGCGGCTCCCACCTCCACTTTTGCAACGACCGGCGGTTCCGCATCCTCTGGCAGATTATTCAATACCTGATTGACTTTCGCCTGAACTTCGTTGAACGCGACATCGATGTCCTTCTCGAGGCTGAACTGGATGGCGACATTGGATACTCCAGGTGATGAACTCGAGCGGATATAGTCAATGCCAGGCACGCTGTTAACCGAGGTCTCGATCAGGTTGGTGACACTGGCGTCGACGATGTCCGGATTCGCACCTGGCAACGCGGTGGTTACCGAGACCATCGGAAAATCGATCTGCGGGAAACGATCCACGCCGATACGGCCGTAGGCGATGATGCCGAACAGAACGATCAGGGCGTTCACCATGAACGCCAGCACGAATCGACGGATCGCGGTCCGGGGAAGGGTCACGAGGCGCTGCTCCGGACATCCACGGCGACGCCTCCCGTAAGAAAGCCCGCTCCGTCCTCGGCGACCGAATCACCCGCGGATAGACCCTCGCGTATCTCCACCCACCCGTCTTTCATCACGCCGGTCTTAACCGGAACCTCGATAGCGTGACCGGAGTCGATGCGATACACCACGGCGCCCTTCGGTCGCAGTACTACGCTCGCTTCCGGGACGACCACGCCGGCTGGCCGTTCCTCTACGACGACTTCGCCGACCACGGTACCCCCCACCCGCCAACCATCCGGGTTTACGAACTCCACGATCGCCTCCACCGACCGGCTCGACCTGCCAATCACAGGTCGGACTTCCTTGACACGGCTCTCGACCACCTGCTCCCCAGCGGACACGGAACTGAGGCGCACCGTCATTCCCGGACGGATGTCTCGAGCGACCACCTCCGGAAACGGCAGATAGGCGCGCAGGCGTTCCTGGCGCACGATCTCGAACATCGGCTCCCCGACCGCGACATAGTCGCCTTCGGAGACATGCCGGTGCTGAACGACACCGCCGAGCGGACTGCGTACGCGGGTTTCCGAAAGGTCCCGGGATGCCCGTTTGCGCGCAGCTTCGGCTTCCGACAGCTGGGCGGCCAGCGCTCGCTCCTGTGCCTCGGCCTCCTCGAGCGCACTCTGTGAGGTGTTCTGCTCCGCTGCCAGACCGGTCAGCCGCGCCACCAGTCGACGCTGGTTCGCCAGCAGCGCCTCGAGTCGACGGACGGTTGCCTCCGCCGACTCGAGAGCAAGGCGCTGACGCTCGTCGTCCAGTTCCGCAAGCACCTGACCTGCGCTAACGGGCTCCCCTTCTTCTATCAGTGTCACCCTGACGCGGCCTGACGTCTCCGCGGAAACTGCGGGCAGCGCCTCAGCCTCGAGCCGTCCGAGCGCCCGTTCGACGACTCTCACCGGCCTCGCCTCCGCCACTGCCGCGGTGATGGACACGGCTCGTTCCAATACTGCGGAAGACCGCTCGGCCGATGACCCATCGCACCCCGCGAGCATTAACGTGCAGGCAAGCAGCACTGCAAGCTCGGACCTCAATTTACATCCTCTTCAACCAACCCGAAGTAGATGGCTCGGCTCATACGCCGCACGAACTCGGTGCGATCGCTTCCCGCCGATCCCTCCAGATCATCGAGGGAAGATCCCAGAAGCAGATAGGCAAGGTTCGCGGACAGCATCAGCATCGCGGCATCCCCCGTTCTGCACGCGGACGTTTTCGCGGATGACCCTGAGGCATCCAGCGCGCGTGCTATGCGCTGGTAGTTCTTGTTCAGTGCCACGCCGAGTGCAGCTCGCTCATCCGTGCCAAGGTCGGCCCGCAGAAGTTCCCGCACCACCAGCCGAGCCACATCTGTCCTCAGCAGATACTCCAGGTGCATGGCCATGAGGTTCCGCAACCGCCTGTCGGATACCGCGCCAACCGGCAGACCCTCCAGTTCTCCGGCAAATCCCTCGTGCGCTGACTCGATGGCAGCCAGATACAAGTCACGCTTCGTTCGAAAGTGATGAAAGACTCCCGCTTTGCTCACACCTGACGCGTCGGCGATCTGCTGAATCGAGGTTGCTGCATATCCTTGATTCGCAAACAGTTTCAGGGCGTTGGAAAGAATCAGACTGGCAGATGAACTGTCGATGATCTCGAACCCCGAGCGGAACTATCAGGATACTGCATCCCGAGCCTACCGGACGGCCGGTCAGCGTGCAACGCGCAAACCGCCCGGCAACGGCGCAACTATATCGCTCGGCTACTCGAGGTCGATGGATACGTCGGCCGGTACCGGCACGGTCTCAGACAGCGAACCCGTAGAGTTTTGCCGCGTTTTCGCAGATCAGTTTCCGGCGTGTTGCGGCGGGCAGCTGGCCGAGCTCGCGCTCGATGAATGCCTTCGAGTCGGGCCACACCCCGTCGGGGTGTGGGAAGTCCGAGCCCCACATGATGTTGTCTTCGCCCAGAATGTCTAGAAGCCGGACACCGATCGGATCACTCTGATAGGTGGCATGACACTGGCGGCGCCAGTACTCCGACGGCTTCATCGTCAGCGTCAGGTCCTTGAATTGATCCTCCCACTCCAGGTCCATGTGCTCGAGGATGTAGGGAATCCAGCCGATGCCGCTTTCGCCAATCACCAGACGCATGTCGGGATGCGACTCCAACACACCACCGAAGATGGGCTCCATGATGATCTTCGCCATGGGCAGCTGAAAGCTCGACATATAGCAGGCGAATGCCTGGCGCCGTTGAAGTGGCTCCAGCGACTTGAAGTCGTACGCCATCGGCGGACCCACAGTGTGGAAATGCACGGGCAGTCGCGCGGACTCCGCACACGCCCAGACCGGCTCCCACACGGGGTCGAACAGCGGCGGCATCTCATGGGTATTGGCGATCTCGATGCCGCGTAGTACCCCGGCGTTCGCCACTCGCTCGATCTCCGCGACGGCGGCGTCGACATCGTGGTTCGGAATGCACGCCAGACCGGCGTAGCGCTCCGGATGCGTAGCGCAGAAGTCGGCAAGCCATTCATTGTAGATGCGCATCATCTCCGCGGCGGCCGTTTCGTCACCGAGGCGCATCGACGCACCGAGGATTCCATACAGCACCTCAGCCTGGATGCCGTCCAGGTCCTGATCCTTCAGCCGCAGGTCAGGGTCGGAAATGCGGCGAATGCCGTTCCTGCCGTCCTCGTAGAGCCCCTGCTCCGCCATCCGGTCGCTGCGATGTATCTGCCCCGGTACGTACTCGCGTCCGGCCGAACCCATGCCGTTTTGAAGCCCGAAGCTGGCGCCGCCGCGCGTCACCCACATCGGCCCCTTCTGCCCGTCGGTTACGTAGGGCATCCGGTCGCGCAATGCCGCCGAAGCACCCTCCACGAACAGGTCGGGCGGCAGCCAGGGCAGATCGATGTGGCAATCGGCAGAAATAATCTGGTAGTCCATGGTCAATCCTCGCATAACGCCCGGAGCACGACCCGGGCAGGTGCGCCTCGATTTCAGTCCACGCTGTCCATGCGCCCCTCGCCAATCCGGTGATCCACCTAACTTTGCTTCGCCACCTCTCAGGGCACGTCGTTCACGTCCCCCGGAGGCCCCTGGTGATGCGGTTGCGGCTCGTGGGACGCTTGCACCGGTTCCCCGTCCACGGGCACCACGCGAGCAAGAAACTCCACGACGGCATTCGCGAAAACGTCGTTGCGGTCACCCGCCACCATGTGGCCGGCGTCTGTCACGTTGACGTACTCGGCTTGCGGACACAGTTCGAGAAACTCCTGTGCCCCTTCCTCGCTCAGCACGTCCGAGAGCCCGCCGCGCACGAGCAGCGTCGGCAGGCCAAGCGCACTGGCGCACGCAGTCAAGCGCGCATGGCGCTTGTCGATGTCCCGATGACCGGTGCGAAAGCGCGGATCCCAGTGCCAGTGAAAGCGCCCGTCGTCACCGATGCGCACATTCTTGGCGAGCCCGCCCAGATCCTTCGGTCGCTGGCGGTGCGGCTGGTAGCTGGCGATGGCGTCGGCAACCTCCTCGAGCGACTCGAAGCCCTCCGGCTTCTGGCTCATGAAGGCCTGAATCTTCTGCACCCCGTCCGGCTCGATACGATGGCCGATATCCACCAGCACGAGCGCGGTGGCGTCGATATGGTCCTCGCCGCAGGCGACCAGGCTCACGCCACCTCCCATCGAAGCTCCGACCAGCACAGGACGGCGGTTGCCGAGCTGTTCCAGCACCTGGCGCAAGTCCGCGACCATGACGTCCTGACCGTAGACGCCGTCGGGAGCCCAGTCGGAGTCGCCGTGCCCGCGTGCGTCGAGCGCGACAGCGTGATAACCCGCCGCACCGAGCCTCTCGCCGGCCCCCTTCCAGGCGTGGCGGGTCTGCCCGCCACCGTGCTGGAGAATGACCAGGGGTCCGCCGGCGTCACCCCACTCGTCCGCAGCCAGCCGGCAACCACCGGCACCGTCGAAATATCTGGAGGGAACCGCCGTTCCCGGCAATCGACTGCCCGCACTCATGACGAAAGGGTCCCTGGGGCTCCGGGACAGGCACCCCGAAAAACAGAAGTCTTCGTGACAGACGACGCACGCGTCGAGGCGGATCCCGGCGCGAATCTGCCCGTTCGGTCCAGTCTGCGGCCTGGCTCATTGCCTGCTCGATTTTCTATTTTCAATTTCAAACCACACCTACAAAGCCGGTCAGGAATGGCGGAAAGTAATCTGCCTTACTAACACGGCCCGACGCTCCCATATCCGCCGCCATCGTGTCAAATGGGAGATGGGCTTAGAACAGGGCGCGGCGAATCTCAGTAAACCAGAATCCGCCCGCCGCGTGTTGTGTGCGCCTGCTTCCTCTTGATAACACTACACTCGCGCGACATGATGTATGTGCATTTACTGTTTGGCAACAGCCCGGTCATCCCCGGCCGGAGGGGGAATACATGCCACGAGCCAACCGCGCCGCCTTGTTTTTTCAGCCGGGCAAGCCCTTCGAAATTCGCGAGTTACCCATTCCAGAGCCACGGGCGGGCGGGCTGACCCTGCGCATCACACGCGCCAATATCTGTGGATCCGAGCTCCACATCTGGCGGGGCGACGGTCGATTCAAGGAAATCGTGACACCCCAGGGCCGAATCCTCGGCCACGAAGCCACCGGTATCGTGCATGCCTTGGGCGAGGGCGTCAGCCACGACTGGAACGGCACGCCCGTTCGGGAAGGCGACCGAATTGCCTATCAGTACTTCCGTCCCTGCGGTCAGTGCCGGAGCTGCATCCGTGGCACGAGCGAAGCCTGCCGCCACAGCTTCGCAATCCAGCGTGGACCGCTCGACGAGTGGCCCTACGTTCGCGGCGCCTTCGCCGACTATCTGTACCTGCACCCTAATCAGGCATTCTTCAAAGTCCCGGACAACGTCACCGACACCATGGTCGTGAGCGCCAATTGTGCTTTGGCGCAAGTGGTGATGGGACTGGAACGGGTCGACGTGTCGCTCGGCGATCAGGTCGTGGTCCAAGGCTGTGGCGGCCTCGGGCTCTATGCATGCGCCGTCGCCAAGGAACGCGGGGCGGCGCAGGTGATCGCCATAGACGGCATCGACGAGCGGCTGTCGATGGCCGAGCGCATGGGCGCGGATCACGTCATCGACTTCCGCAAGCTGGCGGATGCAAAGCAGCGCGTCGAAGCCGTTAAGGACCTCACCGGCGGCTGGGGCGCCGACGTCGTGGTGGAGGTGGTCGGCTTCGCCTCAGTGATCAATGAGGGCTTACGCATGCTGGCGCTCGGTGGCCGTTATCTCGAGATGGGCACGTTCTATGCCGGCACCTCGTTCGAGTGCGACCCGGGACGCCTGGTGATGCAGAATCAACGCATCGAGGCAGTGGCATCGTATGATGCCCTGAGCCTCCAGCGTGCCATCGACTTCCTGAGCCGCCACGCGGGCTCGCTGCCCCTCGACGAAGTCGTGGTGGACTACCCTCTGGAGCGCATCGAGCAGGCGTTCGCCGATCAGGATGCCGGGCGGACCCGCCGGGCTTCGCTGGTGATGGCGTGAGCCGGCAGGATGTCGTACAGGCGGCCTGTATATATGACTGGACGGTGGGCGACCATTGACTTATGCCTCGGTTTTTGCAGCAGAACTCTTTCGTGATCAACGCATTCTCGTCACGGGAGGCGGTTCTGGAATCGGACGATGCATCACCCACGAGCTGTGCGCACTGGGCGCGCAGGTGCTCATCGCCGGGCGCACCCGGGCTAAGCTCGAAGCCGTGCAGGCGGAAGTCCGGGCGGACGGCGGTCGGGTCGACACGGCCATCTGCGATGTTCGTGATGCCGCGGCCGTAGACCGCGTGATCCGAGAGTGGGCCGAGCACGGACCGATCGATGGCCTGGTGAACTGTGCGGGCGGTCAGTTCCCCGCCCTGCTCGCCGAAATGTCCGCAAACGGCTTCGAAGCGGTGATCCGCAACAACCTGCTGTCGACGTATCTCGTCTCCACCACCGTGTATCGCCTCAGCATGTGCGACCACGGCGGCGCCATCGTCAACATCACCGCCGGCGAAACCGGCGGCATGCCCCTCATGGGCCACAGCGGTGCCGCGCGCGCGGGTGTGCACAACCTCACGGCCACGGCAGCGGTGGAATGGGCCGCCGACGGTGTGCGCGTAAACGCGGTAGCGCCCGGTTACGTGGCCTCGAGCGGCTTCGATACCTACCGCGACGAAAGGATGCTCCGGGCTCTGCACGCGTTTCCCGACGTGACGCCTGTCGGGCGCCTCGGTACCGAGGCGGAGATCAGCGCCGCGGTCGCGTTTCTGCTGAGCCCGGCCGCCCGCTTCGTGACAGGCCAGGTGTGGCGCGTGGATGGCGGCGCCGGTCTCACCACCAACAGCCCCATGTTTCCATTGCGTAGCCCGCCGGTCCAGGCGGCGTTCGAGGGCTTCCATCGCGCACGGGCACCCTCCGTGCTCGGCGGCCGAGGTGCAACGAAAGCACCTGAGAAACCCGGTTCATGAAGCTGCTTAAACACCACGCGGTGCTGGACCTCGCCACACATGGTGGCGGGACCGGCCGGCATCCGCACCCCGGCCGATCCCGGCGCCGTAGAGCTGAAAATCGAGACGCCGAATGGCGATCTCATGCGCCGCCGGGCGCCGAGTCAAAAGGCTAACGGCAAGCGGCGTACTCTGCACTGAGGAAGGCAAACAATGAACGATCCGGATCTACAGTTCGGAGTGATGGCTGGATTCCCGGATCCGGAGTCGGCCCGGGCTACCGTGGAGCAGGCGGAACGGCTGGGCTTCGATTCCCTCTGGGTGGGTGATCACGTTGCCTTCCCGGTGCCGATTCTCGACTCCCTGACCCAACTCGCCCTCGCTGCCGCCTTCGCGCGCCGGCTCACCCTCGGCACCTGCGTCTACCTCCTGCCCCTGCGCCACCCCACCCTTGTGGCCAAACAGACCGCCACGCTGGACCGGATGCTCTCCGGCCGGTTCGTGCTCGGCGTCGGCGTGGGTGGGGAGTTCCCCAACGAGTACGCCGCATGCGGCGTGCCGCTCCGTCAGAGAGGCGCTCGACTGACGGAGGGTATCGACGTGCTGAAGGCACTGTGGAGCGGTGAGCCGGTCACCCGAAACGGCCGCTTCTTCCCACTGGATGACGTCCGCATGCTGCCACCCCCGACGTCACCAGGCGGGCCGCCCATCTGGTGCGGCGGCCGGGCAAAGGGGGCGCTGGAGCGCGCGGGCCGGATCGGCGACGGCTATGTCTCCTACGCCGTCGACCCGCAACGCTTCTCCGAGTCCCTGACGACCATCCGCCACGCCGCCGCTGCGATGGACCGCAGCCTCGACGCCTTCACGCCAGCACACATGCTGTTCCTGCGCCTCGACGAGCGCTTCGAGGACTCGCACCGGACGGCAACCGAGCATCTGAGCCGCCGCTACGCCATGGATTTCTCCAAAGCCGCGCGACGCTATGGTGCGCTCGGTTCAGCGGCAGACGTCGCGGAGACAATCCACCGCTACCGGGAAGCCGGCGTCCAGCACGTGATTCTCGATCTGGTAGGGCCAGCAGCCGATCGCGACGAGCAGCTTCATAGGTTCAGCCGCGAGGTGCGGCCCCTGCTGAACGGCTGACCAGCTGATCCGGTCCGTGGACAACCTAAGCCACTGCCAGAGTGGCACCGAATTAGTATGCTGCGTTACAGTCTGGTTCCATGTTCCCGGGGAGTGGCTCCATGGAGTACACACGCGTCTCCGCCGACTGTCATATCGACCTCTGCTGGCTGCCGCCTACCCTGTTCACGGACGGGGCAACACCGGCGATGAAAAGCCGCATGCCCTATGTCGCGTCCGGCCCCAGGGGTGACTACTGGACGACGCCAAGCGGTGTCAATCTGGGACTCAAGAACGGGGTGGGACCCACGGGGGCGCCCTATGTGCCCGGCCAGCATGCTCGCGTCGACCGGATGGCCGAAACCGGTCTGTATCGCGACGGTGAACAGGGCATTCGCCGGGTATCCGATCCCCACCTGCGGGTGCGTGACATGGATCTCGACGGAGTTCAAGCCGAGGTGCTGTACGGTATTCTCGGTGCCGCCAGCCGGCTGGGAGACACTGAGGCGGTCAATGAGATGCTGCGAATCTACAATGACTGGCTGGTGGGATTCTGCAGCCATTATCCTGAGCGCCACATCGGCCTGGCCTGCCTGCCGTACGGCGACATCGACGCGGCGGTGAGAGAGGTCTACCGGGTGGCCGACCTCGGTTTGAGGGGCCTCGAGTTGTCCTGCTCGTGGGACATGCAGCCTATGCTGCACCCCTCCTGGGAACCCTTGTGGCAGGCTGTCCACGAAGTCGATCTGCCGCTGCATTTCCACACGTTCCCGAACGTGTCTCCGGAGGCCCTGCGTGCCATTCCCGCAGAGCGTCGGCGGGCGATGTTCTTTAGTGTGGTTTCCGGGTTTCAGATGAACCTTATCAGCATTCTCTCCGCGCTCATGGCAGCCAATGTGTTCGAGCGCTACCCCAATGTGCGCGTCGCCTTCGGCGAAAGCGGCTGCGGCTGGATTCCCTACGCGCTCGAGCGGATGGATTTCGAATGGGAGGATCGCTTTCAGGACCTCGGCTTGAAGATGAAGCCGAGCGAGTACTGGCGGCGCCAGTGCAAAGCCACGTTTCAGTTCGACATCGTCGGCGTCAAGCTCATCGACGAGATGGGGGTGGAAACGTTGATGTGGGGCTCTGACTATCCTCACGGGGACGGTGTGTGGCCCGAATCCGATCGTTACATCGCCGAGCAGTTTGCGCATCTGCCCGCTGCCGATGTGCGCCGAATCACCTGCACCAACGCCGTGGAGTTCTACCGGCTGAGCTGAACCGGGAAACGGCCGCAGATCGACACGCCAGCTACTTCCGGTAGTAGGCCTCCCGCTCCCGCGACGCCGGCACCAACGGAACGTCCTCCTCCGCTAACGACGCCATCCAGCGTTTGCGCTCGAGCGCCTGCTCCACGTAGGGTCCCAGCGCTTCGGCCTTCTCGGCCTCGCGGCGGGCGCGACCTTCCTCGAACCGTGGCAGCACCTCGGCGCCGAACAGCTCCAGGCTCTCACAGATATGCTCGTGGCGGTTCTTTCCCCCCTGCTGAAGGAAGATGATCTGATCGACGCCTACCTCTTCGAAGTCCTCGATGTGGCGCGTGAGCTGCTCCGGCGTGCCGATCCCCGGTGCCGCGATCGTGGGAAGATCGCGGCCCTTGAGCGTCTCGTATTCCTCCCAGAGCGTCGAATGCCCGGGCTTGGCATCGTTGGCCACCAGCGCGTTGATGGCGTAGCGGAAAAAGGCGAAGCCATCTTCACCACGCCGCCGCGCTTCCTCGGCATCCTGGTGCAGGGAAAACCCCGCCACGAGCGCGATATTGGCATTGACCCGGTGGCCGATCGGTACACATTCCTCCGACCTGATAATGCCGTAGTAGATGTCCGACCAGGCCTTGGCCTCCTCCGGATCGACGAAGGTGAACGCCAGCGCGCCGAGTCCATTCCTGGCAGCGGTCTCGATGGTCTTGCGGTTGGTGCAGGCCAACCACATGGGCGGATGAGGCTTCTGCACGGGCTTCGGGATCACGTTGCGACAGGGCATCGAGAAGCCTTTGCCCTCGTAGCCGGGATACGGCTCCATCACCATCATGTTGGCGATCTGCTCGGCTGACTCGAGCGAAAGTGCCTGCTTCTCCTTCGCCGGTATGCCGAAGCCGTGCAACTCGAGCCGCGTCGCCCCCTCGCCGATACCGAACTCCACCCGGCCGCTCGAGACGAGGTCGAGCATGGCGACGGCTTCAGCCGTCCGAGCTGGATGGTTGTAGTGGGGAATCACCTGGCGTATGCCGAAGCCGAGGCGGATGTTCCGGGTGCTGGCGGCCAGCGCCGACAGGAACACGTCGGACGCAGAGCAGTGCGAATACTCCTCAAGGAAATGATGCTCCACTGCCCAGGCGTGGTGAATCCCCAGCCGGTCCGCGAGGCGCACCTGCTCCAGAGCCTCGTGGATCAGACGATGCTCAGCACCGTCGCCCCATGGTTTAGGCAACTGCAGTTCGTAGAAGACTCCGAATCTCATGAAGGGCCCCTATGGGTGTCCGTTGCTCAGCCTCAATCGACTCACGCCGCCGATGGCAGGCCTGGCAAAGGTCCCAGTTTCGCCAGCTCGCGGTGAATCTCGTCACCCCGCGGGTGCGACGCCAGCTCGTCGACGATGTGCCGGTAGCGGTACGATTTCATCCGCTCGATGCGCTCGCCGCCCATGGCATTGCAGACTGTTTCCACCAGCCGGTCGATCACCACTGCTCCGGGCACATTACTGCCATCGGTGCCGCGGAACGTCCGTGCCCGGGCTTCGGCCAGCGCGCAGCCGAGATAGCGCACGTGTATGTCTTCGTCGGCCTGTATGTTATCGACCATCGCCGGCGCCCACTCCGGGGCGGCAGAAGCTTCCGGGTCCGCCAGCACCTCCCGCGCCCATCTGAAGGTCGTGTAGGCGCCGTACTCCACATGCAGGATCCGAGCCAGCGCCAGGAAGGTGAGTTCAACCATCGGATCGAGCTGTTCGAACAGGCGCGTGATACTCCCGACCGAAGTGGCCTCGGGTGCCGCCTTGGCCTTGCCCTGATACCCCGGCGGCGGCGCCAGAGGCAGGTTCTCGAACATGTCGTCGGTAATCGTCGGATCTTCCAGCGCCCGGTCCCGGATGGCGAACCACATTTCGTCGTGTCCGTATTCGTTGCCGCTTCCTGCTTCGTCCTGACCATGGGCAACCAGCAGGCCGCGGTGCAGATGGGCGATGCAGGTGCCATCGATTGACTCCACGAAGTGCTCGCTGAAGTCCATTTCCGGAAGCAGCCGAATGCCGTCGTTGCCGAAACCCTCGATCACACCGATCAGTGTCAGGATGCGCGTCATCGCATCCTTGCAACCGTGGCGCAGCAGCAGCCTCGCCTGCTCGATGGTGGGAAAAAACACGTTGGCGCGATTGATGGCGTCGCGGTCCATCACCTCGACCGCCTGCCCTTCCCGCTTCAGGCGAGCCCACCACGCCTCTATGGCTGGTGTGCGGTTCAGAGATCTCGGCGGGCGATACGTACCGTCCGCGAGCAGACCGCCGTGCAGCGTCTTGTCTTTGTGTCGGATCTTTCTCGCGTAGTCATGCTCGGCCATCAATTCTTCGAAGCTGTAGTTCAGCTGGCTCATGCTTCACCTCTTCAAGTGTCTGAATCTCATCGGACCATCCGGTCGTCACCTCGAAACCTTCGATGGGTTTTTGCGGACTTCCCGGAATGGCACGTCCACGTCGTCGCGGGGCTCCTTGGGCAGCCCGAGCACCCGTTCTGCAATGATGTTGCGTTGAATTTCGTCCGTGCCGCCGGCGATGGAGATCGCGGGTACCGACAGCAGCACCTCCGCCACCATACCTTCGGCCGGCGCTTCCTCGCCCGCCAGCAGGGCATCGGGGCCCGCGGCAACGGCATGCGCACGAGCCGCCGCCCGCGCCACGACGCTGGCTGCAAGCTTGCCGAGCGAGCCCTCCGGTCCCGGCGGTTGCCCCAGCGCGCGGGCCGCGCGTGCGCGCCGCGCCGTCCATTGAGCCGCCCGTTCGAGCATCAACGCCCGGGCGATCTCCTGGCGAACCGCAGGGTCAGCCAGGCGACCGCTGGCCCGAGCGACCGGCAGGATCAGATCGACACGACCGGCCCGTTGGGGGTACCACTTGTAAGGCTCCATCACCCGGGCCTGCTCTTCCCGCAGTTCCCCGTAGACACGGCCTTCACCCCGTTCGGCCCGGCCCCAGGCTCGCATGCCGTCGGCCAGCCGACGCTCGTGGGCGAGCGTCGTCAACGCCACCTGCCAGCCGCCGCCCGGTTTCCCCACCAGCATGTCCCGGGGCACTCGGGCGTCGGTCATGAACACCTCATTGAACGACGCGTGCCCGTTCATCTGTCGCAGCGGTCGTACCTCCACGCCCGGCTGATCGATCTCGAGGACGAAAAAGCTCAAACCATGGTGTTTCGGAACATCCCAATCGGTGCGGGCAAGCAGCATGCCGTACTGGGCGTGATGGGCGCTGGTGGTCCAGACCTTCTGCCCATTGACGATCCAGGTATCGCCGTCGAGCTGAGCGCGGGTCGTGAGTCCTGCCAGATCGGAGCCGCTGCCGGGCTCGCTGAACAGCTGACACCAGGTGTCTTCGCCGGTGAGGATGCGCGGCAGCAGCGTGCCCTTCTGCTCCTCACTGCCGTGCTCGAGCAGCGTGGCTGCGGCGAGCATTCGTACGCCCGACGATGCCACCCCCACAGCGCCGGCCTGGCGGAACTCCGCCTCCACGACTGCTCCGAGCGCCTCGGAGAACCCTCTCCCGAACCAGGCTGCCGGCCATGTGGGACAGCCCCACCCGGAGGACACGAGGCGCCGACGCCACTCCGCCAGGGGCAGATCCGGGTCCCAGTGGTCGGCGAGCCAGGCACGCACCTCCTCGCGCACCTGCTCGGCGGTGGACTCATTCATAGGCTACCTCCCGCGCACTCACGCGCTCGACGAAGCGGTCGCGAAACTCTGCTGGCGTTCCCAGGAGCACTTCGGAGCTCCTCGCCCGCTTGAAGTACAGGTGCGTGTCGTTCTCCCACGTGAATCCGATGCCCCCGTGGATCTGGATGGTATCCGCCGCCGCCTGCAGGAATGCCTCGGCGGCGAGGGTCTTCGCCAACGCCGCCGCTTCGGGAAATTCGTCTGCGTCTGCTCCTAGAGCGGCCATCTCCGCGGCCCCGTAGGCGGCCGACTTGGCCAGTTCGACGGCGAGCAGCATGTCTGCACATTTGTGCTTGATGGCCTGGAAGGACCCGATCAGGCGGCCGAACTGCAGGCGCAGCTTGGCGTAGCTCACCGCCGAGTCCAGCAGCGCTTGCGCCCCCCCGACCATCTCGCTGGCGAGCGCCACCGCCGCCCGGTCGATCACCCGGCGCAGGACGGGCGCCGCGGCCCCCGGTTCCCCCAACAGCTCCGCGTCGACTCCCGACAGGCGAAGGCGGCTCAACCGCCGGGTGGCATCCATGGTCTGAAGCGGCTCCACCTCGAGCCCGGGGGCATCCGCCTGCACGGCGAACAGAGACACCCCATCCGAGCCGGCACTTCCGGGCTCCCGGGCAGCAACGATGAACAGGTTCGCGATCGGCCCGTCCAGTACGTAGCTCTTGGTGCCCTGCAGGCGCCATCGACCCGACGATGACCGCGCGCTTGCCTGGACCGCGTCCGCCTCCCAGCCGCCGCCGGGCTCGGCGAGGGCCAGCGAGCCGATGATGTCCCCCGCCGCCAGCGGCGGCAGCCAGCGTTCCTGCTGCGCTGCCGTCGCCCCTTCGAGCAGTGCATACGTTGCCAGGACCGCGGAGCCGAAGTAAGGCCCGCAATACGCTACCCGACCCATCTCCTCGAGGACGATGCCCAGTTCCACCGCGCCGAATCCCTGCCCCCCGAATGCCTCGGGGACGTGAACGCCGGTGAGCCCGAGCTCGCCGCCGAGCCGCCGCCACAGCTCGGGATCGAATCCGGACTCGCCCATCATAATCGCCCGGGCGGCTGTCACCGGTGACTGCTCGCGAAAGAATCTTGCGACGAAGTCGCGGAACTGGCGCTGCTCATCACTGAAGGTCAACCTGCTCATCGCCCCAGGCCCTCACAGTTTCGTAAATACGCGTACTATCTGTCGCCATAGGGAAGATTGCAAACCCCCGCATGGTGCTGCATCAGTCGATACCCATCGCGCGGACCACCGCCCGACAGAACTCCGTCGTGGCGGCGGCGCCGCCCTGATCGGGCGTCAGGCACCGGCCTTCAGCATAAACACGTTCGACCCCATCCGTAAGCCGCCGTGATTCCGTGGCGAAACCAAGGTAGTCGAGCATCATTGCCGCCGAAAGCAGCGTCGCGGTCGGATTGATGGTGTGTGTGCCAGCGATATCCGGTGCCGAGCCGTGGGCAGACTCGAAATAGGCATAGTCATCGCCGTAGCATCCGCTGGGGCCGAGCCCGAGACCACCCACCACCGCCGCGGCGGCGTCAGAGAACAGGTCGCCGTAAAGGTTCGGCAGCACGATCACGTCGAACGCCTGCGGCCTGATGACGAGTTTGTGCACGAGATCGTCCGCCAGCAGGCTCTCGAAGACGACCTCCGGGAACTGTCGTGCGGTTTCCCGGGCCACCTCGAGGAAGTATCCGTCCGCTACCGGGGAAATGTTGTGCTTGGTACCTGTCGTCAGCTTCGGCGGCCGTCCACGCCTCTCGGCGCGCTCGAGTGCGAGGTTGCAGGCGAACTCGACAATCTTTCGGGTGCGCGCCTCGGTGATGACCTTCAGCGCGAAACGGCCCTCGCCCATCTGCGCAACCGGCCGGCGATGCAGCCGGCTGACCAGGTCTACCCCGTCGAGGGATCGCAGATCGCCTTCGACGCCGACGTAGACGTCCTCCATGTTCTCTCGAACGATCACCAGGTCCACCCCACTGGGGTCGCGCAGCGGGCTTCGCGCACCGGGCATCCACCGGGCCGGACGCACGTTTGCGTAGGTGTTTCGCCCCCAGCGGAGATGGCGCAGCGCCCGGCCGCTGGGACCGCTGGTTGCGCCGAACAGGGTGGTATCCGAATCGTCGATGGCTTGCCGGGCCGCGGGTGGAAACGGATCGCCGGTGGCTTCCTGCGCGGGTATGCCCACCTGCGGCCATACCCAGTCGATGTCCAGATCCAGCCGCCCGAGCAGTTCGACGGTGGGAAGGAACGCTTCCGGCGCGGCGTCCTCACCCGGTATCAGGGCGACCTTTCTGCTCATGACCCGGTCACCGCGCGGGCTACCGCGCCCCACCGCGGCAGATCAGCCGGATGCCGCGCGATAGACTCACCCGCCAGATACATCACCAGCCGCGCCGCCGTGCCGGCATAGCGTTCGGTCAGCGCATCCGCCAGATCGTCCCAGCGTGCGATGACCGCAAAGTGCTCGAGAATCTCGTCGGTGATGACCGCCTGTGCCCCCTGAATGTCGCCGGCCTTCATTCGCTCCCGCAGTCTTGCCGTTGTACCGGTGAAACCGAGATCATCGAACTGGAACGCGTAGTTCGGCGTGGAGCCGTAGAACGCGAGTTGCATCCGTGCGCGTTGAAGCAGCGGCTCACGCGCCTCGGCGCTGTCGCCGGGGATCGCGAACACCGGAATCATCAGATCGACGTCGTCGGCCGAGCGCCCGGCGTGCTCCGCCCCCTCCCGCAGCGCCGGCAGGAGGCGCTCACGCACGTAATGCATGGAGTGCATCGGGTGCACGTGCACACCGTCAGCGAGTTCGCCCGCCACGCGGCACATGAGCGGGCCTACGGCCGCAATATCCACCCTCACGTCCTCGTGATCGTGGCGCGGCGGCGCCCATTGGGCGGGCAGATAGCTGAGCTGGTAGTAAGGACCTTCGTAGTCGAGCCGCTCTTCGCCCCGGAACGCCCGCAGACAGGCTTTGACGGCGGCCAGATAGTCGCGCATCTGTCGCGCCGGCTTGTCGAAGACGGCACTGTAGCGACGGGTCACGTGGGCCTTCACCTGACTTCCCAGTCCGAGGCGGAAGCGGCCTTCGGTATTCCCGGCGAGTTCCCATGCCACCTGGGCCGAGATCATCGGACTGCGGGGAAACGCGACCGCGATTCCGGTGGAAAACTCGAGCCGGGGCGCCGCCAGAGCCGCAGCGGTGATCATCATCCACGGCACCTGGCCGGCCTCGGTGAACAGCATGCCGGAGAAGCCTTCCTTCTCGAGCCCGGCAGCGAGCTCGGCGGTACGGCGCCACGGCAGATTTCCAGCCATCAGATCGAACTTCATGAGCGGCTACCCCTCAGTGCTTACCTGTATGCATGATGACAGAATCGGTGCTAGAGTGGTGAATGAAAGATGATGGAGGCCCATGGCGGCTCCATGCTGGCGAGCGCGTCTCCGCCCCCGGCCATCGAGCGGTCATGGCGCTGACTGTCCCTCAACGTAAACGGAAGGCCGTATGGAAACCTGGAAGATCGGCAGCGTCAGCATTCATCGGGTGGTCGACGTCCTCCAGGACATCGACCTCACCTTTCTGCTGCCCGACGCCACTGCCGAAAACCTCGCCTCCATGAGTGCCTGGCTGCATCCGCACTTTGTCAACGAGAACGGCTCAGTGCCCTTGAGCATCCATACCTTTCTGGTGCGCACCGAAGAAGCAACGCTGCTGGTGGATACCTGCATCGGCAACGACAAGCCGCGGCCGCTGCCGGAGTGGGATCACCGGCAGAGTGACTTTTTGAACCGACTGGAGGCCGCCGGCGCACCCCGACACGGTATCGACGCGGTGCTGTGCACCCATCTGCACGTGGATCACGTGGGGTGGAACACCATGCGGGAGAACGGCCGCTGGGTGCCGACTTTCCCCAATGCCCGGTATCTGATCGGCCGCGAGGAATGGGGATTTTGGGAGCACGAGGACGATCCCTTCGGGGCCGAAGCGAAGAACGACTCGATCCGCCCGATCATCGAATCCGACCTGGTGGATCTTGTGGAGACGGATCACCAGGTCACTCCGGAGGTCCGCCTGGTGCCGACTCCGGGCCATACGCCCGGGCACGTCAGCGTGCTGATCGAATCCGCCGGCGAGCGCGCCATCATTACCGGCGATCTGTTCCATCACCCGGTGCAGTTCGCGCGCCCGCACTGGAAGGACATCGCTGACGTCGACTCCGCCACCGCCCAGGCGAGCCGGCAAGCCTTCATGGAACGATTCGGACGCGACACCCTGGTCCTCGGCACCCACTTCGCCTCTCCCACTTCCGGTCGTATCGTCCCCGACGGCGACGCGTTCCGATTCGATGCCACCTCCGCTTGAATTCGCCAGAACGGTCAAGGAGAACAAGAGTATGAAACAGCACGACATGGTCATCCGCGGCGGCCGCGTCATCGACGGCACCGGCCGGGCGGGCTTCACCGCCGACATCGCCGTTGCCGGCGGCCTGATTCGTGAGGTCGGCCGCGTAGCCGGCCGCGGCCGGCGCGAGATCGACGCCGACGGCGCACTGGTCACCCCCGGCTTCGTCGACATCCACACCCACTACGACGGTCAGGCCACCTGGTCGAACCGCATGTCGCCATCGAGTCACCACGGCGTGACCACGGTTGTGATGGGGAACTGCGGCGTCGGCTTCGCGCCGTGCCGGCCGACCGATCACGAGATGCTGATCGAGCTGATGGAAGGGGTCGAGGACATCCCCGGGGCCGTGCTTGCCGAAGGTATCGGCTGGCAGTGGGAATCGTTCCCGGAATACCTGGACTTCCTGGGATCGCGGCGGTACGACATGGACATTGGCGCGCAGCTGCCTCACGGGGCGCTGCGCGTCTACGTAATGGGCCAGCGAGGCGCCGATCGGGAACCTGCCACCGCCGAAGACATCGCCGCGATGCGGGCGATCACGGCCGAAGCCGTGCGTGCCGGCGCGCTGGGATTCTCGAGCTCCCGAACGCTGAACCACCGCAGCAGTCGCGGAGAACCCACGCCATCCCTGAAGGCCGAGCTGAACGAGTTACTGGGCATTGCCGCCGGCCTCCGGGACGCCGGTCGCGGCGTGATCGAAATGATCTCCGACTTCGGAGACCTGGACGAAGAATTCTCGTTCCTCGAAGCGATGGTGCGCGAGAGCGGGCGGCCGATGTCGATTTCCCTGGCCCAGGGCATCAGCCCCCAGGGCTGGCGTAAGCTGCTGGGTCGGGTCGAACGCGCCAACACCCGCGGACTGCCCATGCGAGGGCAGGTGGCACCTCGCGGCATCGGCATCCTGATGGGCCACGCCACCACCCTGAACCCGTTTTCCACGCGTCCGAGCTTCAAGGAGATCGCCCACCTGCCGCAGCACGAACGCCTCGAAGCGCTGCGGGATCCGAGTCGCAAAGCCCGCATCCTGGCGGAGCAGCCGACACCGGCGTTCGCTCGACTGTTCGCGGTGATGGCCGGCGGCGAGAAGCTCTGGGAGCTTGGAGATCCACCCGAATACGAGCCCGATCCGCAGGATTCCATTGCCGCCCGGGCGCGCGCAGCCGGCGCCGACCCCTGGAGTTTTGCCTATGATCTGCTGCTTGAGCGGGAAGGTGAGGTCATTCTGTACACCCCGTTCGCCAATTACGCCGAGAACAATCTCGACTGCTGTCGGGAGATGCTGCTGCATGAGCATACGGTACCCGGGCTGGGTGATGGCGGCGCTCACGTAGGCACAATCTGCGATGCGAGCTTCGTCACCTCGCTGCTGACGCATTGGGGGCGGGACCGGAAACGCGGTGACTTGATCGACCTTGAAACGCTGGTCCGGCGGCAGAGCCGTGATACGGCCGTTGCGGTCGGCCTCGACGATCGAGGTGAGCTCGTGCCGGGCAAGAGGGCGGATCTGAACGTCATCGATTTTGATGCGCTTCGGGTGCGCGCGCCCCACATCGTGCACGACCTGCCGGCCGGGGGCCCTCGACTGCAGCAGCAGGCCGACGGCTACCTGGCTACCCTGGTGGCAGGCGAGATCACCTACGAGCAGGGTGTGGCTACCGACGCACTGCCCGGTCGGCTGATTCGCCCTTGAATTGAGCGCTGGGTCTGATGTCGCTGTCGCTTCTGGCGGATCCCTACCGGGCCTACGCGAGGCTGCGCGCCGAAGCCGAGGCGGTGGCCGTCGATCCCGGTGGCATGTGGGCGGTGACGGCATTCGATCGGGTAGTCGAGGTTCATCTCGGAACTGCTGGGCGTGGAGCGGAGCCGGATCGGGGACTTCAAGCGCTGGTCGAGCGGTCTGGTGGCCATCATCAACGGTGCTTCAGGGGAGGCCCGGGAGCAGGCGCTGGCTGAGGTATTCGAGCTCGCCGGCTACCTCTCGGGGGCGGCCGACCGACGTCGCGCCGAACCGACCGACGATCTGATCGGCCTGCTCGTGTCCGCGGAGCGTGATCCAGGGCGTTTGTCCCCGGGGTGAAGTGCTGTCCTACGGCATCCTGTTGCTCGCCGCCGGTAACGAGACGACCACGAATCTTCTCGGCGGGCTTACCGCCGCCCCGAATCCTGATCAGCTCGAACGGCTGGAACGCGACCCCCGCGCTGATCGAACGCGCCGTCGAGGAAGGGCTGCGCTACTGCTCGCCGGTTCAGGGACTGTTCCGCCGCGTGCATGCCGACACCCGTCCAGGCGGTACGACAATTCCCGCAGGATCACAGGTCTGGGTCAGCTACGGCGCAACCAACCACGACCACGACCGCTTCGCCGAACCTGATCGCTTCGATATCGGCCGCGACTGCCGGGGCCACGTAGGCTTCGGCTTGGGGCCTGCACTTCTGCCTGGGCTCGCACCTCGCGCGCACTGAGGCCCAGGTGGCGTTGACTCACCTGGTACCGCTGCTGCGACAGGCAGAGGTGGAAACACCGGTGACATGGCTACCCTCCCGGGTAGTGAGGGCCCGCAGGCGCTTCTCATCCGGCGGACTGCCTGATGACGATGTCTGAGAACCTCCCAGTCGCGACTGCGAAAAGCAAATGCTATCACGCGAATCGGTGCCGAAGACCCCATTCTCCATAACTACCAAGTAATGCGTCAGTCCAAATTACTCATTGGACGCGTCTCAGGCGGGGCCTCATGATCTCACCGGGCGTGTGTTGGTCCATGCACTATCTTGTTGTCGGCGAGTGCGGAGAAGTTAGCCACCTTCGGCCATTCCTGAGGGTCGGCCGCGATCCGGCACAGACTCGAACTTAGCTGTCTATCGAGGGGATATTCAGATGGCAATCAGGCTCGACTGGAAACTACTGGTACTCTTTGGGTGCTCGTTCGGCGGAAGCTCGGCTCTTGCGGCGATCATGGAGATCGAAGAAATCGTCGTGACCGCGCAAAAACGCGAGAGCGATCTTCAGGAAACGCCAATCGCGATCACGGCGCTCACCGCCGACAACATCGAGGAACGCCAGATCGACGCGATGCGTCAGGTGCAGTACTACGCACCGAATCTCGTGTTCAACTCACTCGGTGGCACCACCAACCTCTACCTGCGCGGTATCGGAACCGACATCAACGACAGCCTCGCCGAGCCGGGTGTCGCGCTCTACGTCGACGGCGTCTACCAGGGTGTAACCGGCGATCAGTCCGCGGTTTACAACGACCTCGAGCGAATCGAGGTGTTGCGCGGGCCCCAGGGCACGCTCTACGGACGGAACAGCACGGGCGGCAACGTCCACATCTTCACGCGCAAGCCCGATTTCGACCCGTCGTTCAACGCATCGCTCCTGCTCGGCGATTATGGCCGCGTGAAGGGATCGATCGGCGCACAGACGGGGGTGATCGAAGATCGTCTCGCCATGCGTGGAAATCTGGTCGTCGACCAGAGCGACGGCTACCGCGACAATCCGTTCGACGGGAAGAAGATTGAAGAACGCGATCTGATCTCCGGGTCGATCTCTGCACTCATCACGCCGACCGATTCGCTCGAGATCCTGCTGCGTGGTGACTACACCGATCGCGAGGACGACACACCGCGCTGGGACTACATGGATGTCGTGCCGGGGAGTGGGCTGAATCCGTTCCTCTTCGGCGGGGTCGCCGCGACGGAGACGGGTGACGTGATGAACAACGGAGAGACCGAGTACAAGACCAAGATCTGGGGCTTGAGCGGCACGGTCGACTGGAATGTCGGCAGCGTCACCGTGCGCTCGATCACCGCTTATCGCGAATCCGACTGGGGCGGGCCCTACGACAACGACGGCACCGATATCAACTTCCTGCAGGCAAAACCGGCTCAGACGAGCGAACAGTTCAGCCAGGAATTCGACGTGATCGGCACTGCGTTCGAAGATCGGCTCGACTGGATCGTCGGCGCCTACTATTTCCAGCAAGACTCAATGGGCGAATACACATACGAACTCGAGGCGATCCAAGGACTCATCGAGGGTGCTTTCGGGCTGCCGCCGGGCGGTCTTGCGGATCCCACATTGAACCCGTTCTACGCAGTGCGCTACAACGGCGACACTCCGTACCCGATCCCATTCAACGACATCCACACCGAGCAAGACACCAGCTCGGCAGCTGCGTTCGTACAGGGTACGCTGCACTTCACGGACCGTTTTCGGATGATCGCGGGCGTGCGTTACACGTCGGACGAGAAGGACATCAAGCAGTTCCGGCGCACCAACGTCGCGCCGGATGGTTGCGAGGACCTCCGGCAGGACAAGCAATGGGACGACGTCACCTGGAAGCTGGGCGCCGACTTCGATCTCGCGGAGGACGTGCTGCTGTATGGCAGCGTGTCGCGCGGGTTTCACGCAGGCGGATTCAACGGCGGCGGCTGCGGCGACGAATACGATCCCGAGTCGCTGATCGCGTACGAGGCGGGACTCAAGATGTTGCTCGCCAACCGCCGCGTGCAGCTCAACCTTTCCGGTTTTTACTACGATTACGACGACTATCAGGCGCGGCAGTTTCTCGGGGGTTTCGCTGTCATCGAAAACGCGACCAAGGCAACGGTTACGGGTGCGGAGGCCGAGTTCGTGATGCGTCCCGTTACAGGCTTGGAGATCGACGGAAGCGTGTCGTGGCTCGATGGGGAGTTCGATGAGTTCCTCTCCGACAACCCAATGACGCCCGGGGTGCAACTGGAGGACCTCGAAGGTAACCGGCTGCTCCGCGCCCCTGAGTACTCCTACAATCTCGGTGCGCAGTACACGTTCGCGCTAGGCATCGCGAGTTCGCTGACCGCACGCTACGAGGTGGCGTTCAAGGACGACTACTACGTCACAATCTTCAACGAGGATTACGCGAGGATCGATTCCTTGACGGTCCAGCACGCTCGCCTGATCTGGTCGAACGGCGGCAAGTGGCAGATCCAGGGATTCGTGGAAAACCTGAGCGACGAGAAGTATCTCGAGGCGCTGGTGGTGGTACCCACGCTCGGCGGTACCATGGGCTTGTGGGCATTGCCGAGAACTTGGGGGTTGCAGATCAGCTACGGCGGCTACTAGAGAATGAGTTCCGGATCGATGATGTCTGCGGTGACCGGCCAGTTGTGCACCGCAATTAGAGGCAGAGCGCGATGGCGATTTCGAAGGCGCTCTTCAACGGCCGCACCCAAATCAAATGTGCGGTGGGCGGGTCGGTTGAAATACAGCGGGAGAGGAGCGCCGGACCTGCAGGGATGCGGTCACTGTCCGTTGGATGTCGATCTGGAGTGAGTTACTTCCCGCCTCGAGAGCCGCATGGTCGGCGCTCGATCGCGAAGCATCTGGAGAGGAAGCATGAGCACATCGAATCGTTTCGCCTTGGACCTGTTCGACCCCGCCACGATCGCACGGCCGCACCCTTTCTATGCCAGGCTTCGCGAGGAAGCACCGATCGTCTGGTCCGAGCAGTTGCAAGGTTGGGTACTGACCCGTTACGAGGACGTGAGGCGAGTGCTGCGCGACAGCGATCGCTATTCGAGTACGCGCGAGCGGATCCTGGTCGGCCGCAAAGACGTCGTGATCGAAGACGTGGCACCACTCGGCACGTTGACGATGCTCGGTGCCGACCGCCCGGATCATACTCGACTGCGCAAGTTACTCTCGATGGACTTCACACCGAATCGCATCGTGCGCATGCAACCGAGAGTCGAGGAAGTAACGCGCCAACTGCTTTCCGACATCGACACGAGCCAGACGTTCGACGTGGCTGAACAACTCGCGGTACCGCTACCCGTGACCATCATCGCGGAACTGCTCGGTGTGCCGCCGGAGCTCGGCAAACAGTTTAAAGCGTGGTCCGACGCAGCCACCGAACCGGTCAGACCCGATGCCACCGATGCCGAGGTGACAGCGCGCAACACGCGGATCGTCGAGTTTCGCGACTACCTCAAAGCCCAGATCGACTTGCGTCGACAGCGGCCGACCGACGACTTCATCGGGCGGTTGGTCGCTGCTCACGACGACGATAGTCGGCTCTCGAACGACGAGTTGTTAGCGGCAGTCAACCTGTTGCTGCTAGCCGGCAACGAGACCACGACGAATCTGATATCGAACGCCGTGCTTGCCCTGACGCGATTTCCGGATCAGGAGCGGGCGCTGCGCGCCGATCCTGCATTGCTCGACAACGCGGTGGAGGAGTTCTTGCGCTACGACGGATCGGTGCAGTTCACCACTCGCCGGGCGCTCAGTAACGACGTCTTTCACGGGCAGCCAGTCGCTGCGGGCGAGACCGTGGTCATCGTGCTGGCCTCAGCGAACCGGGACGAGCGCGTTTTTCAGTCGCCAGACGAACTGAATCTGCGGCGCGACATCCAACGTCACCTGGGATTCGGTGACTGGATACACATCTGCCTCGGGCAATTTCTGGCCCGAATCGAAACGAAGGCCGCGATTGCCGGGCTGCTCTCTGCGTTTTCGCGTCTGGAACTCGCCGTTCCGGAGTCCGAGGTGATTTATCGGGCGAACTTCAACCTGCGCGGCCCGAAGCACCTGCCCATCCTTACCGGCAACAACCTTCGCGCCACCTCATAGGATCTGGCTCTGCCAGGAAGGTAGTGGTTCACGCTCCTCGGCCTCGCGCACGAGTTCCTCCAGACATTCGATGAACTCCCCCAGTGCCGGCGAACGCACGCTTGCCGCGCGCTCGCAGAGACTGATCTTCCAGGGAATCGGCTGACGAAAGGCGATGGGGAGGCGGACAAGATCCCGGTCGTTTTCGTTCACGCACACCGGGTGGCTGGTACTGAAGGCTACGGCGTTGCTTGCACGCACCAGACCGAGACTGAGTTCCCGGCTCGCCGCGATGATCCGTCGCCGCGGGAACTGTAGGCCTGCCGCCGAAAACTCCTGCACGAGGATCCGGCCTGCCAAGGATTCGAGCGGCGGCAGGACCACCACTTCATCCATGATCTCGGCGATAGCGACGCGCTCTCGGCCAGCAAGTGAGTGGTCTCGACGCGCAACCACTTCCAGGCGCGCACCGAACAACTCGCGCCCTGTCAGGATGCCCTGTCCGAGATCCTCCTGAAACACGGTGATACCGAGATCGACATCGCCCCGAGCGACCGCAGGCAGAATGTCCGCGATCCCGAAGTACGCTTCACCACTCATCACGACCTGAACGGCAGGGCGACGGGCCATCAGCCGGGTTATGACCTCGGGAATGCAGACGGGCTGCAACGACTGCGCAGTGGCAACCCGCACAAGTTCGGTCTGGTTCTCGTGCAGAGCATCGAGTTCCATCATGCCCGACGTAAGTTCCGCCATGATCCCACGGGCGTGACGCAGGAACATCTGTCCGGCCCGGGTGAGCACGAGCTGGCGCCCCTGCTTCTCGAACAGGTTCGCATCCAGTATCTGCTCGATACCGCGGATCATTTTGGAAACCGCGGGCTGCGTGACGTGCAGCTGCTCGGCCGCCGGCGACACACCACCGAAATCGACCACCGCGAGAAAAGTTCGGATCTGTCGCGCGCTCAACTCCCAGCCGCGGACATTGATGCGCATCTGCGCTCTCGCCCTGCACCACAGGAAACGATACTAGCACAGCCGCGTTCGCAGAGCCGCGTTCGCAACCCCAGTCAGCGGAATGTCAGCCCCTCGAACCGGCCGGAGGTCCGCCACTCCTCGATGAAGGAAAAGAATGCCACCGCACCCGGCGGATAGCCGCCCGTGTTCAGCTTGTGACGCCGCCCGATCGGTTTGCCCTCGTTGTTGTAGTAGCCGGGCGTGCACTCCGAACCGCCGACGAACGAACTCGACTGATGAGCCTCGATCATACCTACCCAGGCTTTCTCCGCAGCGTCGGTGCATTCGACGCGACGCACGCCCAGATGCTCGGCGTGCCGGACGATACAGGCCATCGTCGTGCCAGCCTCCGTCAGGTTGCTCGTGACGTTCGCGCCCAGATTTGCCGCCTGCACGAAACCCACGATGAACAGGTTCGGAAATCCGTGCACGTGCATCCCGTGCAACGTTTCCATGCCTTCGCTCCAACGCTCGGTCAGTGTCACGCCGCCACGTCCGAGGACCTCGAATCCGGAACGCCGCGTGTAGTCGGTGTTGAATTCGAATCCCGATGCGTACACCAGGCAGTCGAGATCATAGTGCACGCCTGCGACCCACACTCCGGTTTCATCGATCCGCTCGACACCTTTGCCGTCAGTATCGATCAGGTGAACGTTGGCACGATTGAAGGTCTGCAGATACTCGTCGTGAAAACACGGCCGTTTGCAGAATTGCCGATACCAGGCTTTCAGACCTTCAGCGGTAGTGGGATCTGCGACAAGGGTATCCACCCGCCGCCGCAACTCCTCCATCTTTTCATCGTCACTCTCCTCGTAGGCCTGCGTGATCGCCTCCGGGGTCCAGTGCTCGACACCCCCGACATGTTCCACGAGCCGGTCGCGAATGCGTTGCGAAATGTCCGTCCAGCCATCGTGCACCAGGTCTTCATCAGCAAAGCCGAGTGTCTGCAGGGTCGCAAAGTTGAGCAGCCACTGCTTCTGCCAGCCTGGACCGAGCCGAGCGAACCACTTCGGATCGATTGCGTGATTGTTGCGCTCGTCGATGGCCGACGGAGTACGCTGAAACACGAACATCTTTCCGGCGTCCCGGCCGAGCGGCGGAATGCATTGCACTGCAGTCGCTCCGGTCCCGATGATGCCTACGCGTTTGTCGTTCAAGCCTGTCATGGGCGCGCCGGACCAGTCACCACCGGTGTAGCCGTAGTCCCACCGAGAGGTATGGAACGAATGGCCGGCGAAGGTTTCGATGCCCGGTATGCCAGGCAGTTTCGGCCGATTCAGCGGTCCGGTGCCCATTGCGACGTACTTCGCCGTCATCCGGTCACCGCGGTCCGTCTCGATGACCCACAGACTTTCGGGATCGTTCCAGGTCAGCGTCTTGACCCGCGTGGAAAACACGGCCCGGTCGTAGAGGCGGTACTGCCTGGCGATGCGAATGGCGTGCTGCCAGATCTCCGGTGCATAGACGTACTTCATGCTCGGCATGTATCCGGTCTCCTCCAGGAGCGGAAGGTAGACCATGGCCGCGGTGTCGCACATGGCGCCCGGGTAGCGGTTCCAGTACCAAACGCCGCCGAAGTCGCCGCCCGCTTCGATGATCCGAAGGTCGTCGACGCCAGCATCGCGCAATCGGGCACCCGCACACAGGCCAGAGAAACCGCCGCCGATGAACGCAAAGGTCACGTGATCGAACAACGGCTCCCGTTCGACGCGCGGCGAGTAGGGATCCTGCTCCAGGTACGCGAAGCGGCCTACCGGCTCGAGATACTGGTCGAAGCCGTCAGCACGAATGCGCTTGTCGCGTTCCAGACGGTATCTCACCCGCAGCGCTTCCCGCTCGCTCGGCGACAGCGTCACGTCTCGTTTAGTGTGATGCATAAAGTAGAGCCTCCGGATGCTTCCCGTCCGACACGTTCTCGACAAACGTTCTATACCGACCGGGAGTCGACACGCGCGAAATCGTCGTTGAAGATCAACATGACGTACTCGTCTTGAGGTGAAGCCCGATCCCCGACTCGGCGAGGCTGTCGTCGATGTCGTACCGAATCCGCACATGTGCGGGTTTGTCGTCCCGCCGAGACTGTTCAGAACCAGATTGGCCGCGATGAAACCGCGGCTGCGGATCTCCTCTCGGACACCGGTGAGCAAATCGATGCTAGAAGGTGCCACGTTATGCGTCCAATGAATCTTTCGGCACCATGTATAACCAGCCCGTTATGCCGGCCATGCCGAGTGGGCGGTTGGTTTTGATGCGCTTCGAGTGCGCGCGCCCCACATCGTGCACGACCTGCCGGCTGGGGGCCTCGACTGCAGCAGCAGGCCGACGGCTACCTGGCTACCCTGGTGGCAGGCGAGATCACCTACGAGCAGGGTGTGGCTACCGACGCACTGCCCGGTGCAGTGAAAGCAGGGCGCTGGCGTGGCCCAGATCGTGCGCCGCCGCCGGGTTCAACTCGTTGCGACCGGCAAAACGCTCCCGATAGACACCGAGTGCCAGCAAGGCCGAAGCGCACGCCCACGTGCGGTTGAATTCCACCAGACAAAAGAGCGCCTGGTCGAACAGGGTCCGATCGTCGCGATCGGCGACCAGGTAGAACCACGGCTGATCGTTGTAGCAGGACGCCACCCACCGGCTTGCTTCGAACAGCGACCGATTCACAACCTCGTTACCCGGCCAATCACTCGACCACAATTTCGGAATCTCCGGCAGCACGCAGCTCCCTGCGCATCCGGCCCAACGTTCCGGGAAAGAACGACAGGATCCTGCCCGACGCATTCCGGTAGAAGCTGGGGCAATCGCCGGCCCAGCTCATGGTCTGCAGCTCTGCCTGAATCGCTTCGTTGTACCGCCGACAAGCGTCACCATCCGCCTCGAGCGTCCGGTATCGGCCGCTGTGCAGATCCCGCAGGCGATCGACGACCCATTCACTCTGAATCTCCGCGGACGCGAATAGCGAAGTGTACGCCGCCACGCCATTGATCCCGCATAGAGTGAAGTAGTTCGGGAAACCGGGCACAGATACCCCGCGATAAGCCTCTGGCCGCTCCGCCAGCGCCGCCAGCAGGCGCTTGCCGCGGCGCCCGAACACTTCCAGCGCCGGGCGGCCATCCACGCGCCCACCGAGTTTGTACCCCGTGCAGAATATAGCGACGTCGACCGGCAGCTCACTGCCATCGGCCGCCACCACGCCCGTAGGGGTCAAGGCCTGCACGCCCTGCGGATGCAGCGTGACGTGATCGAGCGCCAGCGCCGGATAGTAGTCATCCGATACCAGTATGCGCTTGCACCCAGGTTCATACCGAGGAGTCAGCGCCGCCAGCAACGCCGGGTCGGAAATGGCGGAACGCATGTTGCGGAGTCCGACGTTCCGCAATGTTCTCACCGCGCCCGGATGCCGGTGAAACACTCTGTGGAGCGTCAACGACTGCCGGTACAGCTCGCGCCAGTGGCGACGCATCTGCTCCGGATCCTGCAGGCGCTCCCTGTCTTGTGCGGTGTAGGCGGTATTTTGCCGAGGCATCACCCAGTTGGGTGTGCGCTGGAACAGGTGCACTTCCGCAGCGCGGCGCGCTACTTCCGGCACCACCTGCACGGCGCTTGCCGCGCTGCCGACCACGGCCACCCGCTTACCCTCGAGGATGACGTCCTCGCGCCACGCACCGGAATGCCAGGCCGGTCCCTCGAACTCGACCAGACCCGGGAACGGCGGTATGTGGGGCTCTGTCAGCCCACCGGTCGCCGCTACCAGTGCTCGATGGGAGGAACGCCCGCCGTTGGCAGTTTCCAGCTCCCAGCATCCCTCCACTTCATCGTAGCGCGCCGACTCGATGCAGGTGCCGAACCGAGTCCGGTCGGGTAAATCGTACTTGTCCGCGCACCTCCGGATGTATGCCTGGATCTCCTGCTGGCTCGCAAATCTGGTCGACCAGTCCGGATTCGGCTCGAAGGAGTAGCAGTACAGATGCGACGGCACGTCGCAGTGGAGCCCGGGATAGGTATTCCGGTACCAGGTGCCGCCGATATCCGGCTGCTTCTCTATGACCACGAAATCGTCGATACCAGCGCGCCGGAGCTGCATGCCCATGAGCACGCCGCTGAGTCCAGCACCCAGAATGGCTATCGACGTAGAGGGAACTTCCTCGCCATGCCTTCGTGAATTCATTTACGCGCCTCCTTCGAGCAAAGTGGACGGCACCACTACAAGACAAAGCGGCACCGCCAGAACCGGCGCCTGCGCCTTCGGGACCGTCCGAAAGACACCCGAATACTCTCCGTATCCGCTTCATGCCAATTTCATGCGCTCCTCTGTATGTCGGAGCGCTCATACCGATGAGGCCGGCGTCCCTCGCGTTCGTTCGGCGCGATCGTGCAGCGCCTGAACCAACGCCGGGACGAACACCGTGCCATCCGCTACCACGCCGATGTGTGCCTGCGTGAAAATTTCTGCACCCGGATCATTGTTCACCGCGACCAGAACCTTTGAGTTGCCGCAGCCGGCCATATGGTGCTGTGCACCAGAAACCCCGACTGCCAGATAGAGTTCTGGCGCAACGGTTCTCCCGGACAAACCGACCTGATGTGACCGGGGGTACCAGCCGAGGTCGCAGGCGGGACGGCTCGCCCCAACAGCGCCGCCGAGCATCTCAGCGAGCGCTTCCAGCATGCGGAATCCCTCCGGCCCGCCCATTCCGCGCCCCCCGGTAACAACGATCTCGGCATCGTCCAGGCGTGGACCCTGTTCTTCCTCGCTCAGCCGCTGCACCACAATGCGGACCCGCGGCGTTCCGGCCGGCTCATCGGGCTCGAGCGCGACCACCTTGCCCGACCGGCCGGTGTCAGCATCCGGCACCCGAAATGCCTTGGGTTGGATCGTTGCGATGGCGGGGCTGGCGCGGACGCGCACCCGGGCATGTGCCTTTCCTCCGTAGCACGGTCGGATGAACACAGCGTCCGTACCATCGACCTCCGCGTCCACGCAACCCATTGCCGCTGCGGAGTCCAGCCGACACGCCAAGCGCGGCGCCAGTTCCGTGCCACAATCGGAATGCGGGAGCAGGATAACTGCCGGAGCCACGCGACCGGCCGCCGCCGACAATGCAGTCAACATTTCGTCAGCGATTATGCACTGCCCATTGCCATCGTCACCGCCGGTAGTGAAGACCCGATCGGCACCGCGCCGGATCAGCGTTTCGGCCACCTGATGAGCCGACCGACCGGCGCCGGACAGCAGCGCTGAAACTTCACCGCCGCGGGCGTCGGCCAGCCTGCGCCCCAGGGCCAGCAGTTCCAGACTGTTCGCCGAAACACCACCGCGTGCAACCTCCGCCCAGAACAGAACACCTGAGCCGGTCATGCCAGCACCCGACGGTCATCGAGCCGACGCAGCAGATCGGCGGCCTGTTCTTCGGGCGTATCGCCCGCGACGAACTCACAGTCTCGGGCGATCTGAGGAACAAACACCTCCTCGATCCGTAGACGAGCAGCCTGCGAGCCGACCTGGTCTTCGTCAAGACCGAGATCGCTGGCCGTCCACACCTCCGGTTTCATGCGCCCGGCCCGCATCATCTGCCGCATGCTGGGCTGGCGCGGTGGCCCGACCTCGTTGGACACGGTGACCACGGCCGGCAGATCGGCCTGCAGCGTGGCGATACCGGCTTCGAGCAGTCGATCCACCGTGACGCTACCGCCGTCGATTTGCACGCTTCCGGCAACGGGAAGCACCGGCCATTCCAGCAGTTCCGCTACCGTGAGGCCAACAACGCCCTCGTCGAAGTCAGCTGCCTGTCGGCCTGCCAGCACGAGGTCCACATCCTCCAGCTTTCGAACACCGGCGGCGAGCACACGGGCCGTTGTGGTGGCATCGCCACCGTCAAAAGCCGGATCGCAGAGAAACACCCCCGCATCCACTTCCCAGGAGAACACCCGCTTGAACAGCTTGATATCTTCACCCCGACCCCGACCCAGACTCAGCACGGTGATACGCGCCCCCCCAAGCTGTTCGCGCAACCGCAGCGCCACTTCGATACACTGCTCGTCATAGGGACTGACCACCATCTGCAGCCCTGGAACCTCAATCCGACGCCACGTGTCCGGGTCGACGCGAAATGGAACGGCCGAAGGCTCCGGGTCTGGGATGCGCTTCGCCAATACGACGATATGGATTGCGGTCTTCAACTCGCCCATGTCACCCATGCGCGACACTTCCAGCTTGTCATTCGGCACGGACATTAACATAATGACAATGCCAAGGTCGAATTAGCGCGCCGTCTCCGTGCTCTGTCACTCAGCGCGGGAGCCGTCGCCCCGATCCGCGATTGACGAAACGCTCAAGGAGACGGACATGCCACGAAGAGAAATCGAAGGCGGCTGGGTTCGAGGCTGGCCCGACCGGAAGCGACCCGAGCCGCTGGAGGCCCAGGACGCCGAGGGCAGGACGATTTTCGCGACCACGCCGATGACCGAGCTCGAAGGCCGCATCACGCCCACGGATCTCTACTACGTCGTAGCGCAGATGAAGATGCCCGAGCCCGTTCACCCCGAAGACTGGGAGATGACGATCTCGGGCGAGATCGACAATCCAGTCACGTTGACGCTGGCCGATCTGAAGAAACTGCCCTCGCGCACAGTGCGCGCGGTCACGGAATGCGCCGGCAACGATGCTCTGTACTTCGACTATCTCCACAAAGGTGGGCACAAACCCTCACTGGTTCAGCCCACGACCATGAATTTCCGCGGCCGACGCGCCCCCGACGACAGCACCGGTGCCACCTCCATTCCCACCAACGGCATGTCCAGCGCCGGCGAGTTCACCGGCGTGTCTCTGCGCGACGTGCTGGAACGCGCCGGGGTTCGCCCGAACGCAGTCTCAGTGCGCGTTGTGGGCTTCGATCGCGCCCGGCCGGATCCAGCACTCGTGTACATGTCTGCCGGCACTCGCGACATCGACGTCAAGGACCCGGGCGTCATCAACTACGACAAGGGACTGCCCATCGAGAAAGCCCTCCACCCCGATACGATTCTGGCCTGGGCGATGAACGGCGAGCACCTGCGTCACGTCCACGGCGCGCCGCTGCGCATGGTCGTCCCCGGATGGTCGGGTAACTGGTGGGTGAAGTGGATCGAAGGCATCGAGGTGCTCGACCACATGCCTGACTGCTATCACCAGACGGAGTACTTCGTGCTCGGCAAGTCCCACGACGATCCCGACAGAATGATGTGCACCGCCCTTGGGGTCAAAACGCTGATACTCGATCCGCTGGATGAGGACTCCCCTTTGCCGCGAGGTGAGCATCCCGTGCGAGGTCTGGCGTGGAGCGGCGAGGGCGCAATTACACGGGTGGAAATCAGCTTCGACGGCGGGACGACCTGGAAGGATGCCCACGTCGAGGAATCATTTGACCGCTGGATGTGGGTACGATGGAATTACGTGTGGCGCGCGGAAAAACCCGGGTCGTACCAGATCCTGGCGCGGGCCACAGACGAGATGGGACGCGTACAGCCGCAGACGCCCTGGAACTATCAACGGAAACATTTCGACGGCATCGTACCGACGGAAGTCGTGGTGGAATGAGATGGCGACGCCAGGAAGCACAGCAGGCACATGAGCGCCACCGCCCATCGGGGTGACCGCGTAGAAGTCACGCGTGGACCCTTCGATCCGGGCGGGCAGCCGGTGCTCGAGAGCCCCAACCGCCTCTGGCTACGACTGCTTGCCTGAAACGTTCGTGGCGGCTGCACCATCTCGAGACTGATCAATTAAGCACCGGCAACGCGCCGTGACATCTGGCAATGGCCCAACGCCAGCCGACTGATCCGCCAGGCGGATAGCATGGGTCTGGAGTTCCACCTGGCGGCGGCCCGCTGGCTCGGACACGGTGGCGCGACAGGCTTCCACGACGAGGTTCTCGAAGCCATGACCGCGGTGCCGGCTGCCGCCACGCTCACCGAGAACATTCTCGGACTGGCTACCGGCCACGTGACCTACAGCTTCCATCCGCTGCACTATGCCAAATTCGGTGCGACGGCAGACCACATCTCCGGCGGGCGCTGGGGCGTCAACGTCATAACAGGCTGGGTCGCAGAGGAGCAGCCCCTGTTCGGCCGGGAGTTCCCCGACCACGATCGCCGCTACGACATGACAGATGAGTTCGTTACGCTGATGAAGCATGCCTGGTCGCGGCAAGAACCATTCTCCTTCGAAGGGGACTACTATCGTTCGTATGGGGTGAGTCTCAGACCGAAACCCTTGCGATCCCCCCGGCCCTTTCCGATCAACGCCGGCAGCTCACCCGCGGGAATCGACTTTGCCGCGCGCCAGTGCGACTGGCTGTTCTGTCTCGGTGACCTGGCGGTAGTCCGCCGGGCGGCGGACGATCTACGCGACCGCGCCGAGACTCATCGGCGGCATGTCGAGTCCTTCACTTTCGCCTGGGTGCTCGCGGCGGACACCAACGCTGCAGCGGAACACCCGCGGCCGATGTCGACTTGCGCACGCTTCTGGGTCCGGAACGGTATGTCGGAACGGCCGTCGGGCTGGGAGGACGTTGCCTGTTAGGGGACGCGGAGGCGATCGCCGCGCGGCTTCGCGAGCTCCACGAAACCGGCGGGCAGCCCGGCATTATGCTGTCATTCCTGGACTATCAAGTCGGTCTGGATCGCCTGCAACGCAACGTGCTGCCTGTTCTCGAGCGAATGGAGCCGCTGCAGCCAGGGCGGCGATGACGCTGTCCGGTGTCGACGCGCTTGCCGTAGACCACGCGGACCATCATTTTGTCAATATGGGCGGTACCACGGAGCAGGTCGTCGGGACCCAATCCATGCAGAAATGCGGGCTGAATACTTCAGCGGAGGCTGGTCCACGGACATCAATCAGCTCAGCGTTGACATTCCGTTAGGACACGTCATCATCAAACATCTCGCAGAGCCTACAGCAGAGGCCCCATGAACCAGCAATCGACACTGCGCATGCATCTGACGGGCTTCATGCTCTACTGCCCTGCCCCGCACATGATCATGTCGTGGGTATACCCGGAGGAGCGCATGACCTCCGGTCGCTGGTATGAGGCCGGTTACTGGACCGACATTGCGCAGACCCTCGAGCGCGGCTGCTTTGACATGTTCTTCTTCGCCGATGGCTGGGCGGGTGGCACAAACCGCGCAAGTAAGCAGTACGCGATTCAGTTCCCGACTCACGACCCGGTGGAACTGGTGCCCTACCTGGCGGCCAAGACCGACAAGCTGGGCTTCGCGGTGACCATGTCCACGAGCTTCTATGCGCCATACATGCTGGCCAGAAAGCTCTCCACGCTCGATCACATCACCGGCGGCAGGATCGGTTGGAACATCGTCTCGTCCCTCTCCACGGGAGAAGCTCGCAACTTCGGCCTCGAATCACTACCAGAGCACGACGAGCGGTACGACCGCGCCGATGAGTACATGGAGTGTGTCTACGCCCTGTGGGACAGCTGGGATCCGGACGCCATGGTCATGGACGGCAAACGTGGCGTATTCGCCGAGCCCGACAAGATCCGCAAGATCGACTTCAACGGTCGCTGGTACAAGTGTCAGGGGCCTCTGACTGTGATCCCCTCACCCCAGGGCCGACCGTACCTTTTCCAGGCCGGCAGCAGCAACCGTGGCCTGCAGTTTGCCGCCACGCATGCAGAGTGCGTGTTCGCAGCCGCCGCCGGTGTCCAGCAGATGCGAGGGCTGGAGAACGATCTGAAGTCGCGGATGGACAATCTCGGGCGCAACCCGGACGACGCAAAAATACTCTGGGGCGCGCAGCCCCTGGTCGCACCAACCGAACAGGAGGCAAGGGACCGCAATCGTGAAATTCGTGCGCGCATACCGCTGGATGCCAAGCTGGCTCTGGTGGGCGGGCACTTCAACGTGGACCTCTCGCAATACGACATCGATACGCCGGTATCGCGCTTGAGCATGGACGTACAGGGCACGCGCGGAATGCTCGAGACCTATACCAAGTCGAATCCAGCTATAACGCTCCGGCAGATTGCCGACAGCTACCTCTCCGGTAGTGACGACAGCCCGATGGTGGGGACCCCAAATCAGGTCGCCGACTACCTGATTCATCTGCTCGAAGAAGGTGGCGGAACGGGCTTCCAGATCACCCCAAGCTACTATGCACCTCACTACTACGCGGACCTGGTGGAGCATCTCATCCCGGTCCTGCAGAAACGCGGGGTGCTTCGTACGGAATATCATGGCAATACGTTGCGCGACTACATGAACAGCTGGTAACGCAGGCGGAGAATCGACCCCATGCAGAAACTGGAAATCAGACGATTGACCGGCACGCTCGGCGCCGAGGTGGTCGACTTCGATCTCAAAGGCATCGGCCAGGAGGACTTCGACCAGGTCGCACTGGCGCTCTGGCAACACCAGGTGCTGGTGTTCAGGAAGCAGCATCTTCCCGTGGAAGATCACCTGCGATTGGGCCAGCTGTTCGGCCCGCTTCATACTCATCCCGCCGGTGCAGGCGTGGAGGGCCACCCCGCCATCCTGCTGCTCAGAAACCGCGGCAAGAAGCAGAACATCACCCAGGTATGGCACTCGGACGTCAGCTGTGAAGAGCAACCACCTTCCATTTCCATTCTGCAGGCCATCGAGGTTCCGCCGGCCGGCGGAGACACCATGTGGGCGGATCAATACACAGCGCTCGAGTACCTGTCGCCGGGTATGCGGTCGATGCTGGAACCGATGCGCGCGGTGCACCGGGGCTTCGAGATTGAATCCACGCATCCTGTGCTGCGAACTCACCCGGAGACCGGCCGCAAAGCCCTTTACGAGAATGGCGGCTTCACGCAGCGCTTCGATCATCTGACGGTGGAAGAGAGCCGTCCACTCCTCGACTATCTGGTAGACGTAGGCTCGCGCCCGCACTTGACGATGCGCCACAGCTGGTCCGCCGGCGACATTGTGATGTGGGACAATCGTTGCGTCATGCACTACGCGATCCACGACTACGGCGATGACCCGCGCGAAATGCATCGCGTGACGGTTCGGGGAGAAAGGCCCGTTTAGACGCCCCCACATCAGAAACGTCGTACCGCACCGGCGTTGCCAGCTGGAGCGGATCGCCAAGGAGCCCCATGAGCACCCAGCGTGGTCCCGATGCGCCCGAGTCCAAGCGCTACCGCTGGTACGCGCTAGGTGTGCTGGTACTGGTGTTCACGTCCAGTCACGTGGACCGCCAGATCATGGGCATTCTGCTGGAGCCGATCAAGCAGGAGCTCGGCGCTTCGGATACCCAGATGGGTTTTCTCGTCGGCATCACCTTCGCCATCTTCTATGCCACCCTGGGCGTGCCCATCGCCATGCTTGCGGACCGCTTCAACCGCCGCAACATCATCGTCTGGGCGATCACCATGTGGAGCGCGATGACTGCGCTGTGCGGCTATGCACAAACCTTCGCGCAACTCGCGCTGGCCCGGATCGGCGTCGGGGTCGGAGAGGCCGGCTCCAACCCACCCTCCCACTCGATGATTTCGGACATGTTTCCGGTCCACGAGCGGGCCACGGCGATGGCAATCTTTGCCTCCGGCATCAACCTCGGTCTGCTGATTGCCTACCTGGGCGGGGGATGGATGAGCGAGCACTGGGGATGGCGTGCCACGTTCTTCGCGGTCGGCCTGCCTGGACTACTGATCGCCATGCTGGTCAGGCTGACGCTGGCTGAGCCAGCCCGGGGCGGGGCCGAGGCGCCTGGCCGGCCCGATTCCACCCGCGACGCACCGGCACTGGCCGTCGTCGCGCGCACTATGATGCGGACACGGTCCGTACGCCACATCGTGGTGGGCGCTTCTCTCGCCGTCTTCGTCGGCTACGGGATGGTGCTGTGGCTGCCTGCCTTCTTCGTACGCTCGCACGGATTGTCCCAGACCCAGGTGGGACTGACGCTGGCGCTCCTGTCCGGCGTGGTCGGCGCCATCGGAACCCTGGCCTCCGGCCGCATCGCCGACTTGCTCGCCCGCCGGGATCTGCGCTGGACGCCCTGGGTGGTGGCGCTTGCCAAGATCGCTACCGTACCGTTTTCGATCTGGTTCTTCGCCACCACCGATTTCCGCCAGGCGCTGCTCATCTACCTGGTGCCGGCGTTCTTCGGCGGCTTCTATCTCGGCCCCGGATTCGCCATGGTTCAGAGCCTCATGCCGCTGCGCATGCGTGCCGTCGCCGCCGCCATTTCGCTGTTCGTGGGCAACCTGGTGGGGTTGGGCCTGGGACCGCAGGGCGTGGGTCTGTTGAGCGACCTACTGGCACCGCGCTTCGGCATCGAGAGTCTGCGCTACGCGCTCATGGCGTTCGCCTGCCTCAACCTGTGGGCAGCCCTGCACTACTGGCTTGCCAGCCATACCCTGGCCGAGGACCTCGCCCGGGCCGGCGCTACGACAGACGTCATCCGGCAGCCGGCCTGACCATCCGAGGCCTTCGCCTGGACGAAGCGAGACGGTCGGGTCGCTGCGCCAGCCGCAGTCCGCTGTAGATGGGAAAGCACCCGATCGGCGAACAGCTCCAGATTGCGCACGACCGAGGTTCCATGATGAACAGATCAGAATCCGGCATCGGCCGCTCCGGCCGCACCTCAGCGTAGCGAGAACCCGTGTGTTCTCACGAACTCGCCCACATCGGCCCTTTCCTCGCGGGCCATCTGTCTCGCCTTGTCTTCCGACCATCCATAAAACTCAGCCTCGCCGAACTCGCGCACGTACTTCCGCCGATCGGGAGGCAGTCGAAATCGGGCATCACGCTCCCGATCGTAGGCGTCGACCAGCGTCGGCAACGTATCGTCCTGGTAACGATTCCGGTGAACGGTTACCTCGAGCGGTAAGCGCAGTGACACGAAACCTTCGCGCGCGGGCCATCCCAAACAAAGTCCGGCAATCGGAACGACGCGGTCTGGTAACCCGAGCAACTCCGACACCCGCTCCATGTGATCGCGGATGACGCTGATCGGGCAACAGCCCAGACCGAACGATTCGGCCGCCACGATCAGGTTCTGCAACACCAGACTGGCGTCACAGACGGCCGCTACGAAATTGTCGAGATTGTCGTTGGCGAAAGCTTTGCCCCGAAAGTCTGCAATTCGCGTGATGCGCCGCCCGTCCGCGAGCACGACGAAAAACTCGGGACACGTTCCAATCCAGGGCATGGCTGGAACCAGGTCCGCGATCGACCTGCGCAGCCCGCGATCACAGACGTGAACGATGCTCGCCTGTTGCAGGTCGGACTTGGAAGGGGCGGAAAACCCGGCAGCCAGCCACACTGTGAGCATATCTTCAGGCACGGTTTGATCGGCGAAGACCCGGTGAGTCCGGTGCGCCAGCAACTTCTCCACCACGGGATTTACTGGACTGTTCGCCAGCCCGACCGCAGCAGAACCGAACCGTTGCTGCAGTAAGGTCCCTGCGTCCGTCGGCTTATCAGGTGTTGATCGTGTCATGAAGCCCGTCCGACTCGGCCATCGACGGTCACCTCCCTCTTGAACGGCGCATTCAGAACGGCATCGACCCACCGGCCTGGGAGCGGTGCATCTCACGCAGGTATCTGCGATCCCAGGAGTCGCGTGCGTGCATGACACATCGGTTGTCCCAGCAGAGCACATCATGGGGCTGCCAGACGTGTGTGTAGATCAAGTGTGGCTGCACCAGATGGGCCTTCAACTGCTCCAGCAATGCCCGGCCTGCGTCCGGATCGTCTGCAAATCCGTCGAGTGCCACCGTGAATCCGGGCGTAATCCACAACGCTTGCAGCCCCGTTGCTGGATGCGTGCGCACCACCGGATGTAGAACCTCCGACTCTCCGGCGGGCCGGTCTTCTGCCATGGCCTCACGCTGCTTCACACCTTTCATGGTCGCGTGAGTGCTGGCCGGCCGCCACCGCATCCTGCGCAACTGCTGCTGATCAGAATCCAGCTCGTCGAATGCCTGGTACATGTTGACGAAGTGCGTCCGGCCCCCTGCCTCTGGAGGCGGGATGTGCACGCCGTGCAGCATCGTCACATCCGGTGGCACCACGTAGTCCTGCACGTCGGAATGCCAGCCCAGAGGCTGATTAGCAGCGTTGTGGGGATCGTCCTCCTGAGCGATTACCTGGTTACCCGGCTTGCGCGCATCGCGGTTCGAGAGCAGTTGCAGCGGCAGCGAACCGACCATGGGCAGTTTGTCACCGGCGTCACCGCGGGCGAAGGGTCGCCCGAACCACTGCGTGACCTCGCATTGTCGCTCTGGCGTCAGGCGTTGCTGGTTGCGCAGGATCACCAGGCCGGCATGATTGAAGATGCTGAGCAGCGAGAACACGACATCGCCGCTCAGATCGTCCGCAAGATCGATGCCGTGCACGATGACGCCACAGGGTCCGCCGGTCGGCTCGAGCGAGATGCCGGCCGCCAGACCGAGTTCGTCTCCGCTGCGGCCGCTCATCAGTCCGGCGCCGTTTATCCGCTCAGCCGTTTCTGCCATATCCTGTCTCCCAAGCTACGTTCACGCACGTTCGACACTGGCAGCCAACAGGCGCTCCAGCAACGCGTCGATGCGCCAGTCCAGCTCCACGGCCGATACATCGAGCTCCTCAGCGAAGAGGTCTCTCAGCAGCGCGTAGCCATAGGACAGCGTGGATACCAGCACGAGCAGCGCTCCGAGATCCAGGTCGGCATCGATTACCCCTTGCGCCCGATCGGTGCGGAAGGACTCGAGCCAGGCATCCTGCAGCGGCGCCAGTCGCACCGGCTCCTTGCCGTCGAGTACCAGCAGCAGCGCCAGGCGGATCGCAGGCTGGTGCCGGACCAGCGTACGCAGGAGCTGTCGGATACGGGCATTGAAGGGTAACGGCAAACCTTCCGAAATTTCCTGAAGGCGCGTGTCCAGATCCCGGCGCAGTGCCGATCGTAGCAGTGCCTCGCGCGAACCGAAGTGGTGATACACAAGCGCCCGGTTCACGCCGGCCCGTTCCGCCACCTCCCTCAGGTTCAGCCCTGCCAGCACACCACGTTCCTGCAGAATCTCCAGCGCGGCCTGCTCCAGCAGCGCCTGACTCGAATCTTCCGCGTCGGACAGTGTCGTCAGCTTCGCTACCTGTGCCTTTCGATCATCCGTCATTCGGTGGGTTCCCGATACTTCTCCATTCCCGGAGCCTCATACCACCGCCTCGTACCCTCCGGCAAGCTCGGGCAGGTCCGGTACAGCCTTCAGATAGTCGGGCCACAGACCCGTATCGATATCCAGACTGCGATAGATGAACCGGGTGCGTTCGTCGACGTGCTCGTAGCCGTAGAGCACCTTCGGATCCATTCCGAGGCGCCCCACCGCATACTCCTGGGCATTTCGATGAGCCGGTGCAAGCACTTCCGCGAGCAGCGTCTCGTTGTCCTCCACCAGCTGCCGCTGCCGCCGTTCCTGCTCCTCGGGCGTGCCGCTGTGCAGCCACTCGCGAATGGCCGGATACAGAAAGCTGAGGTGCCAAGCCTCGTCTTCGATCTCCGACAGCGCCCACGCTCCGACAACCGGGTCGGTGATGGCGCTGCCCCCCGCCAGGTTCGTCCAGGCGGGATATGCCTCGGTGTGCAGCCCCACTGCAGCAAAGAAACCGCCGAGGTCTCGTTCCAGGATCGGCTCGTAGAAGCGGATGGTCTTCTGATACGGTGCCTTCACCCCCTGCCAGTAGTCGTGCTCGGCCAGCCGGCTGGCGCTGGCAATGAAGCCGGCGGCATGCGCCATGTCGTCCTGGGCCTGCTTGAGAACGCACATCTTCCACGGCAGGGGCATGGCGTAGCGATGTGCCGCATAAGCGCAGCCACGGACGATGAGGTCGAACTCCAGGTGCCCCAGCATCGCCAGATACTCCGCGGCGTTCCGTCGCCGTTCCGCCGCCGCGCGTCCGCCCTTGCTGGCGGTTCTCGCCCCGGCCTGCTCCAGTGCGCCTTCGTCGATGGCCGCCTTCATTCGCGTCCACTGCAGCGCCCATCCGGGATCGGCAGCTACAACATCCGGCATGGTGTGCGGGATCGGCGGCGCGTGGGTTTCACCATACTCGACATCCCTGCGCACCAGCGCCGGCAGTGCCGTCTCGAGAGAGTAACTCATCGCGTCCTCCTTGGCCGGGGTCACGTACGGAACCGTGGCGCCGCGGCTTCAGGCGGCAGGATCGAAATACGGCCTGTCACCTTTGACCGTCACCCGCTCGCCATGGCGAACCTGCGGGAAGTAGTCGAATACGGCATGATGCTGCATACAGCGGTTATCCCAGAAGGCGATGGAGTCCGGCTCCCAATTGAACCTGCATTGGAAGTCCGGCAACGCGACGTGCTGGAACAGATAGTCGAGAATCGCCCGACTCTCGCGCGGCTGCAGACCGACGATACGGGTTGTGAAGCCGGAATTCACGAACAGCGCCCGCCGGCCGGTGACTGGGTGAGTCCGGATGACGGGATGTTCCGACTCGGGGTAGTCACGCTGCATCTGTTCTTTCGGTACGTTGTAGCGGCCTTCGTAAACGTGCCGCCCGGAATGAATGGCGGTCATGCCTTCGAGCATCCGCTTCATCCGGTCGGACAGCGCTTCGTAGGCCGTGTACATATTGCTGAACAGCGTGTCGCCGCCGGTCTCGGGCACCGCCTTCAGGTACAGGATACTCCCCATCGGCGGCGCTTCATCGCACGAGACGTCGGAATGCCATCCCTGACCTGCCGCGTACCTGGATTTCTCGTCCGCATGGATGACGAGAATTTCCGGATGGCCTTCCGGTCCCGGAGCCGCGGGATGATAGTGCAGCTCGCCGAACAGACGTCCAAATGCCTTGTGCTGCTCCCGCGTGATGTGCTGATCGCGGAAGAACACCACTCCATGCTCCATGAGCGCTTCGTGAATACCCTGAAAGAGCGTCTCGTCGACACCACGGGACAGATCGACGTCGTGCAGAACGGCGCCGCAGGCACCGGTGAGCAGTGTCTTGCGCAGGGGTTGCACGACGGCTTTGGCTTTCGCGCCCATCTCACGCCTCCTCATAGAATGGCCGATCACCGCAGATCGTCACGCGCTCGGCCGTGCGCGTGGCCGGGAAATAGTCGTCGGTGGGATAGTGCTGCACGCAGCGGTTGTCCCAGAACGCGATCGAATTCGGCGCCCACCTGAACCGGCATATGAACAGGGGGTCGTTGACGTGCTCGAACAGGAAGCGAAGCATCGCCTCGCTTTCACGCCGCGGGACGCCAACGATCTGTCGTGTGAAGCCGTAGTTGACGAACAGCGCCTTCCGGAGCGTAACCGGATGGGTGCGGATCACCGGATGCTCGGAAACGGGTAGCCGCGCGCCCTGATCACTGCTCTTGTAGCCACCACCCCGATAGACGTCCGCGCCGGAGTGCACGGCCGTGAGCCCTTCCAGATAGGTCTTGAGGTCGTCGGACAGCGCCTCGTATGCCGCGTACATGTTGCTGAACAGCGTATCGCCGCCAACTGCCGGCATATGCTTCATGTACAGCATGCTCGCCGCGGGGGGCTCGGGATCGCACGACACGTCCGAATGCCACCCGGAGCCGGCCACGCCCTTGTGCTTGTCGTCGGCGTGAATGATGAGAATCTCCGGATATCCCTCCGGCGCAGGTGCGGCAGGATGGATGTGCAGGGCGCCGAAGCGCCGGCCGATGACACGATGCTGCTCGCGTGTCAGCCGCTGATCGCGGAAGAACACGGCCCCATAGTTCACGAGCAACCGCTGAATGTCGTCCACCTCCTCCTGCGGGAGGTCTTGCGACAGATCCACGCCGCTGACTTCCGCCCCTGTATGCGGGGTCAGGAGGCGATACCGGACACCTGGTGCCTGCACGTTCACGCTTCCTCGAAAGCCTAACGACTCAAACATATCTCTGACGCTAACACAATGTCAACGACGGCAGGCAGGAACTACTGTCTCTTCTGGGTGAGTCGCCCTCGCATAGCCCAGCACACCTGCGAGCTGATTGACATTGAGTCAATCTCTTCGCAGCGAATGTCAGCCGACCGGGGTACCGGGCTGCACGCGCATCTCCCGAATGTATGCGGAGAGCCTGTCGATGTCGTACGGTTCCCGGGCCTTTGTGAAAGGATTCCACATGCTTCGTCCCTGCCGGGTCACCAGGTCACCCCCGTAGACGTGAATGGCGTGGCAGTTGACGCTCAGCGGATTGGAAATCGCATGGATGGTATTGCCGTCGAGTACCGCGACATCACCCTGACGCAACACTCGCGAGCTCTTGTATTGCAGTCCCTCTTCGCCGTCAACGAAGAAGTCGTTGGGCTCTTCACCATCGATAACGCCGATTACCGCCCACATCTGGTGATCGTGGGCTGGTGTACGCAACCCCGGGGACGTGACGGCAGGCAGGACTGTCAAGGTCTCGGAACGGAACAGTACGGCGTCACGCAACGAGCCGTGCCCGCTTCGACTGGCGATTGCTGCTTTCAGACCCCTCGGGTCGGCGACCGCGTCTTGCACGAGCTTCTTGACCACCGCCGACGGAACCGGCCGTTCGACAGCTTGCTGACAGTCACTGATGAATCGCTCCAAGTCGAATATCGGCACTTAACAGATCCTCTGCGGTAAATCAGTTCAAACGATTCGGAAACCCTCATAGCCATTCGCAGCACAGGTGTCGCAATGGTCGAGATAGATTCGGACGCCAGGGTGGAACAGCAGCTCGCGGTGCTTGCCCGGAACGTTCGCGCCCATGTACCAGGAGTCGGCACGAGACAGGAGCGTCATCTCCGAGATGTCGTGCATGTGCTTCACCCAGGCGTCGGCCGCCTCCTCGGTAGCCTCAATGCGCGTCTGCCCCTGCGCCCGGAGCCGGCGGAGGCAATTGACCACCCATTCCCCCTGAACTTCCGCGCAGGTCGGTCCATTGCAGAACGCTGTAGGACTCTGCGGGCCGTACAGCATCAGCATGTTGGGAAATCCGGGCACCCCATAACCGAGATGGGTGCGCACGCCGTCGGCCCAGTAATCCCGCAGCCGGCGATCATTCACGCCGCGCACGTCCATGCGCGTGAAGCCGCCGGTGCCCGCGTCGAAGCCGGTGGCGAGCACCAGCACGTCCAGCTCGTGCAGCGTCTTATTGGTGCGTACGCCCTCAGGTGTAATCTCCTCAATCGGCTCCTCCCGCAGGTCCACGAGGGCGGTATTGCTCTGGTTGAATACCTCGTAATACCACTGCTCGAGCGAAGGCCGCTTGGCACCGAAAGGATGCGGCGGTGCGGTAGGCGCGAGCTTTTCCGCAAGCGCAGGATCCTTGATCCGGGCGCGTGTCTTGTCCCGCCAGAAACGGTAGGCCTCACAGTTGGAGGCTTCGTTGTACAGCACGTCTGCGAAGGTGCCCGCCCAGAAATGGAATCCGCCCCTCTGCCAGGCATCCTCGAACACCGCCAGCCGCTCGTTCTCGGAAACCTCCATGGCCGAGCGCGGGTCGGGAACGAGGTCGTAGAACGACGACGGTCCATGATTGCGCCGCTCGAAGATGGCTGGATACTCCTCCTTGATCTTCCCCTGCTCGACCGCATCGAGATGCTGCTGGCGCATGGGAAGTGCCAGCATCGGAGTGCGCTGGAAAACCGTCGTGTGCGACGCCACCCGCCCGGCTTCCTGAATCACCTGCACGCCGCTGGCGCCCGTCCCGATCACGCCCACCCGCTTGCCGGTGAGATCGACGTCGTGTTGCGGCCAGCGGGCCGTGTGGTGGCACGGTCCGCTGAACGTTTCGAGTCCGGGGTAATCAGGAACGTACGCCTGGGCCGCGAAACCGAGACACGGGATGAAAAATCGCGCCCGTACCTGATGCCCATCCTCAGCGCGGATCAACCACTCGTCCTGCTCGGCGTCGAACCGCGCCTCGGTCACCCGGGTATCGAACCGGACATCCCGGCTGATATCCAGCTTACGGTCCACGTGCCGGAAGTATTCTCGCAGCTCCCGCCAGGACGGAAACCGCTCACTCCAGGTCCAATCCTGCCAGACCTCCGGAATGGAGAATTCGTAGTTCGGCACGTGGGAATCCACCCTGGCGCCGGGGTAGCAGTTCCAATACCAGATGCCGCCGAGTTCGTGACCGGCATCGAAGATCCGAGCCTTGAACCCTTCCTGCCGCAGCCGGTACAGCTGATACACACCGTTGAACCCGGCGCCCACGATGAGCGCGTCCAACCGTTCCGTTTCCGCGCCCGCTCCGTCGACCATGCCCTCACTACCTCGCTACGCCTGATTGCCCGAAATGGTTAATGGTTGTCATGCGTACGGTTTCCACGGACGAAGCCGGCAGCTCAGTCGAGCTCCAGCCCGTGCAGCGACCCTTCCGCCCGCCAGTCGCGCAGGATCTGGAAGAATGCCTCAGGGCCGCCACCATACTGGCTGCCGAGCAGGGAGTTACCACCTTCCGGGTGCCCTTCGTTGTTGTAATACCCGGGCGTGCACTCCTGCAGGAAGCGCTGGTTGAACACCGCCATCCGCTCAATGGTGTCGACCCATTCGTCCTCTGCCGTCTGCGTCGGCTCGATGCGCTTACCGCCCTGACGGCGCGCATGCTCGATGATGTAGGCAATGTGCAGACTCTGCTCGTTCAGCATGTGCGGAAAGTTGGCCGTGAATCCGCCCTGGGTCACCCCCATAAAGAAGCAGTTCGGGAAGTCATGCGTCTGATAGCCGTGGAAGGTCCGCATCCCGTCGGCCCACTTTTCGCTCAGGGTAATGCCATTGCGGCCGACGATCTCGTAGCCGGCCCGGCGCGTATATGCGGTGCCCACCTCGAAGCCAGTGGCGAAAATCAGACAGTCCAGCGCGTACTCTCTACCCGCGGCGACGACGCCGCGCTCCGTGATCCGCTCGACCCCCTGACCATCCGTGTCCACCAGGGTGACGTTGTCGCGATTGAACGTGGCCAGGTATTCGTCGTGGAAGCAGGGTCGCTTGCAGAACTGCCGGTACCAGGGCTTCAACGCCTCCGCCGTCGCCGGATCCCGTACCGTCTCGCCTACCCGCGCACGGATCTGCTCCATCTTGGCGAAGTCTGCCAGCTCCACCCGCTTTCCCATCTCCTCAGGATCCAGACCCGCGGTAGGCGCCCGTGCAGACGCTGAAACGCCGAGATTGCGGATGATATCCGTCCAGCCGTCGGCCACCAGGTCTTCTTCCTGCTGACCGCCAGTGACCAGGATGTTGAAGTTCTGCATACGCCGCTGCTGCCAACCGGGCTCCAGGGATCTGGCCCATTCGCCGTCGGTCGGGCGGTTACCTCGTACGTCCACCGACGACGGCGTGCGCTGAAACACGTACAGATGCTCGGCATTCTCGGCCAGGTGCGGCACGCACTGCACCGCCGTGGCGCCGGTACCGATGATGCCCACCCGCTTGCCCTGCAACTTCGTCAGGTTGCCGTTGGCGTCGCCGCCCGTATAGGCGTAATCCCAGCGACTGGTGTGGAAGGTGTGGCCGGTGAAAGTTTCGATGCCCGGCACGCCCGGCAGCTTGGGACGGTTCAGCGGGCCGTTCGACATGCAGACGAAGCGGGCGCGCATACGGTCGCCCCGGTCGGTCTCGATGATCCAGCGCCGGTCCGCCTGGTCCCAGAGCATGCCGGTCACCTCGGTCTGGAAGCAGGCGTTATCATAAAGATGGTAGTGGCGGCCGATCGCCTGGCTGTGAGCGAGGATTTCCGGCGCGTGGCTGTACTTCTCCTTCGGGATGTAGCCGAGTTCCTCCAGCAGCGGCAGATAGATGTACGACTCGATGTCGCACTGCGCACCGGGGTAGCGGTTCCAGTACCACGTTCCGCCGAAGTCGCCGCCTTTCTCGATGATGCGGATGTCCTCCACACCCGCCTCCCGCAGCCTCGCACCCGCCAGCAGGCCACCGAAGCCGCCGCCAATGACCACCACCTCCACCGTGTCGATCAACGGCTTCCGCTGGATCGGCGTCGTGTACGGGTCGTCCAGAAAATGGGCAAATCTTCCCGTCACCTCCACGTACTGGGCGTTACCGTCCGCCCGCAGCCGCTTGACACGCTCGCGGCGATACCTCTCACGCAGTGCGTCGGAATCGAATCCCGTTTGCTCTCTGTGCTCAGCCATCTTCGTCAGCTCCAGACCGGTCCAGCCTCATGTCATTCGCGCCACGCTCATTCGGCGTCGGGCATGAGTGCACACATGCGTTCATGCACCGCCAGATACTCCTCGACGATCTCCATCAGCTGCTCCCGGGCGCCGATCGTCTGGTTCATCCGCCCCACGATCTGACCCACCGGCACGAACAGCAGGTCCCTGGCCTTCTCGGGATACCTGCGCATCCGTGCCATCGCATTGCCGACCGCCATCATCTGCATCGGCGCGTCGAGTGACTCCGGGTTATTGCCGGAATCCCAGGCCTCCGTCCAGGCATTGCGCAGCATCCGAACGTGCTTGCCGGTGACACTCTTGGAGCGCACCGTGTCGGAGCTGCCGGCCGCGAGAAGCAGCTCCCGTTCCACGTCGCTGCTCGCCGCTTCCGCCACTGTCAGCCAGATCGAGCCGCACCACACACCCTGGGCGCCGAGGGAGAGCGCGGCGTACATCTGCCGGCCGGAGCCAATGCCACCGGCTGCAATGACGGGAACGTCACCCGCGACATCGACGACTTCCGGCCACAACACCATGCTGCCGATCTCGCCCGTGTGACCGCCTCCTTCACCGCCTTGCGCAACGATGAAGTCGAGGCCGGCTTCCACGTGCCGGCGCGCGTGTTTGGGCGAGCCGCAAAGTGCACCGATCATCCGGCCGGAATCCTGAATCTGGCGGATGATCTCGGGCGGCGGTGTGCCAAGGGCATTAGCGATCAACTTGACGTTCGGGTGCTCGAGCGCAATGTCAACCAGCGGTGCCGAGGTCGCTTCGGTCATGCTGAGCCGGTCGCGGGGCTGCTGACCCTCGGGGAGCCGCGGCACGCCGTGAGCGTCCAGCAACTCGTCAGCGAATTCCCGGTGGCCACGGGGAATTGCCGCGCTGATCAGTGCTCGAAGCTTCTCCGGATCTTTCTCCTCCTGCCCCTGGTACCGGTTTGGAATGATGACGTCGACCCCGTAAGGCTTGTCTCCCACGTGTTCGTCGATCCAGTCGAGCTCGACCTTCAGCTGGTCGGGGTGGAAACCCACGGCACCAAGCACGCCGAAGCCACCGCTGTTGGAGACGGCCGCCACCACGTCCCGACAATGGGTGAACGCAAACACCGGAAAGTCTATACCCAGCTTTTTCGCCAACTCTGTCTGCATGATTACCCCTTTCTATCTGGCGTCTCTAATCTGGCGTCTGTTCCCGTGGACCTTCCGGCATCCTCAGAAGCGCGGTGGCCATCCGGTGATTTAGTATACATGTTTATGGTATACGTACATCGTCAGGCGATCGAGTGCCGGGGGAGAATGCAATTAGCGAGGCAGACGCCACTAACAACCACCACGCGAGGCCGAGCGCCATGGCCGACCCGGATCTGAGGGGACGGGTCGCCCTGGTCACCGGCGCCGCGCGCGGCATCGGCGCAGCCATCGCCCGGCGCCTTGCCGCCGGCGGAGCGAGCGTGCTGGTCACGGACGTCGAGGAAGAAGGCGCCCGGACCTCGGCTGCCGCGATCGTCGAAGAAGGGGGCGAGGCAGCCGGTCTGCGACTCGATGTCTCCGACGAAGGAGCCTGGGCAGCAGCGATCGACGCGCTGATCAACCGCTTCGGTGCGCTCGACGTCCTGGTGAACAATGCCGGGGTCGCCTCAGCAGCCAGGCCCCTGGAGGTCCTGTCTCTGGAATCCTGGCGACGCCTCACCAGTATCAATCTCGACGGCGTTTTCCTCGGCACCAAGCACGCCATTCCTCACCTCGCGGAGCGTGCCGGGCACTGGCACGGCGGCGCCGCCATCGTCAATGTGTCCTCCGTGATGGGATTCGTCGGCGGGCGCAACGCGGCCGCCTACTGCGCCAGCAAGGGCGGTGTGCGCCTGTTCACCAAGGCCGCCGCGCTGGAACTCGCGCCGAAGCGCATCCGCGTCAACAGCATTCATCCGGGTTTCATCGACACACCGCTGTTCCGGGCCGGCGTCGCACGGATGGAGGCAGCGGAGCCCGGCAGCGGCGAGAGCTTTCGCAGCGCGGTGATCAACCGCCATCCGCTCGGCCGTCTCGGGGCCGCCGACGACATCGCCGACGGCGTCGCCTATCTCGTCAGTGATGCGGCGGCCTTCGTCACCGGCACCGAGCTGGTAGTGGACGGCGGGTACCTGGCGCAATAAGGCGACGAAGGTAATGAGAATTCAACCAGCGATACGAAGGAGCTTCCGTTCATGACCATCAAGGACCAGGCGGCCATCGTCGGCATCGGCGAGACCGACTACGTCAAGGGCACGGCGAGGACTGCCGTGGACCTGATGCTGGAAGCCGCCCGCACCGCCATCGATGATGCCGGGCTGACCGCCCGCGATATCGATGGCCTGGTGCCGCCACCGATCTACACGACATCGGAGGAGCTGGCGGCGAATCTGGGTATCCCCATCCTGCGCTACGCGTCCACCGTGCACATGGGCGGTGCGAGCCCGACGGCCGCGCTGCAGAATGCTGCCACCGCCATCGCCAGCGGCATCTGCGAAAGCGTGCTCGTGGTGCTGGGCTGGAATGGCTATTCGGCGCTGCGCCCGAAGCCCGGCCAGCCGCCGACTCGCCCCATGGGCATGACGACCCTGTCCGCAACCATGCAGGGATTCTACATTCCCTACGGCGTGACCCTGCCGGTGCAGATGTACGCGTGGCTCGCAACCCGCCACAAGCGGCTCTATGACATTCCCGATGAGGCCACCGGTCAGGTGGCGGTCGCCTGCCGCGCGCACGCCCAGAGCAACGAGCGCGCGCTCATGCGGGAGCGGCCGCTCGACATGAGCCAGTACCTGCAGTCGCGGATGGTGTCCGAGCCGTTCCGGCTCAACGACTGCTGCCTGGAAACGGACGGCGCCTGCGCCGTGGTGCTGACCCGCGCCGACCGCGCCCGGGATCTGCGCCACCGGCCGGTATACGTGATGGCTGCCGCAGAAGGGCATCCATACCCGGCGGACGACATTCCCTCCAGGGAAGATCCGTTCCGCATCGGCCTCTCCTATGCGGCGCCACGGGCCTTCGAAATGGCCGGCATCAAACCGCAGGATGCGGATTTCCTGTGCATCTATGACTGTTTCACCTATGTCGTGCTGCTGCAGCTCGAGGCTCTGGGGCTCGCTGAGCGCGGCGGGGTCTGGGACTTCGTCAAGGACGGCGCCCTGCAGCCCGGCGGGCGCTATCCGCTCAACCCTCACGGCGGGCTCCTGAGTCAGGCCCACGTCTGGGGTCTCAATCATGTCGTCGAGGCCACTCGCCAACTGCGCGGCGACTCCCCTGCCCAGGTCACCGACGCCGAGATCGGTATCGTCACGGGCTGGGGCGATCTGGGCGACGGCAGCATAACCATTCTCCGGAGATAACATGAGCCACTGGCCCTTACCCAAGAACGTCGATCCCATCAATGCCGAGTTCTGGCAGACCCTGCAGGACGGCGTGCTGCGCTTTCAGCGCTGCTCCGACTGCGGCACGCTGCGGCACCTGCCCCGCTATCAGTGCGCCGAATGCGGCTCGACGGCATACGAGTGGGCGCCTGTGACCGGCCGCGGCACCCTGTATTCCTGGACCGTCACCCATCAGATCTTCCATCCCGCATTCGACGTGCCCTTTGTCGCTGCCGTGATCGAGCTCGATGAGGGAGTGCGCTTTGTCAGCCAGCTCATCGATGCCGATCCGGCTCAGCTGGAGCTCGACGCCCCGGTTCGTGTAACGTTCAAGCGCGTCACCGATGACTTCCAGACACCCGTGTTCCGTCTGGAAAAAACATGAGCAGCTCACTGCGCGAGCGCATCGATCACCCGGTGATCGATGCCGATGGCCACACCATCGAGTTCATGCCTCAGGTAGCAGCGTACTGTCGGGAGGTCGCAGGAAGCGACGTAGCGCAGCAGTTCGAACGCAGTGGCTGCCTGGATGGCCTGCCGCTCGCTCTCGAGGCCAGGGCCAACGGTGGACCCGGACCGGCGATCCGACCGCCCTGGTGGGCCGTGCCGTCGCGCAACACGCTTGATCGCGCCACGGCGATGTTCCCGCGGCTGCTGTACGACCGTCTCGACGAGATCGGGCTGGATTTCGCCGTGCTCTACCCGACCCACGGACTGTTCGCTCTGGGCCTCGAGGAGGACGAGGTCCGTCAGGCGGCGTGCCGGGCCTTCAACCTCTACCATGCCAGGCTCTACGGCGAGTTCGCCGATCGGCTGGCACCGGTGGCAATCATTCCCATGAACACCCCAGGGGAGGCCGTTGCAGAACTGGAGCACGCCAGAACTCTGGGGCTGAAGGCCGTGCTGCTCGGCGGAATGAGCCAGCGCGACTTGAACGGCCGTCGGCGGCTCGACTTCGTCGGGTTTGACAACGCCTATGACTACGACCCGGTGTGGGCTGCCTGCGAGCGACTCGGGTTCGCCCCCGCGTTCCACTCCTCCGGCATGGGCTGGGGTAGCCGGGCCAGCAACAAGAGTTACGTCTACAACCACATCGGGAATTTCGCTGCCGCGCAGGAAGCGATCTGCCGATCGCTGTTTCTCGGCGGCGTGACCCGGCGTTTTCCCGGGCTCACCTTCGCCTTTCTGGAGGGCGGGGTCGGCTGGGCCTGCAACCTGTTCTCTGATCTGATCGGCCATTGGGAAAAGCGCAACGTCGACGCCCTGCGCCACTACGACCCGGCCATGCTCGACCGGGTAGAGCTCGAGCGCCTGTTCGACCGCTACGCCCCCAAGCCTTTCGCGGACAAGAAGGGAGAGCTCGACCGGGCGCTGCGGATTCTGTCCAACCCGAACGAGGATCCCGCCACGCTGGATGAGTTCGCCTCCTTGCAGATTGACCGCGTCGAGCAGATCGTCGAGCTCTTCGTCGAGCCGTTCCATTTCGGCTGTGAAGCGGACGACCCCATCAACCAGTTTGCCTTCAACCGCCGCGGCAACCCGTTCGGTGCCGAGCTCAAGGCACTGTTCAGCTCCGACATCGGGCACTGGGACGTGCCGGACATGAGCGGTGTGCTGGCGGAGGCCCACGAGCTCGTCGAGCATGAGCTGATCACGCCCGCGAACTTCCGCGACTTCGTGTTCGGTAATGCCGTTTCCATGTACACCGCCGTCAATCCCGGGTTTTTCGACGGTACCGTCATCGCGACACATCTCCAGGAGAGTGCCTCATGAGTAAACCGATCATTTCAGCCGATTCTCACATCACCGAGCCGCCCGATTGCTACACCGCCCACATCGGCCCCCGGTACCGAGACAAGGCTCCACACATCACGGAGATGCAGGGTCTCGGCGACGTGTTCGTCATCGACGGGATGCCCTCTCCCATTCCTCTGGGTCTCGTCGCCGCAGCCGGCCTCGATCCCAAGGACATCAAGGCCGAGGGCGTGGCATTCAAGGACCTGCACCGCTCCGGCTGGGACCCGAAGGCCCGGCAGGCCGACCAGGAGCGGGACGGCATCGCGGCAGAGATCCTCTACCCCACGGTGGGCATGGTGCTGTGCAACCACCCGGACAGCGAGTACAAGCAGGCCTGCATGGATGCCTACAACCGCTGGCTCGCCGAATATTGCGCCGGCGCCCCCGGTCGGGTCTTCGGGCTCGGCCAGACCGCTGTCACCAGCGTCGAAGCCGCCGTGCGTGAGCTCGAGGAGATGCGCAAGCTCGGATTTGTCGGCGTGATGATGCCCGGCGAGCCGGGCACCGAGTTCGACTACGACGATCCGCGGTTCGATCCCCTGTGGGAGGCGGCAACCGACCTCGACATGCCGCTGTCGTTCCACATCCTGACCTCACGCTCCAGCGGCCTGAACGCGACCCGCGGCCCCAAGATCAACGCGTTCCTGCAGATCATCCGCAGCTGCCAGGACGTGATGGGTCTGTTCATTTTCTCAGGCGTGTTCGACCGGCATCCCGGACTGAAGCTGGTTTGCGCAGAAGCAGACGCGGGGTGGGTGCCCCACTACATGTACCGCATGGACCACGCCTACGAATACCACCGCTACTGGATGAAGGCGCCGCCACTCGAACGTAAACCCAGCGAATATTTTCGCGATCACGTGGCCATGACCTTCCAGGACGACTACGTGGCGTTCCAGTGCAAGGATCTGGTAAACGTACGGCGGCTGATGTGGGCGAGCGATTTCCCCCACAGCGATTCCACCTGGCCCCGGTCGCAATCGGTGCTCGCAGAGCAGACGGCTCACCTGACCGAGCAGGAGAGGGACTGGATCTGCCACGACAACGTCGCCGGCTGGTACGGTATTACGGTATAGAGGTGCACCGAGCACCAGGAGGCAACGCCATGGCCTGGAACTTCGCCGACGTCTTTGAAGCCATCGCCGAGATCAGTAACGAAGAGCATCCGGCCTGCATCCATTCTGGCCCGGGCGGTTCGGCAGGCATCACGATCTCGTGGCCGGAGCTGATGCGCCGCAGCAACCGGCTGGCACGCTATCTGGCCGCCCAGGGCCTGCGCCCGGACAGCAAGGTTGCGCACTACATGCGCAACTGTCCGGCGTACATCGAGACGATGATCGCAAGCTTCAAAGGTCGCTACGTCCACGTGAACGTCAATTACCGCTACCGCGACAACGAGCTGCACTACATCCTCGACAACGCGGATGCCGAAGCCGTGGTGTACGACGCCGAGTTCCGCGAGCACGTGGCAGCTCTGCGTCCGCGACTGCCACAGGTACGGTCCTGGATCGAGGTGGCTTCTTATTTTGAGCAGCCGGCAGATCGCGCCGCACATTTTGCCGTCTGCTACGAAGACGTCGTCGGCAATGGCAACGACTCACCGCTCGACATCGAGCGCAGCGGCAACGACCTGCTATTCATCTACACCGGAGGCACCACCGGCATGCCGAAGGGCGTGATGTGGGAGCACCAAGCCATCTGGCAGGCCGGCGGCTCCGGGTCGTCACTGCTGAACCCTGGCCAGGCGGCACCAGAGTCCCCGCGGGAACACGCTCAGCGCATCGCGAACGCGCCCTTGCGGGCCAGGATGCTGGCCGCCTGTCCGCTCATGCACGGCACCGCGATGCTGACGAGCATCAACACGCTGAGTCAGGGCGGCTGCATCGTCACAGTGCCCGAACACAGTCTCGATCCGCACGCCATGTGGGCAACGGTCGAGCGCTACCGCGTCAACTCGCTCGCCATCGTCGGTGACGCGTTCGCCAAGCCGCTGCTGCGGGCGCTCGAGGAGAGACCTGGCGCTTACGACATCTCCAGCGTGTTCGGCATCGTCAGCTCGGGCGTCATGTGGTCCCCGGAAGTGAAACGCGGCCTGCTGCGGCACCACCCGAACATGGTTCTCATGGATTCCTTCGGCGCCTCCGAGGCCATCGGCTTCGGCACCTCCCGGACCACCGGTGACGAGGAAGCCGCCACAGCCAAGTTCAAGATCGGCGAGCACTGCAAGGTATTCACCGAAGATCATCGTCCCGTGCAGCCCGGCAGTGGTGAGCCGGGATTCATCGCCCGCTCCGGCCCGATTCCGGTGGGCTACTACAAGGACCCGGAGAAAACGGCGAAGACGTTCCCCATGATCGACGGCGTGCGCTACTCAGTCCCTGGCGACTGGTGCCTCGTGGAGCCAGACGGTACGTTGACCCTGCTCGGCCGGGGCTCCGTGTGCATCAATTCCGGCGGCGAGAAGATCTATCCCGAGGAGATCGAGGAAGCGCTCAAGACCCATCCCGATGTGGAGGACGCGTTAGTGGTTGGAGTGCCGGACGAGCGCTGGGGACAGGCGGTCACCGGCGTGATCGTCCCTATGGATCCGGCAACATTCGACGAGGCTGCACTGCGTGAGCACGTCAAGTCACAGCTCGCACCCTACAAGGCGCCCAAGCGGATCCTGATTTCGGAAGTTCCCCTTCGGGCGCCGAACGGCAAGGCCGACTATAAGAGCGTCACGGATTTCGCCAGAGCCGCCTTGGGCGACACCGCGGACGCAAAGTAAGCCTGGAGTCCCAAACGGTGATCGGTGTCCAGCCGGTCGCCGGCTCCAGTCCTACGCCATCGACGCCAGGGATTTGCGGAACCGCGCCAGCGAGAACATGAACAAGGTTGACCCGATTACGGCCAGGCTCATCAGCTGTGGCCAGACCACATCCAGGCCTGCCCCACGATAGAGGATGCCCTGAGACAACAGTACGAAGTGGGTGTTGGGTGCAGCCAGCATCACGAGCTGGACCAGCTCGGGCATGCTTTCGCGCGGCGTGATGCCGCCAGAGAGCATCTGCAGGGGCAGCAGCACCATCAGCAGCATCATGCCGAACTGCGGCATCGAGCGTGCCAGCGTGGCCAGGAAGATGCCCAGCGAGGTGGTGGCGAACAGGTGCAGGGCAGTGCCGGTGAAGAAAAGCGGCAGCGATCCTTCGATGGGCACGCCCATAAATCCTCGCACCACGACATTGAGAGCAAAGGCCGAGGCGAGCAGGACCACCGCCGCCATTGCCAGCACCTTGGCGGACATGATCTCGAACGGGGTGACCGGCATCACCAGCAGATGCTCCAGGGTACCGTGCTCGCGCTCCCGGATCAGCGCGGCGCCGGTGAGCACGATGGACAGCATGGTGATATTGTTGATGATCTGCATCACCCCGCCGAACCAGGCCTTGTTCAGTTCCGGGTTGAAGCGGGCACGCAGAGCCAGTCCCACCGGCAGACTCGTCGCCGCGCGTTGACGGCTCACGAACTCGTTGACCTGATCCTGGACGATGGCCTGAATGTGACCGCTGCCGGTGAAGGCCTGACTCATGCGCGTCGCATCCACGCTCAGCTGTATGGCCGGAGCGCGCCCGGCGAGCACATCGCGCTGGAAGTCAGCCGGAATGTGCAGGGCGAACGTGTCGAGTCCGGCATCCATGCGCATGTCCAGCTCGGCCGCGGTGATCAGCGCCGGCGGCATGAAATACGGCGGATACAAAGCATCGATGATGTGCTGTGACAGCGGCGAGCGATCCTCGTCGATGACGGCGATGGGCGCCTTGTTGAGCGTCTCCGGCATCGCAGTGGCGGCAGTGTATATCGAAATACTGAAGGCGTAGACGATCAGCACCAGCATGATCCGGTCGCGCAGCAGGCTGCGCAGTTCCTTCAGGCCGAGCTGGGCGATGTTGCGCAGGCGTTGTCGGTTCATCGGGCCTGCTTCCTGAGGAGCACGGCGGTCAGACCGATCAGGACGGGCCCACTGATCAGCAGAGGACGGAAGGAAGCCCGGAGATCGCCGAAATCAAGTGCCTTCGAGAAAGTGCCGCGCGCGATGATGACGAAGTGGGTGGTGGGAAAGATTTCCCCGATCAGGCGTCCCGCGCTTTCCAGCGAGCTGACCGGATCGATGAGGCCGGAGAACTGTACGGCCGGCAAGATCGTCAGCAGCGCGGTGCCGAACAGGGCAGCCACCTGGCTGCGCACGAAGGAGGAAATCAGCAGGCCGAAGGCGGTGGCGCTGATCACATAGAGCAGCGCGCCCAGCGAAAGCGCCGCGAAGCTGCCGGTGACCGGCACCCGGAACAACACCACGGCCATCACTACCAGGAGCAGAAAACTCGCCATGGCGAGCACGATGTAGGGAATCTGCTTGCCCAGCAGAAATTCCAGTGGGGTAGCTGGCGTGACGTAGAAGTTGATGATCGAGCCCAGCTCCTTTTCACGCACCACCGACAGGGCGGCGAGGATGGCCGGGATCAGCATCAGCAGCAGCGGAATCACCGCCGGCACCATTGCCGGCAGGCTGCGTACGTCGGGGTTGTAGCGAAAGCGCGTCTCTACCGTGACCAGAGGCGCTACGGCAGCTTCGCCGAGAGCCTCACGCAGGCGCTCGCCCAACCAGTGCTGATGGATGCCCTGCACATAGCCGCGCACCGTCTCGGCCCGCTGCGGCATGGCACCGTCGATCCAGGCGCCGACCTGGACCGACCGGCCGCGCAACAGATCACGCCCGAAGCCCGGCGGAATCTCGATGGCCAGGCTGATCTCGCCAGCGCGCATGCGCCGGTCAAGCTCGGCGTAGTCGGTGAGCGGCGCGCGCTCCTTGAAATAGCGGGATCCCGACAGACTCAGGCTGTAATCGCGGCTGATGCTCGTCTGATCGTGATCGAGCACCGCATAGGTCAGATCCTCCACATCCAGCGTGATGCCGAAGCCCAGTACCAGCATCAACACGATACTTCCCAACGCGGCAAGACTCAGACGGATCGGGTCCCGCTTGAGTTCCAGCGCCTCGCGTTGCGTGAAGCTGAAGAGCCGCCGCGCACTGAAGGTGCGGCGGGCAGCGTGCAATGGCGTCAGCCGGGCGACGGGCAAGGCCGCTGGTCCGGCTTGCCGGTTTGACTCCCGCGGCGGTTCCTCGATGGCCGCCTGCAGGTGCGCAACGAAGGCATCCTCCAGCGTCGGCGCACCGTGCCCCGCTATGATGGCCTGCGGCGTGTCGCTGATCAGCACGCGCCCGGCGTGCATCAGCGATATGCGGTCGCAACGTTCGGCCTCGTTCATGAAGTGGGTCGAGATGAAGATGGTCACGCCGTCGCGCCGCGACAGCTCGATGAGAGCGTGCCAGAAGGTGTCGCGCGCCACCGGATCTACCCCGGAGGTAGGCTCGTCGAGAATCAGCATCTCCGGACCGTGAATCATCGCCACCGCCAGCGACAGGCGCTGGCGGTCGCCCAGCGGCAGAGCGTCGGGCAGCGCACCGAATATGTCTGCCAGGTCGAAACGATCTGCCATGGCCTGCACGCGGGATTCAATGTCCGCCTCCGCCAGGCCGAACAGGCGCGCGTGCAGCACCAGGTTCTGGCGCACGGTGAGCTCGCTGTAGAGCGAGAAGCTCTGGGTCATGAAGCCAACGCGTCGGCGGGTATCCAGGTCGTGGGGATCAAGCGGCCTGCCGAACAGCAGAGCCTCGCCCTCGCTCGCGGCGAGCAGCCCGGCGAGCATCTTCATAGTGGTGGTCTTACCACAGCCATTGGAACCGAGGAAACCGAAGATCTCGCCGCGGCGGATGCGGAAATTCACCCGGTCCACTGCCGTGAAGTCGCCAAATCGCATGGTGAGGTCGCGTGCCTCGATGGCCACCTCCGTTCGGGCGTCGGCCGCGTACCGCACGATCTCCACCGGCCGGTGGCCGGCGCGTTCCGCTTCAGGCAGCAACGCGATGAAGGCCTCGTCCAGCGTGTCGCAAGCGGTGCGCGCCAGTAGTTCGGCAGGCGCGCCCGTTGCGAGCACGCGGCCCGCATGCATGGCCGCAAGCCAGTCGAAACGCGCAGCCTCCTCCATGTAAGCGGTGGCCACCAGTACGCTCATGTCCGGTCGCTCAGCGCGGATGTCGTCGATCAGCGCCCAGAACTGCCGTCGTGACAGCGGGTCAACACCGGTAGTGGGCTCGTCGAGGATCAGCAGGTCGGGATCGTGGATCAGCGCACAGCACAGACCGAGTTTCTGCTTCATGCCGCCCGAAAGCTTACCGGCCGGGCGACCGGCGAACGGCGCGAGCCCGGTAGCGGCAAGCAGCGCGCCAATCCGCCGCTCGCGCTCGGCCCGGGCATGACCGAACAGGCGGCCAAAGAAGTTCACGTTCTCGAAGACTGACAGGGTCGGATAGAGGTTTTTGCCCAACCCCTGCGGCATGTAGGCGATGCGCGGGCAAACGTCCGCACGAAAGCGCGCTCTGGCCATGTCGCCACCCAGCACCTCGATGCGCCCGGTCTGACGGGCACGCGCGCCCGACACCAGCGCGAGCAGGCTGGATTTGCCCACCCCGTCCGGACCGATCAAACCGGCCATCACCCCGGCGGGGACATCGACGTCGATATCCAGGAGCCCCTGCGCATTGCCGTAGCGCAGCCCGACACCACGCAGGCACGCCACCGGGGCGGACGCTGGGACGGCAGCGCCGTTCATTCCGGCAGCCTCACCTGTAACTGCGGCGGCCAGGGCTTATCGGCATCGAGTTTGACGTGGGCAACGCCGGGCAGGCCAGTCTTGACCTGGGTCAAGTGCTTCTCCAGCAGCTCCGGCGGAACCTGCGCCCGCACCCGGAACATCAACTTTTCGCGCTCGACCTGAGTCTCCACCGTTTTGGGGGTGAACTGCGCGACGTCGGCCACGTAGGAAATGCGCGCCGGGATCACATACTGCGGCACCGCGTCGAGCACCAGGCGCGCCTCGACGCCCATGGCAACGCGACCGGCCGCGCCGGTGGGCAGAAAGAACGTCATATACACGTCCCTCAGGTCCACCAGGTTGAGCACGCGCCCACCGGCGCCCACCACCTCACCGGGGCGGGCTACGATCAACTGCACACGGCCATCGCGTGGCGCTTTGAGCGCGCTGTCCTCGATGTCGGTTCGGATGCGATCGATTTCCGCACGCGCCGCTTCCACTGCCGACTCGCTGCCCCGAATCTGGTTATGGGCGGCCGCGATCGCTGCATCGCTGGCGGCCACCTGCGCCCGGGCCACCGCCAGCGCCGCAACGGCTCGGTCGACCGCTTCGGTCTGGTCGTCAAGCTGTTGCTGCGAGATGAACGCCTCCCGGCGCAGATCGGTAAGGCGCTGCGCCCGCCGTTGCGCGGCCGACAGCTCCGTTAGCCGTTGCTCCACCAAAGCCTGTACGGCGACCTTCTCGCTCTCACGCTGGGCCAGTAGACTGCGCGAGGTATCGACGGCGTCTTCACTCTGCCGTAGTCGTGCTTCGGCCTGCCGCAGTTGTGCTCGGAGGGACTCGGTGTCCATGTGCGCCAGCACCTGGCCGGCGCTGACCATCTCGCCTTCGCGCACCTCGATGGATTCGACGCGCCCCGGCTGGCGGGCAGCGATGTCGATTTCCACCGCCTCGATACGGCCGTTGCCGCTGGCGATGTGCTCCAGCGCCCCGTTGCCGTCGTGCTGCCACCAGAAGTACAGCGCCGTGACAGCGACTGCGGCAACTACCCCGAACCGAAAGGCCCAAGCCGTGTTGTTCATGTTCGGATCCACCGGGTAGCAGCCTCACTCGCCGCGGTCAGCCTCTCAACGTCAAAGCAGATATGGTGTGGCGCCGGACCGCTCATCTCCTCAATCCATTGCCACTGAGTCTCCACTCTGGAGTGACCCCCACTCTTCGGACAGCCTGGGTTTGGTTGACGGTGCCGGTACCGAACACATCGAGGAGCGAAGACGGCTCGTGACGGAACTCACAGCAGAGAGTTCCCGAGGATGCGACTTCGACTTTGAAAAAACGCATTCCGCATCGCGCGGATCGACATGGCCGCACGCCGCATAATCCGAGCAACGCGCCTAGCTTGAACGAGAACCCCATCTCAGGTGAACTGGCGACGTCACACGGATGGCTCCGTTCGGCAGAACCCGCGGCCCGATGCCAGGCTGGCAGCCTGGAGTATGGCCGACAGCATCATCTGGTGATCGGCAACCCCCCGCCCGGCAATGTCGTAGGCCGTGCCATGGCCGACGCTTAGAAATAGATAGGGTGCGCCCAGGAACACGGCGCAATTGCCTTCGAAACCCCAGGTCTTGATGGCTATATGGCCCTGGTCGTGGAACATCGCAATCACCACATCGTAGCGGCCTTCAATACAGTGCCGGAATACCGTGTCCGGTGCAATGGGACCTTCAACAGCAACCCCGGCCTCTGCCGCGGTGGTCACCCCGGGCCCGATCGACTCCCTTTCCTGGCGCCCGAGTGCGTGCGGGTTCAGTCCGGCAACGCCGACCCGTGGATTGGCGATTCCCCAGCGCTCGAGGGATTCGGCCGTACGGATGATCGCACGTGTGACGAGTTCCTGAGAGAGGTTACGGCAGACGTCCTCCAGGGGGACGTGATCGAACACGTGCACGACCCGCAAGGGCCCGGACAGCAACGTCAGATAAAGCGACCTCGGATCGGTGCCCGGCAGTCCCCCTCTCACGCCGCCCTTCGCCAGCGCCTCGCCGTTGACCGGAGCCATCACGCTGGCTGCGATCCGGCCGGACATGGCCAGGTCGGCGGCACGCTGGAGCCACAGCCCATTGGCGCGCCCGCAACTCGCCTTGGCGACACCTGGCTCTATCTCTGCTGCCTCGAGGTTGTCCGGATCGAGAACATCCACGGCTCCTTCCTCACGCCCCGCCTGCGACAGATCCTCGATGCGCCGGATCTCGAGGCCAACTCCCGCCACCTCGGCACCCAGTGCGACCGCCGCCACGCTGCCGATCACCACGGGACGACAGCTCGCATAGGGCAATCCGGTCGCCAGCGCCTTTGCGACGACCTCGGGCCCAATGCCGCAGGGGTCGCCAGGCGTGATGCCGATCAGTGGTTTTTCCTCCATGAGACCTTCTGGAACAGTAAGTGACTTTACGACAGACTACGCGCGCAGCAGTCCGAACGGCAAGTCCCGGGACGCGGGCTGCCGGAAGGGAGGGACCATGGAGATCGTCGGCATCGGAATCGCTTGGGAGGATCTGCCGGTGGGCAGACGCTTCCGGACGCTCGCACGAACCATCACGGAAACGGACCTCGTCAACTTCATAAACACTACCGGCATGGTGGAGGTGCTGTTCACGGATGCCGAGTACGCCGCTCGGCACGCGCCTCGAGGAGGCCGCCTGGTGCCAGGCGCGCTGGTGTATGCGATTGCCGAAGGACTGCTGGTGCAAGCGACGCTGCAGCGGACCGGCCTCGCCTTTCTGTCGATGACCTTCGACGTCAAGGGCCCTACCTTCGTCGGAGATACCGTGCACGTGGAGGTAGAGGTACTGGAAAGCCGGGCTACCTCCAGGGACCCCAATCGGGGTCTGGTGCGCACCCGCAACGACGTCGTGAACCAACACGGCGAGACGGTGATTTCGTACGCACCGCTGCGGCTCGCGGCGGGGCGGTCCCTGAGAGACTCGAGCGACTGATTGTCGACCCCATTCTGTCACCCCGTGTACAATCACCCGGCTCCGTTGCATCCACATTGGTATCCAGCACAGGGGGGAACCATGCGTATCGAGGCGAAGACGTTGGCCAGCTATGATCATCTCGTGCGTCCGGACGCCGTGCATGGTGACGTCTATACCGACCCCGCGATCTTTCGCGAAGAGTTGGGCCGGATCTTCTCCCGTTGCTGGGTATACGTCGGACACGAAAGCGAGATCCCCCGCCCCGGCGATTTCAAACGCAGCACCCTCGGCACGCGGCCTGTGATCTTCTGCCGTGACCGGGACCACCGCGTCCAGGTGCTGTTCAACCGGTGCCGTCACCGAGCGGCGCTGGTATGCCTGCCCGACTCCGGGAATACCGAGGGGTTCCGCTGCGAGTACCACGGCTGGCACTACCGGCTGAGCGGCGAACTGGCCGGTGTGCCCTACGCCGAGGCTTACCAGAATCTCGATATGGGCTCGCTCGGTCTCAGCAAGCCGCCTCGGGTGAGCAACTATCGCGGGTTCGTGTTCGCGAGCCTCGCAGCCGATGGGGCGAAACTCGAGGAGGAACTGGGGCGGCCATGCATGGAGCAGATCGATCTGTTCTGCGACCTTTCTCCGGAAGGGAAGATCCGCGTTCAGGCGGGCGTGTCCAAGCTGGCGTACGATGGCAACTGGAAACTGCAGATGGAAAACTCCATCGACGGCTACCACCCGAACTTTACCCACCAGTCGTTCTTCGCCGGCCTGCGCGGGCCCGGCGGCGCTCGTGTGGATATGTTCGACGGCAACTCTGCAGCGCTCTGTCGGGCTTTGGGCAACGGTCACACGTTGCTCGACTATCGCCAGTACAACAGCACCCATACACGCGCCCGTATTCAAGCACTCCAGGCGACCTCCTGGGGCCGACAATACTACCAGGACCTGGTGGCCGCTCACGGGGAACAGCGTGCGGAAGCGGTCCTGACTGCCGGCGGCACCCACATGAACGTCTTTCCCAATCTGGTGGTGCTCGGTCAGCAGGTCAGGACGATCCGGCCGATCCGCCACGACCGCACTGAGGTGCTGCTGGCTCCTGCGCTGCTCGAGGGCGTGCCAGACGAGATCAATACCCAGCGCCTGCGTACCTACGAAGCGTTCTACAGTCCTCAGGGCGGCGGTATTCACGACGACATCGAAATGTTCAGCCGCGTGACTGAAGGCCTGAGATGCGACCAGGATCCGTGGTTGCTCTTTCAGCGCGGTCAGCACCGTGAAGAGCGGGGCGAAGACGGCACCATCGTTGGGCAGGTAACAGACGAGGTTTCACAGCGCGCCATGTGGCGGCGCTGGAAGGCGCTGATGGAGGCTTCATGAGCGACCTGCAACATCGCGTCGAGCAGTTCCTATACCGGGAAGCCTGCCTGATGGACGAGAACCGGTACGAGGACTGGCTGGCGCTGTTCACCGAGGATTGCCTCTACTGGATTCCCTCGAACCAGGAAGGCGCTGACCCCACCCGGGAGGTCTCGATCCTCTATGGCGACTACGCCATGCTCGAGAACCACGTGCGCCGTCTGTCCGGCGGCAAGGCGTTCGCCCAGTCACCGCCGTCCCGCATGCGCCGCATCGTCGCCAATGTCGAGGTCGATACCGCCAACGACACCGGCGAGATCGAAGCCGCCGCGAACTTCGTCGTCTTCGAGATCCGGCTACACGCGCAGCGTCTGCACGCGGGACGGAGTGTTTATCGACTGATCGAGCAGAACGGCGATCTGGCCATCCGCTACAAGCAGATCAATCTTGTGGGAATCGACGAGCCTCAGGAGAACATCACGTTTCTGCTGTAGGCCGATCCCACCCCCTGCCCGCGGGTCGTGATGCAGCGCGTCATGCATTCTTTCTTTCGCGGCGCGCTGCTCAGATGGCGTGACTGCTCCTGCGAGTCGGCAGGCAGAAGAATATGATTCAACCCATGGACGTAGTAGTATGTGTGATGACTATCAGGCGTTGATCCTCTCCGATGAGCTGGCGCGTCGCGTGCCGCAAAACATTCGCTCATCGTCTCCGTAGATCCGGGCACAGCAACGGACCGGACTGCGGCGAGAGTGGATGTGCAACGAACTGCTAATGAGAACAGGCGAGGAATCGTCCCCCATGCGAGAACAGGCGCACACGGTAGATCTGACCAATCCGCTGGATGATCATCTTGGATTTCTGGTGCACGATCTGGCGCGTGCATTCACCGCGGCCTACACCGCCCGCATGTCATACCTGGGCCTTACCCGCCCCCAGGCTCGAGCCATTGCCTATCTGCAGCGTTTTCCAGGGGTTACCCAGGTCGAACTCTCCGAATACCTTGGGGTCGGTCGGATGGCGATGACCGGTTTGCTGGACCGGATGGAAAGCAAAGGGCTGATAGAGCGGAAGGAAGATTTGAACGATCTTCGGGTCAAGCGGGTCCATCTGACTGAGGTTGCCAAAGACACGAGGCCTCAGATGGAGGCGATTGCCCGGGAACTCCATGCCGGCTCGCTGTCCGGGGTGTCCGCGAGAGATCTGCGCAATACCGTTAAGGTGCTGCGCCGGATTCTCCACAACGTGCAATCAATGGCCACAGACGAACCGGAAGACAGCGCGAGATGAGCCGCCGCGTCCTTCAGCGACAAGCTACTCCTCGCTCAGCAACTGTTCCAAATTCGCCTTGATCATCCCGAGCACTTCTTTCGTCATTCGAAGATCTTTGCCGTTGATCGAAGCAGTGCTGCGCTTGTAGAGGGCGTCCGCGATTGTCTGGACGTCAGGGAGGAGCTTTTTCGCAGTCTTGGTGAGAAAGACACGCTTGACTCTGAGATCACTCGGATCTGCTGCGCGAGTGACGAGATCTTTTGATTCCATACGATCCAGAAGCCCGCTGGTGGCCATTCGACCAACACCGAGATAATCTCCGAGATCAACCTGGGTAATTCCCGGAAACCTCGTCACGCATGCAAGCGCTCTGGCTTGAGACCTTGTAAGCCCTAACGGAGACATGAGCTTGGCATATGCGTTTGTGTAAGCCTTTGCCGTCTCATAGATGAGAAATCCCATAGTTTCGCTCTCCACCCGATCGGAGAGAGAGACCACTTCCCGTTGATTCATCTTCGGGCTCCCAAGGGCATCTGATTCAGTGACATGTGGGGAGGTAACTCAAGTCGACGAGCCCCAAGTTTAACGATTGCTCTTTGATTTGGCCATGAGCTTGTCGCTATACTGATAAGCATACTTACTTTAAGCTGAGCATAGTGTTCACTATCGATCTGAGCAACACCGTCCAGTTTATGAAAAGACGCAGAGAGTGCCGAATCCATGACTGATGAGCTTCGTTTCGCGATAATCGGCGGCGGCATGGCGGGGATTCTCAGCGCCATCAAGCTCAAGAACTCGGGTTACGAGAACTTTACAATCTTCGAGAAGGCGGAAAGCCTCGGGGGAACATGGCGGGAAAACACCTACCCGGGGATTGCCTGTGACGTGCCCTCCCACCTCTACAGCTACGATTTCGAGTTGAACCCCGACTGGTCCCACGCCTGTTCTCCAGGCGGAGAAATTCTGGCGTACTTTCAGGGCGTGGCCAACAAATATGGGATCGTCGAGAAGGTCAAATTTGGCACCGAGGTATCCCGGCTCGACTATATCGACGGCCAATGGCGTCTGGAGTGCAGAAACGGCGTTCGTGATACAGCGAACTTCATCATCGCCGCAGCAGGAGTTCTGCACCATCCATACTATCCGGATATTCCCGGGCTCGATTCGTTCGCCGGTCATATGTTCCACACCGCGCGATGGGATCACTCAATTCCGCTGAAGGGAAAGCGCGTAGGCATCATCGGCACCGGCTCGAGCGCCATACAGATCGTTGGAGACATCGTAGACAAGGTCTGCCACCTGACACAATTCCAGCGCACAGCCCAGTGGATCCTGCCAAGAGAAAACCCGCCTTACACGCAGGATGAGAAACTCCACTTCCGCGAAAATCCGGCGGCCATGCGCGAGCTGCGGGTCAGGCAATCGGAGACCTTCGAGGGCGGCTTCTCGGCGGCTGTGGTCGGGGAAAATCCGGATGCGCTGGCCGCCATTCAAGCGATCACGCTGGCGAACCTCGAGGAAAACGTCAAAGATCCAGAGCTTCGCGAAAAACTGAGACCAGGATACTCGGCCGCCTGCAAGCGGCTGATAATGTCAGACAACTATTACGATGCCATCCAGCGCCCCAACGCCGAACTGATAACCGCTCCGATAGACCACATCGAACCAACCGGCATCGTGACTGCTGACGGCCGGCTGCACGCACTGGATATCCTGGTCCTGGCAACCGGTTTCAGGGTCGATCAGTTCATGCGCCCCATTGAAGTTACCGGCCGGAACGAACTGAAGCTGGAAGAGGCATGGGCTGAACGCCCGACGGCTTACCTGTCGGTCTCCGTGCCCGGGTTTCCGAACCTGGCCATGCTGAACGGCCCCAATGGACCGGTTGGCAATTTCTCCCTGATCGACGTTGCAGACATACAGATTGACTATTTTCTGAAACTCGTGGAACGAGTTCGAAAAGGCGAGTGTCGGGAATTTTCCGCGTCTCAGGAAGCAGCAGAACGCTTCGAGAAAGCTAGGGTAAAGGCCACCGAGAACACCGTGTGGGTTTCCGGCTGCAACAGCTGGTATCTCGACGATCGCGGAGTACCGGCAGTATGGCCTTGGACGATGAGCCGGTTCCGATCCGTCATGGCGCAACCGGAGGTGAGCGATTTCGAGTTGGCCTGACTGAGGGTCAGCCGCCCGCCATACCGATAGTGCATCGAGAATTCGCCGACGCACTGCTCAAACACTGGAACAGCACAGCAGAGAATCCATCAATGGCAATCGACTACAAACAAATAATGTCGCTCAAAAGCGAGGGAATCGAATCGCGCTATGACGACCGCGACACAATGCTGTACGCGCTCGGTATCGGGTTCGGCCGGGATCCCATGGATGAGCGGGAACTGACCTACGTTTATGAAAAGGATCTGAAAAAGGAAAACATCCGAACAGTACCAACCATGGGCGTCGTGATCGCGACGGGGCAGAGGCTTCTCGCCGGGGCGGGGATCAACTTCCTCATGGTCCTGCATGGCGAGCAACGAATCGAGCTTCACCGGCCGTTGCCATCCGCTGCTACGATTGTGCACGACTCGGAGATTACAGCGGCGGTGGACAAGGGCAAGGACAAAGGCGCAGTCGTCTATACGGAAACGCGAATCCGTCTGAAGGAGAGCGGTGAGCCTTTGTGCACACTTGGCAGCTCACTGTTCGCGCGAGGCGATGGTGGATTCGGCGGTCCTTCCGAAGGTGGCTTCAAGCCTCACCCGATCCCTCAAAGGGCGCCAGACACGCGATTCGAAGCCGAGACCCTGCCGGGGCAGGCTTTGCTGTACAGACTGAACGGCGATCGCAATCCGCTGCACGCGGACCCCGAAGTCGCCAAAAAGGCCGGATTCCAACGACCCATTCTGCACGGACTCTGCACGTACGGTACTACCTGTAGGGCCATCATCCAGAATCTCTGCGACTATGACGCGACGCGCATTCGAAACTTCGATGTACGCTTCTCGGCACCCGTCATACCTGGGGAAACAATCGTTGTAGACGCCTGGCAGGACGGCGACGTCGTTTCGTTCGAGTGCAGCGTCAAGGAACGTGATCTGAAGGTCATTAAAAACGGTCGTTGCGTGCTGGGTTAGTTCCCGCGTCCGCATACAGACCACGAGCAACAGGAGTTCGCTCGTCCTACGCTGGCATCTGTCGCAGCGATCTGCATTTCGCAGAGGGCAGCTTTCCTTTCCATACGCCCGCCGTTCTGGACCACGGGTGCCGGATTCGTCGAAGAAGCCGGCTCGGAGGTGGAAGTCGACTATGTACTTTTATGTATGGATACTTATTATTTCAGGGCTTTGATTGAAAGGAATGCAGGAGGGATGACCCATGGGCTTGCTTGAAGGAAAGGTCGCGCTGATCACGGGAGCGGGGGGTGGTCTGGGTCGAAGTCACGCGCTGTTACTCGCGAAAGAAGGCGCCCGCGTGGTGGTCAACGACCTGGGTGGCGCGGTGGACGGCACCGGAGAAGGCTCACGAATGGCGGATGCCGTCGTGGAAGAGATACGCAAGGCGGGCGGGGAAGCAGTCGCAGACTACGGCTCCGTTACGAGTGATGCGGAGCAGATGGTTGCCACCGCAATGGAAGCTTTCGGGCGGCTGGATATCTGTATCTGCAACGCCGGCATTCTTCGGGACAAGTCTTTCAAAAACATGACGCCCGATCTCTGGTATCCGGTGCTGGACGTACATCTCAACGGTACCTACCGGGTTGCTAAGGCAGCGTACGACCAGATGCTCCTGCAGGGAGAGGGTGGACGCATCGTGGTGACGAGTTCCACCGCGGGTCTGATCGGAAACTTCGGGCAGACCAACTACGGTGCTGCCAAAGCCGGCATTGCCGGATTCATGCGCTGTCTGGCCCGCGAGGGAATCAAGTACGGCATCACCGTAAACGTTCTTGCCCCTGCGGCCTGGTCACGCATGACGGAGAACCTGCTGCCCCAGGGATCCGCTGAGCGCTTTTCTCCCGACCGTGTGTCACCAGTCGTCGCGTGGCTGTGTTCCGATGAAGCAGCCGACGTCACCGGTCGGCAGTTCTGCGCGGGAGGAAACCGTGTTTCCCTGCTCTCCTGGCAGGTCGACGTGCTCGCCGAGAAAGATCCGTCCGGAGATCCCTGGAGTCCTGCCGAGATCGGCGCCACCCTCAGGGAATCGATAGAGCGCTGGCCGAAACCACTCGGACCCATGGATGTCTGACCCCAGTCGCCAGACTGTTCAGATGTAATAGCGGCAGGCACCGACGATCGGCGAGGCGTTCAAAACAACCCGGGCTTTGCTGCGTCAGAGCAGCGTTTCCGGACGTCACACGTTGCTTTTCTTCCAATGTCTGCGGCTGGCGTCTTCGCGATTCAGTTCCCGCTGGCGGACGTCGTACAACGTTGCACGAAGGCTCCGATCCTAGCAATCGCCCGCAGACCGTCCGATAGCATCGGAGCGAAGTGCTGAAATACGTGGATCATATCCCGCCACTCTTCGTAATCCACGTTGACCCCGCACTCGATGGCCCGCACGGCGAGCCGACGCGCATCATCCAGCAGCGTTTCTGCCGTACCAACCTGCAGGAGCAGCGGTGGCAATCCCGTAAGATCACCGTAAATAGGCGCTGCCAGGGGATCTTTCGCGTCTGCGCCATTCAGATAGGTAGAAGCCATGCCAAGCAATCCTTGCCGCTCAACCATCGGATCTTCGCCGGACTTCTCATCCATGCTCGCACCCAGCGCTTCCATATCCACCCACGGGCTTAGACAGATGCCGGCGGCGGGTAAGGCAACGCCGTCGGTCCTGAGCTTCAGCATCGTCGCAACCGTAAGTCCGCCTCCTGCGCTATCTCCTGCAATCACCACTTCCTGCGGCTTGTACCCCTGATCCAGCAGCCAGCGGTAAACCTTCGAGGCGTCCTCTACGGCCGCTGGAAACGGGTGCTCGGGCGCCAATCTGTAATCCACGGCCAGGACACGGCAACCTGCAGCCCGGGCTATGTTCGCAACAAGGGGACGATGGGTGACCATCGAACCGATCACGTAACCCCCGCCGTGCAAATACATGACGATCTGGGGGCCGGGATCGCCGGTGTGACTGAGTTCGCAGGGAACACCGTCCGCACTCACGGCTTCCGATTGCCAATCTTCACCGGTAGGAAAGGCACTTCCCAGCGATTCATAGCCTGCACGCATTTCCTCAATGCTGCGCGTCCCGCTCCGATCACCTAAATTCGCGGCAAGTAGCGCTTTGAATGCTTCCACTTCTTTGTTCACGATCTCTTGACCCTCCTCTCGCTTTCCACTGGCTCGAGCTTCCGCCCGGCCTGCTGTCAGCCTTGCGTAATTCCCTTGAGAATCCCAGTATCAGTTCGCTTTCGTCCGCGTCAGGTCCTCTGCAGGATGTGAATTGCGCAGACGGATCCCGCGCCCATCATGTGCACCAGCGCATTTCGCGCACCCTCCACCTGGTTTTTCCCCTGTTCGCCTCTGAGCTGGCGCGTGGCATCCCAGACCTGAGCGATCCCTGTTGGCCCCCCGGGGTGGCCGCGGGCAATGAGCCCACCGTCCGTGGAGAAAGGAATACGCCCACCGATCGCCGTGTCGCCATCGTGCACCAATCGGTCCCCCTCTCCCTCCGGACATATCCCCAGCAATTCGTAATACATCAATTCTTCGATGGGAAAAGCATCGTGCACGTGAACCAGGCTGAGATCCTGCGGGCCGATGCCCGCTTCCTCATAGGCTAGGTTCGCCGTCCGCCGGGTTGACTGCGGGGGACCGACAACGGCACCCAGAAAGACATGTCCATCAGAGTACACTTCCGACTGCAGCTGAGAAGCCAGCACCTTCACCAGCGGCCGACCATTCGCAAGTTTTCTGGCCCAGGATTCCGTCGCCACGATGGCACACGCGGCGCCCGCACCGCTGGCACATGCCATCATCGCTGTGTGTGGATACGCGACCATGGGAGCGGCGAGCACTTCTGCCACGGTTATCTCGTGATCCGCCCGCCGCTGGGCCATGGGATTGTTTCGAGCATGATTCCAGTTCTTGGCCGCGATGGCTGCATAGGTCTCCACGGTGGTACCCCTCTCGTGCATCCGGCGCACAGCCCACATGGCGAAGAAGCCCGCCGGCAGCATAACGTTGTCGAAGGGAGGCAGACCATTCTTAGTGCCAGGTGCGGGCTTCCGTCTCGCCACACCCATGCGTGCCATGTCGTCGAAGCCCATGGCCATGGCTACATCCGTTGCACCGCCGGAAACTGCCCAGACCGCCTCGCGAAACGCGGAAGATCCCGTGGCAGATGCGTTCTCCACATGCACGACAGGCGCTCCGGTCAGGCCGAGATCCTTCGCATACCCGACACCCTCCATCATCCCGCCGCCGATGTATCCGTTATAGAGACTGCCGACATCGAGAAAACGCAGACCCGCGTCCTCCAGCGCCGAGACACCGGCAGTGAAGTACATGTCCCGTAGCGGGACGTAATCCTTTGTGAACGGGTGCATTCCTACGCCCACTACATACACATCACGGTTCACAAGCAGGTTTCCCCTGCAGGAAAACCGGCAGGAACAAATTTGAATCCGCAGTACTCCGTGCCATCATCGTCCACTGACACCACGTCGGCCTCCAGGCGCATCCGCATTCCGATCTCGAAGTCACCTGCACCTCCATCGATCAGAGTCTGAATCCGCACTCCTTCCGGAAGGTCCACCTGCCCGACGCCGTAGCCACCGCCGGGATCCGTTTCCATGCTGCCCATCCTCGGCATGTAGACATACGACCAGGAATAGAGCACCCCTTCCGTGGACAGCTCTACCGTTTGCACAGGCTGCTCAGTAATCGGACAACGTTTGCGCGCCGGAAAAAAGGTGACGTCCGCTGCCGGGCTGTATGAACCGAGCAGACGCACACCACCTTCCTGCGAGAGCACCATGTAACCTTCTTCCAGCGGAATCCTGTTCACCATTTTCCCCTAAGCCCCATCGTCAGCTGCCCGAGACGATCGTTCGGTACATCTCCCTGCGGAATCCGTCATGATCATTGAACGCCTGATGCAGGCACAAGCGGTTATCCCAGATTGCAATGGTTTGAGGCTCCCACCGCAGCCGGCAGGTCAGAGCCGGCTGGGTAACATGAGATGCGAGATAGTCGAGAATGGGCTGTGACTCATCCGGATGCATACCTTGAATGCCGGTCGTATACGTTCGATCGCAGAAGAGTGCCCTTTCCCCGGTTACCGGATGTGCGCGAACGATCGGGTGGACCGCACCAACGACTTTCTGCTTTGCCAGTTCAGGATCGGGTGACTCCTTCACCGAGGTCTTCAGATCTATCGCGTCCGAGCTCAACCGGATCTTCTGAATCTCGATCATAAAGCGCTGGATCGACATGTGTACCCTAAGCGGTTCCAGCATCGCCTTCATCGTTTCTGACAGAAGGGCGTAGCCGAGTGCGGCATTCGCCCACATGGTGTCGCCGCCGTATGGCGGCGTCTCGACACCACGCAGGATCGTAATCCCCGGTGGATCCGGCAGGAAAGGCGAGTCGAAATGCCAGCCGGATCCGAAGATGATGGCCACCGGATCGTGCGCTTCCCGGATAACCGGCTGGACATGCTCATAGCCATCCACTCCTTCCGTGTAGGCATCCCTGCCAAAGGCGCCGAAACGTTTCGTGAGCGCCTCGTGGTCTGCATGGGAAAGGTCCTGATTACGGAAAAAGACCATCTTGTGTCGATAAAGCGCATCTCGTATTTCGGCAAATGCCTCTTCGGAGACGTCAGCAAGATTTACACCGGAGATTTCCGCACCCATGGCTGCTGCGAGCGGAAGCACCTGAATCGTCTCGTACTCCTTCGGGCTGTTGTCGAATACTCCGTAGGGGTGGTAGATCACAATCGTTAGGCTCCTCGGTCAAGTATGCCATTATCTTCCTGAACCTCTGTTTTCGCATCGTTCCAGTCAAGCCGGCCTTAATTGTACGTATATGGACTATTCGGGTAAAATCCTCAGCCAGCCAGGACCTTCCTGGAGACTGTAGAAGTGCTCTTGCGGGCCCGACACGAGATCGGGGTAAGACGAATCCAACAGAGGGTCACGAGGTGAATACCCCCAATTCCAAGAAGGACTACGACGCGATAATCATCGGCGCAGGCATGTCGGGTCTGTATCAGCTGCACAAAATCCGCCAGCTCGGCTTGTCCGCAAGAATCTTCGAAACCGGCTCCGGCGTGGGCGGAACCTGGTACTGGAACCGTTACCCCGGCTGCAAATTCGATTCCGAAAGTTACAGTTACGGTTACTCGTTTTCTCAGGAAATCCTGGATGAGTGGGAGTGGAGCGAGCATTTCGCCCGCCAGCCAGAGACAGAAAGATACCTCAACTTTGTCGCGGACAAGCTGGATCTGAAAAAAGACATCGAATTCAACAGTAAGGTCATCTCGGCTTCCTACGATCAGAAAGACGGCCGTTGGAAGGTGAGGATCGAGAGTGGTGCCGAAGCAACTGCGCAGTTCCTGATTACAGCGGTCGGGCCACTTTCCGCTCCCACGATGCCCAACTACAGAGGGATGGATACTTTCAAAGGGGGCTCCTGGCACACAGCACTCTGGCCCAAAGTATCACCCGACTTTTCCGGGAAGCGCGTCGCCGTGATCGGCACTGGCGCAACCGGCGTTCAGGTCATTCAGGAAATGGCTCATATGGCGGAACACCTCACTGTATTTCAGCGCAATCCAAACTGGTGCGCGCCGTTGAACAACGGTCCGATCACCGCCGAAGAGCAGAAAAAGATCAAGGCCAGCTATCCGGAGATCTTCGCAAAATGCAAGGAAACCCATGGGTGCTTTCTCCACTCCCCGGATCCCCGGAGCGTGTTCGAAGTCACCGAGGCGGAAAGGACTGCGTTTTTCGAGAAGCTGTACAACGAACCCGGATTCGGAATATGGGTAGGTAGTTTTGTCGATACGCTAATGAGCGAAGAGGCTAATCGGTTCAGAACTGAATTCATCGCTGACAAGATCCGTTCCCGCGTCAAGAATCCGGAACTGGCGGAAAAGCTCATCCCGAAGGATCACGGTTTCGGTACGAAGCGCGTTCCCCTGGAGAGCGACTACTACGAAGTTTACAACCTCGACAACGTGCAGCTGGTCGACCTGCGGGAGACGCCCATAGAAGAGATCACTCCGGAGGGCATCCGCACCACCAACGCCGTGCTGAAATTCGACTACATAATCTACGCGACCGGATTCGACCCTGTTACCGGCTCGCTGAATCGCATCGACATCACCGGTGCAGATGGTCTCAAACTCAAAGACAAGTGGTCGAATGGCCCGTTGACATACCTTGGTATTCAGAGCGTCGGTTTTCCGAATCTTTTCACACTGGTCGGGCCGCACAATGCCGCAACCTTATGCAACATTCCACGCTGCATCGAACAGAACGTCGAATGGGTGACTGATCTCATTGACCACATGCGTCGGAACGGCCTGACGCATGTCGAGCCCAAGGCAGATTCGGAACTCCGTTGGACCGCGGAGGTTGTGGCTGTGGGAGCAGAGTCTCCGTTCATGAAGGTGGACTCATGGATCTCTGGAGTCAATACCAACGTAGCTACCCGGCGGAATCGCGTTTTCCAGGTTTATGCAGGCGGCGCTCCCGCCTACCGGGAACACTGCGACAACGAGGCGAGCAGCGGGTATGGAGGCTTCACGCTGACCTGAAATGGCGGGCCATTCTGCGTTGACTTCAATTCGTGAACGCAACAAACAACGAGGAGTCTCAGGATGAATCATCTGATCTACGAGAAACGTGACGGCGTCGCCTATCTCACCATGAACCGCCCGGAGCGTCGAAACGCGCTGAGCCCGCGGATGATCGTAGAGATGGCGCAGGCCTGGGCTGATTTCAAGGAGGATCAGGACAGTCGCGTCGCGGTTCTTACAGGGGCGGGCGACAAAGCGTTCTGCGCCGGAGCTGATCTGGGACTGCTGATCCCCCTATTCTCCAGAGCGCGGGAGGCGGAAGATGAGTACGACGAAGCGCTCATCAAAGACCGCTCGCTGATGCAGATCGCTCTCCTGCGCGATTTCGAGCTTTACAAACCAGTGGTGGCTGCCGTCAATGGTTTTGCCTTGGCCGGAGGCACAGAGATCCTCCAGGCGACCGATATACGCATCGCCGCTCCCACGGCGGAATTCGGCTTAACTGAGGTGGCGCGCGGTATCGTCCCTGGAGGAGGCTCCCTGGTACGTCTGGCACGCCAGGTTCCCTACTGTAAAGCGATGGAGATTCTTCTCATAGGTGACCGGATGCCTGCAGAAGAGGCGTTGCGCATCGGGCTCATCAACGAAATCGTTCCAGCAGATCAACTCGCGGAACGCGCCCAGCAGGTGGCCGACCGTATCGCCGAGAATGGTCCACTGGCCGTAGCCGCCTGCAAGGAGGCTGTCATCCGAACCAGCGGCCTCGAGCTCGAAGCCGCCTTTCCCATAGAGAACGAGATTTCGGCGCGTATCATGCGCACCAAGGACGCGGTGGAAGGTCCACGGGCATTCATGGAGAAACGCAAACCCGTGTTTCGAGGGGAATGACGAACCCGCCGCAAAAATGTGGCCGGCTAGTGTACTGCGCTCTGGGCTTTCGCAGGACGAATGAAACCAGGCTGCACATCGGACAGGCGTGGAAAATGGCCTGTCTCAATTGGAGATGAGTGCATGGCGATCTGCGGTAGGTTCCCGGTGGCAGTAGAAGGAGTAGCGATCGCCCCCGAGGTTTCTATGCACGCAGCAGGTGACAGGTGATGCCGGAGCCGTTCGAGGTGTTAGCTGCCCGACTCAGTGCGTCGCCTTTCTGGTCAGGCGTGGGATGGCGTCTCGAGAATGCCGACAGTGGCAACGTCAGGATTCGCCTGCCTTATAGTAAGGACAACACGACCGCCGCGACCGCACTGCACGGAGGCGCGATCGCCGCGACACTCGATGTTGCAGGATGCCTCGCAGCCTATTCCACTGGCGTTGCAGATGGCGATTTCGCGCGAACGCTCGCCTGTGATGTCAGCTATATAGCTGGCGCGCTAGGCGAAGACATCTTCGGGCAAGCACAGGTCCTGAGGCGAGGGAAGGAAGTCGTCTACGCACGGGTGGAAGCGCGGAATGGGGATGACAAGCTGCTGGCTGTCAGCAACCACATCTCCCACGTCGCTCCAGGACGCACGCCCGGTTCCCCTCCCGATCGGAAGCCGGAATTCGAAACCGCGCCGCTCAGGCATCCTGTGGGTATCGGCAGCATTCCTCTTCTGGCGAAGGATACGGTGGATCGGAACATCACGCTGCTCGAACAGATGGACGGACGCATGCCTTACATGGCTCAGCTCGGCTGGACGTTCATACGAGGCGCTGACGGTTACGCCGAGTTCCGTTTACCCGGGTCAGGGCGGGCGTGCGGCGAAGATGGCATGCTGGCTGGCGGAGCACTACTGTCAGCTGTAGATCATGCTGGTTCACTCGCGGCCTGGATGACCAATACGCTCGGCGATCGCACGCTGTTCGGATCCACTATCAATACCAAGCTCCAGACCTTTGCTCCCGTGGTCAATCGCGACGTAATAGTAAAGGCACGTGCCGTCGGGGGGGACAGGACGCTCGTCAACGCGGTCGTCGACATCGTCACGGAACAAGGTGAATACATCGCCTCCGGCTCAACTGTCTATCGAATTGTCAAGCGGAATCCGGAGGGCTGAATGCCTATGAGTTCTAGAGCAGTAGTTCAGACCGGCGTCCGCGAGTACGAGATGCAGGAGTTTTCCGTACCGAGAATCGGCCCCGAGGAGGGACTGCTGAGAGTCGAGCAATCCGGTGTATGCGGCAGCGATTGGTCGCAATACAAGAACGGGTATCCAAAGACCGTTATTCCGGGTCACGAGCCGGTGGGGATCATCGAGGAGATCGGCGAGATTGCGGCACGCCGTTGGAACGTGAGCATCGGCGACAGAGTCGCCGTGGAGACCATGTTGCCCTGCGGTTTCTGTCGCTTCTGCATCAACGGAAAGTACAATCTTTGCCGGGCATCCGGGTCGATGATCCATGCCTACGGCTACCGAGATATCTCCGAAGCACCTGCACTGTGGGGCGGGCACTCGGAACTCATGTATCTCGACCCTCACTCGCTCGTGCACAAGATCGATAAGGAGCTTCCCGCCGAGCTGGCGGTCATGTTCAATCCACTTGGCGCGGGTGTTCGTTGGGCCCACAGACTCCCGGGAACCGGGATCGGGGACTGCATCGTGATTCTGGGATGCGGTCAACGTGGCCTTGCATCGGTCGTCGCCGCACGCGAGGCGGGCGCATCACAGATTGTCGTTACCGGGCTCAGTTCAGATGCGCCAAAACTCGAGCTGGCCCGCCACTTCGGGGCCGATCTGGCCATCGATATCGAGACCGAGAATCTCATGGACGCGGTGCGGGACATTACGAACGGACAGATGGCCGACGTCGTGGTCGAGGTGACAAGCGGCGCAACCCAGCCGGTAAGCGACTCTATCGAGCTGGCGGCGAGCGGGGGGACCATAGTTCTGGCCGGAGCGAAGTACGGCAAAGTGCCTGCATTCGACAGCAACCGGGTGCTGATGAAGGAACTTACCATTCTTGGGGCCCTGGCCGTCGACTACGATTCCTACGAGGCGGCAATCAGGATCATCGAGTCCCGTCGATACCCGCTTGAACTGATGCACACCCACACTCTGAGCCTGGAAGAGGCCGATAAGGCTCTGCTCATTCTCGGAAACGAATTCGAGGGAGAGTACGGCATCCACCTTTCCCTGGCTCCAAACGGTTAGCGACTCTGAAACAGGCTGTTGTCCCGGGAGCGTACAAGGCGGCATTCAGCTGTCCTATCAATCACTCAGGCAAAGAAATGAGCCCAGATCCGAGAGCCCCCGTAATCATCGGAATCGGCGAGGTGACGTACCGTGACGGCGACATCGTCGACCCTGTCGACCTTGCAGCCGAAGCGGCGCTCGCGGCCTGCAAAGACGCAGGCGTCGACATAGCATCCAGGATAGATACCGTGGCGGTTCCCGGGATTCTGCTCATCGGCCGTGACAATCCCGCACATCGAATTGCAGACGCGACAGGCTTAGCTTCCGGCAGACGAATCAGCTGCCCCGTTGGAGGCAACACGCCGCAATATCTGGTCGGGAAACTGGGGGCGCAAATCGCCAAAGGTAAAGCAGATGCCGTGCTTATAACAGGCGCCGAAGCGGGTAAATCCGCCGTACGGGCAAGACAGACAGAACGGTGGCCGGACGTCGGTGCTGCATCGGGGACAGACGCTTCACTGGGTGACGACCGGCCTGGTCTGAGTAACATCGAGAATGCCGCCGGATTGCATTCTCCGCCCCAGGTGTACCCCATTTTCGAGTCCGCCATGGCATATCGGCAGGGTCGAACGTTGAACGAGCAGCGGGAATGGCTCGGTCGGCTCATGGCCCCGTTCACCGCTGAAGCGGCCCGGCATCCTGACCATGCCTGGTTTCCCGTTGAGCGCCAACCATCGGATCTATCCGAAGTCACACCGTCCAACCGATTGATCAACGAGCCATACACCAAGCTCCTGAACAGCATTCTGACTGTTGACATGGCCGCAGCCTTCATCATCGTCGCTGCTGAGCTGGCTGACAGCCTTGGTGTTTCAAAAGACCGTCGTGTTTACAGCTGGGCGAGCGCCGATTGCAACGACATCTACTTTCCGGCTCAGCGACCGGCCCTTTACCGATCTGATGGGATTCGTGCTGCCGGGGCCGCTGTGCTGGAAGCCGCAGACATAGGTATCGACGACGTCGCGTTTCTGGATTTTTACTCGTGTTTTCCCGCAGCGGTAGAAGCTGCGATCGACGCCTTCGGCCTCGACCCGGGTGACGCGCGCGGGTTCACAGTCACGGGCGGACTGCCCTACTTCGGCGGTCCCGGGAACAACTATGTCAGTCACTCCATTGTGGAAATGGTCCGCCGATGCAGAAGCGAGCCGGACAAGATCGGGCTTACTACGGGCCTTGGCTGGTACATCACCAAACATTCCGTGGGGCTGTGGTCAGCAACCCCTCCCAGGCGATGGCAAGCGCCGGATCTGAGCGCCGAACAGGCGCGAATCGATGCAGGAGCGCTGGAGGTCGTTCCAGCTCGGGAGGCCAGCGGAACAGCCGTGGTAGATGGCTACACGATCAGGCACGATCGGGATACCGGTCCGACAAGCGTGCCGGTATTTGCCCGTTCTGCAGAAGGGAAACGAATCGTCGCTCGCAACGACGATCCTGACACCGCCGCCGTGCTTTCCGGCGGGATGCTGGTTGGCGAGTCGATCGTCATTCGTCCCGGCGAAGATTGTGCAAGGTTCGAACTCAGCTGATCAGCAGCGGGCCGAGCAACGAGACAGCGGGTGCGGATTGGACGGTCGCTCAAAACGAAATCGGAAGTGAGCTGAAGCCTCGGATCGGCCCGGACACCAGCCGCTCCGCTCCTTCCCGTTTCACGGAGAAGTCGGGCATTCGGCGAAGTGTTTCTTCCAACCCCACCTTCGCTTCCAGCCGCGCGAGGTTCGCGCCCAGACAGAAGTGCACTCCGTAGCCGAAGGCGAGATGGTCGCGTTGCTGTCGCGACAACTCGAAGCAGTCAGGGACCTCGAATCTTCGCTGGTCCCGATTTGCAGCACCGATCAGCAGCAGCACTCTTTCTCCCTGCGGAATCTCGACGCCGCCAATCTCAACTGGCGCTGTCGTCACCCGTGTCAACCCCTGCACGGGAGATTCGAGCCGGAGGAATTCCTCTATCGCGCCCGGAATGAGACGCGGATCTTCAACCAACGCCGCGCGAAGTGACGGCTGATCATCCAACACGACCATGGCGTTTGTTAACAAATTCGTCGTCGTCTCCGTGCCGGCTATCAGCAACAGGAAGATAAAGCCGTACAGATCCGCGTCGCTCAGGGACTGGCCCTCGATTCTAGCGCCGAGAAGCTCACTGATCAGATCATCTCCAGGTTTCTGCCTGCGCGCTTCCACCTGTCTGCTCACGACCTCCAACATCTCCCTGTTTCGTTTCAAGGTCTCTAACAGCGGGGCATCGGCGTTTCTGACCAGATCGTCTGCAGTGCGCTTAAACAATACCCTGTACTCCCGGTCGCAACCGAGCAGCTCGCAAATCACCGTGGCAGGGAACACCCCGGCAAAGTCACGCGCGTAGTCGCATTTTCCGTGGGCGGCAAACTCATCAAGCAACTCGCTGGCCAGCGCACGCAGCCTGGGTTCGAGCAGCTGGATACGACGGGAAGTAAATGCCTTCTGGACCAGATCACGTAACCGCTTGTGATGCGGCTCGTCAGTGGTGATCAGAACATTGGTATTGGCAAGCGAAGCATCGGTGGCCCGTCCCTCGTCGTCGTATGCCAGAGTCACACCGCGAGCAGAAGAGAAGAGCTCGTGGTTCCTGAAAGCGAATTTCACGTCCGCGTACCGGGATATGACCCAGAAGCCGCGTCGCTCGTTGTAGTACACGGGAGAATCCTCCCGCAGTTCGCCATAGACGGCGAACGGGGACAGCTGCAGCTCTTCATCATAGGGATTGAAGTCGAAGTTTCGCATCTGCATTCTCCTGCTGTATCAGCCAGCAGTCACACCGCCATCAATCACCAGCTCGCTACCCGTAACATAAGAAGATTCGTCGCTGGCGAGATAGAGAACGCCTCGAGCGATATCTTCAGGCTCGGCCAGGCGGCCTAACGGCACCTGTTCTCCAAGGAGTTTAAGCATCGACACGTTGGCTTCCGGAAGCGCCTGTTCGATCATCGGCGTATTCACGTACCCAGGATGAACCGAGTTGACCCGAATGCCATCCGGGGCGTACTCAAGTGCGGCGGTTTTCGTGAGCAATCTCACCGCGCCTTTGCTTGCATGGTACGCTGCCGATCCGCCGCTGCCGACGATCCCGTAAATCGAGCTCGTGTTCACGATCGAGCCGCCGCCACTGCGTCGTAGCGCAGGTATCGCAACCTTCATTCCCAGCCAGACACCAGTCTGGTTGACCGCAACTACCCGTTCCCACGCTTCGAGAGACGACGCCTCCACACCGGCTGTGTCGAGAACGCCTGCGTTGTTTACAAGCACATCCAGCCGGCCGAATCTGGTTTCTGTGGCCTGCACAATCTGTTCCCAGGATGCCTCGTCAATGACGTCGTGGCGCTGCGCCAGCACTTCGTAACCACGGCCACTGAGCTCCAACTCAAGCGCCTTGAGTGGCGCTTCGAGAATATCCGACAGGACGACTCTCGCCCCTTCTTCAGCGAACAGTCGCGCTATGCTTGCACCCATCCCACGAGCCGAGCCGGTGATGAGAGCGACCTTGCCATCCAACCGTCCGCTCATGGATGTCCTACCGTGCTGCAGACTTCTCGAGGAGCTTCAGTCAGCTCCGGCTTTCCGGGCCGCCTCAAGCGGCCTTCTTCGGGTGAACTCGCACAGGGAGTTTCGTGATTCCTTTAATCAGCGTCGAGAAGCTGCGTTCCGGCTCGCCGACAACCTCCACCATCTCGAATCGCTCCATAATGCCTTCCCAGAGCAGACGCAATTGCATCTCCGCAAGGCGATTACCCATGCAGCGATGTATACCGAAACCGAAGGATAGGTGGTGACGAGGACGTTCACGGTCAATGATGAACTCATACGGCCGATCGATAACCTCTTCATCTCGGTTACCTGATACGTACCACATCACCACCTTGTCCCCTTTCCTGAGCTTCTTGCCTCGCAGCTCCGTGTCCTTCGTAACGGTTCTCCGCATAGATGTCAGAGGCGTCTGCCAGCGGATGATTTCCGGTACCATGTTCGGAATCAGCCCGGGATTCCGGCGAAGCTTGTCGTATTCCCCGGGATTCTGGTTCAACGCGAGGACACCGCCAGAAATGGAGTTCCGAGTCGTATCGTTACCGCCGATGATAAGCAACATCAGATTGCCCAGAAACTCGTAGGGCTGCATGTGTCTGGTTGCCTCGCCGTGAGCGAGCATCGAAATCAGATCACCGCGCGGCGGCTCATTAACCCGTTCGTTCCACAACTCTGTAAACGTTGCCAGACATTCCAGCAAAACATCTCGTCGTTCTTCTACCGACTTCACAAGTCCATCAGGACCGGGTTGCGTCGTCGCAACATCAGACCAGAACGTCAGCTTTCGACGATCCTCGAAGGGAAAATCGAACAGCGTCGCCAGCATCTGTGTAGTTAGCTCAATTGAAACCTTGTCTACCCAGTTGAAAGTCTCGTCTATGGGCAACGAATCGAGGATGGCGGCGACCCGCTGCTCGATGAGCGGCTCGAGTTCAGCCAGATTCCGCGGTGCTACAACGCCCTGAACCGACTTGCGTTGTTCTCCGTGCTTAGGCTCATCCATCGCGATGAACATCTCTACCGGAAGAGACGCTGTATTTACGGGTGCGATACTTATCCCGTCAGCCGATGAGTAAACATCCGGATTCCCTTCCACCTGCATGATGTCGTTGAATTTTGTTATGGACCAGAACGGACCGAACTGCGAATCCTTACAGTAGTGAACCGGATCCTCCACTCGCAGACGATCCAGGAAAGGCCAGAACGCATCTGCCTGAAACAATGCGGGTTGCGCAAGATCTATCTCGTCAAGCGGTATCGTTTTCGGGTCCCTGCTGAGCATAGTGTCTCTGAGGTCCATGATGGCTTCTGCAGGGTCAAACGTTGCGGCTTCGGCTTCACTCATTGTTCGTTCTCCTGTCCTCCGTTCATGTGCTCATGAATTCGCACGAACGATGGCTGCTAACCAGTTTAAACTGCAAATATAAGTGTACTTACGGGTGGAGGGCGTGTCCAACGTCATGAGTTCGGCCGCCTCTTCGTCGCCGCGGCACCCAGAAGCCAGACAAAATCCTTACATCTCGACCAGAGGTCGTATTCGAAGGCTAGCCATGCATGGAGAGGCCGCCGGAAACGCTGATGGTCTGTCCGGTGATGTAGCCGCTGGCTGGATCCAGAAACATGGAGACTACTTTCGGAAAGTCAGACGGGTTGGCGAGACGTCGCATGGGAACAGATCGCTCGAGTGCGTGAACCAGCCGACCGCCGCTGGAAGCATCGAAAGCAGCCAGCAGGGGTGTATCGGTCGGGCCAGGGCAGACGGAATTGAAGGTGATTCCCTGACGTGCGAATTCGCGCGCCAGCGTCTTCATCAGCGCGATGGTGCCGCCCTTTGCCGCAGAATAGACAGCCTCCCCGGAAGATCCCACGCGCCCGGCATCCGACGCTATGCTCACTACCCGCCCCTGTCCGTGTTGCGCCATCTGGCGGCACGCGACATGTGTCATGTTCATCGGCCCGTAAAGATTTACATCGATGACCTTCCGCCAGAAATCCGGTTCGGTATCAATGAAGTTCTTGGCCTCGTCCCAACCCGCATTGTTGACCAGACCATACAGAGGCCCCTCGGCCTTCTGAAAAACCTCTACCGCATCGCGAGCGGCCTGGTAGTTCGTGATGTCCAGCTGGTACGCCAAAGCCTTACCACCTGAAATCCCGATCTCCCGAGCGGCTTGCGCCGCGCCTTCCCCATTGAGATCGAATATCCCGACCACCGCGCCCTGAAGGGCGAGATGCTCAGCTATTGCCCGTCCTATACCACTGGCAGCACCAGTGACGATGATGGCGTGCCCTTGAAACACGGTCATGTCGGCCCTCCAGCGGCATGTCGCCGGCCACTAAATCAAAAACCGGGGACACCGTCTTCCCGCTGCACACCCAGGCTGTTGAGCGCCATAGCCAGCATGTTGTATTGCCCGACGGTGAAGATAGCGTCCATGATCTGCTCTTCGGAAAAGTGAGCCGTGAGTTCCGACCATGCAGCGTCACTCAGCATGGTGTGTTCCAGCAGCTCGTCCGTGGCGGAAATCAGCGCTCGCTCCTCCGCGCTCCAGCCTTCGGCGCCAGCCCCTTCACGTACACGATCGTGATCCGCCGTTGTAAGCCCGGCAGCCTGGCTCATGAGCACGTGCTGACCCCATTCGTATTCACAGTACCTTTGCCACCCCACCCGCAGAATCATCAGCTCCCGCTGCCGGGGCGTCAGGCTGGAGGCGCTCATGATATGTCCGGCAAGAGGATTCCAGGCATTCAGGAGCGGCATGTTGCGCATCATCGTCTTCAGCACGTTGAACACGAAACCATATCGCTCCCGAAGCGGTGCAATCATCTCGAGCTGCTCAGGACTCATTTCCGCTTCGTCGAGGGGCTCCAACCTGGCGCTCTCGAGTGGCTGCAGTGTGCTCATCGGTGACTCCCCTAAGTTCAATCAGTAGTCAGGTACACAGCGCTTCATTCGACGCTGACCGCTCGAACGACCTCGCTGCATCTGCCCGCACCCACGGTAGTCAATCCGCACACCGTCGTCATTCTCAAAGAGGCGCCAACAGGAAGTGCCCATACGCCAAGGTCGTCAATTTTTCGGGTTCCTGCTGCCACATCTCTGCCCGGACGCTGGCTATTCTGCGGCCACGCCGCGTGATGTGCGCACGGCCATACATGTCGTGCGGTCCTGCGGATCTCAGATACTGAAAGCTGATGTCGACCGTCTTGGGCAGATGTGCATAAGCACCTTCATGAAGCAGCTGAACCACACTGGTCAGCTCGAGAAAGGCGCCCAGCACGCCACCGTGAATAGCAGGTAGATTGCGATTACCTACAAGCGGCTCCCTGTAGGGAAGCCGGGTAGTCACCACCCCGGATTCTTCGACAGCGGTAATACCGAGAAATCTCGCATACGGAATAGAGTCGGCCAACATCTGGAGTCTCGTCGCCGGATCTCTGTCCTGAAGCGCACTGATCACCTTCATGGAGTTCTCGGCTTATTGGGAGTACCCATCATGAAGGTCGCCACAGACGTGGCGACCGGATCGTCACGATCATCTTCATATGCCAGCCCGCGGACAAACGCGACATTTTTCGTACGCTTATAACAGTGCGCCTCCGCATGTATCGGCTTGCGCGGCATAGCGCCCCGCAGATAGTCGATCCTCAGATCCAGCGTGGCGATCGCTTTCTCCTCATCCGGAGTGGACCCAGACCGCACCGCCATTCCAGAAGCATTATCCAGCATGGTGGTGAGAACGCCCCCGTGAATGATGCCCGATTCCGGATCACCCACGAGCTTCTCGCTGTAGGCGACCCTGACGAGTGCATGGTCCTCACCCTGCGCCACGACCTCCAGTCCGATCGCCTCACCGTGCGGACTGGGCATCCTCTCCTGCGCTTCGACCAATTCCAGACCCCTGATTTACGTAAGCGCCCTTAGTATATGCGCCGGCTCGAACTCGCTCCAGTCCGTACCTGCCTTGACAGAGGCCGACGGGTAATGATCCAGCATGCCAACTCAACAGAAAAAGGACTCGAGCGCTGCTGATTGCACCTGAATGTACGCAACCTTACTATAGAGCACCACACCAAGGTGCAGATTCCAGCCATGTACGACATTCTGATAACCGACGGCGTTGTGATCGATGGTTCAGGCGGGGCACGATATCGAGCCGATGTCGGCCTCAAAGACGGCAAGATTGCGGCAATCGGCCGCTTGCGGAGTGAACGCGCGTCCCGCACCGTCGACGCAGAGGGGCAGGTCGTCGCTCCAGGATTCGTCGACGGGCACACGCACATGGACGCGCAGGTTTTCTGGGACCCCATCGGATCGTGCTCCTGCTACCATGGCGTGACCACAGCCGTGATGGGCAACTGCGGCTTCACCCTGGCTCCGTGCAGCAAGCAGCATGCCGACTACGTTTTCCGCAATCTGGAACGAGCGGAGGATCTGTCCCGTGATGCGATGCTCGCGGGAGTCGACTGGTCCTGGGAGAGCTTTCCTGAGTTTCTGGATGCGGTCGATGCTTTACCGAAGGGCATCAACTACGCCGGTTATGTGGGACACTCCGCGCTGCGTACCTACGTCATGGGTGATCGGGCCTTTTCCGAGGCGGCATCTGCTGACGAGATCGCGACGATGGCGCACCTCGCGTCGGAAGCCGTTCGAGCGGGTGCAGTAGGCTTTTCCACCTCCCGCACCAACAACCACATCACGGCGGACGATCGGCCTGTCGCCAGCAGGATCGCCGAGTGGGAGGAAGTCCGCGCGATCGTCAACGCAATCGGCGAAACAGGCAAGGGCGTTTTCGAGATTGCCGGCGAGTCACCCGGTCGGGATCCCGAGCGGGTGCGTGAGTACCACGAGAGACTGCGCGATCTGGCGGTGGAATCGGGCGTTACCCAGACCTGGGGTATGTTCAGCTCGCGGGCGGCGCCGGACTACTGGCGTCCATACTTCGATCTGCTCGACGAGACTGCGCGCATGGGTGGCCGTATGGCCGCACAGGTTCACACGCGAAGCCTCAATACGCTGCTGTCGTTCGAAACTCACACACCTTTCGACAACTGGGAAATATGGAGCGGGTTTCGCTCACGCGCTCTCGAAGAGCAGATCGCGATGATGCGCGACCCTGAATTCAAGGCGAAGCTGGTTGAAGTCGCCTCAAGGGAATACAAAGGTCCGAAGATCGTTGGTGCGGAGCCCCGACCACCGAACTGGAAATGGGTGTTCCCAATGCGGGACCTCGCATACGACGGCCCGTCAATGGCGGAGCTTGCCGAACAACGCGGCGTTCATCCTGTAGAACTCATGATCGACATGGCGCTGGAGAACGAGCTGAAGATATTCTTCCGACAGCCTCTCGCCAACGAGAATCAGGATCATGTGCTGGAGATGATTCGCCATCCGAGATCAGTAGTAACGTTTTCGGATTCGGGCGCTCATGTTGCACAGATCATGGACAGTTCCCTGCAGACACACCTGTTGAGTTACTGGGTTCGGGAAAAGCAAGCGATGTCGCTCGAAGAAGCTGTTCGCAGAATCACGTACGAAACTGCCACTCTGTGGGGATTTCATGACCGCGGCCTGCTCCGCATCGGCATGGCCGGTGATGTCGTAGTCTTCGATCCGGATAACGTGGGTGCCCAGATGCCGGAAGTCGTGCACGACCTGCCGACAGGTGCAAAACGATTGAAACAGGTCGCCCGAGGCATCTCCTGTACGCTGGTTGGCGGGGAAGTCGTTCTCGAGAACAACGAATACAGCGGTGCAACGCCGGGAAGGCTGCTGCGTGTCTGATCCCGACCTAATAACTACGGAAGACCTTCGCAGGCAGTTCGTCAACATCGACTTCGACGAGATGGAACTGTGCCTGGAACCAGCCAAGGTCGTCGCCATAGGCAATGCGTGTGGCGAACACCGGCCGGAATTCGTCGATCCGCTGCACCCCGATTTTCAGGCCTCTCCCGCGGTGCTTGGCGGCATAATGCCGAGGCGCATGCTTCCCGTAGACTTTCCGAAGCTGGGGGGTATCCCGATGGACGGAGGTAAGTCATTGATCATGCATGCGCCGGTGCGTGCATCAGAGCAGCTGGTCGGACGCACTCACCTGCACGAAATCTACGACAAGAAGGGACGATCGGGCCGAATGGTATTCATCGTTGTCCGCACGGACCTGTACAGTGCCGATGCGACGCATCTGGCGACGCTCGATTCCAGAGTCGTCATTCGAGAGAAACCAAATCATGACCGCTGAAACTCTGGCAGATGTGCAGTTCGGTGCTGAAGTAAAGAGTCCGCACGCAGACACTTCTCTCACCAACGTCCGAGCGTTCGCAGACGCGGTCGGATGGCAGGCAGCGCGTTTTCAGGATCATGAAAGGGCGCGACAGGAAGGTCTTCCGGGAGCTCTGGTACCTGGCATCATGGGGGTCGGCTTCCTGGCCAGCATGATTCACGAGTGGGCGCCATCGGCCAGAATTGCATCGATCGATACTGTGTTTCGCGCGCCGATGCTGGCTGACGAGCCGTTGCTGCTGGTGGCGATCGTTACGGATATCGATGAAGAGCGACAGCAGATCGAACTGGATCTCACCGCACGAAATCAGCGGGACGAGACCCGCCTGTTCGGGACGGCCATCGTCAGCTTCAGCCAGCGATAACCGCGGCCGCAGTGCCGGGCACTCCTGTTACTGCTGGAACTGGGCTTGCGTCACGCTCTTGCGGAGGTCCGTGAGCGCGCGCGCTATGGCAACCGAGATCGCGACGTCAGGGTCGCGAGCACCGTTTACCGCATTTCGGCGCATCGCGCTGGATCACTCCGGAGATCTGCTTCCCCCAACCTACCTCGCGATCAGCTGGCTACTGGAGCACGAGACGGCCGCGGCGGCTCTGTAGGCCCCGGCCTCCCGGGAGCCCTCCGTCTTCCGTCCGCGCATCGCCCGTGTTGAGAGTGGTAGAGGTCTGCTCTATCCGGGGGAAGCTGGTTACGACAGCCTGGAGGTGGGCCGCTCGGGTCGGCGGCACCGCCTCCGGATGCTGATGACTGGCTGTCGATACGGGTGGGATATCGAGTACACGAGACATTGCCGGCAGGAAAGGGATCAGATGGCTGTTACCCCGCCATCTGCTGCGAGTTCGGCTCCAGTGACGAACGCGGCTTCATCGGATGCCAGGAACAACACGCAGGCAGCGATGTCTTCCGGATGGCCAATGCGGCCCAGAGGGTGCGCTTTCGCCATCGCCTCCCGAGCCAGGTCGTTGCCCGCAGCGCTTCCTGTGCCAAAAACCATTGCGCCCATGGGCGTGTCGATGAGACCCGGATGCACGGAATTGCATCGAATGCCCTTGCGGGCGAATTCCAGCGCAGCGGATTTAGTGAACAGACGCACACCGCCCTTTGTCATCGAATAGACGGGTGCGTTGCGAGATCCCACCAGTCCGGCCGCCGAGGACAGATTTACGATCGAGCTACCCGCAGCTGTCTGGCTGCCGCGTTTCATGAGCTCGGGTGCGGAGATCTGCGTGCCGAGGAACACGCCCCGCAGATTTACCGCAACCAGCGCTGCAAAGTCCTCTTCCGTGGTATCCATGATCGGCTTCGGAATATAGACCCCGGCGTTGTTGACCAGGATGTCCAGCCCCCCAAACGTTCCTACGGCAAGCGCCACGCAGGATTTCCAACTTTCAGGCTCGGTAACATCGAGTGGCGCAGATATGGCGGTGCCACCGGACTCGCGAATCAAGGTGGCCGTGTTTTCAGCTTCTGCAGGTAGAATGTCTGCGACCACGACCTGAGCACCCTGCTCCGCCAGCTTTCTTGCACAGGCCGCGCCGATCCCTCGCGCGGCCCCAGAAACGAGGGCGACCTTACCTTCTAATCTCTTCATTGCAGCATCTCCTGTTTCTTCTAGCCAGGAACCCGACCGATCGGCAAAGTGAGAGCGAACCGTGCTCACCGCTGCTGCTCCCAGTTCGGTATCCGCTCCGCGCGGATGGTCCGCGTTCAATGCCCTTTCGTATATTGTAATTGGCCGTACAATATGGAAGCGGCGTATCTGAAACGCTCGCTAAGACGAAGCGAACTCGAGATCGTACCAAACGATTCGATTCCTCGTCATACCGTCATCGAATTTCGAGAGGGAAGACACGATGGGCAAGTGGCAGTCAATCTACGCAAGCCGGCTGACTACACCGGAACGGGCCGTCGAGTCCATTCAAAGCGGTAGTACCGTTAACGTACCCATCTTCGCGCCACGATCCGTTCTGAACGCCCTCTGGGATCGTCGGGACGAACTCCAGGACGTTCGCATTCAGCTGAACGCCCCGACCCACAACCCTGGCTGGTTCGAACTCGGCAGTGAGGGTTCTTTCAATATAGATTTCGAGATCTTCATCGGTGACTTCGGGCGGCCCGCTCACGATGAACTACGCGCCTCGTACCTACCCAACCTCTTCTCGACCTGTTTTAAACCCGTAGACGAGGAGCGTCCCGGTGCTCGCAGGCCAGACGTGGCAATCGTAACGTGCTCTCCCCCGAACGACGCAGGCTACGTCCACTTCGGCCCGCATCACTGGACCAAGCGCAGTCTGGTACGTCGAGCTGGTCTCTCCATCGCTGAAGTCGACAAGACGATGATCAAGGTTCACGGCGATGTTTTCGCGCACGTTTCGGAAATCGATCACTTCATTGAGGCCGATGTCCGTGTGATCACTCAGTCTGAAATCGAAGACGAGTTGAAGAAGATCAAGCCCGAGTTCAGAGAGCATATGGCGGCTCTGATTCCACGCATTCCCCAGGAACGGCTACGATTGATTTTCCCGATGCTCACCGTTTTCGATCCAGCTGCACTGGAAAATCAGCTCGGACTTGGTGAGCCCCCAGAAGCGTACCGAGCCATCGCGAGGCATCTGGCACCATTGATCTCCGATGGGGACTGTGTGCAGATCGGTGTCGGAGAACCATCCAGCTTGATGGTAGGACTGGGAGTATTCGACGGGAAGAACGATCTCGGCATGCATACGGAGCTGATCGCACCAGGAACCGCCGGGCTTGTGGAGAAAGGCATCCTCAACGGAAAGTACAAGAACCAGCTCCCCGGCATTGTGGCTGCAGCAGCCTGGAGTGGTGGCAGCGATGCTGATTTCGAGATCATAAGAGACAATCCCTCGTTCCAGCTGTTCGATCCCGAGTTCATTCTGGATGTACGGCGTATCGCAGCGAATGATCGCCAGGTCTCGATCAACAACGCTCTTTCCGTCGATCTCACCGGCCAGATCAATTCCGAATCTGTGTTCGGCGCCCGCATGATAAACGGTACCGGCGGCCAGCCTGAGAACCACATTGGCGCCTTTCTGTCCAAGGGCGGAAAGGCAATCACTCTGCTTCCCGCCACCGCTCTGGACGGCGTCGTCTCGCGCATTGTCCCGCAACTTGAAAAGGGTTCTCTGGTCACCATACCGCGATTCTATGCAGATATGGTCGTCACGGAATACGGCGTTGCCCGCCTCCTCGGGAAGAGTCATCGGGAGCGCGCGCATGAGCTGATAGCCGTCGCGCACCCGGATTTCCGCGACGAGCTCTCCGATGCTGCCAAGAAGTTGTTCGGGTAATCAGAACACAATAGTGCGCTTTATCAGTTGATCGATGTCAGGCCGGGGATTAAACGAGTCCAGGGTAAGCCCCGCCATCGACCAGCACACTGGTGCCGGTTACGAAGTTGGAGGACGCTGAGCACATGAAGGCAACGATATCGCCGAACTCCTCAGCTCCTCCGAGGAATCCCAGCGGTATGGACTGCGCCATCCGATCCAGATCGATACCAAGTTCCTTCATCCTGTCGGTCGCATGAGCGCCTGGTTGCACCGAATTGACGGTTACCCCATCCCGCGCCACCTCATTGCTCAATGCCTTAAGGTAGCCGGTGATTCCCGCACGCGCGGTCACAGAAGCAGCAATGAACGCACTGGGCTGGCGAACGGCATGGGAGGTGATCGCCGCGATGCGTCCCCATTTCCGTTCACGCATTCCCGGGACGGCCGCATTGCACATTGCGATCGTCGAGAACAGGTTCAGATTCACGGCCTCCTGATAGGCCTCGATACTGGTGGTACTGGGTGCCCCCGGTGCGGGTCCACCGGCATTTGGAACGAGGATATCCACCTGACCCAACTGCCGGATGGCTTCCTCCACGAACTCGGCGGCGCCAGCTGGTGTCGAAACGTCTTTCCTGATACCAGTCACATCACCGACAATCCCGCGCACTGCTCGTTTGAGCCGCTCCTCGTCACGACCGCAAATTGCCACTCTGACGCCTTCCGCCGCCAGCGATCTGGCTGCCGCGAATCCGAGTCCTTTGGTCGCCCCGGCCACTGCAGCGCACTTTCCCGCGATTTTCAGATCCATCTTCTCTCCTCATCTCAGGTTTGATCAGGGCTTTCTTCGACAACGAATCGGCCTCGCCAAAGCCTCAGCATTCGTGTAAAACAGCCACGAACGGTTAATAAGCTTCCTTACATTCCGCCCTGGCAGGATAGGTGTATCTATCTCATGAATGCAACAGACCACGACCTCACGCTTTCACAAGCACGTGAACACGCATATTCAATACCCTTGGAACACATCGACGTCAGTCACTGGAACCTGTTCCGCGACGATACTCTATGGCCCTACTTCGAACGATTGCGCCGCGAGAAGCCGGTCCATTTCCACGAGCACAGCAAGGTCGGACCATTCTGGTCTGTTACGGCATATGATCTGATCAAGGCCATCGACATGGATCACGGCAGTTTTTCATCAGAGCCGACAATCGGACTCGACGATCTCCTGCCCGGTGAGTCATTGCCCATGTTCATCGCGATGGATCAACCGAAACACAACGAGCAGCGCAGAGCGGTAGCGCCAGTGGCGGCGCCACGCAATCTGGCAAGCCTTGAACCAACCATTCGCCGCCGTGTCATCGACATTCTCGAAGGCCTTCCAGTGGGAGAAACATTCAACTGGGTGGACCGTGTTTCCATCGAACTGACCACTCAGATGCTTGCGACGCTGTTCGACTTTCCATTCGATGAACGGCGCAAACTCACACGCTGGTCTGATGTTGCCACATCACCGATCAAAGCCGGCCTGGTCGAGTCGCACGAACAACGCCTGGAAGAGCTCTTCGAGTGCCTGAGCTACTTCAAAACATTACGCCAGGCAAGGGAATCCAGTCCGCCTGGCGCAGACCTGCTGTCGATGCTGGCGCACGATCCCGCAACCCGGAACATGCCGGACATGGAGTTTCTCGGCAATCTGCTGCTTCTGATCGTGGGAGGGAACGATACAACCCGAAACTCGATCTCCGGCGGCGTTTTGGCGCTGAACCGGTTCCCTGATCAGTACGAAAGGCTCCGACTCGACCCATCGATCATCCCGAACATGATCGCAGAAATCATTCGCTGGCAGACACCGCTTGCCTATATGCGCAGGACTGCAACAAGGGATGTTGAAGTCAACGGTCAACAGATCCGCGAGGGCGATCGAGTAGTCATGTGGTATGTGTCCGGTAACCGCGATGAGAGCGTTTTCGAGGACGCCGACCGGCTCATCATCGACCGGTCCAACGCGCGTCAGCATCTCTCGTTCGGATTCGGCATCCATCGCTGCATGGGAAACCGGGTGGCGGAGTTGCAGCTTCGCGTACTCTGGGAAGAGATCGGCAAACGCTTTCACATGATCGAGGTTGTCGGCGAACCAGAGAGAAGTCTTTCCAATCTCATCCGCGGCTACACAAAATTACCGGTTCAGGTCCATCCACGTTGACTCAGGTAATGGCGTCCGGCAGGGATAGGGCGGTACCAAGGCTCCCTCTGACAGCGCACATCATCGGGTCAGTGGGTACGCCAGTTTGAGCACCTCACTTGAATATCGGCTCGCGTCGCTCGCGAAACGCCCGTAATCCCTCGGCGACGTTTTCGCTACGCAACGCCGGCACTGCAACCTGCTGTTCCCGGGCCAGCGCTTCGTCCAGTGGCCTTTCCAGGCCCTCGCGAGCAAGCCGCTTCATTGCCGCAATGCCCTCGGGGTTTCGGCTCGATAGCTCACTGGCGTACGCCAACGCTCTGGTCTCGAGCTCAGCGGTATCGACGACACGATTCACCAGCCCCCAGTCGAACGCTTCGCCGGCCTCGAGCCAGCGTCCGGAATACATCAGATCGAGTGCCCGCCGCAGACCGACCAGGCGCGGCAGGCGCTGCGTACCACCCCATCCTGGAACGAGACCGTAGCGGACGTGCTGACATCCCAGACGGACGTCATCAGCCGCGATCACCACGTCGGCGCACATCGCAAGCTCGAGGCCGCCCGCCAGGCAGTATCCCCGGATCGCTGCGACCACCGGAAGGTCAGACTGCTCGAGGCGACGCATCACCGCATGCCCATCACCGATGAACTCGTGAAGCGCCGATTCTGTGCGGCTGTGTGAGCGAACTTCGTCCAGATCGGCTCCCGTGCAGAAATGGGGGCCATTGGCGCGCAGCAAAACCGCGCGAATATTGTCGTCGGCTTCGGCCTCTTCGAGTCCCTGCGCAAGATCTGCCAGCAGGCTGGTAGAAATGCAGTTGAACTTGTCGGGCCGGTTCATACTGAGCACGGCAACGCGCTCAATCGACTTATACTCAACGGTAGGTCCGCTCACGATCAGATCCTGAATCTGGCTTGCTGGCAATGGTTCAATATGGCACGGCGATCCGGCCGACTTTCTCCCGGGCGATGATCATTTTCTGAATCTGCTGAGTACCGTCACCAATCTGCAGACCCAGCACGTCGCGCAACCGCTGCTGGTGCGGTAAATCACGCGAGTAGCCACCGTGACCATGCAGCAGCAGGCACTGATGAATGGCCTCGAAGGCCGTTTTCGGAGCCCACCATTTGCACATCGCCGCCTCTCGAGTGTGTGACAGCTTTTCGTCACGCATCCAGAGCGTCTTGAAGCACAGCAGACGCGCCGCCTCGAGCTGGGTCTCGGCTTCCGCCAGCGGTTCGGTGACGCCCTGGTATCGCGCAAGCGGATGGCCAAAAGCCCGGCGCTCGGCAACGTAGTCCCAGGTCTCCGCCACGGATGCCCGTGCCGGGGCAAGACACTGCAGGCCGATCAGGGCACGGCTGTAATCGAAGCCCTGCATCACCTGACGAAACCCCTGCCCTTCCTCCCCTACCCGATACCCTGCCGGGACCACGACCTCCTCGAGAAAGATCGATCCCCGCCCCACGGCTCCGGATCCGACGTCCGAAGTCGTGGAGCGTGCAACTCCGGGTGCGTCCAACGGTACAATGAACGCGGTCACGCCGCCGGCACCTTTGACCTCAGGATCAGTGCGGGCAAAAAGCAGCGCGTGATCAGCTTGCTCCGCCATCGAGATCGAAGTCTTTTCTCCGCTTACCAGATAATCGCCTCTCCGCTTACGGGCGCGGGTGGTGAGATGCGCAGCATCCGAACCGCCACCTGGTTCCGTGAGCGCGAGCGCCATGATGCACTCGCCCGCGCACATGCGCGGGATGAACTCCGATGCTGCTGCTTCCGCGGCATGAGCCGCAAGCATCGCGCCGTTCAGAGAGGCAAGGAGCTGCACGTAGGCGACATTGATGTCTGCATAGGCAATCTCTTCGATGATCACGCCGGCACTCACTCCGCTGATCCCGAGCCCACCATAGCCAGCCGGCAGCTCCGCACCGATCAGTCCGAGCTCACCCATCCGGCGGATGACCTCCGGTGCGATGCGGCCTTCCCGCTCACGTTCTGAATAAAAGGGTGCGAGTTGCTCTGCTGCGAACCGGCGCGCAACGTCGGCGATTGATCGCTGATCGACGGAAAACGCGAAGTTCATCAGGTCACAAACTTGCGGAACTGCGGCGGGCGTTTTTCGTTGAGTGCCCGCACACCTTCCTTCGATTCATCGGTATCGTAGTAGAGCTTGAGAGCTTGCATACCCATTGCACCGATGCCACGAATCGACTCCGTATCGAGATTGAACGACCGTTTTGCGATCGCAATGGCAGTCGGACTGCGTTCGTTGATTTCGGCAGTCCAGGCGTCGACCTCGGCATCGAGCTGATCGTCCGGAACCACCGCGTTGACGAGCCCCATCTCCAGAGCCTCTGCGGCGGAATAGCGACGGCACAGATACCAGATCTCGCGCGCCTTCTTCTCGCCAACCACCCTTGCAAGGTATGCCGTACCGAAGCCCGGATCCACGGATCCCATCTTGGGTCCCACCTGTCCGAATATCGCGGTGTCGCTGGCGATCGTCAGATCGCAAAGGGTTGCCAGAACGTTGCCGCCTCCGATCGCATAGCCTCTGACCTTCGCGATCACCGGCTTGGGGACGTCTCTGATTATGCTGTGCAATTCCTCAACCGGCATGCCGATCGTACCGCGCACGCTGCCATCGCCGTAACCTCCCTCATGATCGGACTGATCTCCACCGGTGCAGAACGCCTTGTCTCCCGTGCCTGTGAGCACGATGCAGCCGACGTCACGGTCCCATCCCGCCTCCTGAAACGCATCCAGAAGTTCGACGACCGTTCTGGGACGAAACGCGTTATAGACGGAAGGCCGATTGATCCTGATGACAGCGGTACCAGCGCTCTTTTCGTAGATGACGTCGTCGTATTCCAAGAGAATCCCTCTAACTATGATTTGTCCATCGCCAATCCGCTGGCAGGGGCTGGAGTCCCGACGCAGGCGAAACCGCAATCTCAGGTGCCTGTAAAGCGCCCCGCCCTGCGTTCAGCCACCGCCGTCACACCCTCTCTTGCATCATTTGTCTTCAGCAGCCAGTTCTGCTCAGCGAGTTCCCGGTCGGTAGCCGCGCGCACTTCCTGCGCGAAGTGACCGCGAAGGGTCTCACGCACGGACATGACCGCCAACGGAGCAGCACCGGCGATCGCCGCGGCTCGTTCAATTGCCACCGCTCTCACTGCTTCCTGAGGCACCATTTGATCAAGCAATCCGATCTCCAGCGCCTCATCCCCCCGAACCCGTCGGCCCGTGTAGAACAGATCGTAGGCTGCCTGTTGCCCTACGATGCGGGGTAGCGTGAACGAAAGACCGAAGCCAGGGTGAATACCAAGCTGCGTAAAGTTAGCCGCGAAACGTGACTCAGGGCATCCAACCCTGAGATCTCCCACCAGAGCGAGTCCGAGACCACCACCAACGGCAGCGCCGTGCACTGCAGTGACAATCGGCTTCTTCGTTGCGAACAATCGCACGGCCTGGTCATAGAGATGGCCGCTCACACTTCCATCAGAGTCCTGTGACTGCAATCCCTGCGGGCGTGCACCCTGGCGCCCACCCCGAAAATCGGCGCCTGCACAAAACGCCTTTCCGGACGAGCACAATACGATGGCCCGACATTTTGCTTCCTGATCTAGTGCCCCAAAGGCCTCGGCCAGGCCGATCAGCATGTCCATGTCGAAAAAGTTGAACTCACCATTGCTGAACTCGACCGTGGCGACGTAATCGTCACCAATGCTCACGGATACCTTGTTGGAATTCTCCGATCTGCCCATGCTCAATCTCGCTATCCTGTTTGCGCCTGCACAACGATTCCACTGGCCGTAAGTGCCGTAATTTCCGCCATATCGAACCCCCAGTCTCTCAGAACCTCCTCGGAATGCTGACCGGGAATCGAGGGTGGACGATCGAGTTTTCCGGGTGTGCGGCTGAAACGCGGTGCAGGACCGGGCTGGGTAATGCCATCCATCTCGACAAACGTACCTCTCGCGACATTATGTGGATGGCGCATACTCTCTTCCAGAGACAGAACCGGGGCAAAACACACATCACTGCCTTCCATCACATCGCACCATTCATCGCGCGTCTTCGTACGGAAGACGGACTGGAACCTGTCCTTCATGACGGGCCAGCTGGTCGCCTCATGCTGGGCAGGCAGATCTTCACCCGACAATCCCAATCTCTCGATCAGTTCGGTATAGAACTTCGGCTCGATCGAGCCGATGGATACGTACTTTCCGTCTTTCGTTTCATATACGTTGTAGAAGTGCGATCCCGTGTCTATGGCGTTGGTCCCGCGTTCTTCACGCCAGCGACCGCCCGCCAACATCCCGTAGAACATCGTCATCAGTGAAGCGGCGCCATCGGTCATCGCGCAATCGACTACCTGACCAGAGCCGGATGCTCTGGACTCGATAATGCCTGCGAGAATTCCGAAAGCGAGATACAGCGCACCGCCGCCGAAATCACCGACGAGGTTCAGCGGATGCAACGGCGCCTGCCCCTCTCTGCCGATCGCATGCAGCGCACCGGTCAGCGCAATGTAGTTGATATCGTGCCCCGCTGCTGATGCCAGCGGCCCATCCTGGCCCCAACCCGTCATTCGGCCGTATACCAGCCGAGGGTTTATCCGATGGCACACCGAAGGCCCCAGGCCGAGGCGCTCCATGACCCCCGGACGAAAACCCTCCAGCAGCGCATCGGCCCGTTCGATCATGCGAAGGACGATGTCTATTCCTTCAGCAGATTTGAGATCGATGGCGACCGATCGTCTTCCTCGCGTCAGCAAATCGGATCCGGCTGCCCGCGGCAAGCCGAGATTCGCGGCGACCGGTCGATCGATACGGATCACTTCCGCGCCCAGATCCGCGAGCAACATCGCGCACATCGGACCAGGGCCGATACCGGCCATTTCTATGATCTTGAGCCCGTGCAGAGGCCCGCGTGCAGAGCTTCCGGTCATCCGGAAATCCGCTGTTTTGCCTGTGTGCCTTCTTCCATGATCTGCAGCACAACATCCACGTCGGGCGTTACCACATCGATGACGGCAGCACTCTGCCCCATCACACAGGCTCCGATGTCAACTTCGCCGTCGCGTCTACCCACAGGAACAAATGGGAAGTGAAGACGCTGCTGAATCAGGATGCATAGAGCATCAAGTCCAGCTCTTGACTTCCTCCAGCACAGTTTCGGCGAACAGATCCATCGACGCCTTGGCCTCCGCGAAAGGCACTCCTCCAAAACGGAAGCAGGTCGCCATGTCGAACGGGCCAACGATGTCGTAGCGCGCCCGCAGCATCTCGATGATCTGATCCGGCGTGCCGTACGCGTTAGAGGCGAGAAATCCCTGCACGTATTTCTCAAATCCGATCTCCCGCAGCGTCTCTGCCTGCTTACCGTAACGTTCATAGCCTTTGGTCTTCGCCAGGTGATCGCCCATGAGCTCATAGTGTTCCAGGATGCTCGCCAGATAGCTCGCGAGGTATTCCTCACCGCGTTCCCGGGCAAGATCCGGGTCTTCGTGGCAGTAGGTAAAGTCCGCGATCAGCGGAGGTGCTGCCTCGCTGTCATGCAGCGCACGAAACTGGGAGCGATGCCGCTCGATGCTGGGTATCCGTTTGCGCCAGTCGGTCTCCGCGAACATGATCATACGCCCGCCAATTCGAGCGCAGGCATCTACCGAATCATCGGAGTTCGAAACGGCGTATGTCCGGTTTCTGAAGCTCCTGTTAGGCCGAGGACGAATCTCCGTCCGCGGAGTGGGATAGTAGGGACCATCACCCTTGATAAATCCCGATTCCAGCGCCTCCACCACCATCACCGAGGCCTCATCGAAGCGGTCTCTCGTCTCGGCCAGTTCGATCCCTCGGAAGGGCTCGAACTCGCGCCTGGATAGCCCGCGACCCAGCCCCAGACGCACTCTTCCTCCCGACAGATGGTCGAGCATCGACACTTTTTCCACTACTCGCAGCGGGTCGTTCCACGGAAGGATGATAGCGGCGGTGCCAAGGTGTATGCGATCCGTTAACCCGGCCAGATATGACAGCAACTCCAGGTTATCCGGGCAAAAGGAATAGTCGAAGAAGTGATGCTCGACCGGCCAGATAACGTCGAAGTTCAGGCGCTCGGCGTTCCGTGCCAGCTCGATTTCCTCCGCATACACCTGACCGTCGTCGATATCTTTCCAGCCGTATGACGCAAAGATCATCTGCAATCCGACTTCCATCTCATACCTTCTTCAGTATATGTGCGTATCGATGATCCTGGATCGCGCTCTCCAATCCTCTTCAGGCCGAGGCTTCCTCCACCCTCCAGGATGCGTCCTCCGCCGGCAAATTGAACAGGCGCGCCGTGTTGTCACGGAAAATGGCCTGCTTCTGCACCTCGGTGAGGTGCCCGGAGTGAGCCTCGATCAGTTGCCGGGAACGGGGCCAGGTGGAGTCCGTGTGCGGAAAGTCGCTCGCCCACAGGAGGTGCTCATGATCAATCATGTACAGTGATTGAAACGCCGTAATGTCATCCTGAAACGTAGCCCAGACATTGCTGCGCACGTACTCGCTCGGAAGCTTGGACAGGCCATCGATGATGCCGTCTTCCGCATTGATCTTTGCAGCGTGGTCCATCCGGTACATGTAGTGAGGCAGCCAGCCCACGTCACTTTCCGCGACAACCAGCTTCAATCGCGGATGCCTCTCGAAAACGCCCCCGAGCACCATGAGGCCCACGATATCCTGCACCGCGCGGATGATGCCGAGGAAGTTGTTCATGGCGTGACCGCGGGGTTTGACATGGAGGCTACCGGCCCGTGATGTCAGGATGTGGAAGCATATCGGCAGATCAAGATCGACAGCGCACTCCCAGAGCGGATCGTAGTCCCGATGGTCATAGTCTTCGTGAATCGGATCACCAGGCATCATCATCCCGACCATGCCCATCTCACGGGCGCGGCGGAAGTCTTCGATGGCTTCGTCGACGCTCAGTACTGCTGTCTGGGCCAGGCCGAAAATCCGCTCCGGTGCCTCGCTGCACATGGCTTGCAGCCAACGATTGTAGGCTCGCATGCAGGCATCCTTGTACAGCGGATCCTTGTGCATGCACAACCCCATACCGACCGAAGCGTAGATAATCTCGGCGGCAAGCCCATCCTCGTCCATGAAAGGTAGCCTGGCGGCACCTCCATAGGCACCCTGGCGTATATCCGAAAAGCGGATGCGCTTGGCGCGATCGAGGCGTTCGCGCACGCCGAATCCGGCGCCATCGATGAATCCAAGACCGATCGGCTTCTTCATGCCGTCGACCACGAAAGCTTCCGTTCCGTCCGGTTGCTCCACGATGCGCGGCGCCCGCTCCCGATACGCGGGATCGATGAAATCAACATAGGTATTGGGTGGTTCGCAGACATGTCCGTCGGCGGAGATGATTCCAGCTGGGATCATGTTGGCAGCTCCTTTCGTGTGGTGTCGTGCTGAATCGCAGCCTATCGAGCAGCAGCATTTATTTATGGCACAACCGCATGTAGTAAGCAAGATTACATAATAGAGTGTGAATCCCGATGATGCGTGTCCACGGGCAGGTACCGACCGCGGGGATGGCACGGCCAGGCGACTGCCGCAATGGTCACGTGAACCCGGCACCTTGAACTGCTGCCGGGAGGAGGACGCAGGAAATGAATAGACTCGGCAACAGGGTAGCCCTCATCACGGGCGCCGGAGACGGAATAGGCAAAGCGGCGGCAAACCTGTTTGCTCAGGAAGGCGCAAGGGTAGTGGTTGCGGATCTCAATCCGGAACTCGGCCGCAACACGGAACTTCAGATTCGGGAAGCCGGCGGCGAGGCACTCTTCGTACAAACGGACGTGACAGAGGACGCTCAGGCAGCCTCCGCTGTCGCAGCCACCCTCTCGAAGTTCGGCCGACTGGACGTTCTCTACAACTGCGCCGGTGGCTCGATTGCTGAGGACCGGCCGGTTACCGACGTCGATCTATCCGTCTGGGACTTCACCATCTCCCTGGATCTCAAGGGCACATTGCTGCTCTGCCGCCACGCAATACCGGCGATCATCGAGTCAGGCGGTGGCAGCGTAATCAACATGTCTTCGCTGGCTGCGCTGCAAGGCGTGCAGACACACGTCTACTCCGCCGCGAAGGGCGGGGTCATTTCTCTGACCCGGTCCATGGCCGCCAGCTATTCGCGGGAGGGTGTGCGCGTCAACGCCATCTGCCCGGGATTCGTGTTGAGCAACAGAGTGTCCAATCGATTCGAAGCTGGTAAAGAGAATTCGGTCGTCGAGCGCACCCGTAAGCGATATCCGTTCGGTGTCGGCGATCCCATCGACATCGCGCAGATCGCCCTGTTTCTCGCGACCGACGAATCCAGAATGATCAACGGTGCGATCATCCCGGCAGAAGGCGGCATGGGGACCTTCTGACGCAGCTCGTCCGGCTTGAGAGTCGGACCCCGGCACGTTGGGTCATACGGCGCACGAGTTGACCATGTCTGCACCAATCCGGTAACCCATCGCCCGGTACCCGCGGCCGTCGCTGGCAATTATCCGAAAATTTCGGAAAACTGACTCGGCTTCCAACTCGCTGTCTGAAAACACCTCTTTCAAGTGGTAGTTTTGGAACTGGAAGGAGAGCGCGGTGCGCCAGCTCGCCGCCGTCTGGCCTCCGCTATTTCCGGCCGAGCAAAAGCGCCTGGCGCAATTGCTGATCGAGAGGGTGCTGATACGGCGCGGAACTGGCGGAAGTGGAGATGACGGTATGAGCCGGATACGTAAACGGGGCGACGCGACGGTGCAACTGCACATGGACCGCGGCGCGGTGAAGCTCTCGATCTTCATTCCGCTGCAGATCCGCAAGCACGGGGTGCGCAAGGTCGTTATCCGCCCGGACGGGGAGAGTGCCAGTCCGACCGCACGCGGCCAGTTCGACAGCCCGATGCCGGTGGCGCTGGTGCGGGCCTTCTACTGGCAACAGCTGCTCGACGACGGCGTAGTGGCCAGCGGCGCCGCGATCAGCGTCCGCGAAGAACTCCTCGAGTCGCTTGGCTTTTTCCTCTTTGCTGTCCTTCAACGCCTTCGCGGCCTGCCGCGCCTCCTCTTCGCGACGCCAGCGCTCATACTCAGCTTCCCGGCGTTTTCGTTCGATCTCCGCCTGGCGCTCCCCCTCCTCGACGAGCCGCGCGATTTCGACCGTGGCCTTCTCCAGCTCCCGAACAATGGATGGGATCCTGCCGGGCAGGTCCCGGGACGGTGTCTTTCGCCATTGCTGGGTCCAATCTGCCCGCGGGTACGGCGAGTAGGCCTGGAGGCAGAGGCGCCCGGTCGGAAAGTCGTGGGTGCTCGTCCAACCATAGTCCTGCGCGTACCGGCCGCGTCGCTTGGGGACGAAATCGGTCAGGCGAACGTATTCGCCGTTCACATACCGGGCCTCGGCAGCCTCTGACATTTCGATGACGGTGAGGCCGATTGCCACGGTGCTGTAGAGCGACAGCGTAATCTCGGGTTAACGCGACATCCAGGTTTACGGATTTGAAGACTACCATGGTATGACCGCCTCCGGTCCAGGAGGGGGCAGCCATGGCGACCGTAGATCTGGAGGCGAAGATGACGATCAAGAAGCTCTACGAGAACGGTTGCTCGAAGGCGCACATTGCGGCGTTGCTGGGGGTGACCGAAGGCACGGTGCGCTACCACGTGAAGCGCATTCAAGGCGGCGTCCACGACGGCCGTGCCGACCAGGTGCGGCTGGCAGCGAAGTATGCCCAGGCGATCGACTACTGGCACGACAGCCAGGGCGACGGACCGATCAACCTGGCGGACCTGCATGCGTTCCTGGTGGCCGAGCACGACTACCCGGGAAGCGTGCGCTCGATACAGCGTTACTATCACGAACGCTATCCGGCACCGAAGCGGCGGGCCCGGCGGCGGGTAGAGACGCCGCCGGGTGCCCAAGCGCAGGCGGACTGGGCCGTATTCCCCCGGGTCCCGGTCGGCGGTGAAGTGACCCCGCTGCTGGCCTTCCACCTGGAGCTGTCACACTCGCGCCATGGCGCGGTGGTGTGGTCACGCCGGAAGGACCAGCTCAGCTGGCTGCACTGTCACAACGAAGCGCTCACCCGCATCGGCGGCGTTCCGGCGACGCTGCGGGTGGATAACGAGAAGACCGCGGTGAGCCGCGGCGCCGGCGCCTGGGCCGAGCTCAACGAGACCTACCGGCGCTATGCCATCACCGTGCGCTTCCATATCGATCCCTGTCCGCCGCGCTTCCCGAACTACAAGGGCAAGGTGGAGCGAAGGATCCGCCATCACCGGCTGCAGGCCGATCCGAGCCGGTATCACTGGCGCGACCTGGCGGAGCTGCAGGCGTTCACCGACGAGCGGATGCTTGAGGACGCGCACCGGCGCCGCTGCCCGGCGACGGGGACGCGCGTGATCGAGGCCTGGGAGGCGGAGCAGCCATATCTGTCGCCGCTGCCGATCCTGCCGGAGCCGTTCGACCAGGTGGCGACGCGACGGGTTACGGATGACTGCCTGGTGTCCTTCGAGGGCCGTCAGTACTCGGTGCCGTTCGCTTATGTGGGCCGACGTGTGGAGATCCGCGGCTGCGTAGGCGTGGTACAGGTGCTGGTCGATAACCGGATCATCGCCGTGCATCCGCGTCACACCTTGGAACGGCTGGTGCTCGATCCCACGCACTTCGACGGAGAGGCGACCGATACGGTGCTACCGCCTCCTCCGCTGGGGCGGATGGGTCGGCGCCTGCAGGAGATCGCCGCGCTGCGTCCAGAACAACGGCCGATGGACCTGTATGCCGCGCTGGCGGAGGTGGCCCGATGAGCAGCAAATCCGTTCCCGTTGCCAAGACCACCCCCAAGCTCGACGTGGACAAGACCCGCGAGCGCCTCACCCAGCTCGGCCTCATGCATGCTGCCGAGGTACTGCCGGATCAGCTGAGCGCTGCGGTGAAGAAGCCGGCGGCGCCGCACCAGTTCCTCGACGAGCTCCTGGACATCGAGCTGACCGCCCGGGAGGAACGTCGCGTGCGCACCTCACTGCGGCTCTCGGGTCTACCTACCGGTCAGACCCTGGCCAACTTCGAGTTCTCGTTCCAGCCGTCGGTGGAGCGTTCGCGGATCGAGACGCTGGCGACCTGCGCCTGGATCCGGGCCTGCGAGACGCTGCTGATCCAGGGGCCGCCTGGGGTCGGCAAGACTCACCTGGCGGTGGCGCTCGGGGTCAAGGCCGTCGAGCACGGCTTCGGTGTCACCTTCCAGCGTCTCGAGGAGCTGCTGATGGCGCTGCGCGCCGATGCGCATCTACCGCCGGCCCGACTGCGGCGGCGGAAGTACTTGAACAGCGGCTTGCTGATCATCGACGAACTCGGGTTCGAGCCGATGTCGCGTGAGGAGGCGAGCCTGTTCTTCCGGCTGGTGAGCTATCGCTACGGCCGTGGATCCATCCTGATCACCACCAACAAAGGGATCAAGGACTGGACCGAGCTCCTGGCGGGCGATGAGATCCTGGCGACGGCGATCCTCGACCGGCTGTTGCACCACAGCCACGTGCTGAACATCAAAGGCCGCAGCTATCGGCTACGGGATCTGGAACAGGCAGCTAACTTGGCGAGCCGGTAACGCCCTCGCTCCGCTCGGGCGCTACCGGCTCATCACGGAAAGGACAACAAACGAGGGAAGGAGAACGAAAACCGTAAAACTGGGTGTCGCGTTATCCCGTAAATCTGGATGTCGCTGGACAGCCGTCTCAGGGAGCGCCTTGCGGCGCCGCGTGGGGGGTATTTTGATTCCAGGCTGAAAAGCGCCCCCCAAAAATACCCCCAGACCGAGTTGGTAGGGAATGTTAGGAACAGATAATAGCGGCTCCGGGGTTTCGCTCGATTCAGACCAAGAAATGCAGCCAATCCCGTGCGATTCAGGCCGAATCGGAAATCGAACTCAGATTATTCTTTATAAAACAGCACGTTACGTGCTACAAATTGGTGGAGGCGGCGACAATCACATCACCTTTTAAATCAACAGGTTATATTGCTAAACGCCTGAAATACCCCCGAAAATACCCCCATGAGAAGCTGTTAGGAACTGATATGGTTCGCGGGCCAAAACGGCGCTCGCGGCGTGTGATTGGCTTGCGTGTCTTACGCATCTGCGGGCAATCGACCGCTGAGATAGACCGCCCTCGCCGGCCATCATTGTCCGGTGGAAACTGTTCCCGGCAACCGGATCATCGGCGCAGGCCACCGCTACCAGCGCCATCAACCGGAGAACACGCCGCTCTATCCCATCGTCGAACAGCAGCTTCCGGCTCTGCGGAATGAATTGCAGCGTCACGAGGTGCAACTGCCTCGATTCGTGCTGACCGAGTTCCAAGACTACCTGCGCTGCGGGCGGCTCGAATACGGCTTTGTGCGGGTAAAGTGCAATGGCTGCCGGCACGAACACCTGGTGGCGTTCTCCTGCAAACGCCGGGGTTTCTGTCCGTCCTGTGGCGCACGGCGGATGATTGAGACGTCAGCCCATCTGGTCGATCACGTATTTCCCGAAGTGCCCGTCCGACAATGGGTGCTCAGCTTCCCCTGGCCTCTGCGCCTGCTCTTCGCCAGCCAGCCTGATGCTCTCGGACGCTGTCTCTCAGTCATCATCCGAGCCAT
>JBFWZA010000007.1:0-287993 GCA_050185825.1 Pseudomonadales bacterium | reverse complement strand
AACTCCTCGACGAGCTCGTCGTAGGCGGCACCCTTGAGGCGTTCCCGCCCCCAGCCGAGATAGAGCTCGTTCTGCAGCAGTGCGCGGTTGTTGGTGCCGACGTCGAGACTCACCGGCAGCGTCTCTGCGGGATCGATGCCCGCCGCCGCGGTGTACAACGACAGCTTGCCGATGGAGATCGCCATGCCGCCGGCGCCCTGATCGCCGATGCCGAGGATGGACTCGTTGTCCGTCACCACGGCCAGCCGGATACGGCGGCCGCTGGTCGCGCTCTCGAGCAGCTCCCGGATCCGGCCACGATGATCCGGGGTGATCCACACGCCCCGCCCGCGTTGGAAGACCTCGCTGAACTTCTGGGTGGCGAGGCCGACCGTCGGTGTGTAGACGATGGGCATGAGCTCGGCGAGATGATCCATGAGCAGCCGGAAGTAGAGATGCTCATTGCGATCCTGGAGCGCTGAGAGCTCGCGGTAGCGCACCAGTGGGTCGGTGACCGCGCTGAGGCGTTCGTAGAAACGCACGACCTGACGGTCCTGGGAATTCCAGGCGGCGGGCAGCAGCCCGTTCAGGTCCAGCAGGTCGCGCTCTTCCGGGGTGAAGGCACTGCCTTTGTTGAGCAGCGGATCCCTGAGCACGGCGTTGCCGCGCAACTGGGTATGGGCGATCTTTCGGGACATGGCATGTATCTGGTGCTGATGAGGTCCGGCCGGCGCGGCCGCTTGGGGCCGGTCGAGCGAGGGCGCAACTTACCGCACCTCGCCCGCCGTGTCGCGTCCTTCGAGCAGCATGTCGCCGTAGACCGGCAGGGAAGCGGTGCCGCCGGTATGCAGAAAGACCACGTCGCGCCTGCCGTCGAACTCGCCTTGCCCGATTCTGGCGATGAGACCGCTCATGGCCTTTCCGGAGTACACCGGATCCAGCAGCACGCCTTCCAGGCTCGCGACCTGGCGGATGGCGTCGATCGTCGCCGGCGTGGGCAATCCGTAACCCTCGCCCAGATAGTCGGAATCCACCCGGACGGCCGCGCGGTTCATCGGCCCGTCGCCCCCGGCGAGCGCGACCGCCTCCGCCGCCAGGCGGCCGATGGTCTCCACCTGCGCGTCCACCTCGGAGGGAGGCTCGGAGACGTTGATGCCGTGCACGGCGACCCGCTCGTTCCCGGGGCGCAGATGCCCGAGCAGCGTCAACCCGGCGAGGAGGCCGGCCTGCGTGCCGGCGCTCGACGTGGCGTGCACCAGATCCGTCAGCTCGACCGCGAGCTCGTCGCACTGCCGGAGCAGCTCGTCCGCGCAGAACGCGTAGCCGAGCGCGCCGACGGCATTCGAGCCGCCGGTAGGAATCACGTAGGGCCGGTGTCCGCGCTGCTCGAGATCCGCCAGCAGGCGCTGATGGGTTGCCCGCACCTCCGATGCCTCCACCAGGTGAACGTGGGCGCCGAACAGGCGGTCGAGCAGCAGGTTGCCGAGACGCTCGTAGCCCGGATCCGGCCACGGCACCTTACGTGCCAGGATCAGGTGGCAGGGGAGGCCGAGGACCGCGCAGGCGGCCGCCGTCTGCCGCGCGTGATTGGACTGCACGGCTCCGAAGGTGATGACGACGTCCGCGCCTTCCTGACGCGCGGCGCCGAGCAGGAACTCGAGCTTGCGCGTCTTGTTGCCACCGGTCCCGAGACCGGTGCAGTCGTCGCGCTTCATCCAGATCCTCGGCCCGCCGAGTGCCTCGGACAGCCGGTCCAGCGGTACGAGCGGCGTCGGCAGGTGGGCGAGGGGGATTCTCGGCAGCGCGATCGCAGTGCTGATCATGATGGTGTGGTGTCCGGCGGGCAGGGAAGCGCGCACTGTATCCCAGCGGCCGCCGGACACAACCGGTGGCTTGTAATTAAACGATTAATTAATTATTCTCACGAACAACGGCTGGCGGGACATCGCTGGCAGGAACCCGCAGGAGGAAATGCGGCCGATGAGCGACGGTGAGCGCAGCCCGGGCCGGCCCCAGGCCGTCGAGAGCGAGGGGCTGGAAGCTCGAAACACCCTGATCCGGACGGCGGCGGGACTCTTCGCCGAGCACGGGTTCGACGGCACCAGCCTGCGTCAGGTGGCGGAAGGGGCAGGGGTGACGCCGGCGATGGTGGCCTACTACTTCCGGGACAAGTCCGGTCTCATGGAGGCGGTGGTACGGGCCGGGCTCGAGCACCTGCTCAGCGTGGTGCGCGGCGCGGTGGATACCCACGAGCCGGGTCGGTTCACCGAGGTGCTGGTGCGATCCTACGTTTCCGCGGTGGTGCGGGAGCCCTGGATACCCCAGCTGCTCATCCGGGAAGTGATTTCCAAGGAGACGCCGCTGCGAACCCTGTTCATGGAAGAGTTCGCGCGCCGGGCCATCGAGCTGGTGCCGCCGCGCCTCGCCGAGGAGATACGCCGCGGCAGCCTGCGGGCGGATCTGGACCCGCGCTTCGCCATCCTCTCGCTCGTCGGCATGTGCCTGTTTCCCGTCATCGCGCAGCCGGTGCTCGGGCCGCTGCTCGGCTACGAGCTGAACGAAGCGTTCGCTGCCGCCTACGGTGCCCACGTGCTGACGCTCTTTCTGGAGGGTGCGGGAGGTGTGAAGCCATGAAGCGGTGCTGCGTGCTGTGCTGGATCCTGGTCTGCGCCACGCTGGCGGGCTGCGACCGGGACGACCTGGACTATGCCGTCGGCACCATCGAACGCTACCGGATAGACCTGGCGGCCGATTCCTCGGAGCCGGTGACCGCGCTCCATGTCAGCGAGGGCGATCGGGTCGGCGCCGGCATGCTGGTGCTGGAGCAGGATGCCGCCAAGGTGCGGGCAGCGCTCGAGCAGGCGAAAGCCGAGGAGGCGGTGGCGCTGGCACGGCTGCAGGAAGCCGAAGCCGGCCCGCGCTCCCAGGAGATCGATCAGGCCAGGGCCCAGCTCGCCTCGGCCGAGGCGGAGCTGGTCACCAGCGGCCACGAGCTGGAAAGGCAGAAATCCCTGCTGGCGAAGCAGTACGGCTCCGAAAGCAACGTCAACGTGCTCCAGGGCCAGGTCGACACCGCGCGGGCCCGGGTGGAAGAGGTGCGGGCGCGGCTGGCGGAGCTGCTCGAGGGTACCCGCTCTGAACAGGTGGACCAGGCCCGTTCGGCCTACGCTGCTGCGCGCGCCCTGGTGGTGTCGCTGGAAGTGGATCTGGACCGGACGATGGTGCGCTCGCCGGTGAGCGGCGTGGTGGAAAGCGTGCCGTTCCGGGTCGGCGAGCGACCCGTCCGCGGCCAGACCGTGATGGTCCTCCTCTCGGATGAACGCACGTTTGCCCGCGTGCACGTTCCCGCGCCGCTGCGGGTCGCGCTCATGCCGGGCGACCGGGCGCTGCTCGCCGTCGACGGCCACGACGGAAGCTACGAGGGCCGGATCCGCTGGATCTCGAGCGACGCCGCGTTCACGCCCTACTACGCGCTGACCCAGCACGACCGCAGCCGGCTCGCCTACCTGGCGGAGATCGACGTGGTCGGGGAGGTGACGTTGCCCAACGGCGTGCCGGTGGAAGCCCGCTTTCCGGCGGCGGGTGACGGGCAGTGACCGCGGGAGTCGCCATCGAGGCCAGAGGCCTCTCCCGCACTTTCGGTACGCTGAAGGCCGTCGACGCGCTGGATCTCACCGTGCCGCAGGGCTGCATCTACGGCTTTCTCGGGCCCAACGGCTCCGGCAAATCCACCACCATCCGCATGCTCTGCGGGCTGCTGACCCCGACGGCAGGCACGGCCCGTGTGCTCGGTTGTGAGGTGCCTGCGCAGGCGGAGGCGCTGAAGCGCAAGCTCGGCTACATGACGCAGCGGTTCTCGCTCTACGAGGATCTCACGGTGCACGAGAATCTGAGCTTTCTGGGCGCGGTGTACTCGCTCACGGGGGCGGTGCTGGCGTCACGCATCACCCGGCAGCTCGAGAAGTTCGAGCTCGCGGATCGGGCCGGTCAGGTGGCCGGTACCATGAGCGGCGGTCAGCGCCAGAGGCTGGCGCTGGCCGCCGCCACGCTGCACGATCCGGAGCTTCTGTTTCTGGACGAGCCGACCAGCGCGGTGGACCCCGAGAGCCGGCGTCAGTTCTGGGACCACCTGTTCGGGATGGTGGACCAGGGGACGACGGTTCTGGTCTCCACCCACTTCATGGACGAGGCCGAGCGCTGCCATCGGCTCGCCATTCTCGACGAGGGTCGGCTGGTCGCCGACGGCGTGCCGGACGAGCTCATGCGGGACGTGGGCGCAACCGTCATCGAGATCAGGAGCGAACGCTCCAGGGCGGTGCGGGATGCCATCGTCGGCACCCGTGGCGTCTGGCACGTGGCCCAGCTCGGCAACAAGCTGCACGCGCTGCTCGATCCGGCGCTGGCCGATCCGGAATCGATGCTGCAGGACGTCGTCCGCGGGATCGACGCCGAGGCAGGACTCCGGCGTATCGGCGCCAACCTCGAGGACGTCTTCGTGATGGCGACCAGCGGGGCGCCGGATGCGTGAGTCGCTCAACCGGGTGCGCGCCATCGCGGTCAAGGAGTTCCGGCACCTGCAGCGCGACCCGCTGAGCCGCGCCATGATCCTCGGCATACCGCTCATCATGACGCTGCTGTTCGGCTACGCGATCAACCATGACGTCCGGCACCTGCGGGCGGGTGTGGTGGACGAAGCGCAGACCTCCATGTCGCGGCAGATGCTGGCCGCGGTGCAGGCGACCCGGGTCGTGGACATCGTGCAGCGCTTCGACAACGCCGCGGTGCTCGAGGAGGCGCTGGCCAGCGGTGCGATTTCCGTGGGCGTGTTCGTGCCGGCCGACTTCGAGCGGCGCTTCGCCCGCCGCGATCAGCCACTCGCCCAGCTCCTGATCGACGGCAGCGATCCGGTGGTGCAGAACGTCGCCCGCAGCCTGGCCCAGCTGCCTGCCGCGGTGCTCGGCAGGGACGTGCCCGGCTTCGAGATGCGGGTGTTCTACAACCCCGAGCGCCGCTCGCCGGTGTTCATCGTGCCGGGTCTCGTCGGCGTCATCCTGAATCTCACCATGGTGCTGTTCACCGCCGTCGCCATCGTCCGCGAGCGGGAGCGGGGCAACATGGAGCTGCTGATCGCGACGCCGATCGGCGGTCTCGAGCTGATGATCGGCAAGATCGTGCCCTACATGCTGATCGGCTATCTGCAGGCCACGATCATCATCGTCCTCGGCGTGTGGCTGTTCGACGTGCCCATCCGCGGTAACCTGGGTGAGTTCTATGTGGGCATCGGCCTCTTCGTCATCAGCACGCTCACCCTGGGACTGGTGATCTCGACGATTGCCACGAATCAGTTTCAGGCCTTTCAGCTGACCTTCATGTCGTTTCTACCCCAGATGCTGCTGTCCGGATTCATGTTCCCCTTCGAAGGCATGCCGCCGCCGGCTCAGTGGCTGGCCGAGCTGTTTCCGCTCACGCACTTTCTGCGCATCGTTCGCGGCATCGTGCTGCGCGGCGCGGACCTCGAGCTGCTCTGGGCGGATGTCTGGCCGCTGGGCCTGTTTTTCCTCGTGTTCCTGATGCTGGCGACGGTCCGGTTCAACAAGCGTCTCGACTGAGCCCCGACCAGCGTGCTGAAAATCAGACGCGCAGAAAAAAGCCGCCCGAAGGCGGCCCAGGTCGTTCCGTTGTTGTAGTTGTTCGGAACTTGTTTCGCTTTCCCCTCCCCTAGTTACCGGGCGCGTCCTCACGTGCACGGCAGGGCAAAACGAGGGGCAGAAGTTAGCAGGAACCCTCTGGTCGATCAACATGCGCCGATGAAAGTTTCTGTGCGTGCGAGTGTACTGCACCACCCTATTTGGCACTTATAGCGCGAGCCGATGGTGCCAGCCGCAAGGCGCATTCGCGCCGCCATAGCCCAGCTATGGGTAGCGGATGCAACACCGCGGATGGCACCATCGGCTCGCGCCCGAAGGGAACGCCTCAAAAACGCCATCGCTGCGTTCTCGTCGCAATGGGTTGAGTCAATGGATTGACCATTCTCTGCGGACGACGCCTTGCGCTGACGTTTTTGAGGTGTTCTATAAGTGCCAAATAGGGTGGCGCAGTACACTAGGCTGTCTCGGCAACAAACCATCGGGGGATCGAAGCTCATGACCGGAACACCGCTCGCGCTCAAGGGTGCGCCCGGCTCACCGTACACCCGGAAGATGCTGGCGCTGCTGCGCTACCGCCGCATTGCGTACCGGTTCCTCATCGGCGATCAGGCGACGGCCATGGGTCTGCCCGAGCCCCGCGTTGCGCTCCTGCCGACGTTCTACTTCCCCGATGCCTCGGGAGAGACGGAAGCCGTGGTCGACTCCACGCCCATCATCCGGCGCCTGGAGAACGAGTACCCGGGCAGGTCGGTGATTCCATCGCACCCCGTGCTCGCCTTCCTCGACTACCTGCTCGAGGACTACGGCGACGAGTGGCTCACCAAGGCCATGTTCCACTATCGCTGGTACTACGATGCGGACATCGAGCGCGCGAGCCAGATCCTGCCGCGCTGGCGCAACCTGTCGGCGAGTGAGGCCGACATCGCGCCCATGTCCCGCTTCATCGCCGAGCGCCAGATCTCGAGGCTCTACGTGGTGGGCAGCAACGACACCACCGCGCCCGTCATCGAGGACAGCTACCGCCGGTTTCTGGATGGCTTCCGTGCCCACCTCACCGCCGGCGGCTTCACCCTGGGTCGCCGTCCGGGCGCCTGTGACTTCGCGCTCTACGGCCAGCTCACCCAGCTCGCCACCTTCGATCCCACCCCCATGGCGGAAACCCTGAGCCGGGCACCGCAGGTGTACGCCTGGGTGACGGTGGTCGAAGACCTGTCGGGTCTGGAACCCGCCGAGGCGGACTGGTTCGAGGTGGAGGCGCTGCCGGATACCCTGCGGACGCTGCTCGCCGAGGTTGGCCGGACCTACGTACCGGTGCTGCTGGCCAACGCGGCAGCGGTGGAACGGGGAGCCCGGGAGGTGCACACCGAGGTGGACGGCCGCAGCTGGGTTCAGCAGCCGTTTCCCTACCAGGCGAGATGCCTGCAGTGGCTGCGGCAGGCCTACGTGGCGCTCGAAGGTCCGGATCGGGAGACCGTGGACGCACTGCTGGCCGGAACGGGGTGCGAAGCGCTCTTCACCCGTCCCTGAGCTTAGGCTGCTAGCGGCGACGCACCAACTTCACGGCGGCTTCGGCGGAGAGCCAGAATGCCAGCTTCGCCCGATGCAGCACCGGCAGGTGCCGGCTCGCGGTCCAGCGCCGGTTGAATCCGCGCCAGCCGGGATGCCGTTCCAGGCGGGCCTGGAAGCGGGGGGAGAGGGCAGCGAAGCAGCAGGCGGCGAGCGCCAGGAAGACCACGCCGGGCATGAGCGGCACCACCAGTCCGACAAGCCCCAGCAAGGCCAGGCTCACGCCCAGCAGGGAAAGAAAGACTCCTCTGATCATGGTGGTTCCTCGTGGTCGGCTATCGGGATCGGTCCTGGTGCGCATACACGCTTGCACTCTTCCAGGTGTGGAACCTGGTATGCAACCTTCACGCCACCTGTAACTCTCTGATTCATAAAGGGTTGGTTTTCCCGCTGTGGTTCGCCTGACCAGAAACCGGCGGGAACGACCGCAAGCCCATTACAACCGGTTAACCCGCCCGTCACGAAGCGTCCCTATGCTTGTCTAACTCAGTCAGCGGTCGAGGGCAGCATGCGCGAACTACTGGGCAGAACGTTCTCCGTCGGGGAGGGCGAGTATCGGGTGGTCGACGTCAGGCGCCTGAGCGGCGAGGTCATGGTCTACGCGGAGTCCACCTCGGCGGAGCGTGGTACCACCCGGCGGCCGCGACGGGCGGCCTTTCACTACGGTGACATCGCCAGCCGCCTGGACGAGGGCGGTCGCCTCTCCTGACCCTCAACCATCGACACGGAGGTCGTACATGGAGCTCGAAGAGCACTTTCAGCCGGAAGAACCCCGGGACGGGGAGACGCCAGACGTCCGGGAAGCAGGCGAAGGACCGGCCTGGGTGGACGCCTACGAATTCTGAAGCCCTGACCCGCTTTGATTCCTATCCCACTGTTTTCGTGACCTTTTCCTCGGTCCGGGTGACCGCATCCTGATTTAATCGTCGGTTCCGGGAGCCCTGGGCGCCCGGCACGCGATCGTTTTCGAGAAGGATGACGGAAGCCTGTGAGTGATCAGGATGGATACGCGGAGGCCGTGCTGCTGTTCGACGCGGAGCAGTCGACCATCGAACGAGAGTTCACCCCGGTTCAGTTCGATGCCCTGGTGGCCGGCGACGCAAGCCTCGAAGAGTACGCGGCGAGCGTCGTGCGTGCGGCGTTCGTCGTGGTCGGGGCGGCGCTTTCGGTCCGTGCGGCCGTATTCTTCAAGTTCAGCGTCGACGAGGCGGGCAACGTCGATCCGAACTTCAACCTGCCGCTGCGCTACCTGGCAGACCATGCCGGCCCCGGCCCGGATCTGGGGACGGGTCCCATCCGCCTCGCCTGCCGGGGACGCTGCTCGGTGCCCTGGCACTCGGTCAATCTCTGGGAACCCCGTGAGGATGCCGAATCCGGATCGATCCAGATCGTCCAGAAGGCCGTCTGGCGCAACCGCCTCGCCCTGAGGCCGCGTGGGGCCCTCAACCGCATGCCGGCCGACGACGATCTGGTGCTCGAGGAAAACACCTCGCCCGTCCGCCGCCAGCAGCTCGAAGAGCGGCTCACGGAAACCTTCGGGGAGCAGGGTCGGGTCAACCTCGAATCCCTGATCCGCCAGAACAACGAGCGCATGACCCAGGTCTCGGACAAGTACCGCAACGAGCTGGCTCAGCAGCAGCAGGGCTATCTGGAGCAGATCAAGCACTGCCGGGAGGAGATCCGCCAGCTCAAGGCGGCGCTGCGCCACGAACAGGAGCGCAGCCGTCGGCTGCAGTCACTGCTCCGCGGCGAGCCCTGATCGCGACCGGCCCGGCGTTCCGCAGACGGACGTCATCCCGCCGGCGGTGGCGGCAGGGTCCCGGTAACGGTCATGAACAGCGTCGCACCCACTATCAGCAGAAAGAACAGGGCCAGCCCGGTGAGAAACCCGACCATCGCGGCGCGGGCGTTGGAGTGCATGGGCCCGCCGTGTTCACGGTGATAGCGGATGGCGGCGCCCTGCAGCTTCTCGGTGAGGAAGTAAGCGATTCCGGCCTGGATCGCCATGAACAGGAGCGCCAGGAGCGCGGTGTTCGGCACCAGCGACGCGATACCGATCACCGTCAGAAACAGGGCAATACCCCAGAGCGCGATGGTTCGCGCCAGGCCGGCGCGCCCCAGCGCCTGATAGTTGAGGTAGAGCATCACCACGCCGGCCGCCAGCGACCCCAGGATCGTGCCCATGACGATGCCCTGGGCGCTGTAGAGCGCGTAGCTGTTCGTCCTGCCGGCTGCAGGAGGTTGAACTGGATCGGACATGATCCGAAGATGATACACATTCGCACGCGCCATTGAGCGCTCGGGAAGCAGGAGCTGCGAGAGGCCATGAACCTCGAAATCTATTCCGACCTCATCTGTCCGTGGTGCTTCATCGGCAAGCGCCGCCTGGACCTCGCGCTGGCCGCCGGTGCGGGTGAGGGGGTCAACGTGATCTGGCGCGCCTACCAGCTCTACCCCGGCCTGCCGGATGCCGGTATCGATCGCGACGAGTTCCTGCGGCTGCGGTTCGGCAGCCCGGATCGGGCGCCGTCGCGCACCGGCATCGAAGCCGAGGCCCGGCGGGTGTCCATCGACATGCACTACGATCGCATCCGGCGCGTGCCCAACACCTTCAGGGGTCACCGCCTGCTGCATCACGCCCGGTCGGCAGGTGTTCAGCACGAGCTGGCCGACGGGCTGTTCCGTGCCTACTTCGAGCGCGGCGAGGATGTGGGCGACGATGCGGTGCTGCTCGCCGTAGCCGAAGAGAGCGGGCTGGACCGCGCGGAGACGGCGCGGTATCTCGACTCCGAGGCGGGCGCCGACGAGGTCCGCGCCGAGATGGAGCGGGCCGCGAACATCGGCATCTCCGCGGTTCCCTGCTTTCTCTTCGCGGGTGTGTTCGCGCTGCCCGGCGCGCAGGAGCCGGAAGTGATCGCGCAGGTCATCGAGCGGGCCAGAGAGCGGCTCGCGTCCACGGCCTGAACCCGGTGAGCTCGGTGCTCGGCAGCATCGCCGGGTTCATCGCCGAGAGCACCCTTGCCGAGGGCGTCGTGCACGCGCTGGGCAACGTTCCGGGTCTGCCACCCCTGCTGCAGAGTCTGCACATCCTCGCCATTGCCGGGGTGGTGAGCGCGTTCGTGGTGCCGCAGCTCAGGATCATGGGGATTGCGGCCCACCGGCAGTCCTACGTGGAGATGCTCCACCGGCTCACCCCCTGGGGTGGCGGCGCGCTCGTCGTGCTGCTCCTGACCGGCGCCGTGTTCGTGATCGCGAGACCCCACCGGTATCTCGGCAATCCGCTGGTGGGGATCAAATTCGCGGCGCTGGCTGTTGCCCTTGTCCTGACCTGGCTGCTCGCCCGGAGCGCGCGCCGGAGCGCACCGCTCTTCAGCGGCCGGCAGCGCGCCGTTGCGCTGCTGGGCGTGCTGGCGTGGCTCGGGGTCATCCTCGCAGGACGATGGATCGCCTACGTCGACTACCTTTTCTGGGACGAGTGAGTGGACGCTCTGTGGCAGGCCATCGAAGCATCGGATGTCGCCTTTCAGATCGGTGCGACCTGGCTCTTCCCGCTGCTCGAGTCGGTGCACGTCGCCGCGCTGGTGCTGATGCTCGGTTCGCTCCTCATGGTGGATCTGCGGCTGCTGGGTGTGGCCGGCCTCGCCTATGAAGCCGACGCGATGGCGGCCGGTATGCTGCCCTGGGTATGGCTCGGGTTTGCCGCCGCGGTATTGACGGGCGCCGGCATGTTCGTGTCCCGACCATCCGCCTATGCCGCCAACCCGGCGTTTCAGGTGAAGCTCGTGCTGCTCGGCCTCGTCGGGCTGAACCTGGTGGCGCATCGATTCCGGCGGGGGCACGGCGTGGGTCGCGAGCGGCTGGCCGCAGCGGTGTCACTGCTGCTCTGGGTGGGTGTCGTCGTTGCCGGTCGCTGGACCGGGCACCTCAACTGAGGTTCGGCAGGGTCAGCTTGGGTGTCACCGGCTGGCTGAAGGTGTGCTTCGCCAGAACGCCGTAGACGTGCCCGCAGGCGTCACAGTGAACGACCAGGAACCAGGGCTGCTTGGTCTTCGAGCGCTCCGAGCTCTCCTTGGAGACGATGTGGGCGACACCCGTCACCCCGCAGTCGGGACACCGGGGATCCGCCATCACACCTCCCAGTTCTGGTTCATGTGATGGGAAGGGTAGGCTTCAGCGGTCTTGCCGACGATTCTGGCGGGCACGCCGGCCACCGTGACGTGGGGCGGCACGTTGTCGAGCACGACGCTGCCCGCACCCACCTTGGCACCTTCGCCGATCTCGATGTTGCCGATCACCTTGCAGCCGGCCGCGAGCAGCACGCCGCGCCGTATCTTCGGGTGCCGGTCGCCCGTGGTCTTGCCGGTGCCGCCGAGGGTGACGGAGTGGAGAATGGAGACGTCGTCCTCGATGACGGCCGTTTCGCCCACCACGATGCCGGTGGCATGGTCCAGCATGATGCCGGAGCCCACCCGGGCCGCCGGGTGAATGTCCACGCCCAGGGTGACGCTGATCTGCCCCTGAAAGAACTGGGCCAGCGTCCGGCGCCCCTGCTGCCAAAGCCAGTTGGCGATCCGGTGGGCCTGCAGGGCGTGGAACCCCTTGTAGAAAAGAAACGGCGTGGTCAGGTCTTCGCAGGCGGGATCCCTGGAGAAGACGGCCAGCATGTCGATCTCCGCGGCACGAAGGATGTCGGGATCGTCCGCCATGGCCTCCTGGATCACATCGCGGATGAGCATGGTCGGCAGCATGGGGTTGTCGAGCTTGGAGGCGAGCCGGAAGGAGAGGGCGGAGCCGAAGTTCGCGTGATTGAGAATGGTGGCGTGGAAGTAGCTGCCGAGGATGGGCTCTTCAGCGGCCTTGGCATCCGCCTCGGAACGCATCAGGTGCCAGAGGTCGTCCGCGTCGTTCAGGGCGCGCACCGAGGAAGCCTCCCGCAGGGCCTGCTCGTAGCGCTCGGCGATGTTCCGGGTCAGAACGCTGCTCATGAATCTCCTCCTGCCGTGGCCGTACCGGGATGGCTGCGGGCATTGTTCACGATATCACCGCAGGGTAGGGTTGCAGCAGGGCGCACCTTACCACTGCCCGGGGCTTCTTAGGACACCTCTTGGAAATGACGAGTTCATTCAACACCGTCGGCCTGATCGGCCGGCGGGGTACGCCAGCCATACGCGACTCGCTGGATTCCGTGCTCAAGCTGCTGCTGGCGAGAAGCGTGAACGTGATCGTCGAGGACGACACGGCCGCCATGATGGGCAATTCAAGCCGCAAGGAACAGCGCCGCCACGACCGGGCGCCGCGCCTGGAGCTCGGGGAGCGCGCAGATCTGATCGTGGTGGTCGGCGGCGACGGCAGCCTGCTCGGCGTCGGCCGCGACCTGGCGCACTGCGGGGTTCCCGTGGTGGGTGTGAACCGCGGCGGGCTCGGCTTTCTGGCGGACATCTCGCCGGAGCAGATCGAGGTGTCGCTCACCGAGGTGCTCGAGGGCCGGTTCCGGGCCGAGGACCACTTCCTGCTGCACGCCCGGATTCGACGCTCGGGCGAGGTGGTGGCGGGCTCGCCGGCGCTCAATGACGTGGTGGTGCACCTGGGCGGGATGGCCAGAATGATGGAGTTCTCGCTGTGGGTGGACGATGAGTTCGTCTACGACCAGCGCTCCGACGGGCTGATCATCGCCTCGCCGACGGGCTCCACGGCCTATGCGCTGTCTGCCGGCGGCCCGATCATGCACCCGAGCCTGGACGCCATCGTCGTCGTGCCCATGTTTCCGCACACGCTCACCTCGCGGCCGCTGGTGATCCGGGGGCAGTCGGAAATCCGGGTGGCGGTGGGGTCGAGCGAGCCGGAGCCGCGCGTCAGCTGCGATTCGCAGGTGAACTTCATGCTGGAGCCCGGCGACGAGGTGCTGGTTTCGAAGTACGCAACGCCGCTGAAGCTGCTCTACCCCCTGGATCACAGCTTCTACGGATCCTGCCGGAGCAAGCTCGACTGGGCCTCGCGGCTGGGCGGGTCCGCAGCGCCGGAGTGACTGCCGTCAGGCCGCGTCAGCCCGGCCGGTCCATATCCGCGAAGATGCCGGGGTCGTCCACGTCGAGGTGCCGCACGCTGTCGCGGTGGCGCTCGAGCACGGCCCGGGCGCCCGTGTCCCCCGTAAGCCGGAGCAGCTCATCGAAGCAGTCGGCGCCGAACAGCACCGGATGACCGGACCGGTTTCCGCTGCGCGGCTGGAGGATGCCGGTGCTGCCGCTCGCGGTGAAAACGTGCGCCAGGCTGGTCAGCGTTGCCGCACGGATCCACGGCATGTCGCCGAGCGCGACGGCGACCCAGGACCAGTCCCCGGCCACGGCCCGGACTCCCGCGGCGAGGGAGTGGCCCATGCCGAGCGCCGCGTCGGCGGCGGTGACGATGCGCACCCCGGGATGAATCGCACCGAGCTCCGCCGCCAGCTCGTCTTCCCCTTCCCGGATCACGACCGCAATGCGGTCGAACACCTGCGCGTAGCGGCGCACCGTGGCAGTGAGCAGCGGGGTGCCGTCCGCAAGGACGTGGCGACGCTTGTCACTGCCGAAGCGGCGGGCAAAGCCCGCGGCGAGAATCAGCGCGCCGCCGCGGGCGACTGGATCAGCCGGCACTCAGCGCTTCGAGCCGGGCACCGGCGGCGCGGGTCGCCTTGGCCTTGACGGCGGTGATTTCGGCCAGGATGGCGATGGCGATCTCCGGTGGGGTCTTGCTGCCGATGGGAAGGCCCACCGGTGCGTGGAGCCTGTCGATCTCAGCGGCGCTGAGGTCGAGCGCCTTGAGCCGTTCCCGGCGGCTGGCCGAGGTGCGGGAGGAACCGAGGGCGCCCACATAGAAAGCATCCGTTCTGAGCGCTTCCATCAGGCCCATGTCGTCGATTCTGGGATCGTGGGTGAGGGCGACGATGGCGGAACCCGAGTCGCTCGCGAGCCGCCGGATCGCGTCGTCCGGCATGTCACAGACCCGGTTGACGCCGGTCACCGGAAAGTCGTCGAGCATCTGCTGCCGGGGGTCGCAGACGGTGACGGCGTAGTCGAGATGCTGGGCCATGGTGGCCAGGTACTGGGACACCATGCCCGCACCGATGATGAACAGGTGCTGCCGCGGTCCGTAGGTGTGGCTGAGGCGCTGCGACGCCTCGTCCCATTCGAGCGGCGCGTAGCCGTCCGCATCCACCGTGACCTTGAGCTGCTTCTTCAGGTCCACCGTGCGGCGCACGTGGCGTCGTTGGGCCAGCGCGGCGCACAGGTGATCGATGTGGGCCCGGGTATCCGTGTCCGGGGCGAGCGGCTCGATGACGATCCGCAGGCTGCCGCCGCAGGGCAGGCCGAATTTCTCCGACTCCTCGTCGGTGACGCCGTAGGTGAAGAACTGCGCGGCGGTGCTCGCGAGCTCCCCGTTCGTCAGCTTCTCCAGCAGATCGTCCTCCACGCAGCCGCCCGAGAGCGAACCGACGATGTGCCCGTCCGGGTCGCAGGCCAGCAGCGATCCCACCGGCCGGGGCGAGCTGCCCCAGGTACCGATGACGGTGGCGAGCCAGCAGCGCCTGCCCGCGTCGAGCCAGGCCTTCACGCCCCGGATGACTTCTTCGTCTGCTGCATGCATGGCGGTTCGCCTCCCGTGCGATCCTTCAAGTCGTGGTCGTGTTGTGAATAATGGTCGATTCTACTATCAGTTCCGCACCACGTTCATGCAGGCATCGGCCGCGCGCGCCATCGAAACCTCCATCGAGCAGGACCTCTCGCTCTTTTCGCGTTATCTCTGGCAGCAGCAGGTCCGGCACCGGATCTTCGAGGAAAGCGGACGCCAGGTGGTGGAGGTAGCGGATGCGGCCACCGTGGGGGCGGTGCGGGCCGCCTATCGTGCCTGGCGCGAGGGACGGCTGGTGCTCGAGCCGGTCCGTGTCGAGTCCGGGCCGGGGCGGGAGCGGGACGCACCGCTGGTCCGACTGTTCAACCTGATCCGGCGGTTTCCGGTGCTGATCGGCATGATCGGTCTCTCCCTCGCGGTGCTGCCGTTCAGCCTGGCGCTGGCCGACGGGCGGCTGGGGGCGGTTGCCGGCTGGCTGACCATCGTCGATCTCAGAGCGGATCTGGAAGGCGTTGCCGCGCTGCTCGAGGGCGAGCCCTGGCGCTGGATTACCCCGATATTCCTGCACTTCTCCGCCGTGCATGTGCTCTTCAACCTGGCGGTGACCTTCGACCTGGGGCGGCGCATCGAGTTCGGGCGCGGCTCCCCACGTTTCGCGGTGATCGTCGTCGTCACCGCGGTGGTAAGCAATCTCGGTCAGTACCTGATGTCGGGCAACCCGATCTTCGGCGGGCTGTCCGGCGTTGCCTATGGGCTCCTCGGCTACGTGCTGGTGAGCGGCAGGCGCTGGCCGGAGGAGACCGTCTGGCAGGTCCACCCGGGCCTGGCCTTCAGCCTGGTGCTGTTTCTGGTGGTGTTCAGCACCGGTATCACCGAGCCCTTCGGGCTCTACGTCGCCAACGAAGCGCACTGGTTCGGATTCGTCACCGGCGGCGTTCTCGGGGTCCTGGTGCCGATTCCCGGCCGCCGGTCGTGATCACCCGATCCGGCGTGCTCACCGACCTCGCCATCAGCGGCGGGATCACGCCGGAAGGCGAAGGCGCCGCCGGCGCCGACGCCGACTATGTGCTGTGTTTCGACCGGGACGAGGCTCTGCCGCTGAACGGGCTGCTCGGGCGTGGCATGACGGTGACCTTCAGCGGCGCGATCGTCTGCCGTTACTGCGCTGCCGAAGGCAGGCGCAGCTTCGGTGGCGGCTACTGCTACGAGTGCTTCCGCTCACTCGCCCGCTGCGACCTGTGCGTGGTCAGCCCGGACCGGTGCCACTACGCTCAGGGCACCTGCCGGGAGCCGGCCTGGGGCGAGGCGTTCTGCATGCAGCCGCACCGGGTGTATCTCGCCAACTCCAGCGGCATCAAGGTCGGCATTACCCGCGAAGGCCGGGAAGTCGGGCGCTGGCTGGACCAGGGCGCCATTCAGGGGCTCGTGATCCTCGATGCGGACAGCCGGCGCGCTGCAGGTCTCGCGGAGGTGTCCATCGCCCGGCGGTTGCCGGATCGGACGGACTGGCGGAAGATGCTGCGCGCGGACGTGCCGGCGCTGGACCTCGGCGCGGAACGCGACCGGATCCGCGAGTCGGCCCTGCCACTGCCGGCGGGCGTGCGCTGGTCCGATGACCGGACCGTCGTCCGGCTCCGCTACCCGCTCTCGGGGATCGAGCCACCGGCGGACACGCTGAAGCTGACGGCGGGCGCGGTGCGCGGCAATCTGCTCGGCATGAAAGGCCAGTATCTGGTGCTGTCGTGCGGTGCACTCAATGTCGGAGCGCACCTGGGCTATCGCGTTACCGTGCAGGTGGGCGAACCCTTCGAGCGTTCCGGCAGCGGCACCGACCAGCTGGGGCTCTTCTGAAATTCGAGCTCATCTGCAGAGGGATCATCATGGATGCTCAGGAAACTCCCGTCACCATCCGACTGGCGGATTACGAACCGCCTGCCCAGCGGATCGTCAGCACGGCCCTTACGGTGGAGATCGGCGACGGGGAGACCCGGGTGGCGAACCGCATGCAGGTCCGCCGGGAAGGCAGCGTGAGCCCGATGTTTCTGAACGGCCAGGATCTGGAGCTCGAGTCCGTGGCCGTGGACGGGCGCATGCTCGGCAGCAACGAGTACCAGCGCACGGCCGACGGCCTGACGCTCTTCGATCTGCCGCCGGAGTGCGAGATCACGGTGGTCACCCGCATCCGTCCGGAACGGAACACGGCGCTCGAAGGGCTCTACAAGTCGAGCGGCATGTACTGCACCCAGTGCGAGGCCGAGGGATTCCGCAAGATCACCTACTACCAGGACCGCCCCGACGTGCTGGCGGTGTTCACCACCACCATCATCGCGGATGCCGCGTATCCGGTGCTGCTGTCCAACGGCAATCCGGTCGCCAGCGAGACGCTGCCGGACGGGAGAAGGTCGGTCACGTGGCACGACCCGTTTCCGAAGCCGAGCTACCTTTTTGCGCTGGTCGCCGGTGACCTGGCGCTCAACGAGGATACCTTCACCACCGCGTCCGGCCGCGAGGTGGTGCTGCGCATCTACTCCGAGCCGCACAACATCGCGCAGACGGACTACGCCATGGGCGCGCTGAAGCGGGCCATGCGCTGGGACGAGGAGGTCTACGGCCGGGAATACGATCTGGACATCTACATGATCGTGGCCGTGGACGACTTCAACATGGGCGCCATGGAAAACAAGGGGCTCAACGTCTTCAACACCTCCTGCGTGCTGGCCACGGCCGACACCGCCACCGACCAGGCCTTCCAGCGTGTCGAGGCAGTGGTTGCTCACGAGTACTTCCACAACTGGTCCGGCAACCGGGTGACCTGCAGGGACTGGTTCCAGTTGAGCCTCAAGGAAGGCTTCACGGTGTTCCGCGATGCCCAGTTCTCCGGCGACATGAATTCCCGCACGGTGAAGCGGATCGAGGAGGTCACCACGCTGCGCGCCGTGCAGTTCGCCGAGGACGCGGGCCCCCTGGCGCATCCCGTCCGGCCGGCGAGCTACATCGAGATCTCCAACTTCTACACGCCCACGGTCTACGAGAAGGGGGCAGAGGTGGTGCGGATGGTGCATACCCTGCTCGGTCCGGAGCGGTTTCGGGCGGGCTCGGATCTCTACTTCGAGCGCCACGACGGGCAGGCGGTCACTACCGAGGACTTCCTGGCGGCCATGGCAGCCGTGTCCGGCAGGGATTTCTCGCAGTTCCAGCGCTGGTACGACCAGGCCGGCACGCCGGTGCTGACGGTGCGCGCGGCGCAGGAGGAAGACGGGTTCCACCTGGTCATCCGCCAGCACTGCCCGCCCACACCCGGGCAGCCCGACAAGGCACCGTTCCACGTTCCGGTCGCCATCGGTCTGCTCGACGCCGATGGCACAGCCCTCGTCACACCGTCGCTGAGCGTGCGCTGCCCGGCGGAGGTGGAAGTACGCGACGACACGCTGCTCGTGCACCTGACTGCGGTGGAGACGGCGCTGCACTTTCCCGATCTGGCCACCGCGCCGGAGGTGAGCTTCCTGCGCAACTTCTCCGCACCGGTGAAGGTGCGTTTCGACCGTCCGGATGCCTCACTCGCGTTCCTCGCGGATCATGACCCGGACGGGTTCGCGAGCTGGGATGCGCTGCAGACCCTGCTGGTCCGGGCGGTGGAGCGCATCGCGGGCGGCGGGCGCGTGTCGGACGATGTCATCCGCGTCTTCGGGCGCATGCTCGCGCGTCAGCTTGGCGCCGACGGCGCGACGGCGGAAGCCAACTTCCTCATGGCCTCAAAGCTCGCGGTGCCGAGTGAGAACTACCTGTTCGAGCAGGTGGAGCGGATCGACGTGGACGCGCTCTGCGGGGCGAGAGACGCGCTGGTGGATGCGCTCGCCGCCTCCCATCGCGATCTCTGGCGAGAGCTACTGATGTCCATGACGTCCGGGGCGCCGTACACGCCTGACGCGCTGTCCATGTCCCGCCGGTCGCTGCAGAACACGGCGCTCGCCTATCTGGCGCGAAGCCTCGACGCGGACGCCGCCGCTGCGCTCATCGAGCCGCGCTTCGCCGCGGCGGACAACCTGACGGACCGGCGGGCGCTGCTCGCGATCGCGCTGGACGTGCTGCCGGATGCCGACCTGACCCGGCAGATGCTCGTCACTTTCCATGAGCGCTGGCAGCAGGAAGCCCTGGTGGTCAACCAGTGGTTCATCGTGCAGGCGACGGCCCGGCACTGCGATCTGACACGGCTGCAGACGCTCGTCGCCCACCCGGCGTTCGCGCTCACCAATCCGAACAAGGTGCGCTCGGTGCTGTCCGCCTTCGCCGGCAGCAACCAGCGGAATTTCCACGCCGCCGACGGCAGCGGCTACCGGTACGTGGGCGAGCAGATCCTCAAGCTCGATCGCATCAACCCGCAGATGGCGGCGGCGCTGGCCAAACCCCTGACGCGCTGGCGGCGCTACACGGCGGAACGCGGCACACGCATGCAGGCCGTGCTGAAGTCGATCGCTCAGGAGGAAAGGCTGTCCACGGACCTGTTCGAGATCGTCAACAAGAGTCTGTGAGGCCGGCGGCATCCCGCCGGCGGCTAGCCGTAGAGGGCCGGCAGGGCGCCTGTGTCCGGGCGGCGACGCCGGCGCCGCAGCGCCTCCCGGGCGAGCAGGGTGAGCGATTCCATGTCCGGCCGGCCCGCATCCGCGCGGGCGGTCCTTCTTGCGTAGATGGCCCGGTCCAGCGCATCCAGACGTGGCGCCACGTCCGCTTCGCCGCGGAAGGCTGCCAGCGCCTCCGCCGGCGGCAGGTGGTAGCCGGACGCCAGGTAGGTGCAGAGCGCCCGGCGATAGGCCGCCGGGTCCGATCCGGCGGTCGCGCTGCGCAGCTCGCGCCACGCCAGGCGGTGTTCGTGTCCGGCCCGTCGCGGCATCCAGCCGGGGAGACTCGGCCCGTCGCCCCGCCAGAAGATCCGCAACAGCGCCACCGCGGCGATCGCCACCGCCGCTGCAACGAGGGTGGTGACCAGCCACGGCGGGGTCGCGGTCCGGCTCGGCGGGGCGGGCACCGGATCCGGCTCTGATATCCCGGTCTCCGGCACGGCGACGGGTGGGCTGGGCGTGGCCATGCCGGTGATGGTCAGCTCCGCGACCGCGACGCGGGCCTGACGCAGACGATCGCTGTCGGTATCCCACCAGGTGAGCACCAGCGGCGGGACGTCGAGCGCGCCGGGCTCGGTGGGGATCAGGGCATACCGGGTCCGGCGGTCGCCGATGATGGTGCCGTCCCGGGCAGTCTCCTCCATGACCGGCGCTTCGGGATAGATCTTGAAGCGCTCGGGGGGCAGCGGCAGCGGAATGGGCGGAATGGCGCTGCCGCGATTGCCGGTGGCGCGAACGTCCAGCTCGAAGGTGAGGGGCTCGCCGACGTCGATGGCCTCCCGTGGCGGCAGCCAGCGCTGGGTAAGGGAGACCTCCGTCGCCGGCAACCACGCCGCGTCGGCGGGATAGCTCGCGGGAATGGGTTTGACGGTGAGCTCGATGGCTTCGGTGCTCACCCGCACGCCGGAGCGCCGGGTGCGTCCGCCGGCCTGCACCCGGACACTGGATGTCACCGAGATGGACGGGATCGTCAGGCTGCCGCTGCGCTCGGGAAAGAGCGCGAAGCGCTGCTCGATGACGCCGTAGCGCTGACCGTCGCGGAGCACGGATCGGGACTGGGTTTCGCCCAGCGGGATCACCACCGCGTGCGCCACGTCGGGGACGCCGGGCAGATCGCTGTAGATCTGCACGCCCTGGGAGTAGTACAGGCGGCGGGTGAGCACGGTCTGCGCCTGCACGTAGACCGGATTGGCGGAGAGCTCGGTCTCGAAGAACACCATTTTCTCGATGCTTTCCCGGACTGCCGGGTCCAGCGGCCTGACCACCAGCCGGATCGGCTCGGTGCGCTCGCCGCCGATGGCCAGGCTCGGCACCACGATCTCGCCCGTGCGTTTCGGCCGCAGGTTCAGCTGGTATTCCACCGACGCCACGGTGCGGCCGTTGATGCTGCTGATCCGGCTCGAGGTCTGGTTGCCGAGCACGTCGAAGTCTTCGTCGAGCGGGCTGAAGTCCGGCGCTTCGGCCTGGGCGGTACCCTCGGCGCGGATGACGAGGCGGACGGTCTCCATCTCGTCGACGATGCGCGGCTCCAGATAGGTGACCAGCGCCGCAGCGGACGGCAGCGCGGTGAGGACGCCGAGCATGGCGACGAGCATCTGCGTCCGCAGTCTCACCAGATCTTCTCCGTTTCCCGCGCGGAGTAGTCGCCGCGGCGCAGCCGCTGGTTGGTTTCGTACTGGAACTTGCGGCGCAGCAGGCCGCCCGGATCGTCGGGCACCCGGCGCAGCCACTGCTCCATGGCGTCCTGACGCTCGTCCCGGTTCGTCTCGCCTTCCTCGGTCTCGGACTGGTCCTGTGAAGACTCCGCGTCCTGGCTTTCCTGATCGGTCGGCTCCTGCTCCGGCGGCTGCTCGGGCTGCTGACCGTTCTGATCCTGCTGCTGCTGCTGACCGTCGTCGGGCTGCTGGCTGTCGTTCTGGTCCTGGGGATTGGTGCCCTGGTCACCCTCGCTCTCGGAGTCCTGCTCCTGGCTGCGCTGCTCTTCCAGGAGACGCGCCACGAGCTCCCGATTGAACAGGGCGTCTGCGTGGTCGGGTACGGTGGCGAGGGTCCGGTCGTAGGCGGACAGCGCCGCTTCGAACTGACCGGCCTTGGCCAGGGCGTTGCCCAGGTTGTAGGTGGACTCGGGGTCGTCGAGGCTGCCGAAGCCGGCCGCCGCACCGCTGTAGTCACCGGCCCGGTATTGAGCCGCAGCCCGCCACTCGGGATCGTCGAAGAGCATGGCGGCGATGCCGGGTGAACCTTCCGTGAGCGCCCGGTACGCCTGCTGGTCCGAGCGCTGCCAGAGGTCGTCCCAGAGACTGGCTTCGGCGGGAAACGGCACCACCGTGAGGACCGCAGCGGCGAACAGCCCCCGCCGGAAGCCGAGCAGCAGGAGCGGCAGCAGCACGATGCCGGCGAGGAAACCCATGTCGGCCCAGGTGTCGAAATCCCGCTCCACCGCCTCGGTTTCGTCCTCGCTGGGCAGCCGGGTGTCGAGCAGCCAGGTGATGTCCTCGTCGCCGAGGTCGAGCGTGCGGAAGCGTCCGTGACAGCCGGCGGCAATCTCCTCGAGACGATCCGGGTCCAGGCGTGCGGTGATCGGGTCACCGGCCTGAGTGCGCAGCACCTGCCCGGGCTGGTTGACGAAGTCCAGCGGGATGGTGCCGCCACGTTCCGTGCCGACGCCGAGGATAGACAGCGGGAAGGTGCGCTCGCACAGCACGCCGACGTCACCCGGCGCATCGATACCGTCGGTGACGAGCAGCACGCGTCCCTGCGTGACGCGGGCGTTGTCGAAGAGCTCGCGGGCGATCGTGAGCGCGCTGCCGAGGTTGCTGCCGAGCACGGGCATCATCTCCGGGCTCAGGGAGGCGAGCAGGTTCTCGATGGTGCGCACGTCGTCGGTGAGCGGCGCCACGGTATGGGCGTCGCCGGCGTAGGCAACCAGCGCCGTGTAGCCTTCCCTGCGCAGGCGCAGCACGTCGGTGATCTTCTGCCGCGCGCGGACCAGCCGGGACGGGCGGACGTCCTCGGCGAACATGGACAGCGACAGGTCGAAGACGATGATCAGCGCGTCGCGCTTCTCCTCCACCGGCTGGGGGAGCTTCTGCCAGGCCGGCCCGGCAAGCCCCAGCGTGCCGATCGCCAGCGCCGAGGCGACGAGCCAGGCCATCCGCTTGAAGCCGCCCTGGCTGCCGGGCTCCAGGAGCACGCTGAGCAGTGCGGGCTCGATGCTCGTCTCCCAGTGGGAGGCGGCCATCCGCCGCCGGGCCCAGAGCACCGCCAGCACGATCACCGGCACGACCCCGAGGAGCCACCAGGGGCGGAGAAAGATGAGGCCGTCGACAGCGAGGTCAGTCACCGCCCCATCCCCGCCAGTCGCAGACGATGAGCACCAGGAACAGCGCCCACGCCAGCCCCATGGGCCAGTAGTAGAGCACGGCGATGGGCCGGTAGGTCTCCGCCTCCTGCTCGATGGGTTCCAGCGCGTCGATGATGTCGTAGATCTCCACGAGCTTGGCGGTGTTCTGAGCGCGGAAGTAGCGGCCGTCGGTGATCTCCGCAATCCGGGTGAGGGTGTCCTCGTCGAGCTCGGCGGAGGGATTCACGACCCGGGAGCCGAACACGCCGAGCAGGCTCGGCAGGCGCATCTCGTCCGCACCTACGCCGATGGTATAGATGCGGATGTCGTCCTGGGCGGCCAGCTCCGCCGCTTTCACCGGGGCCACCTCGCCGACATTGTTGGCGCCGTCGGTGAGCAGGATCAGCACCCGGTCACCCTCCGGCCGCTGCCGCAGGCGTTTCACGGCGAGGCCGATGGCGTCGCCGATCGCCGTCTTGCCGCCGGCAATGCCCACCGGCGCCTCGGTGAGTAGCCGGTGCACGGTTTCCAGATCGAAGGTCAGCGGCGCCTGCAGGTAGGCATTGGTACCGAACAGGATCAGCCCGACACGGTCGCCTTCCCGGGCCTCGATGAACTCGCCCACCACGTTCTTCACCACCGTCAAGCGGTTGACGAGCTGACCGCCGAGCAGCAGATCCTCCGTGCCCATGCTGCCGGAGATGTCCACGGCCAGCATCAGGTCGCGTCCCGAGGTGGGCAGGGTGACCGGCTCGCCCGTCCACTGCGGGCGGGCCATCGCCGTCACCAGCGCCAGCCAGATCAGCCAGAGCAGCAGCGTGCGCCAGGCGAGACGCCGCTGGGCAGCACCCGTCCGGCCGACGCCCTCGTAGCGGAAGCTGGCCACGTCGGGAACGGTCAGCGCCGCCTGATGCCGCTCCACGGGTGTGAGCAGCCAGCGGACCAGCAGCGGCAGCGGCGCCAGCAGCACCATCCACGGCCAGACCCACTCGATCACGGCCTGGCGCCCTCCAGCAGTCGCAGCACGAGCGGGTGAAGGGTCTCCGGATCCGCTTGGGGTTCCGGACGGAAGCGCTGGTTGCCGAGCTGGCTGCCGGGCCCGTCGCTGAAACGGTCGCTGCCGGAACGGGCGTCGAGGAAGGCGAGCCAGTCCGCGTCGTTCGCGCGGCGGGCGACGTCCACGTGCAGCGCGTGGATGTAGAGCCGCTTGAGCAGCTCGTTGGCCTGATGCAGATAACTGATGGCGTCGATTTCCCCGCGTCGGAATGCGCCGTAGAGCAGGTCGTACTGGCGCCTCGCCTCACGGATCGGGCGGCGCCGCGCGATGGCGAGCCTGAGCCGATGCAGCGCGTAGACCACGGCGGCCAGCACGACCATGGCGAGCAGCCACCAGCCGGGGGCGGGCGGCCACCAGAGCGGCTCCGCCGGCAGGTGGATGTCCCTGAGCTGCTGCAGCAGATCCGCTTCCATCAGTTCCACCCCGGAAGGCGATTGACCGGCTCGCTGGTGGCGAGGTCCCGGTACTCGACGAGCGTCTCGCGGCAGATCTGTCTGAGCCGTTCGTCGTGATCGACGAAACGGTGGTGATAGCGCTCGCGCAGCCCGGGGTTGCCGGCGTGGAACTGGAGGCGGTGGGCACCGTCCGTCACCGTGTAGCTGTCCGCCGGCGGCAGCTCGCGCTCGAGCGGGTCGTAGACGCGGACGGCGATGACCTCGTTGTGGCGCGACAGGCTTCTGAACGCATCCCGCCAGTGATCGCCGATGGGCTGGAAGTCGCTGATGAAGTAGATCCGGTAGTTGTTACGTGCGAGCCTGCGGATCTGCGCCAGCGCCTCGGCGAAGTGGCTCACCTCCGGGTGGGGGGTGCCCCGCTTCAGCGCCTGGTTCATCGTGCAGAGGTCGCCCAGAAAGCGCGCCACGGACTTCACGTTGCGGTAGGGCTTGTGCGCCGAGTACGTATCGTTGCCGATGACGACGCCGCCGACCCGATCGTTGTGGTGCAGCGCCTGCCAGGCGCCCAGCGCGGCCAGCTCCGCCGCCGCGACGGACTTCAGGCGTGTCCGCGAGCCGAAGAACATGCTCTGGGTCTGGTCCACCACGATGAGGGTCAGGCGCTCCCGCTCCTCGCGGAACACCTTCGTGTGCGGCTTGTTCTTGCGGGCGGTCACCCGCCAGTCGATGGTCCGGACGTCGTCCCCGGGCTGGTAGGCCCGAACCTCCGAGAAGTCGATACCGCGCCCGCGTTGCTTGGAGAGCCTGTTGCCCGCCTGGCTGCCCATCACCCTGGGGCTGTGGATGGGCGCCGGGAGGCGACGGTAGCGGAGCCCGAGCAGGTCCGCGAGCGTCACATAGGCCCCCTTAAGTATGGGCTCTTCCGCCGCCACGGCTCGAATCAGGGGACCGGAACCTGGTTGATGAGAATGTCGATCACGTCGTCTGCCGTCACACCCTGAGCCTCGGCGTCGAAAGACAGGATCAGACGGTGGCGCAGCACATCGTGGGCAATGGCCTGGACGTCTTCCGGCGTGACGAAGTCGCGGTTGTCGAGCCAGGCCAGGGTCCGTGCGCACTGATCCAGCGCGATCGTTCCCCTGGGGCTCGCACCGAACTCGAGCCACTGCGACAGCTCGCCCCGCGCCTCCCGCGAGCCCATGATCAGCGCAACGATGTAGCGCTCGATGGGCTCCGCCATGTACATGCCGAGAATCGACTGCCGGGCGGAGAAGATGTCGTCCTGGGTGAGCCGGTAGGGCGCGGGACTTTCGCTGCCGCGGCGGCTGGTCTCGGCACGCACCAGATGCAGGATTTCCGTTTCCGCTGCCTCGTCGGGGTAGGAAACCTTGACGTGCATGAGAAAGCGGTCGAGCTGCGCTTCCGGCAGCGGGTAGGTGCCTTCCTGCTCGATGGGATTCTGGGTGGCCATGACGAGGAACAGCTCGGGCAGGGGAAAGGTCTGCCGACCGACGCTGACCTGGTGCTCGGCCATCGCCTCGAGGAGGGCGGACTGCACCTTCGCGGGCGCCCGGTTCACCTCGTCGGCGAGCAGCAGGTTGTGGAAGACGGGCCCCGGCTGGAACTTGAACGAGCCGTCCTCCGGCCGGAACACCTCCGTGCCGGTGACGTCGGAAGGCAGCAGGTCCGGCGTGAACTGGATGCGGTGGAAGTCGCCGTCGACGGCGGCCGCCAGCTCCTTGATCGCCCGGGTCTTGGCGAGCCCGGGCGCGCCTTCGACCAGCAGGTGGCCGCCGCAGAGCAGGGCCGTCATCAGACGTTCGAGCAGCACCTCCTGGCCGATGATGCGTTTAGACAGCCACCGGGTGACCGCGCTGACCCGCTCCTGCTGGATTGTTTCTACTGCTTCCATGGTCCTGCCCGTGTGAATGCGCCGTGTGAAAGCCACCGCGCGGCCTGCGCCCGGCCGTCAAGCCGCGCACTATACTCCAAAGCCTGCTGTCCCGCAGACCGCCCGGAGGCGCGGCTTCCCTGGGATGGGCTTCTTCAGTACCCTTCGACGCAACCATAACGACAACGACCTCTGGGGGAGAGTTCCAATGCTCGATGGGGCCAATACGGCGTGGATACTGACGTCCACGGCGCTCGTACTGTTCATGACGATTCCGGGACTGTCGCTCTTCTACGGTGGGCTGGTCCGCGGCAAGAACGTGCTGAGCGTGCTCATGCAGTGCTTCGTGATCACCTGCCTGATGTCGATACTCTGGGTGCTGGTGGGCTACAGCCTGGCCTTCGACGATCAGGGTTATGGATTCATCGGCGGGCTCTCGAAGGCATTCATGAACGGTGTCGGCGAGGACGCGCTCTCCGGAGACATTCCCGAGACCGCGTTTGCGCTCTTCCAGATGACCTTCGCCATCATCACGCCGGCGCTGATCGTCGGCGGTTTCGCCGAGCGGATGCGCTTCTCGGCCGTGCTGCTGTTCAGCACTCTGTGGCTGCTGCTGGTGTACGCGCCGGTCTGTCACTGGGTCTGGGGCGGCGGCTGGCTGGGGCAGATGGGGCTGATGGACTTTGCGGGCGGCACCGTGGTGCACATCACCGCCGGTACCGCGGCCATCGTCGCGGCTCTTGTGCTCGGCAACCGACGCGGTTTTCCCGAGCAGGCCATGATGCCGCACAACATGACGCTCACCACTGCCGGCGCGGGTATGCTCTGGGTCGGCTGGTTCGGCTTCAACGGCGGCAGCGCTCTGGCGGCGAACGGCGATGCGGCCATGGCCATGTTCGTCACCCACACCTCGGCCGCGGCAGGCGCCTTCACCTGGATGATGTGCGAGTGGATCCGCTTCGAGAAGCCGAGCGCCCTCGGTGCGGTCACCGGCATGGTGGCGGGACTCGGCACCATCACGCCGGCATCCGGTTTCGTGGGCCCGGGGGGCGCGCTGATCATCGGCATCTCCGCCGGCATCGTCTGCTTCCTGGCGACGAACTACCTGAAGCGGACGTTGCGCATCGACGACTCTCTCGACGTATTCCCGGTGCACGGGGTCGGCGGCATCCTGGGGACGCTGCTGACGGCGGTTTTTGCCAGCAACGCTCTCGGCCTGTTCTCGGGTCAGCAGGAAATCTCCATCGGCAGCCAGCTCGGCGTGCAGGCCATCGGCGTGGTGGCGACGCTGGTCTATACCGGCGTCGTCAGCTTCGTGCTGCTCAAGCTGGTGGACGCGCTGGTCGGTAACCGGGTCGCCGAGGAGGAAGAGGTGGAAGGCCTCGACATCACCCAGCACAACGAACGCGGCTACGACTTCTAGCGGGCCAGGCTGCTAGGGAACCTCTGATCAAGTATTGGCAGCTCAGCGTGCCGCACGGGTTCTTTGGCTAGGCGCGCTTCGTGGGGAATGGTCGCTTCCATTGCCGAGAAGCGCAACGAAGTCCAAAGGACCCGTGCGACGCGCCCTGCGGGAGCTTTTCGCATTCGCCAAGGCTGTGTTGTGCCCCTTGCCAATATGCTCGATATTGGCTGCGGGACACGCCTTGCCCTGGCAAATGCGAAAAGCTCTGAGCTGCCAATACTTGATCAGAGGTTCCCTAGGCATCCTTCCGCCACCGGTGAAGGGCGCTCGTCACCAGGGCGTCCACGAGCTGGGGGAACTCGATGCCGATGGCCCGCGCCCCGTCCGGGTAGAGGCTCGTGGGTGTCATGCCGGGGAGCGTGTTCACCTCGAGCAGCACGATGTCGTCGGCATCGGTGACGATGAAGTCCGCGCGCGAGAGGTCCCTCAGCCCGAGTGATACGTGCGCATCGAGCGCCACCTGCTGCAGGCGGGCAGTGACCGGATCCGGCAGCGGTGCCGGGATCACGTGCTCGCTGCCGCCCACGGCGTAGCGGTTCTCGAAGTCGTACCACTCGTTTGCCTTCGTCCGGATCTCGATGACGGGAAAGACAACGGGGGTGCGGCCGTGCAGGTCGAGCACGCCGACGGTGATTTCCCTGCCGAGCACGTAGGGCTCCACCAGTACCCCGCCGCCGAGCGCCAGTGCGGTCTCAAGCGGTGCGACGAGGTCGCCGCCGTTGGCCACCGGGGTCACGCCGATGGCGGAGCCCTGGGACAGCGGCTTGATGACCACCCGGTCGCCGAACCGGGCCAGGATGTCCGCCACCGCGCGTTTCGGGTCGACGTCCGCAGGAAAGACGAGGTCCTCGGCGATGGGCAGACCGGCACGGGCGAACACGGACTTGGCGATGGCCTTGTCCATGGCCGCGGCGCTGCCGTGAACACCGCTGCCGACATAGGGCAGGGACAGGATCTCGAGGAATCCCTGCACCGTGCCGTCCTCACCGGGCGGCCCGTGCAGCGCCGGGAACACCACGTCCGGACGCAGCTCGAGCAGCCTGGAGGCGGTGGTCGAGTCGAGCTCGACCAGCGTGGCGCGGTGCCCGGCCGTCTCCAGCGCGCCGGCCACGCCACGGGCGGACGTGCGGGAAACGCCGGCCTCGGCGGACGGGCCGCCCATCAGCACAGCGATATCGAGTTTCATGAGATACGGTCTCCGGTGGGACGGCCTGTCAGCCGTCCGGCATTGTCTATGGGGATGTCCGGCAGCTCGTCGGCAGGGTCGATGGCGAACACCCGGCAGAAAAAGCCGTACTCGGATTCCACCGACAGGACGATGTTCCCGGCATCGCGGAAACCGTGCCCCTCACCGGCGAATTCCAGGTAGGCCACCGGTATGCCCTTGTCCCGGAGAGCGGCTGCCATGGCCTGGGACTGATTGGGCGGTACGACCCGGTCCTCGCTACCCTGAAAGAAGATCACGGGGCAATGGAATCCGTCCAGGTGGTGAATGGGGGAGCGTTCGTGGATCGCTTCCTCACTGCCCAGCAGACCATCCAGATATCTGGACTCGAACTTGTGGGTGTCTCTCGCCAGTGCCGCCAGGTCGCCGATGCCGTAGTGACTGGCACCCGCGCGGAATACGTCCGAGCGGGTGAGGGCGGCCAGCGTTGTGAAACCGCCCGCGCTACCGCCGCGGATGGCGACCCGCTCCGGATCGATCTTTCCGGAGCGGGAGAGGAAGCGGACGACGTCCTCACAATCGGTGACGTCGATTTCTCCCCAGCGGCCGTTGAGCGCCGTCCGGTAAGCGCGTCCGTAGCTGCTGCTGCCCCGGTAGTTCACGTACACCACGGCCCAGCCGCGCGTGGTGTAGTACTGGATCCGCAGGTTCAGGTCGCTGTGCACAGCAGCGGTGGGCCCGCCGTGGGTCATCACCACCAGCGGCGGGCGTTCACCTTCAGGGCCTTCGAACCGGGCGCTCATTGGCCGATAGAAGTAGGCGTGGGCCGCATGCCCGTCCCGGGTGGGGAAGGTGAGCGGTTCCCCGAGGGACAGATCGGCGGGATCGATTTCCGGTCCGCCTGCCCGACGGACCGTCGTCGCCGGTCCGCCCGCTAGCGGCACCCGCTCGATCGCGGGGGAACGGTCGGCACGGGTACCGATGAAGCAGAAGTCAGCACCGGCCACGCAGGGGCTGCCGTAACCCAGCCAGGGCTGGTCGTCGCCCAGAAACGGCGAGCCCATGGTGCTCGCCGTGTCGACGAGGGCGACCTCCTGGCCCCGTTCGCCCTGACGGACGATGAGCACGTGGTCACCGCCGGCCGGCGTGCAGCTCCTCATGCCGAACTGCCAGGCCGGCTCCGCGTAGTCAGCCGCATCCTCGAGCACGCAGAACGTGCCGCTGTCGTCGAAGCGGTAGAGGTTCCACCAGCCGGCACGGTCGCTGATGAAGAGCAGCACGCCGTCACGCAGCCACAGGGGCTGCAGAACGGACTCCTCGGCACCGCCGGCGACAGTCACAAGCCGTCCCACGGCACCCGCGTCGTCCAGCGTGGTGGTCACGAGCTCCGTGCCGTCCCACGGCATGTTCGGATGGTCCCAGGCGATGAACGCCAGCGTCGAACCGTCGGGTGACAGGCGCGGCGCCGCATAGAAATCCCGACCTGCCGTGAGCCGCGTGAGCGCACCGCTGTCCAGGTCCACTGCGCCGAGATAGTTCTCGGGTTCGTCTGCTCCGTGCTGCTCCACCACGGTGATCAGGCGGTTGCGGCGCGCATCGACGACGAAGTCGGCGAATCGGGTGCCGGCGTCGGTCCGGGTCAGCTGCGTGATCGTTCCGGAACCGTCGATGCGGTAGAGGTTCTGGTCCGCGAAGTCGACGATCCAGACGTCCTGCGCGCCCACCGCATAGGCCCCGCCACCGTATTCGTGCACCCGGCTGCGGACGTTGTGGGGTGCGGGTGTCAGGTCCCGGCTGCCGTCTGCGTCCTGACGCACGAGGACCGTCCGGCCGCCTTCTTCCGGTCTGCCCTCCAGCCAGTAGAGCGTGCCGTCGCGCGCGGTCAGCGCGGACACGCTCACCACGCCGGCAACCAGCGAGCGGGCGCTGATCGTCGACGGCCAGCCGCCGTACGGCAGCACTGTCCGGCGGGAGCTGCTCATGGCCTCAGGTGTGCCCGCTGATGGACTGCCGTCCAGCGCTCGTGATCGCGCCAGCGTCCGTCGATGAACAGGAAGGCCGGCGAGAGGCCTTCACAGGCGAACCCGCACTGCCTGACGAGTGCCAGCGACCGGTGGTTCTCCGGCTGGATGTTGGCCTCCAGGCGGTGCAGCCCCAGCGTGTAGAAAGCGTAGCTCTTCACCAGCTCGAGCCCTTCGCGCATGAGGCCCTGGCCCACGAACGGGGCACCGGCGTAGTAGCCGAGGGAGGCGGACAGAAACGAACCCCTGACGATGTTGTTGATGTTGATGACGCCGGTGATCGCGTCGTCTGCCTTGTGACAGACGAGCAGCCCCTCGTGGTCGTCCCGCCGGGTGCGGGTGAGATAGCTGGTGAAGGCGGCGTCCGTCAGCGGCGGCGTGATCCAGGGGTGATGCAGGTGCTGGCTCGAGCGCATCAGCTTCAGGAACTCGTGTCGGTCCGCTTCGCTGACCGGGCGGATGTAGACGCGTCCCGGGCGGGGCTGTGGACGGCTACCGATCATCCTGTCGCATCTCCAGGACGAAGATCTCCCAAAGAGACGGTGGAATCATGGCCAGCCCCAGAATCAGCAGGTGCAGTGCGTGCGGCCGGTAGCCATTGTCGACGAACCAGATGCCGTCGAAGGAGAAACCGACGGAACGCCACATCATGAGCCCGGCCGTGGTCAGCGCGAAACCCACCATCAGCAGGAGGAACCGGGAGAGGTACTTCATGGAACGAGCATATACGCGGCCCCGCGATGACGGAACCACGCCTCGGCGAAGGCCGCCGCCGGATAGCGGCGCACGACGCTGCCGTGATCCGGTGCGGCAGGATCATTGACCAGCACCGTCTCGCTCTCCACGCCGTGGACAACCACCAGGTGACCGCCGGTCGCGCGCTGGGGTGCGCCCGGCAGGGCATCGGGGGCATAGCGGATGCTGGCCACGACGGGGAGTCCCCGCGCCAGGCAGGCGAGCACCGGCGGCCAGCCGTCGACCAGCTCCACCGCGCCGATGAGTCCGTGGCGACTGGCGGCGCGGATGGCCAGAGGCCAGAGACCGTACATGCCGGTGACCCGGTCCAGACACGCCGTGACGACCGCATCGTAGTCCACGTGCGGGCGGTGGGTGCCGATCACCATGGCCGTGCTCATGGGGGAGCAGATGCGTGCCGCGATTCTCGGGTTGGCGAGCATCTGGCTGCGCCGGGGCGGGGCGGGTGCACGCAGCGCAGGCAGCGGACCGGCAACAACGTCCATCTCCGTCGGCCGCATGGAGATGCTGAGCAGATAACGCGACGGCGGGCCGTGACCCTGGTAGCGCACGTCCAGCCGGCAGGCGCCGGGCGCGCTCTGCAGGTGGTAGCAGTCGATGGCGGTACGGACGACCGCGTCCGAGGGATCCTGAAACGCGCCGTCGTCCTCGAGGGACGGGAAGCTGCGCAGGGCGTAGGTCCGCTCTTCCGTGACCAGGGAAAACGCGAACCGATAGTCGTGGCGCTCGAGCACGGAGAGGCTCGGCACGATCATGTGGCCGGCCGGGAGCGTCGGCAGGGACACGGATGCCTGCCAGGTGCCGTCGGCCTGGCGGCGCCACTCGGCGGGCCCGGCGATCGGCAGCGGATATTGGTTTACAGTGATCGGGTCCGCGAATCTCAGGGTCTGCATGGCTGCCGAACTCGTTCTCTACAGCACCGATCACTGCACACTGTGCGACCGGGCGCTTGAGCTGCTTTTCAGTATGCCAGAACTCGTCGGGCGATCCGTGCGGGTGGTCGACGTGGCGAGCGACGATGCGCTCACCGACCGATACGGTGCGCGTCTGCCGGTGCTTGCCGCAGATGGCGGCGAGGGCGACGCCGAGCTCGACTGGCCTTTCTCCAGGGAGCGGGTGCTGGACCTCATTGCCGGGCGCTGATCCCGGCGCCGTTGTCAGCGCGCCGCGAACAGCTTCCGGGCGTTTTCCGTGCTGTGCTGAACGACGTCGGCCACCGCTATGCCCATGGCCCGGGCCACCCCTTCCGCCACCCAGGGCAGCAGGGCCGGCTCGTTGCGGCGGCGGCTGGCGTCCGGCGCCTGCTCGGCCTGCCAGGCCGCCGGGACGTTGTGCGGCCTCAGAAACGGCGCGTCGGTCTCGATCAGCAACCTCTCCAGCGGCAGCGCGTGGAGCATGCCGGCCAGCTCCGCGCCGCGCTTCTTCTCCGTCACCCAGCCCGTGATGCCGATGTGGCAGCCGATGGAAAGATAGCGTGCAAGATCGGTGGCATTGCCCGTGAAGCAGTGCACGACCACCCCCGCCACCCGATCGACGACGGCTGCCAGTGCCTGGTAGACCTCCCCGCCGCTGTCCCGATCGTGCACGAAGAGCGGCTTGCCGACCCTGCTCGCCACCTCGAGCTGGGTACGGAAAACACGCCGCTGCACGTCCGGCGGCGAGTAGTTCCGGTAGAGGTCGAGGCCCGTCTCACCGATCGCGCGGACGTGCGGCGAGGCGGCGAGTGCCGCCAGCCGGTCCGCCAGGTCCCCGGGTGCTGCGGAGGCATCGTGCGGGTGGACACCAGCCGTGCAGCCGAGAACTGCTTCCCCGGGATGGGACTCGCAGAAACGGACGGCGTCGGCCGCCGTCTGCAGATCGGTTGCCGTGATCAGCATGCCCACACCGGCCGCTTCCGCCCGTGCGAGCACGGCGCCCCGGTCCGCATCGAACTGGGGGTGCAGCAGATTGACGCCGATGTCGATCACTCGGTTGCGCCGGCGGTCCGGATCTACGGCAGCCGGGTCTCGTGCGCCTCGAACATGGGCCGCGGGCTGCCCCGGCGGTAGCCGTACACCTTGGCGAAGGCCATCACGTTCTTCACGTAGTTGCGGGTTTCCCGGAAGGGGATGGTCTCGATCCAGACGTCCATGGGCTGCCCGGACACGCCACTGATCCAGCGGTCCACCCGGTGCTCGCCGGCGTTGTAGGCGGCCGCGGCGAGTGGGCGCCGGGCCCCGTAGCGGATCAGCAGGTCCGCCAGATAGTGACCGCCGAGCTCGATGTTCAGCGCGGGGTAGTAGAGATCGCTCGCCGTCGGCTCCGTGATGCCCACTCGCTGCGCGACGCGCTCGGCGGTGGGCGCAATGAGCTGCATGAGTCCGCGGGCGTTGGCGGACGACCGCGCCAGCGGGTCGAACAGACTCTCCTGGCGGGCGATCGCGAGCAGAAAGGTGTCCGGCACGGTGGTGATGTGACTGACGCGCTGGAACTCGTCGGTGTAGGGCATGGGGAAGCGCAGATCGAGATCGTCGCGCAGATCGGGCGCGTCGTTGGCGGTGCGGATGCCCTGGGAGGTCCAGCCGATCTGATCGGCCAGCCTCGCGGCGGTCGCCTTCTCCCGAACCGACAGGGTCGGCAGCAGGCGATACCACTCCCGGCGCGCGTTGACGAGATCGCCCACGGCATAGAGCTCAGTAGCCCGCTGCACGGCGGGCAGGTTGGAGAACTGCTTGATCTCGGTCTGGGTGGCCGCACTCGGCTGGTGATTGAGGCTGACCGGGTGGCCGATCCGTTCTGCGGCCAGAAATCCGTAGTAGTCGCGCTCCGCCGCCAGCGCGACGAACGTCAGCTCTGCGCGCTTCGAGTCGAGCGTCGTTTCGTCCACGGATCGGGCGAGCCAGTACTGCCAGCGGCGCGACTCCCGCTCAGCGGCGGGCAGCCGCTCGATCCAGAACGACAGATCCGCCCAGCGCTGCAGTGCCAGTGCCGCTTCGGACAGACCTTCCGCGGGCAGCGACTCCGGTGCGTCGGCGTGGTCCGGGAAACGTCCGCTCCTGGCGAGGCCGACGGCCAGCGCCGCTTCGATCGACTCGGCGTCCTCCGCCGGGAACCGGTGGCTGTCCTGATACTTGAGCCAGGCGGACTGGGCGGACTCCGCATCGCGGGTCGCGAGCCGCCTGATGCCGTGACCGATCACCGCCCGGCTGTAGCGGTCGTCTGTCGTGAACCGCGAGACCTGCGTGATCGTGCTCGGGGTCACGTGCACGTTGTAGTAGGTCTGGGCCCAGGACTTCACGTGCGGCGTGACGAAGAAGCGCTGCAGGTAGCGGGCGAGGGTCGTGCTGTTCGCCTCGAGGGCCATCGACAGCCGGTCCCAGACCATGGATTCGGTGAGGCGGTCGTTGTCGATCCAGATCTCGAACAGGGGATCACACACCTTCGGCTGCGACTGCGATGACAGCCAGAGCTCGGGCACCTGGTCCAGCGCCGCATCACGTGTCCCGGTGCCGAGCAGCGCCCGCAGGTGATAACAGCGCAGCTCCGCGTCCGAGCTCGGCTCGTAATACTGGAGAAACACCTCCCAGCGCTTCTGGCTGCCGAGGCTCTTCAGCCAGCGGCTGTAGACGATGTCGGAGACCGGCAGCTCGGCGTTGCGACGGCGGAATCCCATCACCGCGTCCGGGGTCGCGCTGGAGAGCTGACTCTGCAGCTCGTAGTAGTCGAGATAGGGCTTGAGCGGGTAGTCGTCGAGACGCTTGCGCAGGGCCCCGAAGTCTCCCATCCGCCCGGCGGTGAGGTGGTCGAGGGCTTTCTTGTAAGCGGCGCGCTGCTCGTAGCGGCTGAGCGCGAGGCCGTCGGCCGCAGGCAGCAGAAGGGCCAGCAGCACGACCACTGCGGCGGTGCACCGTGATGTCACAGCTCCGGTAGGGCGGGCAGGGCTCATCGGTTCTTAAGAGGTCGACTCTGCCTCTTCCGCGCCCTGAACCCCGACCCGCACCGCGAGCACGTCACACGTGGCACCGTGCAGCACGCCGTTGGCGGTGGAGCCGAGCAGCAGGGCCAGACCGTGGCGACCGTGGCTGCCGACGACGATGACGTCGGCCCCCTTTGCCTCGGCGGCCCGCTGGATCTCGCTTTCCGGTCGGCCGAAGATGAGGTACTGGTGGTCGGGTGGAACGTTCAGTGTCGCGGCGAATTCCGAGAGGTGGGATTTGGCCTGGTCGTGGATCTGCTCCTGCACGGAGGAGAGGTCCATCGGGATGTCCCCGCCATAGGCCAGACTCAGCGGCTCGATGACGTGGACGACGTGCAGCTCCGCGCCGAACGCGGCGGCCAGCGCCAGTGCCCGTTCGGCGACCTTGCTGGATTCTTCGGTCAGGTCCACGGCCAACATGATGCGCTGATAACCGCCCTGAACTTCAGGCATGTTGCGTCTCCCTCCGGATTGCGGCGACGATACACCCGAGGGAGAAACGGAATCAACCGTGACCTGGATCCTCATCATCCTGGTGCTTGTGATCGCGTTCGGGCCTGTGCTCTGGCTTGTTCCGAGCAGAAGAGACAAAAGACTTGCCGCGCTCAGAAGCCGGGCCCGCAGCGAGGGGCTGCTGGTGGACATGCGGCGGCTGCCGAAGCGCGATCCCACCGCCGAGGAGCGGGTGAGCGCGGGCGGCACGATCAGGAAGCCGGTGGTCGAGTGCGCGGCCTATGGTCGGATGCTCGCGAAGAAGCTCCGCTACCTCCCCGGATTCCGGCTGCGCCGCGAACCGGCGGCAGGCGCACCCGATCCGTTCGCCGACTGGCAGTATGACCAGCGACCGGCCGGTGAGGGGCGCTCGCACCTGCCCGCCGTGCTGTCGCGGTTCGAAGCGGTTCTGAACCGCCTCCCTGGGGACGTGATCGCCGTCGAGCTGGACACCCGCAGTATCTTCCTCTACTGGCTCGAAACGCCCGTTTCGACGGTGGATTCCGTGTCGGAGCTCGCATCCCTGCTGGCGGATCTGGAGGCCGATCTGCTCGCCCTGGACGCTGGGCTTTCGCCGGGAGGTTCGACGACGGATTCTTGACATGGCTTTCGGGGAATTCGTATAACGGCGCCGAATTCAAACCGGGAGGCCCATGGCCCGCTCCCTCGTCATCGTCGAATCGCCCGCGAAAGCCAAGACCATCAATCGCTACCTGGGCAACGACTTCATCGTCAAATCCAGCGTCGGACACATCCGCGACCTGCCGGTGGGCGGCAAGGCCGTGGATCCGAAGGCCCGCGCGCAGGAGGCGGCCAAGACCCGCAAGCTGTCGCCGGAGGCGCGTGAGGCCTATAAAAAGGAACGAGCCCGCAAGCAGCTCGTGCGGCGGATGGGGGTAGATCCGGAGCAGCACTGGCAGGCCACCTACGAGATCCTGCCCGGCAAGGAGAAGGTGATCTCGGAGCTTTCGAAGCTCGCCGAGAAGGCAGAAGCCATCTATCTCGCCACGGACTTCGACCGGGAGGGGGAGGCCATCGCCTGGCACCTCCGGGAAACCATCGGCGGCGATCCGACGCGATACCGCCGTGTGGTGTTCAACGAGATCACCCGCAAGGCCATCGCCGAGGCCTTCGAATCCCCCGGCGAGCTGGACATGAACCAGGTGCAGGCCCAGCAGGCCCGTCGCTTCCTGGACCGGGTGGTGGGCTTCGAGCTCTCGCCCCTGCTGTGGGCGAAGGTGGCCAGGGGGCTGTCTGCCGGCCGCGTGCAGTCCGTGGCCGTGCGCCTGGTGGTGGAGCGTGAGCGGGAAATCCGCGCGTTCGTGCCGGAGGAGTACTGGGAGGTCTTTGCCGAGCTGTCCCGCGACGGCGAGGACACCCGCCGCTTCCAGCTCGTCAGAGACGGGGAGGAATCCTTCCGCCCCGACAACGGCGAGACCGCCAACGAGGCGCTCGGCCGCCTGAAGCAGCGGGGCTTTTCGGTCAAGGCGCGGGAGGATCGCCCCACCCGGACGCGACCGGGGGCGCCGTTCATCACCTCCACCCTGCAGCAGGCGGCGAGCACGCGGCTCGGCTTCTCGGTCAAGAAGACCATGACGCTGGCCCAGCGCCTGTACGAAGCCGGCTACATCACCTACATGCGCACCGACTCCACCAATCTCTCCGCGGAGGCGGTGAGCGCCTGTCGCGACTACATCGGAGAGAAACACGGCGATCGGTATCTGCCGGAAAAACCCAACACTTATGCGGCGAAGAAGGACGCCCAGGAGGCGCACGAGGCGATCCGCCCGTCGAACGTCGGCACCGTGGCCGACTTCGTATCCGGCGTGGACGACGACGCGGTGCGTCTCTACGACCTCATCTGGCGCCAGTTCGTCGCCTGCCAGATGACGCCCGCGGAGTACATCTCCACCACCGTGCTGGTGGAGGCGGGGGAACTCGAGCTGAAGATCCGCGGCAGGATTCTCAAGTTCGACGGCTATACGGCCGTGCTGCCGCCCACCTCGAGAAAGGAGGAGGACACGCCGCTGCCGGATTATCAGGTGGGCGAGGTGCTGAAGCTGGAAGACGCCGAAGGCGTTCAGCACTTCACGAAGCCGCCGCCGCGCTATGGCGAAGCCAGCCTCGTCCGCGAGCTCGAGAAACGCGGCATCGGCCGCCCGTCCACCTATGCCGCGATCATCTCCACCATTCAGGATCGCGGCTACGTTTCCCTGAAGAACAAGCGGTTTCACGCGGAGCGGATCGGCGAGCTGGTCACCGACCGGCTGCTGGAGCAGTTCGAGAACCTGCTCGACTACGGTTTCACCGCGCAGATGGAAAAGGAGCTCGACCAGATCGCGGAAGGCGATGCGGACTGGGAGAACGTGCTCGACGAGTTCTATGACGACTTCTCCGGCAAGCTCGAGGTCGCCCAGCAGGAAAAGGGCGGCATGCGCTCGAACGAGCCCACGGATACGGATGTGGTCTGCGACCGCTGCGGTCGGCACATGCAGGTGCGTACCGGCAGCACGGGGGTCTTCCTCGGCTGCTCCGGATACAACCTGCCGCCCAAGGAACGCTGCACCAACACCATGAACCTGATCTCGGGGGATGAGGTGGTGGACGTGGATCAGGACGCCGAAGGCGAGTCGAGGCTTCTGCGCACGAAGTGGAAATGCCCCATCTGCCAGACGCCCATGGACAGCTATCTGGTGGACGAGCAGCGCAAGCTGCACGTCTGCGGCAACAACCCGGACTGTCCTGGATTCGCGGTGGAGCAGGGCAGCTTCCGGATCAAGGGCTACGACGGTCCGGTGATCGAGTGCGACAAGTGCGGCGCGGACATGCAGCTCAAATCCGGCCGCTTCGGCAAGTACTTCGGCTGCACCAGCGACACCTGCAAGAACACCCGCAAGCTGCTCCGCAACGGCGAGCCGGCGCCACCGAAGGCGGATCCGATACCCATGCCGGAGCTGCGCTGCGAGAAGGTGGACGACTTCTATCTGCTGCGCGACGGCGCCTCGGGTCTGTTCCTGGCGGCCAGCCAGTTCCCGCGCAACCGGGAGACCCGGGCGCCGCTGGTGACGGAGATCAAGCCGCACGCCAACGAGCTGGACCCCAAGTTCAAGTATCTGCTGGACGCGCCACAGGCCGATCCGGACGGCCTGCCGGCTGTGATCCGGTATGCCCGCAAGACACGGGAGCAGTACGTTCAGTCCGAGGTGGACGGCAAGGCCACGGGCTGGAAAGCGTTCTATGTGGACGGTCGCTGGGTGGAGGAAGCGAAACCCGCGAAGGCCCCGGCTGAAAAAACGCCGGCAAAGAAGACGGCGGCCAGAAAGACCGCCCGCAAGAAGACGCCCCCCCGGAAAAAAACCGCGCCGCGCCCGACATCGGGTGATGACGGCGCATAGCCCTTCACTGGCAACGAGGTGAGATGAGCATCTATCTGGAGATCACGCAGCTCGAGAACGGCGACATCGTGCTTCGCGAAGCGGAAGGCGACGCCGAACCCCGGACCCACGGAGAGATCACGGTGCACAATCCGCCATCAGTGCCGGTCGCCGAGCTCAGGGGACGCGAGCCGCTGGTCCGGATCAGCTTCTCGGACGAGGTGAAGGACATGCTCGGTGGCGAGCTGGTGGGCGTGGCCGAGGCGATGATCGATGCGGCGACGGACTTCCTCGGTGGCGAGACGATCGAGCTCGAGCCGGACACACCGTCACCACCGACCGTTCATTGACGGTTCCCGCCTGGCACTGACGGTTCCCGCCTGGCACTGACGGCTAGCGCCTGGGCGTCAGAGCGTCAGAGCGACTGCCGGATCACGCCGACAGACAACCCTTCGATCTGGAAGCTCTGTTCCTTCAGATCCACCTCGATGGGGGCGTAGTCCTCGTTCTCGGCGAGCAGCAGGACCCGGTTGCGCTGGCGGGTGCGCTGGAAGCGCTTCACCGTGACCTCTTCCTCGATGCGCGCCACCACGATCTGGCCGTTCGACGCCTCCGGCGTCTTATGCACCGCGAGCAGGTCTCCATCCAGGATCCCGGCCCGGATCATGCTGTCTCCGCGCACCCGGAGCAGGAAGTCCGCCCGGGGCTGGAAGAACCCGGCGGGAATCTCCACCCGGTCCTCGATGTGCTCCGCCGCCAGGATCGGGCTGCCGGCGGCGACCCGGCCGACGATGGGCAACCCGGCGTCGTCCGGCAGCCGGATGCCACGGGAGGTGCCTGGAATCATCTCGATGGCGCCCTTCCGGGCCAGGGCTTTGAGGTGCTCTTCCGCCGCGTTCGGCGACCGGAAGCCGAGCTCGCGGGCGATGTCCGCCCGGGTGGGCGGATAACCCGTGTCGCCGATGTACTGTCGGATCAGGTCCAGCACCTGAGCCTGTCTGGAGGTGAGGTTTTCCATGGGATCTCTGTTGGTTAACGCCTATACGTAGAATTGATATCAGGTTTCCGACAGGTCGCATGTGACCTGTTCGGATATACAGTGGGCTGGCAGTATATACAGTAGTGCGCCGTTTGCACACCCCCAGGCGGTTTGCATACTATCCGGGGCGCATACCCCCAGGATGTGTCAGATGGCCCCCCGTCTCATCGCTCTGCTCGTCCCGCTCCTCGTCGCCTGCGCGGTGCCTGCCGCGGCGGACGAGGGCGCGTTCTCCCTCGCGGGTCTGTCGCCCGAGGCCGCCGGTGAGGCTGTGTTCCGGGAGGCGGATCGTCGGGAGTCCGGTTATGGCGATCTGCAGGTGGATCTGGAGATGATCCTGCGCACCTCTCAGGGCGCCGAATCCCGGCGCAGCCTCCGGATCCGGCAGCTGGAGATGCCGGACGACGGTGACCGGCTGCTGGTGGTGTTCGAGACGCCGAAGTCCATCGGCGGCACGGCGCTGCTGAGTTACGCCCACAAGTACGATCCGGACGACCAGTGGATGTACCTGCCGGCGCTGAAGCGGGTGAAGCGCATCGCCAGCCAGAACAAGTCCGGACCGTTTCTCTCGAGCGAGTTCGCCTACGAGGACATGGCCCTCGAAGAGGTGGAGAAGTACACCTACCGTCTGCTGGAGACGGCTGACGATGGCGCCGCCTACGTCGTCGAGCGCATCCCCACGGACGAGCACTCCGGCTACGGGCGCCAGGTGGTGACGCTGGACAGCGAAGCCTTCCGGATCCAGCACATCGACTACTACGACCGCCAGAACCGGCTCCTGAAGACGCTCGACGTGGATGGCTACCAGCTCTACGGCAGATTCTGGAAGGCCGGTCGGATGCTGATGAGCAACGTCCAGACCGGCAAATCCACGGAGCTGACCTGGTCGAACTACGCCTTCGGCACGGGCCTCGACGCGGAGCGGGATTTTTCCACCAACAGCCTTCGCCGGGCGCGATGAGGCCTGCGTGTGAAGCGTCCGCTGCTCACTGGCCTGCTGACGGGAGTCCTCTTCGCGGCGCCCACTGCCTGGAGCGCTGAGCGACTCGTCTTCGGCAGCTTCCAGAACGTTCAGAACGCGGAGAACTGGGCCAGCCGCATGCGCGCGCTGCTGAACGTGGACGTGGTGGTCGAGGCGGGCAGCGCGGCGGACGGCCGCGACACCTTCCGGGTCGTCGCCGCACCCGCCGACAGCGAGGCCGCCGATCGCGTGCGCAGGATTGCCGACAGCCGCCAGCTCAGCTACTGGCGGCTGCTGGACCTGGAGCCGCGGCCGCAGCAGGTGCCGGCCGATGTCCAGCCGGACGCGGTGGCGCAGGCCGAGACTCAGGATGCACCGCTGCCGGAGCCGGTACGGGCACCCAATCCGCAGCGGCGGTCGAGCATGGAGCCGCCGGTGCGGCCTGCGGAAACCATTCCGGCGGACGCGGTGGGAGAGCGCGCCGCCGTGCAGCTCGTCGATCTGGACATCGGTGCCCAGGCGCGGACGTTCTTCGAGGAGGGGCTCTACGGTCAGAGCAACTTTCATCCGTCGGTCAGCGTCCAGCTCGAGTATTACCGGGCCTGGGACCAGGAGCGACAGAGCCTCACGCTGACGCCGTTCTACCGCTACGACTCGGAGGACGACGAGCGTACCCACTTCGACCTCCGGGAAGGATTCTGGACGCTGGTCGGCGACGACTGGGATCTGTCGGTGGGCGTGAAGCAGGTGTTCTGGGGGGTCACCGAGTTCAACCATCTGGTCGACGTGATCAACCAGACCGATCTGGTGGAAGACATCGACGGCGAGGAGAAGCTGGGTCAGCCGATGGTTCAGCTGTCGCTGGTGCGTGACTGGGGCATCCTGGACCTGTTCGTGCTGCCCGGCTTCCGGGAGCGCACCTTCAGCGGCGTGAACGGCCGGCCCCGCTACTTCATTCCGGTGGACACCGATGAGGCCCTGTACCAGTCGAGCGACGGGGACGACCGGATCGACGGCGCCATCCGCTGGTCGCATCACCTCGGGCCGCTGGAGTTCGGGCTCTATCACTTCAGCGGCACCTCCAGAGCGCCGCTCTTCGACGTGACCACCGACGACGCGGGTCGCCAGTGGCTCGTGCCCATCTACCCGGTGGTGGATCAGACCGGAGTGGATGCCCAGGCGATCCGCGGCGACTGGGCATTCAAGCTGGAGGCCATCACCCGCAGCAACTTCCCGGACCGCTACTACGCGTTCACCACGGGCTTCGAGCGCACGCTCGTCGGTGCCTTCGGCACCCGGGCGGATCTCGGGCTGGTGGTGGAGTATTCGTACGACGACCGTGGAGACGGTGCCTTCGACACGTTCTACGAGAACGATCTGTCGGTGGCGAACCGCTGGGCCTTCAACGATCTGGGCGACACCCAGGCGCTGATCGGCGTCACCTTCGACCTGGAGTCGTCCGAGACCATCCTGTCGCTGGAAGCGAGCCGCCGTCTGGGCGAGACTTGGACGCTGCTGGTGGAGAGCAGGGCGTTCTTCGGCGCGGATCCGCTGAATCCGGACGACCCGTTCGACCCAGCCAACAAGGGCGCTTCGGTTGCCCACGACGACTATATCGAGCTGGAACTGACCAAGTACTTCTGACAGATCACTTAAGCCAATGCTGGAGTTCCTGAAGGAATACCTGGGCGAGAACGCCTGGGCAGGCGAGGTCTTCGCGGTGGTGCTCGCCACCGCGGCCATTCACTGGCTCGCGCGCCACTTCCTGGCCCGCCTGGCCGACGGCCTGGCGAAGACCCACAACCTCTACGACGACGCGCTGCTGGATGCGGCCCGGGGGCCCGTCGGCTGGCTGATCTGGCTGCTCGGCATCAGCCTGGCCGCGGAGTCGGTCGGCGGCGAGGCGGTGCAGGCCGAGATCTTCGAGATCGTCGACGAGGTCCGGCAGGTGGGGGTGCTGGCCCTGCTCGGCTGGTTTGCCGTGCGCTTCATCGGCTTCGTGGAACAGCACATCGCCGATGGCGAGTACCGAGACAATCCCGCCGATCCCACTACGGCGGCGGCCGTGGGCAAGCTGCTGCGGGCCAGCGTGATCATCACCGTGGTGCTGATGGCGATGCAGACGCTCGGGTTCTCCATCTCCGGCGTGCTGGCCTTCGGCGGGGTCGGCGGCATCGCGGTCGGCTTCGCGGCCCGCGATCTGCTGGCGAACTTCTTCGGCGCGGTGATGGTCTTCCTGGACCGGCCGTTCTCGGTGGGGGACTGGATCCGCTCGCCGGACAAGAACATCGAGGGCACGGTGGAGGACATCGGCTGGCGGCTGACCCGCATCCGCACGTTCGACGCGCGGCCGCTGTACGTGCCCAACAGCACCTTCACGTCCATCTCCGTCGAGAATCCTTCACGCATGACCAACCGGCGGATCTACGAGACCATCGGCGTCCGCTACCGGGACGTCGGGGTGCTCGAGGCCATCCTCGATGACGTCCGGACCATGCTCAAGGAGCATCCGGACATCGAGCAGGCGCGGACGCTGATGGTGAACTTCAACGCCTTCGGACCATCGTCGCTCGACTTCTTCATCTACGCGTTCACCCGCACCACCGTCTGGGCCGAGTACCACCAGATCAAGGAGGACGTGCTGCTCCGGATCGCCCGCATCATCGACAGCCACGGCGCCGAGATCGCCTTTCCGACGCGCACGGTGGTCGTCGAATCCGGCGACGAGCCGGAGCCCGCCGCATCGTGACGATTGCTCCGACGGTGCTGGCGGCGCGGGAGACCGCCGAGGTGCTGTTCCCGCGCGAGATGGTGCTGCAGGCCATCGACCGGTTGTCGGTGCGCCTGTCGGTGGCGCTGGCGGAGGCGAACCCGCTGCTTATCTGCGTCCTGCACGGCGGCCTGCCGTTCACCGCCGCCGTGATGCAGCGGCTGCAGTTTCCGCTCGAGCTCACCTACCTGCACGTCGGCCGCTACGGCGAGACTACCCGCGGCGGCGCGCTCACCTGGCATGCCCGGCCCCGGCTGAGCCTGGCGGGTCGGCACGTGGTGCTGCTCGACGACATCGTCGACGAGGGAGTCACCCTCGGGGCCCTGCGGGCCTTCTGCCTCGGTGAGGGCGCACAGGCCGTGACCACCGCCGTGCTGCTCGACAAGGCTGCCGTGCGCGAACGCGCCGGCGCGCCGCCACCGGACCATGCAGCGCTGACCTGCCCGGACCGCTACGTGTTCGGCTGGGGTATGGACTTCGAGGGTTACTGGCGCAACCTGCCGGACGTCTACGCGCTGCCTCCACATCTCGAGTCGTCCCAGGAGGCAGGCTGATGGCCCATATCGGTCTCATCGTCGGATCCGGGGCGCTCTCCTGGGATCCCGGCTGGCGGGAGGAGGGCGGCACGGGAACCGCGTTCGGTGATGCCAGCGCACCCCTGCGGGTGGCGGCCGTGGCCGGCCACGTGATCTCGGCCATCGCCCGGCACGGGGTGCCGCACCGCTTTGCGCCGCACGCCGTCAACTACCGGGCCAACCTCACGCTCCTCGCCGAGGCCGGGGTGGAGGTGGTGATCGCGCTCAACACCGTCGGCGGCATCAGCCCCTTCGCCACCACCGGCGCGCTGCTGGTGCCGGACGAGATCATCGATTACAGCTGGGGCCGCCAGCAGACCTTCAGCCCGGACGACGCGGTGCGGCACATCGACTTCAGCCTGCCCTACGACCAGCGGCTCCGGCAGGTGCTGCTGGATGCGGGCCGGCGTGCCGGACTCGAGCTCCACGACGGCGGCGTCATGGGCGTGACCCAGGGCCCGCGACTGGAAACGGCGGCGGAGATCCGCCGCATGGCGCGTGATGGCTGCGACATGGTCGGCATGACGGGCATGCCGGAGGCGGCGCTCGCCCGTGAGCTCGATCTGCCGTTCGCGGCGCTCGCCATGGTGGTCAATCCGGCAGCGGGGCTTGCCGACAGGGTCATCGACCTGGCGGAGATTCAGGCTGCCTCGGCGCGCTGCATGAAGGACGCGATCCGGCTAGTCGAGGTGCTGCTGGAAGGCTTCGTAGGCCTCGAGGAGATCGGCGGGTAGGGCCACAGGATCGATCCGCACGAGCACCCCGAGCTTCGGGTGATCCAGATAGTGCAGCTCGCCGGAGCGCATCCGGCGGCTCTCCGACAGCACCATGTACCGGGGTCCGGGCAGGGGACGCACCTGCAGCTCCGCGGTGCCGTCGGGATTCATGGCCGCCCCGGTCGGCAGCAGGCCGAATCCCGGTCCGTGCAGATAGAGCTCGGCCCGGAAGTGCAGGTAGCGGCCGAGCGTCACTCCCACGGCGCCCACGAGCTCCGACACCGGCCAGGGCACGGTCAGCTGTTCGCCGCCGTGGATCAGAATCGGATCGGGAGTTTCCCGCTCGGGAACGTTCTGCAGCCAGCGGCCGTGGAACAGGACCCGGCCGGTGCCCGACCGGGCGATCCGGCCGGCTTCCCGGGCGAGCAGGAAATCGTCCACCGGCTGCCAGCGGTCGGCCCGCTCGTCGAGCCCGCGTTCGAAGGCGGCGAGGCGAGCCAGAAAATCGAGCAGCGGGTCCGGCTCCAGATAGGGGTGAATAGTGGGCACCGGACGCCCGGACTGGCCGACCGGCGCGTCCGGCAGGTCACCCGTCGTCTCCGTTTCCCATTCGTAGGTAAGCGTGGGGTAGGTCAGGCACAAGCGGGTGAGGCCGTCGATGGGTCCCGCCCACGGCATCTGCGCATCCAGCCGCTGCGTGCGGATGCCGTTCGGCAGCGACCGGGGTCGGTCGAGGGAGAGATTTTCGCCGGTGCTGAAGTCCGTGACTTGTGAGCGCTCGAAGACCACGAATTCGATCTCGAAGTAGCGTCCGCTGAGATAGGGCTCGATTGCTGAAGCGTCCACGTCCGCGGCGCGGCCGGCAGCGGGCACGAGCGCCAGGATGAGCAGCGCCCACACGGCGCGCGATGGCAACGGGGGGATCATCATGCGTTGGCGGCGATGTGGGTGTCGGCGGGCGTGAGGCTGTCCAGGAGCCGGTAAGCGTACTCGATACGTGCGTCGAAATCCTCGAGTTCCCGGCTCACCCGCAGGGTGGTCGCGCCTTCCAGCCGGTAGGTGCCGGGCGCGCGCTGCACGAGCTGGATCACGGTGATGGGCTCCACCGGGGTGTGCGCACCGAACTCCACCCGGCCGCCGTGGCTGCCGAGATCGAGGCGCACGATGCCGAGCAGCGCGAGCCTGATCTTGAGCGCCGTGACCTTGAACAGCCGCTTCAGCGGTTCCGGCGGCAGCCCGAACCGGTCCACGCATTCGGCGAAGAGATCGTCCAGCTCCGTGGCCCCCGGCGCGCTGGCGATGCGTTTGTAGAGGATCAGCCGCGCGTGCACGTCCGGCAGGTAATCGTCCGGAATGAGGGTGGAGGCGTGGAGGTTGACCTCCTGGCTGATGGGCTCGAGCGGCGCGTCCAGATTGGGGGTCCGGCCGTCGCGGATGGCCTTCACGGCCCGGTCGAGCATGTCCATGTACAGGGAGAAGCCGACGGCCTCGATCTGCCCGGACTGGTCGTCACCGAGCAGCTCACCGGCCCCGCGGATCTCCATGTCGTGGGTTGCGAGCGTGAAGCCCACGCCCAGCTCACCGGCCGCCTCGATGGCTTCCAGCCTTTTCACCGCGTCCCGGGTCATGGCCTTGGGGTGCGGCGTGAGCAGGTAGGCATAGGCCTGCCGGTTGGAGCGCCCCACACGGCCGCGCAGCTGGTGGAGCTGGGCGAGCCCGAATCTGTCCGCCCGCTCGATGATGATGGTGTTGGCGTTGGGGATGTCGATACCGGTTTCGATGATGGTCGTGCACACCAGCAGGTTCAGCTGCCGGTGGTAGAAGTCGTTCATCACCTGCTCGAGCTCGCGTTTCGGCATCTGCCCGTGACCGATGCCGATCCGGGCCTCAGGCACCAGCTCGGCGAGCTCCGCCGCCGTCTGCTCGATGGTGCGCACCTCGTTGTGCAGGTAGAACACCTGTCCGCCGCGCATGAGCTCGCGCGCGATCGCTTCGCGGATCACGTGCCTGCGCTTCTCCTGAACGAAGGTGTTGATGGACAGGCGCTTGGCGGGCGGGGTGGCGATGATCGAGAGATCGCGGATGCCGTTCATCGCCATGTTCAGCGTGCGCGGGATGGGCGTGGCCGTGAGCGTGATCACGTCCACTTCCGCGCGCAGTGCGCGCAGCCGCTCCTTCTGGCGAACGCCGAAACGGTGCTCCTCGTCGATGACGATCAGCCCCAGATCCTTGAAGGCGAACGAGGGGTTCAGGAGCTTGTGGGTGCCGATCACGATGTCGATCCGGCCCGAGGCGAGCCCGCCCGTGATGGCGTCGACCTCGCTGTCCGAGCGCATCCGGGAAAGCGTCTCGATGGTCACCGGCCAGTCCGCGAACCGGTCGCGGAACGTCTCGAAGTGCTGGTGAGCGAGCAGGGTGGTCGGCACCAGCACGGCCACCTGCTTGCCGCTCGCCACCGCCAGGAAGGCAGCCCGCATGGCCACCTCCGTCTTGCCGAATCCCACGTCGCCGCAGATCAGCCGGTCTGTGGAACGCTTCGAGCAGAGATCACCGATCACCTCGTCGATGGCCGTCTGCTGGTCGGGTGTCAGCTCGAAGGGAAACTGCGCGGCGAAGCGCCGGTAATCTTCCGCGGGCTCGTTGAAGGCGAACTGATCCGCCACCTCGCGGCGCGCGTAGATGTTCAGGAGCTCGGCGGCCACGTCGTGGACTTTCTCGGCGGCCCGCCGCTTCGCCTTCTCCCACTGATCGGAGCCGAGCCGGTGCAGGGGTGCGTGCTCCGAATCGGCACCCGAGTAGCGGCTGATCAGGTGCAGGGCGGTGACAGGCACGTAGAGCTTGGCGTCCTCCGCGTAGGCCAGCGCCAGAAACTCGTTGGGGCTGCCGTCGATGGTCAGCGTCTCGAGCCCCAGGTAGCGGCCGATGCCGTGCTCGATGTGCACCACCGGCTCGCCCACGTGCAGCTCGGTGAGGTTCCTGATGATCTGGTCCGGGTCCAGGGCCCTTGCGGCCCGGACGCGGCGCTCGTTCACCTGGTGGCCGAACACCTGGTTCTCGGTGACGACCGCCACCTCGTCCAGCCACAGGCCCCGCTCCAGCGGCGCGATGCCGAGGCCGAACCGGTCGCTGCCGGCGAGGAATCCGGCCAGGGTGGCGACCTCCCGGGGGCGTATCCCGGCGCGACTCAGAAACTCGTAGAACACCTCCCGCCGGCCGGCGGTGTCTGCGACGAACAGCACCCGCGCCTGGGTGCCCGCCAGGAACGCGTGCAGGGCGGCGGCGGGGTCCCTGGCGCGGACGTTCGCGGTCAGATCGGGCAACGTCCGGCTCGCGAACGGGAAGCTGTGCTTCACGGTGCGGACGAGCTCGACCACGGCCCGCTGCTTCAATGCGCTGCCGAGCTCCTCCTCGCGCAGGAAGAGCCGCTCCGGCGGCAGAATCGGACGCTCCACATCGTGCGCGAGACTGTCGTAACGCCGCGCCACGTCCTGAAGGCATGCCCGACCCCCGGCGTGGAGGTCCGCGTCGGCAACGATCAGGGCGCCCGCAGGAAGATAGTCGAACAGCGACGCCAGCTCCTCGAAGAACAGCGGCAGGTAGTACTCCACGCCGTTCGGCGCGATGCCCTGGCTGACGTCCTGGTAGACGCTGCAGCGGCGCACGTCGACGTTGAAGGTGTTGTGCCACTTGTCACGGAAGCGGGCGATGGCCTGCTCGTCGAGAGGAAACTCCTTGGCGGGCAGCAGCTCGAAGCTCTCTACCCGGGTGATGGTCCGCTGGCTGTCCGGATCGAAGGTGCGCAGGCTCTCGATCTCGTCGTCCAGCAGGTCGATGCGCAGCGGCGCGTCGCTGCCCATGGGGAAGATGTCCATCAGCGAGCCGCGCACGGCGAACTCGCCGCGGCCGGTCACCGTCTCCACGGCACGATAACCGGCGGCCTCCAGCTGCCGGCGCTCATCGACGGCGCGGAACGTCTGGCCGACGGCGAGCCTGAGCGTGTGGCCTTCCACGTAGGCGCGCGGCGGCAGCCGCTGCAGCAGGGTCGGCAGGGTGACCACCAGGTGCCGGGCACCGCGAACGTGCCGGGGCAGGTGGTGCAGGGTGCTGAGCCGCTCCGAGATGATGTCCTCGTGAGGCGAGAAGGCGTCGTAGGCCAGGGTTTCCCATTCGGGAAAGTAGAGCGTCTCCACGTCGGGTGCCGCGAATTCGAGCTCACCCAGCCAGCGTCGCGCCCCCGCACCATCGGCCGTGACCACCACCGTGAGCTCGTCGCGCGCCCGCGTCGCCGCCGCCACCGCCAGCGCCGCCGCCGAGCCCGCGAGTCCCGTCCAGCCCACATGCTGACCGGCGCCCGGGGCGGGCGGCGGTGAAAAAGGCGCGTAAGCGCGCGCGGACTGGGCGGCGTCGGGGTCTGACATCGGTGCCGGGGCTGGTGAGGGGCTGGTATTCTACCGTCCGTGAAACGAACTGCCATATGGACCCTGTGGTTCGCCACGCTGGTGGTCGCCTTCCTGGCGGGTCGCGCATCCATCGAGCGCTCATCCTCACCGGCGGTGGACCTGGAAGCCGCCACGCCGCCGGGCGAACCCTGGCCCGAACCGGTGTACGACCCGACAGACGGGGCGCCGGCGGAGGCGGACACGGATCGCCTCGCCCGAGCGCGAGAGCTGGTCCGCGAGGGCCAGCCGCTGGCGGCGCTGACGCTGGTGGAAGCCCACCTGGACGCATTCGCAGGCGATGCACAAGCCCTCTTTCTGCTGGCGGATCTGCGTCAGATGACGGGGGACGCCGATGCCGCCCTCGAACCGCTGATCGACATCCTGCGCTTTCCGCCCACGCCGGAAGACGCGACGCAGGCGCGTCGGCGTCTGGACCTGCTGATCAATGCCCGGGAACAGCAGCTGATCCACGCCGGGGATCTGGCGGGGTTGGTGGCTTACTTCGAGCAGCTGGTGCTGGCCGAGCCGGCCTGGGACGGCCACCGATTGAAGCTCGCGCGCTGGCTGGCCAGGAGCGGCGCCCACGCGGAGGCGGCACGACTGCTGAAGGAGGTCGGCACCGTCGGTGTCACCCAGGACGAGATCGACCTGCTGGCCGCCGAGATCGAGCTGGCCGACGCCCGGCTGCCCGTCGAGCGCGACAATGGCGCCATGTATGCCCGGGCTTCGGTGAGCAGCGGGCGCAGATCGGGCAGCTATCGGCTGCTCGTCGACACCGGCGCCACCATGACGGGGCTGGCCGAGGAACGGCTCGTGGCGCTGGGGGCACGACGGGTCGAGGATCGGGTCAGTGTCCAGACCGCGGCAGGGCGGGTGGAGCTGCCCGTGTACCGGATCGCCGAGCTGAAGCTGGGCTCGCTGGTGCTGAACGATCTGCCCGTTCTCGGGTTCGATGCGCTGCCGGCCGGGGTGGACGGCCTGCTCGGCACGGACGTGCTGGCGCGATTGTCAGGCGACCTGCCCGGAGTGGTTGGCAGGCCCGGAGATCCGCGCTAAAGTCAACGACCTGCACCGTCATCAGCCCTGCTAATCGGACGGTTTGGTCATTGGGTTTGATCAGATCAGATTGATCTTGTTGATCATGTTGATCACATTGATCGAGAGGAGAGCAACAGGCGCCCGGAGTTCTTCCCGGCGTTCGTATTCCGTGCGAGCGTAGACAGCGGTCCGGATCAGATGCCGACCGAGGTGCTGCCGGGCGCACGAACGAATTGAGAGCATGAAAGCCACCAATATTTTCGATCCGAATTACTTTCACAAGGTCGTCGACTGCCAGTGGGCCTGCCCCGCGCACACGCCGGTCCCGGAATACATCCGTCTGATCGCCCAGGAGCGCTACACCGAAGCGTACATGCTCAACTGGGACTCCAACGTCTTCCCGGGCATTCTCGGGCGCACGTGCGACCGGCCCTGCGAACCGGCCTGCCGCCGCGTGCGCACCGAAGAGAAGCCGGTGGCGATCTGCCGGCTGAAGCGTGTCGCTGCGGACAACAAAGGCGACGTGTCCGCCTACATGCCGAGAGTGCCCACCAGGAAGAACGGCAAGCGGGTGGCGCTGATCGGTGCGGGCCCGGCCTCCCTGGCGGTGGCCAGGGACCTGCTGCCACAGGGCTACGAGGTGCATCTGTACGAGAAGGATGCCAGGGGGGGCGGCATGATGCGCTCCCAGATTCCGGCCTTCCGGCTGCCCATCGAGGTGCTGGAGGAAGAGGTGGACCGGATTCTCGACATGGGCGTGGTGACCCATTTCAACCACGAGATCACCAGCATGAAGACCTTCCTCGAGGCAGAGGACTTCGATGCGGTGTTCGTGGGCACCGGCGCGCCCCGTGGGCGCGATCTGGATCTGCCGGGCCGCGACGCCGTCGGCGACCACATCTCCATCGGCATCGACTGGCTCTCCAGCGTCGCCTTCGGCCACACGACGAAGATCGAAGGCAAGGTGATCGTCATGGGCGGCGGCAACACGGCCATGGACTGCTGCCGCACGGCCAAGCGCCTGGGTGCGGAGTCCGTGACCGTGGTGGTCCGCTCCGCGTTCGAGGTGATGAAGGCCTCGGAGTGGGAGAAGGAGGATGCCATGAGCGAGGGCATTCCCATCGTCAACAACCGTCCGCCCAAGGAGTTCGTGCACGAGAACGGCAGGCTCAAAGGCGTGATCTTCGAGTGCGTGAAGCCGGTGGAGGAGAACGGCCGGCTGAAATACGTGCCGAGCGGCGAGCCCGACGTGTTCATGGAGGCGGACCACATCCTCATGGCTATCGGCCAGGACAACCACTGCCCGTGGATCGAGCGCGATCTCGGCATCGAGTTCGACAAGTGGGACTGCCCCATCCTCGACGAGGAGACGCTGCAGTCCAGCAACCCGAAGGTGTTCTTCGGCGGCGACGCGGCGCTCGGGCCGGAGAACATCATCTGGGCCTCGGCGCATGCCCACAAGGCGGCCATTTCCATTCACCTCTTCTGCCACGGCAGGGACCTGAAAGCCGACCGGCCGCCCGAGGGGGTGAATCTGATCAGCCAGAAGATGGGCGTGCACGAGTGGAGCTACGACAGCGCGCACGATCCGTCCGCCCGCTATCTGGTGCCGCACGTCGATAAGAAGATCGCGCTCGCCGACATCAAGGTGGAGGTGGAGCTGGGCTTCGACCGGGCGCTGGGCGCCAAGGAAGCGCAACGCTGTCTCAACTGCGACGTGCAGACGGTGTTCACGGAGAAGCTGTGCATCGAGTGCGATGCCTGCGTGGACATCTGCCCGATGGACTGCATCACCTTTACCGAGAACGTGGAAGAGGAGGCTCTGCGCACGCGGCTGACCGCGCCGGCGGCCAACCTCGACCAGGCGCTCTACATCTCCGACGAGCTCGGTACCGGCCGCATCATGGTCAAGGACGAGGACGTCTGCGTGCACTGCGGTCTGTGCGCCGAGCGCTGCCCCACCAACGCCTGGGACATGCAGAAGTCCGTTTTCCACATTCCCCAGCTCGGGTCCTACGCAGAATGACCACGTACAACGATTTCGTGATCCGGTTCGCCAACGTCAACGGCTCGGGGTCCGCCTCCGCCAACGGGATGTTCGCCAAGGCGCTGTTCCGCATGGGCATTCCGGTGTCCACGCGCAACATCTTTCCGTCCAACATCCAGGGCCTGCCCACCTGGTTCGAAGTCCGCGTCAGCGACAAGGGCTATCTCGGCAGACGGGAAGGCGTGGACATCATGGTGGCGATGAACGCCGAGACGTTCGAGGAGGACGTGGCCTCCATCAAGCCTGGCGGCTATCTGCTGTACGACAACACGAAGCCGCTCGCGGGCAACCTCAAGCGCAGTGACATCACCGAGATCGGCATACCGCTCACCGACCTGCTGCTGCCCGTGTTCCCGGACATCAAGCAGCGCGGGCTGTTCAAGAACATCACCTATCTCGGGGCGCTGGCAGCGCTGCTCAACATCGAGTTCGACGTGATCACCGGCATGGTCTCCACCCAGTATGCGGGCAAGGACGCGCTGATCGCCCCGAACATCAAGGCGCTCGATATCGGCCGCGACTACGCGACCCGCTATCTGCCGTGCCCGCTGCCTTTCCAGGTGCGGCGCATGGATGCCAACGGCGAGAAGATCATGGTGGACGGCAACGCGGCCGCCGCCATCGGCGCCCTCTACGGGGGCGCGACCGTCTGTGCCTGGTATCCGATCACGCCGTCCACCTCGGTGGCGGAGTCCTTCGAGCAGTACGCCAACAAGCTGCGGGTGGATCCGGACTGCGGGCGCCGGCGGTTCGCCGTCATCCAGGCGGAAGACGAGCTCTCCGCCATCGGTATCGTCATCGGTTCAGGCTGGAACGGCGCGCGGTCGTTCACCGCCACCAGCGGCCCGGGCATCTCGCTGATGAGTGAGTTTCTCGGGCTCGCCTACTTCGCCGAGATCCCCGCCGTGGTGATGGACATCCAGCGCGCCGGTCCGTCCACCGGCATGCCGACGCGCACCCAGCAGTCGGACCTCCTTTCCGCGGCCTACGCCTCTCACGGAGACACGAAGCACGTGCTCCTGTTTCCCTCCACGCCGAAGGAGTGCTTCGACTTCGCCGCCCAGGCCTTCGATCTTGCAGACCGGCTGCAGACGCCCGTGCTGCTGATGAGCGATCTGGAGCTCGGCATGAACGACAACCTGTCCGAGCCGTTCGCCTGGGACGATGCACGCCGCTACGACCGGGGCAAGGTGCTGAACGAGGAGGATCTCGACCGGATCGAGCGCTTCGGCCGCTACCTGGACGTGGACGGCGACGGCATCGGCTACCGGACCTATCCGGGCACCCACCCGGAAAAGGGCGCCTTCTTCACCCGTGGCACGTCCAGGGACGAGTACGCGCGTTACACGGAGTCGCCGGACGCCTACGTCAAGAACATGGAGCGGCTCATCACCAAGTGGCACACGGCCGCGACGCTGGTGCCGAAGGCGGAGATCAGCAGGCAAGGTTACCGGGCCGGTATTCTCTACTATGGAACGACCGCGCTGCCCATGCAGGAGGCGCTGGACCTGCTGGCGGAGGAGGGGATCCACCTCGATACGCTGCGGGTGCGCGGCTTCCCCTTCGGCGCCGAGGTCTACGACTTCATCGACAGCCACGACTTCGTGTTCGTGGTCGAGCAGAACCGGGACGCGCAGATGAAGACGCTGCTGGTCACGGAAGGCGGCCTCGATCCTGCGGGGCTCGTCTCGGTGCTGTATTACGGCGGGCTGTCGATTTCCGCCGACTTCATCCAGGCGCAGGTTTCCGAGTACTTCACCGAGCAGAAGCTCCCGAGGTTGACCGAGGTGAAATCATGACGTTCGTTGCCAAGCCCAGAGTTCACCACCCCAAGCTGCCGATCAATCAGATCGGCCTCACGCGCCGGGACTACGAAGGACCGGTGTCGACGCTGTGCGCGGGCTGTGGTCACGATTCGGTGAGCGCGGCCATCGTTGCCGCCTGCGCCGAGCTCTCGCTGCCGCCGCACAAGTTCGCGAAGATCTCGGGGATCGGCTGCTCGTCGAAGACTCCGAGCTACTTCCTGTCCAAATCCCACGGCTTCAACTCCGTGCACGGGCGCATGCCGTCCGTCGCCACGGGCGCGAATCTGGCCAATCGGGAGCTGTACTGCATCGGTGTGTCCGGGGACGGGGATACCGCCTCCATCGGTCTCGGCCAGTTCGCCCACATCGTCCGCCGCCGGATCAACATGCTCTACATCGTAGACAACAACGGCACCTACGGACTCACCAAGGGCCAGTTCTCGGCGACCAACGACAAGGGCTCCACCAGCAAGCGCGGCTCGCCCAATCTCTACGAGCCCATCGACCTCGTCTCCATGGCGCTGCAGATCGGCGCCAGCTTCGTCGCCCGCAGCTTCTCGGGCGACAAGAAACAGCTCGTGCCGCTCATCAAGGCAGGGCTCATGCACAAGGGCTTCGCCTTCATCGACGTCATCTCTCCGTGCGTGGCCTTCAACAACCATCAGGGATCGACGAAAAGCTACGAGTACGTGCGCGACCACAGCGAGTCGGTCACGGTCTCCGACTACTTTCTGCCGCACGACGAGATCACGGTGGACTACGATCCGGGCTCCAAGGAAGACGTGCGCATGCCGGACGGCTCCACGCTCCGGCTGCACAAGCTGGACCGGGACTTTGACGTGCACGACCGTGTGAACGCGCTGAACTACGTGCAGAAGCGCCAGGCGGAAGGCGAGGTGGTGACGGGCCTTCTGTACGTGGACCCGGATGCATCCGACTGCCACGAGATCCTCGACACCGTGCAGCGGCCGCTGAACGAGCTCGGCGAGGCGGAGCTGTGCCCCGGCAACGCCGCGCTGGCCGGCATCAACGAGAGTTTCCGCTGACGGGATGCTTACGCTGCGGCCGGCCGCAACGCCGCGCCGCGCCTGCACTTCGGCCTGGCGGAGAAACCGCTTACATCGCCAGGAAACAGCGGTTGTTGCCCCGCCATAGCCAAATTTTGATAATACGCGCCCTCGACCGTCTGAGGATTTCCCGTGGCCCTACCGAGTCTCGACGACTATTTCCCTGACTGGAAAGAACGCGAAGCCCTCGCCGAGGCGATGATTCCCATCATCGGCCGCCTGTATCGGCGCAACGTGGTGTCCTACTGCTACGGCCGGGCGCTGTACAACCAGAGCGTCATGCAGATCATGAAGACGCACCGCTACGTGCGGCAGACCGAACCCGGCAACGAACTCTCCGAGTTCGAGAGCTACCCGATTCTGGAAGCGCTTTCGCAGCTCGATCTCGGCCCTTCACACATCGACGTGGGCAAGCTCGCGTTCAAGTACATGCAGGAGTCCGCGTCGAGCAGCATCACGCCGGTGGAGTTCTGCGAGCGGGAGTGTGCCGAGGTGATCGGCCGCCACATTCCGCCGCTGAAGAAGCCGCAGGACGTGGTGCTCTACGGTTTCGGCCGCATCGGCCGGCTGCTTGCACGGCTGCTGATCGAGAAGACGGGCGGTGGCGGCCAGCTGCGCCTGCGGGCCATCGTCGTCCGCGGCGGCAAGAACGACGATCTGGTGAAGCGCGCCTCGCTCTTACGCCGTGACTCCGTGCACGGCAGCTTCCAGGGCACGATCCGGGTCGACGAGGAGAATCAGTGCATCATCGCCAACGGCAACGTGATCCGGATGATCTACGCGGGCAGCCCGGCGGAGGTCGACTACACCGCCTACGGCATCCATGACGCCATCATCATCGACAACACCGGTGCCTGGCGCGACGAGGCTGGCTTAGGCGCGCACCTGAAGTGCCCGGGCGCGGCGAAGGTGATTCTCACCGCGCCGGGCAAGGGCGCGATCAAGAACATCGTCTCCGGCGTCAACAGCAATGCGCTGGAGCCCACGGACCGGATTCTGGCGGCCGCCTCGTGCACGACGAACGCCATCGTCCCCGTGCTCAAGGCCATGAACGACGAGTACGGGATCGTCTCCGGGCATATGGAGACGGTGCACGCCTACACGCCGGATCAGAACCTGCTCGACAACTACCACAAGAAGAATCGTCGTGGCCGTGGCGCACCGCTGAACATGGTCATCACCGAGACGGGCGCCTCGTCGGCGGTGGTCAAGCTCCTTCCCGAGCTGGCCGGCAAGCTCACGGGCAACGCCATCCGGGTGCCGACTCCGGACGTCAGCCTGGCCATCCTCAACCTGACCCTGGGGCGGGAAACCACTCTCGAAGAGGTCAACGACTATCTGCGCTACACGTCGATGCACTCGAACATGCAGCGTCAGATCGATTTCACCACCTCGCCGGAGGTGGTCTCCAGCGACTTCGTCGGCAACCGTCACGCCTGCATCGTCGACGGCGGGGCGACCATCGTGAAGGACAGTCAGGTCGTGCTCTACGTCTGGTACGACAACGAGTTCGGCTATGCCTGTCAGGTGGTCCGGGTCGTCCAGAAGTGGGCGGGCATTTCCTACCCGCTGATCCCGAAGGAAGTGGTCAAGCAGGGATTCTGAGCCGGTCGGCGGTGGTCCCGGCCCGGCCGTCCGCAACGGACAGCCGGGCAGCGCCGTTTTCGCGAATTCGTTCCCCGGACATTGGCATCCTGAAAGGCACGCCACTATAATTCGCGTGGCCTGCCGAGGTACGCAAGCGCTCCTGCCGACCGCCACCTCTCTGAGCCGAAAACTTTAGAGATTTTCCTCGCCGTGCTGAGGCAGAAGGGTTCGCTTTTGGTGCCCGAAACCCGGCGCTAACTGCAAAACACATCGACCATGATCAAAATCAAGAAAGGTCTCGACCTACCCATTTCCGGGAAGCCGGAGCAGGTGGTCGAAGACGCTCGGGCCGTGCGCTCCGTCGCTCTGCTGGGCGAAGACTATCCCGGCATGAAGCCGACCATGCTGGTTCAGGAGGGCGATTCGGTCCGGAAGGGCCAGGCGCTCTTCTCCGACAAGAAGAACGAGGGCGTGCTGTTCACCGCGCCGGCTGCCGGCCGGATCAGCGGCATTCACCGTGGCGCCAAGCGGGCGCTGCTGAGCGTGGTCATCGACGTGGAAGGGGATGCTTCCGAGTCCATCCCGGCCGCGGCGGCGGCCGCGGAGGCAGCCGCCGGAGGGGCTGGCATTGCCGGGCTCGCGCCGGAGCGGGTTACCGAGGCCCTGGTGGCGAGCGGCCTGTGGACGGCCATCCGCACCCGTCCCTTCTCCAAGGTGCCGGCCATCGGTTCCCGACCACACTCGATTTTCGTCACCGCCATGGACACCAACCCGCTGGCGGGAGATCCCGCGGTGATCATCGGCGCTGCGGAAGCGGAGTTCAAAGCAGGCCTCGATGTGCTCGCCAGGCTCACAGACGGTACGGTGCACGTCTGTCACGACGCGGCGCGCAGTGTTCCGCTCGGCAGCGACAGCCGGGAACAGGCTGCTGCATTTTCCGGTATCCATCCGGCCGGGCTGCCGGGCACCCACATCCACTTCCTGGATCCGGTGGGGCCGAAGAAGACGGTCTGGTTCGTGGGCTACCAGGACGTGATCGCCATTGGTCATCTGTTTCTGACCGGCGAGCTCGCAAGCTCCCGGATCGTGGCGCTCGGCGGCCCCGGCGTGGAGCGGCCGCGGCTGCTCAGGACCGTGCTCGGCGCGAACCTCACCGAGCTCACCGCCGGCGAGCTCGACGGCCGGGAGAACCGGGTCATCTCCGGATCCATCCTTTCCGGTCGGGAAGCGGAATCCCCCGAGGATTTCCTCGGCCGTTATCACGTTCAGGTCTCGGTGCTGCCGGAGGATCGGGAGCGGCGGCTCATCGGCTATCTCTCGCCGGGCACCGACCGGCATTCCGTGTTTCCCATTTATCTGTCCAAGTGGCTCGGCGAGAAAGGCATCCGTTTCACCACCTCCACCAACGGCAGCCAGCGGGGCATGGTGCCCATCGGCACCTACGAGCAGGTGATGCCACTCGACATCCTGCCGACGCAGCTCCTGCGGGCGCTGCTGGTGGGCGATCTCGACAGCGCGATCAATCTCGGCGCGCTGGAGCTCGACGAGGACGACATCGCGCTGTGCACCTACGCCTGTCCGGCCAAGTACGAGTACGGACCGGTGCTGCGCTCGGTCCTGAACACCATCGAGAAGGAGGGCTGAGGTGAGCATCCGCTCCATCATGGACAAGGTCGCCCCGAATTTCGAAAAGGGCGGCAGGTTCGAATCGCTGTATCCGGCCTTCGAGGCCATCGACACGGCGCTCTACACGCCGGGAGAGACGACGCACCGGCCGTCCCATGTCCGGGACGGTCTGGATCTCAAGCGGATCATGATTACCGTCTGGTTGTGCGCCTTCATTCCGGGTCTCGTGGGCTGCTACTTCGTCGGCCTCAACGCCAACGAAGCCATGGCTGCCATGGGCATGTCGAGCGTGGACAACTGGCGCGCCCTGTTCCTCGACACCCTCACCGGCTACGACCCGGCGAGTCCCTGGGACAACATCGTCCACGGGCTGGCGTACTTCATTCCTCTGTACATCACCGTGTTTCTCGCCGGGATCCTGTTCGAGATCTGGTTCGCCTCGAAGCGGGGTCATGAGGTCAACGAGGGCTTCTTCGTCACCAGCATCCTCTTCACCCTGACGCTTCCCCCGGGAACGCCGCTGTGGATGGCCGCGCTCGGCATCATCTTCGGTGTGGTGATCGGCAAGGAGGTCTTCGGCGGCACGGGTAAGAACTTCCTCAATCCGGCGCTCACCGGCCGGGCCTTCCTGTACTTCGCGTACCCCGCGCAGATGTCCGGTGACGCCGTGTGGGTCGCCGTCGACGGCTACACCCGGGCCACCGCGCTCGGCACCGCGGCCCTCGGGGAGGGCTACGGCGTGGAGTGGTGGGATGCCTTCATCGGCAACATTGCAGGTTCTCTGGGCGAAACCTCGACGCTCGCCATCGCGATTGCCGCGGTGATCCTCGTGGCCACGCGCATCGCGTCGTGGCGGATCATGCTCGGCTGCGTGGTCGGTCTGTTCCTCGGAGTCACGCTCTTCAACGTGGTCGGCTCCGAGTCGAACCCGATGTTCGAGGTGTCGTTCATGTGGCACCTGGTGCTCGGCGGATTCGCCTTCGGCGCCGTGTTCATGGCCACGGACCCGGTCTCGGCGGCCATGACCAATCGCGGGCGCCTGATCTACGGCGTGCTGATCGGCCTCATGTGTGCCCTGATCCGGGTGGTCAATCCGGCGTTCCCGGAAGGCATGATGCTGGCAATCCTGTTCGGAAACCTGTTTGCGCCGCTCATCGATCACTTCGTGGTGCAATCCAATATCAAACGGAGGCTGGCACGTGTCTGAATCCGCTGGCAAGGACAAACCGTCTTTTGACAAGGAAGGGCTGAAGAACGTTCTGTTCGTGGCCATCGCCGTGTGCCTGGTTTGCTCAGTGGTGGTCTCCAGCGCGGCCGTCATGCTGGCGCCGCTGCGCGAAAAGAATCAGGAGCTCGATCAGAAGCAGAACATCCTGCGTGCGGCGGGCCTGCTGCCGGCGGACGCGAAGGTGGATGCCCAGGGGCGCAGCGTGGACGAGCTGTTCTCCGAGTTCGAGGTGCGGGCCGTCGATCTCGAGACCGGCCGCTTCACGGACGCCGTCGACGTGGCGTCGTACGATCCGATCAAGGCCGCGAAGATCCCCAGCGAGTCCACGGAGATCCCGGACGAAGAAGACATCGCCGTCCTCGGCCGGCGAGAGAACGTGTCGCTGGTCTACATCAAGCGCACCGACGGCCAGATCGACAAGCTGGTGATTCCGGTTCGCGGCTACGGGCTCTGGGGCACGCTGCTCGGTTATCTGGCGTTCGAGGGCGACCTGAAGACCATCGCCGGCCTCGGCTTCTACTTCCACAAGGAGACGCCCGGCCTCGGTGGCGAGGTGGACAACCCGAACTGGAAAGCGCTCTGGGAAGGGGTCGAGGCCTTCGACGACGACGGCGAACCGGCCGTGCGGCTCGTCAAGACCCGCTCTGCAGAAGGCAGCGCCGCGTCGAGCCACGAGGTGGACGCGCTCTCCGGCGCCACGCTGACCACGCGGGGCGTGCAGAATCTGGTGAAGTTCTGGACCGGGGATCAGGGCTTCGGACCGTTTCTCGACAACCTGAAGACCACGGGCTGACGGACGGAGTTTTTGAGTTATGTCTACGCAGAAAGAAGTGCTGGTCGATCCGATCTTCAACAACAACCCCATCGCCCTGCAGGTGCTCGGCATCTGCTCCGCGCTGGCGGTCACGGTGTCCATGTCGACCACGCTGGTGATGTGCGCCGCGGTGACCTTCGTGACGGCGATGTCGAACGTGGCGGTTTCCGTGGTCCGGAACCGGGTGCCCACCAGCATCCGCATCATCGTGCAGATGACCATCATCGCCTCGCTGGTGATCGTGGTGGACCAGGTGTTGCAGGCGGTGGCCTACGACATCTCCAAGAGCCTGTCGGTGTTCGTGGGGCTGATCATCACCAACTGTATCGTCATGGGTCGCGCCGAAGCCTTTGCCATGCAGAACGGACCGTACCTGTCCTTCCTGGACGGTGTGGGTAACGGCCTCGGCTACAGCGCCATGCTGATCGCGGTGGCGCTGGTGCGGGAGCCGCTCGGTGCCGGGACGCTGCTCGGTTTCGAGATCCTGCCCAAGGTCACCGCCGGCGGCTGGTACCAGACCAACGGCATGATGCTGCTCGCACCGAGCGCGTTCTTCATCATCGGGCTGTTCATCTGGGCCATCCGGGCCTGGAAGCCGGAGCAGGTTGAAGAGCCCGAATACGAGATCTCGCCGAACGCCCACTACCGGGAGGCCATCTGATGGTTGGGTTCGAACATCTGCTCGGCATCTTCGTCAAGGCCGTGTTCGTGGAGAACATGGCACTGGCCTTCTTCCTCGGCATGTGCACGTTCATCGCCATCTCGAAGAAGATCTCCACCGCCTTCGGTCTCGGCGTGGCCGTGGTGGTTGTGCTCGCCATCACGGTGCCCGTGAACAACCTGATCTACACCTATCTGCTCAAGGACGGCGCGCTGGCCTGGGCGGGCCTGCCGGACGTGGACCTGAGCTTCCTCGGCTTCCTCTCCTACATCGGCGTGATCGCTGCCATGGTGCAGATTCTGGAGATGTTCCTGGATCGCTTCGTGCCCGTGCTCTACAACGCGCTGGGCGTGTTCCTGCCGCTGATCACGGTGAACTGCGCCATCCTCGGGGCGAGCCTGTGGATGGTGGAGCGGGATTACACCTTCGCCGAGTCCACCGTGTTCGGGCTCGGCTGCGGGGTCGGCTGGGCACTGGCCATCACGGCGCTGGCCGGCGTGCGCGAGAAGCTGAAGTACAGCGATGTGCCGCAGGGGCTCCGGGGCCTGGGCATCACCTTCATCTCGGTGGGACTGATCAGCCTGTGCTTCATGTCCTTCGGCGGCATCGATATCTGAGACAGCAGGAGGTAGGCCGTGGATATGACGATCATTCTGGGCGTGGCCATGTTCACCGGCACGGTGCTGTTCCTGGTCATGGTCATTCTCTTCGCGCGCTCGAGGCTGGTGAGCACCGGCGACGTGACGATCAGCATCAACGACGATCCGGATAAATCCGTGATCGTGCCGGCGGGCGGCAAGCTCCTCGGAACGCTCGCCTCCAAGGGCATCTTCCTCGCCAGCGCCTGCGGCGGCGGCGGCACCTGCGCTCAGTGCCGGTGCCGGGTGCTGGACGGCGGCGGCTCGATCCTCTCCACCGAGGAAGGGCATTTCACCCGGGGTGAGATCCGCGATCACTGGCGGCTGTCCTGCCAGGTGGCCGTGAAGCAGGACATGAAGATCCAGATCCCGGAAGATGCCATCGGTGTGCAGCGCTGGGAGTGCGAGGTGACCTCCAACCCCAACGTGGCGACGTTCATCAAGGAGCTCAATCTCAAGCTGCCGGAAGGGGCGAACGTGGACTTCCGCGCCGGCGGCTACGTGCAGCTCGAGATCCCGCCCTACGAGATGCAGTATCGGGAAATCGACGTGGAGCCGGAGTATCACGGGGACTGGGACCGCTTCAAGGTGTGGGACAACTTCTCGAAGGTCGACGAGCCCACCATCCGGGCCTACTCCATGGCCAACTACCCGGAAGAGCGCGGCATCCTCAAGTTCAACATCCGCATCGCCTCGCCGCCGCCGGGAATGGACGTGCCTGCGGGGAAGATGTCCTCGTATGTGTTCAAGCTGAAACCCGGCGACAAGCTGACGGTGTTCGGGCCGTACGGCGACTTCTTCGTGAAGGACACGGACGCGGAGAAGATCTGGATCGGCGGCGGTGCGGGCATGGCGCCGCTGCGCTCGCAGATCTTCGACGAGCTCAAGCGCAGAGGGCGTACCACCAAGATGAGCTACTGGTATGGTGCCCGCAGCCTGCGTGAGATGTTCTACACGGAAGAGTTCGACGAGCTGGCCGCCAACCACTCGAATTTCGAGTGGCATGTGGCGCTCTCCGATCCGCTGCCGGAGGACAACTTCAAGGGCCACATCGGCTTCATCCACCAGGTGGTCTTCGACAACTACCTGAAGAACCATCCGGCGCCGGAAGACTGCGAGTATTACCTCTGCGGACCGCCGCCCATGGTCGCGGCGGTGCTGAAGATGCTCGAAGATCTCGGCGTGGAGCCGGAGAACATCCTGCTCGACGACTTCGGCGGTTAGGGCCTACGCGAAGGCGTAGGCCTAGGCCCAGGCGTAGGTGCGGCTGTTCTCGCGGGCGATCTGGTCGTTGAGCGTCCAGTAGTCGTAGATCACGCCCACCAGGAAGAAGCCGCAGGTGAGCAGGTAGAGGATGCCCGTGCCCCATTTGCCCAGGTAGAAGCGGTGGATGCCGAAGAAACCGAGGAAGGTGAGCAGCACCCAGGCCACGGTGTAGTTCAGCGGCCCGGGCACGAACACCTCGTCCGCTTCCTGCTCGAGCTTCGGCATCAGCACCAGGTCCACCAGCCAGCCGATGAGAAACAGCCCGAAGGTGAAGAAGTAGAGGGTGCCGCTCACCGGCTTGCCGTAGTAGAAGCGGTGGGCGCCCAGAAAGCCGAAGATCCAGAGCAGGTAGCCCACGGCCAGGCTGTGCGTGTTGCTCGTCGTCATGGGTCCTCCTTGTCTGCGTTCTCTGCTGCGCTGCAAGGAACGGGCCGCAATCTGAATTGATATGAAATCAACAGGTTATAGGGCTTTTCTGAGTGTCGTCGGAGGGGCGGCAGGCGGAAACGACCAACTCATGGCCGTTTCCGCGAACGGGTGGAGCGGTGAGACAGGGTGGCGCCGTACACTAGAGACCCACCCGGTCCAGCGTCTGCTGGAAGCGGTCCACCGCCTGATCCACGTCGGCGAGCTTGTCCAGGCCGAACAGCCCGATGCGGAAGGTCTTGAAGTCCGCAGGCTCGTCGCACTGCAGGGGTACGCCGGCCGCGATCTGCACCCCCGCTTCCGAGAACGACCGGCCGGACTTCACGTCGTCGTCGTCGGTGTAGGCCACCACCACCCCCGGCGCCTCGAACCCGGGCGCAGCGACGCTGGCGATGCCCCGTTCGGCGAGTAGGGCCCGCACCCGGCGTCCGAGCTCGAGCTGTGCGGTCTTCACCGCGTCGAACCCCATGGCTTCGGTCTCCGCCATTACGTCGCTGAGCACGCGCAGGCCGTCGGTGGGCATGGTGGCGTGGTAGGCGTGGCCGCCGGCCTCGTAGGCCGCCATGATGTCCAGCCACTTCCGGAGGTCCATGGCGAAGCTGGTGCTGGTGCTCTCCTGTGTCGCCTTGGTGGCCCGCTCGGAGAGCATCACGAGCCCGCAGCAGGGTGAGCCGCTCCAGCCCTTCTGGGGCGCGCTGATCAGCACGTCCACCCCGAGAGCCTCCATGTCGATCCACACTGTGCCCGACGCGATACAGTCGAGCACGAACAGGCCGCCGTGCTCATGCACGGCCGCCGCTGCCGTGCAGATGTAATCGTCGGGCAGCATCATGCCGGAAGAGGTCTCCACGTGCGGCGCGAAGACCAGGTGCGGCTGCTCGCGCCCAACGGTGGCCGTGAGCTCCTCGATGGGCACGGGGGCCCAGGGCGAGCGGGGCTCGTTGCCCGTGCGGCGCGCCTTGAGGACGAGGGTTTCCGCGGGAATGCCGCCCATCTCGAAGATCTGGCTCCAGCGGTAGCTGAACCAGCCGTTGCGGACCACGAGGCACTTCTTCCCGGTGGCGAGCTGCCGGGCCACCGCTTCCATGCCGAAGGTACCACTGCCCGGAACCACGGCCACGGCGTGGGCGTGATAGACGTTCTTCAGCGTCCGCGACAGCTCCGTCATGGTCTGCTGGAAGGAGCGGGACATGTGGTTGAGCGCGCGGTCGGTGTAGACCACGGAGTACTCGAGCAGGCCGTCCGGATCGACGTCGGGCAGGAGGGCGGGCATGGTTACCTCGGTGCTTTGTTCGGGGAGTGCGCGATTGTGCGGAATCGCACCCCCCTGCTCAAGCAGGGGCACCCGCTCAAGCAGGGGCACCCGCTCAAGCAGGGGCACCCGCTCAAGCAGGGGCACCCGCTCAAGCAGGGGCACCCGCTCAAGCAGGGGTACCCGCTCAAGCAGGGGCACCCGTGCGGGTGGGCATCAGGGGAAGTAGCAGTCCGGGCAACCGGCCGCCTCGGCCGCCGGCTTGTCCGCTTCCCGCTCGTACTGGGGCGTGTCGTCGCGGGCGGTGCGATCGTCGTTGTGGCGGCCCTTCGCGTCCGGACGCATCACCGAATCCTTCCAGTCGTCCGTGTCCGCCCACCGATAGGGCAGGGTGCGGATGGTGCCCGGCGCCTGGATGGAATCCAGCGCGCTCAGCGTGTCGATCATGATCCGCCGCTGACCGGCCTTGTCACCCGCCTTGCCGGCGGTGTGACCCAGCGGGAAGTCGATGAAAACGGCCCGCGGCGGGTTGACCGCCCGGGTGATGGAGTAGGCGGACGACAGGCAGATGGTGGGGATGCCGCGCCCCTCGATTTCCCTGGCGATCAGTCCGACGGACTGATGGCAGACGGGTCACGCAGGCACCATGATCGAGACGTCCACCTCGTCGCGGATCAGCGCTTCGGCAAGTGCCGGCGCCAGGACTTCCCGCACCCGGCGGGCGGAATAGATGCCGCCCATGAAGGTGTAGGCCCGTTGTGACAGGGCGCCGATACGGCCGAGCCGCGCCAGGTCCTTGAGCGTCTGGTAAGGAAAGACCACGTTCACATCGCGACGGGCATCGCGGGTGTCGTAGGCGAAGTGGGAGATCCTGAGCTCGGCAGGCGCCACGTTCACGTCGATGGCCCGGAAACTCACGTCGTCCTTGAAGTGAAAGGCCTTCTGACCCAGGCGATAGATACCGCCGGAAGCGATCAGCGCCACGGTGCAGTCGGACAGCGGGCGGGCCAGGGGCGTGAAGGGGGGGACGTCTTCGTTCACCACCCAGCGGTAGGCCGGGTAGCCGAGCGCCTCGTACTGGCTGCGGGTTCGCTCGATGTAGTCGATCGGATCGGTCACGGATTCAGCCGTCGCCGTCGCCGTCGCCGTCGCCGGGTTGCGGGTCGCCATTCACCTCCAGCGCCACCCGGTCGGTGTAAAAAGCCACATGGTCGGCAAGCGGCAGGCATTCCTGGTACGGCTCGGGATAGGCCCACACGGCATTCTCCAGCGGCGACTCCCCGGCGGTGATGGTCCAGTACCGGGCGTGACCCTTGAACGGGCAGTAGGTGGTGTGGTCCGTTGCGCTGAGGTGCTCGCGGGCCACGTCGGCGAGCGGCAGGTACCAGACGGTGTCGTGCCTGGACTCCTCGACGCGCAGCGGCCGGCGGCTGTCGGCCAGCAGCAGCTTCCCCGCAGGCATGCCGACAAACACCCGGACGTGATCCTCGGTGGGGACGATGTCCACCCGGTGGTCGGGGTAGCGGCGGAATCCGGGGGCCGGTTCGCTCAAGAAAGACTGCCTCGGGCGGTGAAGGTCCGGCCTACGGTAGGGCGAGGTCAGGGCGGGCGCAAGCCCGAGGTGGCCGTGTCAGGCGGCGGCGACGCCGAGACTCTCGGCGAGGTGCTGATCGATCACCTGCTGCGCGGTTTCGCGGCAGCAGCCGCAGCCGGTGCCGAGACCGGACCGCTCGGCCAGATGGCCGACGTGAACGGCGCCTTCTTCCACCGCTTCGCGGATGTCGTGATCGGTGACGGCTTTACAGAGACACACGTACATGACGTTGGCATGCCTGCTGATCGGTTGTGACGTGGTTATTTAAATGCAAATCGTTCTCGATTGCAAATAGTTTGGAATCTCGTCTGCAGTCGTGTCCGATTCCTGCTTGAAAGTAGTTTTTATTTTTATTTCAAAGAGTTAGCTGTACGGCGACTTGCCTTGGCGCGGGTTTTTCGGCATGGTCCGGACTTCAGCCACCACGGCGAGGACGCCAACACCCATGCAACCGAACGATCGCGAGGTCATTGCCCATCTGAACCGGGCGCTGAGAAACGAGCTCACGGCCATCAACCAGTACTTCCTGCACGCCAAGATGCTGAAGGACTGGGGGCTGAACGAGGTGGCGGAACACGAGCATCACGAGTCCATCGACGAGATGAAGCATGCGGACGATCTCATCGAACGCATCCTGTTTCTGGACGGCCTGCCGAACCTGCAGGACATCGGCAAGCTCTACATCGGCCAGAACGTGCAGGAGGTGCTGGAGTGCGACCTGAAGCTCGAGATGGAAGCGGTCCCCGACCTCCGGGAATCCATCGAGTTCTGCGAGAAGGTGAGCGACTTCGGCAGCCGTGACCTCTTCACGCGAATCCTGAAATCCGAGGAAGAGCACATCGACTGGCTCGAGACCCAGCTCGCCCTGATCGGCAAGATCGGCCTCGAGCGCTACCTCCAGCGCCACGCCAGCCTCTGAGTGCGACGCCGGGCGGGAGCACGCCTGCCGGGCGCGGTAGGCTAGAATTCGCCCCGTCATGGAGGAGGGACGAGGCGCCTTGCAACATTCACCTCAGCGTCTGCGCGCGGCGCTGGTCGCGCTGCTGCTGCTGGCCGTGTCGGCCCGCGCGGCCGACGGCTCGGACGTGCTGCCGCGCAACATGGCGTGGTCCGCCTACAACCTGGGCACCACGGGTAACAGCCAGGCGGTGGCCATCGGCAAGATGCTCAAGGACCGCTACGGCGTGAACCTGCGGGTGCTGCCGGGCAAGAACGACGTCTCCCGGCTGCTGCCGCTCGTCAACGGCCGGGTGCAGTTCTCCGCGAACGGGGTGGCGACCATCTTCGCCTCCGAAGGCGTCTTCCAGTTTGCCGCGGAAAACTGGGGACCTCTGCCGCTGCGCCTGGTCATGACCTCGAACGGCGACAGCAATCAGGCGGTGGCCGTCGCCGCGGATCTGGGGGTGAAGGGCTACGCGGACCTGAAGGGCCGACGGGTGCCGTACGTGCGGGGCGCGCCGTCGCTGAACGTCGGCACGGAAGCCATGCTGGCCTGCGGCGGGCTCACCTGGGCAGATGTGGAGCGGGTGGAGTTTCCCGGTTATCAGGCCATGTGGGACGGCGTGATCAACGACCAGGTGGACGCGGCGTTCGCCACCACGGTGTCGGGGCCCACACGGCGCCTGGAGGCCTCCCCCCGCGGGATCTACTGGCCGCCGGCGCCGCACGCGGACGAGGCCTGCTGGGCGGGCATCCGCCGCGTCGCGCCGTACTTCTTCCCGCACACGGCGACCCGCGGCGCCGGCATCACGGCCGCCGCTCCCCACGAGGGCGCCAACTATCCCTATCCGCTGCTCACCGGTCTGGACTCGAGTGACAGCGCCGTGGTGGCGGCGCTGGTGATGGCGCTGCACACCCACTACGACGACTACAAGGACGCGGACCCGGGCGCCATCGGCTGGGCGCTGGAGCGGCAGATCTTTCAGTGGGTGGTGCCGTATCACGAGGGGGCGGTGGCAGCCTTCAGGACGCTCGGTGTCTGGTCGGAGGCGGATCAGGCTCACAACGACCGCCTGCTCGCACGTCAGGCGTTGCTCGGCCACGCCTGGCAGGAGATGCAGGGCTCGGATCTGGAAGGCGAGGCGTTCGTCGAGGCCTGGATGACCCGCCGCCGGGAAGCCCTGCAGGCGGAAGGCTTCGATCCCATCTGGCACTGAGCGGACATGGTCGAAGCGCCGGCAAGGGCCGCTCACAAGGTCACGGACACGATCACCGCCATCGCCGCGGTGGTCGCGCTGTTCCTGGCGGTGGATCAGCTGCGCCTGCTCGGCGGTGTGCAGCTGCTCGAGCCCTGGATACGGATCGAGACTCACTACTTCTTCGCCCTGCTCGGGGTGCTGCTGCCGCTCGCCTTCGTCAACTACCGGCGGCTGCGGTTTCTCGACGAGGCTCTGGCGCTGGCGGCCGTCGGGGCGTGTGGTTACCTGTTCATGCACGCCGAGCAGATCCTCGACGAGGGCTGGGAGTTCGGCGCACCGGAAGCGGTGACCGCCGTCTGCGTGCTGCTCTGGGGCCTGCTGCTGGAGGCCGTGCGGCGAACGGCGGGCTGGTCGCTGTTCGTCATCGCGGCGCTGTTCTCCGTGCTGCCGCTCGTCACGGAGTATTTGCCCGGGCCGCTGTCGGGCCTGCCGTCGACGCTGTCCGAGGCGGCCGCCTACCACGCGCTCTCCATCGAGAGCATCTTCGGCCTGCCGTTCAGGGCGTTTGCCAACCTCGTGATCGGCTTCCTGCTGTTCGGCATCGCCCTGCAGTTCACCGGCGGCGGTGTGTTCTTCCTGAATCTGGCCTTCGCGCTGCTCGGCCACGTGCGGGGCGGGCCCGCCAAGGTGGCCATCTTCGCCAGCGGCCTGATGGGGTCCATGAGCGGCAGCGTGGTGACCAACGTCCTCACCACTGGTCAGCTCACCATTCCGGCCATGAAGCGGGTGGGCATTCCCGCGACGGTGGCGGCCGGCGTGGAGGCCTGTGCCTCCACCGGGGGCGTGCTGCTGCCGCCCATCATGGGCTCCACGGCGTTCGTGATGGCGACGTTCCTGGAAGTGCCTTACTACCAGGTGGCGCTGGCGGCCGCGGTGCCGGCGCTGCTCTACTTCGGCGGCCTGTTCCTGCAGATCGACGCCACGGCCGGACGTGATGGCCTGCGCGGTGTGGACGCCGCCGAGCTGCCCGCCGTGCGCAGCGTGCTCGCCGAAGGCTGGCACTATCTGGGCGCCTTCGCGCTGCTGATCTTTCTGCTGCTGGTGATGCAGCGCGAGGCCGTGGCGCCGTACCTGGCGACGCTGGCGCTGCTGGTACTCAACCAGCTCACACCCGCACACCGCTGGTCCTGGCGCCGGGCAGGCGAGTTCCTGGTGTCGACCGGGCGGCTGCTGGTGGAGCTCGGCACCATCCTTGCGGGGGTGGGCCTCATCGTCGGCGCGCTGTCGGTGACCGGGCTGGCGGGCACCCTGGTCAACGACCTGCTGTTCATTGCCGGCGACAGCACCGTGCTGCTCCTGCTGATGGGGGCCGCCACCAGCTTCGTGCTCGGCATCGGCATGACGGTGACGGCGGCCTACATCTTTCTCGCCGTGGTGCTGGCGCCCGCCCTGGTCGGCGGCGGCCTCGATCCCATCGGCGTGCACCTGTTCATCCTCTACTGGGCCATGCTGTCCTTCATCACACCGCCGGTGGCGCTCGGCGCCTTCGCGGCGGCCAGCATTGCCGGCGCGAATCCCATCCGCACCGGCTTCGCGGCCATGCGCCTCGGCAGCGTAATCTACTTCATTCCGTTCGTGTTCGTGCTGGATGCCCGCCTGCTGCTCGACGGCAGCCCGGCGGCGGTCGCGTTCGCCGTGGCTCGATCCGTGCTCGGCATCTGGCTGCTGATCGCCGGGCTGCAGGGGTATCTGCAGGGCTGGGGACGGCTGGAGGGAACGATCGCGCGGATGCTCCTCGGCCTTGCCGGGCTCGCCGTTCTGTTCTCCGGGGAGCTGCTCAGCCTGCTCTGAGCAACGCTGCCTCAGCCCGCGACGGGTGGTCGTGGCGTGACGATGGGGTAGCGGCGCGGAAACGGGTCGAACAGCGCCACCAGGCGCGCCAGCGCCTGGGCGTCCCCGTCGATGCCGAGCTTCCCGGCCTCCATGAGTGCGGGTCCGGTTTCCAGCCCGACCATCAGCGCCTTGAAATCCGGCTCGGAGAGCATCAGCGTGGCGTCGGCCGGATTGTCAGCAGACCCGCCCGCCTCGACGGGAAAGGCATGCAGCACGCCGCGGTCCATCTGAAGCCGCCATTGCGCTCCCGTGTCGGTGAACCGGAGGTGGATGCTGATGGTCTGCGTCGATGCCCGCGGACCGTTGAGGCGAACGGCCAGCGTCCGGAACAGGTGAGCCAGCGGGATCTGTCTGGCCATGCCGGCGCTCGGCGCGAACGTGGACTGGGTCTCCACGGGGTTACGCAGCTCGAGCGCGCCGCAGAGGTAGAAGTTGCGCCAGACCGCGGACTCCGACTGATAGCCGAGCTGCTCCAGCGCGTCCGCGAGCAACGCGCGGGCGTCCGCGTGGTCGGGATCGCTCATCACCACGTGGTTCAGCACCTCGGCCACCCAGCGGTAGTCGCCCGACTCGAAAGAGCGGCGCGCCTTTGTCACCACCGCGTCCGCGCCACCCATGAACTCGACGTAGCGCGCGCCGGCGGCGGCCGGTGGGTGAGGCTGGATGTTGGCCGGATTGCCGTCGAAGAAACCGAGGTACTTCACGTACACGGCCTTGGCATTGTGATGCACGGTGCCGTAGTAGCCGCGGTTGGAGAAGTTGTGCGCGAGGTGGTCCGGCAGCCGGATCGCCTCGGCGATCTCCTCCGGGTTGTAGCCCTGGTTGGCGAGCCGGAGCACCTGGTCGTGCAGGTAGCGGTACAGGTCCCGCTGGGCGCGCAGATACTCGAGCACGTTCTGCCGCCCCCAGATCGGCCAGTGGTGGCTCGCGAACTGGATCTCGAGGTCGCTGCCGTAGCGGTCGATGGACTCGTTGATCTGCTCGCTCCAGGCGAGCGCGTCGCGCACCTGGGCACCGCGCAGGGTGTAGACGTTGTGCAGGTGGTGGGAGGTGATCTCGGACATGCACAGGGCCTTGAAGCCGGGCAGGTAGAAGACGAACTCGGCCGGCGCTTCCGTGCCCGGCGTCATCTGGAATTCGATCTCCACCCCGTCCAGCACCCGGCGCTCGCCGGTCTCCCGGACGATGTCGTTCGGCACCACGAACGACGTGGTGCCCATGGACAGCGAGGCGCCGAGACCGGTGGAGACGAAGCCGGTGGGCGAGGGCGTAAGCAGGTTGCCGTACATGTAGGTGGCGCGGCGGCCCATCGCGTTGCCGGCCAGCACGTTCTCGGACAGGGCCTCGTCCACGAAGTGCTCGGGCGCCACCACCGTGACCCTGCCCGAGGCCACGTCCTCGGCGCGAACCACGCCGAGCACGCCCGCGAAGTGATCCACATGGGAGTGGGTGTGGATCACGGCCACCACCGGCCGCTCGCCGAGGTGGGTGTTTGCCAGCGCCAGCGCCGCGGCCGCCGACTCGTTGCAGGTCAGCGGGTCGACGACGATCCAGCCCACCTCGCCGCGGATCAGGGTCATGTTGGCGATATCGAAGGAGCGCACCTGATAGATGCCGTCGGTGACCTCGTACAGCCCGTGGTGCAGCGCGTTGAGCTGCGCCTGCCGCCAGAGGCTCGGGTTCACGGTGTCCGGGCAGTCGCCGTCGAGAAAGCCCACGCCCGAGAGGTCGTAGGCCGGCCGCCGGGCACCGTCCCGCGGGATGACGAGCGGATCCAGGGTCGCGATGAAGCCGCGCCGGGCATTCTCGAAGCTGGCGACGTCCTCGAACGGCAGCTCGTCACGGTAACGGCGATTGAACGTGATGGTATGTGGCGAGGCGGGTTTCGCCGCCTTCTGCGCGTCGCTGAGCGCCGTCTTCTCCATCCCCTGTTCCTCCTCCCTAGGTCTCAGACCGGGATCACGTCCACGGCCACGTTCAGTGTCTGGTTACCGCCGCCGTGGATGTAACCACGGGTCGGGCTCACATCGCTGTAGTCGCGCCCCCAGCCCAGCGTGATGTGCTCGGTCTGCGTCTGCAGGTTGTTGGTGGGATCGAAATCGACCCAGCCGAACTCCGGGCACCACACCGAGAACCAGGCGTGGGAAGCATCCGCACCCGTCAGCCGTGGCTGGCCTTCCGGCGGCCTGGTCAGCAGGTAGCCGCTGACGTAGCGCGCGGGCAGACCGTATGCCCGCAGGCAGGCGATGCCGAGGTGCGCGAAGTCCTGACAGACACCCGCCCGGGATTCCAGCACGTCCGGAATCGGTGTGTAGACCTCGGTGACCCCGCCCCGGTACTCGAAGTCCGCGTAGATCTTCTCCGTCAGCTCCATCGCCAGGCGCAGGAGCGGCTTGCCTGGCGCCATCAGGCCGGCCGCATAGTCGTAAGCGCCGTCGATGGTGATGTGCGGTGAGGGGAAGCAGAAGCGGCCGGCCTCCCGGGCATCCTCCGAGCGGCACTGCCTGGCCAGCACCGCCGTCTGCTCCCAGCTCGGGCTCAGGTCCAGGAGCACGTTCTCCACTGCCCACACGCTCACCCGCGACTCGGCGAGGATGACCAGCTCGTCGTGGGGGTCGCGGAGGAAGACGTCCGTAACCTGATTGCCGAAGAAGTCCGGACGGGTTTCCAGGTTGAGCGGCGTTGGCGATACCTGGATGTTCGCGTGGCTCACCGTCTGCCGGGCGGACTGGCGGGGCGTCAGGTGCAGCGACTGATAGGAGCTCCCCACCGGATGCTCGTACTGATAGTGGGTGGAGTGCCGGATCGTGTAGTCCATGGCTCAGTGCCGGTGCGCGACGCTCGGGTCGAAGTAGGTCTTGGTCATGACGGACTGCAGCGCGAAGAGGTTGTCTTCCGTGCGCTTGAGCAGGCGGTTGAGGTGATTGCGGATCCCCGATTTGCTGACCACTGCGGTGAGCTTCTCCATGTCGGCCAGCGCCAGGTCCGTGTGCGCGGCGAGCAGCAGTCGCTCCGCATCCGACAGCTCCTGCTCGGCGCTGGTCTTCGGCATGGTGGTCAGATGGTCCTGCAACGACTCCACCTGATGGATCAGGCCACGCGGATTGGAGCTGTCCGTGAGCAGCAGGTCGAGCGCCGTCACCAGGGTGGGATTGGTCTGGTATCGGGTGCGGTGAGTCAGCGCGCTGTCGGAGGCGTCAAGCAGCAAAGCCAGCGCCCCGGGTGCCTGCGGCTCGCGGGTGCAGAGCTCGCGGACCACGCGGATCAGGTACAGGGCCCGCTCCAGCCGCCGGCCCGCGTCCAGCATCCGCCAGCCGTAGCCGCGCGTCATGTTCTCGTGGATCTGGCCGTTCAGCGCCGAGAGCTTCTCGACGAGCTCGTCGAGCAGGCGGACGGCATCCGCCGCCGTGTGCACCCGCCAGCGCAGCTGCGGCGCCTGGCGCAGACTCTCGAACAGCCGCCAGGCATCGCGGGAGAGCCGTTCGCGCACGTGCTCGGCGGTGCGGTTGACGTGGGCCAGCACCTTGGCGAGCCCGTCCTCGCTCTCCGGGTCGAAGAGGATCGTCCACATTTCCTGCTCCACCGCCAGCCGGCCGGCGCTGGCGGCCCGGCGGGCGCGATGGGGCGACAGATAGTCCAGCGAGGCGAGGAGCCGCGTCAGAATGTCGAGCGCCACCGGCTGATCCGAGAAATCCCCCTCGCCGTTGATGTAGCGGAACAGGGATCGATAGAGGCGAATGGCCCCTTCGGTCCGCTCCAGATAGCGGCCGAGCCAGAACAGGTCGTCCGCCGTGCGGCTTGGCAGGTCGCGATCGCTGCGCCGGGTAGGCAGGGTAGTGGCCGGCAGCCGGGTAATCTGGTCGCCGCGGTGGCGCGGCAGCCAGGCGTCCTTGCTGACGTTGCCGTCCGACGTGGCGACCCGCACCAGACCACCGGGCAGTACCTGGTAGCCCTCCGTGGTGGCGGCCACGAACAGGCGCAGCGTCATCGGTGCCGGTTCCCAGTAGCCGGCCGCGTTCCAGCACGGCACGGTGGAGAGGCGGATGGGCTCCCGGCCGACGTACGCGTAGGGCGAGCGGCGGATGGACTCCTTCAGGGCGCGGGGATCCTCGCCGTTCACGTCGGGGGACAGATAGCTCTCGACGCTGGTCGCAAGCAGCGGTTTGCGCTCGAAGGCATTTCGGATGACCAGGCTGTCCAGGTGCTCCGTGACGTAGCTGAGCGCGTCGGGCTGTCCGCACCACCAGCTGGCCAGGCTCGGCAGCTCGAGCGTCTCGCCGAGCAGCAGCTCGCACAGCCCCGGCAGGAAGCTCATGATGGCATCGTTCTCCACCACGCCGCTGCCGATGGCGTTGGCCACCATCACCTGACCGCGGCTCGCCACCCTGAGCAGTCCCGGGGCACCGAGCATGGACTGAGCGTCCAGCTCCATGGGATCGGTCAGGTCGGACTCCACGTGGCGCATGATCAGGTTGACCGGCTTCAGGCCCTCCAGCGTCTTCAGATAGACATGACCCTGGCGCACCGTGAGGTCTGCGCCTTCGACGATGGGGAAGCCCAGGTAGCGGCCGAGGAAGGCCTGCTCGAAGTAGGTGGACTCGTCCACCCCGCCGGAGAGGATGACGGACAGCCCGTCGCTGCTGCCTGCCTGGCTGCCCAGGCCCTGCACGGCGGCGCTGTAGCTGCGGAAGAAGTGCGCCAGGCGGGCGATGCTGCCCCGCTCGAAAAGGTCGGGCACGGACCGGGACATGATCATCCGGTTCTCGAGCGCGTAGCCAAGGCCGGACGGCGCTTCCGTGCGGTTGCTGAGCACCCGCCACTGGCCGTCCGGGGAACGGCCCAGATCGAAGGAGAGCAGGGTGAGAAACATGCCGTCCGGCGGCTGGTAACCGCGGCTCGCAAGCAGGTAATTCGGGTTGGCGAATGCCAGCGCCTGAGGCAGGGTGCCCTCGAGCAGGGAGGCCGGCCCGTAGAGGTCGGCGACGATGGTGTTCAGCAGCCGGGCGCGCTGCAGGAGGCCCGACTCCAGGAGCTGCCACTCCTCTGGCTCGAGGATGTAGGGCAGGCCGTCGAGCTCCCAGGGCCGTCGCGCGCCGTCGGCAAAGTAGATGACCGAGCTCTCGCTCAGCAGCCGCTGGATGCTCTCGTCCTGTGCCTGAGCCCACTGACCCTGGGGGTCATTGAGCACCTCGCTCATGAACCGCCAGTGCGCGCGCACGCCGCTTCGGTCAAGAAACTCGTCGTATACCCCGGCCGGCGGCACGTAGCTGGCGACGAACAGGGGGGATGTGCTGTCCGATTGGCTCATGAGATCGTGGTGAGCTGGTTGCCAGCACTCTAGGGAACCGCTGGCGCATTGTCACGAGGCCTGTCGAGGCCTGTAATGTGGGCGGTTCCACAGATCGTCGATGCCTCGTTATGCGCGTTCCCCGCCTCCCACATCGCTTCGATCTCTCGCCCGCTCAGGCCGTGGCCTTACAGCGCCGGCTTGCCGGCCGGGTCGTGCTGTCGCCGCTGCCGGAGGTCCGTTACGTCCTGGGGCTGGACTGCGCCTTCGAGGCCGATCGGGTCCTGGCCGTGGGGGTGCTCTGGGATCTGGCCGCGGGCAGGGTGCTGGAAACCCGGGGCGCGGCGGTGCCGCTCACCTTTCCCTACGTGCCGGGACTGCTCTCCTTCCGGGAGCTGCCGGCGCTCCTTGCCGTGGTCCGCCGGATCGCGGGTCCCGTGGACGTCATCCTCTGTGACGGCCAGGGCATCGCGCATCCGCGGCGCTTCGGCATCGCCTCCCATCTCGGCGTCATCGTCGGGCGGCCGGCGGTGGGTTGCGCCAAGTCGCGGCTGACCGGACGTCACGAGCCGGTGCCGGAGCATCGGGGTGCGTCGGTCCCGCTCGTGGCGGAAAAGACCGGCGAGCGGCTCGGCAGCGTGCTGCGCACCCGGACGGGGGTCAGACCCCTGTACGTGAGCCCCGGGCACCTGGCGGACTTCGATGGGGCAGAACGGCTGGTGCTCGCCTGCGGCGCGGGTTACCGGCTGCCGGAACCCACCCGGCTGGCGGACATCGAGGTGGCACGCTTCAAGCGGGCCGGTCGCTACCGGGGTGGGCTGTCGAGAGCCGCGAAGTAGACCTTCGCGGCCGCCTTCACCCGCGGCGCGAGCAGGAGGGCGGAGAACATGGTGGGGATCGCCATCATGGCGAAGGCGCCGTCGATGATGCTGATGGCCGCCTTCAGCGACACCACGCTCGCCACGACGATGAAGCCGACGTAGACGAACCGGTAGTACACCTGCGCGCCGACCCCGAACAGGAAGCTCGCGCACTGGGAGCCGTAGAACGAGTAGGTGAAGATGGTGGTGATGGCAAAGCAGACGGCGCAGATGAACACCACCATCACTCCCGCCGGGCCAAGGAGCTGCTCGAAGGCGACGGCGGTGAGGGTGACGCCAGAGGCGGTGCTGCCGTCCTGCCAGACGCCGGAGATCAGGATCACCGAGGCGGTGGCCGTGCAGATGAGCAGGGTATCCACCACCGGTCCCAGCATGGCCACCAGGCCCTCGCGGATGGGCTCGCGGGTTTTAGCCGCGCCGTGCGCCAGGGCTTCCGTGCCGATGCCTGCCTCGTTGGAGTACGCGCCCCGCTGCACCCCGTAGAGGATGACGGTCAGCAACGCGCCCCCACCTACCGCCTCGCCGGTGAAGGCGTCCGTGACGATGAGGGTGAGCACTCCGGGCAGGGCGTCGGCGTTCAGCACCAGCACCAGCGCCGTGGTGCCGAGATAGAGGGCGGACATGGACGGCACCATGCGGCTCGCCACCGCGGCGATGCGCGGCAGACCGCCGAAGACCACCGTGGCGGACAGCACGGTCAGTGCAAGCCCCGTGACCAGATTGAAGCCGAACGGGTCTGCATCCGCGGCCAGAAAGCCCTGGTCGATGAACACCACGTCGCGCAGGATCTGCACCAGCTGGTTGGCCTGCAGGGCGGGCAGGGCGCCGATGAGGCCGAAGAAGGCGAACCAGTAGGCGAGGAAGCGAAAGCGCGGGTGCAGCGCTTCGCGGATCACGTACATGGGCCCCCCCTGGAGCACCCCGGCACTGTCGCGGCCGCGGTACATGACGGCCAGCGAGCAGGTGAAGAACTTGGTGGCGATGCCGAGAATGGCCGTCATCCACATCCAGAAGATGGTCCCCGGACCGCCCACGGTGATGGCGAGCGCCACCCCCGCGATGTTGCCCATGCCGATGGTGCCGGCCAGCGCCGAGGACAGCGCCTGGAAGTGGCTGATCTGGCCGGGATCGTCGGGATCGTCGTAGCGGCCTCTGAGCAGGGCCCAGGCGTGCGGCAGGTGCCGGAACGGGGCGAAGCGGGTGTAGACCAGAAAGAAGAAGCCGCCGCCGAGCAGTACCACCAGCAGCCACGGACCCCAAGCCCACCTCGAGAAAGTCGTTGCAACCAGTTGAAAATATTCAATCATTCTTGTCGTTCTTCCGTGGAGGCGCACGTGGACGCAAGGAAACCACGATTCGCCCGCCGGTGCACGGTACCACTCGACCCGGGCAGCGCCCCGTCCGTCCGCGTGCGGTTGACTTGCCTGTGGCGCTTGGGTGTATTGATGGGGCAAAGGGTGCAGGCAGCCGTTGCCGCATCCGGGCTTCGTCGGACGAGAAATGAGTATGAAACCGGACAGCCCGCTCGGTCAGCGGTCTGAATACGTCGATACCTACACCCCCTCGCTGCTCTACTCCATGGAGCGGGCGGAAAGCCGTACGGCGCTGGCGATCGAGGGCGACGACCTGCCGTTCTCGGGTGAGGACGTCTGGATGTGCTACGAGCTCACCTGGCTTGGCGGGCGCGGCAAGCCGGAAGCGGGCGTGCTGCGCATCCGGGTGCCGGCCAGCTCGCCCTGCATCGTCGAGAGCAAGTCGATGAAGCTCTACCTGGGCTCCCTGGCACAGACCCGCTTTGCCAACCGCGCCGAGGTGCTGGGCACCCTCGACTCGGACCTCGGCCTCGCCTTCCGGGCGCCGGTGATGATCGAGCTCATGGACCTCGCCCAGGTGCCGGCGCCGGTGCCGCAGCCGCCGGGTATCTGCCTCGACGGTCTGGACGTCAAGCTCGGCTGCTACGAGCGTAAGCCGGAGCTGCTGGCCCTGGACCAGGGAGAGGAGCGGGTGGTCAGGGAAACGCTGCACAGCAACCTGTTCCGGAGCCTCTGCCCGGTGACCGGGCAGCCGGACTACGCGACGGTGATCATCCGCTACCAGGGAAGACCCATCACCCGGGCCTCGCTGCTCGCCTATCTCGTGTCCTACCGCAATCACAGCGGCTTTCACGAGTCCACGGTGGAGCAGATCTTCGTGGATCTCAGCCGCCGCTGCCGTCCAGAGCAGCTCTCCGTCACCGGCCGTTTCCTGCGCCGGGGCGGGATCGACATCAGCCCGTTTCGCTCGAACGTGGAAGAGCAGGTGCCGTTCATGCGCCTGTCCCGGCAGTAGCGCGGCTCCGGTCTGCCGGCTCTTGACGCCCGCGGGGCGGGGGCGGATGCTGCGCCACCTTCTGCATTCGCAGGCGAACTCCATGCCCGCCGCCGGTTTCACCGTGCTGATGCTGATCATCAGCAACGTGTTCATGACCTTCGCCTGGTACGCCCACCTGAAGACCCTGAACCACAAGCCGTGGGTCATCGCGGCGCTGGTGAGCTGGGGGGTGGCGCTGTTCGAGTACCTGTTTCAGGTGCCGGCGAACCGGGTTGGCTTCACCGTGATGTCGGTTGGTCAGCTGAAGATTCTCCAGGAAGTGATCACGCTCAGCGTGTTCGTGCCGTTCGCCCTCTACTACCTGAAGGAGCCGCTGAAGCTCGACTACCTGTGGGCGGCGCTGTGCATCCTGGGTGCGGTCTTCTTCATGTTCCGTAGCCGGCTGTTCGGCGGCTGACGCGCGTCAGTCGCCGGGGCGGGGCAGCACCAGGCTGCGCAGCCAGCGCAGCCAGCCGTTGCCGGCGAGGAGATAGCGGTCGAGCGAGTCGATCTGTCGTTCCAGCGCCGGGCCGTCGGCGAGCAGATCCTCCCGCGTGCGCAGAGGGCGGTCCGGGTCGAGGGGCCTGATCACACGGGCCGGGTTTCCGGCGGCGATGACGTTGGCCGGTATGTCAGAAGCCACCACGGCACCGGCGCCGATGACGCTGTTCTCGCCGATGGTCACCCCTTTGCAGACGATGGCGGAATCTCCGATCCAGACGTTGTCGCCGAGTACCACGGGCGCCCGATTGCCGATGGGACGCGCGCGGTCGTAGAGGTCGTGCCAGTCGGCGTCGGTGATGTAGACGGAGGAGGCGAGCATGCTGTTGCGGCCGATGGTGATGCGGCAGGCGGCGTCCAGCCGCACGCCGGGGCAGATCAGGCAGTAATCGCCGATGTCGATATGGCCCTGCGCCTCCTCGAACTGCCAGGTGGTGAGCGTCACCTGCCGGTCCCGCGCCGCGATGATGTGCGGGCTCTCGCCGATGCGGATGTATGCCCCGTGGATCTTCAGATACCAGGGTTTCATCACCTGGTAGTGGCTGCCGAGGGCGTCGAGCTGGGGTGCCACGACGTGCCGGACCCAGGCCCGCTCGATGACCCGGTGCAGACGCTTGACGGGGTAGGGGCGCAGATCCGTTCTCATGGGGCCAGCCTACTCGATCCGGCGGAAATCCACGAACCACGCCGCTTCCGCAGCGGACGCCGTTTCCGGGGCGGGCGACGCCGGCTATCCATCCCACGGGAAAATCGTTAGCATACGCGCCCTCGATGGCGACCCATTCCGGTCCCCTCGCAACGGTCGGTTGTAAACCCCGCCAGGCCCGGAAGGGAGCAACGGTAGCAGCCTCATCGTGTGCCGGGGTGTGGCTGGTCTGGGTTGCCACCCGGAGAGGTGTCCGAGCGGTCGAAGGAGCACGCCTGGAAAGTGTGTATACGGCAACGTATCGAGGGTTCGAATCCCTCCCTCTCCGCCATAGTCCTCTCTATCAAATTGTTTTAGAAAGAAATTTTTCGAACTCCGTTTTCCAACCCCCAAATCGACCCACATTAGCGAATCTGCTTGCCGTCGGCTGCTGGCGGGCGTGGCGAGGTAGGGTACGATAGTCCCGAGTCGGCCAAACGGGACCCCACGATTGCCCGCAAAGCGTAAGCAGAAACTGGCACCGGCAGATCAGATTGGTGCCATTGCCACAGTAAAACTTTCCGCGTCTGAGCGAGCGGCTGCGCTCGGCAGCCGAGGCACGTTCCTGAACCAATTCCTAGACGCCCATCCAGAGTGGATCCAGGTTCTGGAAGAGGGCGCGAGCCCAGTGGATGTGGCGGCACTTGAGAATCTCTTCCGGCTGGTGACGGGGGAGTACGAGATCATCGAAGAGAAGTTCCCCATCAAGAATCAGAAGGGTCAGATCATCGGCACGCGCAAGATCACCAAGCCCGGCCCCAACTTCCAGGCGGTGAGACTGTGGTTAGAGAGCCGGGGCAGCGAGCCAGGTACCCGATCCACCTCTCGAGACAAACCCGGAGCTGTTGAAGCGCTGGCGGAAAGCAAGGCGCAGGTGATTTCGTCGATTCTGGCGCTCATCCACCCGAAACCGGACCACCCTAGCTAGCAGCCGATCGATTAGCCTTCGTTGTTCCAGGCGGCTCGGAGGAGCGCATTGGCGGCTCTGAGCTCGTGTGAGTGCTCTCCGGTGCGCAGGGCGTTCTGGCTGACCCGTTGCTTGCCCGCATCGGTTTTGGGCCCTGTGGCCTGCAGCCAGGGCTTCCACGTGCGGATCAGCTCGGCCTGCCGTCGTCGGCGCTCCGGGGTCCAGCCACTGTGCCGAGTTTTTGAAGATCGACGCGTCATCAGGAGGTGCCTTACCGTGACCTATCGTTGGAGCCGTTGGCGCCTGTTTCCAGATCCCCGGAGGGGTGAATTTTTGATCGCACCGATCGGGCCCGGTGTGTACGAGTTGCGTTTGGGTGAGCAAGCGGTCTTGTTCGGGAAGAGCAAAAATGTTGCTTATCGCATGACGAGCCTGCTGCCGCCCGGACTTGGCGCAGGTGTCCGGACCAACTCCAACAAGCGTCGGTACATTGCCAAGCACCTCGGACAGATTGAGTATCGATGTCGTCCCTGCGGTGATCTACCTGAAGCAACCGCGTGTGAGCGAGCGGTGAAGACTCGTAAAAACGCCAACTGGCACTTCGAAACGTAAAGTTTCGAGTCTTCCTCCACACGCAGCTCAAACGCGTCTTCGGGCGCCTCGAGCCCGCTCGTACTGCTTGGCGAACTGCGTCGGACTCATCCCGTAGCCGAGTTCGACATAGTCAAACAGTTGCGTGGCATACAGCCGTCGATGACCTCGTTCGATTTTGCTAATCACGTGTTGCGAGTGCCCAACTCTCATCGCGAGATCCAGTTGCGTCATTCCTTGGTCGAGCCGGAGTTGCTTCAGAAGCTGCCGTAGTACGCGCTCGTCTTCGGAGTATGACGCCATTCACAGAACGCTACAGGCCTTTAAGGAATAGTCCTTAAAGGAATATTTGAACTCAGGTGAGTCGAATGGGCGTCCTAAGGCGAAACGCTCTTATTTCTCTCGTAGTCGCTATCGGATTGGCGGGCTGTGCGGTCTACGAAGGCACGGTGAGTGGCTATGCGCACCAAAACACACCGGCGGGCACGTCGTTCTACCTAGTACCAGCCAATCCAAGGGTGTCCGTTCGGGACTTCGAGTTCCTGGAATACGCTGCGCTCGCTAGAGATGCCTTGGTTTCGCAAGGCTATGTTGCAGCACCGTCAGCCGACGCCGCCAAACTAGGCATACTGCTCGCGTACGGTATCGGCGATCCGAGAACGAGCGCGGTGACGACCACAACGACCCAGCCTGATCCGAACGCCGCCTGGCAGATGCCTGCGCAATCCTGGAGTCAAACGCACACGACGCATTTCCGCTACGCGTCGTTTCATGCCATTGATCTCGTCCGCTATCGGGCGCAGTTGGCTGCGGGTGAGTCGGATCCCACCCCTGAAATGGTTTGGCAACTCGAGGTGCAAAGTAGGGGGACATCATCTGATCTCAGACAAGTCTTCCCGATCCTGTTGAAGGCAGCCGCGCCGTACTTTGGCCGCAACACAGGACAGGCCATCAGCTTTGAGATCGTCGATGACTCTAGTTGGTAGTCGCTACCCATGAGAGTGAGTTTTGGTTGCTGCGCGCTGTCCGGCGGATCTGATCGATCGACGGAGAACGAATGATGATGCAGATATGGTTTCTCATACTGATTCTGGCGACAAACACGGAGGGTCTGGAGCAGCACGTTTTGATCGAGATGCCGGATGAAGTGACGTGCTATCGAATGCTCAACTCGTTTGTTCACACCGTCGCATCAGGCGCTGACTCGAATCAGGGTGAATGGATTATGAAGGACAAGGTTTGTCGGGTTGGTAAATCTTAGAGGACCGATAGTAGTCGGCCTGCTGGGAACAACCGAGCTTCAGTCTCGCTCACGTACGAGCGCATAGACCTTGCTGGAGCACAGCTCGCCGGCCGCGTCGCGGTTGTCGTTTCGGGCGATGCCTTCGAACGCGAAACCGAGCCGCTCGGCGAGCCGCCCGGCGCGGGTATTGCGGACATCACAACGCGCTTCGATGCGCTCCACCCTGAGTATCCATTGGGCGATCTCAATGGCCGCGGCGACGGACTCCTGAGCATAGCCGCGACCCGTTCGATCGGAGCGAACCCAGTAGCCAATGGCACAGCTCGGCACGGCCCGGTTGAACGAATGCAGATCGACGGAGCCGACGAGGGTGCCGTCGGGCTCCCAAGCCCGCCAGACGTAGAACTTACCCTCCAGAAACTTATCTTGCGCCAGTTGCGAGACGTGCTCCAATGTCTCCAGGTCCGAGAGTGATCTGGAGAACGAGAGCCAAGGGTAGAATTCAGTCAGGGAGACTGCGATCGCCGCCCTCAAGGCAGCGCCGTCGCCTGCGCGGGCGGAGCGCAAGACAAGACGCTTGGTCGACACCTCATGGGGCGGTTGCGGAAACTCAGACATCGATTCGAAGTCTGACCGCTGAGGCAAGCGCACGCAATCTCGAAGCGCCGTGAGGCGCAAGGGAGAGCAATCGATCCCCGTCGACGACGGTCTGACGTAGTTTGCCAGTCGGTAGACGCGTTTTTAAACTGCAGCGGAACCTGTTGCAGTTCCAAAGCGTTGCGTTGCACTGATGTCCTACGAGTTTCGATCGCCGCGGACAGATGAGGACTGGCGGGCCTATCACGACATCCGGCGAGCCGAGCTGTGGGAGGCACGTGGCCAGTTTGGTGTCTATGACGATCAGCACCCCGATGAAGCCAAACCTAATCACCACCCAAAACTTCTCTATGTAGACGGTGTTCCGATCGGTGTGGTCCGGATCGACATTGAGGGTGAGATCGCCTGGTTTCGGCGGGTCGCCATTGTTGAGGCCTACCAGAGAAAAGGCCATGGGCGGGCGATGCTGACCTTGGCGGAGTCTTTTGCTCGAGCGGCGGGTGCTAAGCGCGTGGAGTCGTCGATCGACCTTGATGCGATTTCGTTTTATCGGAACTGCGGCTATCGCGCCCACGAGGGTCAGCCGGAGACGGCGGTGTACAAATTGCTGTGAACTCCGGATGAGATGGGCAATGTGGCTGAGAGGATAGGCCAGAAGATGGTGACGTTGCCCATCGAGGGCGGATGTTTCTGCGGTCAGATTCGCTATCGGATTACGCAGATGCCGAGGTCGGTAGGCGTCTGCCATTGTGAATACTGCCGTCGATGCGCCGGTGCAGAGAGTGTCGGGTGGGCGGTGATCGAGACCGAAGGTGTTGCGATCATCGAACGGCAACCGCATCACAGTCGATAAGCCTCGAGCCAGGTCCGAGTGGCCTGATTGGGCCGCCCGGAGTGGTAGGTGCCCTGATCCTGCCAGGAGGGCGTTTCCAGATAGGAAGTCTCGGTCGAAAAGTGCGCGACGATTTCATCGTGGGGTACCAGATACCACTCGTCGTCTAACGGGAAGGCCATGTAAAGGTGTTTACCCACGTAGCTGCGATGGATGAGCAAACGGCCTTTGAGCTGAACTTTGAGAGTTTCCGCTCCGTCCTTGTGGTAGGCGAGAAAGTCGGCGCCCTGCCAGTCATCGGCGAGCTTGATGCAGTTAAACCCGTAGTCGGCGAGCTTGGCCGCGACTTTCTGGAAGTTGTAGATCTCTTTCTGTTTAGCGTTGAGCTCCGCGTAGCGGATGGGGTTGAGGTTCATAACCGGCTTCCTTACAGCCGAAAGGCGGTCAGGAACTTAGCTCGAATGGTCCATGCAGACCGTAATGCACGTCTCACTCGTCGAACTCAGCACCTCCGCTCCGCGGTTCTGCTATGGCAGACAGGAAACACCAATTCGTGTTAGATCGTGACGGTATGCTGTAGACACAGGATTCGCCTGGCGGGGAGAAGACACGGTGGAGGAACTCAGCGCTCCGGTAGAAGCCGCTTTTGCTGGGACAGACGTACCTGATATCGATGCTGTCCTGACCCGTGTTTATGCGCTTCTCGAGTCTGGCGAGATCCGGGTTGCGGATGAGCAGGCGGGCCAATGGACGACGAACGAGTGGATCAAGAAGGCCATTCTCCTCAGCTTTCGTCGCTTTCCGGCGACGCACTACGAGGATGGGGTTTCCAGCTATTTTGACCGCATCCCACCGAGGTTTGCCGGATCCACACCAGATGATTTCCGCGCTCTGGGCGTGCGTGTTACGCCAGGCGCCGTCGTCCGCGCTGGAACCTACATTGGACCAGAAACAGTGCTGATGCCGTCGTTCATCAACGTGGGCGCTTACGTGGGCCGGGGAACTATGGTTGATACCTGGGCGACCGTCGGCTCATGCGCACAGATTGGCGCCAACGTTCACCTCTCGGGTGGTGTCGGAATCGGTGGTGTGCTGGAGCCGACGCAAGCTACCCCCACCATCATCGAGGACGATTGCTTCGTTGGCGCACGTTCGGAGATCGTCGAAGGCGTTATCGTCGGGCGCGGCGCGGTCATCGGTATGGGCGTTTTCATTGGCCAAAGCACTCCGATATACGATCGAGATACCGACGAAGTCCTGTATGGAAGAGTTGCCCCGCATTCGGTCGTGGTCGCTGGCTCCCTGCCTCGTGGCAAGTATTCGCTCAACGCGGCAATTATCGTGAAGAAGGTTGATGCAAGAACACGCTCGAAGACGTCCATCACCCAGCTGCTGCGGGGCTTGTAAGCCGTCGTTCAGACGCTCGCGCGCTCTCTACTCGACGGTTGCTAGCTAGCGCGGGCCCAAATGAAGCAAGGAGTATGCGTACCGCTGTCAGACTGCTACTTCTCGTCCTAGCCACCGGATGCGCTTCAGGCGAAGCGGGTCGGAAGGTAGGCGTGCTCACGATCGCAGTAGCGGGCGATACGGTGCTTATTGGCCGAGCTCGTACCTACGGAACGGAGGGGACCTTTACGCTGATGTCCCTGGATGAGGAAGCCCTCGAGTGCCGAGGCCGATTTCGTTACGACGCGTTGCCGAGCGGAAGGGCGCGATTTCGGTGTTCCAGCGGTGAATCCGGCTCCGTGCGGATCGAATCCGAAGGCCACTTGATCGGGCGCGGGCGGGGAACATCCTCTCTGGGGCCGATTCAACTCGTGTTCGGGTATACCATCGAAGAAGCCAATCGCCGGTTGCGCCTACCGGCTGGGAAGATGCTGATGCGTTATGAGTCGGGAATCGCGCTCGTGGACATCGAAAATGAAGAGGGTGATGGACGCTAGGCCTGGCGCTACTACTGTTGAAGGCGACGGCAGAGGGCCGGCTTCCCGATCATCACACATCCCCACTGGAGAGCCTATGACACGAATCGGGCACCTAGAGCAGACGACTCGCACCAGCTGGAAGGAAAAGGGTTATGACAACCCGATCCATCTGGAACGCTTCGAGCAGGTTTGGGAGCGGCGACTTGCCAAGTGCGTGGGAGTGACACAGTTTGGGGTCAACGTCGTGGAGCTAGGTCCTGGTTCCTATTCAGCACTTCGGCACTGGCATGAACGGGAGGACGAGTTTGTCTACGTTATCTCGGGTCGACTGGTGCTGGTTGATGAGTCAGGTGAGCACCCCCTGGTCGCGGGGGACTTTGCGGGATTCCCCGCAGGTGAGGAGAATGGCCATCACCTCGTGAACCGATCGAACGAGCTCGCATCGTATCTAGTGGTTGGCTCGAGGAAGCCAGGTGAGGATACGGTGCACTATCCCGAAGACGATCTACCGCCGATGGCGAGATAGTTATATGAATTGCTCGGGTGATTTTGACCTCATCGATGGTTCGTTAGGCGTCACCTTCGTTAATCCATTGTATTGCCTCCTCCAGTACTTCTTTCGGCTGCTTTGACTGTGTGTAGATTACCTTCGTTGCCACTTCATCCTTCAGTGGATGTTGGATGAACATCGGATTCATCTTCATACCGGAAGAAGGCCCCGGAAGCAGATCGAGACTTACTTGGGGGTCAGGCGAAGGCATCAGCAACAGTACATTGGGTATTGAGGCCATCAATGACTTGAATCTTCTCACTTGGTCCGGGTCATCGTATGCAGCATGACCAGCGCCTAGATCGATCACATGATTTGGGTGTTCATGAATAGCCCTTTCGACCACCATGAGCATGACAGGGGCGCTGTACGAAAGAAATGCCGGAAGATCTCTCCTTACGAGTTCCTTCGCCCGATCATGATCAAAGCCAAAAGCTGGGAAGTACGCCCATTGAACTTCGTCAACGCAGCATCTCGGCATGCTTAGCCTCCGCGAAAGGCCTGCTGCCAGGGTCGTTTTTCCAACACCAATCGGGCCGAGGATTACGATGGAAGCGCTCATATGAAACGGCCGAAATCAGTGACCAGCGGCAAACATGCGCGCGGATTGGAAAAGCGTCATCTCAACACTCCGTTGCTAGACGTCGGCTCCAGAAGTCACGTCCCTCAAGGTACCGGCACTCGGTCAACGGAGACAATCCTGCGTCTGATTGCGAGTAGGCCCGCTAGCATAAGACACGCAACTCCTACCGCGACTGGGAACAGAGTGGTAGTGAAGGAATAGTGCTCGAGTGCCAACACAACAAGCAGGTTGCGTAAGGCTCCGAGCGCGAAGAAACCGCCGCTTTCTAAATACGGTTGCAAGTACGCACGCCTGATAGTGGGGCCAAACCCTGCCAAATCAGCGAATGTGAGAATCAGAACAGCCCATAGCGGATTGGCAGTGACATACCACGCGGGAAAGGCGGACAGGGCGGCAACGAAGAATCCCCAGTCGGATGCGGTAGTCCGGCAATCACCCCGCTTCACGTACGCCAGAACAGCTATGTAAAACGTGATAGCACCGGATATTCCGATCGGCCAAGCGCCAACACCGGCGCCGTCCGAGAGCTGGGCAAAGAAGACTGTAATCGTTCCGAAGGCCCAAACTAGCCACGAAAAAACGTGCGGCTTGATTTGTTCGGCGTGAATCAGCCGGATATAGCCAGCAAAGAGAACGAAGGTGAGCACTATCGCCGCAATACTGAACAGTTCTTTGTGCACGGTATCGCTCTTTAATCAGGCAGCGTTGAGGACGCATAGAACCAAGATAAGCGTCCGATCGTTGCGAGAAGCTTCTTCGTTCCGGCGAAGAAAATGCCAGTTAGCGAGGTCCACTTCGATTCGCTAGGCGTTACCATATCTGTCCAGCCATATTTGGATTTCGTTCGCGGCTTCTGAAGCAGAGAGTGCTCTCGCCAGACTCCGGATTTGTGTTGGCACCCATAGAGGAAACGGTATGTCTTGGCGTGTATGACGGCCAGAAGAGGAGTGGATTTCTCTAACTTGGTCCAAAGAACGGGGCGGAAATCGCTGAGACAGGCGAACGAATGGCGGCCACAATCTCCGGTGAATGTACGTGATTTTGCCTCTTGCCAGGGTGCACACGAGGATTGCTCTTGAACTCCGAACTTCCATGGTCAACTCGTATATTTCGTGCGCTCTATGGTGCGCCCACCAACTTCCCGAGATCCGCTCTCCGGCTATGTGTTCCGCCAACACAGGCTCTTTGCCCTTTGCACCCTCCAAAACCACACCATGGTAACGAACAAAGGCAACGGCTCGTTGAGAATTCGTGAGCGACACCTAACACCGAATGCGGTGACGTGGGAGTTTTGGCGCGGCCTTAGCGCAAGTAATGGGCATGAAAGGTTGCGTGGTTCGCTTTATCTTCAAGATACGCGCCAGTTCATGGCGGGTCTTTATCAAACACTGAGACTCCCTCCGGCATTTTCACCCAAGGGTGTCTCCGACAGTCGTAGACTGAATCTTCTGGAGCAGCAAAGTCAGGATCACCGAACGTCCCAACCGCCACCATGACGACATCCTCGTTCCCTTCCTCCGTGTGAAACACGGTAGAGCCGCAGGTTGGACAGAATCTGAACGTGAAGCGGCTACCGCGATCCCCGGTCCGAGTGTACTCCGTTGACGCTCCTAAGACGGTGAAGGGCGGTCGAAACGCCGCCAGCGTCGCAAAGACGCTACCAGTTCGCTTTTGGCAGGAAAGGCAATGGCATACGCCCACACCTAGCGGATTGCCGCTTACTTCAATCTGCAGCTGACCACAGACGCAGTAGGCGGTTTTGGACGTCATGGACAGGTCTCCATTGGCGTATAGCACCATGACGAACCGTCGCCTGCCGCTGGCGGCTTCTCAAGGCTCGGAATCGCCATAAGCTGGGTAATTGATGCGGTGATCAGCAGCCGTTTGTTCCTGACGCCTAGCACCGGGTTTTCGCTTCACTTTTGTGCTAGCCCCCTGCCTCAAATCGCCATTCCGTTGCCGTGTTCGAGAAGAGGGTCCCTCCATCAAGTCCCGATGGGTCGCAAATCCACGCAAGGACTCTCACAGGAGTGACTCTGAATACACCATTGGTAGATCGTGGCATATCCCAGTTGTACTTGTCTTTGTAGGTTGTGACCCAAAAATCAACGTCGTTTTCCGAGATAGGACCTGCATTCCCCTCGACAATGACCAATTCATCAGCACTCTCGAGATTTATCTGAACTCGTGGGTCACGGGTAATGTTCTTCGCTATGGCAGAGCCGGTACTAAAATAGAGACGGCTTTCGCGCCAAACACCCCACACGGGGCGAGAGTGGGGATAGCCATCACAGGCCGTCGATATCCAATAACTCCTTGACTGAGTCATCCGAGAGTCAACCCAGCTCCATGGGAGCAATTGTCCTGCTTTCACATAGCCTGAGAGCGAAGGTCGAGTAGCAGGGGGTACGTTCATGGCGTCTAACACCAAGACAAGCGGCGCTTGATGGCAGACGGCTTGAGCGGTAGCGAAAGACGATTGCATTCAAGTGTCCGCTTCGTCGGTTCGATAGATGACAGCTCGTTACTCATAGCTAATCCAATAAAAGGTCGTCGATCCCGGAAGTCCGTACACACCAACGATAAACGAGTTCTCGATACACGTATCACGAACCGTCATCTCCACAATCCAGCCCTTTGATTCATTTTCGGCGTCTAGGAAACCCTCAGTCTGATGTTCCGATCCACATTCCGTACCGTCGGCTAACGATCCCTCTCTGGGTTGTGCCAACCCCGCCTGCACCATCTGGCCTGTAATCATTCCAGGTAGAAGAATGGTCATTTTGTTCAGGGTGGTTCCATCGGAACGATTTAGCCGCTCAGCTTTTATGGAGAATCCAAGCGCTCTCGCATCATCATGGGAAAGATATTCGTCAGAGTGAACGAATCCTGCCTGGTGTGAGTTCCCCAGCATCGATGCTGAGGCGGAGAAAAGTAGAGCGACAACACTCAGCGTTCGTCGTCGCATGCTGTGTCGCCTAACACCCACGACAAACGGCGGGTCATGCCAGGCAAGCCTATTTCGCAGTAAAAAGAAGGGTCGAATAGGCGCGTCCGCTTCATCGGTTCGTTGGCGTCATATCGTCGGATACTCATGACCCGGCAGTAGATGAATGCATCCTAAAAATGAAGGTGAGTGATACATCGATATGGTTCCTCCAGTTCTTACGGTTTACCGAGAGGCACCAAGCAGTTATGCGAAACACAGTCGCAATTAAACACGAAAAAAAGCTGCATATCTCGCGTTTCCTTTTACGGTAGAGTGATTCACATGCCTGTGGACAGCGAGAGTGCTCCGGCGAATGAATTGCAAGTTACCTTCCGTGATGTAACTGACGCCGATTTCGAGTGGCTGATCACGCTTCGTCAAGAGACCATGGGTCCTCATCTCGAGCGATCAGGCCGACCGTTGTCGCCTGCCGAGGATCGAAGACGCGTTCAGCAAGATTATCAGCACATCCAGATCTTAGAGACGGACGGCGTGTCAATCGGCATGCTGAAGGTCATCAAAACACGCGACGCGTGGAAAGTGGTGCAGATCCAGATCGTTCCAGATCACCAGGGCCGGGGAATTGGTAGCCAGGTTCTGGCCGGACTTCTAGCCAAGGCTGCGGACGCTGACGCACCCGTCGTGCTGTCTGTACTGCGGGTCAATCCGGCGAAGCGTCTGTACGAACGGCTCGGCTTCAGGGTCGTCGGAGAGAAGCCGTGGGCGTTCGAGATGCGGGCTGACCCTCAGCAGCGGAGTCGTAGGTCTTCTCGTGTACCTGACATGCCCCTAGACGATGGATGATCCAAGGAAGTATGGCGGCCGGTGTCCTCTTTGATCTCGATGAAACCTTGCTTGATCGTGCGGCGTCCGTGGCGGCCTATGGCCTGAAGTTCTATTCCGATTTTGAATCAGCTATAGAGTCCGAACGGGAGTCTTTCCTGGCGACCTTTCTCCTGCTCGATGGTCAGGGTTATGTGCCGCGGGAGCGGTTCTTCGAGTCAATGTCGAACGCGATGGGAGCAGGCGGACCCGATGCGGAGGTGATCGCGAGCCATTTCGCCGCGCACGCCTGGCAAGAGCCGACACTCATGCAAGGGGCGGCGGAAGGATTGCGCCGATTGCGTGATGCGGGAGTACCGCTGGCGGTCGTCACGAATGGCGGCTCGAGCAATCAACGAAAGAAACTGGTCAATAGTGGGCTCGATCAATTGGTGGACGAGATTTGTATCTCCGAGGAGCTCGGAGTCCGCAAACCCCACCCGGACATTTTCCGCCATGCACTCGATCGGCTTGGTGTTCGTGCCGATAGGAGTTGGTTTGTCGGTGACAATCCACAGGCGGACGTCATCGGTGCGGCAGCGGTGGGATGTCGGACGATTTGGCTGCGACGGACCTTGCCCTGGCCGGATGACCAGCCACTGCGCTACACCGCCGTCGTTGATACCCTGGAACCTGTCTTTGATTGGATCCTCGGGAGTGTCTAGTTGTCGTCAGGCCGTACCACTTGGCGTGCGAAAAGCCACTAAGTGCCGACGCCGGCGCTTGAAATCGCGCTTCGAGCGGCCAGGCTCGTTTCGATCTACAGCCATTGCTGGCATCAAACCGACAAGGCTGCGGGGTGGCTGACTTCAGCGGGTTGAGCGGACTCCCATTCGTCGCAGCGGGTATGCGTCCGATTGGAGATGGGTTCGACACCCGTGTTTACGTTTCCTCGGATGGCTGGGTACTGAAGGTGGCGAAGTATTCCGACGTGCTGCCTCGGCTGGTACGTGAGAGAGACGTTCTACGATATCTGCCGAAGATCTCCGTTGAAACGCCCGGAGGGTACGAGATCATTGATCGAAGTTCAGTGCTCCCGTTCGGGGGTTCCTACTATCGACAGATAGAAGGACGCCCGTGCACGACGCTGACGGAGGACCAACAACGGCAGCTTGGTCAGTTGATGGTGGAGATTCATGAACTGGTCCCGCATCGATCGTTTCCAGCAAAGCCCGTTCACCATCTGTATTGGAGCGGATTTGCGCCTTATCTGAGCGAGGCAGAGCGCCAAACGCTGAGAAGGTTGTTTGATCGGTACCCTTCCAAGTATGCGGTTGTTCGATGGGTTCACGGAGACATCTGGCCAGAGAACCTCATCGAGCGAGACGGTCGTCTGGTGGGCCTTCTGGACTGGGCACAATGCGGCGTGGGCGATGTCGCGGATGACTTCGCCGGGTTGGCTTACCTGCCGGACAGTGTATTGGACGGAGTTCTTCGAGCGTACCTAGATGCTGGCGGGACCGTAGGTAGTGAGTTCAGACAACGACTTCTGCTTGCCCGGTTGCGTCGGGAACTGAGCGGTCTTCGTCATGCGATCCTCCATCCACAATTGGGCGAGCTCGCGGAGTCCCTGGCGAAGGTGCGCGGTGTGCTTTCGGTCACGTAGTTTTCCGTTCTCGAAAACGACATAGGACATAGAATGGAGCAGGCCACCTTGCGGATGCTCGCCTGCATAACACCATTCTTTATCTGATTGGTCCGCCCAGCGTCGGAAGTTTTCGGTCGGAACACGGCAGGCACCAAATCTTTGGGGGTTAACGTGCGTGAAAAGGAGGACCTGAGATGAACGCTACAAACTTCAAAATACGTCGGCAGGAACCCGAGGACGCTCCGGATTTGTACGAGATCTACTCCCAACCAAAGGTTGTCTGGGGTACGACGATGCTACCTCATCCGTCGCTGCATGTATGGAAAAAGGCGTCGGATGAACCGCGTGGGATGACGCGTCTGGTCGCCTGTGTGGACGACAAGGTGGTCGGAAACATCGCGCTGACGATTGCGGCCTCGCTGCGGCGGCGTCACGTCGGGGAGGTTGCGATGGCCGTACACGACGATTGGCAAGGAAAGGGGTGCGGATATGCGTTGCTGTCAGAAGCGCTCAACCTCGCTGATAACTGGTTGGATCTGCGTAGGATTGAGCTCCAAGTCTATACCGACAATGAAGCAGGTGTTCGGCTTTATACGCGTTGCGGGTTTGAGATTGAGGGTACGCTAAAACGTTTCGCCTATCGCGATGGCGAGTATGTTGACGTGCTCGCCATGGCGAGATTCCGGGATTGAATAACGGTGTTGGTCGGTCGCTGTAGAAGGCAAGCCTGCTCAACCAGGGAGTCTAGCCTGGTAGCCCTCAATTCTTAACGGACCCGCGGTATACAGCCCCGCTACGTACTCTGTTAAGGGGCGTTTGTGCGTACCGCGCTACCGCTGACTGCTGACAGAACGATGTCAGTAGGTGTCCCTTATCCTACGCAGGCAAGATACTGCAAGGGGCGGAGCAATGATTGGATGGGAGCGTTTTGAGCAGATATCTCCGGATATTGCTAAAAAGGTATTGCGCCTGCTTGAGGTGAACGAAGTGGCGTTTTTAGCCACCGTTTCCAAAACCGGTCACCCTCGCATCCATCCATTCGTACCCAGAATTATCGATGGACGGTTCGTAGCATTTATCATGGACTCTTCACCAAAGACTGAGGATCTACGAAATCGGCGGCAGTATTCGGTGCATACGCTACCCGGTCGAGAGGACGAGGAGTGTTTTCTTAGCGGCGAGGCAAAGTGCTGCAATGATGAAGCGATGTTTCGTGGCGCGGTGGCCGTGGCGATGGGTTTTACTACTGGTGTTGACCAACATCATATCCTTTATGAGTTTTTCTTCGATCGAGCTTTATGGACACGCTGGCTAGATTTCGGAACTCCTCGTCATCGTGCAGAACGCATTCGCTGGATACTCTGAGGCATCCGCTCCTGAGCGATAGCGACTCTTCGTTGTCACACAAGGTTTACTGGAACTTGCATGGCGTTGCATTTCCACCTTTCGGGTGATTGCTGCCAATTTTCGACTGGAGTAGTTTGTTCACATGAGCCTCGAAATAGTCATCGATGCGAAAACGCCATCTGAACTTGCCCGGTTCTGGGCTGCGGCAATACCTGCTTATCAAGTGAGGCCATATGACGAGAAAGAGATCGCGCGTCTTGCGTCACTCGGATTGACTCCTAAGACAGACACGAGCGTGGCGATCGACTCGCCTGGCGGGCCCACATTGTGGTTTCAGAAGAGTGAAAGCAAAACAAGAGTGCGGAATCGGATTCACTTCGACTTGAAGTTTGACGAACGCCAAGTTGAGGTATCACGTCTAAAGAAGCTGGGAGCGACCGTTAAAATTGAACGATCAGATCACGTCGTTATGCTGGACCCGGAAGGCAATCAATTCTGTCTGTTCGACCCTTAGGGAAAGCATTGTTGGCGGGAAGCTGCCTCACATCACCTAGGTCAAAGGCAGTGAATGTTCCGGCGGGTCGTCAGTGTTTCCATGAGCCTCATAAAGCGGAAGTCTCGGTTGTCTTCTAAAAATGGCTGAATGACCGCTTTGTCTGGGCAGCGGACGTTCCCGATGGTGCCGAAGCAGCCGTCTATTATGAGTGCTCAATCCAGTTCCGTAAGGCGATTGTTCGCTTCACGCCATCGGTCTACGAAGTCTGGATCGTATGCCGTTTCGGGCGACTGTCGGACGAGGTGGTCGAGCGTTTTGGTGTCTGTTCCTATCAGGATTCGCCACCGCTTCTCTCTTACGCCATCCAGGATGACCCGTGCTGCTTCCGCTGGTGGTAGACCGAGTTCCCGCATGTTATCGATCTCTCGAGTGCCAACCATCCTAGCCTCATCGTCGCTCATACTCTGGACATCATCGCGACCTGAAATTCGCCAACGTCTCTTGTTCGTTCGGATCTCTTCCGCCGCCCATTCGGCGGGCTGCTTCTGTCCGAGAACATCCAGGCTGTTGGAAATGATCCCCGTCCCGGTATGACCGGGCATGACAACCGATACGCTTAGGTGTGGAGCATTGAACCTGAAGTCATGAATGAGGGCCTCGGTGAAGCCCCTAACCGCGAACTTCGCGGTGCTGTAGGCAGTATGCGGGACGTGGCCACCCAACACTGCGCGAATTGCATTCGCGCTGCTCATGTTGACCAAATGGCCGTCTCTGCTCTTCAATAGCAGCGACATGAATGCCCGCGTTACCAGGTAGACTCCTAGCCAGCAGATGTTGAAGGTTCGCTCCCACTCCTCTCGCGGGCTTTCAATGAAACTGCCTCCACCGTTGACCCCGGCGTTATTGATAAGAAGATCAATGTGGTCTGTTGCATGTTTAACCCGGACGGCTTCAACATACTGACTTACTTGCATTTCATCGGCTACATCGCAAAGGGTTCCACTCACGGTTACATCCTGTGGGTTTTCCGCATGGCATCGCTCAAGCGTATCGTTCATGCGGGATTGGGATACATCGCAGATCGCAACATGGCAGCCTTGAGTAACCAGTTGGCGGGCCAGCTCACGACCGATTCCGCTTCCCCCGCCGGTAATGACAGCGATCTTGCCGCTGAAGTCATGCATTTCTAGTTCCTTGAGGTGACGCGAGAATACGCAACGGTCATCTCTCAACGCCCCGAAAGGGTTGAAAAACTGTCGTTAATCCGAACTGGAACGCGAGACATCCGTCGTAAGTTACCCTTCTATACTGTTTGGGTGGTGATTGCGAATGTTGATTGGTGTAACCGAGTACCAAGAGATCTGGCCGCAGCAGTTCAGACAAGCAGCCGCGACGATTCGGGCTACCTTAGGCGACTACGCTGACCGTATCGACCACATTGGATCAACTGCGGTTCCCGGTCTTGCCGCCAAGCCCGTGATTGATCTGCAAGTCACCGTGTCGGATCTAACCCACATCAGTCGGATTGCGGGGGCCTTGGAAGGCATGGGGTTTGTGCATCGCCCTGATGCGGCCAACGATCGACCGCCGCCGTGGGAGACTACTGACCCTGAGGAATGGAACAAGGAGTTTTTCGAACTCGCAATGGCGAAACCCCTCGTATTCATGTTCACTTTCGTGAGCCGGGCCGTCGAAACCAGCGGTACGCGCTTCTCTTTCGAGACTACTTGCGTTCAAATCGGCGAACGTGTGCGTCGTACGGGCTTTACAAGAGGATGCTAAATGATGCGGTTGGCCATCTCTCGGGACCCGGTGGTAGTGGATTGTATCTTGACTTGAAAGACCCCGTCTTGGATCTGATCGCAGAGGCGGCCGAGAAATGGGCTGAAACCACGGAGTGGCACCTGCCCGATCCGGATTGATCGATCTTGAGTGACACCTGAGGTACTTGGATGGTCAGAGAAGCAAAACCGGAGGACTTCCATCGCGTGATGGAACTATACGCACAGCTTCATCCGAACGATCCGGTGCTCGAGGACGCGGCTAGGCAGGTCTACGATGAAATCCTGGCAACGCCCAATCTATATCTGTTCGTGCTCGATGATGGAGGTGCAGTAGACGCGACCTGCTATTTCAACTTGATTCCGAACATCACTCGGCAGGCGTCCCCGTACGCCATCATCGAAAACGTTGTCACTGAGGTGAGTCGTCGTAACCAAGGATTGGGTAAGAAACTTCTCGGCTATGCACTCCAGTTCGCCTGGGATCGGGGCTGCTACAAAGTGATGCTGCAAACCGGCTCCAGGCGGGAAGCGACGCATAATTTCTATAGATCCTGCGGATTCAAGGCCAACGACAAGTTCGCCTTTGTGGCCCGGCCGCGTGGTTAGTTGCATCTCTATGTCAAACTAACCCAGTACTGATTGATCACACCAAGGCCATCAGGATCTGGAGCGCGAGCTGCGAGTGAGCCTCCGTTTGCTTCGATAACGCGTATGGAACCGCGATTGTCCGGGTCGGTGGTTAGGAATGCCCGACGCTCTCCCATGCGAGCGAGTAGCCGCAGCGCCTGGCCGAGAGCCTCAGTCGCTATCCCTCGGCCACGTGCGGATGGTCGTATGTAGTAGCCGATGTGGCCACCCTTCACCCGCAGATAATCGTTGAGGCGGTGTCGCATCCGGAGCATTCCAACGACCCGGTCGTCTTCAACGACCCAGAAGACCGTTTGGGGCACTCGGCCCGGCGGCACATGCTCCGGAATCTCGGCCTTGACGCAGACGTCGAGATACTCAGCAAAACCCATCTCACCCCGACCATAGGGAGTACCACTGAACCCGCTCTCGCCATCCCCCAATTCCAGCAACATTGAATCAAGGCCTGCAGGCGGTTCAGCCGATGCCGGTTGGAGGCTAATCATCAGATTATCTTACCGACAATCTTCGATGAGTCACGTTGGACTGCGTGTTGGCAGAAGCCTGCTCCGGAAACGAGGAACTGATATCAGGGTCCCGAATGCGACATATTGTGCGGTCGCACATTCGAACTGACATCGCACGGCAAAGGGCTTTCCTGGTGTCAACGCGGTTTACGTCCCCTTAGAGTAACAGCCTCTAGCTTGCTTCATCCTGGATGCCATGCGGGAATCTCCGGCAGACTTACGACGTCTCCAGGTTGTAGCCGTCCGCAGTGAGCTACCTAACCAGAGACTTACCCGTGGAGAGCCCAGGACATGGATGCGATTCGACGGCAGATAGACTCATTCTGGGGGAAATTCGGGTTCTGCGCATTCGACTCGGAGAGTCGGCGCTCAATCTCGCATGAACCGAACCTCGTGTTGGAGATCGCGAGCACCTTCAAGCTGCTGCCGATGATAACGGCTTATCGTCAGCACCATGACGGCGATATCGACCTCGACGCTGTTGTGACCACGTCAAAAGGCGACCACGTCGGTGGCTCCGGAATTCTTCGAGAGCTGAATGACGACGTTACAACCACCGTGCGAAACCTGATCCGACTGATGATCATCCTGTCGGATAACGTCGCAACCTTGCACGTACTTCGACGGGTCGGCGTAGACGCTGCAAACGAAACAGCAAAATCGCTTGGTCTACCAAACACGTGTTTCTATGCGCCAAAGGCGGACAGACGAGGCTATGGAACCTCGACCCCAGCCGAGTTGGTCCAATTGATGACAGGAATTGTCGAGGGCACCGTGGCGGACCCTCAGAGTTGCTCGGAGATGCGTAGCATTTTGGGTAGGCAGTTCTACCTAGATCAAATCCCCAGGTTCTTGCCCGTGAACCAGTATGCGGCAGATATTGATGAGGAGCCTGCAGTTCGTGTTCTGAACAAGACTGGCTTCGGCGTTGGCATTCGCAGTGACATCGCGTCGATTGAGTTTCGTGGACATAAACCACTATATCTCGCCTGCATCAGCAATTGGGACCAAGACGATGCGGCTCGACGAAGCCTTCTGCAGGAGCCCGCTTCGCTGCTGCACGCAACAGTCGCTCGGCTCGCGATTGATTCCCTTCGTCCGGGCCAGCTCTCCTCACCATACATCCCGTTTTCTGAGAGGTCCTTCTGATGGCGGCTCCTGGCCTTTGGGCCCCGGTTTCCCGTTTGTGAATATTCTCGATCCAGACGGCAGCCAGATCGAAATTTGGTACGAATGGTTTCTGTCTGATCGCCGACTGATGCATAGCACAATACAACTTCCTATTCCGACCCAACGCGGCCGGTCACAGCCTCTTGATCATTGTTCGGTTCACGTCGATCTGCTCAAAGCCGCAACCACGGTAGAGCTTGGCAGCTTGGTGGTTGAATCCGGCTGTATATATCCGTGCGTGCTGCATACCTTTGCGGAGCAAGCGTCGGAAGCCCTCATGGATTACCGCTTTGCTCACGCCAGTACCTCGATAGCTGGGGTGTGTACCGAAGGGCTCGAACGATCCGATCCGCGATAGCGAGTCTATCCACGCGATTGTGTAGCTCGCGAACGTTCCATCATTGGCTACTGCCACGATGTCCAGATCTGGGTCGAAGACCTCGGTTATAGCTCTCACCTTAAGGTAGAGATCCATGTTGAAGCCGGACGCAGGAGCCCACGCCGCAGCGTGCAAGGCGACCCGCTCCTCGAAATCACCTTCTTTGACGTGACGAAGCGTGAACCCCGTAGGCGCCTGAGACGTCTCTACTTCCGCCAGGTTGCAGGTCAGAATTGGTTCGAAGTGTCTCGTGGTGCCAAAACCGGTCTGTTCGAGAATCTCAATCCTTTCCCGATCGGACTCGAGTGCCGTCGTGACGAGGTACCGGTCATCAGGGGAGGGCGCGGGCAGGGGATTGCGAATCACTTCTACCCATTCGTCCATTGAGTCGAGCGGGATATAGAACGGGTTATTCGGTGGAAACGCCGAGCGCCGCTGCTCAGCCCACTCCAGGATCTCCGCCAAGATCTTCGGGTCGCTCCCGAGGTCACTACGAACGTCGAATTTCAGTTCATCTGGCGGCTGAAACCATGCATATGCCGCCACGTTGGATTGGTCCCACCATAGCCGAATATTCTCGTTGGGAGCGCAATCAGGCATCTGCCACGCAACATCACTGGTCATCAGATACGTGTGCCCGATCGCGCGCCTGGCGGCGTTGCCAGCCACGATGTTGAGGAACGCCGCGAAGTCGGGGCGCGAGAACATTCGAGCTTCCATGCGTGCATGGTAGCACCAACCGTGAACGGCTGTTTCTGGCCGAAAGCTGCCTCGTGCATTGCCCTACGAGCGTTCGTTGCCGCCCGAAGCGGACGGGTTTAATCTTCGGGAATTCCGGATAGACCACAACTCAATCGCAGGCTATCAAGTGATTGTTAGATAGCCGTGAGATAGTAACGAGATGTCAGAGCATCCAATACTGGGTCGATTGGAAGCACTGCTCGAAGCGGCTGTCCTGGCGCCGTCCAGCCACAACACGCAACCCTGGATCTTTGAGGTGTCAGACCGCCGCATCTCGTTACTGGCGGACAGAACGAGAGCTTTGCCAGTAAACGATCCGGACGACAGAGAGCTAACCATTAGTTGCGGCGCGGCCTTGTTCAACCTTCGCGTTGCGGCTGCAGGTACTCGTCTTGGATCGAAGGTAAGGCTCTTACCAGATCCGGACCATAACGATTTGCTGGCCGTGGTCGAGTTGGATAGCGGTTCGCCGGATCAGGTTGCGGAATTGCATTCGGAGATTCCAAGGCGGCGAACCTACCGAAAACGATTTGCAGCGAAACCCGTGCCGGACTCCCTCCTGATCGAGCTCGCAGGTGCAGCGGAGCACGAAGGCGCGTGGCTCAGCGTACTTGCTGGAGAGGACCAGCGACAGCAAGCGGCTAAACTCGTTGCGGAAGGGGACGCTATTCAATGGGCTGACCGCTCTTGGCGCCGCGAGCTGGCAGCATGGATGCACCCGCGTCGCAAAGGCGACGGACTGACCGTTCCTGGCTTCGTTGCGCCTATAGCGCAAACCGTGGTTCGAACGTTCGATATGGGGAACGGAGTTGGCGCAAAGGACAGTCAACTTGCCGAAGAATCGCCGGTTTTGGCGGTGCTCGGTACTTCCGGAGACAGTCAGGCCGACTGGCTCATGGCGGGCCAGGCATTGGAAAGGCTTCTGTTGTTAGCATGCAAAGCTGGCGTACAAGCGTCCTATCTAAATCAACCAATCCAAACCGCGTCGTTACGACCGAAGCTCCAACACGCCATCGGGGCCGCTGGCTTTCCCCAGATCCTGCTACGACTTGGATTCCCCATCGGAGATCTTCCGGCTGCCCCTCGTCGTAGCCTGGAAGCGGTTGTCGAGGCATAGCTTCTCCTTTCACTTCTCGCGGATGAGCGTTTTGTGCGCCGCACAATTAGCCGACAGAAAAGATCGACCCGCAAATGCCGGTTGAAAGAACCGCGAATTCTGAGAATATCAATCATGGGCATCGTTATTTATGGGTCTCCACACTCCCGAACCATGCGGGTGTTGTGGATGGCTGCCGAACTAGACCTCAGCTATGAGCACATCCCTTACGAATTCAACGACCCCAGACTGAAAAGTCCCGAGTTCCTTGAGATAAATCCTGCTGGAGCCATACCAACGATCATTGATGGGGATTTTTCACTGTCTGAATCGCTCGCCATCAATCTGTATCTGGCAAAAAAGTACGGTAAAGGATTCATTTATCCTGGATCAGTGGAGGATGAGGCCGATGCGTTTCGTTGGAGCCTCTTTGCGCAAGGCCATATTGAACCGTGGGTGCAAAAAGACCTACTGCTTGCGGATTTGATCAAAGCAGTCGGGACATTAGGAAACGGCATGGTGTACCAGTCGCTCTCAGTGCTCAACAGAGCGTTAGCCAAGTCAGACTGGCTTGTCGGCGATGCATTTACGGTGGCTGACCTCAACGTAGCGGGAGTACTTTCACCGTCTAGAAGTAGTGCACTCGAGCTGTCTCGATTTGAGCGCGTACAGACCTGGCTGAATGCCTGTTACTCACGGCCTGCGGCGATTGAATGTCGCAAGCGTTTCAGCCAGTAGCTGTGGTGGATACTGGGCGTATGGAATGACGAGCAAAGAAAACATTGTTCTTGGCCTCACGGTTGTCACTAGCATGGATGATGCAGATCTGGTGGAAGTTGGGATTCACGCGAACGGTTGAAGAGCAAGTGCTTCGTCTCGCGAGACTGACTGTCGATGCTGGTTGCAAGGGATTGGTCGCATCCACCTTGGAAACAAAGACACTCAGGCATGAACTGCCGAAGGATATCGTGATCGTTACTCCGGGAATTCAGCTCGATTCAGGAAATCCGAATGACCAGAAAAGGGTAGCGTCCCCACGGGCAGCGGTAGAGGCTGGCTCGAGTTTTTTTAGTTATCGGGCGTGCGATTACGAGAGCACTAAACCCAAGAACGGCATTTGTTGAGGCGGCAAAGGCTGCATCCTGAATAACCGTCAGCGATCTTACAATTGGCTGGCTTTAATACTTCCGCATTCGACCCAGTACAGGCCTTCAGTTGGTAACATCCGTCCAATGGAATACGCGCTTAGAGGGCTATTAGTAGACGAGCTGGAATGGCTCTACGAGCTGAATAAAGAGGTGTACCAAGAAGTTGTTGTTCGCCAGTTCGGCGAGTGGGACGAAGCGTTTCAGCGAGATGTGTTCTTCACGAAGTGGGAAGGCGTAAGGCCCGCTCAGATTATTGAGCTGGATGGTCGCCGAATTGGGGTGGTTATTCTAGAGCGCAAAGCGGAGTATCACTGGCTGCAAGAAATTCAGATCGCCACCAGTCATCAAGGCAATGGGCTAGGTACAGCGATCCTCAAGAAACTAATAGAAACCGCTAGGCTAGATGGAATACCACTTCGTCTTCAGGTTCTCCATGAAAACCATCGCGCAAAACGGCTATATGAACGCCTAGGATTTCAGGAGCTAGGAAAGCAGGAGCACCACTACCTCATGGAAGTGTCATAGACCTAGCTAATGTCTGATGTGGGTCGACGTCACCCTTCGCATGAGGGGCCACGAAGGTCTCCTCACGACCCACAAGGGACAGTCGCTCAAACTTCGACTGCCGTACACGCTTAGGGTTTTGCCCGATCACAATATCGTGCATACTCCTCGACGGCGTAGCGCCCACGCCTCCCCCCTCCATCGGGAAAGTACCTCACGTGCCGGGCCAAACTTCAATCGAACTTTGCCATTCGAGCTATCCACATAAGGAGGGGTTGTGACAGTTGCTCGCAATTGGAGGTTCGACATGAGGTTATCTGCACCGATATACCGTCTTAAGCGTCAAGCGCGAGTCCTTTCACGAAGCGAAAACATTCCGCACCATGAGGCACTTGATCGAGTTGCACAGCGGGAGGGTTTCGATTCCTGGAGTCTACTAGCAAATCGCACTTCAGCGAATCACATAGGAAAATCCTTGATCAAAGAGCTGGAGCTTGGCGATCTCTTGTTGGTAGGCGCCCGCCCGGGCCAGGGAAAGACACTGCTTAGCCTGGAGATAGCAGTCGAAGCTATGAGAATCGGCCACAGGAGTGTGTTTTTCTCGTTGGATTACACTGAAGTTGATGTTGCGGATCGGTTTGCCGATTTGGGCCAGGACTTAGCAGAATTCAAGGGTAGATTCGAGTTCGATGGGTCGGAGGATATTTGTGCTTCGTACATGATCAACCATCTTGCGTCCGCGCCAGCGGGTACTGTCATTGTCGTCGACTATCTGCAGTTGCTGGATCAGAGACGGGAGAATCCTGACCTTATGGAACAAGTCAAATCCCTCAGAGCCTTTGCCAAGGAACGCAAGCTGATACTGGTGTTCATTTCGCAGATCCGTCGGGACTACGACGGTTCGCGTAGTTCCTTGCCTAGATTAAGGGACGTTCGTTTACCGAACCCGTTGGATCTCGCCTTCTTCGACAAGACATGCTTCCTCAATGCCGGCGAGATTGAGTTTGCAGCCGTTGGATGACTTCTGAACGAGAGGGGACCTGCATCATTGCGATCCCTGCTCTCCTCGAAGTATCGTCCGGTGATGGCGGAAGACGGCCTCTTGCACTGTACAATGAGGGGCCGCTTACGATCCAGAAGGGCCGCTCCGGCTGTACACTCCCGCCGATAGGAATGCGAGTCGCCGTTGTATGGTTGTTCGGAAAGATCTAGTTGCTGAACTATATGACCGAATATCGCCTATCTACGACCACGTAGGCCCAAAGCAATTCTCTCGCTTCGGCAACCGGCTTGTTGAACTGATGAGGATTCAACCCGGAGCTAGCGTGTTGGATGTTGGCGTTGGTCGCGGGGCAAATCTCTTCCCGGCAGCCGAGAGAGTCGGGTCGAAAGGAGGCGTCGTTGGTATCGACATTTCTAAAGGAATGTTGAATGAAGTAGACGCCGAAATCAGAGATAAGAATCTAACACAAGCATCGGTCAAACTGATGGATGGCGAAGCGCTCGATTTCACGGCTGCGTCCTTTGATCACCTACTGTGTGGTTACACGATTTTCTGGTTCAGCGATTTAATGCGAGCGCTGCGCGGGTTTCGCCGTGTACTCAAGTCGGATGGATCCGTAGGCATTTCTATGTTCGGCGGCGGCGATCCTCGCTGGGCGTGGTATGCGCAACTTCTAAGAGAATACGGGGATAAACACGTCAAGTTCACTAGCTTCGGCGGCAACAGCGTGAACGGCAGGCCGGACGTCTTGAAAGAAGCCCTGGTGGAGTCAGGATTCGACGACGTACAGATTGTAATCGAGCCCTTCGAGATCGTTCACACAAGTGCCGAAACCTGGTGGGAAGAGAAGTGGGCCCACGGTAGTCGCGCGCCGCTTGAGCAGATGCCGCCTGACGTACAGACTCGTTTCAAAACTCAGGTTTTGGCCAACTTAAAAAAGATGAAAGAGGATGGCGTCTATCGGACAAAGTGGAAGACCTGTTTCGTCATTGCGCTGAAAACGTGAGTCCCTCGAGAATCGAAATATGGCCGAAAGCTGCCTCGTGCGCTGCACAACGAGAGAACCGCTTCCGACCCCGAGCGGACGATCACAATCTGAGCGTGGCCGCTACGAGACCATTTCCCTATTCGTGTAGGTGGTAGGGTTTATGTCTCGAACGTCGATAGAAAGAGTGGGCAAGTCAGGGAACATCGCCTTAAGAGACTTCACAATAGACTCAGCCAACTCTGCCTTCTGGTCATCGGTCCTACCGCCCATTATCCACGCAACTATGTGAATGAAGTCTTGATCGGATCCCTGGACAAAGGAGTATTCGAATGGAAGCACTCGAACTTTAATGATGCTCTTGGAGAAGAGTGTGCTTGCCAACGCTTGTTCGTAAACGCAACTAATAATCCTGTCGGGGCCATTGCGTTCAATGAAACTTTTATTGCTGTGAATGACAAAATGAGGCATACCAACTTCGCCCAATGTCTGGCACAAACAATGGTGGACTATTTCTGACTTTGCTCCAACTATCTGGTGCTGGCCGAAAGCGGCCGTTTGTAGTTGACCTCTAGCGGTCGGGTATAGTCTAAGCGCCCATATGTCCAGTAATAGAGGCACCTTATGCCTGCCACGGTTTCACTTATGACACTAGGTGTCAGTGATCTCACCCGCTCTATCGCGTTCTACGAAGCGATTGGCTTCACCCGTGTTCCTTACGATTCCACGGCTATCGCGTTTTTCGAGGCTGGCGGCCCTCAACTAGCACTGTTTCCACGCAACGAGCTGGCTGATGACGCCCATGTTTCGGCAGCCGGTAGCGGTTTTTCCGGAGTAACACTATCTCAGAACTTCAGCACCGCCAGTGAGGTAGATGAGTTGCTTTCGCTGGCAGCTAACTCCGGCGGTAAGATAGTGAAAGCAGCGGAGCCAGCGAAATGGGGAGGGTATTCCGGGTATTTCGCTGATCCGGATGGGCACTTGTGGGAGGCGGCCTGCGGATCAGCAGAATACCAGCGGGAGCTGAAATCAAATTCAGAGTGACCGCTCCTGGCCAGCGGACGCTCTGGGGAGGGATAGGCGATGCGTCGCACGATGTTTCAATGGCTGGCGATGGGATTCGAGCCTTCGAGATGGGTCCGCCACGCCAACTCAAAGCAGGTCTGCCACAGGGGCGGTACATCGTCCCAACTCACCAGTTCTGATCTCTAGGCACTACCCGGCTCTTCTGATGGGTAGGTCTGATAGTAAGGAGGCTCGTCTTGCAGATCCCACCATGGGGCTTTGTCTTTCGCCCAGATCTGCGCGGTCGGTCGACGGATCGGGTCGGAATCCAGTGTTCCTACGGCAAGTCCGAATCCAGGCCGGTTGTCGCGAATGAACTGTAGAGTTGACCCACACCGATCGCAGAACGTCCGGGTCACCTCCTTGGAGGAGCGATACTCTCGAAGAAACTCCTTTCCGCGAATCAGCGTGAAAGCGTGCCATGCAACCGGGGCGTACGTACCGAAAGCAGCTCCATGGGCTTTGCGGCACATGCTGCAGTGGCAATGACTCAGATTGCCGATTCCGCCGTGAATCTCGTAGAGAATGGCTCCACAAAGGCAAGATCCTTTTAGAACGTCTGTATCCGGCATCCGAGAACTCACTTCATCTAATCCAAAAGGCAGAGCATGTTAAGTATCTCGCATGCGCTAGAGGTCAGGTAGATTTAGTCCCGTTGTCGGAACTATCAGGCCTAGCTCCGGTTGGAATGGCGGCGCCGAATGCCGGTCAACGTCTTGGTTTTCTGCGGAAGAACGACTGGAGACTCCGCTCATACCCGAGCTTCTCGTAGAACGCTTCCTTGCCGGGTTGAGCGCCAAAGTACAGCGAGCTTGGAGAAGCCTGCCAGGCGAGCTCCATTAGCCTTCGGCCGACTCCGCGGCCTTGGTAGCTGGGATCGACCAGAAGTTCAGGAATCGTTCCGAAGTAGTAACCATCTGAGAGTACTCGAACCGCTCCGATGAGGAGGGGGCCATCTCTGGCAGTGACGTTGATTGTTCGCGTCAACGCGCTCGCTGTTGCCGAAGCATCGTATTCACCCGGCCACACACGCTGGACCAGATCGATGAACTCTCTCGAGGTGAGCGTGGAATCGCCGACCGTGTACGTCAGTGTCTTCATCGGCACTCAAACCGCAAGCAACTTGTGGAAACGGATGCCCAGCTCGTTTCGCCTGAATTCCACATAGCCACAAGCGTGGTAGAAGGCATGGGCATCCTCCCAGTCGATGTCAGTCTCAAGGAACACCTCCCTGGCCCCGTGCGCTTGGGCACGTTCCTCTAATTCGGCAATCAGTGCCGTGCCCACGCCCTGCCGTCGGCGACTCTCGGCCGTGTGCATGCGAACGATCCGAACAACCAATTGGCTCTCGTAGATCAGCGCACCAGTGCCAATCAGTTCGTCTCCGTCGAGCGCCACCAGAAAGCAGTCTTCGCCATAAAACGCCCCGATGTCATACAGGTCCGGATTCCGGGAGTCGTCCCGAACACCAAACCGTTGTCCCAAACCGCTGTTGATCAGCTCAGCGGCCCGCTTCTGGTCTGCGCTGTCGAAGTCCCGAATCCAGATGCGGGCCATGACCTACCGCGGGCGGTGTGATGGTGGTGGGTTGATCGTGCCTCGGTTGGCGGTCACCTCGATCAGCATGTTGGTGATTTTGACGCACTTTCGGCACACCAAGATGCCGCCTGGGCCGTGGATTCGTTCCTCCTCCAGGATCGGATATCCGCATCGTCGGCAGTGGGTTTCGAATTCATCTTCATCGTCGTCCATGGTCCCTCAAGGCGTTCGACTAGCGTCCCAAGCCTACCACGTCTGCTTATCGTGCCCTCGCTGCCAGCCAGTCGCTTCTCGTTATCGCGTAGACGAACTCATCGGAAATCTCGCCTCGAACGTACGAATAAGCTCGTAGTGTGCCTTCGAGTTCCATTCCCAACTTTTCTACGACCCGGATAGAGGCAGTGTTTTTCGGGTGTATGTTGGCCTGAATGCGTTGCAGCGCCACACACGTCTCAAACGCTGCATCGATCACCGTCGAGACAGCATGACCGGCAAACCCTCGCCCCCAATGGGGTTTGCTGATGCTGTATCCGATCTCTGCGATTCGATGCTCTTTGGCGAAGTTGATGCTGATTCCGCCGATGGGTGTGCCGTCGATGGTGATCGCCCACACATCTCTCTGCGTTCGGTCCGCCAGGATGTGCCGAGCAATGATCTCCTCGACTTCAGTCCGGGTGGGTGGCGACCCCGAACCTTCCAGGAACCGGCCCATGTCGGGTTCCTGTAGATAGGCGAACACCTCCGGCACATCGGAGAAGCGGTAAAGCCGAAGCTTCAGCCGTTCTGTAGAAAGCTCATCGGGAAGCATTCGCCGAGAATATCACTTCGCCGATGGCGTGTAGTTCTCAGGGAGGTCACTGGGGGTCGTTAGAGCTGCTTGAACATAGCGGTTTCGGACTGTTCATGAGATGAATAGCCGCAACGCCTGTAGAACGGAATGGCATCCTCATTTATGGATGACTCGATGCGCTCCGCACCCCTCGACCGAGCGAAGTCTTCGGCTATGCCTAGCAACGCTCGTCCATGGCCACTGCGTTGGTGAGGTTCAGCAATAGCGACGCGACGAAACCATGCCGTCTCTCCTTGGACATCGATCCGGCTGACTCCGATTGGCATTCCGTCAAGGAATAGCAGCTTGGGAAGATGGTTGGGCTTGTGCTCGTCCGGATGATCCTCGTCATAAACGCCATAGGCTCCCCGAGCTTCCCAGAGGACAATACGCCGGATGTCGTGGTACGCCCGCCAGTCGGTCTCTGACAACGGGGATCGAAACTCGTATGCCACTGGATTAGTCGATAGCCTTCCAATCCTCACGGAGCAAACCATAGATCGATTCGTCTACGTAATTGTCTTTAACAAATTGGTTTTTTCTTAGCGTCCCTTCGTGGGAAAAGCCAATTTTTTCCAACACACGCATCGACGGTGCGTTGCGGGCGTCCGTATGCGCTCGGATCTTCTGGAGATCAGGATAGCGTTTGAAGGCTTCGTTGATCACTTTCGACGCAGCCTCTGCTGACAAACCCCTGCCGCGAAGGTCGCCGTGAACTCCGTAACCGATGACCGCGAATCTGCACTCTTGCTCGAAAGTGATGCTCACCACGCCGACTACCCGTCCCTGATAGACGAGTACCCAATTTGGAGAAGTCGCTCGGTCTCGAGCCCGCATCTCCTGGACGAACTCCCTTGCGTCGTCCAACGAGAAGTTCGTCGGGACGCTTGCGTTGTACCGTTCCCATCCCGGGTCGCTTTGCCAATACTCAAGAACCACCTGCCCGTCTTGAACAGAAAACGGGCGGAGACTCAGATTCGCAGTTTGGAGCTGATCCGGGATCATGGTGCGGTCATCCGGCGCGAGACGCCCCTACTTCTTGGCAAACATCCGCCTGGGCTCAATCCAGCCATGGTACCCGCCTTCGATATTCTGTCGGTTCTTCTCGTACCACTCAGCCCATTGAGGTCCGTACATCGAGACGTACAAGTCATGAATATGCGCGGAGTACCTCGCGTATGCAGGATCGCCGGTAGGAACCTCGACCACCTCACCATGTACTATCAAGGCGAATGATTCTCCCCGCGTGTATGAGACGCTCACTCGCGGATCGCGCCGGACCAGCTTTGCCCGTACGGAGTTCAGGGGAAGTCCAACCCAGATTCGCCCCTGGAACAGTGCCGCATCGACCGGCGCGGACAACGGTGCTCCATCCGTCGCCGTGACTGCAAGGTGGATCTCAAAGATACCTGGAAGCGCGTCGACGAGATCAGACGCGGCAAGTCGAGATTCTTCAGAGAAGATACTCCGAAGGTGCGTGCCGGCGTCCCGATAGCTTCGATCAAGAACGTCTTGGAGTCGTCGTAGGTCTGTGGGAGATTCTTGCATGACGTTGAGGCTAACGAGTCGTCATCTGCTCATCAACCAATCCAACATCAACTGAGTACTCGGAGTTGTCTCAGGCAGGGAGTCTCTGTTCCACCACTTGAGTTCGGCACAAAACTCAGGCTCACAGTTTCGAACCGGTTCACTCCAGTCAAAGAAGTAGAAGCACCTGATCGTCAACCCATTATCTTCAGTCAGATCGAAAGTCCGAGCCTGAGCTGGATTAACGGCTATTCCTAGTTCTTCTCTCATCTCACGAACGATTGATTCTTCGGGAGTCTCGCCTTCTTCGACTCTCCCGCCGGGTAGCGACCAGCAACCGTCGCGTCGCCCAGTATTCTGCCTGAGGCCCAATAGAACTTGGTCCGATCGGACCAGGATACAGCCGACTACATGGACAGACTCACACATCCGGAGATGCATATTAGGTTCCTCCGCGAGGGTCGCCAGCGGAAGTCGGCTTGTGTTCCGCGCCAATCGTCTTCTGGTCAACGATAGACATTCAGAAGTAATTAGACAAAATGGTGTCGAGGCGGGATTGGCCGATTTTTTCGGCCACGAGGCTTAAAAACTCCGCAGGTAAACTAGTCTCAGATTCAAACGGGTCGGTTAGAAGCGGAAGTAAGTCGTCCAGCGAGTCCTGGCCTTCTGTAAATTGCGTAATAGCTTCATCCAAATCCCGCCATAGTGCTGCACCGCGAACCATCACGGGCACATCAGGATGCTCTACGTAGGCCATCTCCTCAAATGCCTTTTGGGCGGACGGAACTGATCCGATGGCTTTGAATCCATAATATGTTGCTAAGGTTTCTGTCACCCACTGTGATCCGGCGTTCACTCCGATCATGTGCACGTATTCGTGTCCGGAAATGATCAAGAGCCTTGATCTCTCGACCTCCGTCACAGTGTTGCCGTTAATCCTGAAATTCGAGAGAAACGCACCATTTCCTGCCGCACCTCCGGTCCAGTTCTGGTCCGAATCGATGCCCAGCCAGACAAACTGTAGGCGCGAAGAACGTTCGTCCGGAACGCTGATTGATGCAGTCATTGCATCGATCCTTTCGAGTGCTACTGCAAAGTCCGCCATCGTAGGTTCTAGCCCAAGGTATTCGGCATCATTTCCAGTGTAGACCTCAATGGTCTTACCCTGCCAAGAAAAAACCCGCTCCGGTTTTCCGAACATCAGGAACGTCGGCGCACGATCTAACGGAGACAAATGTGTGCACTTCTTTGATTCGAGGACCAGAGCACACAGAGTTGCCTCATTTTGTCCCGTGTATCTCAACAGCGAGCCACTTTCATTTAAATACCACCAACCTTTCGGGTGGTAAAAACTTTCTTGATTAGACAATTCATACGTACGATCGCGTATGGCGCAAAAGCTGATTGACCACGAAATCTGTAGACAATCCCTAGGCACGATCCAATAAAGCCCTTGTACTGCTACGTCGGCAGTCCCAGCAGGGTACGTGCAACTAGCGTCAGAAATCGTTGGTGCGACCCCACCGACTGAACGGGTGCCGAAGGTGGTATCGCTTTCCGGTGGATGATCGAGCGTTAACTCAATAACGGCGCTCAAGTAGTCGTCAAAATTGGGCGTGACAACGTAGGTATCAGCCAGAGCATCGAATGATACCCAGACTGTCAGCAGAAACACGAAGAAGTACTTCACCGTTCCACCTTGGAAATCCCCAGCATTTGAGTATATCTTCCACTCCCGCGCTGAATGACCGCTGCAGGGCGGAAGCGGACGCTCAGGATGATCGCCGTCAGTGGCAATTTTCGAGCGAAATAGGCACCTGGCGCGAAATCGGGCGAGATTCTGAGCCCGGAATCGTCGTAAGTAGCTGATTTACATGGTGGCCAGGGGCAGAATCGACCCCACCGTCTTAGGTGTCCGCAATTCGACCCAAGAATGGGCGGTCGGTTCACCGTAGTCTGGCCATAGCGAACACGTCCACATATTCCCCATCGCGGAACGAAAAATCCTTGAGGGTCCCCTCGATCTCAAAGTCACACCGCTCATAGAGTCGGACGCCTCGCTCATTGTCCGTATAAACCTGCAACTTCGTGGTACCCCAGATGACGTTCGGCTGCGAGTAGACTTCATGCAGCGCGACTGCATCTTCGGGTTCTTGGCGACGAATCTTGTACACAGTCGCTGACGTTTTTAACTGGTTTTACGCAACGCACAAAGCAGCAAGCGTCGACTAGCGCTATCATGGTTTCATGGCCCTTACCAAATCCAAACTGAAAGTGCGACAGGCAGACATCGCAGACGCAGCAAATTGTAGCGAAGTGCTTTGTGCTTCCATTCGTGAGCTGTGTACCGCCGACCATCACGGAGAGGAACACACCATCGCTCGTTGGCTAGAAAACAAGACTCCAGAAACACTGCGAAGCTGGATACAAAGTCCTGAGGCAACCATCTATGTGGCTGAGATCGACGGTGTCATCGTCGGCGTAGGAGGTGTAAGTGGCTCCGAAGTCGCTCTCAACTATGTCTCGCCGAGTTACAGAAGCCTTGGTGTCAGCACAGCCATTCTCAACGAGCTAGAGAAGGTATTGCTTGAGCGCGGTATACATGATGCTCAACTCACCAGTACGGCCACCGCACATAATTTTTATCTCAAGGCAGGTTGGTTGGATTGTGGTGAGCCTGAAGAATCGCTCGGTGTAGTGGGCTTTCCAATGAGGAAGACACTATAGCGAACGGCAGTTCCGAGTCGGAAGCAGACAGTCAGTTCCGTTAACTAAAATTAGTCATCCCATGTTGGTTTGTCCATCTGCCAGCCGTAAGCTATTGAAAAATGGATAGCGGAATTACAACCACGCGGGAGATTGATCATCCACCGAGGGAATTTCTCGAATCCATTGGCAAAATATTCACCACCTTCGGGCCAGCCACTCAGGACTCCGGAAATATCTCTTACGGGGTGATAAGCGAAGGAGAGCGTTTTTTTGTAAAGACCACCGACCCGGATGCTGAGGTTGCTCTAGACTATCCTGCACGCGTTGAGCTGCTGCGAAACGCCGTGCGGGTTTCCCGGTCCTGCAATAACGCCGTTTTACCCAAGCTTCAGAATGTGATCGAGTCCCCCCACGGGCCAATGCTCGTCTATCAGTGGGTCGACGGAGATCTGTTGCGGGCAGCACGTCAACGATTTTGCGATCTTCCGAAAGAAGAGATCGCGTTCGCACTGAACCAGATCTTCAGACTGCATTCCGACCTTGCGGCCATGAGTTGGGTGGCAGTGGACTTCTACGACGGCTGTTTGATCTACGATTTCTCACGCCGCGAGCTCCACGTCGTGGATCTTGACGGCTACCACCAGGGGCCGTTTTGCAACACGATGGGCCGCATGTATGGATCGAGTCGATTCATGGCACCAGAGGAGTTCGAGTTTGGTAGGCAGATTGATGAGCGAACTACCGTTTTCACGTTGGGACGAACCGCGGCCGTACTGTTCTCGGATGGCACCCTAGACCGAAGTGCGTTTCTAGGCAGCAACGCGCACTATGAAGTCATGGTCCAGGCCTGCCAATCTGCACCAGAGAATCGATTCAGCTCTGTGCGCGAGTTCTACTCAGCCTGGCAGCAGGCTCGATGACTCACAGCCGGCGCACCGGAGAATTCACCGGCTTCCAGGGCCAGGATACCCGGGATGATGTCGTGCGACACTCGATCCGAGCAGAGGTTGAGTCCATTCAGCCGTTCGATGAAGTTGAGGCAAGGTCCAAATCGCAGGTACTCGACTGGATCGACACGGGAGTGGAACTCTGCAGGCTTGAGAAACCCGCAAAACCTCCGATGCACCTGGTTTCTTACTTCCTGGTCGTGGATGGTCCGCATCTCCTGCTCGTCGATCATATCAACGCGAAGTTGTGGTTACCGACCGGCGGGCACGTGGAACCCGAGGAGCACCCGCGGGACACGGTCGTTCGGGAAGCACTTGAGGAGTTGTCTCTTGGGGCGAGTTTCCTATGTGAACATCCGGTGTTTCTGACCGTGACGGAAACCGTCGGGTTAACGGCCGGTCACACCGACGTATCCCTGTGGTATCTACTCCAGGGAGACCGTCTCGAGCAGCTTGAGATCGACGGAGGTGAGTTCAACGATGTTCGTTGGTTCCATCGGGATGAGGTGCCACTGGAACGGTCTGATCCGCACATGGGACGCTTCTTAGCCAAGCTATACCCGCGTAGAGGATGATGACAGAACGCGCTCTTTGGTCGTTGCTTGATCGCCGTCACCCCTGGGTGATTGACGTATGAGCGAGTGGCTCCAACCCGGGAACCTTCCGCCGGCACTGGGCATTCAGGATCTTGCGACGGCTCGAATCACGTATCCGGCTCAGGGGCAGACCTCCGATGTCGCGTTCATCGACGGACGGGATGGACCATTGGCAATCAAGCGCTGCGACAGACCCATCTACCTAGACTGGCTACGACGGGAGTACGAAGTTCTGTCCTGGCTGCAATCCACGACGTTGAGAGTGCCGGCGCCCCTTGGTTACGCGGAACGCGTTTCGACGGAGGGGCTGGAAGGCTGGCTCGCGATGTCCAGGCTAGCAGGCCAATCGATGCGACAGCGGCTGACATCGGCGCGGCCATCCGAGCGACGAGAGTTGCTGCGGGTATTTGCGACGGCGTTGCGTGAGTTGCACTCGGCTGCCATTCCGCAGCCTCTATGCCAACGGGAGTCGTGGATAGACCGAATACTGCACACGGCGAGATCGCACCTTGACTGGTGTGATGGCGATGCCCTGTTGCTCGAAGCGCTCGAGCAGAGCGCTCCGAATCGGATCTTGGAATCACTCATTCATGGCGACATGGCGCTCGACAACGTGCTGATCGACGATGCGGGTAACATCGGGTTTGTGGATTGGGCGTGGGGCGACTTTGGGGATCCGCGCTACGACCTGGCGCTCGCGGAACAGGGCCTTCGACGTCTGGAGCTGGCGGCTGATGAGATCTCCGTCTTCTTCGCGACCTATGGGCAAAGACCAGATCGGCAGACGCTGAATTGGTTTGAGCGTCTTTGTGAGTTTTTCTGACGGCCGAGCGTGTAAAAAACGCCAGCGTTTCTCCGCAATCGATGGGTCGAGTGCTAAAACGGATGGATACCGACCGCGGCATCCGCACGATCGGCCAGGAACGGTTAGCCAGGCGTGATCTCCAGCAGCCGATGCTCACTGACGAATCCTGCGCGCTCCAAGGCTCGTGCGGAACCGACGTTGTCGACGCTGCATCCACATATGGGTCTCATCCCCATATTGACGTAGTGGTGTTTCAGGAAGGAGACGATGTGCGTGGCATAACCTTGTCGGCGATGAGGCGCGGCAATCAGCATGCCGATGTCCACGTCCGGCCGACCCTCGATCACCTGAGTGGCCACGCCACAACCGATGATTCCCGACTCGTTCTCCAGAACGAACAATCCCCCGCGAGCTGCGGAGGATTGGATTTCCGCCATTGACTCAAAGAAATCGTCATTGAACCGGAGGATCGCTTTCGCATCGGTCGCGAGCCCCCGGCGGAGCGAGACGTCACTCCTTGGCTTAAAGGTCTGGTCATCGTAACGTCGAAAGAGCAGCCCGCCTGGCCGTGCCGCGGCCGGTGCGGAGGGCGCGGCATAGAGTAGGGAGGTGTCATAGGACTTGCACAGGATCCTGCGCGCACCGCTTGCCGCCATCGCGGCGTCGAAGAGCGCAACGAGGCTCCGCGCATGGTCGGCACGCACGTAGAACTCGACGAGCGTCTCGCCGTGGATAACCACATAGGCGATGTCCGCCACGCGCCACGATTGCCCGACCGCGACCAACTGCTCCAGGTAGAGCTCCTGAGGCTCCGCCAACCCATCAAGGTAAGCACCGCGCAGATCGGAGGGTGGAGAGTCGCTGACCACGAACTCGCTCACTCAGGCGTCCTGACTGTCCAACTGGTCGAGATAGGCTTCCAGCGACCGGAATCGCTGGTGCCACCGCTCGCGGTAGTTTGTGAGCCACTCCAGCGCGGGAGCGCAGGATTCTGGCTGGATTTCGCAGAATCGGCTTCGGCCATGCTTCGTCGTCCGCACGAGACCGGCGGTTTCCAGAATACGCACGTGTTTGAGCATCCCGGCGAGCGTCATGGCATGTTCGCTGGCGAGCTCGGACGTCTGGCAGGGCCCTCGGGCGAGGCGCTCCAGGACCGCTCGACGGGTGCTATCGGAGAGAGCGCCAAAGGTGCGATCCAGTGATTGATTTAACTTTACCATACGGTTTAGTATAGCCATCCTTCGCAGGCCCACAAGGGGAGGGTGCCATGAAGTTCCTGATCACGATGACGGACATTGACGGGCTCTGGGAAGGGCTCTCACCAGAAAAGCAGGAGGCCGTGCTCTCGGAACACCGAGCGTTCAGACAGGCGCTCGAGCGCGCCGGGAAGTTCGTCGATGCGCTTCATCTGCATCCGAGGCAGGACGCCAAAACCGTTCGGCGGGACGCTACGGGCAAGATGACCGTGCTCGCCGGTCCCTACCACCAGGCACCCGAGTACATGGGTGGCTGTTATGTCATCGAGGCAGACTCGGTTGAGGAAGCCGTCGATTGGGCAAGAAAGGGTCGATTCATCGAAGGGGCCAACGAAGTCCGGCAGATCTGGGAGTGATCATGGGCGTTCGTCACGACATCGTGCGGTTGGAGCACAGCTTCCAGAAGCCTGCAGGGCGCGTGTTCGCCGCCTGGACCTCGACCGAGGCTTTGTCCCGGTGGTATGTGCCGGGTGAGACCGGCTGGTGGAGTTCGATGGAGGAGCACGAGTTTCGCGTCGGTGGGCTCAAACGCCTGTCTTTCGGACCGTCTGATTCGGTGACCTACGAGGAAGACTGCCGCTACGAAGACATCGTGCCCGATCAGCGGATCGTTTACTCGATGACCATTTCCGCGGAGTCGCGTCGCCTGACCGTCTCCCTGGTCACGGTCGAGTTTGCCGGGGTGGGGGCGTCCACGACGGTGATATTGACAGATCAGATGGCGATTCTCGACGGCGCCGATACGGTCGGGGACCGCAAGCAGGGCTGGATCGAGGTGTTTCAGAAGCTGGGGGCTGAAGTGGCGGGTTCGCAGCGGTAGTGCTGGCGATTCCCTCGAGTTGATAGACTGGCTCCGAGGTCCATGCCGGAGTCGCGATGATTCGACTCTACACGCATCCGTTCTCGATCGTGCCGCGGCGGGTGTGTATTGCACTGCATGAGAAAGGCTTGGCGTTCGAGTCGGTCGAAACGGATCTCTACACGAAGGCGCCCACACCAGAGTTTCTCGCGCTGAACCCGTTCGCGCAGATACCGGTGCTCGATGATGGGGGCTTCGTGGTTGCGGAATCGATGGCGATTCTCGAGTACCTGGAGGAACACTACCCCGCGCCGGCGCTCCTCCCCAGCGATATCCAATTGCGGGCAACGGCAAGAAAACTGATGTGCTGGGGGACCGATTACTGGCCACCCGCCTGGAAGCAGTGGATGGCACCTCGGCTGCCGGAACACCTTGCCAATCCGTGGACCGACGCGACCGTTGCGGAAGGGCGTCGTGATCTGTGCGCGCATCTTGACGTGCTCGAGCAGCAACTGACGGGCAACGACTGGCTGGTTGGCCTGTTTTCGCTGGCGGATGTGTGTTATGCGCCCCTCGTGCTCGTGCTGGATCGCGTCGATCTCGGAGAGGAGATCGAACGACGAGAGCAGGTCAAAGCGTGGGTGGAGCGGTTGATGGCCCGGCCATCGGTGTTCGATACTCTGATGCCGACACTGCGTTGAGGTGAGCGAATCGCCCAGTCTGCATCATCGGTAGTCGGTTCCGTGTACGGGACCAGTATTTGAGATGCCCCTGTGCACGCTAGCTCCGTCTGCTGGCAGCTGGCTATCGGCTGACGGTGATAGACTCCGCTTTACCTGACGCCTAAGCTCAACAGTGTCGCGATCTCCCCCTGTTTCCTCGTATGTCGTGTGGCACACCCAAAGAACGGGAAGCACGCTGTTGTGTACGACGCTCGACGCAACAGGCGTTGCGGGACATGCAGACGAATGGCCAGAAAGCGGATTGGTAGCAACCGCTGATGATGCGCAACTGATCCGGGACCGGCTCTGGTCGAAGCAGACGACGCCGAACGGGGTTCTAGGGGTGAAGTGGAGCTACCATGAGCCCTCGGTTGAGAGTTTCTTCCGTGTTTTTAAAAGCAGGGGCGGAACTGGCCGCGAGGCGTGGGATTCAGTTTTCCCCAATTGCCGCCATATCGTCACGACGAGGCGGGATAAGATCCGCTTGGCAGTATCCTGGTGGAAGTCCATCAGTGGCGGCCCAGGGCATCTGAGTGTGGACGGGAGCGCGCTGCCCTGGCAGATGTCCACGCCGGAGATCCCGGCGGACCTGCCCAATGCGTACAACTTCAGGGCGATCAGGTCCCTTGTGCTCGAAGCCGTCCGGCGAGAAGCCGGTATCCAAGGATTGCTGGAAGAGCTCGGTGTTTCGCCCCTTTCCGTTACGTATGAGGATTTTGTTGCCAACTACGAGGAAACGATCGAAACAGTACTCGGCTTTATCGGCCAGAGAGACTTAGTAGCGAAGATACCGCCGCCGCTGTTAAGCCGCACAGCGGATCATGTTGTTGAGGCATGGGTAGCGCGCTTTCTCTCTGATCTGAAGATCGCCATGGGATGAACAGGTTCGGCGAAGGTCTGCTATCGTTTCATCATGATTCCAGACTGCCTCGAAACGACGAATCTGAGTCTTCGACCATTTTCCTTAGATGATGACGAGGCTGTTTTTAACTACTGGCAAAGCGATCCTGGATGGGAGCGATACAACGCCAGCGTGCCGTCGAACTTTACCTTGGACGATGCAAGAAAGTTCGTCCGGGAGATGTGTGCCCGGAGTCGCGATACGTCCCCAAACTGGGCGATCCTCCATCAAGGACGTGTGGTTGGCGTCGTCAGCCTAACTTTCGAACAGAACGACAGATTCGCCGTGATCGGCTACGGAATACATGGCGGTCTCAGCGGCAGAGGCTTTTCTACCCAGGCAGCGTCGAAGATCGTTGACGAAGCCTTCAAGCGCTATCCCAATCTGCATAAAATCCGAGCGCATACCGATGCGACAAACGCACCGTCCATTCGTGTACTCGAGAAACTCGGTTTTTCGCGGGAAGTGACGCTCCAGAAAAGCCAACTCGTGAAGGGACGTTTCGTGGATGAGGCGGTTTACAGCTTGTTCCGTGAAGATTGGCGCGGTGATTGACCCGTCCGATGCCGGAGTTACGTCTTGCTGGGTTATCAGATATCTGTATCCACGGCCATCTACGCGAGGAGCACTTGGCAAGCTGTCGAGGAGAGCGCGTATCAAGGAGCGTTGAGCCAAGGAGGGTAAGTGTCAGACACCGGAGATATCAACGAACTCATTCTTTTCGCGATGGCGGGTTCCATGTGGATATCCCAGGATACGCGACAGGAGATGGAGCGGTGCTACCCCTCGCTGCTGATCACGCAGTTCGACCGAATCCGAGCCGCTTGTGACGAGCCGATCGAGGCATGGACCATGTCCACCTCATCCACCGAAGCCGCGCGCAAAGTTGAACCACGGCTTAGGCGGAAATACCCAGAGCTTAGCGACGAGAGTATTCGACTCCTGCTTAGCCATGCGGCCTTTTCCTGGAGATAGACCATCTCGACACAAGGCCGCCAAGGAGTCTTGCGAACTCGTCGGCGGCCGCAAACCTCTTGGAACCGAACCCTCCGGCCGTTCCAAAGCAGGATCGCATGACTCTGCAGACTAGTCTGTGACACCGGATTCCAGAAGGCGGATTTCTTGTGCATCGCAGTCGATTTCAGTCAAGACTCCGTAGGGTAAAGTCATCATCGGATCAGTGTGACCAAAATCCATGTGGGTCACGATCGGTAGTTCGCTTCGCCCTAGCTCGTTGCTGACAACGTGCCTAATCACGTTGTCATATTCGGTGAAACGCAAAGGGTCCATTTGGCCGCAAGGCCGGCCGAGCAAAAGGCCTCCTATCCGCTCAATCACACCACATGCCGCAAAAGACCTTAAAATCCGGAGTACATCGCCTGGCGTAGGAGCGGATTCAGAGGTTTCAATAAAAAGAACCGCGTCTTTCCATTGATCGAGTGTTGGCCACAGGGGGGTTCCGCGTAAACAGTCAAGGACTTCCAAGCATCCTCCAAGTAATCTGCCCCGGGCGATCCCTTCTCCCTGAACAAACTGCCAGCCGGTTGGGGGTTGTAGCTCTCGCTTTACGGAATTGTTCTCTGCTACCGCCCAATCCAACATCTCGGCTGTCCAGCCTTCCGAATTCTGTGGGAGTACCCCGATCGGGGAGCTTTCGAAGAGGGCGGATTTGACCGAATCAATCAGATAGTCGTGCATCCCCCCGTTTTCGGCGAAACCCGACATAATCGATGGTCCGTAGAAACTCGACACGCCAGCTTTGAGAAACGCCAGGTGGGTGACGGTAGTATCGGAATAACCCAGGAACACTTTCGGATTCTCGGCAATCAAACCTACATCGAGATAGGGGAGAAGCCTGACTGAATCGTTCCCGCCGATGGTAGCGACAATCCCACTGATTTCCGAACTGGTGAGATCATCGTGCAGATCCTGTGCACGCGCCTGCGGATTAGCAGCAACGAAATCGGGTTCAGCGCAAGTGTGGTTCATCTCCACTACGCTCACGCCGAAAGTCTCCTCCAACTGGCGCTTGCCTATCTCATACCGCTCGCGAATAGCACCTGGGCCGCCCCAGGACAGGGTAACAGCGGCGAGGGTGTCGCCTTCGCTGAGTTTTCTGGGTTTTGTAGGTCCGTTGAGAGTCACTTGCGAGCTGTCTCTTTGCATCCCTGGAGAATAGTAGAAAGTCAGCTGGAACGACATCGGCTATACTCTCCATGTGCGCGTGCAGCCAGAATCTGATATGTAGTTTGGCTTACACTGTGTGACCTGCCGTATGGAAGGTGAACGTTTGGTTCCTTCAGACCGCTTCGATGCCTCTACCGACCTCGATAGATCAGAGAATCCCTTCTCTGATGAAGGCAGATACGACGGTTCGTGGAGCGCATTTTTCATCATCGACAGGCAATATCAGATGTCTGAGCACCTGGCAGGTGATCTGTTCTGTCACTATTGCGGCCTGAATGAGGCAATGCTCATGCCGCGCTTGGCAGACTACTTGCGGTACGAAGCAGCTCAAAATCGCAACAAGATTGTTGCCTGTCCACCGTCGATCAGACATGACGATCTGATTCGCCAGGCGCTGGAAGAAACACCTGCACAAGAATTCATCCGAACTACAGATCCGCGTTGGATCATCCACTCGACAACACTGGATCGAGGGAAACGCATCCTCTCGGACGGCGCAATCAAATCTCAGCAACTACTACTTGAGGAAGGCTGTTTGTCTGACCACCAGCCGGGCTATGTGAGCTTTAGAGAGCCGACCGACTATCTCAATCACGTGAATTTTGGCGCAATCACCAGTCCTTGGGCCGAGGCAGTTGTTCGGTCGAACCAGACCGGGGAGTTCGCGAGTTTTGATCAACCGTACAAACCCGGGATCAGGTTCTACGTTGATGCTCACAAGCTGATTGAGGACCGTCGGGTTCTCCGGGTTGGTGCTCCTCACCTGAAAGCTGAAGGTTTGGTGCTACTCCAAGACTATGTGGTCGGTTGGGTGTCGGCTGATGATTTCCCTGAGCACACGGAGTGGACGCCAATCAGTTTTACCAAAGCTGCTGATGAGTTGTTCCTCTCATTACATCGGGAATGACGGAGTAAATCACGGAGCGAATGAAATGGAGTTTCTCATACCCAAAACCCAATCGAAGCCGATGATGAACGCATCATCGCCACAATGCGAGAATACAACGGACAGTTTGCTCCGGACGACTATGCCCCACCTGTCTGTCTACTGCAGAGACACTAGCGGAGAGGTCGTTGGTGGTTTAACCGGACAAACCTATTGGAACTACCTGGATATTGGATTTTTATTTGTGGAAGAAATGTTTGGACAGATAGGCGAATACTGCGGAAAGTATGAGCGCTGTTACCTTCGAAAAGCGCTTTTGCGATCGGCGGTAGTGGATCATAATCCAGGCCCGGTGCGGCAGAGTATCTGGCTTCCGATCAGCTTCGGGAACTAGGATCGGCTTGGCGACCTCCGTTGCGGCGATCACGAGCATCTATCTAAACTTCTGAAAGATGCGCGGATCGATCGCCGCAGCGCCAAGCATGCCACCCAGCAGGGCTCCGGCGATACCCGGCGTCGCGACGTCCTGGCCTGAGAGAAACAACCCCGGTATCGGTGTCTGCGCGTTGAGAGCGTCGGAAAGAAGACGGCGTGGCGTGGTTTCGATCCCGTAGAAGCCGCCTTTCTCATGACCGGTGAACGATGCGGTTGCAAGCGGGGTGCCGAGCTCACAATAGACAATGAGCGGCTCGAGCGCTGGAAACTTTGCCGCGAAGAACGCCATGAGCTTTGCTTCGACCTTCTGCTTGAGGGATTGCCATTCGTCTGCGCGCGTCTCGGCTCCGCCTGCGTCGAACTCAGCCACATCTGACCAGTCAGCCCAGACGAATGCCTCGCCGGTATGTCGGTTTGATGGTCCCGGGTCGTGCAAAGGATCTTTGAGCGAGGGGAATGAGACGAACATCCACGGAATCGGCTCGTCGCCGGCAGGCGACCAGATGACGTCGTTCGTATTCCAGCTCTCCTAGAACCAGTGGTTGGCACGCGTTGCGCCGTGTCGGGCGATGTTGCCCTCGAAGCCGAAGAAGACTTCGAAGTGACACATCGACGGTTTGAAGGTGCCTATTTCCCGGGCCCACGCCTGCTGACGAACCTCCGTCGGCAGCACGTCCCTGATGGTCCCGCCGGCGCCGATCGCCGAGACGATGACTGGCGCCCGGAACTCCTCACCCGAGGTTGTGCGTACCCCGACGGCTTTGCCATCTTCGACGATGATCGCGCTGACCGGCGTGCCAGCGCGGGCGCGCCCACCGGCTGCCTCGATCACAGGGACGAGGCCCGCGGCAATCGCCGAGGCTCCGCCGACAGGATAGGCAGCCCCCTCGAGATAGTGGCCCATGATGAGCGCGTGCACGCCGAAACTGGCCTCCGTCGGTTTGCCGCCATATGTGCCCCACTGGGCTGACAGTACCGCGGCCAGCCTCGGATCGGCCACGATATCGCCAATCACCTCGTGAGTCGTGCGGCCACACCAATGCTGGATCTTTTTTCTGTTCCACCAGCTGTGCGCCGAGCGGAACGGCTCAGGCATTGCGCGCTCGGCGCTAACCATGCGCATCGTTTCCTCTGCGGCCAGCAGTGCTTCGAAATACGTGTCGATCTCCGGAGCGTGATCGGGGAACCGCTCTTTTAGCTCCATTTTGTATGCATCGGCGGGGCGTCCTACGGAGATGTCCAGTCCATCGGGAAAATGGAGCTGGTCGTAGACGGTGCCGACCGAACGGAATTCGATGCTCCCGCCGCTGAGCCAGTCGAGAATTCGCCCCGCGAACTGATCGTGGCCGAACAAACCGCAGTAATGGAGACCAACGTCCCAGGTAAAGCCCTCTCTGGAGAATGTGTGGGTGAGTCCGCCGATGGTCTGGGCCTGCTCCAGCAGCAGCACCTTATGGTCCAACCTCGAAAGCGCGGCCGCCGTCGTCATACCACCCATGCCAGAACCGATTACGATGGCGTCCAAGTCGTCTTTTGAATGTGGTGGTTCGTTCTCGTTCTTCATCAATTCGTCCCGCCGGATTGCCGCGCTGCACAATCAACGACAGAACGCGACAACATCAGACTGTTAGTGACTCGCCGTGGTGCAGAATCGCGCACTCGACACCCATCCCCTCAATCCCCCTCTTGAATCGCTGATCGTCCGCTTCTGCGAGTCTACGTTTCCATAGGAACGGAACGTTGTAGTGACAGGGGATGACGTACCGGGCAGAGATGAGCCTGGCGGCTTCGAGCGCCTCATCGACGTCCATCGTCCAGGTATTCTGACCGAGTCCACCGATCGGCAACATCAAAACGTCTGCTGAAAGCCCTTGCCACTCCGACGTCGAATGCATGCAGATTGTCGAAATGTACCCACGAAGTCAGCCCGCGACCGCGCGGGTTCACGACGAGACGCGAACCGTTCACTACGCGAGTCAGGCCTCGACCGCAAATCACCTGCGCGCCGGAAGCCTTCGCGACCCGGTCGGACTGCCAATGGTGGTCGGGATCACCATGTGTAATCACGAGATGCGTGACGGTCGGCCATTCCGCCTCCGGTATCAGGCTTTCGAGCCTGAACAGCCAAAGGTTCTGACCAGGATCAATGGCGACCTTCACATCGTCTGCTTCGAGCAAGAAGGCGTTGTATCGATAGTGGGTGATCTTCATTGGCGGTATGCGCCGCAGCAGGTCTGCATTCCTCATCCCTGAACAAGTCAGCTTGCGCCGAGACTCAGCGGGCGCTCTACCGTAATTTAACGACCAGATACAGCGATCAAGAGGTCGAGCCGGTAAGTGATGAACAAGCGAAATCCTCGAGCATTTCGACCGAAGATACCAGTTCGCCGTGACTTAGGCCCTGAAAGACCCGCAGGTGGATGTTCGAGGCCTCGATCTGGTCTCTCTGGTCTTCCAGTTTAACAACGACGTTTCCATCATTCGTTCCACTGTACACGGTCGTCGGACAGCGCACATCGCTGGGTTCCACCTTCGGCCACGATCTCAAACCTTGCCACCGAGCTCTCGTCTGTTCGTCTTTCGTAACCTTCATTCGCTCGTTGACATACTCGTCCGTGAACACGGCGCCAAAGTAGGTGCCGGCAACGAGCGCACGGGTTGCGGACCCGCACGCGGCCGCCAGGTGTAAGGCCAGCGTTCCCCCGAACGACCAACCCCACACAGTACAGTGCTCCAGAGAGCACGCGGCCAGAACAGCCTCTACATCAGCAATGTGGCTCGGAGCCGAATAACGGGCAGACTGGGTCGGCCGATCGCTCTCACCGCACCCTCGAAGGTCCATGTTGATCACAAGGAACCCACGTCGGTTCAGCGTCTCGACCCATCCGAAGTGCGACCAAAGGCGACGATCCTGGCTGAAGCCGTGCAACAGTAGCACTGGGGGGCCACGGCCCGTAACGTCGTAGACGCTTCGACACCCATCGCTTGAAAAAGCGTTCATTCCTTACGCCGGCGAATAGGCAATAGTCTTGTTGCTTCGCGCGATGGGCGGTCTGCGGTACGCTGAATGGCCTTCACGTCCAGGGAGGGATGATCGTGTTCAAACGAACTCTGCTCGTCGCAATCGCGATTTGTCAAATGACTGCAATGGCGGCGACGCCGATTGATTGCGTCGATCCAGATGTCGTCAACACGCTGCTCGGGATACCCGGCCAGGGGCCGACCGAGATCACTCGAGAGCTTCCGTCCGACTTCCCGCCCATCAACGTTCCTGGGGATTTTCAACTGATCGGTGGTCGTGCTGGCCCGCATTTCGGGATTGCCTCCTTCAAGACGGTCAATTCGACCAATCGGGCGAGAACGGACCTGATCGCTCTGGCAGTCGATAGCGGCTGGCAGGCCCTCCGCGCGAACCGCGAGTCTCCACGCGGTGGCTTCCAGGCCACTGAGCCCAGCTCAGTACGGGAAGCTGCAAGTCTGTGCCATGATCGCCATGGTCAGCTGACCGCTCTGTTCTCAGATGCGCCAAGTGGCGCCTATGTGGTGTTGATGGCCTCCCCCGGAAATCCGCAGTATCCCTGCGCGATACAGCAAGGTCGCGCAGTGCCTCAGATACCGCCGATGCCGGTGTTGAACCTCCCGCCGAATGCAGTCAGCACACAACAGGGCGCCAGGCTCAACAGCAATGGCTATTCCGCCACGACGAGCATTGATGTCGAAACATCACTATCTTCGGCAGAGTTGCTGGCCTTTTTCGAGCAACAGCTGTCGGACCTCGGCTGGCGCCAGGAAGGCTCATGGATCGGTAGAACGCTCTCGGGCGCTGGTTTTGTTTCCGATGAGGAGCAAAGTGGGCTGTTCACTGTTGTGAAGATGGCTGAGTCCAGCTATCGGTTGGGTTTTGAACTCATTCGACACGGGGACTCGCGGATAGATGCGGTGGGAACGGTTCGCGTGGACTGAGTTCATTTTCGCCAGATGTCCAACCAACAGATCAGGCCCATCGACGACCCTGCTCGCAGAGTTCAATCAGACTGCAAGCTGTCCTGAACCAAAATACACAGTGTTTCGAGACTGGCCTCGGAATTCAGCCGAATCACTGGACATCTCAGCTGCTCTATCCACTTCTCGTGCAGATCGCGGCTGCGGGTAGGCGCCTTTGCCTGATCATAGCTACGCGCCCACTCCATGAACGCGAGATGGGTTGAGTACATGTCCCTGCCGCGGACGATACGCGAGCCATAGCGATTCCGTTCTCGCGAATCAAGTCGAGACATCCGTGTATCCGCATCAAGGTAGAGGAACACGGCCAGTGTTAAGTGATGTAGTAGCGAATCGCCCCAACCACACACCGATCCGGATAGAACCCAATCCGATACACCTTCGATGTCTCGCTCGATGTTCGCGACGCGCTTGAGAGAGCTTCGCTTCTCGATGAAAGGTGGATCTGTTGCTTTCCAGTAGTACGAATCGGTATCCAGAAACGTCGCTCCGATCTGATCGGCCAGGCGTCGGCCCAGAGTTGAGGTGCCAGACCCTGAAGCGCCCAAAATGTGAATGTGGTGTGACATCCTGATGCGGATTTTGCGGTTGATCACGGAACCAGAAATCGAGTCAGTTGAACGCCGTTGTCGCGTTGTGAGGCGATAGGGTGGCAGCTCCGGTGGTTTGACAGTTCATCTTGGAAGAAACCCGAGGGCTCGATGTACTTCCGCCAAAGTCGTCCGTGCCGTTGCTCGTGCGCTATGTGCACCCGCAGCCAGAATTTCCGCAAGTCCGTTGGTATCCGAGCGGATCTCCATGAATCGCGCTTGAATAGTTTCGACCAGCGCGACGACCGCATCCGTCACATCCCGCTTCAATCGACCATAACCTTGACCATGGTACTGCGACTCAAGAGACGCGATAGATGTGTCGGTGGTTGCGGCCAGTATGTGCAAGAGGTTCGATACGCCCGGCTTGTCGTCCCGAACGACAATCTCGCTGCCGGAATCGGTCACACAGCGCTGGATTTTACGCGCGATGATGTCCGGAGCGTCGAGCAGGGCGATGACATTGGCTTCTACGGGATCTGATTTCGACATCTTCCTGCTCGGGTCCTGCAGGCTCATGATCCGCGCACCACTGTCCGGGACATGAGCCTCCGGTTTCGGAAAAAGCTCCCCGTGACGGTGGTTAAATCGTTCGGCGATGTCCCGAGTCAGCTCGAGGTGCTGTCGCTGGTCTTCCCCGACTGGGACCAAGGTTGCTTTGCAAAGCAGAATGTCTGCTGCCATCAATGCCGGATAGCTGAACAGACCAGCGTTGATGGACTTCCTGTTCTGGCGGCTCTTCTCTTTGAACTGCGTCATCCGATTGAGCTCACCGACCTGCACGTAGCACTGGAGAATCCAGGCCAGCTCGCAGTGCTGCGGTACATGTGACTGAGCAAAGACTACGCTCCGTTCCGGGTCGATCCCGCAGGCAAGATAGAGAGCCACAAAGTCCCGACATCGCTCCGTGAACACCGAAGGATCTTGGCGAACGGTGATCGCATGCAGATCGACCAGCGGAAAGTAACACTGATACTGATCCTGGTTGTTCACCCAGTTTCGGATCGCGCCGAGGTAGTTACCAAGGGTCAGTCGACCTGAGGGTGCGATTCCGCTGAGAAGGGTTGGTTTCATTATCGTCTCCGGTTGTGGTTTACGTACCGGAGACAGGTAGATCTGAAGCTATTCTGCCGCCGATACAACTAGCGGCAGGCAACGTGGCGCCGCTATTCTAGGGGCGCCACCACTGGTATGCGGACACTTCTGGGGTGTTGTGTGATTTAGCCATGGACGCTGTATAGCAAAAAGTGATCTCGCCGCAAAGTGTGGCGAGTAAGGCGCTTCGGAAGTGTTCGATATCGTTGAGAGGAAAGTATCGCTGCGTGCGTCACAAATCCCATCGAGATCAGAAAAGTGAGCGATAAATAGATCCGTCCATGGCGTGATTGAACGCGGCGCGGTGGCTGTTAGTAGGTAGCTAGGGTGATCGTACCGACAATTCCTCCCGTGCAGCGATTGGTGTAGCCACACTGAGGTTCGTCGAGATTCGTATCGACCCAGCGTACATCGAACGAAAGCTTCCCGGGTTTGACTCGGATGCCAGCATCCCAGTAAGTTCGATCAGTAGCGTTCTCGATGAGACCTCGTCCGATGTGCGCACTAGCGGTCAGCCATGGCTTCAGCGTGTAAGCCGCTTCCCCTCGGATTTGAAGTGTTTGTCCAGCGCCATAGGAACCCTCGGGGGACCAGGCGGTGTTCATCCCAAACGTCGTCCGTCCGATTGACTGGGTGGCTCCCGCGGAGAATTGGGCAAAGTCGTATGTGGGTCCGGGTACCTGTTCGTCGTAGGCGGAGTACGTACCCTGAATCCAGAACCCCCTGTCATCAGAACGCCAACGTCGTCCCGCGTAGACAACCAACTCGGCCGATGTCTGGCCGGGATCCTTAAAGTCGACGGTACTGAGCCAAACTCCCGCAAACCAACCATTCAGATGGGCAGCATGGAGCGATGCCTGCGCCGCAGGTTTTCGATCGCTAAGACTCACGCCATTGAAACGATAGTCGCTCGTGACGCTGACCGCGGCATACAGCTGCCACGTCGGTTCTTCTTCCGGCTCCTCCGCCAGTATGTCGTTGGGAAACCCAACCACAAAGCCAGCGGCGATCAGAAATCGTTTCATGGGAGCTTCCCGGTTCTCCCATGAAACGTAGTCCGTCAGCGGTATTTATGATAATGATAATTAGTGAGAACAGATATCGATGTTTCCAAATTCAGGCGGCTTGATGGCAATCTACTGCTGGTGTTTCGCGAGTTGCTCCAACAGTGCAACGTCACCCGAGTGGCTGGAACGCTTCATTTAAGCCAGTCCGCCGTGAGCCACTCCCTCGGAAGACTCCGAGAGCTGTTCGACGATCCCTTGTTTGTGCGAAAACCTCATGGCCTAGAACCGACCCAAAGGGCACTCGAACTCGGGCCTCAGATTGAAGCGTTGATCTCTCTCAGTGCCGAAACTTTAGGGATTGGCGGCCAATTCGAACCAGAGTCAACGAAACGAGTTTTTCGCCTCTCGGCACCGGAGTTCGTTAGTGTCGCCATCGGCCCCGCGCTTTCTCGAAACCTAGCGTCGTCGGCCCCTGGTGCTCACTACTGGGTTGAACATCTCGCTCCGGCCATGGCGTTCGAGCGTCTTGTCCGTGGTCAACTGGACTTGGCGCTGGGGCGATTTGATGAGGCACCACCTGCGGATCTGGTGATTGAGCCGTTGTTCGAAGACTCCTACTGCGTGGTGGCACGAAAAAAACACCCGACGATTCGAGAGAAGGTGTCCCTGGAGGCATATCATGCAGCCCGCCATGTGTTCGCCGAATCGAGAAGCGAGCTGACTCCGCGCGATCGGGATGCGGACTACTCCATCTTCCTGGGTGGTACCGTCCCGCGCTGGTTAGCAGCGATGATCACTGTGGCGCAAACAGATGACATTGCCACCTGTCCTCGGCTGCTCGCGACGAGCCTCTCGAGGATTTTGAATCTCTCGATCTTGGAACCGCCGTTCGAAACGAATCCCATACTAGTCTCGCTGGCTAGACGACGAATCCTCAATGATCGGGGGGTTGAGTGGTTCCTCGGTCAGGTGAAAGGCATGCTCAATGACGTTCGCAGCATGCCTCGACGGTCATCGGTTTGAGGTACTCTTTCGTGTGCATCCAGCGATGTAATCAGGCTTGTTGTACCGTCGTTGTATCGACTGTCTTAAGACGGAACTCCAGATCTCTCTATGCTGCTTTCAGCTGGGCTTCGCCCGGCTCGACAAGGGACGAGAAGGCCTGCTCCGCCAGCCTTGCGGCCTTGACAATGTAGCGTTTGTCATCTTTGAGCGCTTTCATCCAGGACTTCAGGTAGCTGGCGTGGTGCTCAAGTTCGTAGCGGATCCCGAAGTGCTCACAGAGGAACACTGATCCGAGCTCGGCGACGAGTTCTTCGAACGCATAATCATCAGCCTTACGGCCAACACGGTTCTTCGTCCAGTGCGTCATTTCGTGGAGCAGGGTTGCATGAAACCCGTCATCGCTATGGAACTGGGAGCGATGAGGCATCTGGATCTTGTCGAGGGATGGAATGTAGCACGCTCGGTCACCGCCAAGCTCGATCGTGGCTAAGCCTTGGGCCCATGCGAGGATGTCCGTGCCTTCGGTAGCGTGGTGCTCGGTTTGGGGCGTTACTACCTGCAATCCATCGCACTGTGAGATGTTGAATACGTAGTAAACGCGTGGGCAGGGTACCTGTTTGACGTCGCCGGTCTCATCGTCACGCTGCTCTAAGAGTTTAAAGAAAAGCACAGGAGTTGCCTTCTGTCCTTTTCTGACGTAGCCACCAAGCTTCTTGGCCTGTTTGAACGTCAACCAGAGGTTGTGCTGGTAGCCATGCTTCCAGCACTGCAGTCCTAGCACCAGGTGGTTAATCCCCTGGTAGACGTTGCCGCCAACAGCATTGCGGGCAGCGCCGTTGAAGCCTACACGACGCCAGGGGAGTTCCCATTCGGATTGGCTCGACTCGAGCAGCTCGATGATTTCAGCAGTGATTTTCTCGTACGCGATGGTCACGGTTCTGATCTCCTTTCGGACTTGTCCCTCTCGGGACGTTGATCAGAATTATCTGGTAAAAAATACCAGTCTGTCCAAGACTGTTTTGGTATAAAGTACCAGACAGATATGACACTGTGTGCCTGGCCGAATGAAAGAGCACCCGCCTAAGCCCGAGGACATCCGTAGATATCTGGATCTGCACAATTTGACATCGCGGGATGTGGGCCAGCTGTTGCGGCTGAAGGATCCAGACGCGCGCGCGGTCCGACTTTGGATGCAGGGTAAGACAGAGATGCCCTTTGCAGCTTGGTTTACCTTACGGACGCTGATCGAAGGTGAGCCACCGGAAAGTGCCGAGCTTCCGCCGGCACCACAGACAGACACGCCACGCTCACGCTAGAAACGCGAAATCAACTATTGGATCTTGGGACCCCTATTTCTGAGGTGAGAAGCCTTCGGAAGAGGGTGGCACCGTTGTCACGTGTGAGCGAAGCGGGTCCCATATGGGGCCCCCGGCACCACAGACAGACACGCCACGCTCACGCTAGAAACGCGAAATCAAACTATTGGATCTTGGGACCCCTATTTCTGAGGTGAGAAGCCTTCGGAAGAGGGTGGCACCGTTGTCACGTGTGAGCGAAGCGGGTCCCATATGGGGCCCCCCTCCCGCGGGCGCAGTTAACTAAGTTATCATGCGCTTTATGACTGACGACTTCGAATACTTCTCGAATAAGCGAAGCGACAGAGTTTATCTAAGCCGAGCATTAGATGCCGACTTTCGGCGTGTCAATGCTGATGGTGTGGTCGAGGAGTTTGTTCGACCATTTCGCATTGTCTCCAAGGTAGTAGATTGCCAAGAGAGCCACGAGTTCTTCAAAGACGGCCAGGAAGTGTCGCTGAGAATCACGGAAGGCCAGAGGCAGGAGATCAAGGCAAAGTTTTACGAAGACTCCAGGGGCATATCAACTCTACAGATTCAACGGTACACCACCAAGACTGGCGTGCCACACAAGACGTACTTCACTTTTGTGGGTAGTGAAATCAGCATCCTCTACAACTTCATCAGAAATATCCCAGTCCTGCCACTAGTGGACCAATCATCGAGATTAGATGACGAATTTGTAAACGAACTCGTCCTCACCCGCGAGCAAGCGGTGCAACTAATCGAAAACCAGCCCGACCTAATTGATGAGATCATCCGGCACAGTACCACCTCGAAAGAGATCGCATTGCTTGGAGAGCGTAAGGAGCAGCTCAAGATCTTCGAGCGAATACTATGGGACGATGCCTGTTTTGAGGAACATCGCAGACGACTGGGACCTAGCCTTCGAGTTGAAGATGTATGGCAGAATTTTTTTGAGAGGAACACTTGGATTTTTGGATACGGATTGAACTATGTCTTCAATGCACCCTTAGAAGGGAAAAAGCTAGAACAAGTTGTGCAGGGATACAGCTTCAACTCCATAGGGAAGCGAATCGATGGACTTCTGAAATCGACAGGTTTGATCAGTTCGCTCTCGTTTGGGGAGATAAAAACGCACAAAACACCCCTTCTTTCATCGAAACAATACCGGAGCGGCTCATGGGGTGTGTCGGATGAGTTAGCCGGTGGAGTTGCACAGGTTCAAAGGACGGTACAGGTGTCTATCCAGAACATTCGGGAAAAGACAGAGATTGTTGACAAGGAGGGGTTGTTAACAGGTGAAGACGTCTATCTATACGACCCCAAAGCATTCCTCGTAATTGGGTCGCTCTCTCAGTTCCAGCAAATGCATGGGGTAAACGAACGCCAGTTTTCTTCATTCGAGCTGTTCCGTCGCAATTTGCGCAATCCCGAGATAGTCACTTTCGACGAACTACTAGAACGAGCACGATACATTGTGGCAGCGGATCCAGGATCGTCTCCTATCGCGGGTCGCGTCGGGTGAGTTCACCAAGGGAACCGTTTGACTTATCCATCTTGGCGAACGCAAACGACTTTTTGGAGGAGTCGTTAACCAACGCGCACGAAGCGGAGAGCTCCTCTAAGCGATGGAAGTTTGCGATTTTCTGTATGGTTCAAGCGATCGAGTTGGTGATGAAGGAGGCACTGCGTCGTGAACACCATTGGTTGGTGTTTCGAAACGTGGACAAGCGCGCGTTAACAGTAAGTTGGGACGAAGCTCGATCTCGTCTTCGTTCACTGGGATTGTTGAATCTTGAGGAACAAGAAGAAGACGATCTACAGTTTGCGTTCAAAAAGCGAAACGAAATAATGCACCACGAAGTCACGATTGAGCCCGAACGACTTAAGCCCGTGTTTGCCAAACTTCTCGGTCTTACAAGCGATCTATACTGGCAGCTTCTCGGTGAGGAGTTGAGTGCAGTGCTGCCAGAATCGAGCGTGCGGAAGGTTGTTCAAATTTCCGAATACGGCCAAGAGCTTGAAAGGCGGACAGTCAACAAGGTTCAAGAAAACTATCATCGCCTAGCGGTATGCCCTGACTGCGGCTGGCGTTCTCTAGAAGTGGATGAAGACCTCGAAGCAAGGTGCCGAATTTGCCCCACCCGAGAGGCGGTCATTTTCTGCGATAAGTGTGACGCGGTAGTCGTCAGGGGAACGGAGATAGAGAACTTCGGAAAAGTGTTGTGCGTCGGATGCCATGAGTACGAAGAAGAGTATGGGGAATACCTCGGCGATCTACATCGGGACAATCGGCCATAGTGGTGGGGGTCAAACATCGCTATGGCCGATAGAAAGACACAGTCTGAGCGAGACTTTGAACTTTTTTGCAAAGCCCGCGGCTGGAAGGCGGATAAGCTGCCTACCCGAGTGGGCCAACAGACGCCAGACTACCGAGTGACAACCGACTCTGGCCGTGTGTTCATTGCCGAAGTGACTGAGTCGGACCAAGAATTTGTACCACCTCCGCCCCCAGACATTGTGCTGGAGCCATCAACCAATAGAGAACCGAACATTGTAGTTCAGTCTGACGGTGACCGTAGGGGGAGGCTGGTTGGAAACAAAATTTCCAGCAAGAAGGACCAGGTTCAAGCTTTAGGCACGAACGATCCTACAGTTATCGTCGTTTTTGCAAAGGATTTAACGGCGATCATCCACATGGATGAGGACGAGATGGATCATAGATTGAACGGAAGTCATCAGGTTGTTGTGGACAGGAAAAGCAATCAGGGTGTGTTGCGCAATGGAGATGATGGTCTTTTTGCCAAGAATGAGTATCAAGGAGTATCGGCTGTCGCTACTCTCTACCAGACCCAGGATCAACACGGGATTCCGCTACGCCTGAAGTTCTTCCACAATTCAAGAGCAACGACCCCGCTCTCGCCTCATCACGTGCGGGGTAGCTTCGTCGAACATTACGTAAAGGACCCTGATGGAGTCGGCTGGATAGACCCGTTTGGTGCGCAGAACGACGACGGCTAGGATCGAACTGCCACATAGGCGATTGCTTCAAGATTTCGACAATAGGTTGCTTGTCGACAGTGGCAGCCTGGCAACTTGGCGAGCGAGGTCAGCCAAATCGTCGCGACCCACAACAGAGCTACGGTTTTGCACTCCTGCTACTAGAATTTGCATCGCCGCCACGCTAGTTACTAGGAGTGACGGATGGCACAGCAAAATGACTTGGTCGCTGGTCTATATGACCGAGCATCACCGATCTACGATCAAGTAGGCTCAAGACAATTCTCTCGCTTCGGCAACCGTCTTGTTGAGCTGATGGGGATTCAACCCAGGGCTAGCGTGTTGGATGTTGGCGTTGGTCGCGGCGCAAATCTCTTCCCGGCGGCTAAACGTGTTGGTCCCAAAGGGCGCGTTGTTGGTATCGACATATCTCAAGGGATGTTGAACGAAGTTGACGTAGCAATCAGGAACATGGCTCTAACCCAAGCATCAGTTAAGCAGATGGACGGTGCAGCGCTCGACTTTGCAGATGAAACCTTCGATCACCTGTTATGTGGTTACACGATCTTTTGGTTCAATGATCTATCTCAGGCACTGAAGGGATTTCACCGAGTACTTAGAACGGATGGATCCTTAGGAATTTCAATGTTCGGCGGCGGCGATCCTCGCTGGGCGTGGTATGAGGAACTACTAAGGCAATACGGCGACAAATACGTCAAGTTCACGAGCTTGGGTGGCAACGACGTGAACGGTAAGCCGGAAGTCTTGCGAGAAGCCCTGCGCAACTCGGGATTTTACGACGAACGAATTCTGATCGAGTCATTTGAAATCGTTCAAACAAGTCCCGAAGGCTGGTGGGAAGAGAAGTGGGCACACGGTAGCCGCGCAGCGCTGGAGCAGATGCCGCCTGATATACGGGATCGTTTCAAAACAGATGCTATGGCCAAGTTGAAAGAGATGGAAGAGGATGGCGTCTATCGGACGAAATGGAATACCTGTTTCGCTGTTGCGCGGAAACGTCAACCACAGAAAAGGGAATGAACCGGAAGTGGCCGGAAGCCTCCGCCCATTGGAGTTACGGGAGTCGTTAGATGGCCAAGCCACCCCCTGGCAAGTGTATTCACTGCCTCCGAGAACTTACCGCCCATGACGCTCGAAACTGGGACCACGTGTTTCCAAAAGGCTGGTACCCCGATACAACGCCGCCAGGAATTGAGAAGTGGAAGGTTCGTTCCTGCCAAAAGTGCAACTATGAGTACGGCAAGATCGAAGAGGATCTTCTGATACGGATTGGTCTTTGCCTTCCCTCGGAGGATGAAGAGACTCAATCTATCAGCAATAAAGCAAGACGGGCTATTGACCCAGAGGCCGGAGGATCCAAGCGTGATCGTCGTGCCCGCAAGGCGCTACGGAAACTGATAAGGCATGAGTTGATCAAAGCGGACAACGTACCCGAAGAGTCGATCTACCCTGGTTTGGGGAAGTCGGCACACTTTCCAAGCGAGCGGGAAGCGAGGGATTGCCTCTCCCGCGGGATAACGTTGTTCGACTTGCGGAAAAGATCGGGCGTGGGATTACCTATCTTGAGAGCGACCAGTACATCGAGACTCCGTATCGGATCGATGTATACGTACTGCACGATGTTCCCGCCCTGGAGATCATCAAGATGGCAAGGGACTTCGGAACCGTGCACGAGCGAGGACGTGGGATCGAGGTTGTTCGCGCTGCTCTGCCCGAGGATGACAGGGTCGGTTTGTTTACCATAACCATCTGGAAGCGCTTCAAGATCTACGCGATTGTCGGCCTTCCCGAGCAGCTCGGTCCGCCGCCGGAATGACCCCCGCTGCACCGGATTGTGGCTGAAACTTGGGTTAATCTGCGCCCAGAGTCCCGAACCTTGTCCAGCCTCACCCATGTATCGTATTCATTGACGCTGGAACCCCCCAGCCCCGGCCCCTAACAGCCAGCGATTGCCGATTGTCCGCTCAAACGCGGGCTGCTACGTAGTTGCTATGTAGGACACAATAGTGCTACTCTTGCTACTCGATGACGCGCCAATGGGTGATCGGCATGGCTCGGATTGAGGTGGATAGCGATACTCACCAAAGACTGGAACTCGTGGCACATGTTGCGGGTATCAGCGTTGCTGAAGTGATTCGTCGACTCGTACGCGAGCAGCGGTATCCAGGGTCTTCTGATTCGGAAGGTTTCGGCTGGGTTCCAATTTATGCCAAGTACTACGATCGACTATTTGATGGAGAGTTTGAACCGTTGACGGGCAGAGTACGGGTTACGTCGGGGGAGCTGGCCGGCAAAGAATACCCTGCTCCTTCACCAGCTGCGATTGCTGTGGTTCGGGAAGTGAACCCGAAACGGACGAAACCGCATACAAATGGGTGGCGGTTTTGGAGGGATAAGCAGAGTGATAAAACCTTAGAATCGCAGTTCGATCGTCCGCACCGCTAGATGCGTTGACAGATCGGCAGATCCGATTCGACGAGGGTTCGATAGCCGTGGCGAGCAAGATGGCCGTAAAGTCAGAAGTCGTGATGTGGGCTAGAGAGCGTGCAGAGTATTCACTTTCCGAGGCTGCGGAACAGTTTCTGTCACCCTCTACCATGCTGGCGGTAATGCGACAACGGGAACGACTAGAGGCAGAACCTAGCGTGTTCGATGAAGGACATTTGATGCACGGCAGGATATTGCGATCAGCGGTCGATCGTTGATGCTAGAGTCCGGACAGGCAGAGATTCCAAACTCATGGTGTTGACCTAATCGTTTCCAGTGAATGCGGAAAGAAGAAAGAGAATCGCGGGGGCGGCTCCGGGAACGTATCTGGGTTTCCACTTACAAGAGGTACGACTCTTTTACTATCTCTTGAGTTATCCCATCGCTAACGGTTCCATAGGGATGGAGTTCATCGATGACGTCTCGGCTCACACTGCCGATGACGTGGACGTGGTCGAACAGTGCAAAAGCGCGCTAAAAAGCAATCCAATCTCCGATTGGTCGCCTCAGTTGTGGAAAACAATACTAAACTGGGTGAAGCACGCTGATAGCAAGCTGTACGATGCCTCTAAGGTCAGATTTATACTATACGTCACGCCTGTAAGAAGCGGACAGCTGGCGCGGAAGCTGAGCAACGCTGCCACAGAAGCAGATGTAGACAAAACTCTCCGAGATGTGCTTCGAAAGAGACGGCGTAGGAGCACAGCTCCACCTTGCGATGCTGCGCTGTTTGAGTTGCTCACTACTTGTTCCCGGACAAGTCTGATAGACGTTATCAAAAACTTCAAACTTGTTTGTGAGGATGATCCGCTTGAGTCGATCTACGCTCATCTAGACGCAACTGTTTCACCAGAGGTCCGAGAACCAGTTGCGGAGTTCGGGATAGGTCGAGCTTCCCACGAGGTGGCTGAGCGCATCAAGGAAGAAGCGCCGCCGCTTGTTTCGGTCGATCTTTTCCGAACTCACTTCCGCGCCTTCGTAAAAAAGCACGACCACACGGCGTTGCTGCAATCGGTATCCGAGATTCCGTCAAGCTCCGACGTAGAAAACTCAATCGCTCTCGCTCCATACTTTGTTCAACAGCTTCGATTGGTAGATGCAACTATGGAAAAAACTGTGAAAGCGGTTAGTGATTTCCTACGAGCATCCGCAGATCGGACAGCATGGGCTGACGAGGGTCTGATCTTTGAGAGCAGTCTTGAAGAGTACAACGATACGGTCCGCAGGAGATTTTCCAACATTCGGGACGAAACTCTCCTGACGCAGCCTAAGCTCAAACCTGAAAAGCAGGGTGACCTGATATATGTACGGTGCTGTATGCAGGAGAACATTCCTCTGGAAGGACGTGTAGTGCCAAGCCACTATCTTCCAGGAACGCTCAACGATTTAGCTAATCGGCTTGAGGTAGGCTGGCATCCGCACTACATGGATTTGTTGCAACCGGATGGGGTGATAGATTGAACGAGATCGAGAAGGTTCAAAATCCAGCTTTCGGCTCCATAGTGTTGTGGAACTATGGGATTGCATACCAGGATCAGCTTTCACAGGAGTCGAGTGACTTGCTCCTGTATTTCCTGGTGTTGCCGATGTGTTGGCACTCCAAAACGTTGTCTTCAGTCTCTAGTACTCGAACGTCTTCTGGCTTGGGAAAACTGTGTGAGAAGCTGGGATCCGAGAGAGAAGAACTTCTGGCGATCCACGAAAGGGCGCTTAGACTCCGAACGGCTACTCTTAGGTCAGTTGCATTCGGAGTGCGTGCCGGACTTTTCTATGTTGAGTACAGAGAAGGGAAGCTTCGAGCCGTCTCTTCAAAGGCAGTTCCCAAGAACGCGAGGATAGAAGAGCATTTTAGGGGTGCGCGAAAGCTTGGTGCTTGGTTCCAGAAGTTGGAGACCGTCCACATTTTTCGAGCGCTGCAGGTCGAGGCTTAGTGCAATGGAGTTCCAGATAAAGAAGCTTGTGCTGTGGCCTCGGAAACCACTCCCTCCGCGTGAAATCCAATTTGAGGTAGGCCGCACGAACGTGATAACGGGGTTGTCGAAAACAGGCAAGTCCGCCGTGATTCCCATCATTGACTACTGCCTTGCTTCTGGGAAGTGCGCTATTCCGGTTGGAGTAATAAGGGAGAGCTGTTCGTGGTTCGGGGTTTTGGTAGGTACGGTTGAAGGCGAGAAGCTGTTCGCTCGTAGGGAGCCAGGCGACAGCATGAGTACCAACGACATGTTCATTTTGGAGGGTGTCTCCGTTGAGATCCCCGAGCAGCCGCCGACCAAAAACGGAACATGTGATCTGGCTAAATCGATTCTAGCGAGGCTCTCTGGCCTGTCAGGGCTCGGAATGGATCCTAACGCCATCGGATATGCATCAGATCGAATCGCGTTTAGGGATCTAGTGTCGTTCAACTTTCAACCACAGAATATCATAGCCAACCCGAATATTCTCTTCTACAAAGCTGATACGACTGAACATCGAGAGAAGCTTAAGGCTATCTTTCCGTTTGTGCTCAACGCGATTACACAGCAAAACCTGTTCGACCAATGGGAGATCTCCAGGCTAAGTCGATTGCTGAGACAAAAAGAATCTATTCTTTCTGAAGCGCGCTCTGCCGTAGAGGAGTGGAGAAGTGAGGCGGCGTCGTGGATGGAGCAGGCCAAAGAGCTGGGTTTGGTGCCTATAGAAGAAGGCATTCCAGTTCTTTGGGAGGATTTGGTTGACCGGCTTTCCGAAATCTCAAAGTCGTCCTTCAGAGACGCTTTCACATCCCTACCAGCAATCGACAGGGTTTTGGAAGAGCTTACGTCGCTACGAGAAGGCGAGGCGGAAGAGGCAACAAGATTGACGACGCACCGGCAGCGGCTGTTGGAGATTGGTAGATTGATCGAGAGTAGCACCGCGTATGGGGAATCTCTGTTGGTGCAGAGAGATCGGCTGTCGGTGTCGGATTGGCTGAAAAGTCTGAGTGAGGATAAAGGTGACGCGCTTACTGGCTTGTTGCCGGAGGCTAATAGGCAGTTGGAGGACCTTGTCGAGGCACTTGCTGGGGTGGAGCTGGAGATTAGGAATCAACGGACCATCTCAGACAAGCTCGAGGCAGAACGACTCCGGCTCAGACGTTTGGCGGAAGAGACCGTAACTGCGTTGAATAGGATTCGCAGACGAATTCGATCTCTAGAAAGGACGTCGGATGAAGTTAGGAGAGAACTGTTTCGAGCTGATCAGATCGAGCGATACCTCGGTCGGTTGGAACAGTCCATCGAATTGTATGAACGAACTGGCCCAGACGCCGAACTTTCGGAAGAAGTAGAATCCATCAGAGATCAGATCCAAGATATAAACGCACGTTTGTCTAGGGTAGAGATCACCAGGCGGACGAATAACGCGTTGGCTCGTCTATCCGGAGTGATGGGGCAGATCTTACCAGGTCTTGACGCAGAATGGCCTGATGCTACGGTCCAGATTGACATTTCAGACCTTACGCTGAAGATCACCAGAGCCAACCGGACTGACTACCTTTGGGAGATAGGAAGTGGGGCCAACTGGTTGGCCTATCATCTGGCGAACGCACTTGCGTTCCAGCAGTTCTTCCTGGAATCGGAAGGCCATCCTGTCCCCAATTTTTTGGTGTTTGATCAACCGAGTCAGGTTTATTTTCCCAAAAAACTAAGGGAGGCAGACTACGATCCGTCTGAAGAGGTTTGGAAAGACGAGGACGTTGAAGCCGTCAGAAAGGTTTTTATCGCTGTGAGCCGAGCGACGGAAAATGCAGAGGGAAACCTACAAGTCGTTATTTTAGATCACGCCGATCGTACGGTCTGGGGAGACGTTGAGGATGTATTCCTAGTAGAGAACTGGCGAGACGGCAGGAAACTCATTCCGGAGGATTGGATAGCAGACTAGCTGTCATGTTCTCTTGCATCTTAGCGTACACTTAATCCCACATCGACCGTATTCGTGATTTGGCGTCGATGCGCTTGCGTGTGGCTTTCCTCGGGCGCTTACGCTTCCTCGGATCTCCGTATGGGGTCACCTCAAATGTCTCCATCACGGGTGGCGTCATGAAACGGCTGCGAGCCCCGTAGGCGTGATCGTCTCGTTGCCCTCTCTGAAAGACCTTCAAGGGCTCAATGACATGGAGATCGCGCTTTGCGCGGGTGAGCGCGACGTACAGCACCCGGCGTTCCTCTTCGATGGCTTCGGCATCGCCAGCAGCGTAGCTGCTGGGAAAAGTCCCATCGCGCATGCATAGGACGTAGACGGCCTCCCACTCCAGACTCTTGGCCGAGTGCACGGTGGAGAGGGTCAAGAAGTCGTCATCGGTCGGCGGTGCCGCCCTCACGTCTCCCTTGCTGCTTTGGGGTGGATCTAGCGTGAGCTCGGTGAGGAATCGCTCTCTGGACTCATACTGAGCCGATAGCGCCTCCAGCTGCTCCAGGTCGGCCATACGGGTGTGTTCTGAATCGTAAAGTCGAGGCAAGTGTGGCTCGTACCAACGCAGCACTTTGGTCAATTGACCTGTCCACTCTTGGGTGCCATGCAGCGCCAACACGAGTTTGACGAGCTTGCGCCACTCCACAGCCGCAGCGGCTGGAGGGGTGAACGATATTAAGGCGTCAAGCTCGAATCCTCGCGATTCCAAGAGGTCTAGGGCGCGTGATGCATGGCCAGACCCGATGCCAGGCAACAGCTTTAACACGCGGAGGCCAGCAAGACGATGGTGTGGGTTTGCCGCAAAGCGAAGGAGTGCGAGTACATCCTTGATGTGTGCCGCTTCCAAGTATTTCACGCCACCGTACTTCACATAGGGGATGCTGTGTGTCGTGAGTTCAGCTTCTAGGATCGCGCTGTCATGCGAGTTCCGCATAAGAACCGCTTGTTGTTGCAAAGTGACGCCTTCCTCGCGTGCAGCAATCACCCGATCAACTACATAGCGCGCTTGTGATCGGTCATCTTCGACCATGACGTAACGCGGCTTCTGTTCAGAAGGGTAGGCTGAGTACAGGCGTTTCTTAAACCTTCGACTTCCTTCACCAATCAACCTGTTGGCGGTGTCGAGAATTGGTTGCCCGGATCGATAGTTCTGATCCAGTGTGATGACTTTGGCCGGTGGATCGTACTGATCAGGAAACGCCCGGATATTCTCGACCGTCGCACCTCGGAAGGCATAGATCGATTGATCATCATCACCGACGACACATACTCCTTGTCCATCAGGCTTCAAGGCAGAAATGATCTCTCCCTGTAGCACATTGGTGTCCTGATACTCATCGATGAGCACGTGATCGAAGCGACCTCCCACCTCCGCTGCCAGGACGTCATCTCTCAGCAGTTCGCGCCAGTAGAGCAGGAGATCGTCGTAGTCGAGGAGCTCTTGCTGTTGCTTTGCCTCAACATAGCTTTGGAAGAGTCGGTTGAGCGCTTTGAGCTTATCGATGTGTTCAAGACAGATGCTCATCACGGTTTCTTCGAGCGTCATGCCAGTGTTGACAGTACTGGAGTAGATGGCCAGACAAAGGGTTTTCAGCGGAAATGGTTTCTTCTTTCTCCCATAGCCGAGCTCGTGGCGGATCTGATCCATGAGATCAGCCGCATCTCCACGATCCAGAATCTGGAAATCCGGTGAGATGCCGAGCGATGCTGCGTGTTCACGCAAAAGGCGGCTGCCGACCGCATGAAAAGTTCCCGCCCACGGTAGCGTCGCCGAGGAGGCATGACGACGCAGGGCCTTCGCCGTGATGGCCTCGGCACGACGGCACATCTCAACGGCCGCCCGGCGCGTGAAGGTCAGGAGTAGAATCCGCTCTGCCGGAACGCCTTGCAGCTGTAGGTAAGCCACCCGGTTCGTCAGCATCGTTGTCTTGCCAGTGCCCGCACCGGCGATGACGAGTAGAGGGCTAGAGATGAACCCGTCGCCAGTCTTCTCTCCGTAGGTGGCCGCTTCGTATTGTTCCTTGTTCAAGTCGTCGCCGAACTTCTTACGCTTGGCTATCCGCTTCGCTGGCATGTTTTATCCCCCCGTTGGAGAGTGCGTCTGTGGTGCGAGGTAGTCATGACGCAGTGTTTCCCGTAGTCGATACTGCTTTTTCGTCAGTTTTGTCTGTATGTCAGCCCAGAGGTCCGTAAACAGATCGGTTCAGGCCCACCGGAGAAGGGTGTAGCGGCCGACAGACTGACAAAACTGACAATTTTTTTAGCTGTTGAGACCCCATTCTCGTGGATAGGCAGCGGGGTTAACTTCGTATTTTTCCGCTCGCCGCCCGATTCGGTTCTCGACCGGCGCCGGCCGGAGGTACCCTTTGTCCTCGAGATATTCCACGGCAGCAACAGCGGTGTCCTTTGTGCTGAGCCCGGACCAGCCCTTCCTGTAAACATCGCGCACGGTAAACACCGTCCCCAGAACGCCTTCTTGGATCTTCTGCAGGAGTTGGTTGGCGGCGTAGTGGTGGAAGTTCGCTGCGGAATAGAAGATTCTCCTAGCATGAGACTCAAGCAGTTCTGCCCAGCCAACGGCGGCAAGCATCGCTTGCTCTGAGACCGGTCCACCGTTGGGGCTTTCGACAAGGTGATAGATTAGAGCGATGCCAGCGATTAGCTTCGGCTGTTTGGCCAGTACCGCTTGCATGATGGGTGACTCCTCTGGCGACCTGGCTCGTGTTTCAACGTCCACTACCTTTGCTTTGAACAACTCGTACGCCTTTTTAGAGGACCTAACATATGGTCCTCTAGTGCTTTTAGTGCAATGAAACTCCTTCGAAAGGACGCGCTCCTCAACCGAGGAAAGCTTGTCGAAGACTTCCTGTACTCGCTTCTGGGCGACCAGATCTGGGGCTTTATCGACAAAATCGTAGGTCGGCGGGTCTGGATAAACGGCTGCTTGGAATCGCTGGAGAAATCCGTCATCTGCTCCTCCGCCGGCCGAGACAGACGTCACCAGATCGTTCATGGCTCCTACGGTGATGTTGCCGAGAAGGGAAACGCAAAGCCCGTCGATGGCAATCGAACCTCTTCCGATTCTGTCAATCTCCTGCGACGAATCGCCGTTCCATGCTTCGTTGTAGAACGCCCGGGCTCCTTCTCTACCTATCTTTTCTAGACTTGCGATGAATCCACCTATCTCATCAACTACGATTGCGAGCGCGTGTTGCCCCTGTGAAATCAGTTCGCCGACCTTTTCGTGCGTCGGATCGTTGGTCATGTACCGACGCAAAATAGGCGATGGCGTGCATTTTCGGTCTTCGAGTTCTAAAGACTCCCAATCTCGTAGCTCAGAGGCATAGATTTGCCTCGCCTGCTGGATGAGTCTCTCAAGGAACTGTCTGGCATCGGATTGCGCACGTGACTTTTTAGATCCGGGCGTGCCGATACCGAGGCCCCAGATGTTGGCGAACACACGCCAGATGTCATTCATCTTCGGACAGAAAGCCATCTGTCGACCGATAAGAGAGCCGATCAGAACCATCAAACTGACGGCAACATATTCGATGGCGACGTTGGCCCGGTAGGAGGCGTCGATTACCCAAGCTCTTATCGAGGGTGGTAGAAGCTCATGCCGAAAAGCCTCTACAGGTGGGAGGATGTAGTCCAGCGGCTCCGGCGTTGACCAAGTCGCTTCGGCGGCATCGAGGGTCGTGCTCAACTCCCGCGCCCATAGTTTCAGTGATTCAACGTGGGGCCTAGGAACGCCTAGCTCTATCAGCCTAGGGCCACCATGTGCCCTACCGCCCTTGGCGGCCAACTCGATGGTGTTCTCGACTGAACTCTCTCTATCTTTGGGTTCGTCGTCACGGCGACGTTGTTTAACCACCAACAGAACGGCAGACATGATTCGCCGAGTTTGATCTGGAGAAACACCTGCGTGGCACAACAATCCCGTGGCGGAATGGACAAAGTCGTGCCTAAAGCCTTTTCTTGAGGGGTAGTAGCGTAAGACGACGCCCGCTATAGCAACCTCGTAGACCAGTGAAAGTGCAGCATCGGCGGGGAGTTCAGCAATGTCGGCGTCGCGTGTACTGAAGCGATATTGCTCTCTGTCTGGATGAACAGAACCCGGGACGAGCGATTGGGTCCCAGTGGACCGAAGCTCGACGACGGTGCCAATCTGCTCACCCCGATTAGGGATCTCCGGCAGCTGAAGTTTCTTGGTTGCTGCGCCTACCACCCGAAGCGCATAGTGTGAGTGCGGTCTTGAGCTCCGTCCCCATGCTAACGTGTCTTGCGATACATAGTGGTTGATGATGTAAGGAGCAACCTCACAACACTCATCGAGATCCAAATCGAGATCGACAATCCAGTTCGAAGGCTCGCCCCAAAGCGCCCCGATGTTGCCGGGTGATCCATAGAGCCTTGAAAACGTATCTGGCTTGTTGCGAAGGTTCTGCCAAGATTTTCCATCCGGCTTCTTGGCGAGTTCGAGGCAGCGCACGGTGTAAACACCCCGAGCCCACCAATACTGAGCATTTCGGACACGAGTTTCTCCTGGAGAAAGCCGACGTGCTGGCACTACTCGTCTTCCGGGGCAATGACGCGACCCTCATGATCGAGGCGATGGGCGCAGGCAGCGACGCCTGTCTTGAGCGTCGTCTCCCTCCATTCCCGGGCCAGATCGTCAGGTTCCGCAGTAATCGGTACCGCGCCGATTTTCTCCATCCATCCAACCAGCAAGACAGCACACGGGCATAGTTCACTGCGCAGTGGGCAGCGGCTGTGGACTGCGTCGTATCCCCACTGGTGCGCATACTGCACATACTGAAGGAAGTCCATGGACGCTCTCGTAGTTCCTTGTTTTTTTAAGTTCAAACATGCGGATGACCAGATCGCTCTGGGTGGGGCGCGAGCGCCGTGATATTGGCGGCGCGAGTAGCGTTTCATCATTGCCATGTATCCCGCCTGGCAATGAGAGATCTCTGCCATGCTCGTACCTCGTCAGCCGGCCAGGCAGACAGTCTTGGCCCAAGCCGAACTGGTCGAGGAAAGTATCCCTGACGGGCCCACCGATAAATCGTGGCTGGAGAGACCCCCGTGATCTCGACGACGGCGGGCAGCCGCAGGAACCTTGACGTTGCGGAGCTCTCAGGCGTAGCGGCAGCGGAGGGGGTGGACGAAGGCTGTTCTTTGCGCAATAGAGGCTCCTGAACTCGGTGCCTCGCAGCCTCTTTCAGGCTGCCGCGCGGGGAATACTCGACGCAAGCTACGCGAACCGCGGTGATCTGTCAAAGGTGCACTTGACCAGGCATGAGAAACTCACACCATGCGTTCATCAACTCACGTCGCCGTTCCAACGCATCGCCGCGACGATAGGCTGCCTCGGCCTTGTCCTTGAGCTGATGTGCTAACGCGGCTTCGACGACTTCGCGTGGGAACGCTGTCTCTTCCCCACACCAATCTCGAAATGTCGACCGAAACCCGTGAACGGTAACCTGACTGAACCCCATGTCTCGAAGCAGTAGGCGCATCGCATCTTTTGATATCGGTCCTTGCCGTGTCCCGGTAAACACGTAGTCCCCGATGGTGGGGAGGTTGTGGAGAAGATTCCTACATGCCGGCACGAGCGGGATTCGGTGTTCCTTCTGTGCTTTCATGCGCTCAGCTGGAATCGTCCATACGGCCCTGTCACCTGAGATTTGAAACTCACCCCAAGTGGCCTGAGTAACTTCGCTGGTTCTGGCCGCTGTCAAAATGGTCAACTCGAGGGCCCTCGCAACGATCCCTCTTCGGGACCGGAGCATGGCCAGAAAAGCTGGGGCGTCTGAATATCGAAGAGCGGGGTGGTGCTTCACGCGTTGCACCTTGCTGCGTTTGGGGAGCATCTGGTCGAGATGACCCCGCCATTGCGCCGGGTTCTGACCCTTCCGGTAGCCGTGGGCGCTTGCCCAAGAAAGCACGCTCTCCACGCGACCACGCACGCGTGAGGCGGTCTCCGTCTTGTTGGCCCAGATGGGTGATAGGACGCCAAGAACGTGGTCGGTGGTGATTTGGTCTACCGGAATACGACCTATATGCGGCCCTACATACCTATCCAACGTTGCCTGCCATTGGTCGGCGTGCTTCGTATTCTTCCAGCCCGCCTTGTGGGCTTCGATGTAGGCATTGGACGCTTCAGCGAAAGTCGGTGCGTGGCTCGCCGAAAGCTTGGAGCGCCGGTGTTCAATTGGATCGATTCCGTCGAGTAGCAGTCTCCGCTGGTCCATTGCTTTCTGACGGGCCTGAGCGAGTGACACGAGCGCGACTGAACCTAACCCCATCTCGCGAGACCTCCCCTTAAGCATGTAGCGGAAGATCCAGGACTTCCCGGAAAGTGAGACTTGCAGATACAGTCCATTGCCATCGCCGTAGCGACCGGACCTAGATTGGTTCCTGACGAACAGCGTTGTCAGCTTGTTGTTGGTTCTAGGCATTGCCCCCAATCCTACCCCCAAATTGAAGTGAGATTGTGTGACACCCTGTGACACACTACAAGACACTAACTAGCTGATTTAGATAGTGTATCAGCGACGATCGATGCGTCTTGAATCGGTATGAGAACCTAATCTTGCGGACTCCCTCTCCGCCATCTGAATGAAAAATGGGCCCACGGGGCCCATTTTTCATTCAGCCGGCTGCGAGGGAGGTAGCAGGAGAAGCCTCCCGGGTTCGACTCCCTATCTGATCCGAAGCATTGCTTCGGATCAGATAGGGAGAACGTCGTCGCTCCGCGACGACGGCCCCGAAGGGGCGAGGTTTCCGCCAAAGCGGAAACCGAGTAATCCCTCCCTCTCCCGTCGCGCAGCGACAGCGGCCCTGAGGGGTCCGCCGAGCCCGACTTTTGTCCAACCGACTACAACAGAAGCAGCACGAGAATCATGCCCGAGAACACCCCGAGCCCCGCGATGCTCGCACCCATAGAAAAGATCGCCCGGTTCATGGAGACCGGCGAGGAAGGCTACCTCACGGGGTTTGCCGAAGAGGGCGTATCGATCATCGAGAACTTCGCACCGTATCTCTTCAGTGGCCCCGACGCCGTTGCCCGGTGGGCTGTGGAGATGCGCGCTCATGTGGGGGCGATCAGCGGTCTGAACCACCGCTTCGGGCCGGTGCATACGTTCAGCAGCGACGGAGATATCGCCTATCTTTCGTTGCCGACGAACTGGACCGGTACCGTCGACGGCCGCACCTTCGATGAGGACGGTGGGTGGGCCTTTGTGCTGGTGAACGAGCAGAACGAGTGGCGCGTCAGAAACTACGGCTGGGCGGTGACAAGGCTGTCGGTGGAGTAGTTTTTCCGCGGCTCAAGGCCGGCAATCTCATGATCGTTGCCCGAGGGAGTAAACATCCTGAACCCGAACACCACGATGCAGTCTTCGCTGCCGACCCTCCCTCAGCTCCTTACGCCCCTGAACGAGGCGCTCTCGCCAATGCTCAAGCGTGGGTTCGCCAACCCCATGCCCCTGACCGGCGGTATCGTTCTGCTGGAAGTGATTGGAAGGACCTCCGGCATACCGCGGAGCGTCCCTCTCGTGTGCTCGGACTATGGCGTGGTGCTGGCGGTGAGTACTGTCCGAAAAAACTCCCAGTGGGTGAAAAACCTGGCGGCGAATCCACGGACGACCGTCTGGCTCCGGGGCCGCAAACGACACGCGCTGGCGGGCGTGTTCCAGGGTGGAAAGCGCATCGATGCCAGCAGCCTTCCGGACGACCCGGGCAGCCATGTGGCCCGGGCTTTCAGCGCTGCAACCGGTGCGAGCGTGGCACTCCTGCATCTGCAGTAGCTGCTGAGCGTTTTCCCACGATCGGGCTGCGCTCCCGGTTGATTCACGGACCGGGCGTTCTCGGCACGGTACACTCTGAGCTGGTCCACGCTTACCAGAGTTAGATGCAAGGAATCTCCTCATGCCGCGTTCCTGGCGATCGATCCCGGCTGCCCTGCTGGCCACCCTCCTTCTGAGCGCGGCGATGAGCAAGGACGATCCCTTCCTATGGCTCGAAGACGTAGAAGGCGAGCGCGCCCTCGCCTGGGTGCGTGAGCGGAACGCCGAGACCGAGGCGTTGCTGGCGATGGACGAAGCCTTCACCCGTCTCGAGCGCGACCTCAAGGCGGTGCTCGATTCCGACGCACGCATTCCCTATGTCAGCAAGCTCGGCGCGCACTACTACAACTTCTGGCGCGACAAAGGTAATCCGCGCGGGATTTGGCGGCGCACGACTAGGAAGGTGGAGCCCGCCTGGGACGTGCTCATCGATCTCGACGCGCTCAACGAAGCCGAAGGCGAGAACTGGGTCTGGCACGGCGCCGATTGCCTGAAACCCGACTACAGACGTTGTCTCGTCTCGCTCTCCCGTGGCGGCGCGGACGCGGACGTGACCCGAGAGTTCGATCTCGTGGAGAAGACGTTCGTGAAGGACGGCTTCTTCCGCCCGGAATCCAAAGGCGGCATGACGTGGCTCGACCGCGATCACGTGTACGTGCAGACCGACTTCGGCTCCGGCTCCATGACCGAGTCCGGCTACCCGCGCCTGGTGAAGCTGTGGCGGCGCGGCACGCCCCTCACAGATGCGACCCTGGTGTTCGAAGGCAAAGCGGAGGACGTGAGCGTATCTGCGGTGCGCGATCACACTGAGGGATTCGAGCGGGACTTCGTGCGCCGTGCGATCGCCTTTTACGAAGCCGAGCTGTATCTGCGCCGGGACGGCAAGCTCATCGAGATCGAGGCGCCGATATCGGCGAACAAATCCGTGCATCGGGAGTGGCTTCTGCTGGAGCTGCGGGAGCCCTATACGGTTGGCGGGAAGACGTGGCCGGCGGGTGCGCTGATCGCGACGCAGTTCGAGGCGTTCCTCGACGGCGAACGGGATTTCGTTGTGCTGTTCGAGCCCACGGTGCGCGAATCGCTCGCCGAGTACCGCTGGACGCGCAATCACCTGCTGCTGAACGTGCTGGACGACGTGAAGAGCCGTCTCTACGTCGTGACGCCACCGAGCGGCTCCGGGGCCTGGAAGCGCGAGCCGCTGCGCGGCGTTCCCGCTATCGGCACGCTTTCCGCGTGGGGTGTGGACGACGAGGAGTCCGACGACTACTTCCTTACGGTGAACGACTACCTCACACCGCCGACGCTCATGCTCGGCAAGGTCGGCGCTGCACCGGAGATCCTGAAGTCTACGCCCGCGTTCTTCGATGCATCACCCTTCGAGGTTTCTCAGCATTTCGCCACCAGCAGGGACGGCACGCGGGTGCCTTACTTCATGGTAGCGCCGAAAACCATGAAGCTCGATGGCGGCAGGGCGACGCTGCTGTATGGCTACGGCGGCTTCGAGATTTCGCTTACTCCGAACTACGCACCGCTCATGGGTCGCGGCTGGCTGTCTGCCGGTGGCGTCTACGTGGTTGCCAACATCCGTGGCGGCGGGGAGTACGGTCCTGCCTGGCATCAGGCCGCGCTCAGGGAAAACCGACTGCGCGCCTACGAGGACTTCGCGGCGGTGGCGGACGATCTGGTGGCGCGCGGCGTCACGAAACCGGCAAGGCTCGGCATCCAGGGCGGCTCGAACGGCGGACTACTCGTGGGCAACATGCTCACCCACTACCCGGAAAAGTTCGGCGCGGCGGTTTGCCAGGTACCGCTCCTGGACATGAAGCGCTACCACCGGCTGCTCGCCGGCGCGTCCTGGATGGCTGAGTACGGTGACCCGGACGATCCGGAGCAGTGGCGATTCATCCGCACGTTCTCGCCGTACCAGAATATCGGCGAACAGGCGGATTACCCGCCGGTGCTGTTCATCACCTCGACCCGGGACGACCGCGTACACCCGGGGCACGCCCGCAAGATGATGGCGGCCATGGCCGCCCGGGGTCACGACGTGCACTACTACGAGAACATCGAAGGCGGACACGGGGGTGCTGCGGACAATGCGCAGCTCGCGCACATGCAGGCGCTGGGCTATCGGTTTCTGCAGCGACGGCTGATGCCGTAGGCATGGCGATGCCAGCGACTTCCGGTTACCTTCCCAGTCGCACGGACAACAGGGCGAAGGAGCAGACATGGGCATGGTGCATTTCGATGCGGGCGCGCTGGAGGCGATGGCTGCTGGCGACCCGGACGAACCCGTGGTCATGCTCAACCTGCTGCGCTACCGGGACGTGGCACAATCCGGCCACGGGGTGGATGGTATGAGCGGGCGGGAGGCGTATGGCGTTTATGGCCGGCGATTCGAGGAACTGCATCCGAGATTCGGCGGCGAGCCGATGTGGATGGGTCGGGCCGGCGGTACCCTCATCGGTGGCGAAGCCTGGGATCTGGTCATCCTGGTGCGTTATCCCACCCGACGTCAGTTCGTCGAAATGATGAGAGACCCTGATTATCTGGCGATCGCCCCCATCCGCGCGGCCGCTCTCGCCGACAGCCGGCTGGTCGAAACCACGCAACTGCTGCCCCACGCGTGACTGCCTCCTAAAAATAGCTTCCGGACAGCAGGATCTCCGCTCCTTCGGCCAGCAGCTCCTTTCGTTCCCGGTCCGGTCCCGGTAAACCCCTGTGCTGGAGGGATCCTTCGATGACGAGGTGCCGTGTGATGAAGCGGGCGATCCGCATTCTCGAGTAGTAGTAGGAGAGCCCTGCGGAGAGCAGGTTCATCGTGAGGTTCGTGAAGTAGAGGCCGATCAGCTCCATGGGCCTTGGCTGGAACCGTAGCCCCACCCCTTCCAGGACGATGGAATCGGCAATGACCGAGAAAACGCGGGCGTTGTAACAGCCGAGCGTCAGCACCAGACTGATGTAGAAGCTGACCCCCAGCAGGGTGGCCTGCAGGGTGAACCAGTTGCTCTCGGAATCAAGCTGGTTGCCGATGTAACTCAGCGTGCCGACCAGACCGGCGATGATGAACCAGCAGGTGGCGAACCGGGGATAGAGCACGCGCGATGTCCCCTGGAAGGAAACGGCATGGCCTGCGAACGTCGAACCATCGAGCAGCAGCTCGAAACGTTTCACGTATCGCCATGGTGCTGACCATCCCAGCGTGAGTCCGGTAGAAAGCTCCGGCAGCAGCATACGCACCGCATAGCGCGACGGAGATCCGGGAACGTCGCCCGAAGGGCCTCCGCGTTCCGGCCAGTGGCTGTGGCGGAAGAGATAGCGGTAGGTGAGAAAGCGGGACAGCGAGACGAAGAACACGATACCGGTCCACAGGAATACCGCAGAGGCTGCGGTGCCGAGCGGGGTGGTCTCCATCTCCGGCGCGATCCAGACGAGCAGGGACAGCGATGAAATGACCACAGGTACGACGGCCCCGATGATCAGCGATACCAGCAGTCCGAGGTCCGGCAGGTCCAGCGCTGCCGGATCGACATCCACCGCGTTGATCAGCACGATTCCCGGAAAACCGAAAACCGCCAGGAAGATTCCGGCGGTCAGAACGAACCCCCGTGCCAGCTCTGCGCCGTCTCCCGAGTAGTACAGGCGGCTGCCGCCGACTTCCGTGGTCCGCCAGAGATACTCGCGGACCCGGCTTTTCGCCCAGAAGATGTAGAGGTTCAGGCTGACGATCACCAGCAATGTGCTGGTGAGCGCCAGCGGCAGCATATCCAGGTAGCCGCTTTTCGATTCCAGAGGCGTACGGGTGGCCGTAGGCTGATTCAATGGCTGGCAGATCCGATCGGTTTCCAGCGGACGAGCATGATCCGTGCCAGGGTGTTGCACCAGGAAATCAATGGATCGGCAGCGTTCGCACTGGCCAGGACCCATCGATCTGGTCACTCCGGCCAACTATTGGCCGTCTTGGCCTGATCCGGTGCGGTTCCGCGGCGGTGCCCGGTCGGTGGGGGAGTCCGCGACGAAGGCAAGCAGAGCCACAGATTTTTTTCGGATCTGGACTTTTCGAAGTCTCTTCCTTGAGAAAAAAGCCGAAGCTTCGTCTACGCGGGATTCTGACACGCGGCGATGTCGTCTTCCGTCAGCCCGAGATCCTTCGCCGCCTGGGAGAAGTCCTCCACGGTTGCTCCCGCCTGATAGACGTCCGACGTGGTCCTGGCCAGGTCGTAGTTGCCGAGCTGCCCAGCCATCCTGCCGACCCCGCGCATCAGGCTGCCGAACCCCCGCTTCTTCTGCTGGGCCGCCTGCGCCTCCGCCATCTTCTGCTCCAGGCACGCCTGCTGTGCCGCCTGGAGCTCCTCGGGGGACCGCGACTTGCTGGTACCGCCCGACGCCGCTGCGGCGGAAAGAATACCCGCCAACTGCGGCGTGGGTTCCCCGGTTACCGGCAGGTTGTTCTCCGCCTGATACTGGGAGATGGCAATCGCCGTTTCCGTATCCATCGTGCCCGACGGCGTGACTTTGTAACCGAGGGCGGCGAGCTTCTCCTGAACGGTCAGCGTCACGGTATCGGTTCCGGCAGAGGCGGCCGCAGCGGGTGCCGCGGCGGTGTCGGTTTTCACTGCTTTGACTTCGCCACCCACCGCCACAGTCTGAACCGTCTTCACCGCCGGCTTGCCGGTGCCGGGGCAGGGCTGGCCCTTCGCATCCATGAGCGCGGGATTCACACGGATCTGGTCGACGACGGTTTCGAACTGGATCCCTTTGCCCTGGGCCATGCTCTCCATCATCTTCAGCTGCGGCCCCATCATCGATTCCATCATCGCGAGCTGCTGGGGTGTCATGCTGGCCTTCTGCTTCTCGAACTCGGCGAGTTGCTTCTGGGCCTCGGCCATCTCCGCTTCCTGCTGCGGCGTCAGCACGCCGCTCATGTTCATGACCTGACGGTAGGACTCGTACATGCTGCTGCCGGGGACCTTGCGATAGTCCGTCTGGCTCGTGGTGAGGGACATGACCTGAGACGTGCCGTCCCTGGACGTCATCGTCCCGTTCATCTTCATCGACAGCGGCACGTACTCGAGGGTGTCGACGAACAGACTGACGTCTTCGATGCGGTACTCGCCGTCCTCTTCCTTCTCCACGTAGTTGAGGTCTTCAGCTCGGAGGTGCCAGGCTTTACGGCCGGCGACGGTCTCGGTCCCGATCACCTTTGCCTTGTCGGCGAATGCCTGCATGTGGTTCACCGCCTGCCGGGCATCGTCGCTCGGGTCATAGGCCTGGTCCGCCCGCTTTGCGTCCGCGGCAGCCCGCAGGAACTCCGCATTGCCGCCCATCATCACGCGGGGATCCATGGTGTTCCACGGGTCCGAGCCGGTCGCGGCCAGCATGCCCTTCGGCATACCGGCCTGGTCCATCCCGGCTTCGATTTCCGTGGACATGGCATCGCCCGTCATCTCTGCGCCTGCCGCGAAGGCCTCGAGCTCATCGGCCGACAGCCCCACATCGCACTGACGATTCTTGATCTGGGTTTCGGTCATGGGCACGAAGAACGTCTGGGTTGTGCCCTTGTCGTCGATGTACTCCGTGCGCACGAACCAGGTGGAGGCGGTATGCCCCATGAGCGTCTGGTCCACCACGTAGGCATCGACCCCTTCCCAGCGCTCCAGCTGGCGCTGCTGAGCGGTTTCCAGGATCTGGCGCGCGTCCTGCGCCGCGGCAGCCAATGCCGGAAAAACAATCGCCGCCGCGGCGGCAAAAACCATAATCTCTCGCATTTTCCCTCCCCGAAACGACCAGCCGGGATAACCGGGCGCTGGTCTCGTCCTTGTCGACGGTCTAGCCTACTCCACAGGGCAGAACTCGCAACCCGGACCCAACCGGGGTTTTCGACGGTAAAACGGCAGCACAGGACATCACCTTCGTCGTTTCCCTGAAAATTTCGTCGCCCATCTATCTCCCGACCCGAGGCGACGGTAGGATGCTGCCCGGTCGCAGGTGCTCGAAACGCCGCCCGGTGTTCGAGCCCGCCGACACCTCCACATTGCGTGACCGCTGCGTCTGCGAGGCGCCCAGGCTTTATCGGACATGCTCAGCACCCTGATCATCTGGCTCAGCTTCGTCGCCGGCATCACCGCGCTGGTGATTCTCGACCTGACCGTCCTGCACAGGCGCGCGGAGGTCATGTCGCTGAAGAAGGCGCTGGCCTACTGGGCGGGCTGGGTCTCGTTGGCAGCGGTCTTCAACATCTACATCTACTTCCTCTACGAGAACAACTGGCTCGGCTGGGGGGTGAGCTCGATTCTGGATCTCAACGGCCGCGAAGCATCGGTGCGCTTTCTCACCGGCTATCTGATCGAGCTGTCGCTGTCCATGGACAACGTCTTCGTCATCATGATGATCTTCGAGTTCATGCGGGTGCCACGGGAGCTGCAGCACCGGGTGCTGTTCTGGGGCATTCTCGGCGCCATCGTGCTGCGCGGGGCCATGATCATCGGCGGTGCGGCGCTCATTGCCCATTTCAGCTGGCTCACCTACGTGCTGGGGGCGGCACTGATCCTGTCGGCGGCGCGCATGCTGGCGATGACCAGCGAAACCTCACCCACGGACATCCTGGCGGTGCGGGTCATGCAGCGGTTCGTGCCGATGACGGACCGGCTCCACGGTGAGCGCTTCTTCATCATCGAGAACGGAAAACGCCTGGCGACGCCGCTGTTCGTCGCCCTGGTGATGGTGGAGTGGGCAGACGTGGTGTTCGCCATCGACTCGGTGCCGGCCATCTTCGCCATCACCACGGATCCGTTCCTCATCTTCACCTCGAACGTCTTCGCCATCCTCGGGCTGCGCACCCTGTTCGTGGTGATCAGCGCGCTGGCCGGCCAGATGCGGTACCTGAAATTCAGCCTGATCTTCATCCTCACCTACGTGGGCGCGAAGCTCATCGTGCAGCACCACGTGGAGATCCCGAGCTGGGTCTCGCTGGCGGTGATCGTCATCGCCGTGGCGGTGGGTGCCATGGCCTCTCTGTTCGCTGCGTCGTTCCGCCGACGTCAGCCCTGACCCGGAGACAACATGAAACTTCACAATCAGATCATGCTCGGACTCGCGGGTGGCGCGGTCTGCGGGATCGCCACCCATACCCTGGCGGACGGGGCATCCTGGGTGGCCTGGATGATCGACAACGTGGCGCAGCCTGCCGGCACCATCTTCCTGCGCCTGCTGCTGATGACCGTGGTACCGCTGGTGTTTGCTTCCATCGTGCTGGGCGTGGCCAGCTTCGGCGACGTCAACCGCCTGGGCAGGATCGGCGGCAAGACGCTGGGCTACTTCCTGATGACCACGGCGCTGTCGGTCGGCGTTGGCCTGCTGCTGGTGAACCTGGTGCAACCGGGCGCGGGGGTCGAGGACACGACCCGCGAGCAGCTCCTGGACACTTACCGCAGCCAGGCGGATGCGCTGAATCCCGGTACCTCCGGCGGCTTCGGGGTGAACATGCTGGTGGACATCGTGCCGCGCAACCCGGTGGAAGCGGCGGCCACCATGGACATGCTCAGCCTGATCTTTTTCGCGCTGGTGCTCGGGGTCGCGCTGACGCTGATTCCGAGGGACAAGGCCGCGCCGCTGATCAGCGTCGTCGACTCGCTTGCGCATGCGGTCGTGAAGATCATCGAGCTCGTCATGCGCCTCGCGCCTTACGGGGTGTTCGCGCTGATCTTCGTGGTCACCGCCCGGTTCGGCTGGCACCTGCTGGCGCAGCTCGGGCTGTACGTGCTCACCTCGCTCACGGGGCTCGTGGTGTATGCCGCGGTGGTCCTTTCGCTGCTGGCGTGGGCGCTCGGCGGTGTGCGGCCGGCCATATTCTGGAGCAGGAGCCGGGCGAGCATCGTCACGGCTTTCTCCACGAGCTCGAGCAACGCCACGCTGCCCACCAACATCGCTGTGGCCGAGCGGGAATTCGGGGTGCCGGCGCCCATCGCCGGCTTCGTGCTGCCGCTCGGCGCAACGATGAACATGAACGGCACCGCCCTTTACGAGGGCATCACCGTGCTCTTTCTGGCGCAGGCGTTCGGGGTCGATCTGTCGCTCGGCGCTCAGGTCACGGTCGCTCTGCTCGCCGTCATCACCGCAGTCGGGGCTGCCGGTGTGCCCGGCGGCTCGCTGCCGCTGATGATGGTGGTGCTGGCGACGGTGGGCGTGCCGCCGGAAGCGATTGCCCTGATCCTGGGGGTGGACAGAATTCTGGACATGAGCCGCACGGTGGTGAACGTCACGGGCGACCTGACGGGAGCGATCGTCATTGCTCGCAGCGAGAACGAAGGCGGCGTGCGGTTGCCGGCCGGTGGCGCGGAGCCCGCCGACATTCTGCCTGCCGTGCCGACGTCCTATCGTTCCGATTGAGCGTTCCGATTGAGGCATCTTGACTGGTGGGCGCACCGGGAGCAGCCTCTTGCACATCGGTGGTGGAGGAGAGTCCCGTGTCCGTCGTCGCAGCGTCGTTGCCGTCTCTGGAGCAGCGTGAGCGTCTGTTCTTTCTGCTCATGGCCGTGGCGATCGCGGTCACGGTAGTCTCGGCTTTCAGTCTCTGGCTGGCTGCCGGTATCTCCAGCTTCACCTCGCCGTGGCTCGTCCACGTTCACGCCGTCAGCTTCATGGCCTGGATCGCGCTCTACGTGGCCCAGAACACCCTGGTGTTCAGGAACGACGTGGCACGCCACCGGAGACTCGGCAGGGTGGGGATCGGGCTCGGCATCTGGATGGTGGTCGTCGGGCTGGTGCTCACCCCCTGGACGCTGGCTGCACACCGTTCGCCACCGTTCTTCACGCCCGCCTACTTCCTGGCGATGGACTGGATCAACATCGTCGTGTTCGGCGGCCTGCTGGCCGCCGCGCTGCGGCTGCGCCGGCAGACGGACTGGCACCGCCGGTTGATGCTCAGCGCGACGATCTGCGTCATGGCGCCGGCCTGTGGCCGGCTGCTGATCCTGACCCTGGACGGATTCACGACCGCGAGCCTGGTTGGCTCGCAGCTCGCCATTCTGGCCGTGGCGGTGGTCGCCGACCTGGCCATTCGCGGACGCGTCCACAACGCCTATCTCTGGGGCGCAGCCGCGCTCGCCGGCATGGGACTCGCGATCGAGGGTCTGGCGCGCCTGGGTCCGTTCGAGTCGCTGGCGGCTCAGATCGCGGGATAGAGACTGCAAGCAGTCAGCGGCTCTCGCTGCGGAGCGTGAACGTCGCGGCCGGGTCCTGAGCGAGCGTGTCCGCGAGAAAGGGCAGCACGTCGCTCAGCGTTTCCGACAGCGTGTACGGGGGATTGATCACGAAGATCCCGCTGCCGTGCATCCCGGTCGGGGTGGGGGTGCGGACCGTGAGGCTTGCATCCAGCCAGCCGGGCGCGTTCAGCTTCGTCAGCTTCTCCACCAGGCGCTCGGAGCGACCGCCTGCCAGCAGTGGGTACCAGATCGCGTAGGTTCCGGTCCGGAACCGCTCAAGCGCATCCGCGAGCGTGATGGCGACGCGGTCGTAGTCCGTCTTCACCTCGTAGGGCGGATCGATCAGCACCAGCGAACGGCGGGTCGCGGGTGGCAGCAGGGCGCGCAGACCGTCGAATCCGTCCGTCGCGCGGATGCTGATCCGACGGTCGGTGAGCGTACCGGCGAGCGCTTCCTGTTCTGCCGGGTGCAGCTCGTGCAGCCAGAGCCGATCCTGCGGCCGCAGCACGTGGGCCGCCAGCCAGGGCGAGCCCGGATAGAGGTCTAACTCCCCGGCCGGATTGAGCGCGCGGATCAGATCCAGATAGCGCGTCACCGCAGCGGGCGCCATGGCGACGGGCCAGAGCCGGCCGATGCCCGACTCGTGTTCCCGGTTCCTGTCGGCGAATCCGGTCTTCAGCGAGTAGACCCCGGCGCCGGCGTGGGTATCGACGTACCACAGCGCCTTGGGCTTGGCAGTGAGGTAGGAAAGCACGGTCACGAGCACCACGTGCTTGAGCACGTCCGCGTGGTTGCCGGCATGAAAGCCGTGGCGATAGCTCAGCAAGGGGGGATCCGGTTGACGAGCGGCGAGCCTAGCATGGAGACCGGTACCGTCCAACAAACCACCGGCACCCCCGGGCAGGTATGATCCTCCGCTCGGAGGAGCAGATCATGATCGAGCAGAAAACGGGGAAGCGGGCGGTGGCATTCGAGCTGAGTGACGCTGCGGGTGACCGACACCGGCTGGAGGACTTCCGCGGGCGCTGGCTGCTGCTGGTCTTCCACCGCCACCTCGGCTGACTGCCCTGCCGGGAGCATCTGGTGCAGTTGCGCCAGCAGCAGGAGGCGTTGTCGGCGCTCGACGTCCGGGTGCTGGTCGTCACCTTCGAAGGTGTCGGTTCTGCCCGGCACTACCTTTCGGATACGGACCTGCCCTGGCCGCTGCTGCTCGACGAGGAACGCACCCTCTATCGGGCCTACGGCATGGAAAGAGGGCGATGGTGGCAGGTCTACGGGCCGCGAACGCTCTGGGCTTACCTGAAGCTGCTGCTCTCCGGCCGCCGACTCGAGGCAGCGGGTGCAGACCCGGACCAGCTCGGCGGCGATGTGCTCATCGACCCCGACGGCATCGTCCGCCTCCACTACGTCAGCGACAACCCGGCCGACCGGCCGTCCGTCGCCAGCCTGATCGCGCAGATCCGGCGTTCCGGAGGGCCACCGCGGCAGGGCGCAGGATGATTCCGGGTAGTTTGTCGCCTTGCCGACATCCAACCACCGCGATTGTGGGGTAAAAGTGGTGTAAAAAGGTTCGCAGCGCGGCATTCGGGCGGCCGGCGTAAGAATCTGTCCAACAAAACTGCCCACTCAATGAAGGGGACTCGAAGTGACACGATCGAACAGACAGGGATGGTTGCTGAGCACGGCGCTGAGCATGGTGCTCGTGTTCGCAGGCGGCGCGGTAAGCGCGGCGGAAACAAAGCCTCCGGAGGTTGACTCCAACGGGTTGCACCTCGTGCACGACTCGAAGCTGCGCCTGGTCTATGCCCTGCCGGGCGCCAGTCTCAGCGGCTACGACAAGGTGATTCTGGTAGACGCCTACGTCGCATTCCGCAAGCACTGGCTGGAAGACCGCCGCGAGACGAGCATCGATCCGCTGGCGATCAACAAGAAAGACGTGGAAGAGCTCAAGCAGCGGGTCGCCGACGAGTTCAAGAAGGAGATGACCAAGGAGCTCGAGAAGAAGGGCTATGCGGTGGTCGACAAGACGGAAACCGGCGCCGACGTGCTGATCGTCCGGCCGGCCATCATCAACCTGGATATCTCGGCGCCGGACATCGGGATGGCATCCATGCACACCTACTTCGTCCGTTCGGCCGGTGAGATGACGCTCTACGCCGAACTCTACGACTCCGTCAGCTCGCAGATGCTGGTGAAGGTGATCGATCCGGAAGCCGACGACAAGTGGGCGGGCACGGGCGTTCGCGCCAACGAGGTGACGAACCGGGCAGCCGCGGATGAGATCATCAGGAAGTGGGCAGATGTGCTGGCCAGCCACCTGCATGAAGTGGTGAAGAACCCGAAGTGAGCCGGCTGTCGGCGACGATCAGCTTCCTGAAGAAGGAGATCCTGGAGCTCATTCCGCCCACGATCTTCTTCTTCGTCGTGTTCGAGCTGGTGGTGGTCATTCGTTCGCTGCTCGGCAGCGGGCTGGACGTCTCCATGACCAGCACCGGGGCGGCTCTGATCGGCGCGCTCATCGTCGGCAAATCCATCCTGATCATCGATGCCACGCCGATGTTCCACTGGTTCAGCCGGCCGCGGCTGGTGGTCAACGTGATCTGGCGGACGCTGCTCTACGTGGCGCTGGCGCTGGTTTTCCAGGTGCTCGAGGAGCTGATTCCGCTGATCCGTGAGGCAGGCTCCTGGGCAGCCGCCCTGTCGAGCTTCAGTGACGAGGTGAACTGGACGATCTTCTGGGCAACTCACCTGTTTCTGGCGGTGTTCGTCTCGTTCTACAGCCTGATCACCACGCTGCTTACGTTGATCGGAGAGGACCGGGCACTCGCCGCTCTGTTCTCACGATCGCCCGATTGACGCCGTTCGAAACCGTCGACGGGTTTCCTCAGACTCCACGTACAATGGCGCATGGCTACCGCAAACCCCAGCCCCGAACCCGCGCGCGGGGCTTCCGGGCAACACCAACCTGACCGCTCTCTGGACGCTGAAGGCTCTCTGCACGCTGAAGGCTCTCTGGAAGACATGGCCCGCGAGGTGCGCGCCGTCATCCGCACGGAACACTCCCGCTCCCGCCTGGCAATCGCCGCCTGGGTACTCGCGGCGATTCTGATTGCCGTCGTGCTCGGCTGGCTGTTCCGGCCGCAGGCGCCGGAAACGACCTGGCGGACCGAGGCCGTGGACCGGGGCGACATGGTCCTGACCGCAACCGCCACCGGCAATCTGGCGCCGAAGCGCGAGGTCAGCGTGGGCGCCGAGATATCGGGTCTGATCGCCGAGGTGCTGGTGACGGAGAACGATGCGGTTGCCCGGGGTGACGTGCTGGCGCGCTTCGATACCGAGGAGCTCGAGGTCAATCTCGCTCAGGCGGAGGCGCGACTGGCGCTGGCACAGGCGTCCGTTGCCGAGAGCGACGCCGGGCTCGAGCAGGCGGGGCTGAACGAGCGGCGGATCGAGGAGGTGGTCGGTCGCGGGCTCGCCTCTACGGCGGACCTGGACTCCGTGCGCATCGCCCGGGAGCAGGCGGCCGCCAGGCTGGCCTCCGCCCGGGCTGCGGTGCGCGAGGCGGAGGCTGCGGTATCCGCCGCCCAGACCCGTCTCGACAAGGCCATCATCACCTCACCCATCGACGGCGTCGTGCTCCAGCGCAACGTGGAGCCCGGCAACGCCGTCGCGGCAAACTTCCAGACCCCGCAGCTCTTTCTGCTGGCGGAGGATCTCGGCGTGATGGAGCTGCAGGTGTCGCTGGACGAAGCGGACGTGGGCCTGGTGGCGCCCGGCCAGCCAGCGACGTTCAGCGTCGATGCCTGGCCGGACGAGACCTTCGCGGCGGAGGTGCTCAAGGTCTATCTGTATCCGACGGTGGAGAACAACGTCGTCACCTACACGGCCCTGCTCGGCGCCGACAACGGAGAGGGGCGTCTGCGCCCCGGCATGACGGCGACGGCGACCATCACCACCGGCACCCGGACTCAGGTGCTGCGGGTACCCAACGTCGCGTTGCGGTTCTCACCGCCGGATGACGAGCCACGCGGCGGGATCATGCTGGGGCCGCCGGGGATGGGGCAGCGGAGTGCGGGTGCTGCTCCCGGCAACACCCTCTGGGTGCTGCGCCACGGCACCCCTGAGCGCGTGCTGGTGAGAACCGGTCACACGGATGGCCGCTACACGGAGATCCTGACCGACGAGCTGGCGGTGGGCGACGAGGTGGTCACCGGCACGTCCGGCGAGGCGAGGAGGCCGGCCGGGCCGTGATTCGCACCGCTGCCTCGGACCTGCCGGCAGCCGCCCCTGCCATCCTGCAGATGCAGGGCATCTACAAGGTATACGGCTCAGGCGCTGCCGAGGTGCGGGCGCTGGATGGCGTGGATCTGACCATCCGGGCGGGCGAGTTCGTCGCCGTCATGGGCCCGAGCGGCTCCGGCAAGTCGACGTGCATGAACATCCTGGGCTGTCTGGATGTGCCCACGGCGGGGCGATACCTGTTCCGGGGCGTCGATGTCGGCAGCTTGGATCGCGACGAGCTGGCGCTGCTGCGCCGGCACTACATGGGCTTCGTTTTCCAGAGTTTCAATCTGCTGCCACGGGTGGACGCCGTGAGCAACGTCGAGCTGCCGCTGGTGTATCAGGGGGTGCGGCGAGCCACCCGGCGGGCAATGGCACTCGAGGCGCTGCGCGCGGTCAATCTGGCGGACCGGGCCAGGGCGGTACCGAGCCAGCTCTCCGGTGGTCAGCAGCAGCGTGTGGCCATTGCCCGGGCGCTGGTCACCGAGCCGTCGCTGCTGCTCGCGGACGAGCCCACGGGCAATCTCGACACGGCCACGGCCAGCGACATCATGAGGCTGCTGCGTCACCTGCGCGACGAGCGGCACATCACGATCGTGATGGTGACTCACGAGCCGGATATCGCCGCTCATGCCGAGCGCGTGCTGCAGTTCGTGGACGGCCGGCTCGTGAAAGACGGCTCGCCAGCGGAGATCCTCTAGATGCGGGCGCTGGACACGCTGATCATCGCGCTGCAGGCCGTCGGGCGGAACAAGCTGCGGTCGTTCCTGACCGCGCTCGGCATCATCATCGGGGTGGCCAGCGTCGTCACCATGGTGCACCTCGGCCAGTCGGCGACCCGCGCCGTGACGGAGGAGATCGCCAGCATCGGCTCCAACCTGCTGTTCGTCATGCCGGGCACCTCGCAGCGGGGGCCGGGCGGCGTCCGTACCGCCGCGGAGCCCTTCGACCCGGAGGATGTCTCGGCCATCGCTTCCGAAGTGCCCGGTATCCGGGTTGCGCCATCCGTGACCAAGGCGGCCACCGCGGTGTATGGCAACGCCAACCAGACCCTCAGCGTGGAAGGCACCACGAACGAGTTCTTCGCCGTGCGTAACCACCATCTCGCCTACGGGCGGGAATTCGAGGCGTCCGAGCTGCGCTCCGGTGCTGCCGTGTGCATCATCGGCCGCACGGTGGTGGAGGAGATGTATCTGCAGCAGGAGCCGCTCGGCACCACGCTGCGCCTCGATCGTACCGCCTGCCAGGTGATCGGCGTGCTGGAGGAGAAGGGCGCCTCCATGGGCCAGGATCGGGACCGGACGATCATCATGCCTCTGAAGGCCGTGCAGCGACGGCTGCTCGGCAGCCTGGACGTGAACGTGATCTACGTGTCCGCGCTGGAGGACGGCACCACGCGCCGGGTGCAGCGTGACATCGAATCCCTGCTGCGCCAGCGCCGGCACATCACCGATGGCGAGGAGGACGACTTCCACGTCCGCGACACCCAGGACGTTGCCGATGCGCTGGAGCGGACCACGGGCACCCTGACGGTTCTCCTGGGGGCCATCGCCGCCGTGTCGCTGGTGGTGGGTGGCATCGGCATCATGAACATCATGCTGGTGTCCGTAACCGAGCGCACCCGTGAGATCGGCATCCGCCTGGCCATCGGAGCCCGCATGCACGACGTGCTCACCCAGTTTCTGGTCGAGGCGGTGGTCCTTTCCACGATCGGCGGGATCATCGGTCTCGGCCTGGGTGTGGGGGGCACCTGGCTGGCGACCAGCCAGCTCGGCATGTCGTTCGTGCCGTCGCCCGGCATCATGGCGCTGGGCTTCTCCTTCTCGGTGATCATCGGCGTGGTGTTCGGCCTCATTCCCGCCCGCAAGGCGGCGGGATTGAATCCGATCGATGCGCTTCGTCACGAATAGTCGCTGGGGCGATCACGCCGGAAACCTCACGCCCCTGGACCCGCCCGCTCGATCCGGCGCCTCAAGGCGCGACAGAAGAGGACGGCGACGTACTCCGGATAGTGATCGGCCGGATCCAGCATGTCCGAGAACCCTTCTTCGATCGACAGCAGCGCGGCACCGAGGTCCTCGCCCGTGCAGCCCGGCTGATCGATCGCATCGGCGAGGGTGATCAGCCGGTCCCAGAGCAACGCAGGGTTCGAAGGCGTGCCGGTCATGGCTCCGTCCACGCACGGCTGCGAACGTCGGTCACCTCGAGGTGCCGATCCCGGCCATTCGGCACCGGCCAGGTGATTCTCTCCCCCACCCGCAGACCGATCAGCGCGGCACCCACGGGGGCGAGAATGGAGATCCTGTTGAGCGAGGCATCGGCCTGCGCTGGAAAGACCAGCTCGATGGTCGATGTTTCGCCGGTATCCGCGTCGCGAAAGGTGACCACGGATCCCATCGCGACAACGTCAACGGGAAGCTCGTCTTCAGGAACGACGGTTGCGGCGTCCAGTTCTTCATCCAGCAGCGCAACGACCTTCGGATCGGTTCTGGCAATCAGGCGGGTCAGGCGAGCGTGATCGCGTTCGCCCACCAGTACGGAACGGTTCTGAGTCACTTTCGTGCTCCTCGAGCGTTTAGAAAAGTCTTGTGGATCTGGAGATCGGCGACGGAGGCGGGTAGATGCCTCAGCCGCCCGAACGGAGCGGGGCCGCGAGCGGTCCTCCGTTGCGGGAGCCGGGCACGGCAAGCGGGCAGAGGGTGAACGGGAGTTGACGCATGGGCCGATGCTACCTCAACCCACGCGGTGGAAACAGAGTGCGGCTAGCGTGGTCCGGCAATACTGCGGATCAGCGCCTCCCAGTAGTCGAGCATGGCGTGGAAGGACGCGACGGAAATGCGCTCGTTGAGACCGTGGGCGAAGCTGTCCGAATCCTTCAGGAACAGACCACTCACACCGTACGTCGGAATGCCGCCGGCCCGGAAGATGCTGCCGTCCGTGTAGTAGCTTGCCTGATCGGGCACCACGGCCACCCCCGGGTGCACGGATTCCAGCGCCTCCTTCACCGCCTGCAGCACGTCTTCGCGCAGCGGTGAGGCGACCGAGTCGAAGGCCCGCCCCGACAGCGCGACCTCGACCTTCCCGCCGGCGACCTGCTGCAGCGCCTGACGCACCTGCTCCGTCGTCGATCCCGGAAAGATCCGGCAGTTCACGGTGGCCGTGGCCGTCTGCGGCAGGGCGTTTTCGGCGTGGCCGCCGCCGAGCATGGTGGCGACGCACGTCGTGCGCGTGCGGCCGACGTAGCTGGGTTCGGCGAAGAGCACGTCGGCTGCCGCGGTGTCGAGAGGATCGGCGGCAAAGGCGCGCATCGCCTCGCCGAGGGTGCCGGGGGTGACCGCACCGGCCGCCTTGAAGCTGCCGAGCGTCCAGTCGTTCCAGGCCACCGGGAAGCGATACGCCTTCAACGCCGCGAGGGCATCGGCGAGATCGTAGATGGCATTCTCGACCCGGGGCTCGGAGCTGTGTCCGCCCGGATTGCGCGCGGTGAAGGAGAAGGTCGCATAGGACTTTTCTGCGCCCTGCAGGTAGAAGTAGCGCGCCTCGCCGGTCTCGTCGTCGAGCACGCCGCCGCCGCCGTCGCCGTTGAACGCGAACTCCGCGTCGATCAGTGCGCGGTGGTTTTCGACCAGGTCGCGTGTGGTCGCCTGATCCGTCTCCTCGTCGCCGGTGAAGACGATGACGAGATCGCGGTCCGGCACGAAGCCGGCGCGCTTGAGGTTCATGAACGTCGCCGTGATCGCGATCAGATCGCCCTTGATGTCCGATGTACCGCGACCGAAGAAGTAGCCGTTCTCCTCGATCAGCGTGAACGGATCGCGCTCCCATTCCTCCGGGTTCGCCGTCACCACGTCCATGTGCGCCAGAAAAAGCACCGGCCGGCCGCCGCTGCCGTCGCCCCGATAGCGGGCAACGAGCGACGCCGTCTCGCCGAGCGGCAGGATGTGGATGTCCGACGCCGGAAAGCCGGCGCCTTGCAGGTGGTCCGCCAGGTAGCGGGCGAACGCCGGCACCTGCCCGAGACCTGCCGAGGTTTTGAACGCCACGGCATCCGCGAGCATGTCGGTGGCTTCCAGACGCTCACGCTCGCCGGCCGCGACGCCGAGCGGCAGCAGGGCGAGCAGCAGCACCATCACACGCATCGATTGCTCCCGTTGGTCGACAGCGGGGAGTGTCAGCCGGAGCAGTCCTTTCGCGCAAGCGTCCGGCGTGCCGCCGGGCGTGTGCTACAGTCTCGGCCCCCGTCGAGGACCGAAGCCGTGCCATCACTGTACCGGGCGCTCACGCCCTTCTACCGGCTCCTCGACCCGATCGAGGACCACGAGCCCGAGGTCGCGGAATTCGTGCGCGCGTTCGAGGCGGCGGTGACACCCGCTCCGCGGACCCTGCTCGAGCTCGGTGCCGGGGCGGGTCACAACGCCTTCTTCCTCAAGCGTTCGTTCGACTGCGTGCTCACCGACCTCTCGCCCGAGATGCTCGAGCTGAGCCGGGCGATCAATCCGCAGTGCGAGCACGTCACCGGCGACATGCGCACCCTGCGTCTCGAGCGGACCTTCGACGCGGTGCTCGCGCACGATGCGATCGTCTACATGACGAGCCGGGCGGACCTGGAGGCCGCCGTGCGCACGGCCTTCCTTCATACCCGCCCGGGTGGCGCGGCGCTGTTCGTGCCCGACTGCCTGACGGAATCCTTCCGCGAGGCCTCGGACGATCACGAAGGCGGGGACGGCAGCCGCGGGCTGCGCTGCGTGGAGTGGATGTGGGATCCGGATCCGACGGACGAGCGTTATACGGTGGACTACGCCTTTCTGCTCCGGGATGCCGATGGGGTTCGTGCCGTCCACGACCGCCACGAGGAGGGACTCTTCGATCGCGATACCTGGATCGGTGTGCTGAGTGGTGCGGGTTTCACGGTGGAGATCCTGCCGCGACCGCTTCCCGAGGATGAGGAGGGGGGCGCCTACTGCGCGCAGATGTTCCTCGGCCGACGTCCTGCCTGAGACTCTTGTCAGGCCGTGCCGCGGCCCGCCTTGAGGTCCGTTTCCAGGGTGCGCCCCGCCATCAGGTAGAGCACGGCGGAGACGAAGTTGAAGATCAGGCTGATCACCAGCGCCCAGCGCAGCGACTCGTCGCCGAGTTCGGTGGTGGCGTTCAGGACGTCGGAGGTGATGCCGGTGAACTGCGGCCCCAGCCCGAGCCCGATGATGTTGAGGATGAACAGCGAGATGCTCGCGGCCATGGCGCGCATGCGCAGTCCCACCATGCCCTGAACCATGGAGAACGTGGGGCCGAGGTAGTAGGCGCCGAGGAAGTAGGGGATGGCCAGCACCCACAGCGCCGTGTACGCCTCGGCGTGGAGGTAGACGAAGGCGCTGAAGGGCAGGGTGACCATGGTGGCGATGCCGGGCAGCCAGACGTACCAGCGCGTGTCCCTCGCGCCCATGCGGTCGCCGAGGTAGCCGCCGAGGAACGTGCCGGCGATGGAGGCGAATCCCAGGTAGAAGAGCGCCTGGCCCATCTCCGCCGTGCCGAGGCCGTGACTCCTGGCGAACATGGCGGGTATCCAGTAGCTCACCCCGTAGCCGACGAAGGCGTGCAGCGCGCCGCCCAGGGTCAGATAGCGGAAGCTGCGTCGCGCCCAGAGATGCCGGAAGACCTCGCCCACGCTCGGCGTGTCGCCTTCCTTGAGCACGACGCCCTCCGCCGCGCCGCGGGGCGGCTCCCGCACCGTGAGGCGCAGCACGACGGCGAGCAGCACGCCGGGCAGACCCACCACCACGAAGGCCGTTCGCCAGTCGAAGGTCTCGTTGATCCAGCCGCCGCCCAGGTTGCCGAGCATGGTGCCGATGGGAATACCGAGCGCGTAGATGGCGAGCGCCGTGGCCCGCCGCTCCGGCGGAAACATGTCCGAGATCATGGAGTGAGAGGGCGGGCTGCCGCCGGCCTCGCCGACGGCGACGCCGATGCGCGCGGCGAGCAGGTGGAAGAAGTTCTGCGCCAGCCCGCACAACGCCGTGGCGCCGCTCCAGAGCACCAGCGACACGGTCAGCACGTTGATGCGCGAGCCGGTGTCCGCGAGCCGGGCGATGGGAATCCCGAGGAAGGTATAGAAGATGGCGAAGGCGATGCCGCCGAGGAAACCCATCGCGGTGTCGGAGACGCCGAGGTCTTCCTTGATGGGCTGCACCAGGATGCCGAGGATCGAGCGGTCGATGAAGTTGAAGACATAGACCACCACCAGGATGCCCAGGGCATACCAGCGGTACGCGGGGGAGAACGGCTTCGTGGCTGCCGTGCTCGCCGCGGCGCTCGTCGTGTCGCTCACAACTGCCTCCGGGACCTGGCGGGGGCGGGGATCAGGCGACTTCTTCCAGCTCGATCAGGGTGCCGAAGGCGTCCTTCGGGTGCAGGAAGACCACCGGCAGTCCGTGCGCGCCGATGCTCGGCTTGCCGTCGCCGAGCACGGTCATTCCCTCGGCCTGGAGCTTGCCGATCGCGCCCTCGATGTCGCCCACCTCGTAGCAGACGTGGTGGATGCCGCCCTTCGGGTTGTTGGTCAGGAACTTCGCCACCGGCGAGGCCTCACCCAGCGGGTGGAGCAGCTCGATCTTGGTGTTCGGCAGGTTCACGAACACCGTGGTCACGCCCTGGCTCGGCAGATCGACCGGCTCGCTCACATCCGCGCCGAAGCTGCTCCGGTACAGCTCCGAGGCGGCGGCAAGGTCGGGTACGACGATGGCGACGTGATTCAATTTTCCAATCATTTCAGATAGTTACCTGTTCTTTCCGGGAATCAACTTGAGTATCGAGCTCGCCGCATCCAGGATGTTGGTGCCCGGACCGAAAATCGCCGCAACACCGCAGTCGTAGAGAAACTGATAGTCGCGCTTCGGGATGACGCCGCCGACCACCACGGTGACGTCCTCGCCGCCGGCCGCCTTCAGCGCGGCCATGAGCTCGGGCACGATGGTGCGGTGGGCAGCGGCCAGGGTGGACACACCCACCACGTCCACACCGAGCTTCACCGCACCCTTGGCCGCCTCCTCGGGCGACAGGAAGAGCTCGGAGAGGGTGACGTTGAACCCGGTGTCACCGAAGGCGTTGGAGATGGCCTTGGCGCCGCGGTCGTGACCGTCCTGGCCGATCTTCACCACGTAGATGCCCGGCGCGCGACCTTCGAGGTCGGTGAAGAGCTTTATCTCTTCCCGGACCTGCTCGAACTTCGGATCGTCACCATAGGCCTCGGCGAACACCCCTTTGCGGATGGGGGCCACCGTGCGGTGCCGGTTCCACCTGGCGGCGAGGGCTTCGGAGATCTCGCCGACGGTGGCGCGCACCCGGGCGGCTTCGATGGCGAGTGCCAGCAGGTTCTGCTTCGTATCGCCGGTGGCTGCCGTGAGGTTGGCCAGCGCCGCGGTCACTGCCGCGTCGTCGCGCTGTTCCCTGATGACCTTGAGCCGCCGGACCTGATTCTTCAGCACCTTGGTGTTGTCGATGTCGAGGGCATCCACCTCCACGTCCTGCTCCACCGGGTACTTGTTGACACCGATGATCACGTCCTCGCCGCGCTCGATGCGCGCCTGCCGGCGGGCGGCGGACTCCTCGATGTAGCGCATGGGAATGCCCTTATCCAGCGCCTTGGTCATGCCGCCCACGTTCTCGATCTCGCCGATGAGCTTCCTGGCCTCCACCACCATGGCGTGGGTGAGGCTCTCCACGTAGTAGGAGCCGCCGAGCGGGTCCACCACCCGGGTGATCTGCGACTCCTCGGCGATGATGGACTGGGTGTTGCGGGCGATGCGGGCGGAGAACGGGGTAGGCAGCGCAATGGCCTCGTCGAAGGCGTTGGTGTGCAGGCTCTGGGTGCCGCCGAGCACCGCGGCCATGGCCTCGATGGTGGTGCGCACCACGTTGTTGTAGGGATCCTGCTCCTGCAGCGAGACGCCGGAGGTCTGGCAGTGGGTACGGAGCATGCTGGACTGCGGGTTCTCCGGCGAGAACTGTTGCATCACCTCGTGCCAGAGAATCCGCGCGGCGCGGAGCTTGGCGATCTCCATGAAGAAGTTCATGCCGATGCAGAAGAAGAACGACAGCCGCGGCGCGAACTTGTCCACCGGCTGACCGGCGTTGATGGCCGCGCGCACGTACTCGATGCCGTCGGCGATGGTGAACGCCAGCTCCTGCACGCAGTTCGCCCCGGCTTCCTGCATGTGGTAGCCGGAGATGGAGATGGAGTTGAAGCGCGGCATGTGCTCGGCCGTGTAGCCGATGATGTCCGAGACGATGCGCATGCTGTGCGCCGGTGGATAGATATAGGTGTTGCGGACCATGAACTCCTTCAGGATGTCGTTCTGAATGGTCCCGGAGAGCTTGGCCTGGTCGACGCCCTGTTCCTCGGCGGCAACGATGTAGCTGGCCAGCACCGGCAGCACGGCGCCGTTCATGGTCATGGACACGGACATCTCGTCGAGGGGAATGCCGTCGAAGAGGATCTTCATGTCCTCCACGGTGTCGATGGCGACCCCGGCCATGCCGACGTCCTGAGCCACCAGCGGGTTGTCCGAGTCGTAGCCGCGGTGGGTGGCCAGATCGAAGGCCACCGACAGCCCTTTCTGGCCGGCGGCCAGGTTGTCGCGATAGAAGCGATTCGACTCCTCCGCGGTGGAGAATCCGGCGTACTGGCGGATGGTCCAGGGTCGGTTGGCATACATGGACGCCCGCGGGCCGCGCAGATAGGGCGCCATGCCGGGCAGCGAGTCCACGTGCTCGGCAGACTCCAGGTCCGCTTCGGTGTACAGCGGCCGGATCTCGATCCCTTCGGGGGACTGCCAGTAGAGCGCTTCCACGGGCTTGCCGCGGAGCTCCTGCTCGACCTGAGCCTGCCAGGCAGCCAGATCGCTGGGCGCGGGTTGAGTCATATCGAATACCGTATCAAGTCAATCGTCAGTGCTTTAGCCCGCGTGCGGGGCGAGCAGGGCATTGAATCGGGGCCATCCACCCCCGTCAAGTCGAGGTCCGCGGACGCGGCGCCTGCTAGGATGCAGGAACCACGTGAGGGGAGAGGGTGCCATGCAGCCGCTGCGCATCGGGGTGGCCTACGATTTCCGCAACCCGCCGGATTCCGGTGTTTCCGATCGTGCGCTGTATGCGGAGATCCTGGAACAGGTGAAATGGCTGGACGGCCTGGGCGCCGATCTGGTGTGGTTCACGGAGCACCACTTCGTGGACGACGGCTACCTGCCGAGCTGGGTGCCGGTGGCGGGAGCCATGGCGAGCGTCACCAGCCGGGTGCGCTTCGGCACCGACATCTGCCTGATGCCGTTCAACCATCCGCTGCGCCTGGCGGAGGACCTCGCGGTGCTGGACAACCTCTCCGGCGGACGGGTGGAGCTCGGTATCGGCATGGGTTATGCCCCGCACGAGTTCCGCGGCTTCGGGCTGCCCGTGGGGCGGCGCGTGTCGCTCACCAACGAGGGCATCGAGGTGCTCAAGCACTGTTTCCGCGGCGAGCGCTTCAGCTACCACGGTAAGCGCTATCAGTTCGAGGACGTGAAGATCACGCCCGGCTACGTTCAGGAAGGCGGCCCGCCGCTGTTCGTGGCGGCCATGTCGGAAGCGGGGGCTAAACGCGCCGCCCGCTACGATACCCACTTTCTGCCCCAGGGGCAGAAGACCAGCGCCTTCGATCCCTGGGTGGCCGAGCTCACGCGAACGGGTCGCCGACCCGCCGACTACCGGGTGGGCATCATCCGCAGCGTCCTCGTGACGGACGATCGCGACGCGGACTGGCCGGCCATACGCACGGCCGAACGCTACCGGATGGCGCTGTATCAGCGGTTCTTCGACGAGAGCGGCCAGGAAGGTCTCGGCCGGGCGGGTCAGCCCATTCCGCAGACCTGGGTGGTGGGGGACGTGGATCACTGCGTGGACGAGCTCGAGGGTTTCGTGCGCTCCTACGGCATCACGGACCTGGTGAGCATGGCCGTGCCGCCGGGGCTGCGGGCAGCCCAGATGGCCGGCAGCCTGGAGCGTCTGTTCCGCGACGTGGTGCCGAAGCTGAAGGCTCGTCTGACAGCCGCGGGGTCGTCTGCCGCAACTTAGACGCCGGTCACACCGGCCGGGGCGGGAGACCCCGAGAATAGGCGCCGGGACAAAACACGGAAGTCGTCATGTACACCGTCGAAGAGATACGCAAGCCGTCCGGAAAGGGCGCCGTCGTCGTCAAGCGCAACCACAAGCTCGTGGGCGCGGCATCGCTGCCGTTCGTGCGCTGGATGAGCGAGCACGTGCCGAGCCGGCAGCTGTCACCGGAACAGGCCGCGCTGGTCGCCTGGTTCGACAAGCACAAGAGCCACTGACACCTACCTGGATACGGATGGCTAGACCGTTCCGGTCTAGCCGGAGCCTCCCATAGCTGCAAGCCGTCTAACAAAGCGCTTCTCATCGAGCGGATGAAGTGCTAATTTTCTCGCACAGTGCTAAAAAAGTAGCACTGGCCCGGAGAGAAAGATGGCGCGACGTGGAACACCGAAGCCGCAACCGCACGATCTCAGTCGCCGGGAACGGCAGATCATGGACGTGCTCTACGCGGCGGGAGAGGCGACGGCCGCCGACGTGCAGGCCGGCCTGCCGGACAGCCCCAGCTATTCCACCGTGCGGGCGCTGCTCAGGAAGCTCCTCGACAAGGGACAGGTCCGCTATCGCCAGGATGGGCCCCGGTACGTGTACGTGCCGGTAGTGGGTAAGTCGCAGGCATCGGAGTCTGCCCTGCGCCGGCTGGTGGACACGTTCTTCGACGGCTCTGCCGCGGCCGCGGTCGTCAACCTGCTCGGCAGGGACGGCGAGCGAATCACGGAGAACGACATCGCGGCCATCGAGGCCGAGCTCGACCGCCTGAAGCGGGGCGAGACCACGTGAGCCTGCCGATGATTCCCGCTGCGATCGTTTCCAGCCTGCTGGCCGTGCTGCTGGCGGGAATGCTGTTTCGCGACCGGCCGGCCACCCGGCGCTCCTTCCTGATACTGCTGCCCGCGGTACTGCTGGTGGTGCCCGCACTCTGCCTCTGGCTGGAGCTCAGGCTGACGGTGGCGCTTGTCGGGGCCGGCCCGCCGGCGTTCGATGCTGCTGGTGGGCAGGCGCTGCTGCCCTGGCTGCTGGCGGCGGGCGGGCTCTGGTCGGGTCTGTTCGTGCTGCGCCTCGCCCGGGCGCGGCTGCGGATTCACCGATTGCCACGTGTCGATGATGCGCGGCTCCTCGCCCAGGTGGGCACGTACGCCCGGCAACTCGGGATCCGCCGGCGGGTGTCGATCGCGGTGTCCGAGCTCGGTCCGGCATCGACCACGCTGGGGGAGCCGATCGTGCTGCTGCCGCGGGACGCGGCAGGATGGCAACCGGTCACATTGCAGGCTGTGCTGGCTCACGAGCTGGTACACGTGGCCCGCCGTGACGATGTGTGGATCAACTTGTCACGGCTCGTTGCAGCCTGCTTCTGGTGGCTGCCCTGGCTCTCCCTGCTGCCGCGAATGCTGGAACAGGCGGTGGAGGAGAGCTGCGACGATCGTGCGGCGGAGCTCGCCGGCAGCGACGCGCACTATGTGGGTGCGGTGTACGAGCTTGCGCGGGCGCGATCCGGCTCGCGTGGAGGCGAGTCTCTGGCAGCGGGCGTCGGCCTCGGCGCGGCCTCGTCGCTGCTCGCCCGGATGCGGCGTTTCGGGGTGCCCAGGCAGAAGCAGCTCGACACCCGGGCTGTCTACTGGGCCACGCTCACGGCCCTGGTCGCGCTGACGACCATATGGAGCCTGCAGATCACCGCGGTGGTCCCGAAAGACGACACACGGTTCCGACTGGTTGCTGTGACAAGCCGAGCCACGGATGAAGGTGATCTCGTGCTGAGAATCGGCCAGCCGGCGGCGAGGCCGCTGGCGGCCATAGCCGGCCGATCGTCCGCCGCCGACTCGGGCGCCGGTCCGCCGCACTAGCGCGTCCGGTCGACCCCACCAACCCCAGCCTAGCTGAATGATGGAGGCTCCCATGCAGAGCAACGGATTCCCCTTGCCCCGAATTTCCGCCGCCATGGCTGCGGCGGCGCTGGCCACGGCCGCGCTGTTGCTCGTCATGCAGGATCTCATCCGCCATGACGGGCCGATCCCCGACCTGGTGCCCACGCTGCGAATCGTCGACATCGTCCGGATCATCGAGCCGGAAGACGACCGGATAGAGACCACACCGGTCAAACCGGAGCCGGTGGAGCCGCCGCCGGAGGTGCGCATCCGTACCGAGCGCGATCTGGCCGGCACGATCGGCATCTCGATCGACGCACCGGTGATCGATGCGGTGCTGGAAGGTCCCGTGGGGACCGGATTGCCGGACGGGGAGATGCTGCCCATCGTCAAGGTGGCGCCGGCCTACCCGCAGCGGGCGGTGACCCGCGGTATCGAGGGCTACGTGCTGCTGGAGTTCACGGTGGACGAGACGGGCCGGGTGGAGGCGCCACGGGTGCTCGACGCCGATCCGCCGGGGGTGTTCGATCGGGAGGCGCTGCGTGCGGTGCTGAAGTTCAAGTACAAGCCGCGGGTGGTGAACGGGGAGCCGGTGCGGGTGGACGGGGTGCTGCACCGGCTCACGTTCGAGTTGAACGACGCCTGAGTCTCAGCGCGAAACGACCCGGAACGACCACCAGCCCTCCTGCCGGGGCGTGTCGGTGGCGCGGCCGAGTTTGGCGGCGCGGGCGATCCAGGCCCGGTCGAGCGTTGTCGGGTCCGTGACCCGGGTGACGCTGACCGGGTAGACCCTGTCGCCGGCCCGCAGGCGGACATCAGGATGCGCCAGGGCCGCCATGGACCAGCGCTTGCCGTCGCAGCTCGCGCAGCTCAGAAACAGCTCGCCGCCATCGGCCATGCAGTTGAGATTCACGGAGTGGGGCAGCACACCCACCTGGACCTGAATCTGGCAGAGCGGCACGGCTTCCAGATCGTTCACGAACGACCAGTCCGCCACCGGCTCGGTGGCTTCCGGGCCGAGCAGGTAGCCGCCGGGAGTGCGCTCGCAGGGGCAGTAGTAGGTCCAGGCCAGCACCGCCGCAATGCCGATGCCGAGAATGAGCAGGAGAACGGCCGTCAGTACCTTTCCCTGTCCGCCTTTCATTTCCGTTCTCCCTCGCCTGAGCTATGGTGCGGGCAGGATAGCGGCCCAGGGGAGAGACGGCCATGGCAGGACACGATGAGGGCAGGCCGCCACCGCGCTGGTTTCTGAAGGCCATGACCCGCATCAATGTCTGGGTGTACCGGGCGAGCGGCGGGCGGTTGATGAGCACGCTGGCGGGTGATCCCATCTGCCTGGTGACGATGACCGGTGCGAAGAGCGGCCGGCAGCGCACCATCCCGCTCATGTACGTCCCGGACGGCGACAGCGTGCTGCTGGTCGCCTCCCAGGGCGGCGCGCCCACCCATCCCACCTGGTATCACAACCTGCGGGCCCACCCGGACATCACCGTCGAGCAGGGCGGACAGATCCGGCGTCTCAGGGCGCGCCAGGTGGGGGCCGAGGAGAAGGCGCGGCTGTGGCCCATCTGCGTAGCGCACTATGCGCCCTATGCGCAGTATCAGCAGCGGACGCGCCGGGACATTCCGGTATTCCGCTGCGAGCCCGTCGATTGATGGCAAATTATTTGCCATAAGTCGCGGAGTCGGCCCTGGCGGTGGTCCGGCTGGGATGTACTTAACATCGCGTTTTCCGGCGATCCCCTAGACTCACCGGTGGGCATCCCACCCCCGGAAGGCGCATGGAAGCTGAGGCGAGCCTCGCAGGGCTGAAAAGAACCGACATCAACAACCTGACCATCGGCATGTACGTGGCCCAGCTCGATCGCGACTGGAGCGAAACGGACTATCCGGTGCAGGGCTTCTACATCCGCTCGCGTCAGGGCATCGACCGGCTGGCGCGGGAGTGCTCGTACGTCTACGTGGACCCGCGCCGTTACGATTCGAGCCTCACCGGCGTGCAGCTGCACGTGGTGGGGAAGGCCCGGGAGAAGCGGGAAGAAGGAAAGAAGCACGCCAACCTGGCGCGGATTCAGCCGCGTAAGCCGCGGGTTTATCAGGATACCGTGGAGCTCGGCACCGAGCTCGAGCCGGCCAAGACCTCGCTCGAGGACGCGGTGCACATCATGCGTAGCTGCGTGGGCAAGCTGCAGGCCACCGGCGGCTTCGACATCGATCAGATCGAGACGGCCATCACCCCGCTGGTCGCCAGCGTCATGCGCAACAAGTCCGCTATGGCGGCGCTGCTGCGGATGCGGGCTCTCGACGACTACACCTTCTCGCACGCCATCTCCAATGCCGTGTGGGGCGCCATCCTCGCGCGGCAGCTCGGGTTCCCGCCGCCGGACATCGATTCGATCGCGCTCGCCTGCTCGCTGCTCGACATCGGCAAGGTGAACCTGCCGCCGGCGCTCCTCGTGCAGAAGGAAGCGCCTTCCCCGGAGCAGTGGGCGCAGCTCAAGGGCCACGTCGCCGAAGGCATGAAGCTGCTCGAGGAGAACGACGTGAAGAACACCAAGGTGCTGCTCGCCGTGCAGTCGCACCACGAGCGCTTCGACGGCTCCGGCTACCCGCAGGGGCTCGGCGGCAACGAGATCCCGCTCTGGGGGCGGATCGCCGCGGTGGTGGACAGCTACGACGCCATGATCAGCGAGCGTCCCTATGCCGAGGCCCGGTCGAGCTATGGCGCCGTGCAGGAGCTGCAGAAGCAGTCCGACGTGCTCTACCAGAAGGAGATCGTCGACCACTTCATTCAGGCTATCGGCGTGTTTCCGGTGGGCGCCATCGTCGAGCTCAACACTGGAGAGGTAGGCGTGGTGGTCGCCCAGCATGGTACGCGACGGCTGAAGCCGAAGATCATTCTGCTGCTGGATGCCGAGAAGCGGCCGCGGGACAACCTGGTGATCGTGGATCTGTCATCTCAGGACACGGGCGAGAACGCGACGCTGTCCTGGTGGATCACCCGGGAACTGCCCAAGAACGCCTACGGCATCGACCCGGCCCAGTACTTCCTCTGACAGAGACGACCACGGCACGCACGGATGAATTCGCTTCAGCAACCCGTACACGACCTTGGCGGTCTGATCCAGCGCACGACGGGCAATGCGGCCTTTGCCGTGGTGGCCTTGAGAAACGTCAGCATGCTCTCAGGACAGCACGGTCTCGGATTCGCCACGGCTGCACAGCAGGCTTTTCAGGAGCGGATCCGTGGACTCCTGCGCCACGACGATCAGATGCTCGTGCTCGGCAGCGACCGGGTGTGTGTGATCTTCGACCGGCTCACGGACGACAACCACGTGCTGCTCGCGGGGCTGAAGATCGAGCGAGCGTTCGAAGAACCGTTCCGCACCGGCGACAAGGAAGCCGTGCTCGAGGTCCGCGCCGGTCTCGTCTACTACGGCAGCCGCGAGCGGCTGCGGAATCTGGACGTGGAGGATCTCTATCGCTTTGCCGAAGCCGCGCTCGGCCGGGCGGTGGAGCGGGAGGTCACCTTCGAGATCTCCTCGGAGGAAGCCTTCGCGCAGGCCCAGCGCGACTGGCAGACCAATCAGGAGCTGGCCCAGGCGCTGAAGGCTCACGAGGTCACCCTGGACTATCAGCCCAAGTACCGTCTCGAGGACGGCGAGCTGGTCGGTGCGGAGGCCATCGTCCGCTGGCGCAAGGGCGGCCAGATCATGCCGCCCCAGGACTTCATGCCGGTGCTGAACGAGCAGCGGCTCTGGGACCTGACGCTCTACAGCCTCCGCCGCGCCATCCGCGAGATGTCGGGATTCGACGTGGCGGTGCCGATCGCGCTGAGCATGGACGGCAGGATTCTCAAGCATCCGAACTTCCTGAACATGCTGCGGGCGGAGATCAGCATCTGGGGTGTGGCGCCGGGCCGGCTGTCGCTGGAAGTCCGCGAGTCCAGATTCGACGATGCCCAGACCCTGGGCGTGCTGGACGAGCTGCGCAGCCTGGGTGTGGCGGTGGTTATCGACGAGTTCGGTCGCGGCTCGGCGTCGCTCGAGAAGCTTCGTGACCTGCCCGTGGACGAGATCAAGATCGACCGCTCCTTCATCACCAACCTGGTGGACAACGAGCAGGACCGGCAGATGACGTCCGCCATCATCGATCTCGCCCACCGCTTCTCGAAGACCGTGACGGCGGACGGCGTCGAGGACGCGGAGACCTTTCTCTACCTCGCGGATGCGGGCTGCGACGTGGGGCAGGGGTTCTATCTGGGTGCGCCGCTGAGCGAGCAGCAGTTCTCCGAGCTGACGGCTCAGTACTGAACGGTCAGAACACCCGGCCTTCCAGGGGCCCGATCACCATCCAGTCCACCAGCGCGCTGACCAGCGCCAGCACCGCCACCACGACCATGATCCAGCCGATCAGGTGCCAGCCGCGGAAGCGTTTCTCGGCGTGTTCGTCCGTCTCGTAGCGGGGCGTCCCCGCGGATTCTTCGTTGTCATGCTGGGGCTGATCGTTCATGCGGCGATTGTAGGCACCTCGGCGGGTTAGGCAAACCGGCCTTCCTTGACGGGCTCAGACACCATCCGGATAATGGCGCGCCTTCACGCACCCGTAGCTCAGCTGGATTAGAGCACCGGTCTACGAAACCGGGGGTCGCAAGTTCGAATCTTGCCGGGTGCGCCAGTTTGCCCAGGGTCCCACCGGACCCTTACCTCAGATCGACATCACGCCCCGTCGCGGTTGCGATGATCCCCAGGTGGTCTCGGACAGCGGTGCGCCAGCCGCCGCCAGCGCCACCCGATGGTCGGGGATACCGGTGCGCAGCAGGATCTGCTCGAAGTCGGCCAGGCGTTCGAATGGCGGCGCACCGAGACAGCGGGAGACGTAGGCGGCGGTGCGTGGCCAGCGGACGGCATCGATGCTGAACCGGGCGAAAGCCGCGTTCCGGAACATGGCCGCGATGGCGATGTCGGCGATGCACGGACGGCTGGGGTCGAAGAAATATCCAGCCTCGGGCACCTGTGCCTCGAGGTAATCGAGCACCGCCGGGATCTCTTCGTTCACGGTCTTGTTGAGCACCTGCTCGTCTGGACCTTCACCCCATACCGCCCGGCGGATGACGAGCTGGTTGAAGTAACGCCAGATGAACACCTCACCCATGCGTGAGTCCGCATACTCCTCGAGCCAGCGGGCGCGCGCGCGGTCCGCCGGGGAGGTGGGGTAGATCGGCGCTGCCTCATACCTCTCCTCCAGATACTCGCAGATGATCGTGGAGTCGCAGAGCGTCACATCGCCATCGATGAGCACGGGTATCCGCCGCAGCGGACTCAGTCGGGAGAACTCGTCGTTGCCGAAGAACGGCACGATGGGATCCACCGCATAGGGAATGCCCTTGAGATCGAGGCAGACGAGCACCTTGCGCACGTAGGGAGACAGGTAGCTGCCGATGACAGTTACGGATTCCATGGGGCTGATCTTGGTTCGCGACGTGAACCAGTGTACTTTGCCCCGTGTGCGGGCCGCGACCGTCGGGATCCGCACAGCGCCTGGCCGAGGAGCGTGACGTGACCGAGACCCCGATCGTTCAGGGACTGGAACTGATGGTTGCCGGTATGGGCACGGTCTTCGTCTTTCTCACCGTTCTCGTCTTCGCCACCAGCGGCATGTCCGCCCTAGTGCGGCGCTTCGTGCCGGCACCGACGACGGAGGAGTCGGGGGTGAGCGAAGAGGAGGTGGCGGCGATCACGGCGGCCATCCACCGGCACCGCAACTCCGGCGGCGCGTAAACGTCCGGCAGTGAATCGAGGAGCAGCAAAGGAGCCCATGAGCGATCCCAGACCCCTAGGTATCACGGAGCTGGTCCTGCGGGACGCACACCAGAGCCTGCTGGCCACCCGCATGCGCATCGACGACATGCTGCCCATTGCCGGCAAGCTGGATCAGGTGGGATTCTGGTCCATCGAATCCTGGGGTGGCGCCACGTTCGACGCCTGCATCCGCTATCTGGGCGAGGATCCCTGGGAGCGCATCCGGCGGCTGAAGGCGGCGATGCCGAACACCCCGCAGCAGATGCTCTTCCGGGGGCAGAACATTCTGGGCTACCGACACTACGCCGACGACGTGGTGGCGAAGTTCGTGGAGCGGGCGGCGGTGAACGGCGTCGATGTGTTCCGGGTCTTTGACGCGCTGAACGACATGCGCAATCTGCACACGGCCATCCGGGCCGTGATCGACGTGGAGCGGCACGCGCAGGGCACGATCTCCTACACGGTGTCTCCCGTGCACACGCTGGACCTCTGGGTGGACCTCGGGCGTCGGATCGAGGACATGGGTGCCCACTCGATCTGCATCAAGGACATGGCCGGGCTGCTGAAGCCCTACGTCGCCTTCGAGCTGGTGAGCCGGCTCAAGGAGGCGACGAGCCTGCCCATCCACATGCAGTGCCACGCCACCACGGGCATGTCCACGGCCACCTATCTGAAGGCCATCGAGGCCGGCATCGACAACGTGGACACGGCTGTCAGCTCCATGAGCATGACCTACGGCCATTCGGCCACGGAATCCCTGGTCGCCATCCTCGCGGAGACCGATCGGGCAACGGGACTCGACATCCGGCTACTCGAGGAGATCGCCGCCTACTTCCGCACCGTGCGCAGGAAATACGCGAAGTTCGAAGGCTCGCTCAGGGGTGTGGACTCACGCATCCTGGTGGCGCAGGTCCCGGGCGGCATGCTCACCAATCTGGAGAACCAGCTTCGCGAGCAGAAGGCCACGGACCGTCTCGACGAGGTGCTGGCGGAGATTCCGCGGGTGCGGGAGGACCTGGGAATGATTCCGCTGGTGACGCCCACCTCCCAGATCGTGGGCACGCAGTCGGTGATCAACGTGCTCACCGGCGAGCGCTACAAGAACATCACCCGGGAAACCGCGGGCGTGCTGAAGGGCGAGTACGGCGCCACCCCGGCGCCGCTGAATGCCGAGCTGCAGGCCAGGGTGCTCAATGGCGCCAGCCCGATGACGGATCGGCCTGCGGACCACATCCCGGCCGAGATGGAGACGCCCACCGCCGAGCTCGAGAAGATCGCCGGGGAGAAGAACATCGCGCTCGCAGAGGACGCGGTAGACGACGTACTCACCTACGCACTCTTCGGCCAGACGGCGCTCAGGTTCCTGGAGCACCGTGGCGATCCGGAAGCCTTCGAGCCGGCGCCGTCCGCCGACCAGGCACCGCCAGCCGCTGCGCCGGCAGTCGCATCCAGCCCGGTGGTGAAAGGGCCGGCGGCCTATGACGTGCGCGTCAACGGCCGTGCGTTCACGGTGGAGGTGAGCGAGTCCGGCGTCGCCACCCGCATCGAGCCGGCTCGGAGCACCGCGGCAGCGAGCCAGCCGGCATCCGGGGAAGGGCAGCCGTTGAGCTCGCCGCTCGCCGGTACCGTCTTCAAGATGCTGGTCGCCGCGGGTGACAGTGTCCGCGCCGGGCAGCCCGTGCTGATCCTCGAAGCCATGAAGATGGAGACGGAAGTGGCTGCACCCCAGGACGGCATCGTTTCAGACATCCGTGTGAAGCAGGGTGATGCCGTGGACGTCGGCGACAAACTGCTGACCATCGGCTGACGAACCGCTTGGACCTCATCAGGGAAATCTGGCAAGGCTCCGGCCTCTACCAGCTCACACCGGGGCAGGCGGTGATGATCGCCGTCTGCCTGCTGCTGCTGTATCTGGCCATCGTCAGGAAGTTCGAGCCGCTGCTGCTGGTGACCATCGGCTTCGGCGGTCTTCTCTCCAACATTCCCGGTGTGGAGATCGCCACCGGCGACGGTCTCCTGCACCTCGTCTACCTGGTGGGAATAGAGACCGGCGCCTTTCCCCTGATCATCTTCATGGGCGTCGGCGCCATGACCGACTTCGGTCCGCTGCTCGCCAATCCGCGGACGCTGTTTCTCGGCGCCGCCGCGCAGTTCGGCATCTTCGCCACGCTGCTCGGCGCGCTGGCGCTCACGGAACTCGGCCTGTTCGATTTCAGCGTCCGTGATGCCGCCGCCATCGGCATCATTGGCGGCGCGGACGGACCGACGGCGATCTACGTGGCCGGCATGCTCGCGCCGCACCTGCTCGGCGCCATTGCCGTCGCCGCTTACTCGTACATGGCGCTGGTGCCGCTCATCCAGCCGCCCATCATGCGGGCGCTCACCACCGTGGAGGAGCGCAGGATCCAGATGGTGCAGCTGCGGCCGGTGTCGAAGACCGAGCGGATTCTCTTCCCGCTGCTGCTGCTGCTGCTCGTCGCGCTCATGCTGCCGTCCGCGGCCCCGTTGCTCGGCATGTTCTGCTTCGGCAACCTGATGAAGGAGTGCGGTGTGGTCAACCGGCTCTCCGACGCCACCCAGAACGCGCTCATCAACATCGTCACCATCTTCCTCGGGCTCGCCGTCGGCTCGAAGCTCGGCGCCGAGCAGTTCCTGCAGGCGAGCACCCTCGGCATCCTTCTGCTCGGCATCGTGGCGTTCGCCATCGGCACCGCCAGCGGCGTGCTGATGGCCAAGCTCATGAACCGCCTCTCGAAGATGCCCATCAACCCGCTGATCGGCGCGGCAGGCGTCTCTGCGGTGCCCATGGCGGCCCGTGTCGCCAACAAGGTGGGGCTCGAGGCCAACCCGCACAACTATCTGCTCATGCACGCCATGGGTCCGAACGTGGCCGGCGTGATCGGCTCCGCCGTGGCGGCCGGCGTGATGATCATGTTCACATCCTGAATCGAGCTGCTAGACTCCCTGGCTGACTTGTCAGCCGGTTCCGAGCAAACCCGAGATGATCCGCCGAGCCTTTCATGCGGCAGCCATTCTGCTCGCGGTGGTATCCGCCTCCACGAGCCGGGCCGACAGCGAGTACTGGGTATCCGTGGGCAGCTATCGCACCTATGAAGAGGCCGAGTCCGCGCGGGAACAGGCCGGCAGGCGCCTGCCGGAATCCTTCAGCATCGCAGAGGCCGAGCTCGACAGCGGGCTGTGGTACCGCGTGCTGGCCGGCCCGTACCTCACCCAGGAGATCGCCGACCACATGCTCGCCGAAGCGCGCCGCCAGGGCTTCGATACGCCCTGGGTGCTGGTGACCGACACGCTGCTGGCGGGGCCGATGACGGGCTATGCAGACAGTCTGCTGGCAGCCGAGCCCGCGTTCACCGAGGAGGGCGACACAGAACGGTACGACGTCGATCTGCCCTCCGAGCCGCCCATGGACATCCCGGGGTTCAACGCGCCCGTCCGCACCGATCCCGAGAAGGATCACAAGGTGGTGGGCGAAGCGCCGGCGGGTTATGGTCTCAACCGGCTACGCAGGAACTAGGCGTTCACTCGGCAGCAACGCATGGTGGCACCGAACCGCACGGCCTGATAGCGTTCGCCCTCCACGCCCCGGTGGCACAACGGATAGCGCGGCCGCCTCCTAAGCGGCAGGTTACAGGTTCGATTCCTGTCCGGGGCGCCACCTACCTCCACGCGCCAGCCAGGTCGCACTGATCGAACCACTCCTCTGCCTCGACGGTACCGGCCCGCATCACGCTACATTGAGCAGATTGACGCTCATCGCATCTTTACTGCTGATCAGTAATCTCCCACAGCGGCTCGAACGAAAGAATTGCCGGACTCCGACCTGATGCAGGACGAAGCTCGCTGAGCACTCCTGCTTTTCTAAGGATTCGGATGTAGCTAGCCGCTCGTTGGCGCTGGATGTTTAACCTTTGGTGTATGTCTGGAGCAGCGAAAACAGGCGTGTCGAACAGTATGTCCAGTATGTGGATAGATTGATCTGTGCGGAGGAGTTCTACAAGCTCGTGCTTCTTGTCTTCGTAAAGTTTGGCGACCTTCCTGGCGACCGCAAGATTGTTGGTAGCTTGTCGTAGAACTGCGGTTAAGAAAAAGCGAACCCACCCAAGCCAGTCTCCGTTTTCGGAGATGTCACCCAGCCTTCGATAGTACTCATCTCTATGTGATTCAAGGTACCCGCTAACGTAGAAAGAAGGCCTCACCAGACATCCGCGCCGACAGAGAAATAATGGGATTAGTAGCCTGCCGATCCTACCGTTGCCATCGTCGAACGGATGGATCAATTCAAACTGAGCATGGATCAGAGCAATCTGAATCAGAGGATCGAAAGCGAACTCCTTGAACTGGAGAAATCGCTCGAGATCCTCTAGTGCGTCTCGCATCAGCAGTGGAGTAGGGGGAACGAAGGTCGCTTCTTCGATCGCGCATCCCTTCGGACCGATCCAATTTTGTGTTTCCCGGAATTGTCCTGGATGCTTCCGCTCACCTCTCACGCCTTGCATTAGTGACGCATGCATCTGTCTGATCAGGTGGAGGTTGATGTCCTGATCTTTGATGGCGTCGCTTCCCAATCGAAGGGTATGACGATAGTTAAGAATCTCACCAATATCCGCTGCTTTAGCCGGTTCAAACTCCCTTCCCGCTTGTTGCTGAAACACTTCGTTTGCAGAAGCTATCGTTCCCTCAATTCGAGAGGACATCTCCGCCTCCTTCATGAGCAGTGGAGAAAGCATTACGTCGGGATTCACCAGGCTCTCCAGTAAACCGTCATACCTGGCAAGTTCGGCGTTCGCTCTGCCGACTAGGCCAACGATTTCCGTTAGGTCTAGCGAAGGAGGCATCGAAAGGGGCTGGTATGGTGTCATCGGCTACGGCGTCCCGGACATATACAAATGACTTTGTGTATGGAGATACACTATTTCAAGTTCTACAAATGTCAAATTGTATGTTCGGATGACACTTAAAACCCTAAAGTCGAAAACACCCGCCGAAATTGCAACTTGGCGATCAGTGCGGCAATGCGGGATGGTTCGCCCGTTGGGGATTACCGTACAAAGGCAACGCATGGGGGAGGAATCGCCCTGAAGCCCGCATGTTTACTGGCATGTGGGGTAGATCTTAAACTCCTGCCCGGGGTGCCACTCTTCACTTAAGACCCACACAAGACCAATCCACCCTTATCCAACGACCAGGCAGGTCCGATGAGTAGTCTGACGAAAGCGCTGTTTCTAACGACGGTGCTGGCCACCTTCGCCGGTTGTGCCGCGCAGCCCCGCGAAGTCCCCGAGATCATGCCCGGCTACCTGCAGGGGTATCTCGCCGAAGCGGAGCAGTTCGACAGCCGCGTGTTCGTTCCGCCCGCGCCGGAAGCCGGCTCGCCGATGGAGGCGCTGGACGTCGCCTGGAGCGAACGGATGCTGGCGCTGCGCGGCACGCCGCGCTGGGATCTGGCAACAAAGGATGCGGAGCTGCACTTTCCGGAAGCTGCCGGTACGTTCGCCTGTGCGCTCGGCGTTTCCGTCAGCGAGACGCAGACGCCGATGCTCTATCAGCTCCTGCGCAGAACGCTCACGGATCTGGGGCTTGCCACCTATCCGGCGAAGAACGCCTATCAGCGGTCGCGGCCGTTCACGGTGAACGGTGCGCCCACCTGCACGCCGGACATGGAAGAGCGCCTCAGCAGCGACGGCTCCTATCCCTCCGGTCACACGGCCATCGGCTGGGGATGGGGGCTGATCCTGGCGGAGCTGGCGCCGGAACAGGCGGAGGCGCTGGTCGCCAGGGGGCGGGCGTTCGGTGAGAGCCGCAATGTCTGCAACGTGCACTGGTACAGCGACGTGGTGGCCGGCCGGCTGGTGGGCGCGGCGACCGTCGCCCGGCTGCAGGACAACCCCGAGTTCCGCAAAGACCTGCAGGCGGCCCGCGGCGAAATCGAGAAGGCGCGTACGGCCGGGCAACTTCCTGAAGGTGACTGCGACACCGAAGCCGCAGCGCTGGCAGCTCCGCTGTTCTGAGTCCGCGGCGCCGCCGTCAGGCCAGCGCCGAGGCGAACAGCGCCAGCAGCCGACTCCAGGCCCGCTCCGCCTGCGCCTCGTTGTAGACCCGGGAGTCGGGCGGGCACCAGCCGTGCAGGGCGCCGGCATAGACCTCGATCTCCGCGGGCAGCCCGGCGGCAGCGAAGGTTTCGCGCAGCACGTTCTTGGCCTCCGGTTCCCGCTCGTCGTCGTTCTCGGCAATGGCGAAGAGGTAGCTGGCCTTCATGCCGCTCACCAGCAGGTGCGGGCTGTCCGCATCGTCGGTCACCAGCCGGCCGCCGTGGAAGGAGGCGCCCGCGCCGATCCGCCCGGGCACGGCTGCCGCGGTGCGCATGGTCATGGGTCCGCCCATACAGTAGCCGGTGGTGCCGATGGGCCGGGCGGCGTCCACGGCCGGTTGCGCGTCCAGGAAGGCGACGAAGGCTTTTGCATCCGTGACGTTGGTCGCCGGTGAGAGCGAGCGGGCGAGCGGCATGAGGATGTCGCGGGTGGCGGGGTCCTGGAAGCTCGACCCCGGGGGTACCACCGGCGCGCTGGCCGTGCGGTAGTAGGGATTCACCGTGAGCACGGCGTAGCCCGACTCGGCCAGGCGACGGCCCATGAGGCGGAACGCGGGTCTGAGACCGACGATGTCGGGCCAGACGATCACGCCGGGATGCCGGCCGCTGGCAGGATGAGCGAAGTGACAGTCCGCCTCACCGTCCGGTGTGGTGACCCGCACCTCGGCTTCCACCACCTCCGCCGCGTTCGCTGCCCGGGGCAGCGTCAGAGCGAGCGCGGCCGCCGCCGTGGCCGCTCCGAAGCGCCGGCGGCTCATGCCGCTGCGTTCATCCCCGCGTTCGCTCAGGAATCGTTCGTTGTCCTCGACGGTATGCTCGTCGCACATGTGCTTCCCTCCCTCGTCTCGAAGGGCGGATGGTAAGCCGGGCGTACCTTGCGAGGCCACCACCCGTGCACGGTGACCGAGCGCACGAATCGGTGATGCGGGCATCGGCCACGTATCCGCAGTGAGATCACCGTGCTGGCCAGCGACCACCCATCCCGGATACGATCCAGCGAGCAGCATCAGATAGATCCATAAAAACCTTTTATCTCCTGTTAGGGATATATATGCCGAGACAATCCAGATCCTACAGCGTGCTCAGCGATGCGGCGCTCGGCAGCCTGGGTGCCCTCGGCGGCCGCCTGAAGGAAGCCCGGCTGCGGCGCAACTGGACCCAGCAGCAGACGGCGGACAAGGCCGGGCTCTCCGAGAGCTCGGTGAAGAAGGTCGAGGCCGGCAGTCCCCGGATCACGGTGAGCGCCTACCTGTCGCTGCTCGACGTGTTCGGCATGCCGACGGCGTTCGATGCGGTGTTGCCTGCGGGTTCGGACACCCTCGGCGAGGCGCTGGCGCGCAGCGCCGGCCGGCGGCGTGCCGGGGGCAGTCGCGCATCCGCTGCGTCGGAAGACGAGTGGGAAATCTGATGGCGGAGAAACTCTTCGTGCACGTCGACCTGGGGGAGGGCAGGAAGGTCCTCGCCGGCCAGCTCCTGGTGGACGAGACCCGTGGCCGTTTCAAGTATGCCCGCGCCTACGTCGAGCACCCGGAGGCCTTTCCGCTCGACCCCATCAACCTGCCGCTCACCAGCGAGGTGCACGTCAATCCCCGCACCCGGGAGACGCCGGGTGTGTTCGGCGTGCTGATCGACGCAGGCCCCGACGAGTGGGGTCGCCGACAGCTCACGAAGACCCGGCGGCCGCCGCCGGTCTCCGACGTGGAGTTTCTGCTGGCGGCTTCCGGGGAAGGGGTCGGTGCGCTGCACTTCACCGCCGAAATCAAGGACACCCCGCGCCCGACGCCGGAGCGGCCGTTCGAGAATCTGGTGCACCTGCAGCGGATTGCCGAGGACATCGAGGCGGGCCGGGAGGTGGACCGCAGCCTCGAGCCGTATTTCTTTCACGGCAGCGGCCTGGGCGGCGCCCGCCCGAAAACGCTCATCGAGCACGAATCGCGGGGCTGGATCGCCAAATTCAATCGGGACAGCGATCTGGTGGACATGTGCCGGGTGGAATACGCCACCATGCGCATGGCGCGCGAGGCCGGCATCGAGGTGCCCGACGTGGTGCTCACCGAGACGGCGCGCGGGCCGGTGGTGCTGGTGGAGCGGTTCGATGCCACGGAGGCCGGCCAGCATCACCTGGTGTCCGTGGCGAGCCTGATCAACAAGTTCGACATCACCCAGTACGACGAGTCGGCCATGTCGTATCCGGGGATCAATCAGCTTGCCAAGCGGATCGGCGGGCATACCGAGGATCTGCCCGGCGTCATCTACCGGCGCATGCTCTTCAACGTGGCCATCGGCAACACGGACGACCATCTGCGCAACCACGCCTTCTACAAGCGTGCCGGCGAGGCGGAGTACCGGCTGACGCCGGCCTACGACGTCGTGCCCAATGTCGGGCTGCAGGGCTCGCACGCCATCGCCCTGGGGGAGTTCGGCAGCACGCCGAGCCGCGACAACCTGCAGGCGGCACGGCACCGGATGGGGCTCGATCAGACGGAGGCGTTACGGATCGCGGAGGCGGTGCTCGCTGTCACGCGGAACTGGCAGGCGCGTCTGGCGGAGGCCGGCGTGGTGGAATCGGATCTGGCCATCCTGACCCGGTGCTTCGCGTTTCAGTCCGTCCTCGAGGATTTTCTCGGCGGCTGACGCTCAGCGGCTGTAGCTGACCGGTCCGTGCCTTACGCCGTCGCCCTTGGCGCGCCAGCCCTTGGGATTCTGCTTGGGCGGGCGGTTGATCAGCGACCAGCTCGGGCCGGTCGCCGAGGAGCCCGTCGCCTGCACGGCCGGTGCGTCCATGGCGTTGGCGGGTCCGATCCGCTCGAGTTCGGCATGCGGCGGCGCAAGCTGGACGTCGCCGAAGTGGGTGATGCCGTTGGCGTCCACCCAGCGGGCGACGGTCTCGGCGGCCGCGACGTGAGCAGACGACAGCGCGACGGTGAGGATCAGGTAGCTGGCGTTGTGACGGATCAAGGTCGTTCCCCCCTGGCATTCCCGGTGCCGGCGACGGACACATTTTCGGACGCGTCTCCTGGCGGCCGTAGTCGGAAACTGTCAGGAAGTTCGCAGAATTTTGTGACCGGCGTCACGTTTTGCTTCGGCGGGGCTCCACCGGAGAGAGCCCAGTTATCTGTATTGATTTATAGAAATACCGTATAACCATCTGATATTTAATCGAATACAGGAATGGCCTACATACAAATGGGGCGGAATCGACCCAATTCGACTGACCTTTCTCACATTTGATCACTTGCGTTACAAATACCCGGGGCGCAGGATGGCCAGGCGTTGTAACGAACTGGGGGGTTCTAAATGCAAAAGCCGATGTTTCGAAAGTCGGTGCAGCTGATGCTCGCGGCCCTCGTGACGGTCTGGGGCGCGTCTGCGTGGAGCAATTGCGCCTGTTTCTGCGTGGAGGGTCAGCTCACCACGATGTGCACGGATGCAGCGGAGGCTCAGAATGCCGCGAATCTGTGCCCGTCCTCGAGCAGCGCGAGCTGCCCGCAGAGCTTCAGCACTGAAGGTGCCAGCACCTACGACTCGCCGCAGGAAGGTGCGGAAAACTGCCGCGACGTGAAGGTCTACGACGCGATCCTCGGCAAGTACGTCACGGCCAAGGCCTGCGACGTCATCTGATCAAGCTCTGCTTCGAACGGCCGGCGGCGGGGATCAGGACCTCCCATCCCGCCCGCGCCGTGCGACGTCTCCCGCCTGCGCTCCACCTGATCCGATAGTCCTCGCTGCCAGGGGTCACCGGGCTTCTCTGTGCCTTACGCTGGACGGACAATGCCGGTCATGCCGTGCGTTGAGCTCAGTATCGTCATTCCCGTCTTAAATGATGCCCCAGCGCTCGCACGGCTGCTCGAATCCCTGCCTCTGCGTACAGACCCTGCCATCGAGATCCTCGTCGTGGATGGGGGCAGCACGGATGCGTCGGTCGCCGTGGCCCGGCAGGCGGGCTGCCGGGTGCTGACCTCAGCCGCCGGCCGTGGGTGTCAGCTGAACGCAGGGTGCCGGAAGGCTTACGGGCGATGGCTCTGGCTGCTGCACGCGGACACGGACGTGCCTGCCGCGGCGGTGAGCTATCTACGCCGGCTCGGCGGACCCGGCTGGGGTCGGTTCGACGTGCGTTTCGACGCGGCGGGCCGAGGTATGCGCCTGGTGGCGGCATTCATGAACTGGCGGTCGCGGACCACCGGCATTGCCACCGGCGATCAGGGCATGTTCGTGCACCGGCGGCTGCTCGACGCGGTTCACGGCGTGCCGGAGCAGCCGCTGATGGAAGACGTGGAGCTCAGCCGGCGGCTGAAACGGCTGGGCAGGCCGCTGTGCTCCGACATTTCGCTCGGTACGTCACCGCGGCGCTGGCAGCGGGACGGCATCGTGTCCACGATCCTCGCCATGTGGGGCTTCCGGCTGCGCTACTGGTGGGGCGAGGATCCGGCGACGCTGGCGCGCGCCTACTATGGCTGAGTCCGGCGTCCGCTCCCGACTGTGCATCTTCGCTCGGGTCCCGGTAGCGGGGGCGGTGAAGCGGCGTCTGGTGCCGGCGCTCGGCGAGGCGGGCGCGCTGGCGGCGTACACGGAGCTGCTGGAAGGCACCCTGACGCGCTGCGTGAACCCGGCGGCCTACCGGAGCGAGCTCTGGCTGGCCGGCGATGCGGATCACCCTCAGGTCGGCGGCTGGTGTCGACGCTATCCGCTCAGCCTGCGCGCGCAGTCCGGCGCCGATCTCGGTGAGCGCATGCGGCGGGCGCTGGAGGATGATCTCAGCGTGCCGACCGTGCTCATCGGCACCGACTGTCCGGATATCGACCGTGGCTACCTGGCCGAGGCGTTCGCGGCGCTCGAGCGTCACGAGCTGGTGCTGGGACCCGCGGTGGACGGTGGCTATGGCCTGATCGGTCTTACCCGGCCGGCGCCCGAGCTCTTCCGGGACATGCCCTGGGGCGGCCCGGAGGTTCTTCGTGAAACACTGAAACGGGCCGGGCAGGCGGGGATGTCGTGCTCCTGCCTGCCGGAGATCTACGACGTGGATCGTCCGGAGGACTGGGCCCGCTACCGGATGCTCAGCCCCGGTCCCGGGCGAGCGACTGAATGAACTGCGCCAGACGCCGCCGGTCCGTGACGTCCATGCCGGTGAACTCCAGGCCGCAGATGACCTTACGGGTGAGCTTGTTGTAGCTCGCATGGCGGACCACCGCGTCGGCCTTCAGCTCGTAGCGGCCGGGGATGCGGATCAGTGCCCCCTTGAGCACCTCGTCGGCGCTCAGCGGGGGATGCACTGGACCCGGCACGGCAATCCGGCAGCCACCCGCCGAGACGTCCAGCAGCGAGCCGTCCAGGGTGGCGGCATGGTCCTTGTCCGTGGTGATCAGGCGGTGGACGGTGACGGTGGCCGCCGTGGACTCGTCCGTGCGGTAGGGAAGCTGGTAGCGGGCGGCGCGGCGGCGCTGCTGAAACAGCGCGCTGGCCGGAAACGGCACCCGGAAGTAGGGCACACCCCGGTCTTCGTCGATCCGGCTGACCCGATTGTGCTCGCTGTAGAAGTAGACGCCGCCGGCGCGACCGGAGAACGCGAACCGTCGTTTTGCCGTCATGTGCTTCAGCGCCGGGCGCGGCTGAAGGTCTTCCAGAAAAAACTCGTTGTCGAGCACGTCCAGAATCCGCGCGCTGCAGATGCTGCTCTCGTTCTCGAAGGTGAGCTGAACCCGGGCGCCCTGATTGCGCAGGGTCTTGAGCGCGGCGGCGATCTCGGCGGCTTTTTCCAGATAGGTGGTGTAGATGGCGCCGGGGCGCTCGCCCTCTGCCGTCTTCGGCTGCACGCCGGTCGGAAACGCTTCTGCCATGCTTTCATCCATCAAGCGACAGCTCGGCGTCCGTTCCGGAGACTGCACGTAATCGGTTACCGGCCCATTGTGCGGTGCGTCGAGGTGCAAAACCGTTGCCGACCTCGCAAGACGGTTGCGACGCCGTCGATCCTGCAGAGGACTTGTGAAGCAGCGCACACGGCGCCGGCTACCGGCGTAGCGGCTACCCGGCGTGTCGAGCGGCGAGTTCCCGGATGCGGGCGATCAGCGCCTTCAGCCCGTTGCCCCGGGTGGGGCTCAGGTGCTTGAGCAGCGCCAGCTCCTCGAACAGGCCCTCGATGTCGAAGGCCAGGATCTCGGCTGGCGTGCGGCCCTGATAGGCGGCGAGCACGATGGCGATGAGCCCACGCACGATATGGGCGTCGCTGTCGATGGCGAGGTCCAGTGTGCCGGTCCCCGCATCGATTGCCGCCTCCACCCACACCTGGCTCTGGCAGCCACGAACGAGGTTCTCTTCCCGACGTGCCGATTCCGGAAAGGGCGGCAGCGATCTGCCGAGATCGATGACGAACCGGTACTTGTCCTCCCAGTCGTCGAAGAAGGCGAAAGACTCCCGGATCTCCTCCAGGCTGAAGGCTGAGGAGGCCATCAGTAGAGCCCCAGGGTGAGCTGCGCCTCCTCCGACATCCGGTCCCGGGACCAGGGCGGATCGAACACCAGGTTGACGTCCACCCGGCTCACGAACGGCACCCGCGCCACGCGTCGCTTCACTTCCGCGACCAGCACGTCGCCCATGCCGCAGCCCGGGGCGGTGAGGGTCATGTCGATGGACACGGCGCCGGACGCCGGGTCGACCTGCACCCCGTAGATCAATCCCAGGTCGACGACGTTCACGGGAATCTCCGGATCGTAGACGGTCGACAGGGCCTCCCGGACCTGGTCCTCGCTGACGCGGCCGTCCGCGGGCGGCTCGAAGCTGAGCACGTGCGCCTCGAACCCGAGCGCATCGGCATCCTCGCCGTCGATGCGTGCCATGTTGCCGTTCACGATCACGGTGTAGGTGCCGCCGAGGCTCTGGGTGAGGGTGACGAACGTGTTGCCGGGAATGGTGATCGGATCACCCGTGGGCACGAGTCGTGCCGGGCAATCGCGATTCGTGGCGATCAGTCTCCGTTCCAAGGTGATGCTCAGTCCGGCTGGATGGAGAAGCTTTCCCCGCAGCCGCAGTAGCTCGCCGCGCGCGGGTTTCTGAATTTCAGGCTGGCGTTCAGACCTTCCACGGTATAGTCGATCTGCGTGCCGAGCACCATGGGCAGATCTCCCTCGTCCACGTAGACCTCCACGTCGCCGAACTCGAACCGATGATCGTCCTCGCCCGGCACGTCGACGTAGTCCAGGGTATACATGAAGCCGTTGCAGCCGCTCTCCTTGACCCCGAGACGGAGGTGTCGATGTCCTGAACGGGCGATCTGACCGGCGATGTGCGCACGGGCTGCGTCGGTCATGGATATGGCCGTGGGATCGAATGTCGTTGCCGTCATGTCGTTCGTCCTCGTGTCTGCCGGATGCCTCAGAGAAAGGTCAGGGACTTGCGCAGCGCCGCCACGAACCGGTCAACATCGTCGGCGGAATTATACAGACCGTAGGACGCACGGATCGTTCCGGGTACCGCGAAACGCTCCATCAGCGGCATTGCACAGTGATGGCCGGTGCGCACGGCGACGCCCTGCTGATCGAGCAGCGTGCCGATGTCGTGCGGGTGACTGCCCGCGACGAGAAAGGAGATGACGCCGACCCGGCTCGCCGGTTCGCCCACCAGGCGCACCTCCGGCATCTGCCTGAGCTGACTGAGCGTCGCTTCGAGCAGGGCGGTCTCGTGGGACCGAACCTGCTGCCAGTCCAGCGCCGTCAGGTAGTCGATGGCGGCACCGAAACCGACCACGCCGGCGATGTTGGGTGTGCCCGCCTCGAACTTGTACGGCAGGCGGTTGTACGTGGCGGTGTTGAGCGTCACATGCTCGATCATCTCGCCGCCACCCTGCCAGGGCGGCAGCGCCTCGAGCAGGTCCCGCTTGCCGTAGAGAATGCCCACGCCCGTGGGGCCGTACATCTTGTGCGCGGAACCGGCGTAGAAGTCGCAGTCGAGCGCCTGCACGTCCACCGGGAGATGGGCTAAGGCCTGGGCGCCGTCCACTACCACGATGGCCCCGACGTCGTGGGCCGCTGCAATCATCGCCTCGATCGGGTGCACCGTGCCGAGCGCGTTGGAGACGTGACCGATGGCGACGATCACCGGGCGCTGCCCGAGCTTGTCGAGGAAGTCGGCCTGATCCACCTCTCCGGAGTCCGTTACGCGCGCCGCGATCAGCTCCGCACCTGTGGCTCTTGCCAGCATCTGCCAGGGCACGATGTTGGAGTGGTGCTCGAGCTCCGTGATGAGGATCTTCTGACCGGGCTGCACACGGTCCCGATGGACGGCAGCGACGAGGTTGATGCTGGCGGTGGTGCCGGAGGTGAAGATCACCTCCTCCGTGGCGGCGGCGTTGATGAATCGCGCCGCCTTCAGCCGGGCGTCCTCGAAAGCTCTGGTTGCACGATCCGCCAGGGCATGCGCTGCCCGGTGCACGTTGGCGTTGTCTTCCCGGTAGTAGTCGTCCATCGCCTGCAGAACGGACTGCGGTTTCTGCGTGGTGGCGGCATTGTCCAGGTAGACGAGGGGGGCGCCGTTCTGCTCACTGGCGAGAATGGGAAAGTCGCTGCGCTTCATGCGTCCGGTCCGAGCCAGGCGCCGAGCAGCGCGGCTTCCGCGGTCTCGGCCAGCGGTCCCGTGACGCACTCGCGGATGAATGCCCGGCACAGCATCCGTCGTGCCTGCTGACTGTCCAGGCCCCTCGAGCGGAGGTAGAAGAGGCTCTCCTCGGACAGCCGGCCGACGGTGGCGCCGTGACTGCACTTCACGTCGTCCGTGTAGATCTCGAGCTCCGGCTTGGTGTTGATGATCGCGTCCGCATGCAGGGCGAGATTCCGGTTGGACAGCGCGGCGTCCGCACCCGGGGCACCGGGATGGATGTGGATCCTGCCGTTGAACACGGCGGTACCTTTGCCGGCGCCGATACCGTGGAAGCGCTGGCGGCTTTCCGTGGCGCGAGCCCGGTGCTCCACCACCAGCTGCTGATCCAGATGAGTGCCGCCATCGACCACATAGGCACCGGTGACGTCTGCGGAGGCTTCCGGCTCCCGAAGCAGGATCTGCGTCTCCGTCCGTCGCCGCTGCCCGCCCGTGGCGTACTGCTGGCGCACGTAACGGCTGCGGGCGGACTGGCTGACCTGGGTGAGGGACCAGTGACAGGCGTCCGCACGGGTGGCGATCGTGGCGTGAGTGAGGTGCGCATCGCGGCCGAGATCGAGATACAGCGACTGATTGCAGAAGCCTTCGGCGTCTGCGCGCTCTATCAACGTCGCTCGGGCACCCGGCGCAAAGCGGATCAGCACGGGCAGGCTGATGCCGTCGGCGTGGTCGATCTCGAGCGGGTCGGGCACCTCCCCGGTAACCTCCACCAGCAGTGCGTCGCCCGTCATCAGCATGGCCAGGTCCGCGAGCGGGAACCGCTGGGTCGAGTTCGGATCCTGCGCCTGTTCGGGTATCGGCTGATCACTTTCACGGAGCTGCCGGACGGTTACCCCTGCCTGATCGAAACCGCTCAGGGCAGGGCGGCTGACCTCGACGCCTTCCAGGCCGGACACGAACGCCGTGGCGGGCGTGTACTTCCAGAGCTCGCGGAACAGGCCGCTATCGAGCGCGGCAAGCGCCCGCTGCTTTACCGGCTGCGCGCCGTCGGGCAGGGGGAGGGCGGCGGCGAGCTCGCCAAGGGTCAGTCGTTCAGCCATGCGTACCCCTTGCTCTCGAGTTCCAGCGCCAGGCTCTTGTCGCCGGAGCGGGCGATGGCGCCGTCCGCGAGCACGTGCACCTGGTCGGGGACGATGTGCTCGAGCAGTCGCTGGTAGTGGGTGATGAGCAGCACACCGTTGTCCGCGTCGTGGTATTCGTTGACGCCGTCGGCGACGATGGACAGGGCGTCGATGTCGAGACCGGAGTCCGTCTCGTCGAGCACGGCGAGCACCGGATCCAGCAGCAGGAGCTGCAGCACCTCGTTGCGTTTCTTCTCGCCGCCGGAGAAACCCTCGTTCACGCCCCGCTTCAGGAATTCCGGGTTGAGCTTGAGGCGGGTGGCAATGGCGCGCACGCGACGCATGAAGTCGACCGGGTTGGGCGGTTCCTCGCCGCGGGCGTGTGCCAGGTTATCCACCGCGGCCTTGAGGAACTCCATGTTGCTCACGCCGGGGATCTCCACCGGGTACTGGAACGCCAGAAAGATGCCCTGCTGGGCGCGGACTTCCGGGGCCACGTCGTTCAGCCGCTCGCCGCGGTAGAGAATGTCGCCGGCGGTGACCTCGTATCCCGGCTTGCCGGCGAGCACGGCGGCGAGGGTGCTCTTGCCGGACCCGTTCGGACCCATGATGGCGTGCACGGAACCCGCTTCCAGGGTGAGGTCGAGGCCCTTGAGAATCGGCTTGCCGGCGACCGCCACGTGCAGGCCGCGGATCTCCAGCAGGCTCATCCGACCGCTCCTTCCAGGCTCACCTCGAGCAACCTGCCGGCTTCCACCGCGAACTCCATGGGCAGTTCCCGGAACACCTCCTTGCAGAAGCCGTTGACGATCATGCTCACGGCTTTTTCCGCGTCGATGCCGCGCTGCTGGCAGAGGAAGAGCTGGTCCTCGCTGACCTTGGACGTGGTTGCCTCGTGCTCGACGATGCTGCTCGGGTTGCGGTTCTCGATGTAGGGGAAGGTGTGCGCGCCGCACTCGCTGCCGATGAGCAGCGAGTCGCACTGGGTGTAGTTGCGCGCACCGTGCGCGGTGGGCGCCATGCGCACCAGGCCCCGGTAGCTCGCCTGGCTCTTCCCGGCGCTGATGCCCTTGGAGACGATGGTGCTCCGGCTGTTCTTGCCCATGTGAATCATCTTGGTGCCGGTGTCGGCCTGCTGGTGGTTGTTGGTGAGCGCCACGGAGTAGAACTCGCCGACGGTGTCGGCGCCGCGCAGCACCACGCTCGGATACTTCCAGGTGATGGCGGAGCCCGTCTCCACCTGGGTCCAGGAGATCTTCGAGCGGTCGCCCAGGCAGGCGCCGCGCTTGGTGACGAAGTTGTAGATGCCGCCCTTGCCGTCCTTGTCGCCGGGATACCAGTTCTGCACGGTGGAGTACTTGATCTGCGCGTCCTCCAGCGCCACCAGCTCCACAACCGCCGCGTGCAGCTGGTTCTCGTCGCGCATGGGCGCGGTGCAGCCTTCCAGATAGCTCACGTAGGCGCCTTTGTCCGCGACGATCAGCGTGCGTTCGAACTGGCCGGTGTTCTGGGCATTGATCCGGAAGTACGTGGACAGCTCCATGGGGCAGCGCACGCCTTCCGGCACGTAGACGAACGAGCCGTCCGAGAAGACGGCGGAGTTGAGCGTGGCATAGAAGTTGTCGCGCTGCGGCACCACGGACCCCAGGTACTTGCGGACGAGATCCGGGTGGGTGTGCACGGCCTCGGAGATGGAGCAGAAGATCACTCCGGCCTCGGCCAGCTTTTCCTTGAAGGTGGTGGTGATGGAGACGCTGTCGAAGACGGCGTCCACGGCCACCGGCGTGCGGCGCTCCACGCCGGCCAGAATTTCCTGCTCGTGGAGCGGAATCCCCAGCTTCTCGTAGGTTCTGAGCAGCTCCGGGTCCACGTCGTCCAGCGACTTCGGGCCGGTGCCGGAGCGTTTCGGTGCCGAGTAGTAGGAGATGGCCTGGAAGTCGATCTCCGGGAAGCGGACGTGCGCCCAGGTCGGCGCGGACATGTCGCACCACAGCCGGTAGGCTTCCAGGCGCCAGTCCGTCAGCCAGCCGGGCTCGCCCTTGCGCTCGGAGATGAAGCGCACCACATCCTCGGACAGTCCCGGCGGGAGGGTGTCTGCCTCCACGTCGGAGATGAATCCGGCGCTGTAATCTCTGCTGACGAGGTCTTCGACTGCCACGGTTGCTCCAGGGTCAGGGGAGCGGGGATTGTACCCGGAGGCCGCCCGTGAATACCAGACTAAAACACTCGGGTATTGACGCTCTGCCTGGCACGGCGGGGCTTCAGCCCTTACACTGCGGCGCTTTGGTCAATGCTGGATACCTGACAACCATGCCGAAACTGGAGCCGCTGCCCGAAGAGCACATGTATCAGGCCTACGGCATCTACCTCCTCGAGAGCAAGCACCGGCTGATCCGCCGCCTGAAGAAGGCCTACCAGCCGTCCGTGCACGGCCACAAGACCTGGAGCTCCAGCTTCCTGCTCATGGACTACCTGCAACACAACCCGCTGAAGAAGAAGGCCAGGGTGCTGGAGGTGGGGTGCGGCTGGGGCCCGGGCTCCATCTTCTGTGCCAAGGAGTTCAAGGCCAGGGTGACGGGCCTCGACGTCGACAATGAGGTCTTTCCCTTCCTCGAGGTGCTCTCGGAGCTGAACGACGTGAAGGTGACGCCCATGCGACGGCGCCTGGAATCGCTCAAGGGCCCGGATCTGGGCAGGTTCGACTGCATCGTCGGCTCCGACATCTGCTTCTGGGATTCCCTGGTGAAGTCGCTGAACCAGATGATCAACCGGGCCATGAAGCACGGCGTCGAGCGCATCATCATCACCGATCCGGGGCGGCCCACCTTCTACGAGCTGTGCGACATCGCCCGCCGGAAGCACAAGGTGGAGCTGTCCGAGTGGTATGCCAACGAACCCGAGCGGTTCGTGGGCGAGGTGGTGGAGATCACCCCCCGATAGACCTCGCCCCGTTATGCGGGGCGCCCCGCTGCGCGGGGCGCTTCAGCCTTCGACGATGAAGGTCTTCAGCTGGTTCGACAGGCTGTTGCAGGCGGAGTTCTGCACCCGGGCGATGAGGGGAACCGGCACCACCACGGCGGGAATGTAGCTGGTGCCGATGGCGTCCGAGCTCACCCGGCCCACCGCCTGACCGCTGCGCACGTCCCACACCGTCGCTTCGTAGGACGAGTCGTTCTCCCAGGTCAGAAAACCGAAGCAGCCGCCGCCCGCGGTGGTGACGCTGCAGGTCATGGAGCCGGCGGAATCCGTGCGGACGGTGGAGCCGTCGATCCAGATCAGGTAGCGCAGGCCGAGCTCGGACAGGCGTCGGGCCACCACAGGGGTGGCCATGATCTCGGGCAGGTCCGAGGTGTTGGCCGGCGCGGTGCGCGGCTCGAACCACGGGAACACGGCGTCGCGGAAGTCGTCCTCGTTGATGACCTTCATCCGGCTGCCGCCGCGCGCCATGCGGTCGCCCACGCAGCGCACGAAGTTGGTTTCGGTTTCGTCGGCGCTCGGCCGATCCTTGCGTCCGAGCACCACCACGGCCTCGCTCTCGTCGATGCCGGTGGAGGCTTCGCGGACCTGCTGGACGGTGGCGGTGACGCAGCCACCGAGCAGGCTGAGGGCCATCACCAGGGCTGCGGCACGCGGTAGTGCCCGAAGGTGGCCGTGTCCGCGGGTCGCGATCTGCGTGGTTTCTGGTCTGCCGAACATCACGAATCTCCCTGACCGGTGGGTGCGGTGTTCACCTGCACGGTGCTGCTGGCGCGAACCTCGCTGGCCAGCCACTGCTGCACCACGGGCAGGCGGGTGAACTGCACGGTGAAGAATGCCATGGCGTCCCGGCAGGCCTGCAGCGCCGCGGCCCGCAGCGTCGGGTGGGTGCTGTTCATGCCGTAGTTCTGGGTGTTGGCCTTACCGTAGGCCGTCAGGTCCCAGTCGCCGAGTTCACCGCCGTCGCGGCCGTACAGCTGGAAATGGTAGCGCAGCCAGACCTCGAAGTAGTCCGTCCGGGTCTGGTAGGGGGTGGAGAACTGCATCTCCGCAATGGTGGGCACGATGGTTCCGGCCACGTCCACGCCCGGATGGGCGGGATCGTCCACCAGCAGCACCTGCTGGAACAGGCCATCGAAGAGGTTTACGAACACGGATCGCTGGGCCTCACCGATGCTGATGGTGAAGGTGCCGTCGTCGCCGTGATTCTCGGTGTGGGTGAACGTCAGCAGCTCCTCGGGCAGATACAGACCGACGGTGAGCGGGATCTTGTTCACCAGCGGCACGGGAAACGGCGTTTCCTCGTCCATCTCCACGGAGGTCGACAGGCAGCCGGACAGCGTGAGCAGCAGGCCGGCGGCGAGCAGCATCACGGCCGCGTTCAGCGGGGTGCCGATGCCGGGAACCGGCAACCGGCCGATGGCTGCCCGTGCCGTGCCTACCCGTCTTTGCCTGTCCCGTCCCATGGCCACAGGCTACTGGAATTCGCTCAAGCCGACAAAGGTGCCGTCGTTGCGGTAGGCGAGCTCCCGCATCAGCGCGGCAAACCGGTAGACCCGGGCATTCGGCCGCTGCAGGTAGACGGGAAAGGCGACCGCGTGGATGCGGACCATCTTCCGGCCGTCCGGTCCGACGCGATTCACCCGATCCACCTCGTCGACCACCGACTCGATGGACTCGCCGGTGAAGTCGTCGCCGAACACGTAGATGCTGATCTGCTTGTTCGGGTCGTAGTAGGTGCTCACGGCCACCTGGATGCCTTCCACCGGCGACGAGTTCGAGAACGGGTTCCAGCTCTGCAGGCGCTGAATGATGCCGCGACGGCGGCTGGGTGAATCCTCCAGCCACTCGCCCGCATAACGCGGAAACATGTAGTCCCCCATGTCGTTCATCACCTGGATGCCCTTCACCTGGGGGTAGATGGCCAGCGTCTCCTCCACCTTTCTGAGCACCTGCGACCAGGCGGCGTTGAACATGCTGCCCGAGGTGTCGATCACGAAGATGATGTACTCGCTGTCCACGGCGATGCCGCCGACGAGCTCGGTGCTGCGGCGGAAGTCCGCGCCGAGCAGACGCTGCATCTCGTCGGTGAGCGTCTGCTTGGCGGCGGCGAGCTCGGTGGTTTCCGACTCCGCCTTGGTCTCGAGGGTCACCGTCGTCCGGTACTTGCCCAGAATCCGGGTCAGCTCCTTCTCCAGAGCGGCGAGCTCGAGCAGGTTGTCGTCGAGCTCGGCCTCCGAGTCCGTGACCTGGCGGGTGAGCTCCCGGACCTGGCCGCGAATCTCGAAGAGCGCGTTTTCCCGGTCGGCGACCACGCCTTCCAGGTTGACCTGTGATTCCTCCAGCAGGATGGGCTCCACGGTCTTGGTGATCATGAGCAGCAGGATGATGGCGCCGAACCCGCAGCAGATCACGTCCAGAAAGGAAACGCTGAACTCCTCGATACCGCGCCGCTGACGCTTCTTCATGGCCAGTCCCTCGAGGGCGAGAGATAGGAGCCGCCTGAGGTGCGCGCCAGGTTCCAGAACGCCGCCGCTGCCATCGGATCACCCTCCATGGGAAACATGATGACGTTGATGGGCACCTGGGCGGGCAGCCGCCGGACGGCGTCCTGAAAGAGATCGAGGCGTGCACGGCCGCTGATCGTCGCCCCACGGGGCGGTCTGGCACCCATGGTGGGCAGCGAGTCGATGATGAGATAGACGTTGTCCGGCGGCGGGTCGAGATCCGCCATGGCCACCGCCAGGTTCTCGAGGCTGGTCCCCTTTTCCGGTACGAGCGTTTTCAGGCTGGTCAAGGCGTCGTCGAGCTCCCGTCCCTCTCCCAGTTCGATCCACTCACCCTTGGTGGGTTCCAGGAGGGCCTTCACCTCCTCGTTGAAGGCATACACCTGGAAGCTCGCGTCCAGGGGCAGCTGGGCGGACAGCCACTCCACCGTCCGCACCGCCCGCTGCCATTTCGGCGCTCTGAGCTTGCGGTCGTCCGGCATGTTGCGCCGCCTCAGCACGTTGACGATGTCGTCGTCGAGCATGCTCGCCGAGGCATCCAGGGCGATGAGGATGTTCTTGCCGCCGACCTTGAGGCCGGTGAGGTACTGGCGATCGCCCTCGCCGGTGAAAGAGCGGATCCGGCTGCCTTCGCCTTCCGCCTCGATAGCCTTCAGACGCTTCAGCTCCTCCTCACGCGCTTCCACGTCACTCTTCAGCTTCTCCAGACTCTCGATACGGGCGAGAGAGACGTTTTCGAGCTCGGCCAGGTCTTCGGTCCGCTCGTCGAGCTGCGTCTTGGTGCTGTTGAGCTGGGCGTCGCTGTCCGACACCCGTCTGAGCAGATCCTCGAGCTGCTTCTTCAGCTCCACCAGGTCCCGCTCGCCGTTCTGCACCTGATAGTCGAGCAGGCGGATCTCGGCGAGCAGATCCTGGTTGACCACCTCCGCCTGCTCCTGAGTGGCGTGATTGATGATCAGGAAGATCAGCACCACGGCACCGAAACCGCAGGACATCACGTCGAGAAAGGAGAGGGAGAAGACGTTGGTCTGGCGGCGGGCCATGACAGTCAGCCCTCGAGGCGGATCGCCGTGTAGCTGGCGGTGCCGGTGTCGATGACGTCACCGAGGCACAGCCGCCGATCGGTGGTCAGCGTTTCGCCGTTCACGCTTGCCGTCGCCCCGGCGAGCAGCCACACACCCTCTGCCGTCTGCCGGAGGTTCTCCGTCAGCGGCGTATCCCCGAGCGGCCTGGCCACATGGTCGCAGAGCAGGTGCGTGGGCAGATGGCTCGCCGGCGCGGACGCCGGCGCCAGCCGACGTTCGTGGGGAAGACGGGTCACCAGTTTCAGCTCCGTATCCGCCGTGCGCAGCCGGCCGAGGTGCGCGGCGCATCCGAGCGCCACCGCATCGGCCTGGAGCAGGGCGAGCTCGCGGCCGGCGGCTTTCAGCCGATTGCTCATGCCCGGCAGTCGTGCCACCCGCGCGGAGAGGGCGAGGGTGCCCGCGGGCAGCACGTCGAGCAGCCGGTCGATGCGCTGCTGCGCCTTGTTCTCGAGATCCGCCGCGGGAATCTCCACCGTCCGGCGCTGGTCGCCGTGCAGCACCTCGATGAAGACCTCGCTGCGGTGATGCGCCCCCAACACCCAGTCGTAGACCTGGTTGTAGAGCTGCTGCTCGGAGTCTGCCGTGTGCAGCGGATCGAAGCGGGTTTCCTGGACGAAGCGGTCGGCGATGAGATTGACCCAGCCGTCCAGCAGGTTGGAGAAACCGCAGTCGCGGACCTCGAAGGAACGCTCGTGGCGAACCTCGCTGCCGACGGTGAGCTCGCTCACCTGCACATGCTGCAGAAACAGGTCGACGTAGATCACCCGTTCCGGCGCCGGTGTGGTGGTCAGCGCGGCGACCGCCGCATTGACGAAGCCGCTCACCTCGATGCCCGCCTCCTGGCAGATGCCGAGCAGAATCCCGAGCTGCTCGCCGTTCATGGTGCCGGGCACCGCCAGAACCACGTCGTCTCCGGTCAGGCCTGCCAGCTCCTTGAGATGCAGGTAGACCAGGTCGGCGTGATTGGCGGCAATCCTGACCGGCTGAGGCAGAGGATCGCCGTTCATCCGCTTGAGGTACTGCTGGTTCGCCTGCTGCGGGTGGATGCGGGCGACGCGCAGCGCCGGCTCGCCGAACACGATCCCGCCTTCGCGGACCACGGCGAAGCCCGGGGCGCTGTAGAGCCTGTCCTCGCCACGATAGAGCGACAGCTCCAGGTCGTTGAACTCGATGATGGCGGTCACGAGTTACGGACCTGCAGGTGGCGGAGCAGGCGCTGGTCGGAGTAGGTCTGGGTGTCGAGCACCAGACGCTCCTGGATGAGCTGCAACTGGTGCATGAAGAACATGAGCACGATGCTGATGACCAGCGCGACGAAGGTGGAGTTGAACGCCACGCCGAGGCTTGCCGTCACGCCGGCGATGTCGCCCTCGACGGCCTTGTAGGCCTGGCCGAGGGCCTCGCCGATACCGCGCACCGTGCCGATGAAGCCGATGGACGGGATGGCCCAGGCGATGTAGCGGACCATGGCCAGCTCGCTGTCGAGGCGGTCCGCTTCCGACTCGCACACGCTCTTCACGGCCTCCGAGGCGTCCTGGACGTTGCGCGTGGAGGCGAACCGGTGCAGTGCCGCCATCAGCGCCCGGGGCAGCAGGTAGTTCTGAACGTCCACCGGCAGTGCCTGGATGCCCCGTGTGTATTCCCGGGTGTCTTCGGGCAGGATGCTCATGCCCTCGGCGACCCTGACCACGTCCCCGCCGAGGAGCTGGCGTTCCCGGAGCGCCGAGCGCCCCTTGTAGCCCATGATCGCGACGGCCCAGAACAGGAGGACGAAGCAGGATTCCTGCTCGAAGTCCTTCAGCACCACGTAGAGGCTTCGGCTCTGCACGAACTCCTCACCGGCGGCGGTGCGCTCCGCCTGCTCGACCAGGATCGCCTCCGCATTCGGCCGGATGACGGTGATGTACACCAGATGCACCAGGATCACGGCGGCGATGAGTGCCACCACCTGGTAGACGAGTTCGAAGGGCAGTTGGCTCCTGAGGGAGCTGTCGGTGGCAGTGGCCATGGCGGGTCGCTGGGCTCCTCAGATGTCGACGGGAAAGGCGACGGCGAAATCCTCCGAGATGTCCTCGGTGGGAATGAAGACGTCCGTCCCGGGTTCGGCATCTGCATCCGCGGACGGCTTCGTCGTGCCGGTGGAGGCGTCGGCCGTCGGCCCCGGTTCGGCCTCGGCGGCCCATCCCTGACCGCCGGCAGCCAGCGTGGCCACGAGCAGCACCGCCAGCAGCAACCGTGGCTGCCGGCCGGAAAGGATGAATGGCCGCCCGGCGGGTCGAGCTGAATTGAGCTTCATCGAGTGCATTGTTCAAACACCGTAGTTACTGAGGGACCTTCCGGCTTCAATTGGGTTCCGCGAAGCGGGCGACCCGGAAACCCACATCCTGGCGCCCCTCGAGCCCGTAGTCTCGAAACGAGATCCTGAGATCCGTGATCGTGCCGTGCATCCAGCTCGAACCGCGGATCACATGATACTCGCCCGTCTCGGGGCCCAGCGGATCGACCACCGCAGCCTCGGCGGGGATCTCGTAGAAATCGTTGATCCACTCGGCAACGTTGCCGGACATATCGTAGAGCCCCAGCCGGTTGGGGGCGTAGGTGCCCACGGGAGCCGCGGCGATGTAGTTGTCGTTGTAGCCGAAGATGATCCGGCCGACCAGGTGCGCGGCAGACCGGTCGGCGTAGTTGCCGTGACGGTCCGGGGGCGGCAGGTTGCCGCCCCAGGGAAAGTTGAGCGGCGCTTCGGCATCCACCTGCCGGGCGCTGTACGCCCACTCTGCTTCGGTGGGCAGGCGGTAGCCGGTGGCCTGGGCGTTGATGCCGGTGATGCGGCCGGACTCGACCACATAGAAGCGGGGCAGCTTTTCCTGATCCGACAGCCAGTTGCAGTAGCGGGCGGCGTCCTCCCAGCTCAGGTTGACCACCGGCTGCTCGGGCTTGCCGAGCTCCTGCTCCTCGAACGTGCCGGAAACGTGCGTGGGGTCGAAGGCCAGGAACTGGGCATTGCTCACCTCCTGGGTACCCAGGTAGAAGAACCGCTGCATCTGCACCTCGCGCAGCGTCTCGTTCGCCCGCCTGCCGGGCTGGCGCCGGGACGCCCCCATGGTGAAGGGTGCCGGCTTGACCAGCACCAGGTCCTGGCCGCCGGGACTCCGGATCCGCGGCTTCAGCGCTGCGAGGCGGGCTTCCTCGAGGGTGAGCAGGCGGACGCGGACCTCCTGGACGAGTCCGGTCTTCGGCGTGATTTCCGACTCGTAGCCCGCGTACCCCGGCAGACGCACCGCGAGCCGGTGGGTCGTGGTAGGCAGGGTCAGCGTCTCGCTGCCCCGGCCCCGGCGCTCGCCGTTCACGTAGATGTCCGCTTCCGGCGGCTCGACGGTGACCACCACGTCGCCCATCTGCCGGTCGAGCTGCACGTTCAGGGTCTGCTCCTCTCCCGACTTCAGGGTCAGCGAGCGCTCCACCGAGGCGTAGCCGGCCTTGAACACCTGCACACGGTAGCTCGTGCCGGAGCGAACGGCGATCTCCAGCGGGGATTCGCCCTGAAAGCGGCCGTTCAGGGTCACACCCGCACCGGCGGGGCGGGTGACCACACTGATCAGTCCGTCCGCCTGCTGCAGCGTGTACGTCGGCAGGGTCACCACCTCTTCCGCCGCCACGAGAATCCGCTGGCGATGGGGCTTGTGACCCGGCAGCCGCAAGCGGATCTCGTGCTCGCCTGCCAGCGCCTCGATGGTGGCCGGGGTGACGGCACCGGTCGGCTCGTCGTCGAGCAGGATTTCTGCACCGGGCGGCGAGGTGGACACGGAGACCTCCGCCCAGTTGGGGGCGAGTGCCCCGTACACGGTTTGCGCCTCGTTCATGCCGGTGACGTCCACCACCAGCGCCAGCGGCTGATAGCGCGGGGCGGTAAACGACACCTCGCGCTGCCCCGCCGGCACCGGGATCGCCGACGTCGGCGTGGTGCCGCTCGGCGTACCGTCGACGACCACCTCGGCACCGGGCGGATCGGTGGTGAAGGTGACGAGGCCAGGCAACTTGGCGAGCTCGAAGTGGTGCAGCTGGTTGCGCTCCTCTCCCACGGTGAGGCTCGCATCCAGGTCGTGGTAGCCCGGTGCGCTGGCACCGATCCGGTAGGTACCCGTCCTCAGCAGGTAGATGCCGCCCAGCTCGAACGACATGCCGCCGCTGACGCTGACCGACTCCACCTCCGGATCGAAGGTGAGCCGGACCGAACGTGCGGTGAACAGGAACCAGACCGCGGTCAGGGTGACCAGAATGGCCACCCCCACGGCAATCTGGGTGCGGCTGATCCGGAACCCGCCATCGGCCGTGTCCGCCCGCGGGGTGTATCCCACCGGGCGGATGACGACGGCGTCTTCGTCCGGCCGGGCGGCGGGGTCTCGAGGTTCGCTCACGATCAGAAGGTCTCTTCGCAGCGGATCTCGACGGGTGCCATGTCGGGTCTGACGAGAATGCTCTCGCGCACGTCCCGGCAGCCGTCACGGCTGCCGATCACCGTGTAGGCGCCGGGTCGCAGGCTCAGCTGCTTCTCGGAGAACGTACCCAGGCGGCCGACCGTGGACAGCGTGATCTCGGTGCGGTTGTCCGAGCGGAACAGCACCGGAACCGGTGTGCCGTAGGTCGCGAGCAGATCATCGACCCTGGCGATCTGCGCGGCGAGCTTCGGCCCCCGGGGCTCGATCGACTTCGCCGAGCTCAGGATGTCCTGAGCCTGACCGTAGAGCGACGTGGACGACAGCTTGTCGGGCGAGGCGATGATGTTGCCGAGGGTGATGCCCGTGCGCTCCTGCTCCACGGCGCGGGCGCGACCGGACTTGGCGAACTGGATGTTGCTGTCCAGCGCGAGCACCCGGTCGTAGTCCTCAATGGCGCTGCGCCATTCCTCTGCGGCCTCGAATGCTTCGGCACTGGCGCGCAGCCGTCGGATGGTGGCGAGATCCTTGCGTTCGGCCACCTGTTCGAGCCCGCCCAGCGCCACGGGATCGCCCGGTTTCTGTGCGAGCGCCTGGTTGAACGCGCTGCGTGCGGTCTCGAACTGCTCGGCATCCATGGCCTTGAAACCATCGGAGAGCAGCTCCCGGAAGTGCATCTCGCCGACACCGCCGCGCGCGGTGGCCATGGCCACCTCGAGATCGTGCGTCTCCGGATCGAGGCCCTGCACCCGCTGATAGGTCTCGAGCGCGGCACGATAGTTACCGGCCAGCTCGTGATTCTTCGCTTCCCGCATCAGGTCCACCACCTCCGGAAGCACGTTTGCCCTCCCGATGCCATGCTCGGCGGCTGCGTTGTCGGGGTCGATGGTGAGCGCCTGCTGGAAGCTCGCGAGCGCGGTCCGCTGATCACGAGCGTCCAGGGCCTTGTTGCCGAGAGCGAGTGCATCCGAAAGCATCTGCTCTCCCGTGGCGATGAGCGCCGCCAGGGCATCGGACGCCGCCCGGTAGGAGGCGAGGGAATCCTCGAAGGCCTCCGCCAGAAACTGCTCGTCGCCGCGGGTGGCAAGTCCCTTGGCGGCATCGAGGTCGGCCTGTCCCCAGGTGCCGACCTGCATGGTGTTCTCCAGCTGCATCTGCAGCTCCACGAATCGTGACAGCTCGTCCTGGGCCTTCTCGCGGGTCTGCTGCCTGAGCAGGGCTTCGAAGGGGGGTGGTGCATCGGATTCCGCGCCGCCGTTTCTGCCGCTCTGCTCGCCGGGGCTGTCCGTTGCAGCAGGCTCCGCCGCGGTGTGCCGCGTCACCACCGGCGGGCCGACGAGATCCGGAATGACGAAGAAGACCAGCAGCAGGAGCACGACCACCGAGGTGCCGATGAGGAGCTGTTTCCAGGGCAGCGCTCGAGCCTTCTGCCCCGGCACGACGGCGTCCGGCGCCTGGACGTGGCTCAGGGGTACCGAGCGCGGGCGAATCGGGCTGAACTCTTCCTCGGTCATGTACGCTCCCGGTCGGAATCAGGAATCCGCGTCGGGAGCCTCGCCGCGCTCGCCGGCCGCCGGTTCTGCTGCCACCTCCGAGGGTGCAGCGGAGCCGGTGGCGGCGGCAGGTGTGACGGCCGCATCCGCAGCCGGAGCGGAACCACTCGTGGCGGCAGGATCCGGGAGCCCCAGATCGGCAAAGTAGATCCTGCGCAGGATGCCGCGCAGCTCGTCGTACTGCTCGTCCACGTTGCCCTGCAGGCGCACGCTCTGATTCTCCAGATCGATGGTGTGCGGCATGATCTCACCTTCCGCCGCGACACCCACCTCTTCGAGCACCTCGGCGTGGATCTGCGCCTCGTCACGTTTGGTGATCGCCGTTTTCAGCAGCATTGCGCCGCTCATCACGCTCATGATGCCGCTGGTGTCCACGTAGGCGTTACTGCTTTCGCTCATGGCCGCAATACCACCCGCGATCGCCACCGCACCACCGATGGCCCGGGCCCTGGACTGAGCCCGGAGCTCCTTGTAGGCAATGGCTTCCTCGTAGGTGGCGCGCCGCCAGTTCTGATAGGAGGGGTACATGTCCCGGTGGAAGTTCTCGTAATACTCGTCGAGCGTATCGATGAACAGGTACTCGCGTTCCCGTACCTTCCGCACCCGTCCGAGCATGGGATCGTCCTCGGCGGGCAGGCGGACGAGCTCGAAATCGCCGTTCTTGCTCTGGCTGATGTGGTCCGAGAAGGCGTCGGGGGCGAAGTCCTGAGCGAATTTCATCTCCGCAGTGGCGCGGATCTGCTCGATCTGCTCCCGGCTCAATGCCTTCCGGTAGGCGAGCAGGTCGTCCGCGAAATCCTTGTACACCGTCTGGAAGGGGTCGATGCCCTGAGGAATGCCCTCGTCGTAGGCGTACTTGCTCGCCAGGGCTTCGTACTCCTTGGTGAACCACTCCTTGCCGGTGGCATCGTGCACGGACAGCTCCAGCCCCATGCTCTCGCCGTCTGAATGGAGGATCCTGCCGGTGACCGTCACGTCCACGGCGTTGGTCGGCCTGGGCACTACCCGAACCGCACCCCAGTTGCCCGTGCTCTGCAGCAGGTTCTTGGCGTGGTAGGGCATGTAGTTCGCTTCGGCACGCCGTATCTCCGGCTGGATGAGCTGCTTGATCTGCTCGTCGTACTCTTCCGGGACGTTCGGATCGAAGATGGCGATGCCGATGTCCAGGAGCTCGGACTCGCTCTGCACCTGTTCCATCTGCTCCGGTGGCGTCATGTCGACGATGCGCACCGTTTCGCTCACACAACCGCCGAGCAGCACCACGGCGCAGGCCAGCAGCCACGGGGCAGCAGCCGAGGTGTGCCGGTGGGAACGGAACGGTGTGTGGATACTTGTCATGACTGTCACGGGCCGTCGCCTCAGGCGCCCTTGTAGCGCCGGTACTCCTCCCAGAGTTTTTCCCGGAGCTCCGGGTCCGTTTCGTTCGTGGCCGCCTCCCGCAGCTGGCGGGCGATGATGTCGTCGTCCCGGGCGTCCGGGATGTCGTCCGGCATGTTGCCGGTGGCGGCGGGAGAGGGTGGCTGGCGCTGCGGCATGTTCTGCGAGGGCAGACCCACGGGCTCGTAGCTCGCCGTCTGCTGTTCTGCCGTGCCGGGATCGCCCTGGGCGTCCACGCTGCCGTCGGCACTGCCGGAACCGGGGAGCTCGGCAGGCACGGAGCCGGATCCGGCGCGCTCGTTGCTGCGCTCGGCGATCACGGCACGCTCCGCCAGAATCCCGCCGTCGAAGTCCTCGAGCGCCTTGTCCAGCTCGCCGTCGCCGCCCTGGCCGGGCAGGCCGCTGCCCTGGCCGGGTGGCAGCCCCCGCTCGGAAGGCATCGGCGGGGTTCCGCCGGCGTTTGCGCTGGGCAGCTGGTTGCTGGTTTCCCAGCCGTCGCTGGCATCTCCGGGCACGCCGCTTTCCCAGCCGTCGGAAGGCTGGCCGGCGGTCTGCTCGCCGCCGGCGGCGCCGCCCGGCGGAAGCGTGTCCCACGTTGGCTGGGATTCGGTGCCCGCCTGGTTGCCCTGGCCCTGGGTGCCCGGCATCTGGCCGGGTGTCTGGCCCCCTGCCTGCCCGGATCCGGGCGGCTGACCGCCGGGCTGCTGGCCCGGCACCTGGCCGGGCATCTGCCCGCCCGGAGGCATGGCTCCGCCGGGCGCGGAAGGGATCGTGCCGGGCAGGCTCTGGCTGCCGGGTGACGAAGAGCTGCTGCCGGTGGTGCCGGTGCTCGGCGACCGGGAGCTCGATCCCGACGTGCCGGAGCTGGGGCTGGAGGTGCTGGGCGACTGCGAGCTGCTCGGTGAGCTCGGTGCGCCGGGCGGCTGCGATGAGCTCGGCGAGGGCATGCTGGGCGAGCTCGGTGAGCTGGGCGGTGGTGGCGAGCTGTTCGATGAGCAGCCTGCCAGCACGGCGATGGTCACCATCGCGACCATCCCGGCAGTTGTGCGTGTACGTACCTTCATCTCGATTACCCCCTGTCCGCGGGGATGCCTGGCCCGTTCCCGACGACCGGGCCGGTCCCGTCGCCGGCCATCCTAGCCATCCTAACCTGAACACACGCTGTACGGCTCATTCGCTCTCCTCCGCCGGCGGGCTCGCTTCGGTGGTTTCCACCAGGGTCGCCTGCGGGTAGTAGGTGAAGCGATGCGTGTAGGTGTAGCCCTCTATCTGAGTGGGCACGCCGTCCACCAGAGCGGGTCGGAAGCGGGCGGCCCGGATGCTCTTGCGCACGCGGAAGTCCATCATGCCCTCGGGTTCCGAGGCGATGGTTTCCAGGCGCCGGGGCGAGCCGTGATCGGTGACGTCGAAACGCACGGAGACGAGGCCTTCCGCAGTCCGCTCCGGGACGCTCGGCGGCGGCGGATCGCTCGGCGCGGGAAAGTGAATGAGCTTGGGTTCGCCGAAGAAATCGGTGACGGGGAAGCCGTCCACCGTCTCCATCATCTCGTAGGCGACCTGGTAGAGCGGGTAGGCCTCGCGGGTCCGCTCGAAAAGCAGGTGCCAGTCGGCCAGGTCGAGAATGGCCTGTGCGGTCTCCCCCGTCGGTGAGCCGTGCTCGCGATGGATCTGGATGATCATCTGCAGCGCACGTTCACCCGCCGGGAAGTTGTTGATCGCGACCGCGCCGTAGGTGGGTGCCATGGCGGTGGGGGTCATGGCGGCTGCGTCCGAGGCGTCGAGGTAGACCGGCGGAAACCGCTCGAGCCGGTAGGTGCGGGCCACACCCTCCCAGGCGGGTATCGCGTCCAGGTCCATGCCCTTGCCGTTGGCCACCAGCACGTCGGTGGCCCGTTCGTAGAGGTGGCGGGCGGCGAAGATGTTGTGCGTCCGCTCGTACCAGCGGGCCAGGTGAAACAGCCCGGGCAGCATGTCTTCGCTGTACGGATCGTGGGAGCGCATCAGCACGTGATAGGCATACTCCTCGCGCTCGTTGGCCGTTTCCAGATCACCCAGGGTGCGGTAGACCTCGGCTTCCCGGTAGACGATCTCGATCTGCTTCGCGGATACCAGGCCGTCGTTCACCCGTTCCAGGTGAATGGCCCGGCCATAGCTGTCCAGCGCCTCGGTGTACTCTCCTTCCGCCGCCTGAATGTCGCCCAGCAGGGTGAGCGGTCGGACCAGGGCAGGGTCGAAGCGGTGGCTCGTCTGCTCGATCTCGCGGATCTTGCTTGCGAGCCAGTACTTCGGAATCTCCATCTCGCCGGCTTCGATCTGCGCCTGGATCTGCTCCAGATCCGGATCGAGCTCTTCCAGGATGTCCTCGATGCTCGATCCCGTGGCATCGCGACGGTTCGGCAACGCGAGCGACGGGGCGGGCATGTTGGCGGCTTCGGCGAACGGGTTCGCCGGGCTCGTCGGAACGGGCTCTGCGGAGACGCCTTCCGACAGCGCAGTTTCGCCGGCAGCCGCCTCGACCAGGCTCTCCTCGGCAGGGCTCTCCTCTGCCGGGCTCTGCTCGACCAGGCTCTCCTCGGTGACGTCCGCCTCGATCGGCGCCGATTCGGCCAGGGCGTGCAGGGAAAGCGCCAGGCAGGCGCTGAACAGCGCCGCGCGGCCCGATCCGAAGGGGAACGTCGCAGAGAATGCGAAACCATGGGAGCGCCGCTGGCGGCGACTCGGACTGACAACTCGAATACTCATGTCCCTGGTCTTGATTCCGACCGGCCTGACCTGCAGACCATCGGAATCCGGTTTGAAGCGCTGACTGCGGGTGGATGCCGATCCGGCCCCACCATCCGGCTCTTTTGACCGCGTCCTCTGAATTCGGTTCGAGTGTGTGAGCCTGCCATAGGCAAGTCAAGGGAGCGGGGCTCGGCACGCTCGGGCGGCATTTTGAGCTACCATCGCCGCCCACGATGACCGACCAAGACCACGACGCCGACGATTTCCTCGATGCTGCGGGCCTCGTCTGCCCCGAGCCCCTGATGCTGGTGCGCAACCGCGTGCGGACGATGCGCCCGGGTGAGGTTCTGCACGTGCAGGCGACGGATCCGAGCACCGGACGGGACTTTGCCAACTTCTGCCGCTTCATGGGCCACACCCTGCTCGGAGAGTCCCGCAGCGGTGAGATGCTGCACTACTGGATACGCAAGGGCTGATCGTGGTCGCCCGCTACTTCGCTTACGGCTCGAACATGAATCCGGAGCGGGTGAGGTCCCGGGGGTTGGCGTTCGCGCACGCCTCACCAGCCAGTCTGGACGGGTTCGTGCTGACGTTCGACAAGACGTCGGCCGCCCACGAGGGGTCGGGGCACGCCAACATCGCCTATGCCCCGGGTGGCCGCGTGGAGGGCGTGCTCTACTGGCTCAGCGCGACGGACGAGATCCGGCGGATGGATCGGTTCGAGTCTACGCCCGTCAATTACAGCCGCGAGATCGTCCGCGTGCGCGTTCTGCACGACCACCTGCCACCGCTCGAGGTGACCGACGCGATCGCAGCAGGCAGTTCAGGAGAGGGCGAGGTGATGATCCCCACCTGGACGTACGTGGCCAATCCGGCGGTCCGCCGGGCCGGTCTCCTGCCGCCGCGAAGCTATCTCGAGCACCTGCTGGCCGGGCGACCGTTTCTGTCGGGCAGTTATGTGGACATGCTCGAAGCCTGGCCCTGCGAGGAGGACCGTTGAGCGCCAGCGAAGGGTTGCCGGTCCTGACGGATCGACAGATCGCCGGCTGCTTCAATCGATCGCTGGGGCGGCAGCATCGGGTCCGCCTGATCGGCGGTGCCGCGGAGCCCCTCTACCTGCCGGGTGAGGGCGGGTTCGCCACCATCCGCTATACGCGTGATTATCCGGCCAGCGCCCTGCATGAGCTGGCCCACTGGTGCATCGCCGGCCGCGATCGCAGACGCCGGGTCGACTACGGCTACTGGTACCTGCCGCCGCCACGCACGGCGGCGTCCCAGGCCGCGTTCGGTCGCGTCGAGGTACCCGTTCAGGCGCTGGAGTCCAGACTCGCCCGGGCCTGCGGTCTGTCGTTCCGGGTGAGCATCGACGATCTCGACGCGCCGCCGGACGGCGCCAGCGGATTTGCGGAAGCGGTCCGGCTCGCCGCCGAGGCACCGGAAGAGCGCCTGCCGTGCAGGGCCCGGGCGCTGCTTGCCGAGCTGAGCCGTTTCCGGCGGCGCCTCCTGGCACCGTCGTGAGCGAGCGCCTCTACCTGCTGGACGGCACGCTGCTCTTCTTTCGGGCGCTCTACGGTGTGCCCGATGTGTTCGCGGACGACGCCGGCAGGCCGGTCAACGGCGTGCGCGGCTACCTGAGCTACCTGACCGGCCTGCTCTCGGGGCGCGACGGCAGGCCCCCCGTGACGCGCTGCGTCGCCGCGTTCGACGAGAGCCTGACGAGCTGCTGGCGCAACCGCCTGTATCCGCAATACAAGGCGAACCGGCCGCCGGCGGACGAGGGCATCCGCCACCAGCTGACGCTGTGCCGGCAGCTCACGGAAGCGCTCGGGGTGCCCGTGCTGGCGGACCTCGAGTACGAGGCCGACGACTACATCGCGACGCTGGCCAGGACCAGCCGGCTGCCCGTGACCATCGTCAGTCGCGACAAGGACCTTCAGCAGCTGCTCTCGAGCACCGTCGAGCTGATGGATCCGAAGGACGGCAGCATCGCCACAGCGGCGACCTTCAGCCAGGCGTTCGGCTTCCTGCCGGCGGCATTCCCGGACTACCAGGCGCTCACCGGAGACAGCGTCGACAACATACCCGGGGTGCCCGGCGTCGGTCCGAAATCCGCGCGGCGGCTGATCGAGGCCTTCGGCGACCTGGAGCGGATCTATGCGCCGGCAACCGACTGGTCGGCCGCCGGGATCAAGCCGGGGAGCCGGATGGCCGAGCGGCTCGAAGCCGCGCGCGATGCCGCCTTTCTCTACCGGCGCATCCTCCGCCTGGACGACCGGGTGCCGCTGCCCGGCGGACTCGCGGACCAGCCGCGCGAACGTCCGGCCAGAGCGTCCGTGGCGGCGGCGCTGGACGGCCTCGGCGTGCGCAACGCGCTCGGCAACACCCTGACGGCGTCCATGGAGGGGCTCGGTGACTGAGGCGCTCGACTGCGTGGTGATCGGCGCCGGGGTGGTGGGGCTCGCCTGCGCGGCCCGTCTCGCCGAGGCGGGCCACGACGTGCTGGTCCTCGAGCGCCACGGCCTGATCGGCTCCGAGACCAGCGCCCGCAATTCCGAGGTCATTCACGCCGGCATCTACTATCCCACCGGCTCGCTGAAGGCGGCACTCTGCGTGGCGGGCAAGCAGCAGCTCTATGCTTACTGTGACCGACACCAGGTGCCGTACCGGCGTTGCGGCAAGATCATCGTGGCGGTGACGGACGACCAGCTCGGCGTCCTGGATGGCTACCGACGGCAGGCGGAAGCCAACGGGGCAGGCAGCCTCGAGTGGCTGGACGCGGCCGCCGTCCGGGCCCTCGAGCCTGCCGTTGCCGCCGTGGGTGGGTTGCTGTCGCCCACCACGGGCATCATCGACAGCCACGCCTACATGCTGAGCCTGCAGGGTCGGCTCGAGGCGGCCGGCGGCATGATCGCCTTCAACACGACGGCGGCCGATCTGGAGGTCGTGTCTGCGGGCATCCGCCTGTCGGCCGGTGGCGAGACGCTCACCTGTCGGCATCTCATCAACTGCGCCGGTCTCGCAGCGCCGGTGCTGGCGGCCGACCTGGACGGCGGGGCGCCGGCCGCGCACTTTGCCCGCGGGCACTACTTCACCTACGCCGGCAGACCGCCGTTCTCGCGGCTCGTCTATCCCGTGGCGGAACCGGGCGGCCTGGGCGTGCACGTGACGCTCGATCTGGCCGGTCAGGTGAAGTTCGGACCGGACGTGGAGTGGAACGAGGCGGTGGACTACACCTTCGACGAACGCCGCAGGCCGGCCTTCGCCCAGGCCATACGCCGATACTTTCCCGATCTCGACGAGGACCGGCTGCAGCCCGGCTACGTCGGGGTGCGTCCCAAGATTTCCGGACCCGGCGAGCCGGCGGCCGATTTCCGGATCGACGGCGCCGAGGTGCACGGCGTCTGCGGGCTTGTCAACCTGCTGGGTATCGAGAGCCCCGGGCTCACCGCCTCGCTCGCCATCGCCGAACGGGTCGCCGGGCTGGTGCGCCGCGATGCCGCTTAAGCTCGGACTGCTGGTGAACCCGGTGGCCGGTCTCGGCGGCACCGTGGCGCTGAAGGGGAGCGACGGCACCGACGTGCAGGCGGCTGCCGTCGCCCGGGGGGCCAGAGCCCGGGCGCCGGAACGCACCGTGCGGATGCTGCGGGCATTCCAGCAGGCGGCCGATGTCCGCTGGTTCACCTGGGGGGGTGCCATGGGCGCGGACGCGCTGGCGGCCGCCGGCCTCGCCTGCGAGGTGCTCGGCAATCCGGGGGCGATCTCCACCGCCGAAGATACCCGCCTCGCGGCCGGGTCAATGGTGAGTGCCGGGGTGGACCTGCTGCTGTTCGCCGGCGGGGACGGCACGGCCCGGGATCTGCTCGAGGCGATCGACCAGCAGCTGCCGGTGCTCGGCATCCCGGGTGGCGTGAAGATGCATTCCGGGGTGTTTGCGACGACGCCGGAACGGGCGGCCGAGCTGCTCGACGCGCTGGTGAGCGGTGGGCTCGTGAGCTCGGTCACCCGCGAAGTACGGGATCTGGACGAGTCCGCCCTGCACCACGGGGAGATCCGGCCGCGCTACTTCGGCGAGATGAAGGTGCCTGAGCCGGGCGGCTACCTGCAGCACACCAAGGAACGCGGGGTGGAGAACGAGTCTCTCGCCGTCACCGAGATTGCCGCCGAGATGGCCGAGCAGCTCGCCGAAGAGACGCGACCGGTGGTGCTCGGCCTGGGCAGCACCCTGGGTGAGATCAAGCACGCCCTCGGCTTCGAAGGTTCCGTGCTGGGCTTCGACGTCTGGCAGCAGGGCAGGGTGCTGGCGCGGGACGTGGACGCGCGCTGGCTCGAGGCCGAGCTCACGGACGCCATCGTGGTACTCAGCTTCACCCGCGGCCAGGGTTTCCTCATCGGTCGCGGCAATCAGCAGCTCACACCGGCCTTTCTGCGGCGCCTCGGCAGGGACGCGATCCGGGTGGTGGGCACCCGCACCAAGCTCACCTCCCTCGACGGCCGGCCGCTGCTCATCGACAGCGACGATCCGGCGCTCGACCGGGCGTGGTCGGGGCTGATCGAGGTGATCACGGGGTATCAGGACCGTCTCTTCTACCGGTTGAGCGATCATGAGTGAGCTCGAGACGGTGGTTGCCGAGTGCAGGAAGCGCTGGGACCCGGACGCACCGGCCGCCGCGCGACGGCTGTTTCACGGCCGGGGGCACTGCTACGAAGGGCTCACGGGGCTCACCGTGGACCGCTTCGGTAGCGTGCTGGTGGTCGGCTGCTTCGACGACCGCACAGAACGGGCCCGGGAAGCGGCGCGCCTGCTCGGCGCCGCGCTGCCGGAAGTCACCGGTATCTGCCTGCAGCACCGCCAGGGGCGCGGCAACCGGACGACCGTGCTGGCGGGGGAGGTGCCGGAGGAGGTCGAGATCGAGGAGGACGCGCTGCGCTACCTGGTGGCGCCGCTCCGGAATCAGAACGTGGGACTGTTTCTCGACATGGCACCCACCCGGGCCTGGCTGCGCAGGCACGCTGAAGGCCGGCGGGTGCTCAACCTCTTTGCTTACACCTGCGCGTTCTCTGTCGCCGCGCTCGCCGGCGGGGCGACCGGGGTGGTCAACGTGGACATGAGCCGTCCGGCCCTGGACTGGGGCCTGCGCAACCATCGGCTGAACGGCCAGGATCCGCGGCTGGTGAGCATGCTGGCACACAACCTGTTCAAATCCTGGCAGAAGCTGAAGTCGCTCGGCCCGTTCGATCTGGTGATCATCGATCCCCCGACCAACCAGCGCGGCAGCTTCAATGCCGAGAAGCAGTACGGTCAGGTGCTGAAACGCCTGCCGGACCTGGCGGCCCCCGGCGCGGACGTGATCGCCGCGCTGAACTCGCCGTTCCTGAACACGGACTTTCTCACCGGTCAGATGGCGCGCTGGTGTCCCGCGGCGCGATTCCAGGAGGCGATGCCGGTGTCGGAAGACTTTCCCGATCGGTTCCCCGAGCGGGGGCTGAAGATCGCGCGGTTCCGTTACGGCTGAGCCGCAGGGGCGGCCAGGCGCTCCATGCCCGCCATGAAGCCGAGCATCGCGCGGCGGAGCTCGATGGACGAGCGGTTCTTCAGGGCGGACTTGATCCGGTGGATGTGGGTCGAGTGCTCCACCCGGACCAGCTCCGGGAGATCGGCGCTGGCGGCTTCCTCGATCACGCCGGCGGGCGAGGACAGCAGGGTGAACGCACGGCCGGTCAGGATCGCCTGGTCGACGGCCTCGGAGCGGATCGTCTCGGTGAATCGAAGGTAGTTTTCCTCGCCGAGCCAGACCAGGGTGCCGAAGCATGCCTGATAGCGCTCGCTGTGCAGCCCGAACTCGTCCGGCTCCTCCAGCGCGTAGATGTCCTCCACGAACAGGGTGTGCCGTCTCGGAAAGACCCCGTACAGCACCACGAGCGCCCTGGCGGCGTCCTTGAAGAAGTCGTCGACGTTGATGTCCGTCATGCGCTGGGCGACCGTTGCCGGTGGGTTACTGCCGGTAGGTTTCCAGGAAGCGCTCGAGCCGGTCCAGGGATTCCTTCAGGTCTTCGATGCGCGGCAGGAAGACGATGCGGAAGTGATCGGGCTCAGGCCAGTTGAACCCGGTGCCCTGCACCACGAGGACCTTCTCCTGGCGCAGCAGATCCAGCGCGAACTGCTCGTCGTTGCTGATGTTGAAGCGTGCGGTGTCGATCTTCGGGAAGAGATACAGCGCCCCCTTCGGCTTCACGCAGGAAATCCCGTCCATGGCGTTCAGGCGCTCCCAGGCGTAGTCGCGCTGGTCGCGCAGCCGGCCGCCGGGCTGCAGAAACTCGACGATGCTCTGATACCCGCCCAGCGCCGTCTGTATGGCGTGCTGGGTCGGCACGTTGGGGCACAGGCGCATGGAGGCCAGGATGTCGAGCCCCTCGATGTAGTCCTTCGCCCGATGCTTGGCGCCGCTGACCACCATCCAGCCGGTGCGGAAGCCGGCGACGCGGTAGGTCTTCGACAGGCCGTTCATGGTCATGATGAGAACGTCGTCCGCCAGCGAGGCCAGCGGCACGTGATGGGCGTCCTCGTAGAGGATCTTGTCGTAGATCTCGTCGGCGAACACCACCAGATCGTGCTGCCGGGCGATCTCCAGCATCTCCTCGAGCACGTCTTTCGGATAGACGGCACCCGTGGGATTGTTCGGGTTGATGATCACCATGGCGCGGGTGCGGTTGGTGACGAGGCTCTTCAGGTGGTCGAGGTCCGGTGCCCAGCCGGCGCGCTCGTCGCAGCGGTAGTGCCTGGCGCGGCCGCCGCAGAGGTGGGTCGCGGCGGTCCACAGCGGGTAGTCGGGGGTCGGGATCAGCACCTCGTCGCCGTTCTCGAGCAGCCCCTGCATGCCCATGACCACGAGCTCGGACACGCCGTTGCCGATGTAGATGTCGTCGATCTCCACCCCGCCGATCCTGAGCTGCTGGCAGTACTGCATGATGGCCTTGCGGGCGCTGTAGAGCCCCTTGGACTCGCAGTAGCCCTGGGACTGGGGCAGGTTGTGAATCACGTCGAGGAGGATTTCCTCGGGCGCTTCGAAGCCCCAGGGCGCCGGATTGCCGATGTTCAGCTTGTAGACCCGGTGACCTTCCTCCTCGAGCCGGTGGGCCTCCGCGAGCACCGGCCCGCGGATGTCGTAGCAGACGTCGTCGAGCTTGCTCGACTTGGTGATCTGCCGGGTCGGATGCGTCCCGCTGCTGCCGCGCAGCGGGGTGACGGTCGTGTCTGGTCGGTTCGTTTCCATTGATTCTGTGCTCATACTAGAATCACCGGCTGCCTGCGGCCGGGAAGACGCGGGCAGCATCGGATGCCGTAAACGCGGCATCTTAGCAGTACCCGCCATCGCAGTAACCCGATCGGTACTGTAACTAAACTGACTGAAGCAGTGGGACGACGAATGGCTAAAGTGACCAAAAGCGACGACGAGTGGCGCGCCGAGCTCAGCGATCGGGAGTACGCGATCATGCGGGAGGCCGCCACGGAGCGGGCCTTCACCGGTGAGTACTGGGACACCAAGACGCCCGGCACCTATCGCTGCCGAGGCTGCGGGGCGGAGCTCTTCGACTCCAGTACGAAATACGACTCCGGCTCCGGCTGGCCGAGCTTCTACGCACCGGTGGCCGACTCCGCGGTGGCGACCCAGGCGGACAACAGCCTGATGATGGAGCGCATCGAGGTGCTCTGCGCCAACTGCGAGGCGCATCTGGGCCACGTGTTTCCGGACGGGCCGCAGCCGACCGGGCTGCGCTACTGCATGAACTCGGCGTCGCTCAAGCTCGAGGCGCGCGACGCGGAGGACTAGGAGTCCGGACCGGCAACGGATCAATTCGGCGGCTGAGATCCGCCATTTCCAGTGACAGGGGGAGCAGTGCATCCAGGAATCATCGCGGCGAAAACACCGGACAAGATCGCCTACGTCATGGCGGAAACCGGCCAGGCGGTCACCTTCGGTGAGCTGGAAGCCACCGCCAATCAGGGGGCACAGCTCTTCCGCTCACTCGGGCTCGAGCGCGGCGATCACATCGCCATCCTGCTCGAGAACCACCCGCGGTTCTTCCAGCTCTGCTGGGCGGCCCAGCGCGCCGGCCTCTACTACACGGCCATCAGCTGGCGCCTGCAACAGGAAGAGGTGGAGTACATCGTCGACAACTGCGAAGCGAAGGTGTTCATCACCTCGCATGCCCGCAAGGCCGTGGTGGAGCCGCTGGTCGGCAGGACACCGAACGTGATCGCCCGTTACATGCTCGACGGGGTGATCGACGGCTTCGAATCCTGGGAGGAGGCGATTGCCGCCATGCCGAAGTCCCCCATCGCCGACCAGGCGGAAGGGCAGGCCATGCTCTACTCCTCGGGCACCACCGGCTATCCGAAAGGGGTGAAGAAACCCCTGCCCGAGCATCCGTATGGCGAGGGCATGGACATCAACCTCATGGGCGCGCTCTACGGGGCCGACGAGAGCTCCATCTATCTCTCCCCGGCACCGCTGTACCACGCGGCGCCGCTGGCCTTCACCATGGGCCTGATCCGGCAGGGCGTGCAGGTGGTTGTCATGGAGCACTTCGATGCGGAAACGGCGCTGCAGTACATTCAGGACTACCAGGTCACCCACAGCCAGTGGGTGCCCACCATGTTCGTGCGCATGCTGAAACTCCCGGAGGAGGTGCGGCTGAAGTACGACGTGTCGTCCCTGAAGTGCGCCATTCACGCCGCAGCGCCCTGTCCGATTCCCGTGAAGGAACAGATGATCGAGTGGTGGGGGCCGGTGATCTACGAATACTACGCCGGCACGGAAGGCAACGGCTTCGTGCAGCTCAACTCCGAGGAGTGGCTGGCGCACAAGGGATCCGTCGGCAAGCCCCTCAACTGCCAGGTGCACATCTGCGACGACGACGGCAACGAGCTGCCGGCCGGCGAGGCGGGCACCATCTACATGAGCGGTGGCGGCGAGTTCGAGTACTACAAGGACGACGAGAAAACGGCCGGCTCGCGCCACCCGAAAGGCTGGACCACGCTCGGCGACGTCGGCTATCTGGACGAGGACGGTTATCTGTACCTCACCGACCGCAAGCACTTCATGATCATCTCCGGCGGGGTGAACATCTATCCGCAGGAGGCGGAGAACGTGCTGATCACCCATCCGAAGGTGATGGACGTGGCCGTGTTCGGTGTGCCCAACGAGGAGTTCGGCGAGGAGGTCAAGGCGGTGGTGCAGCCGAAGACCATGGCGGACGCCACACCGGAAGTCGCTATCGAGCTGATGGACTACTGCCGCTCGAAGCTTTCGCACGTCAAGTGCCCGCGCTCGGTGGACTTCCGCGAGGAGCTGCCGCGCCATCCGACGGGCAAGCTGTACAAGCGCCTGCTGAAGGACGAGTACTGGCAGCAGAAGACGTAACGCACGCCCCGGCAGGCCGGGTGGACAGGGCGCCCCGCCGGGCGACGGCTACTGAGTGCCGAGCAGGTTGGCCGGCGCGTACTGGTCCGTGAGGATGCGCGCGCTGGTGTCCCAGTCGGGCTCGGTGGAGAAGTCGCCCAGGTAGTCGCCGATGCGCACGTCGTAGGGCTTGAGGCGTCCTGCCAGCTTGTCCGCCTCGGCCGACAGGGTCGCCATGTCCGGCAGCTCGCCGTTCACGACGATGATGATCCGATTGGCGGAGGTGCGCGAGCGGACGTTGTAGAAGGTCCCGAACACCGCCTGGTAGGTGGTGGACTCGTGATCGTAGAGCCGGCTGATGGCGAAGGTGTTCGCTGCCAGCACGCCGCCCGGGGCGAGCAGCTCCGCGGTTTCCTCCAGGTACTCCCGGGTCATGAGGTGCTCGGGAATGTAGTCGCCGTTGAAGGCATCCAGCATGATCAGGTCGTAGCGCTGCTCCCGGCCGGCGGCTCGCTTGGTGAAGACGCGCGCATCCTGCAGGATCACCTGCATCCGCTCTCCTTCGGCGAAGTTGAAGTACGTTTCGGCCACTGTCTTCACGGCGGGATCGATTTCCACCACGTCGATGCGGGCGGTGGGGTAGAGCTCCTGCAGGGCAACGGGCAGCGTGCCGCCCCCCAGGCCGACGACCAGGATGTTCTCCGGCTCCGGGTCGAACAGCAGGCTCAGCATCATCATCTGCGCATAGGGGAACACCATCTTCCTGGGTGTCTTGCGGTCCATGCAGGACTGGTTGCGCTGATCGGTGCGCACGGAGAACTGCAGGCAGATGAGGCTGCCGCGCTCGTCCACCAGGATGGTGCTGTACAGCGACTTCTCCCGGTGGATGATCTTCGCCTGGGCCGGGAGCACGAGAGCGAGCAGCACCGCGGCGGCGAGCAGTCCGCCGAGCAGCCGGACAGCGGCAGCCGATTGCGCCGTGCGGCGGGGATGTGCCGTGCTCATTCGGGCGTCTTCCTGCCGTCGTCGAAGCGGCCGGCGATGAAAGCCACCGCCGCCATCACCAGCAGCGCAATCGCCAGCAGGGTGAGAATGGTATTCATCTCGAACCAGAGCACGAAGTAGAACGAGGTGGCGAGTGTGCCGAGCGCGCTGCCCATGGTGGACACGAAGTACAGGCGTCCGGCCACCTGCCCGGACTCGTGCGTGGAAGCGACCAGCAGCCGCACGGAGTAGGGCGAGATCATGCCCATGATCACGGTCGGCAGGATGAAGAGAAAGCTGGCGGTCACCAGTGAGCCGTAACGGGGGTCTTCGATGAGCTCGAAGATCCACATCATGACCGGCTCAGCCAGGTACACGAGCGGGTAGAGCAGCACGGCCGCCACCGCGAAGATCGTGCCGAAACGGGTGAGCGAGGGGTGATGCAGGGACAGCTTGCCGCCGAACAGATAGCCCAGTGCCAGCGACAGCATGAACACGGTGATGATGCTGCCCCAGACGTAGATGCTGGAGCCGAAATAGGGTGCCAGCACCCGGCCGCCGAGCAGTTCCAGGGACATGATCACGAAGCCGCCAGTGAAGGCGAGAATGTAGATGACGGCGGGCACTATCTCTTGATTTTCAGTAAGTTATAAAAGATTTCTGTTTCCGAGATAAACTGCCCTGAGGGGGTTTGCGGCCGAGTCTCGAGCATCGAAACGCCCGGAGTGTACAGAGTGGTATAAGCATTTAACAACTCGATGGTTGAGGGCTCGAATGGCTTTGCAGTCTAATGGCGCCGATTTTTATTCCAAGGCGGAGTCCTTCCTCCCGTGACCCGGCAGCGCACCCATCTCGAGCGGCTCGAAGCCGAGAGCATTCACATCATGCGCGAGGTGATGGCCGAAGCGGACAACCCGGTGATGCTCTATTCCATCGGCAAGGATTCGTCGGTGGTGCTGCACCTCGCCATGAAGGCGTTCTTCCCGTCGAAGCCGCCGTTTCCCCTGCTGCACGTGGACACCACCTGGAAGTTCCGGGAGATGATCGAGTTCCGTGACCGACGGGCGGCGGAGCTGGGCCTGGATCTGATCGTGCATATCAATGAGGAAGGCGTTGCTCAGGGCGTCGGTCCCCTCACTCATGGCGCCTCCGTGCACACGGACGTCATGAAGACCCAGTCACTCAAGCAGGCGCTGGACCGGTACGGTTTCGACGCGGCGTTCGGCGGCGCGCGGCGCGACGAGGAGAAGTCCCGTGCCAAGGAGCGCGTGTTCTCCTTCCGCAGCGCCCAACACCGCTGGGACCCGAAGAACCAGCGCCCGGAGCTCTGGCAGCTCTACAACGGCCGGGTCCGCAAGGGTGAGTCGATCCGTGTGTTTCCGCTGTCGAACTGGACCGAGCTGGATATCTGGCAGTACATCCATCAGGAGTCGATTCCCATCGTGCCGCTGTACTTCGCGAAGCCGCGTCCGGTGGTGGAGCGGGGCGGCATGCTGATCATGGTGGACGACGACCGGCTCACCCTGGAGCCTGGCGAGGTGGCCCGGGAGCGGATGGTCCGCTTCCGCACCCTCGGGTGCTACCCGCTGACGGGTGCCATCGAGAGCACCGCGGCCGACCTGCCGGCCATCATCGAGGAGATGCTGGTCACCCGGACGTCGGAGCGCCAGGGGCGGGCCATCGATCACGACACGTCCGCCTCCATGGAGAAAAAGAAGCAGGAAGGCTACTTCTGATGAGCGACGCCACCCCTGCGATCCGCACGGATATCGAAGCCTATCTCGCCGATCAGGCGGAGCAGACCGAGCTCCGCTTCCTCACCTGCGGCAGCGTTGACGACGGCAAGAGCACGCTGATCGGCCGTCTGCTCTACGACTCCAGGCTGATCTTCGAAGATCAGCTTGCGGCACTGGAGGCGGACAGCCGCCGCCAGGGCACCCAGGGCGAAGACATCGACCTGGCACTGCTCGTCGACGGCCTCGCCGCGGAGCGGGAGCAGGGGATCACCATCGACGTGGCTTACCGGTTCTTCGCCACGGATCGTCGCCGGTTCGTGGTGGCGGACACGCCGGGTCACGAGCAGTACACGCGCAACATGGCCACCGGCGCGTCCAACGCGGAGCTCGCGGTGATTCTCGTGGATGCGCGCAAGGGCGTGCTCACCCAGACCAAGCGCCACAGCTATATCGTTTCACTCTTCGGCATCAGCGACGTGGTGCTGGCCGTGAACAAGATGGATCTGGTGGGGTTCGATCAGGCGGTGTTCGACGACATCGTGGCGGATTACCGGGCCTTCGCCGCGGATCTCGATGCCGAGCTCTCCATCACGCCCATTCCGCTGTCTGCGCTCAAGGGCGACAACGTCACGGTCGCGTCACCCGCGATGCCCTGGTACACCGGCCCGACGCTGCTCGGGCATCTCGAGACGGTGAGCATCGGTGGCGCGCAGGACGAGCGGCCGTTCCGCATGCCCGTTCAGTGGGTGAACCGGCCGAACCTGGACTTCCGGGGCTTCAGCGGCTCCGTCGCCAGCGGCTCGGTGCGGCCGGGCGACACGGTCAGGGTCCTGCCGTCGGGAAAAACCAGCCGCGTGAGCCGCCTGGTCACCCACGGTGGCGACCTGACAGAGGCCGGCCACGGCGAGGCCATCACCCTGGTGCTCGACGACGAGATCGACATCAGCCGGGGGGACGTCATCGCCGCGGCCCAGGCGCCGTGCCAGGTGTCGGATCAGTTCGCCGTGCACCTGATGTGGATGAGCGAGGCGCCGCTGTATCCCGGACGCCAGTACTATCTGAAGACCGGCACGCGGACCGTGCCCTGTGTTGTCACCGAGCTGAAGCACAAGGTCAACGTCAACACGCTGGAGAAGCTCCCCGCCCGGTCGCTCGAGCTGAACGAGATCGGTGTGGGCAATATCAGCCTGTCCGACCGGATCGCCTTCGAGCCCTACGCGACCAACCACGTGCTCGGCAGCTTCATTCTGATCGACAGGCAGTCGCTGGCTACCGTCGGCGCCGGGTTGATCGATTTCTCGCTGCGGCGGGCCGACAACGTGCACTGGCAGGCGCTGAGTGTGGACAAGTCGCACCGCAGCGCGCTCAAGCACCAGAAGCCCTGCGTCATCTGGTTCACCGGCCTGTCAGGCTCCGGCAAGTCGACCATCGCCAACCTGCTGGAGAGCCGTCTCCACGACGAGCACCGGCACACCTACGTGCTGGATGGCGACAACGTCCGTCACGGGTTGAACCGCGACATCGGCTTCACGGAGGCGGACCGGGTGGAGAACATCCGCCGGGTCGGAGAGGTGGCCAAGCTGATGGTGGATGCCGGTCTGATCACCATCGCTTCGTTCATCTCCCCCTTCGCGAGCGAGCGGCGCATGGTGCGCGACCTCCTCGAGCCGGGAGAGTTCGTCGAGGTCTTCGTGGATACGCCTCTGGAGGTCTGCGAGGCCCGTGACCCCAAGGGGTTGTACAGGAAAGCCCGCGCGGGCGAGATCGCAAACTTCACCGGGGTGGAGCAGGACTACGAGGCGCCGGAGCATGCCGAGATCACGCTGCACACCGTGGGCAGCACGCCGGAGCAGGCGGCGGAAACCCTGCTCGACTATCTTCGTGAGCGGGGATTCCTGGAGAGCGATACGCGCTGATGTTTTCGCTGCTGACCCGGATGGCGGCCCGGCAGCGTCCGGAACAGGCGCCGGTCAGCGGCTCGCGCCTCGCCCGGGTCGGCCAGGGCGCCTGGGTGGCCGATCGTGAGCTGGTGTATGGGCGCGGCACGCGCCTGCCGGTGCGGATGGTGGTGGTGGCACACGCGCCGCGGTCGCTGACTCTCTATTCTCCCGTGGCGCTGGATCCCGGCACGCTGGAAGCCCTGTCGGGGCTGGGCACCGTCACCCGCATCGTAGCCCCGAATCGGTTTCACACCCTGTTCGTGCCCCGGGCGCTGGATGCCTTTCCGGAGGCCGTGCTGCTGGTGCCCCCGACCAGCGCGGGTCTGGAAGAGCGGTTCGCCCACCGGGCCCAGCGCATCGTGGAGACGGTTCGGCTGGGTGAGGGTACCGAGCTCAAGCCGGTGGTGCTGCGCGCCGGGCTCGAGGAGCTGGTGCTGTACCACGATCCCGCCGAGCTGCTCGTGCTCTGCGACCTGCTGTTCAACCTGCACGGCGGCTCCAGAGTGCAGCAGCTCGGCTACCGGCTGAACGGCATCTGGGGTCGACCGGCACTGTCCCGTCTGCAGCGGCTGCTGCTGCTGAAGGACCGGCAGAGCCTCGGCAGCTTCTACCGCTGGGCCATGGCCAAGCCGTTCGGGCAGATCAGCATGGCACACGGCCAGATGATCACCACCGGCGCGCGTGAGGTTTTCTATCAGCTGTTCGGCGCCCGGGCTCACGGCTGATCCGGTCCCCGCGCGCAGGCGGCAACCACCGCGTTGCGCCCCTTGGCATACGCCGTCGGGACACGCCTTGAAATTGCCGCCCGTGCGGGTTCTGATTCATCGATTCAACCGGACATCGGAACGTGGAGTTCTCGAGCAAGTATCACGAAGACGCCTTTCCCGAGCGTTATGCCGACAAGCACGGCGAGACGGCGCTGCGACGGCTGAACGACCGGCGTGAGCAGGCGCTGCTGGCCCGCTGCCTGAGGCTGTGCAACCCCACCGACACGCTGGCAGACATCGGCTGCGGTCCCGGCCGGTTCTGGCCGACCCTGTCGACAACCGGGGCAAGCGATCTCTTCGCGCTGGATGTCAGTCACGCCATGCTCCGCTACGCGCGGCAACGGCACGGTCCACTCGGCGACCGCTTCGGGGTGGCGGCCGGCAGCGTGCTGACGCTGCCCTTTGTGGACGGCGCGTTCGACACGACCGTCTGCCTGCGGCTGCTGCACCATTTCGGCGATCCTGCTCAGCGACGCGCGGCCCTGGCCGAGCTCGCCCGGGTATCGCGCCGGCACGTCGTCGTCTCGCTGTGGACGGACGGCAACTACAAGGCGTGGCGACGGTCGAGGCTCGAACGACGGCGCGGACGGCGTGCCTACGAGAACCGTCACGTCGTTCCGCGGCGCACGCTGGAGGCGGACTTCGGTGCGGCAGGCCTGACGGTAGTTCGTCATTTCGACCTCGTTCCGGCGTACTCGCAATGGCGATACTACGTGCTGCGCAAAGCGGAGGCGCGGTGAGGGGGGCGTTCCCGGCACGGGGACTCACCTTCAGCAGCGGGACCTGGCAGGAGCGGTTCGCCGACTGGGGATGGCGGGACTTCGATGCGCTCTGGCGCCTGGATGCCGAAACGGTGGAGCCGACCAACGTCCGTCGCGGCGGCTGGAGCTCCGTGGTGCGCTTCGAAGCGCCCGATGGTTCCGCCTTCTATCTGAAGCGTCAGGAGGATCACGATTTCCGTACCTGGCGGGGCGGACTCAGACGCGTGCCCACGGTGCTGCGCGAGTGGCAGGTGGGCATCGATTTCCGCCGGCTCGGGATCGACACGGCAGAGCCCGTCTGCGTCGGCCTGGACGACTCGGACCGTTCGCGCGGACTGCTGGTGACCGTGGCGCTGGATCGACACACTTCGCTCAGCGACGTGCTCGAGCACGGCGGGGTGCAGGGAGATGACCGCCGCGCGTTGTGGTGGGCGCTGGCGGACGCGGTGCGCCGCATCCACGACGCGGGATACCGGCACAACTGCCTCTACGGCCAGCACGTCTTCGTTCTGCGCACCGATTCCGGGTGGCAGTGCTGCTTCATCGATCTCGAGAAGGCGAGCACGACCCGGCGCCGCCGGCGGGCGGTAATTGCGGACCTGAGCGCCCTGGACCGGCACACGGACGACATGAGCACCCGTGACCGGCAGTGGCTATGGGATCGCTACTTCCAGGACCTGCCACTCGCGGCGCGGCGCTCCCTGCTGCGGGTGCTGGCGAAGCGCTCCGCCCTGCGCGGCGTGGATCAGTACATCCGGGACTGCGCATCGGGACGTCGGGGTGACCACGCCCGTGCTGCCTCCTGAGCACGGTTGCGCGTGCGGACCGGGATTGAAACAATCCCGGCCGCCCTGAAGGAGACCCCTATGCGCGCGACCGCCGTCCGTTCCCTGCTGCTGCTCGTGTTGTGCGCAGGCGCCGCCCGTGGGGAAGAGGCGACGGTTGAGGCACCCGCGCCCGGAACGGTGGCCACCGAGACGAACACCTCCGAGACGGGCGCCTCCGAGAGCGCATTGGAGCGGCCGCTCATTGCCCGGCCGGCCACCACCAGCCGGCGCTTCAACATGGACGTGTACGCAACGTACGTTGAAGGGCTCGCGCTCCAGGAGGCGGATGACTTTCGCGGCTGGACGGTAGGGTTGGACTTCACCCTGCCGCTGACCCGTGCCATGCAGCTGCGTGCCCTGCTGCCGGTGCGCACGGAAGGTGAAGCCGTGCTGCGCGCCTCGGACGAGGACATCGACATCGAGGGCTGGAGCGGGCTGTTCGACTTCGGCACCCTGTTCTTCGAGCATCAGCTCGTCGGACGGGACGGCGGCGCCAATCGTTTCGCCTACTACCTGGGGATGGGCTGGCGCACGGGGGTGCTGGAAACGGATACCCCGGACAAGTACAACCACCAGGGCCGGAGCATTCACCTGGGGGGGCGGTACGAGCGTCGGTTCGTCGCCGGGAGCACGGTGCTCGTGGACGCGGAGTATCGCTCCTACGAGATCAGCGACGACCTCAATCCTGCGAACCTGAACGACGACCGGTTCAACCTGTTCCGGCTCACCGGCGCGTGGATGGGAGCAAAACGGGGCGTGCTGAGGCCGGCCGTCGAGCTGACGGCCCAGGCCGTGGAGGACTGGCTGCCGGTGTCCGTCGTTCCGGAGCTGTTTCTGCTGACCGGCAGCACGATGACGGTCAAGTTCGGTATCCCCGTGGGCCTGACGGCCGATGCCCCCGACTGGGGCGCGGAGATGCGGGCGACGCTGGCGTTCTGAGCCCGATCACGTCGCTCAGGACTTCCGCTCGACGGTTTCCACCGGGTGCCCGGCGTCCGCCCAGGCACGGAAACCGCCGCCCACGTGGCAGACGCTGGCAAGACCCATCCGCTGCACGGTCTGGGTAGCGAGCGCCGACCGCCAGCCGCTCTGGCAGTAGAAGACGAACCGCTTGCCGCTGCCGAAGACGTCCTTGAAGTACGGGCTCTCGGGGTCGATCCAGAACTCCAGCATGCCGCGGCCGGCGTGGAAGGCGCCCGGAATCTTGCCCTCGCGCTGCAGCTCGCGGACGTCGCGGATGTCCACGAACTGGACGCCCTCGTCCTCGAGCAGGGCGAGCGCCGTCTCCGGCGTGATGGTCTCGATTTCCTTTTCCGCTGCCTCGAGCAGCGCCTTGTAGCCGACTTTCAGTGCCAAGTCCTTCTTGCCTCGCGGTTGGATCGATCGGCTCTTTATAGCGCCGAAGCCCGGCCTTTGACAGTCGTCGGCGCCTCCCGGCGGCAGAAAGCGCGGTTCTGCGGCACCCCGAGGGGGCCCGGAAGCCGCCTTGAAATCTCTGAAAATATTATGAAATTCAACAAGATAAATTGTTGTCGAGGATTCTGGCACGGAATCTGATGAGCCCGGGGTGACGAGATAGAGCAAGCGAGAGAGCCATGACGTACCCCGTTGCCCGAAACTATCCGGATCAGTTCGCCACCACCCCCGATCTGCTGCACGTGGTCATACCCCGGTCCGAGATCGTGGCGGAGATGACCCTGCGCGGAGAGGACGAGACGCTCAATGACGTCTGCCTGGCCGTGGCCGTCGTGGCAGACGTCATCGGCACCGCGCTGGAGAGCACGGGCGCTGGCTCCTAGAGGCGCCTAGCGTCCCTTCCAGTTGGGGGGGCGCTTTTCCGCGAAGGCCCGCGGTCCCTCGACGAAGTCCTCGCTCTTCACCATCGCTTTCACGGAATCGTAGGACGCGGCCATGGATTCCTCCAGGGAACCCATGGACAGAGACCGGTACACCACGTCCTTGCTGGCGCGTATCGAGAGCGGCGCGCAGGCCAGTATCTGATCCACCCAGCGCCGGGTGGCTTCCATGAGCTGCTCGTGGGGCACCACCTCGTTCACGAACCCGAGTTCTTTGCCTTCCTCCGCGCTCACGTGGCGGCCGGTGAGGATCATGCCGAGCGCACGCTTCACGCCGATCTGGCGGGGCAGGCGGTTCAACCCGCCGGCGAGGGCGGCGAGGCCGACCTTGGGTTCGGGCAGCGCGAACACCGCTTTGTCCGAGGCGATGATGAGGTCGCAGGCCAGCGCGATCTCGAAGCCGCCGCCCATGGCCACGCCGTTGACTGCGGCGATCACCGGCTTGGTCAGGTCGAACCGGGAGGTCAGGCCGGCGAACCCGCGCGGCATGGGCACCCGCTCGCCGCCTTCCGCCTGGTAGCGCAGGTCGTTGCCGGCGCTGAAACCGCGCCCGCTGCCGGTGATCACCGCGACCCAGAGGTCGTCGTCCGCCGCGAACTCGTCGAAGATCCCGCCCAGCTCGGCGTTGGCCGGCGGGTGCAGGGCATTCAGCCGGTCCGGCCGGTTCAGGGTCACGGTCATCACGTGGTTGCTCTTGTCGACGAGGCAGTATTCGGGCATCTCGGTTGCTCCCCTTTTCCGATTCAAAGATGGCCAGTTGCGTTGAAGAAGTTTACGTACGGCGTGGGTGAAAGCACCAGCTCCGTCAGGCTGCAGTTCGCAACCTGGTACTCGGTCCAGCGTGCGGGATCACCACCGAGCAGCTGGCCCAGCGCCGCACCCAGCGCGGCGCCGTGGCCGACCACCAGCACCCGTCCACCGCCGGTGTGCGCGGCTTCGATCTCGGTCAGTGCCTGCGCCGTGCGGATGGCCACGGCGCGCAGCGACTCGCCGCCCGGTGGCGCGAAGTCGGGATCGCTTGCGATCCGCTCGAAGAAGTCGTGCGTGAGGGCAAGATCGGCGAAGCGCATGTCTTCCCACTCGCCGAGGTCGTACTCGCGCAGATCGTCGTGGAGCTGCGGGGTCAGGCCGAGACGGCGGCCCACGGACTCTGCCGTCTGCCGGCAGCGCCTCAGCGGGCTCGAGTAGATGGCCGCGAGATCAGGATGCTCGGCGGCGACGTGTCTGGCCGTGCGCCGGATTTCGCGACGCCCGCGCCAGTCCGGCTCGCTGTCGGTGGAACCATGCCAGCGGCCCTGGCGGTTCGCCCGGATCCGGCCGTGTCGCAGGAGGAGCAGGGAAGCCATTCGTCTCGGTGAGTCCCATGATCTGTACGGATGTTATAGTCCGGCCGGCAGCGCCGGCCCGCGGCTATTCTGAGCGATACCGTATTCATCTGAAAGTTCATGAGTCCAACGTGACCGTCACTCGATCGGGCACCGCCCGCCGATCCGTCTCGCCTGCGTTCGCACGCTGCGTGCTGCTGTGCGCCGCGCTGGCCGGCCTGCTCCCCGGGTGCGGATCGGGTCCGCAGTATCTGACCCTGGAAGGCGCCACCATGGGGACGTACTACCGGGTCACGGCGAGTTGCCCCGGTGTCGGCCGGGATACCCTGTCGTCGGCAGCGGAAGCGACGCTTGCCGAGGTGAATGCCCGGATGTCCACCTATCAGGAGGCCTCGGAGCTCTCCGCATTCAATCGGGCGCCCGTGGATGTCTGGTTGCCGGCGTCGACGGAGTTGCGGACGGTGATTCGCGCCGCCCGGGAGATCAGCGTGATGTCGGCAGGCGCGTTCGACGTCACCGTGGGTCCACTTGTCAACCTCTGGGGTTTCGGGCCGGAGGGTTCGATCTCCCGCTCTCCCTCGCCGGAAGCCATCGAAGAAGCCCGTCAGCGCGTGGGCAACGGTTACCTCGAGCTCGACGACCAGCGAGGTGCTCTGCGCAAGCGCCGCGCTCTGTACGTGGACCTCTCGGCCATCGCCAAGGGGTATGGTGTGGATCAGCTTGTCGACAGGCTGGCAGCGCTCGGCTGTGCGGATCTGCTGGTGGACATCGGCGGCGAGGTTGCCGGGCGGGGTCACAATCCCGCGGGCAGGCCCTGGCAGATCGGGATCGAGGTACCGGACCCGGAGACGTTCGGCGCGGTGCAGAAGATCGTCCCCATCGGCGACATGGCGCTCGCCACGTCGGGCGACTACCGCAACTACCTGGACCTGGAGGACGGTCGCCGGGTTTCCCACACCGTCGATCCGAGAACCGGAATGCCCGTTTTTCATGATCTGGCCTCGGTGACGGTGCTGCACGACTCCGCCATGTGGGCCGACGGGCTGGCGACGGCACTGAACGTGCTGGGACCGGAGGCCGGCCCCGCGCTCGCCGAACGGGAGGGCCTGGCCGCGACTTTTCTCATCCGGCGGGCGGATGGATTCGAAGAGCGGTATACTCCGGCCATGCGTAATTACCTGGCCGCACACCCATGACGACCATCGTGCTGTCCTTCCTGATCATGCTGCTCGTGGTGGCCGGCATGGCCGTCGGCGTGATTTTCGGCCGTCGGCCCATCACCGGCAGCTGCGGCGGGATGAAGGCGCTGGGAATGGATGTGTCCTGTGAGATCTGCGGCGGTGACCCGGCCCGGTGCGAAACGGCCGGGAAGGGTCGTCCCGAGCGGCGATCGTCCGTCAGCGCCCTGTTCTACCGCGCGGATGACTGAACGTCCGCCCGGACGTCTCAACAGCTTCCTGCGTCGATACCCGAAGAGCGAGAGATGACCCGAGCCGTTGCCGTGGAGCTTGGTGCGCGGTACGCGTTCTCCCGACGCAGCGCGATCTCGTTCATCAGTCTGGTGGCGGTCGCCGGTCTGGCGCTCAGCGTCGCGGTGCTCGTGGTGGTGGTGTCCGTGATCAACGGCATGGAGCGGGAGCTCAAGGACCGCGTCTTCGGCATGCTCCCGCATCTGACGCTGCACGGCCGTTCCCCCTTCGTGCCGGATCCGTCAGTCGCCACGGCGCTCGAATCCGTGAGCGGCGTCACCGGTGTCGCACCGCTGGTTCAGCAGGCCGGGCTTGCCGCGGTGGGTGATCGGGTTGCGGGGGTGGTGATCACCGGCATCGACGACGGCTACGACGCGGTGTCGGACGTCTTCCGCTATCTGGAGACCGGCGCGGGCGAGCTGCGTGAGGGCGCCTTCGAGACGCTGCTCGGCGCCGGCGTTGCGAGACAGCTCGGCGTGGGGGTGGGTGATGTGGTGGCGCTGGTCATGCCCAGCGCCACGGTGACGCCCGCCGGCCTGTTTCCGCGCCAGAAGCAGTTCCGGGTGAGCGGCATCGTCCGTTCCCGGTCCGAGGTGGATGCGCGCTCGGTATACGTCAACGAGTCGGACGCCCGGCGCCTGTTCCGGCTCGGGAATCGGATCCAGGGCTATCAGCTCCGCGTGGACGATCTCTTCACGGTGGACGACGTGGCCCGCCGTTCGCTGGCCGTCGTCGAAGCCGGGGCGTTCTTTCCGAGAACCTGGCAGAACACCTACGGCAACCTCTACCACGCCATTCGCGTTCAGAAGACGACCATGTTCGTGCTGCTCTCCTTCCTCGTGGCGGTGGCGGCGTTCAATCTGATTTCCACCCTGGTCATGGTGGTGGATCAGCGGCGCGGCGACGTGGCCATACTGCGCACCCTGGGGAGTGACGGCGGCACCGTCGTCTGGGCGTTTCTGCTGCTCGGTACCACCCTTGGCGTCATCGGCATCGTCTCGGGTCTCGGCGTCGGCAGCCTTGTCGCTGCGTCGCTGCCCGGGCTGTACGGATGGGTGAGCAGTACGTTCTCCCTCGAGCTGATGAGTCAGTACTTCGTGAGTTACCTGCCCGTGGAGATACGCCCGACGGACCTGGGCGGCATTGCGCTCACGGCCCTGGTGCTCGCCGTGCTCAGCACGCTCTATCCGGCGTGGCGTGCCGCGCACCTGAGACCTTCCGAGGTGCTGGCGCATGAATGAGGTGCTGCGGGCGGCCGGGCTGACGAAAACCTACCATCAGGGCGCGCAGGACGTTCGCGTTCTGGACGGGGTGGACTTCAGCATCGTCCGGGGTGAGCGGGTGGCCATCATCGGCCGCTCGGGCGCGGGGAAGAGCACGCTGCTGCACATCCTCGCGGGGCTCGACGATCCGGACGACGGGGAGGTGTGGGTCGCGGGTCACAACCTGACGGCCCTCGATGCCGCGGGTCGGGCGGCACTGCGCAACGCACACATGGGCTTCGTTTACCAGTTCCATCACCTGCTGCCGGAGTTCAGCGCCCAGGAAAACGTGGCGATGCCGCTGCGCCTGGGCGGGAGCAGAGCCTCGGAGGCCATGGCAGCGGCGGGGTCGCTGCTCGAGCGGGTCGGGCTCGGCGAACGTCTCACCCACAGGCCGGCGGCGCTGTCCGGCGGCGAGCGGCAGCGTGTGGCCGTCGCGCGGGCGCTGGTGACGTCGCCGGACGTCGTGCTGGCCGATGAGCCCACGGGCAACCTGGACCGGGAAAACGCCGAGCAGATCTTTCGCCTGATGTGCGAGCTGTCCGACGAGCGGGGCATCAGCTTCGTCGTGGTGACCCACGACGGCGCCATGCTCGACGGCGTGCATCGGGTGCTCTCGCTGGTGGACGGCAGCATCCGGTGAGCACGTCCGTGGCATGGTTCCTGGCATTGCGCTACCTGAGGACCCGTCGCAAGCGGTTCGCCGCCTTCATCACCTGGGTTTCCCTGGCCGGGCTGACGCTGGGCGTCCTCGTGCTGACGGTGGTGCTGTCGGTGATGAACGGCTTCGATCAGGAGCTGAAGACCCGGATCCTCGGCACCGTGCCTCACATCCTGCTGCGTGGCACCGAGCGGACCGATCCGCGGGTCGCGGAAGTGGTGTCCCTCCCCGGGGTGTCTGCCGCCTACGACTTCTTTCTCGACCACGGCATGCTCACCTCGAGCGGCGCGGTGAACCCGGTGACCGTCTACGGGCTCGACCCCTCGGATCCGACCGCACTCAGGACCTTCAACGACCACCGCATCGACGGTGATCCCTCGGCGCTCGGCGGTCCGGGGCGCGAGATCCTGCTCGGTGCGCCTCTGGCATCGCGGTTCGCGCTGGTGCCGGGCGACACCGTGGTGCTCATCGTCTCCGAGCCCGGCCCCTCCGGGCTCACCCCGCGTCTGCAGCCGTACCAGCTGGCAGGCACCTTCGAGATCGGCGCGGAGCTCGACTACACGCTCGCCGTCATGGCGATGGAAGACTTTCCGGTCGCCAGGCTGGAAACCGCCGGCAGCGCCGGTGTGCGGGTGACGCTCGCGGATCCGCTGCTCGCCGGGCAGGTATCCCGGAGCATCGAGGCCCGGTATCCCGATCTGGTGGTGGAGAGCTGGACCGACACTTACGGAGAGCTTTTTCAGGCGGTGCGGCTCGAGAAGCTGATGATGTTCCTGATCCTGCTCATGGTGGTGGCCGTCGCGGCCTTCAACATCGTCTCAGGGCAGATGATGGTGGTGACCGACAAGCGCGCGGACATCGCCATCCTCCGGACCATGGGTGCGGAAAGCCGGACGATCCTGCAGACATTCCTGCTGCAGGGTGTGCTGATCTCCGGTGCCGGCATCGTCGGCGGCCTGCTGCTCGGGGTGCTGGTCGCGCACCGCATCACCGGGATCGTCGCCTGGATGAAGTCCTGGTTCGGCTTCGGCCTGCTGGATGGCACCTATTTCGTGGAGGTGCCCGTGCTCGTTCAGGCCGGCGATCTGGGGGTGATCGCGGCGCTCTCCGGCGTGCTGTGCCTGGTTTCGGCCTGGCTGCCCGCGCGCCGGGCGGCGGCACTGAACCCCGTCGAGGGCCTGCACTACTGAGAGCCGGAAGCCGCCGCCTTGCGCGCCTGCCTGGCCGCCTTACGATCCCGCCAGCGGCTGATCACGTGCAGGCGCCAGCTCACCCGCACCAGCACGAACCCCGTCACTCCGGCCACCCAGCCACACAGCAGCGAGCCGAAGATGAGCGGATAACCGATGGTGTCGAGATTGGCCGTGAGCCAGTCCCAGGAGAGATCCACGCTGTCCACGGAGACTTCCATGTTCAGCAGCCATGCCCCCAGCCGGTAGGTGAAATAGAAGATCGGCGGAATGGTGATGGGGTTGCTGATCCAGACCAGGGTCACGGACAGCGGCAGGTTGCAGCGGGCAAGGATGGCGAGCGCTGCGGCAACGACCATCTGAAACGGGATCGGTAGAAACGCGCAGAACAGCCCGATGAAGGTCGCACCGGCGATGGAGCGGCGGTGCATGTGCCAGATCTCCGGATTCTTCAGCCAGCGGCTCACGGGTCGGAGGGCAGGATTCCCACTGACCTCGGAGGGGTCGGGCAGATACCGTCGCAGGAACTTCCGTGCCATGGCCGGATTATGCACGCGAACCCCCGTGCCGCCCACGTCGTCCGGGGTCACATCCGGGGCCAGATCCGGGGCCAGACAGCCGCGCCGTTTCAGATCCTGCTGGGGCTCATCGCGGGCGTGCTGTCGCTGGCATTCCCCTGGGCCTATCCGCTCACCCGGGCGTTGCCCTGGCTGGCCGGTGCCGCGCTGCTGGTGGGGCTCGGGTGCATCCTTCTTCAGCGGCTCGGGGGTGGGCGGGTGTTGCTCAAAGCACCGGTGGCGGCGCTGGCGGCCTTTCTCCTGGGTCACGTCTGGGGGAGCTGGCAGATCGGCTCGGTGCTGGCGGCGCAGCTCCCGAACTGTGCCGATGAGCGGACCCGTTCGTTCGAGCTCGACATTCTCGGCGATCCGCAGCTCGAGCCCGCTTCGACGGCGGGCGGCGAAGATGCGGTGTCCGTGTCACGGGTAGCGCGATTCAACGCCGAGGTGCGTGTGCCTGCCGATCCGGCCTGCCCGGGACTTCACCGCCATGTGGTCAGGCTCGCCTGGTACGACCCGCCCGATGATCTGGCGCGCGCGCAGCACTGGCGGGTGCAGGGCCGGTTGAAACCGCCCTGGGGCTATCGGAACGGCGCGGGCTTCGACTACGAACGCTGGCTTCTGGGTGAGGGGCTCGGAGGTACGGGCTACGTCAAGACCGGTGTGCGCACGGCCCCGACCCCTTCCCCTCGGGCGCTTCTCCCGGAGTTGCGGGAATGGGTGCGGGGGGCGATCGAGGCGCGCCACCTCGAGCACGGTCCGTTCATCCTGGCGCTCATGGTCGGAGACGATTCACGGATCAGCGCCCGCCACTGGCAGCTGCTCCGGGACAGCGGCACGGTGCACCTGCTGGTGGTGTCCGGGCTGCACGTCGGCATGATCGCCGGGATCCTGTTTCAGCTGGGACGCGCCCTGGCACGTCTGTCGCCGCTGCTGCTGGTGCAGATAGGCAGTCGTCGGGTGGCCTCGGTCCTCGCCGTGGCGGGCAGCGGGGCGTACGTGTGGCTCGCGGGCATGGGGGTACCGGCGCTGCGGGCGTGGCTGATGAGCACCGCGGTGCTGGTCGGGATGTCCGCGGGCCGCAGCGTCAGCCCGAGACGGATACTGGCGCTGGCACTGGCCGCCATCGTGATCGCCAACCCGCTGGTGGTGCACCAGCAGGGATTCTGGCTGTCCTTCGCCGCCGTCATCTCCCTGGTGGTCTATTTCGAGCCGCGGATCGACGGCCGGCAACGGAACGGGGTGGGACGGTTGCTCAACCCCCTGCGTCAACTCCTCGCGGTGCAGCTGGTGCTGCTCGTCGCGCTGTCGCCGCTGCTCGCCATGGACCAGGCGGCGGTGCCGGCGGGCGCGCCGCTGGTGAACGCCATTGCGGTACCCACGGTGACCCTCGTCGTCCTGCCCGCCATTCTGCTCAGCGCGCCGCTGCTGTTTCTGTGCCCCGAGCTCGCGGATTGGCTGCTGGGATGGACGGACCAGGTGCTGGGCTGGCTGCTCGATGGCGCCGCGCTCGGTGCCGGGATCGATGCGCTGCCCATGGGCGTGGCGGGATTCGGGGAGTGGCTCGTCCTGGCGGGGACGGTGCTGCTGCTCGGCGGCGCGCCGCGCCGGGTCGCCGCCGTGATGCTGATCGCGCTGTGGTGGGTCGTGCTCAGGCCGGATGCGGACACGCCATCGCCGGGCGAGCTGCGGGTGACGGCGCTCGACGTGGGGCAGGGGAGCGCCATCGTCCTGCAGACGCGGCATCATCGACTGCTCTACGACACCGGCGCGCGCTATCCCTCCGGCTTCGATCTGGGAGAAGCCGTGGTCGTGCCATTTCTGAGGCGTTCGCGTCGCCCGGGACTGGACGCCATGGTGTTGAGTCACGACGACGTCGATCACACCGGCGGCGCGGCCAGCGTCCACCGGCTGCTGGCACCAGCACGGCTCTGGACGTCCTTTCCGCTGCCCGACGATCACTGGGGTCGAAACCTGCGGCAACCCTGCCGACAGGGGATTCAGTGGTTGTGGGACGGGGTGCGTTTCGAGTTTCTGCACCCGCCGGCAAACTTTCCGGGCTCAGACAACGATGGCTCCTGCGTGCTGCGAGTGGAAGCTGCCGGCGGTCGGGTGCTGATCGCCGGCGACGTGTCGGCACGCGTCGAGCGGCGGCTGCCGAAGAGCCCCGTCGATCTGGCTTTCGCGCCGCACCACGGCAGCGCCACGTCGTCGTCCGCCGCCTTCGTGCGCGGCTTCGCACCGCGCATCGTGTTCATCAGCACGGACCGTCGCAGCCGCTACGGTCATCCGCACCCGGATGTGCTCGCCCGATACGAGGCGGTGCGGGTCCATGTCACCGGACGGGAGGGGGCTCTGCGCTGGGAAAGCAGCCGGCCCGACAGGGTCGTCCGCGAGCGTTCGCGCTTCGGAGCCTACTGGCACCGCACCTGGTCGGACGCGGTCGTCAGGCCGTGAGCGGCGGCGCGGTGTCGAGACGGTGGATGATCTGCCGGAGGTTCCTGACCAGCTCGTCCTTTTCCTCGTCGGACAGAAACTGGCCCACCTCGAGCGCCCGGTCGCGGCAGGTGAGCTCGATCCGCTTCCGGTACCAGGGATGCCGGGCCGGACGGACGAAAAAGCGCGTGAAGTAGCGCTCCAGCTCCAGTCGCAGCGCCGGACGGCGGATGCCGCGTTCGAAGATCAGCCGGTTGCGGTCGAGTCTCAGGACCTCGGTGGTGTGCGTGCGCCGCACGCAGTAGTAGAGGCAGGCCGTGAGCACGCCGATCTCCAGCACCGTAAACGGCAGGATCACCCAGAACCCTCTGCCGGTGAACACGGCCGCCATGGTGAGCGAGACGGCCATGAGCGAGAGGATCAGGTAGACGTTTGCGCGCCAGGTCCAGGAATGGTTCGGCCGCAGGACGATGCGGGCCGAGGTGTCCCGGTCGTCGAACTCGCAGTGGATCATCCATTGGCCTCCTGGTCGCGAAGCCAGCGGAACGCGTCGCCCGCGAGCCGTCGGGTGAGGTCATCGGTGAAGGTGAGCTCGTCCACCATGCGCGGATTCTGCAGCCAGCGACTGGCTTTGTAGCGCTCTCCCGGTTTGAAGGCAAAGCCGCTCGCGTCGGTGCGCACGACGGTGAAGAGCTTGGCCACCGCCGCTTCCGGAATATCGGCGTTGGCTTCCGTCTCCAGCGTCAGCAGCCGGATCTCCGCCGGTTTCACCACCAGCGAGAAACGCTGCGAGAGCATCTGCGAGAGGCGCTCGCGCCAGTCGTCGCCGACCTTCAGATAGGCGCCCGGAAACGTCCAGCGCCCGTTCTGCTGAACGATGAGCAGCCGGCCCATCTCGTTAAGGCAGGCAGCGCAGACGTGGAGCTGGAAGTAGTCCTGGCCCACCGCCAGCTCGGCGCGCAGACGCTGTACGCTCTCCCAGAGGTGGCGGCTGGTGCGGTTGACGAACCGGCACCCCAGACCCTCGTCCTCGATCCGGACGACCTCCATGTCCACCGTCGGGGTGGGCTGCGTATCCACGGTGTTGGCGTTGCGCACGGTGAGCTTGATCTTGGCGCCGGTCTTCAGGGGGACGTCGGCGATCTGCACGAACACGCCGCCCTCGGAGACGTCCCGGGCCACGCAGTTGCGGCGACCGGTGGACGGATGCTGCAGCTCCACCAGCAGGGGGAGCTGGATGCGGGGGTGCTCTCTTCTTTCCATCGTTCCGGCTGCTTGTACGTGGATTCCCTTACCTGCCTTTTACACCGGAAGACGGCATTTTGAACCGGAAGACGGCATCGGGCGGGCAAATCTGCGTTGAATTCTGGGTAAACGCCCACATTGTAGCAACCGTCAATCAGCTTACGAGAGGCACGATGCGACCGGACAAGATGACCAGCCGCCTGCAGGAAGCGCTGGGTGACGCCCAATCCCTGGCCATCGGACGGGATCACACGGCGCTGGAGCCGGTGCACCTGTTCGCCGTCATGCTGGAACAGAAACCGGGGGCGGTGGCGTCCCTGCTGGACAGGGCGGGTGCCGACCTGCCCGCGCTGCGCGGTGCCGTCGAGACGGCCCTGGAGCGGCTGGCGACCCTGAGCACGCCCACCGGAGAGATCGCGCCTTCGCAGGCCTTCGTCCGGGTGCTGAATCTGGCGGACCGCAACGCGCAGAAGTCCGGTGACAGCTACCTGTCCTCGGAGCAGGTGCTGCTGGCGATGTTCGGCGACCCGACGGTCGGTGGCCTGCTCAGGGCCAGCGGTGTGAACGAGCAATCCCTCCAGGAGGCGATGAACATGTCGAGAGGCGGCGAAACGGTCAACGATCCGAACGCGGAGGATGCCCGGGAGGCGCTCTCCAAATACACGGTGGACCTCACCGAGCGGGCAGAGCAGGGCAAGCTCGATCCGGTGATCGGCCGGGACGACGAGATCCGCCGCACGATCCAGGTGCTGCAGCGGCGCACCAAGAACAACCCGGTGCTCATCGGCGAGCCGGGGGTGGGCAAGACGGCCATCGTCGAAGGGCTCGCCCAGCGGATACTCAACGGCGAGGTGCCGGAAGGGCTCAAGAACAAGCGGATCCTGGCCCTGGACATGGGGGCGCTGATCGCCGGCGCCAAGTTCCGCGGCGAGTTCGAGGAACGCCTGAAGGCGGTGCTCAACGAGCTGGCCAAGCAGGAAGGCAACGTCATTCTGTTCGTCGACGAGCTGCACACCATGGTCGGCGCCGGCAAGGCCGAAGGCGCCATGGATGCCGGTAACATGCTGAAGCCCGCGCTGGCGAGAGGCGAGCTGCACTGCGTGGGTGCCACGACGCTCGACGAGTACCGTCAGTACATCGAAAAGGACGCCGCGCTCGAACGCCGCTTCCAGAAGGTGCAGGTGGACGAGCCGAGCGTCGAGGACTCCATCGCGATCCTGCGGGGCCTCAAGGAACGCTACGAGCTGCATCACGGTGTGGACATCACGGACCCGGCCATCGTCGCGGCGGCCCGTCTGTCCCACCGTTACATCACCGATCGGCAGCTCCCGGACAAGGCCATCGACCTCATCGACGAGGCGGCCAGCCGTATCCGCATGGAGATGGACTCCAAGCCCGAAGCCATGGACCGGCTCGAGCGACGGCTGATCCAGTTCAAGATGGAGGCCGAAGCCCTGAAGCACGAGTCCGACGAGGCGAGCAAGAAGCGCCTCGCGGACCTCAACGGCTCCATTGCCAACCTGGAGAAGGAATACGCGGACCTCGAGGAGATCTGGAAGGCGGAAAAGGCAACGCTCCGTGGTGCCCAGGAGCTGAAGGAAGAGCTGGATGCGGCCAGGGGCGAGTTCGAGAACGCGCGCCGTGCCGGCGACCTGACACGCATGTCCGAGCTGCAGTACGGGCGCATTCCGGAGCTCGAAAAGCAGCTGGCCGCGGCCTCCGCGGACGGGCAGGAAGCGACGCGCCATCTGCTGCGCAGCAACGTCACCGAGGACGAGGTGGCCGAGGTGGTGAGCAAGTGGACGGGTATTCCGATTTCGAAGCTGCTCGAGGGCGAGCGGGAAAAGCTGCTGCTTCTCGAAGACGAGCTCCACAAGCGGGTGGTGGGCCAGGACGAGGCGGTCCGCACCGTGGCCGACGCCGTCCGCCGGTCCCGGGCGGGCCTGTCGGATCCGAACCGCCCCAACGGCTCCTTCATGTTTCTCGGCCCCACCGGCGTCGGCAAGACCGAGCTCTGCAAGGCGCTCGCCCAGGTGCTGTTCGATTCGGAGGAGGCCATGCTCCGTGTGGACATGTCGGAGTTCATGGAGAAGCACTCCGTGGCGCGCCTCATCGGCGCACCTCCCGGATACGTGGGATACGAGGAGGGCGGTTACCTGACGGAGAAGGTCCGACGCCGGCCGTATTCGCTCATCCTGCTGGACGAGATCGAGAAGGCCCATCCGGACGTGTTCAACATCCTGCTGCAGGTGCTCGACGACGGTCGCCTGACGGACGGTCACGGCCGGACGGTGGACTTCCGCAACACCGTGCTGGTGATGACGTCCAACATCGGCTCCCAGGCCATTCAGGCGCTCACCGAGTCGGGCCAGACGGACCGGATCAAGCAGACGGTGATGGGGGAGGTGCAGCAGCACTTCCGCCCGGAGTTCATCAACCGGGTCGACGACATCGTGGTTTTCCAGCCGCTGACCCGGGAGCAGGTAGGCGCCATCGCCTCGATCCAGTTCGACGTCCTGCGGGCGCGGCTGGCGGACCAGGACATCGACGTCGAGCTGACGGCGGAGGCGATCGATACGCTGGTGGAAGAGGGCTACGACCCGGTCTACGGGGCGCGGCCGCTCAAGCGGGTGATTCAGAAGCGCATCGAGAATCCGCTGGCGCAGCGGATTCTGGCCGGAGACTTCCCGCCGGGCAGCACCGTGCAGATCACCCTGACCGACGGCGGCTTCGCCTTCCAGTCGGCCAGAGCCGCCTGAGGGTGGCGGGCCGGCCGGGAGAGAGACTATTGTATATATATACAGTATCGACTAGAGTGCGGATATGACTTCGGACCTGCAACCGCAAGACCGCTCGACGCAACAGCTGGCTTTATTTGAAACGCCGCAGGCGCTATTTGAAACGCCGCAGGCTCTATTCGAAACGCCGCAGGCTCTATTCGAAACGCCGCAGGCGCTCGTCGAAACGCCGCCGGAGCTGTCGGGAAAGCCGCAGGCGCCGGCATCGCCAGCCGTCCTGAAGCGGCGGACGTTCGTCAATCCGCATCTGCTCATGGCCAGGCAGCTCTCCCGGCGCATCCGCCGCCTGCCTGATCACTCACCGGAAGAAACCCGTATCGGCCTGGCCATCTGTCAGGCCCTGAAAGCCTACCTCGACGATCAGGCCGACCGGCCGCACTGAGCCGGCTCCGGGGCGTCGTCCCGGCGGGCATCCCGGCGCGGGTTGTTCAGGGCCTGTGAAAAGTGTTCAATTTGCGGACTTTGAACCCTGCGCACTGAACTTCGCGCAAATTTCCCACATCATTTCATCGAGATAGAGAGTTTTCCTCGGGTGTCGCGCAGCAACGCCCGAGCCCAGGGAATCGCCACACACGGAACGTTCACCGACACATCATGATCAAGAAATGCCTGTTTCCCGTCGCCGGCTACGGCACCCGGTTTCTGCCGGCCACGAAAGCCATGCCCAAGGAGGTCCTGCCAATACTTGACAAGCCGCTTGTTCAGTATGGCGTGGAAGAGGCGTTTGCCGCGGGGCTCACCGACATCGGCTTCGTCACCGGCCGGGGAAAGCGGGCCATCGAGGACCACTTCGACATGAGCTATGAGCTCGAGCACCAGATCGCCGGCACGGGCAAGGAGCGTCAGCTCGCCGGCATCCGCGAGCTCATCGAGCGCTGCAGCTTCTCCTACACCCGTCAGATTCACATGCGCGGACTGGGCGATGCGATTCTCAAGGGTCGCACGGTGATCGGCGACGAGCCCTTCGGTGTGGTCCTGGCGGACGACCTCTGCCTGGGCACGGACGACGGCCGCGGTCCCGGCGTGCTGCAGCAGATGGTCGGCCTCTACCGACAGTTCCGCTGCAGCATCGTCGCCGTGGAGGAGGTGCCGGAGGACGAGGCCCACAAATACGGCGTGATCGCCGGCGAAGCGCTTTCGGATAACCTGATCCGGGTGACCGACATGGTGGAGAAGCCGCCGAAAGGCACCGCGCCGAGCAACCTGGCCATCATCGGCCGCTACATCCTCACGCCTGACATCTTCGAGATTCTCGAGAACACCGAGCCGGGCAAGAACGGCGAGCTGCAGATCACGGATGCGCTGCTCACTCAGGCCAGGCAGGGCTGCGTCATCGCCTACCGGTTCGCCGGCCGGCGCTTCGACTGTGGTTCCGTGGAGGGCTTTGTGGAGGCGACGAACTTCTTCTATCAGCTGAAGTACGGCAAGTGAGCGCAGCCGCTTATCAGACGGTGCTCGACGAGCTGCTCGCCCGGCCTCACGAGCCGGTGCCTCTTCCTGCCGGAGTCGACATCGGCGCGTTGCCCACGCCCGCGCTGCTGCTCGACGAGGCGGCCCTCATGCGCAACATCGCCAAGATGGCGACCTTCCTCGGCGGTCAGGGCAAGGGCTTCCGGCCGCATGCCAAGACCCACAAGTGCCCGGAGATCGCCCGTCGTCAGCTGGCAGCGGGCGCGGTGGGCATCTGCGCGGCGAAGATCTCGGAAGCGGCCGTCCTCATGCATGCGGGGGTCGACCGGGTGCTGGTCACCTCGGCGGTCGCCTCGCCCGGCAAGGCGGAGATCGCCGCCGACCTGACGAATCTCGGCCAGCTGGACGTGGTCGTGGACTCGACGCTCGGTGTCTCGCTGCTCGGTGAGGCGGTGAGCGCCGGTGGCGAGCTCGGCGTGCTCATCGACCTGGACGAGGAGATGGGGCGCACCGGAACCCGCTCGGACGACCTCATGCTCGCCCTGGCGGAGCAGATCGAAAACACGCCCGGGCTCACGTTCCGCGGCGTGCAGCATTACGCCGGTCACCTCATGCATGTTGCCGGGTTCCAAGAACGGCGCAGCCGGTCGCTGGCGCTGTGGGAGCGCATCGCCGAACGCGTCTCGCGCCTCGAGACGGCAGGATTCCCCTGCGCTGTGGTCACCGGCTGCGGCACCGGGACGTTCAACATCGACTGCGAGGTGCCCGTGGTCACCGATCTGCAGGTGGGCAGCTACGTCTTCATGGACCAGGAGTACCTGCTGATCGGGGGTCGTGACAGCGAGCGTTTCGACGACTTCGAGGTCTCGCTCACCCTGGCGACCACGGCGATCAGCCAGCCGCTCCCCGGCAAGTCGGTGACGGTGGACGGCGGGTTCAAGGCATTCGCCTCCGATACCGTACCACCGGAGCCGCTGGACCTGGCCGGCAGCCGGTACCGGTTCGCAGGAGACGAGCATGGCGTGCTGATCTTCGGTGCGGGCACCCAGCAGCCGACGCTCGGCAGCGTGCAGCGATTCGTCACGCCGCACTGCGATCCGACGGTGAACCTGCACGATGCTTTCTGGGTGCACAACGGTGATAAAGTGCACGCGCGGTGGCCGATCAGCGCCCGCGGCTGCTCCTGGTGAAAGGACGCGGCTGCTCCTGGTGAGCTGCTCCAGGTAAGGGGCAGAAGGACCCTGTAGCGGGTCGAGACCGTTTCCTGAAGATAGGTCCCAGTTGGAGGTGATGCGTGCTTGAGATCGTTCAATCCGGTGGCTGGCTCATGGTGCCGATCCTGCTCTGCAGCATCGTTGCGGCAGCGATCTGTGTAGAGCGGCTCTGGACCCTGCAGCGGTCGCGCATCGTGCCCAGGAGCCTGCTTTCGCAGATCTGGAGCGCGATCAAGACCGAGGATCTCGATGCGCAGAAGCTCCGCGAGCTGCGCGCCAACAGCCCGCTGGGTCAGGTGCTGGCGGCAGGTGTGGCGAATGCCAAGCGCGGTCGGGAGGTCATGAAGGAGGCCATGGAGGAGGCGGCCAGCCAGGTCTGCCACGACATGGAACGCTATCTCACCTCGCTCGGCATCATCGCCTCCATCTCGCCGCTGCTCGGGCTGCTCGGCACGGTGGTGGGCATGATCAAGGTCTTCTCGGCCCTCATGCTGGAAGGGGCGGGCAACGCCAACGTGCTCGCCGGTGGTATCTCCCAGGCGCTGATCACCACGGCGGCGGGTCTCTCCGTGGCCATTCCCGCGCTCATGTTCCATCGCTACTTCCTGCGGCGGATCGACGAGCTGGTCGTCACCATGGAGCAGGAGGCGGGCAAGCTGGTGGAGATCCTCCAGGGTGACCGCCACGAGGAACCGCGGCTGTGAAGTTCGCGAGGCGAGGGCGTCACGAGGCGACCGTGGAGCTGACGCCGCTCATCGACGTGGTGTTCCTGCTGCTCATCTTCTTCATGGTCTCCACGACCTTCATCCGTGAGACACAGCTCAAGATCGACCTGCCGGAAGCGGCCGGTGAGCTGCAGGAGATCGAGGACGACATCATCGAGATCACCGTCGACCGGATCGGCGACTATGCGGTGAATGACCGGCTGCTGGTCAACAACGACATCGGGACGCTGGTTCGGGCGCTGGAGGCGTCCATCGAGGCGGGCGCCGGTGTCGGTTCGCGGCTCATCATCACCGCCGATGCTCACGCCTCTCATCAGAGCGTGGTGCGGGCGATGGATGCGGCCGGGAAGGTGGGACTGACCCGCATCAGCATCACCACTCAGCAACCGTCGGAAGAGTGAGCGAAGCCCGAACCTCGAACGCTCCGGAGCCTGCCGTTCCGACGGAAGACGCGGAGCCCGGTTCCGCGGCGGAGTTGCCGCCGCGAACCGCATCCAGTGACTGGGGGACATACCGGCGGCTGCTGGGCTACGTCAAACCGCACTGGTTCGCCTTCCTGCTGGGCGTCATCGGCTTTCAGATGGGCAGTGCCGCGGAAGCCTACTTCGCGAAGATGTTCGGCGACCTCATCGACAGCTGGCCGGCCACGTCCATCAGCATTCCTCTGTTCATGCTCTTCGCGGCGTTCGCCAGGGGATTCGGGGAAATCGCGGGCGAGATTCTGCTCAGCCGCATCTCCTTTTCCGTCGTCCACGTCATCCGTTCCGAGCTCTTCGAGCAGCTGCTCTATCTCCCGAGCCGCTTCTTCGATGCGAGCAGCCAGGGACATCTGGTCTCCCGGATCACCTACAACGTCACCCAGCTGCGCAGCACGGCCACCGATGCGCTGCAGACGGTGGTCCAGGACGGCGGCAAGCTGCTCGTCTACGTCTCCGTCATGCTCTACATGAGCTGGAAGCTGACGCTCATCTTCGTGGTCACTGCGCCCGTGATCGCGCTGATCGTGGGCTGGGCGAGTCGGCGTTTCCGGCGGATCAGCCGCCGCATCCAGAACTCCATGGGCGATGTGACCCATGTGGCTTCCGAAGCCGTGTCCGGCTATCGCGTGGTGCGCATCTTCGGTGGCGAATCCTACGAGCGCGATCGCTTCAACCGCTCGAGCCTCTACAACCAGCGCCAGAATCTGAAGATGGTGGCCACCAAGGTGGTGAGCACCCAGGTCATCCAGATCTTCGTCGCCGTGGCGCTCTCGGTGCTCATCGCGGTGCTGTTCCGACCCGAGGTCGGCGGCGAGCTGACGACGGGAGAGATCGTCACCTTCCTGGGGCTCGCCGGCCTGATGGCGCGACCCCTGCGCAAGCTGACCGAGGTGAACGCACGGCTGCAGCGCGGTCTTGCCGCCGCGGAAGACATCTTCAGCCAGCTCGACGAGGCCCGGGAGACGGACACGGGCACCTTCGAAGTGGACCGGGTGCAGGGACGCCTCGAATTCCGGAACGTGAACTTCGGCTACGCGAGCGGATCGGGCCCCGTGCTCAAGGATCTGAATCTGGTGATCGAGCCGGGTCAGACCGTGGCGCTGGTGGGCAAATCCGGCAGCGGCAAGTCGACCCTGGCGAGCCTGATCCCCAGATTCTACGAGCCGGACAGCGGCGAGATCCTGCTCGACGGCCAGCCGCTGCGCGACTACCGGCTGGACGCCCTGCGTCGGCAGATCGCGCTGGTCACACAGCAGGTGACGCTGTTCAACGGCACCCTGGCGGACAATATCGCCTATGGGTCCCTGGCGGATGCCTCCGACGACGCAATGCAGGACGCGATCGCCCGCGCGCACGCCGACGTGTTTATCAACGAGCTGCCGAACGGACTCGACACGCTGGTGGGCGATGACGGTGTTCTGCTGTCCGGCGGTCAGCGCCAGCGGGTGGCCATCGCCCGGGCATTGCTGAAGAACGCACCGGTACTCATCCTGGACGAAGCCACCTCCGCGCTCGACACCACCGCCGAGCGGCACATTCAGGCGGCGCTGGAGGAGGTGATGCGCGGCCGGACGACGCTGGTGATCGCGCACCGTCTGTCCACCATCGAGAACGCCGACGTGATCCTGGTGATGCAGGACGGCCGGATCGTGGAGTCCGGCCGGCACTCGGCGCTGCTCGCCAATGGTGGGGTGTACGCGGAGCTCTACAACGCCCAGTTCGAGGAGACGGGCAACAACGGGGTCGCACCGGCAGGCCGCGCGCGAAGCCGCGGTGAGCCCCGGCAGGGAGTGCGCACCGCACCGGCGCTGCCCGCGGTGGAGCGCAGGCTCTCGCCGCTGGTGAATGCCTGGTACGCGCAATCCGGGTGGCTGGTGCTGCTTGCCCCGCTGAGCTGGATCTACGGCAGCATTGCGCGTCGTCGCCGTCTCAACTACCTGACGGGCGCGTCGTCGCCGTGGCGGCCGGACGTTCCCGTCATCGTGGTCGGCAATATCGCTGCCGGCGGCACGGGCAAGACGCCGTTCGTGATCTGGCTGGTTCGGGCGCTTTCCGCGCTGGGATTCCGGCCGGGCATCGTCTCCCGGGGTCACGGCGGCGCCGACAACTCGGATCCGGTGGAGGTCCGCGCCAACAGCAGCGCGGAGTCGGTGGGGGACGAGGCCCCGATGCTCGCGGCCAGAACCGGTGTGCCGGTAGTGATCTGCCGGGACCGGGTGAGGGCGGTTCAGACGCTGCTCGAATCCCACGTCTGCGACCTTGTCGTGGCAGACGACGGCCTGCAGCACTACGCGCTGGCGCGGGACGTCGAGGTGGCGCTGATCGACGGCCACCGCGGCCTCGGTAACCGCCGGCTGTTGCCTGCCGGGCCGCTGCGCGAGCCGGCGGAACGTCTGGACGAGGTGGACTGGGTGGTCAGCTCCGGCAGGCGGTCCGGCACGGTTCCCGGGGAATGGCTGATGACGGTGGAGCCGCTGCGTTTCGTAGGCCTCGGGTCGGCGCCCGATCTGTCCATCGACGCGTTTGTCGACAGGTTCGTCAACGTGAACGCCGTCGCCGGGATCGGCAATCCGGGACGGTTTCTGCAGACGCTCAAGGAGCTGGGACTGCAGCCGCTTCTGAATGCCTATCCTGACCATCACCGGTTTTCGGGGGGCGAGCTCGAGTTCGACAACGGCTGGCCTGTCGTCTGCACGGAAAAGGACGCCACCAAGGTGCGTGATCTGGAGAACATCCCGGACAACGTCTGGTTTCTGGAGGTGGGCGCCCGGCTGACCGGTCCGGAGGGCGAGCCGGGTACGGACAAGCTCAGCGCGCTGCTCGCTCTGCACGGAATCCGCACCCCGTGACCTATCGCGTCGTCATTCCTGCCCGCTTTGGCTCGGAACGCCTGCCGGGAAAGCCGCTGGCGGACATCCACGGCCGGCCGATGATCGTCCGGGTCGCCGAGGCGGTTGCCCGCTCCGGCGCCCGGGAGCTGGTGGTGGCCACGGACGATGCACGGGTGGTGGAGGCGGTCGGGCGTGCCGGTTTCCAGGCCGTGATGACCCGTCGCGACCATCCGTCCGGCTCCGACCGGGTGATGGAGGTGGTCGGTGCGGCAGGATGGCCGGAAGACGACGTCGTCCTCAACGTTCAGGGGGACGAGCCGCTGATCCCGCCCGCGGTGCTGGATCAGCTGGCCGCGGCGATGAACGCTGATACGGCGGTAGCCAGTGCCACGCTCTGCGAGCCGATTGCACGTCGCGCCGATCTCGACAACCCCAACGTGGTGAAGGTGGTGCGGGCCGCGGACGGCCGGGCACTGTATTTTTCCCGATCGCCGATTCCTTACCGGCGAGACGGCTTGGAGGCGCCTTCGGGCGGGTTGCCGGCCGAGGGCCGCTGGTGGCGTCACGTCGGCGTCTACGCCTACCGGGTACGGGCGCTCGACCGGTTCGTCCGCCTGCCCCCCGGGACCCTCGAGCAGCTCGAGAAGCTCGAGCAGCTCCGGCTGCTCGAGAATGCCATGGACATGCTGGTGCTCGAGGCCTGCGAGCCGGTCCCGGGCGGGGTGGACACCCCTGAGGACCTCGCGCGGGTGAGGGCGCTGCTGCGCTGACAGCGCCTTACTTCGGCGCCATCCGGATACCGCCGTCGAGGCGGATCGTTTCGCCGTTCAGATAGCCGTTCTCTATGATGTGCCGGGCGAGCTGCGCGTATTCCGGTGCGTTGCCCAGCCGCTTCGGGAACTGAACCATCTCGATCAGCGGGTCCCTGACCCGGTCGGGGGCGCCGGCCATCATGGGCGTTTCGAAGATACCCGGGGCGATCGTGCACACTCGGATGCCGGAACGTGCCAGATCCCGGGCCACGGGCAGAGTCATGCCGGCAACGCCGGCCTTGCTCGCCGAGTAGGCTGCCTGACCGATCTGCCCGTCAAAGGCGGCGACGGAGGCGGTGTTGATGATGACGCCCCGTTCGTCGTCCGGTCCGGGCGTGTTGTGCTGCATCTGCTCCGCGCACAGCCGCAGCGTGTTGAACGTGCCGACCAGGTTCACCTGGATCACGAAGTTGAACATCTTCAGCGGCATGGCGCCGTCCTTGCCCAGCGTGCGGGAAGCGGCGCCGATACCGGCGCAGTTCACGTTGACGTGGATGGCTCCAAAGGTCTCCATCGCGCCGTTGACGCCGTTCTGGACGGACTCCTCCTCGGTGACGTTGACCACGAACGGCGCAGCAGACGGGCCGAGCTCTGCCGCCGTCGCCTTGACGAGCGCTTCGTTCAGGTCGAACAGGGCGACTTTGCCACCCTGGTTGATTACCATTTCGGCGGTTGCCCGGCCGAGCCCGGAGGCGCCTCCGGTGATGACGGCTACCTTGTTGCTGAGATCCACAGTATTACTCCCATCGAACGTGACATGCCCGGGTGCGACGTGTTGGAACGTATCCCCCACCCGACGAAGCCGGCGAGTATAGCGGAAGCCGGGTGCACCGCGTCCGCTGGCGGGCGTTCCGCACCGGGTGGCTGGCACTCCGCACCAGGTGGCTGGCACTATGTACCCAACTTCCTACGGGCTGACGAGGCGGGCGAGCTGCTGCGCTGGCTGCTGGCAGAGATGCCCTGGCACCGCGATCCGATCCGCCTGTTCGGACGATCACACGTCGTACCACGCCTGGTGAGCTGGTGTGGCGATGCCGGCCTCTGCTACCGCTACGCCGGGCAGGACCATCCCAGCGAGGGCTGGCCCGGATGCCTGCACCGGCTTCGCGAACGCCTGGCACTGGAGACCGGCGTGCGCTTCAACTTCCTGCTGCTCAACCGTTATCGCTCCGGTGCCGATCGCATGGGCTGGCACCGTGACGACGAGCCCATGACACATCGAACCGTCGCGTCGATCAGCCTCGGGGCAGAGCGGCGCTTTCTGCTGCGCCCGGACCGGGAGCGGCCCAGCGTCCGGCTGGATCTCGAGCCCGGTTCGTTGCTGCTCATGGACCGTTTCCTGCCGCATGCGCTGCCCGCCACCCGGCGGCCGATCGGTGAGCGGGTCAACCTCTCTTTCCGGAGCCTGCCTGACCGAAAATGAGGCCGACATGAGGACCGACATGAGCACCGGGCCGAAGACCGATCTGACCCGGCTGAACACGCTGGCGGTGGGTTCCGAAGCCGCGGTCGTGCACACGATCGGATCGGTCGACGACTTCGGGGCAGTGGCCGACAGCGCGCGACAGGGACCCGTCGTCGTGCTCGGCGGCGGCAGCAACGTGGTGCTCGGTGCGCACATCGATTGTCCCGTCTTCCTGATCCGCAATCGCGGAATCGGGGCCGAGCGGCGCAACGGCCTGGTAGAGGTGACCGCTGCCGCCGGCGAGAACTGGCACGGTCTGGTGCGCTGGTGCCTCGGCCGTGGCCTGTCCGGTCTGGAAAATCTGGCCCTGATTCCGGGCAGCGTCGGCGCGGCGCCGGTGCAGAACATCGGTGCTTACGGCGTCGAGCTCGATACCCGCCTGCTCGGGCTGCAGGCGCTGGAGGTCGGCAGCGGTCGTCTGCGGCGCATGAGCCCGGCGGAGTGCCAGTTCGGCTATCGCACGAGCCTGTTCAAGACCGAGCCGGGCCGGTTCGTCATCGCCGAGGTGACGCTGGCGCTGGACCCGGTGCCGGTGTCGGTGATCACCAGCTATCCGGACGTGGCTGAAGAGCTCGAACGGATGGGTCGGGTGAACGTCCGGCCGGTGGACGTGGCCGAGGCGGTGATCCGGATCCGGCGCCGCAAGCTTCCGGATCCGCGCCGTATTCCGAATGCGGGCAGCTTCTTCAAGAACCCCGTGGTCGACGAAGAAACGGCGGCGCGCCTGAGCGCGAAGATTGCGGACCTGAAGACCTATCCGGCCCCGGACGGCGTCAAGCTGGCAGCGGCTCAGCTGATCGACCGCTGTCGGCACGACGAGACCGGTGAGCTGGCGCCATGGGCGAACGCCGAGGCAGCGGTTCGCATCTGGCACCGGCAACCGCTGGTGCTGACCAATCCGGGCAGGCGTCCCGCGTCCGAGGTGCTGGCGGTGGCGGCAACCATCCGGGCGTCGGTCGCCGCCCGATTCGGTGTCCGGCTCGAGCTGGAACCGGACACCATCGGCTGCTGACGCGCGCTAGCGGGGGATGACGCCCTCCTGCTGCAGCTTGGCTTCCCGCTGACGTCGGCGGACTTCCCGGGGATCGTTCGATGCCCGGGACGTATCGGCCGGTGTTTCCTCCACCGGCGCGGCATCGGTCCGAGTCGGCGCCTCGGCAGCCACCGGGGCTTTGGCGCGCTCCGGCGTGACCTCGGGCTCGGGGGTGGTCGCCTTTTCAGCTGTCACCACGGCCTTTTCGGTTGCGGCCGGTTCCGCTGAGGGCGCTTCGGCTACCGCTGCTTCGGCCACGGGCGCTTCGGCTACGGGCGTTTCGGCCGCGGACGCCTCGGCGACGCTGTCAGCCGGTCGCGACTCGGGTTCGGGGCGAGCAGAGGTTCTCGCTCCGCGTTGCCGAGGATCGTTGGCGGCGCGACGGCCACCGGTTTCCGCGGTTTCCCGGTCGGATCCAGTTTCCGCCACGTCGGGCTGCTTCTGCTCGGTCGCAGCCTGCACAGCCGCAGCGGCCGGGATTGCCGCTCCGCCACCAGCAGCGGAGTCTGCCCGGGCCTCTGCGGACGCCGGAGTCTCCGCCACCCGCTGCTCGACGGCGGCGCGATCCCGTCTGGGACGCCGCTTGCTGCGGGCCAGATCCTCATCCGAAGGCACGCGCGATTCCGGGGCAGGCATTTCCGCCACCGGCATCTGCGCGCCGGTCTGCTCTTCCGCTTCTTCCCGCTTGCGAGGCGCACGCGGTGGCCGGGTTTCGCTCTGTTCCGCGGACTCCCGGCGGGCACTGCCCCGGCGGCCCGTGTCACCTCTTTTCCCGTCCTCTCTCTCCTTGCGCGGCGAATCCCTGCGCGCTTCCCGGTCGGGAGCCTCCGCGCGCCGGCCCTCACGGCGGCCGTCGGCGTCCCGACGACCACGGTCGCTCTGCTCGCCATTGCGGCCGTTCCTGCTGCGTGCGTCCTGCTTGCGGCCTCGACCCCCTTCGCGATTCTGTTTGCGGTCCTCGTCTGCATCCTTGCGCGGACGCCGGGGGGCCACAGCGTCTGCTTCTTTTTCCTGTTCTTTCGGTGCTTCTACCGCCGGCTGCTCGCTGAACAGCGACCGGACGAAACGCCGCAGCAGTCCCGGTTGGGTCGGCGCAGTCGCAATCGCAGTCGCGGCTGCGGTCTCGGGCGCGGGACGGCGTTGCCGGCCGGCGTCCTGAGAGTCCGCGGCAGCCTCGGGCTGCTCCTCGCGACTGGGCGGTCGCGGTGTGGCAGGCTGGATGGCCTGCACGACGGCAGTCTGCGCCGGCGTGACCTGACGGGTGGCCGGACGCACGTCCTCTTCCGGCGCGGCCAGGGTTTCGGTGAGCTCGTAGCTCGGCACGTCGCCTTCCTCGCTGACGTGGTCGTCACGCAGGCGCTGGATCTCGAAGTGCGGGGTCTCGAGGTTGACGTTCGGCACGATGATCACGTGGGTGCCCGTGCGGCGCTCGATCTCGCCCACGTCCGCGCGCTTCTCGTTGAGCAGGTAGGAGGCGACGTTGAGGGGCACCATGGCACGCACCAGTGAGCTGCGCTCCTTCAATGCCTCTTCCTCCATGATCCGGAGGATGGTCAGCGCGAGTGAGCGGATATCGCGGATCCGACCCTGGCCGTTGCAGCGCGGACAGATCTCGGTGGTGAGCTCCTCCAGCGACGGGCGCAGACGCTGCCGGGACATCTCCATCAGCCCGAACCGGGAAATGCGCCCGAGCTGCACCCGGGCACGATCCGCGTCCAGCGCCTCGCGCATCTTGGTCTCTACGGCGCGCTGGTTCTTCACCGAGGTCATGTCGATGAAGTCGATGACGATCAGCCCGCCCACGTCGCGCAGGCGAAGCTGCCGGGCGATCTCCTCGGCGGCTTCCAGGTTGGTGTTGAGCGCCGTTTCCTCGATGTCTGCCCCCTTGGTGGCGCGGGCCGAGTTGATGTCGATGGACACCAGCGCTTCCGTCGGATCGATGACGATGCTGCCGCCCGAAGGCAGCTTCACGGTGTGCTGAAAGGCGGTTTCGATCTGGCTTTCGATCTGGTAGCGGCTGAACAGCGGGATGGAATCGGTGTAGTACTTCACCTTGTCCCGGTAGCTCGGCATCACCTGCTCGATGAAGGTCCGTGCCTCCTCGAACGCCTTCTTCCCGTCCACCAGCACCTCGCCGATGTCCTTGCGCAGGTTGTCGCGGATGGCACGGAGGATGACGCTGTTCTCCTGATAGAGCAGCTGCGGTGCCTTCTGACCTTTCTCCGCCTGGGAAATGGCTTCCCAGACCTGCAGCAGGTAGTCGAGGTCCCACTGCAGCTCCTCGCTGCTGCGGCCGATACCCGCCGTGCGGATGATGACGCCCATGCCCTGCGGGATGTTGAGCTGGCTCATGGCCTCGCGAAGCTGATCCCGATCCTCACCCTCGATGCGGCGCGAGATGCCGCCCGCCCGCGGGTTGTTCGGCATCAGCACCATGTAGCGACCGGCCAGGCTGATGAACGTGGTCAGCGCCGCGCCCTTGTTGCCTCGCTCTTCCTTCTCGACCTGCACGACCAGTTCCTGGCCCTCACTGACCAGCTCGGCGATGTTCAGTCGTCCGCCTTCGGAAGGCTTCTGCTGAAAGTAGTCTCGGGAAATTTCCTTCAGCGGCAGAAAGCCATGGCGGTCCGCGCCGAAATCGACGAACGCGGCCTCCAGGCTGGGTTCGACCCGGGTGATCCGGGCTTTGTAGATGCTGGCCTTCTTCTGCTCGCGGCCGGCGTTTTCGATGTCCAGATCGTAGAGCTTCTGGCCGTCGACGAGGGCGACCCGGACTTCTTCCACCTGGGTCGCATTGATGAGCATTCTTTTCATTGAGTCGTTCCTGTCGGGCCGCCGGATCGGCGGCAGGGACGAGCACCGTGCAGACGGGTAGGTGCAACCGGATACGGGAAGGCAGCGCGCGGAGCGCGCGTACGGACGGAAAGCACTCGCGGGCGCCCGGCCAGCCGGCCGCCTGCGGCTCGAATCAGGATGCGAGCATCGCGCCTGGAACCGCGGTGCTGTTCACCGCGGTGTCTGCCGGCAGCTGCCGGGGTCCGAGGGCGCGTGACGCACCGCTTTTCCGGCTGCGGTCACCTTCTCATGTTCGATGACGACGCAGCCTGGATGTTCTTGCACTGGCGAATGCCCGAGTCCGCAAACCGTTCCCTGGCTCGAGCAGAATGCGGCGGGATGACAGCCGACGATGGTCTGTTGACGATCACCTTGCTTGAACGGATCGAGATGACGTGCCGGTGGCTTGATGGGCGCAACCGGTGGTCCGTTCCCTGATGACAGTCGGAAACCTGCTCTGCTCGAGACCTGATCTGGTCTTGCACCAGCCTTTCCTGGTGACTCGTTGTTCGTTTTCACTGCCGGAGGCATTCACCTCCGGCTACTCTTGTTGGGCCGCCCATGGACCGGCCGCGAGGGACAATGTTCGATCAGTTTCGATAAGCTTGGCCCCGGAATGCCCGGGTGCGTCTGCATAGATCCGACTATCTTCCGACTGTCCCACGTCGGTCTGTCCGGTCCGTCCGGCGCTGAGCGCCACGGCCGGGCGAGAGCTTAGCAGTCCGGCTTAAGTGCTTCAAACATTTAAAAAAACCCTTGTTGTCCACAGGCGCAGACATTGACCCGACAGGAATCACCGAAAGCAGATGGCCCGGGCCCCGGCGCGCCGAGAGCCCGGCAGGTGCGGATCGACGAGGCCGCCGGCCAACGCATTGACAACTATCTCGTCAGGCATCTCAAGGGAGTACCCAGAAGCCGGATCTATCAGATGATCCGCAAGGGGGAGGTCCGGGTGAACGGCGGCCGGATCAAGCCCACCTACCGGCTGCAGTCCGGTGATCAGGTGCGGATTCCGCCCGTTCGAGTGGCCCCGGCGGACGCGCAGGCCTTCATCGGGCAGACGCAGCTGGAAGCCGTGGCCGCTGCCGTGCGCTACGAGGACGACCGCCTGCTGGTCCTCGACAAGTCGGCGGGCATGGCCGTTCACGGCGGCTCCGGTGTCTCCTTCGGCGTGATCGAAGCGCTTCGACGGCTTCGGCCGGGCGCGGATCTGGAGCTGGTACACCGGTTGGATCGGGACACGTCAGGTTGCCTGCTCGTGACCAAGCGGCGTTCCACGTTACGCGCTCTGCACGAGCTGATCCGGACCGGGCAGCTGATCAAGACCTATCGGGTCATCGCCCACGGCATCTGGCCGGAGGACCTGATCCGCGTGGACAGACCGCTGACGCGCTATCTGACCGGCTCCGGCGAGCGGCGGGTGCGGGGCGACGCCACGGGTAAACCGAGCCTCACCACCTTCCGGGTCGACGCGCACGCCACGGCCGCAACCCTGCTCACCGCGCAGCTCCACACGGGCCGTACTCATCAGATACGCGTCCACTGCCGTCTGACCGGGCACAGCGTCGTCGGTGACGAGAAGTACGCCTCGCCGGAGGAGCTGGCCGCCGATCAGGCACTCGGCATCCATCGATTGTGCCTGCATGCGAGCCGCATCGAGATTCCGTGGCAGCACGAGCCCCGCGTCATCGAGTCGCCGGTGCCGGCAGATTTTCTGAGCGCCTGGCGGCGGTTCGAGTCAGCGTCCGAGGACGGGTAGGCCGGCCCTGGCCAGCATGCTGCACAGCTCGATGAGCGGCAGGCCGATGAGCGCGTTGGGATCCGTGCCCCCCAGCCGATCGAAGAGCGCGATTCCGAGGCCTTCGGATTTGAAGGCGCCGGCGCAGTCCAGGGGCCGTTCACGATCCACGTAGTCGCGGATCTGGTCCTCCGTGAGCGGCCGGAAACGCACCGGGGTGTCCACCACCGCCAGCTGCCGGGAACCGTCCCGGGTATCGAACAGGCACAGCCCTGTATGGAAGACCACCTCCCGCCCGGAGAGCGCCGCGAGCTGTGCCCGCGCACGCTCGGCGGTGCCCGGCTTGCCGAGTATCCGTCCGTCCAGCTCGGCGACCTGATCGGAGCCGATGACCAGCGCCTCCGTGGCGTTCCTGGCACCGGCCTCGGCCTTCAGCGCGGCCAGCCGGGCCACCAGGTCCCTGGGCGCTTCGCCGTCCAGCGGCGTTTCGTCCACCTCCGGCGAGCGCGAGCGGAAGGGCAGGCCGAGACGTTCGAGCAGGGCTGCGCGATAGCGTGAGGAGGAGGCGAGAATCAGTTGCATCGTCTGCCTGACCGTTGTTAGTGGATGTAAAAATGCTTGGGAATTAGCATGTTAGAGCGATTACCGGGGTCCGGAAGAGACCTCAGAACGCTCTTTACAGCGCCCGACAGGGTACCTATGATGGCGCCCGCTATGAATACCCGCCCCCAAGCGGCCCTGCCATACCTGGAACTGGCAAGGCAGGCGGCGCGGATTACGCGGCAGATCGGGCTCGACGAGCTGCCCCGCCTCGAAGATCTGATCGTCGACGACGCCGGACGCACGGCAATGGGTCGTGCTCTGACGGTGGACCTTCAGTTCGGCCTGACGGCAGACGGACTGGTGCGTGTGCATGGCGAGGTCTCCGGAGAGGTTGGACTGATCTGTCACGGCTGCGCGGAAGCGCTGCCGTATCGCCTGGCATTCGATTTCGACTGCCTCATCGTCGGATCTGACGATGCGGCCCGGCTGGTGGATGCGCAGGCGCCGTCGGGCGGACGGTCGGAGGCGCTCATTGTCGCCGACGGCCGGGAGATCAGCCTGGTGGAGATCGTCGAGGACGAGATCCTCCTGGCGCTGCCGGAGCGGTTGTGCCCGACGGATCCCTGCGAGCGGGCACCACAGCTCGTCTACCCCGCGGAGCCCGCATCCGGTTCCGAGTCGGGTGAGCGGCAGGCGGGTGCCGACGGGAACGAAGGAAAAGACAATCCGTTCAGCGTGCTGGCGGAACTGACAACGAAGAAAACGCCAACCGGTTAACCGGCCCGGCGACAACACGGAGGCCACATGGCGGTCCAGCAGAACAGAAAAACCCGGTCGAGACGCGACATGCGCCGTTCCCACGACGCGCTCAGCAAGCCGACCCTGTCCATCGAGCCGACCACCGGTGAAACGCATCGCCGGCACCACGTCAGCTCGGACGGCTACTATAAAGGAAAGAAGGTCATCGACTGACCGTGGCGCGCCGACCCGCACGTGGCCCGGCGCGTTTCCGTCAGCCGTCCGCTTCGATACCCCACCGTATTCCGACGCTCAGCCGCTTACGTCCCGTTGCCCGATGGGCATAATGGGTGCGCGGGTTTTGCCGTGCGGCGCGTTGAGGTCCGCAGCGGACTGACAAATCCATACACGAGCTCGCGCGAGAGTGGTGGGTCCGCATGGCCATGCGGGACGGGAGGAATATCAGGTGAGTCTAGGTTTCGTTTTTCCGGGTCAGGGATCCCAGTCGGTCGGCATGCTCGCGGAGATGGCCGGCCGCTACCCCATCGTTCGAGCCACCTTCGACGAGGCGGGAGACGTTCTCGACCTGCCGCTTTGGGCGCTGGTCAGCGAGGGTCCCCAGGAAAGGCTCAATCAGACGGAGATCACCCAGCCGGTGCTGCTGACGGCCAGCACGGCGCTGTGGCGGGTCTGGAAGGCGGAAGGCGGCAGGGACCCCGACGTGCTGGCCGGCCACAGCCTCGGTGAGTACTCGGCGCTCGTCTGTGCAGAGGCGCTGTCCTTTGCCGACGCGGTGGCGCTCGTCCACCAGCGCGGCAAGCTGATGCAGGAGGCGGTGCCGCAGGGGGAGGGCGCCATGGCCGCCATCCTCGGGCTCGAAGACGACGTGGTGGCACAGTGCTGCGAGGCAGTGGACGGCGTGGTGAGCCCTGCCAATTTCAACGCGCCGAGCCAGGTGGTCATCGCCGGTGCCGCGGCAGCCGTCGCCGCTGCGGTGGAGAAGTGCAACGAGGCCGGCGCCCGGCGCGCGGTTCCGCTGCAGGTGAGCGGTCCTTTCCACTGCGAGCTGATGGCACCGGCCAAGGCGGGATTCGCCCAGGCGCTCGGCGCAATCACGCTGTCCATGCCGCGCATCCCCGTGGTGCACAACGTGGACGCGTCCGTGGCAGCCGATCTCGACGAGCTGCGCAGCAAGCTTCTCGAGCAGATGGCGCGACCGGTTCAGTGGACCCGGTGCGTTGAAGCCATGATCGGACGCGGTGTGGACGGTTTCGTCGAATGCGGTGCGGGCAAGGTACTGGCCGGTCTCATCAAACGCATCGATCGCACGAAAACGGTGCATAACATCGACCTGCCGGATGACTTCGCCGCCGCGATTACACAGGGAGGCGGCCGATGAACGATGCGAACCGGAGAACCGCGCTCGTTTCCGGAGCGAGCCGCGGCATCGGTGCGGCGATTGCCGACGCCCTTGGCCGTTCCTGCTTCGTGGTGGGCACCGCCACCACACAAACCGGTGCCGAGGCGATTGCGGAACGTCTGGGTGACAGAGGTATGGGCATCGTGATGAAGGTGGACGACGACGGCTCCGTTGCCGCCGCCTTCGAGCAGCTCGGCGAGCGGGATCTGATGCCGCTGGTCCTGGTGAACAACGCGGGCATCACGAGCGACAATCTGCTGATGCGTATGAAGGTGGAGGAGTGGACCCGGGTCATCGACACCAACCTCAACGGCCTGTACCGCGTGGTGAAGCCCGTGCTGCGGGGCATGATGAAGGCCCGCTGGGGTCGCATCATCAACGTCAGCTCGGTGGTGGCGAGGATGGGCAATCCCGGGCAGAGCAACTATGTTGCCAGCAAGTCCGGCGTCGAAGGGTTCACGCGTTCGCTCGCCCAGGAAGTCGGCTCCCGGGGTATCACGGTCAACGCCGTGGCCCCCGGGTTCATCGCGACGGACATGACGGCGACGCTGGATGCGGCGCAGGTCGAGATGATGTCCAGCCGGATACCGCTCGGCACCCTGGGCAAGGTCGAGGATGTGGCACATGCGGTCGCATTTCTCGCCAGCGATCAGGCGGGCTACATCACGGGCGAGACCCTGCACGTGAACGGCGGTCTGTACATGGCCTGAGTGGGGTTGCAGGTACCCTGCAGGCACCGGTGAGATCCGGAAAAACCACAGAATATTCAGGGTTTTCGGGTATAAAATCGCGCCTCGGTAGGCCGGAATGTCAACCTTGGCGTCAACTTGAATTGGGTATAGGTGGCCGATAGAATGCGCGTCGCCCTGCTACCCCAGGAACCAGATTGGGAGATCCCAGCGTAATGAGTAGCGTACAAGAACGTGTTAAGAAGCTGATTTGCGAGCAGCTCGGCGTCAAGGAGGAAGAGGTCAAAGATGAAGCTTCCTTCGTAGAGGACCTTGGGGCAGATTCCCTGGACACGGTGGAACTGGTCATGGCACTCGAAGAGGAATTCGAAACCGAGATTCCCGACGAGGAAGCCGAGAAGATCACGACCGTGAAGGAAGCCATCGACTACATTCTGGCTCACCAGTAACCCGACTTTAGATTTCATGTCATGAAGCCGCGTCTACGGATGAGTAGAGCGGCTTCTTGCGTTTGGGACAGCAGAAAGAGGGCGGCATGACCAGACGAAGAGTTGTCGTTACAGGGATGGGTCTGTTGTCACCCATCGGCAGCAACCTCGACCTGGCGTGGAAGAATGCGCTGGCCGGGAAGAGCGGCGCCAACGTCATCAATCACTTCGACGTCACCGACTACAGCGTTAAGATCTGCGCCTCGGTGAAGGACTTCGATGTTGCCGAGTACTTCGATGCTAAAGAGGCTCGGCGGCTCGACCCCTTCATTCAGTACGGCCTGGCAGCCGGCATTCAGGCGATTCGGGATGCAGGCCTTCCGGAGCACCCGGACGATGCGCACCGCTACGGCGTGTCCATCGGCTCGGGTATCGGTGGTATCCACACCATCGAGGAAACGCACTCGGTGCTGCTGAAGAGCGGCCCCCGTCGGGTGTCGCCGTTCTTCATACCGGCCAGCGTCATCAACATGATCTCGGGCAACCTGTCCATCCGCTACGGATACCAGGGGCCGAACATCGCCATCGTAACAGCCTGCACCACGGGCACTCACAACATCGGCGTGGGTGCCCGCATGATCCAGTACGGCGATGCGGACGTGATGGTCGTCGGTGGCTCGGAGCAGGCCGCATCGCCCATCAGCATGGCGGCGTTCGCCAACATGAAGGCGCTGTCCACGAGGAACGACGATCCCGAGCGGGCGAGCAGGCCCTGGGACCGGGACCGTGATGGCTTTCTGCTGGGCGATGGCGCCGGCGTCCTGGTGCTCGAAGAGTACGAGCGTGCCAAGGCCCGAGGGGCGCGGATCTACTGCGAGATCGTCGGCTTCGGGATGAGCGGCGATGCATTCCACATCACCAGCCCGACGGAAGACGGCTCGGGTGCTGCGGCATCGATGCGCAACGCACTGGCCGACGCGCAGATGAATCCCGAGGACGTGGACTACATCAATGCCCACGGCACGTCGACGCCGCTGGGCGATGTTTCCGAGACCAAGGGCATCAAGGCCGTGTTCGGTGCGGATACGAAGGTCGCGATCAGCTCGACCAAGTCCATGATCGGGCACCTGCTCGGGGCAGCAGGTGCGGTGGAGGCGATCTTCACCATTCTGTCCGTGGCCAACGATGTCATTGCGCCGACCATCAACCTGGACAATCCGGGGGAAGGCTGCGATCTGGACTACGTGCCGAACGTCGCCAGGAAGACCCGTGTCCGGGCCGCGCTGTCCAACAGCTTCGGTTTCGGCGGCACCAACGGCACGCTCATCTTCCGCAAGGTCTGACTGCCGCCCTTACGGGGTGATATCCGGGCTGCGGGTGTGACCGCAGCCCGTGATAGAAGTCGTCTTTCCACTACAATGGCGTCGTGACCGGATACCTGAAACTGCTGCTCTTCGTGCTGGCCGGCCTGGGGTCGGTCGCGGGCGCGCTCGTGGGGTACACGCTCTACTGGAACGGGCAGCCGCTCGACGTGCGCGAGGACACCCGGGTCGACATCCGCCCCGGTCAGTCCTTCGCATCCTTTGCCCGGTCGCTGGCGGACGCGGGAGTGATCTCCCGGCCCGCGCTGTGGACGATGCTGGCCAGGGCCACCGGCGACGCACGCCGGGTGCAGGCGGGCGAGTACCGCGTCACGGTGGGCGACACCCCGCAGGTGCTGCTCGAGCGGATGCTGGCCGGAGACGTCATCACCTACGAGGTCACGCTGCTCGAAGGCTGGACGGTGCGACGCGCACTGGCGGAGCTTGCCGCTCAGGGCCCGCTCGCGCACGAGCTCGAGGGCGTGGACGAGACGACGCTGCTCGGCGTGCTCGGGCTGCCGGAAGGCAATGCGGAGGGGCTCTTCTTCCCGGACACCTACCGCTACGAGCGCGGCGTTTCGGACGCGGACATTCTCCGACGCGCCTACCGGAAGCTGCAGGAAGAGCTTGCCGGTCTGTGGGAGGGAAGGGACGCGGGGCTTCCGTACGAGACGCCCTATGAGGCGCTCATCGTCGCGTCGCTCGTCGAGAAGGAGACCGGCCGCGAGGAAGACCGGGCGAGCATCGCCCAGGTGTTTGCGACGCGCCTGCACCGCGGCATGCGCCTGCAGACGGACCCGAGCGTCATCTACGGGGTCGGCGACGGCTTCGACGGTAACCTGACCCGCACGCACCTGAGGACCGACACCCCGTACAACACCTACACCCGCAAGGGTCTGCCCCCGACCCCCATCGCGCTGGTCGGCTCCCGGTCGCTGGAGGCTGCGCTGCATCCCGCTGCCGGAGACTTTCTCTATTTCGTGAGTCGCGGCGACGGCACCAGCCAGTTCTCCGTCAGCCTCGAAGAGCACGAGGCCGCCGTGCGCAGGTATCAGCTCCAGTGAGCGGACGGTTCGTGACCCTGGAAGGCGGGGAAGGCGTCGGCAAGTCGACCAACCTGGCAATCGTCGTCGAGCTGATCGAGGCTGCCGGGCACACGGTGGTCACCACCCGCGAGCCCGGCGGCACGCCGCTGGCGGAGGAGATCCGCGGGCTCTTCCTGGGTGTGCGCGAAGAGCGGGTGGCGGGACTGACGGAGCTGCTGCTCATCTTCGCCGCTCGCGCCCAGCATCTGGATACCGTGATCCGTCCGGCGCTGGCGGCGGGCAGCTGGGTGGTCTGCGACCGGTTCACCGACGCGACCTATGCCTATCAGGGCGGCGGGCGGGGTCTGCCGATGCAGCAGATCGAGGCGCTCGAGCAGCTCGTGCAGGGCGACCTGCGCCCGGACCTGACGCTGTACCTGGACGTGCCGGTGGAGGTGGGGCAGGCACGGATAGCGGGCAGGGAGCACGACCGGATGGAGCGGGAACAGCGCGCCTTCTACGAAGCGGTGCGCACCGCGTACCTCAGGCTGGCGGAGCAGCAGCCCCGCATCCGGGTGGTGGACGCATCACGACCGCTGGCGGACGTGCAGGTGGACATCCGCCGGATCATCGGCGACTACCTGGCCGGATCCGGATCGTGACACCCTGGCTCACAGCACCCCTGGCACGGCTGCTGTCCGTGCACGAAGCCGGCCGGTTGCCGCACGCACTGCTGATCCGTGCCGGCGTCGGCTGGGGAGAGGCGATGCTGGCCGATCGTCTCGCGCTCGCGTTGCTCGATCGTGCCGACGTGGCCACCGCCCGGACGCTGGCGCACCCGGACCTGAAGTGGGTCGAGCCGGAAGGGTCGGTGATCAAGGTGGACGACATCCGGGAAGTGGGCAGCTTCGCCGTCGGAACCCGGCAATCCGCCCCGTGCAAGGTGGTGGTGGTCGAATCGGCCGATCTCATGAATCCGAGCGCGGCCAACGCGCTGCTGAAGACGCTCGAGGAACCGCCCGCCGATACCTATCTGCTGCTCACCACCAGCCGACCGGCCAGACTGCTGCCGACCATCGTCTCCCGCTGCCAGACGGTGGCGATCCCCCGGGATGTCCAGGCAGCGCGAACCTGGCTGCTCGAGCGCTGGCCGGAGACCGTCATCGACGAGAAGCTGTTCGAGTGTGGTGATGCGCCGCTGGCCGTCGACGAGGCACTGTCGTGCGACGAGCCGCCACTTACCGACGTGCTGGGTGGTCTGGCCGGCGTCCACCCGGTCTCCCCGGCGGTGACCGATCTGCTCCGCTGGGACGTCAACCGCCTCACCTCCGGCTGGTACCGTCATTGCGTATCGCTGTTGTCGGGCCGGCCCCGCCTCGAATCGGTGAAGGTACCGGCGGCGGCCGAGCTGGCGGCCTTCACGGACGAGCTGCTGGCCGTGCGCCGCCAGCTCCTGACCACCAACAGCGCCAATCAGCGGCTGCTGTACGAACGGCTCGTGAGCCGCTGGCAGGGTGTGGTCAGCGCACACTGAGGACGCCGGAATCGCAAGGCTGCGGGTGATTGAGAACCCCGTCACGGAACGCCCATTGACAGCCCCGGATGGGCCCCCGAAGATGACCGATGTCTGACCCTGCCGCCGGAGGCGGTCGTTCAGGATTAGGATTCCAGTCTGTTGTCTGCCGGTGATCCGGCCGGGGCGAAGAGGTAGGACGGAAAGGTAGGACGGAAAGGTAGGACGAGAGGTAGAAGGACCTTCCATGGCAGCAAAGCGCGGCGCCAGAAACGGCATTCTCTCACTGGCCATCAAGGACAAGGCCGTCCTCTACGCGGCTTACATGCCGTTCATTCAGAACGGCGGCCTTTTCATCCCTACCAAGAAAGAGTACGAGCTCGGCGACGAGGTCTTCATGCTGCTGAACCTCATGGACGAGCCGGAAAAGCTGCCGGTGGCCGGCAAGGTTGTCTGGGTGACCCCCAAGGGCGCGGGCGGCACCAAGGCTGCCGGGATCGGCGTGCAGTTCAACGAGCAGGACGACGTCGCCCGCAGCAAGATCGAAACCTATCTCGCCGGCGCGCTGCAGTCGGATCGGCACACCCACACCATGTAATCGACCTTGCTGGTCGACTCCCACTGTCATCTGAACTATCTCGAGGATCCGTCGGCGCGGATCCTGGAAGCGCGCGCAGCCGGGGTCGGCGGCATGCTCTGCATCGGTGTCGACGCGGCCCACATCGGCGAGGTGCTGGCCCTCGCCCGCGGCGAGCCGGACATCTGGGCGAGCGTCGGTCAGCATCCGGAAGCGGCGGCCCAGCCGTGGGCGTGGATCGAACCCCTGCTCGGTGAGCCGGAGGTGGTTGCCGTCGGCGAAACCGGCCTCGACTACTTCCATACACAGGACCCGGATCTCCAGGCGCGCCAGCGTGCCTGCTTCGAGCATCAGCTCCTGCTGGCGGAGCGCCACGGACTGCCGGTGATCGTCCACACCCGATCTGCGGAAGCGGACACCCTGGCGCTCATCCGCGCCTGCCCCGGAGTGATCGGCGTGCTCCACTGCTTCACCGAGTCCTGGCCGATGGCCGAGGAAGCGCTGGCGCTCGGTTACTACGTGTCCATATCCGGCATCGTCACCTTCAGAAACGGCGACAACGTGCGTGACGTGGCGCGCCGGGTACCGGCGGATCGGCTGCTGGTGGAAACGGACGCGCCATGGCTGGCGCCCGTGCCGCATCGGGGGCGGAAGAACGCACCGGCATACGTGGTGGATACGGCCCGCTATCTGGCCGAGCTGCGAGGCACCGATCTGGAGACGCTGGCTGCGCAGACGACCGCAAACTTCCGCCGGCTCTTCGCGCGCGCGGCGTGCTGATCGTCAACCCTGGGCGGGTTGAAACTCCTCCTCGAAGAGCCGGTAGTGGGTCTGTACCATGCCCAGCGCCCGATAGGTCTGCTGCGCGACCGTGTTGTCCTGCTCCACGTAGAGGCGGATGCCACAGCTCTCGGGGTCCCCTTTCGCCCGCGCCCGGACCGCGGCGTGCAGTGCCGAATAGACGCCCTGTCGGCGGGCATCAGCCGACACATAGACGCTCTGAATCCACCAGAACCTGCCGTTGCGCCAGTCGCTCCATTCATAGGTGACCATGAGCGAGCCCACCGCGGCGCCATTGCGCTCCGCAACCAGATAGAACCCCTCCGCGGGATGGCCGATCAGGTGCTGCACACCACGGCGCAGGCGCGCGGGATCCAGACCCTTGTCCTCCGTTTCTGCCGCCATGGCACGCTGGAAGGTGACGAGGACGTCCACGTCGTCCGCGCGGGCATCGCGGATCAGGATCTCCGGGTTCGTCATGTCGGCAGGCTCCGTTCGAAGAAGTCGAGAATCATGTTGTAGCGGTGAATGGACACCTCCCGTTCCTGCAGGGCGTGCTTGGAGCCGGGATAGGTCATCATCTCGAACGGGTAGCAGCGGCCCTGCAGGGCCTTGAACAGCTTCGTGGAGTGGGTGAAGAGCACGTTGTCGTCCGCCATGCCGTGCATGATGAGGAGCTTTCCCTCGAGGCCGTCCAGATGGGCGAAGACGGCGCTGTCCCGGTACCCCTGCGGATTGTCCTGCGGCGTGCCGAGGTAGCGCTCCGTGTAGTGGGTATCGTAGAGCGCCCACTCGGACACGGGCGCCACGGCCACCCCGGCCTTGAAGACGTCCGGCGCCTGCGCCAGGCACATGAGGGTCATGTAGCCGCCGTAGCTGTGGCCGAAGACGCCGATCCGCGCGCCGTCCACCCAGTCCAGCGACTGCGCGAAGCGCGCGCCGAGGAGCTGGTCACGAACCTCCACGTCGCCGAGCCGGCGGTAGATGGGTGCTTCGAAGTCGCGGCCGCGGTTCGACGAGCCCCGGTTGTCCAGCTCCAGCACCCCGAATCCCCGTGCCGCGAAGAGCTGCAGCACCAGCGGCGCCCACTCGTTCTTCACCCGATGCACACCGGGACCACCGTAGACGTGGACGATGAGCGCGGCGGGCCGCTCGACCCCGGCGCCGGCAGGCCGGGTCAGGCGGTAGTGCAGGGTCTGACCATCCTCCGCGGTGAGGGTCCCGAGCACCGGTGTGGCATGGCTGTCCAGATACGGCCGGTAGGGATGCGCGGGATCGTCCTGCTCCGAGGCCAGGACCGCATCCGGAGCCTCGAGGATGCTGCGGACGCGGATCTCACCCGGATTGTCGAGGCTGGTCCAGCGGTCGATGTAGCGCTCGCCGGATTTGTCCACCACCACGTCGTGCCAGCCGGCGCTCTGTGTGAGGCGCACAGGCTCGCCACCTGCGAGCGGCACCTCGAACAGGTGCTGCTCTGTCGGGGAGGCCTGCCAGCCGCTGTAGAGGACCCGCCGCTCGTCGGCATGGAGCACGGCGGTCACCCGTCCGGGACCAGCGGTGAGACGCGTGGGCTCACCATTGCTGTACAGATAGAGCTGCGAGGTCCCGTCCCGCTCCGACGTCCAGAGAAAGCGGTCGCCGTCCAGTGCCTGGAAGTTGTCGTGGAGGTTGACCCAGGTGTCCGAGCGTTCCGTGAGCACGGTCTGCCGGCCGGGATGTCCGGGGCGGTGGAAGTCGAGATGCAGTGTGTGCTGGTCGCGGCTCTGAACCTGAACCGCCAGCCGCTCGCCCGCCCAGCCGATGCGAGCCAGGTAGTCGTCAGGAGCATGCTGCCAGGGCACAGGTTGCGCGGTGCCGGATGCCAGCTCGACCACCTGCAGCGTCACCGCAGCGTTCCCGGCACCGGCGTAGGGATAGCGCTGCTCGATCACGTTGAACTCGTCCGCGTCGATCTCGTAGCGTCGTGACACCGCCACCGTGGACTCGTCCGTGCGCGTGAAGGCGATGCGGGACTCGTCCGGCGACCACCAGTGCCCGTCGTAGCGATGCATCTCCTCCTGCGCGATGAAGTCCGCGATGCCGTTGCTGATCAGCCCGCCGCCGTCGGTGGTCACCGCGATTTCGGGGCCGTCGGGAACGGTGCGGTAGTAGAGATTGCCGGCACGAACGTAGGAGACGTAGGTTCCCTTGGGTGAGAAGCGGAAATCGGTCTGCCGGGTGCCTTCGGGGGTGAAGCGCGTGAGGGTGCCGTCTGCGGCATGGAAGAAATACCCGACACCGTCCACGGGGATCAGCAGCAGCGCGCCGTCCGGGCTGATGTGGTAGGCGGTGATGCCGCGGGCAAACAGCCGCCGCCGCTCGCGCTCCGCCTTTTCCGCGTCCGAGAGGACGGCGTCGGCGTCGATCAGGGCTTTCGCGTTCAGCCAGCACCCCTGCGAACCGGTGGCGAGCTCCATGCGCCACAAGTCCAGCCGCTCGCGGTCGTCCTCCCCGGGCTTCAGCCAGGTGACGTAGCGGCCGTCCGGCGAGAACTTGAGCTGGGTCGGCAGGGTGCCGGACAGCGGTGGGTTGGCGAACAGCCGTTCTACGGTGAGCCTGGTCACGCGGGCTCAGACGCCGTCGAGCCGGGCAAACGCGTCCCGGGTGAAGTTCTCGATCCGCCCCTTTACCAGGGCCACGTTGTCCTCGATGCGGATACCGCCGTAGGGCACGAGCGAGGTCACCCGCTCCCAGTCGACCATGCCGGCATTGGCGGAGGCTCTGAGTGCGTCCAGGAGCTGCGGAATGAAATACAGACCGGGCTCGATGGTGACGGGCATGGCCTCGCCGATCACCCGGGTCAGCCGCAGGGCCGGGTAGTTGGCCGGCGGCGCCTTGCTGCCACCTTCCGCAGCACGCTGCTGACCGCCGACGTCGTGGGTCTGCAGGCCGATGAGGTGACCGAGCCCGTGCGGCAGGAAGGTCTCCGTGACGCCGGTCTCGAAGGCGGCGTCCGCGGTCGCGGTCACCAGGCCGGTGTCGGCCAGGATCGCTGCCAGACGCCGGTGCATGCCCGTATGCAGATCGAGGAACGGCACGCCGTCGGCGAGCTCGGCGACGACCGCCTGCTGCGCCACATCGAGACGGTCGATGAGCTCGGCGAACAGGCTGTCCGGCTCGGCGGCATAGGTCCGCGTCACGTCGGCGGCGTAGCCCAGGTGGCTGCCGCCGGCATCGATCAGAAAGCTCAGTCGCCGTCCGGGAGCGGATTGGTCGTAGTGCTGGTAGTGCAGCACGCCGGCATGCTCGTTGAGCGCGACGATGTTCTGGTAGGGCAGCTCGGCCGGCAGCTGCGCCGCGGCGCCGAGATAGGCCAGGTTGATCTGGAACTCGCTGGCGCCGGCAAGGAATGCCTCCCGGGCCGCACGGTGTCCGCGCGCCGCCTTTGCGGTGGCCGCGCGCATGCAGGCGAGCTCGAACGGCGTCTTGGTGGCCCGGGCGAAGTGCAGCGGGTTGAGCAGGGGTGCCGGGTTGCGGTCTTCCTCCGGGAAGTCGACGAGTACGTCTCCTCCGGAGTCGCCCACCAGCGCGACCCGGTTGCCCGCCTTCAGCGCGTCGCTGCGGATCGTAGCAAGCAGCGTTTCCCGGTCCGCGAACGTTTTCACCTCGAACGCCTGCGCCCACACAGGCACGTCCGGCGGCTTGTGCCAGTAGTCGTCGGGGCGCAGGAAATACAGGCACGTGGCTCTGCCGGGTGTGACGAGCAGCGCGCTGCCTGCCGCGGTTTCGCTCGGGCACCACTGCAGGAAATGGGGGTTGAGCTTCAACGGCGGCGACTGGTCGTCGAGAAAGTAGGGCTTCGGCTCGCCCGCGGTGACCACGGCGGCATCGAACCCGGCGGTGGCCAGCGCCGCGGACCAGCGGCCGCTCACCTCGGTCAGGTGCGCCGGATAGAGGGTGTCGAGGGCAGTGTCTTCCTGCATGTGGGACTACCGGTTGCGAGGCGGCGGATTATAGCAACAGCCGGTGGCGCGGCTGGTCGATTCGTCGACGCGCGGCGAGGGCGGGGAGGCCGTGGCGCAATTCCCCCGTTGGCTGTCGTTCGTGATAGATTCCTGCGCTCTGTTGAAACCGGGAGACACCATGGGAGCTTTTGCCTACGTGGCACCGAAGTCGGTGGCCGAGGCGGTGGCGGCGCTCGCCGAGGCAGCCGGCGGGTCCCGCCGCGCACAGGTGCTGGCGGGCGGGACGGACCTGCTGGTGCAGATGCGCACCCTGAACCGCGAGCCGCGAACCATCGTCGACATCAAGGGGCTCGCGGAAACCAACCACCTGGAGATCGGCAGTGCCGACACCTTCATCGGTGCGGCCATTCCCAGCGCGGTGCTGAACGAGAACGCCGATCTGAAAGCCCTGTTCCCGGGACTGCTGGAGGCGGCGGACCTCATCGGCTCCACCCAGATCCAGGGCCGCGCAACCCTGGGTGGCAATCTCTGTAACGCCTCACCGGCCGGAGACAGCATTCCCGCCATGATCGCTAACTCGGCGGTCTGCGTGATCGCGGGGCCGGATGGAGAACGGGAACTGCCGGTGGAAGATTTCGTCACCGACGTCGGCCGCAACGCGCTCGTATCCGGAGAGCTGCTGCTCGGCATCCGGGTCCCGAATCCGGGCGCTCGAACGGGTGATGCCTATCTGCGCTTCATCCCGCGCACGGAGATGGACATCGCGGTGGCCGGCTGCGGTGTGCGGTTGACACTCGATGCCTCGGGGGTCTGCACGTCGGCCCGGATCGCCATCGGTGCGGTGGCGCCCACGGCCCTGCTGGTCCCCGCCGCTGCCGAGGCGCTCATCGGAACGAAGCTGGACGACGCGGCGCTCGCCGCCGCCGGTGCCGCCTGCAGCGAAGCCTCGTCCCCCATCACCGACAAACGGGGTACGGCGGATTACCGGCGCAAGATCGTTGCCGTCCTCTGCCGCCGGGCCGCTGTCATCGCCCGCGACCGGGCGCTTGCCCGTGGCTGAGCCACAGACCGAATCAGGATTCAAACGAGCATGAGCAAAGTACACGTCACCACGACCATCAACGGCGAGCCGGTGGAATTCCTCTGCGCCCCGGAGCAGACCCTGGTGGAGATCCTGCGCGAGGAGCTGGACCGCACCGGCACCAAGGAGGGCTGCTCCACCGGCGACTGCGGCGCCTGCAGCGTCCTCCTGAACGGCCGCCTGGTGTGTGCCTGCCTGGTGCTGGCCGTGGAAACGGACGGCGCCGAGCTGACGACCATCGAAGGCATCGCCACCGGCGACGGCCTGCACCCGATCCAGCAGAAATTTCTGGAGCACGCGGCCCTGCAGTGCGGCATCTGCACCCCCGGCCTCATCGTCGCCACCAAGGCGCTGCTCGACAAACACAGCAATCCGGACGAGGAAACCATCCGCTACTGGCTGGCCGGCAACCTCTGCCGGTGCACGGGCTACGACAAGATCGTCCGTGCGGTGCAGGATGCCGCACAGGAGCTGGCTTACCCGGCCTGACGGCCACTCACGGGATCAACAGGAGACGCAACCGTGGCAGAAGCACACGAATTCAAGGTGATCGGTACCCGCCCGATTCGACCGGACGGGGTGGACAAGGTAACCGGCCGGGCACAGTTCGGCGCGGATCTGAACCTGCCGGGCATGATATACGGACGGGTGCTCAGGAGCCCGCACGCCCATGCCCGGATCCGCGGGGTGGACGTGTCCGCCGCGCTGGCCATGCCCGGCGTGTACGCGGCCATCAGCGGCGTCGACTTCCCCGGTGCCCATTCCGAGGAGATCGGCGGCGAGGGCGGCGGCGACGTGGCGGATCTGGCGAAGAACGTCATGGCCCGGGACAAGGTGCTCTACCACGGTCACGCGGTGGCCGCGGTGGCGGCGGCCTCCGCCTCGCAGGCGGAAGCAGCCCTGGCGGCCATCAAGGTGGACTACGAGGTGCTGACCCCGGTGCTGGATCTGGATGCGGCCATGGCCCCGGATGCGCCGCTGGTGAATGAGAACTGCTTTACCAAGAACCTTCCACAAGCTGCTGATAAACCTAGCAATATTGCCGAAGTCTTCACACTGGGTCGAGGCAGCGTCGAGGAAGGTTTCGAGCAGGCGGACGTGATCGTCGAGGGCGAGTACCGGATTCCGATGGCGCATCAGGGCTACATCGAGCCGCACGCCTGCACGGCCACGGTCAACGAAGGGGGGCAGGCCACGGTCTGGTGCTGTACCCAGGGTCACTTCGGCTTCCGCACCATGACCGCCAACATCCTCGACATGAGCGTGGCGGACCTGAAGTTCATCGCCTCGGAGATCGGCGGCGGCTTCGGTGGCAAGACGGTGGTCTACCTGGAGCCGGTTGCCGTGCTGCTGTCGAAGAAGGCCCGACGGCCGGTGAAGATGGTCATGAGCCGGGAAGAGGTGTTCCGGGCCTCCGGTCCGGCGGCCGGCAGCCACTGCCGGATCCGCCTGGGTGCGAAGAAGGACGGCACCCTCACCGCCGCCACCGCCTGGCTCGCCTACGAGGCCGGCGCGTTCGCCGGTGCGCCCATGGGGGCGGGCTCCATGTGCGTGTTCGCGCCGTATGAGCTCGAGAACTTCAAGATCGAAGGCTTCGACGTGCTGGTCAACAAACCCAAGGTGGCCGCCTACCGGGCACCGGGCGCGCCGCAGTCGCTGCACGCCATGGAATCCGCCATGGACGAGCTGGCCCGCAAGCTCGGCATGGACCCCATCGAGCTCAGGCTGAAGAATGCGGTGGCGGAAGGCTCCCAGGCCGCCTACGGCCCGAAGTTCCCCGCCATCGGTTTCCGTGAGTGCCTGGAGGCGGCGAAAAATCATCCGAACTACTTGAAGCCGGTGCCGGAAGGCGCCGGTCGAGGCGTGGCTGCGGGCTTCTGGTTCAACGCCGGCATGCAGTCGAGCGCCGAGGTGCACGTCAATGAGGACGGCACCGTGCAGCTCGTCGAGGGCAGCCCGGACATCGGCGGGTCGCGGGCCTCCATGGCGCTGATGGCGTCCGAGACCCTGGGCATTCCCTACGAGAAGATCCGGGTGCTGGTGGGCGACACGGAAGCGAGCGGCTTCAGCAACGTCACCGGCGGCAGCCGCACCACGTTCGCCACCGGCATGGCCGTCATTCAGGCCTGCGAGGACATCATCACCCAGTGCCGGGAACGGGCGGCGAAGACCTGGGGCATGGATGCGGAGCAGGTGGCGTGGGAGGACGGCCAGGCAATTCCCGCGCCCGGCGTAAACGCCGACGTGAAGCCGCTCTCGCTTGCGGACATCGCTGGGGGTGCTGCACGCACCGGCGGGCCGCTGCTGGGCCGGGCGTCGCTGAATGCCCGGGGGCCCGGCGCCGGGTTCGCTGTGAACTTCGCCGATCTCCGGGTGGACCGCGAGACGGGCAAGGTGGACGTGCTGAGCTACACGGCCATTCAGGACGCGGGGAAAGCCATTCACCCGTCCTACGTCGAAGGTCAGATTCAGGGCGGCGCCGTGCAGGGGCTCGGCTGGGCGCTGAACGAGGAGTACATCTTCGACGACAAGGGCGTGCTGCAGAATCCCGGCTTCCTGGATTACCGGATTCCGGTGGCCTCCGATATGCCCATGATCGATACCCAGATCGTGGAGGTGCCGAATCCGAGCCACCCCTACGGCGTGCGTGGGGTGGGGGAGACGCCCATCGTGGCGCCGCTGGCTGTGGCGGCCAACGCCGTCCGGGACGCCATCGGCGTGCGTATCCACGACCTGCCGCTGTCGCCGCCGAGGGTGCTGGCTGCCATCGAGTCGGCCTGAGGTGCCTGAACCGGCATGACCCGGGTGGTGTTTCCCGACCATCTGCTCTCCGTCACGGGGGGCAGACGGGAGCTGGACGTCGAGGCCCGCAACGTGCGCGAGCTGCTGCTGGCGCTGGAGGCCCGGTTTCCGGGCTCCGAGGCCGTGCTGGCGAAGAGCGCGATTGCCATCGATGGTCAGATTCATCAGGACGCCTACCTGGAGGAGATCGGCCCGGAGAGCGAGGTCTTCTTCCTGCAGCGGCTGGAAGGGGGCTAGCAGCCGTTACCTATGAGCCAACGAGATCATTCAACAGGCTGCTGACTTGCCCAAGCTCGTCAATCTCGGATCGCTGTGCATCGACCACGTCTACCGGGTACCGCACCTTGCCGGTACCGGGGAGACGGTGGCGAGCTCGAGCCACGAGCTCCACGCCGGCGGCAAGGGGCTGAACCAGTCACTCGCCGCGGCACGTGCCGGCGCGCGCGTCGTCCACGTGGGCTGCGTGGGTACGGATGGCGACTTCCTGATCCGCACGCTGCGCGACGACCGCATCGATGTCGATGGCATCCGCATCCTGCCGGACGTGGGCTCCGGGCATGCCGTGATCCAGGTGAACGACCGGGGCGAGAACGCCATCGTCATTGCCGGCGGAGCGAACCGCTGCCTGACGGAAACGGACATCACCCGGGCCCTGGATGCGCTGGAACCAGGTGACTGGCTGCTGCTGCAGAACGAGATCAACGATCTGCCCGCGATCCTGGCAGCGGCGGCGGGGAGGCAGGCGCGGCTGGCCTTCAACGTCGCACCGGTGGACGCAGAGGTGGCGGGCTACGACCTGTCCTGCGTGGATCTGCTTGTGGTGAACGTGCTGGAGGGCCGCGCGCTCGTTCCGGAGATGGCGGGGGAAGAGGAGTCGGGCATCGCTGCCTGGCTGGCCGATCGCTACCCGCAAGCGGACATCGTCCTCACCTGCGGTGCAGAGGGACTCATCCACGCCCGGGGCAGCACGCTGACCCATTTACCCGCCTTCGCCGTGGCTGCGGTGGACGAGACGGGCGCCGGCGATGCGTTCACGGGGTATCTGCTCGGCGGGCTGCTCGCCGGCCTGAGCGTTCCGGACGCCCTGCGCCAGGGTGCCGCGGCCGGGGCGCTTGCCGTGACGGTGGCCGGTGCGGCCAGCGCCATCCCCCGGCTCGATGCGGTGCGACGGCTGCTGACCGACGATCGGGCGTCGGCCAGGTCGGTCAGGGCGGGGGGGTGAGTCCGGTCAGCCGGTAGAGATCGTCGATCGCCTGTGCCTCGCTGACCACTTTGATGGTGTGCATACCGAGCGCCCGGGCGGGCTTCAGATTGATGCCGAGATCATCGAGGAACACGGCTCGTGCGGGATCCACACCGAGCCGTTCGCACGTCAGTTGGTAGATGCGCGGATCGGGCTTACGGATGCCCTCGACGCTCGACTCCACCACCAGATCGAACAGGTCCATGACGGCCTGCACGGCTCCGGCCCGCTCCGCGTCTCTCGCCATGCCCGGACCCTCGCCGGACTTGACGTTGTTGGTGATGCACGCCACCGAGAAGTGCGCCTTGCAGTGGCGGAGCACGTTCACCATCTTCGGGCGCAGATCGCCGGAGAGCAGCGCCACCACTTCCCGTCCCGGTATGCGATGACCGGCCGCTTCCGACTCGGCTGCGAACGCTTCGTCGAACCCGTCGAGCGTGATCCGGCTGGACTCGAACCGGGCCCAGGCGTTGTCTTCCGGGTTGGTGGCGTTGATGCCGCGGATGAAGTCTCTGGGCAGACCACGCTCCGATTCGTATCGGTTGAAGGCTTCGAACGGGCTCGTGGTCAGCACGCCGCCGAAGTCCCAGAGGACGGCTTCGATCATTCCTGCTCCTTTCCGGCTGGGTGCGGATGGTACTGGAAGGGCGTGCCGGTCGGAAGGCGAGCCCCGTCCACCGTGTGTCGTACACTGGCGCCGATCAGCACCAAGGAGCCATCAGCATGGATATGGAAGGAGCAGTCGCCATCGTTACCGGGTCGTCTTCCGGCGTGGGTGCCGCGTGCGCCCGGCAGCTCGCGGAAAAGGGCGCCCATGTGGTGATCAACTACGCATCGAACGCCGATGGCGCCGAGGCAACGAAGGCCGCCTGCGAGGCGTTCGGCGTGGAGACAGCCGTCGTCCGGGCGGATGTGGCCGACGACGGCGACTGCCGCCGCCTGGCGCAGACGGCGCTCGACCGCTGGGGTCGGATCGACGCGCTGGTCAACAACGCCGGGACCACCAAGTTCTGTGACCACGGGAATCTGGACGGTCTCGACCGGGAGGACTTCCTGCGCATCTACTCGGTGAACACGGTGGGCCCCTATCAGATGGCGCGGGCGGTGGCGCCGGCCATGAAGCAGGGCGGCCGTGGTGCGGTGGTCAACGTCGCCTCCATTGCCGGGGTGATGGGCATCGGCAGCTCGATCGCCTACGCCGCGTCCAAGGGCGCGCTGATCACCCTGGGCCTGTCGCTGGCGCGCGTGCTGGGACCGGAGATCCGCGTGAACACCGTCTGCCCCGGCTTCATTCAGGGCGACTGGCTGGAGGAGGGCATGGGTGGCGAGCGGTACGCGGCAACCAAGGCCTTTCTTGAGCAGACCACACCGCTGAGGCTGACCACCACCCCGGACACCATTGCCGAGGGCGTGCTCTACTTCATCTGCGGCGCGGACGTGGTGACGGGCGAGACGCTGATCATGGACGGCGGGGCGCACCTCAACCAGCTGGCGTCCGGCAGGCGCTAGTCGCCGGGCTCAGCGCTCGGCGACGACCTCGGCGGCGTCCGCGTGGCGGACGTCCTGCCCCTTCACCAGGTAGACGATGTACTCGCTCAAATTCTTCGCGTGGTCGCCGCAGCGCTCGAGAGAGCGTGCCACCCAGAGCACGGTCAGCGCCCGCTCCACCTGATCCGGGTGGGCCTTCATCATGGCCCCCATGTCCGCCAGGATGGCCTTGTAGGCGATGTCCACGACCTCGTCCGCGTCGATCACCCGGACGGCGGTTTCCGGGCTCAGCCGGGCAAAGGCGTCCAGCGCGTCCGCGAGCATGGTCTGCACGTTGCCCGCCATCTCGCGGATCTCACCGTACTGGTTTGCCGGCAGCTCCAGATCGGCCACCTTCTGCGCCATCTTGGCGATGCGTTCTGCTTCGTCTCCGACCCGCTCGAGGTCCGTGCTGGCCTTCAGGATGCTGATCAGCGTGCGCAGGTCCGTGGCGGCCGGCTGGCGACGGGCGATGATGTGGACGCAGAGATCGTCGATGTCCACCTCGAGTTCGTTCACACGGGCGTCGCCCACGCGAACCACGTCCGCGAGCTCGCTGTCGTGGCTGTAGAGCGCCTGGCAGGCCTTCTGCAGCTGCTGCTCCACCAGGCCGCCCATTTCGAGCAGCAGGGATCGGACGCTGTCCAGCTCTTCGTCGTACTGTTCCGAAATGTGTCTGTTCATGCCTATTCTGGCCTCAACGCTTCTGGCCTCAACGCTGGCCTAACCGGGGGGAACGGTCATTGAATCCGCGGGCGTTATCCGCATCTGTCCGTATATGTGTATGTCTGTATCTGTGTCTTTCTATGCGTTCTATGGCTGTCTTTATCGACAATCCAACCGGACCTATCCGTATCTGCCGGTGATGTAATCTTCCGTCTGTTGCTTCCTCGGATTTGTGAACACGTCCTCGGTTCGACCGAATTCCACCAGCTCGCCCAGATACAGAAAGGCGGTGTTGTCCGATACTCTAGCAGCTTGCTGCATATTGTGCGTGACGATCACGATGGTGTACTCGTCCTTCAACTGATGGATGAGTTCCTCGATCTTCAGCGTCGAGATGGGATCCAGCGCCGAGGCGGGCTCGTCGAGCAGCAGAACTGACGGTTTCACCGCCACCGCGCGCGCGATCACCAGGCGCTGCTGCTGGCCGCCGGAGAGACCCAGCGCCGATTCCTTCAGGCGATCCTTCACCTCGTCCCAGAGTGCGGCGCTGCGCAGCGCCCACTCGACGATCTCGTCCATCTCCGCCTTGGGCGGCGCGCCCTGAATGCGCAATCCGTAAGCGACGTTCTCGTAGATGGTCTTCGGGAACGGGTTCGGGCGCTGAAACACCATGCCGACCCGTCGCCTGAGCTGCGACACCTCGACCTCCGGCGCGAAGATGTCGTGCCCGTCGAGATGGATGTGGCCGGTGGTGCGCACGTCGTCGATCAGATCGTTCATCCGGTTGAAGCAACGCAGCAGCGTCGATTTGCCGCAGCCGGAAGGGCCGATGAACGCCGTGACTTCCTTCTCCGGTATCCGCATATGGATGTTATTGAGCGCCTGCTGCTCACCGTAGTAGAGACAGAGATCGTCCACGAGCAGGCTGATCGGGCTGCCGGTTGCAGTTCCGGTGCGGCCGGCGGCGGAAGCTTCGGCGGTTATCGGGGTATCGTTTTCCACGGTCATGGTGTCTGGGGTCTCTTGGAAGTCACTAGCTTTCAACGCCACGGTAACGGTTCTCCAGTCGCGTGCGCAGCATGATGGCGGTCAGGTTGAGGACGACGATGATCAGCACCAGCAGAAACGCCGTGGCGTACACCAGCGGCCGGGCCGCATCCACGTTCGGGCTCTGGAATCCCACGTCGTAGATGTGGAATCCGAGGTGCATGAACTTCCGCTCCAGGTGCAGGTAGGGGAAGTTTCCGTCCAGGGGCAGCGTCGGGGCGAGTTTGACCACGCCGACCAGCATCAGCGGCGCCACCTCCCCGGCGGCACGGGCCACGGCGAGGATCACGCCCGTCAGAATGGACGGGCTGGCGATGGGGAGCACCACCTTGAACAGCGTCTCCGCCTTGGTGGCGCCCAGTGCCAGGCTGCCCTCCCGGATCGATCGGGGGATTCGCGTCAGCCCTTCCTCTGTGGATACCACCACCACCGGGACGGTGAGCAGCGCCAGCGTCAGGGAGGCCCAGACGAGCCCCGGCGTGCCGAACGTCGGGGCGGGCAGCGCTGCCTGGAAGAAGAGCTGGTCCAGGCTGCCGCCGATGAAGTAGACGAAGAAACCGAGACCGAACACCCCGTAGACGATGGAAGGGACGCCGGCGAGATTGTTCACCGCGATCCTGATCAGGCGCACGAACGCGCCCTGACGGGCGTACTCCCGCAGATACACGGCGGCGATCACGCCGAGCGGGGTGACCAGCACGCTCATCAGCAGCACCATGAGCACGGTGCCGAAGATGGCCGGGAAGATACCGCCTTCGGTGTTCGCCTCGCGCGGGTCGTCGGAGAGGAACAGCCACAGGCTCGAGAAGTAGTGGCCGAGCTTCTCCGGGAGAGACATCTGGTTGGGCCGCCAGGCCCGCACCAGCTCGGACAGCTTGATGGTGATCACCGTGCCGTTCGCCAGAACGACCTCCACCGCATCCCGGCCCGCGGCTTCCGTCAGCACTTTCAATCCGGTTTCCGCCACCCGATAGCGGTCGTCCAGCTCGGCCTCCGCCGCCTCGATCTCGGCCAGCCGCGTGGATCGGGTCGCGCCATCCAGATCGTGGTCGAGCTCCAGGCGGCGCCGGTCGAGGCGCAGCTGCTCCAGCTCGTAGTTGATGTGGTTGAATTCGCCCCGCTCGATGCCGGCGATCTCCGCCCGCAACGCTTCCACCCGCGCCAGCCGCTCCTGGAGAGCCTGCCATACCTGCTGGCCCTCACCGACCGTCGAGCCCTGCTCCAGCACCCGCTCGAGGGTGCCGTAGGCGTTGCCCCACTCCATGCGCTCGAAGACGGCGGCGTCCGGCGGATAGTCGACCCGGCTTATTTGGTGCTGATAGATCCAGCGGAAGTCCGGCGGGTCCACCCGGCGGTTGCCCGTCTTGAGCTGCCAGCGCTCGATGGTTTCCACCTCGGGAGGAAACTCGGCGGTATCGCCGCTGGCATGGCGATACTGGTCCAGCTCCACGGTCTCCGACTCGATGATCTCGCCGAGGGAGATCACCTCGTTACCGGCCCTGTCCGTGTGCGTGACCGCCGCGATGTCCGACGGCCAGAAGTGGGCCAGGCCGCGCACGGCAATGAGTCCCAGCAGCCCGCCCACGGCGGCGATGCTGATGCCCACCGCGGCGGCGTTCATCCAGATCCACAGCTCGCCCGAGGATACCCAGGTTTTCAGGCTCGATTTTTCCGCGGCCAGCATGCTCAGAGACTCCCGTACCGGCTGCGCAGGCGCTGACGCACCACTTCCGCCGCGGTGTTGAAGACGAAGGTGATGGCGAACAGCACCAGTGCCGTGAGGAACAGGATCCGGTAGTGGGAGCTGTCAACCTCCGCCTCGGGCAGCTCGACGGCGATGTTCGCCGCAAACGTCCGCATGCCTTCGAAGAGGTTCATGTCCATGATCGGGGTGTTGCCCGTTGCCATCAGCACGATCATGGTCTCCCCGACGGCCCGACCGAGCCCGATCATCACCGCGGAAAAGATCCCCGGGCTCGCCGTCAGGATGACCACCCGCATCAGCGTCTGCCAGCGTGTTGCCCCCAGCGCCAGGGAGCCGTTGATCAGATGCGTCGGCACACCGTAGATGGCGTCTTCCGCGATCGAGAAAATGGTCGGGATCACGGCGAGCCCCATCGCCAGACCGACCACGAGCGCGTTTCGCTGGTCGTAGTCGAGTCCCATGACCTCGAGAAACCAGTTGCGGGAATCGCCGCCGAAGAATGCGTTTTCCAGCGTGGGGCCGAGCGCGAAGGCCAGGGCCACGGCGATGACGATCACGGGGACGATCACGGCCCCGTACCAGCCGTCGAGCGGCCGGGTCACTGACTCCGGCAGCCGGTGCCAGAGCAGTGACAGCAGCGCGATCGCGACCGGCAGCACCAGAATGATCGTGATCACCGCCGACAGGTTCGCCTCGATGAGCGGAGCGAGCCAGAGGCCGGCAAGAAAGCCCAGGATCACGGTCGGCAGCGCAGCCATGATCTCGATACCCGGTTTGACGATCCGGCGCATGACGGGCGCCATGAAGTACGCTGTGTACAGCGCGCCCATGATCGCCACAGGTACGGCGAACACCATGGCATAGAACGCAGCCTTGATCGTGCCGAAGAGCAGGGGGGTAAGCGAGAACTTGGCCTCGAAATCATTGCCGGCCGACGAGGACTGCCAGCTGTACACCGGCTCCTGATACCCCTCGTACCATACCTTGGACCAGAGCGCCGAGAACGAGATGTCGGGATGCTCGTTGTGCAGCTCGTAGCTCCTCAGGGTGCCGTCCGGTGCGGTGAGCATCAGCAGGTCGGAGCGCGGCGAGATGACCGCGTGGGTGGCGCCTTCAACCGTCCCATGCTCGGCGAGCTTGCGGTGCGAGGTGGTGTAGAAAAGGTGCATCTCGCCCGAGGCATCGAGTGTGGCGAATCCCTTGCGCCTGGGCTCCGGGATGATGTGGGTGGCAGGCGTCGGAACCCGGAACTGACGCACCGGCTCCAGGGAAACGCCGAACTCGCCACGAACCAGAAACCACTGGGTGAGCTTGCCCTGGTCGTCCGCAGCCACCAGCGAGTAGCGCCCGAGCAGGGGCTCGACGGCGGTCAGGCGAACGCGTTCGGGGACGAGCTGGCGCTGGTTGAGCGGGTTCAGGCGGCCGGAGCGGGTGACTTCCAGCACCGCGACGCCACCGCTGTCGTCCAGCAGATAGAGCGACTGGCCGCGGGGACCGAAGAGCACGCGGTCGTACGCGCGTTCGAGCTCGAGCTCGCGCTTACGCGGCATTTCCAGATCGAAACCCGGTTCGGCGTCCGAGTACCGCTCGAGCACCAGGTGTCGACGGTTGATGTAGGCGATACTCAGCGTGCCGCCGGACAGGTAGACGTCGTAGTCCCGCACCTTGCCTATGTCGATCCACTGATCGGAATAGAGATAGTCGATGCCGGCGCCGATCCGGCGCTCGTCCTCGACGAAGGAGATGGGATAGCGGGCCTCCAGGATGTTCAGCCCGCCGGCGTCATCGAGCACCGCGTAACGGGCCCCCCCCGGATAGACCGGCTTGACGCGGCTGACGTTGCGCTCGAGATCCAGCCGGCCCTTCTCGGACCCGCTCGCCAGGTCCCAGAACACGACCTGACCGGCATCGTCGAAGACGAGACCGATCTCGTCGCTTTCGTTCACGTCCAGGTAGACGGAGTTCGAAATGTCGAGCGTGTAGGCGTTTCCATCCTCGATGCTCGCACCGGCGAATATGGGCGCCACGACCCACAGCAGGTAAATGAAGATGAGGGCGATGGCGCCGATCACCGCGGCCCCGCCCAGTGCGACGATCTGCCGGGTGAGGGTGTTCACCCAGCGTCGTCGCCCGGGCAGTACGTGCAACTCGGCCTTTGCTTCCATCATGGTTTCCTGATCCTCAACCCGTCGGGTGGGGAGGTGTCTGAAATCTGCTGCCGGCCGTCAATTCAGCTTGCGCAGTTCACGTGCCGCCGAGTTCGCGGAGACCGGAATATATCCGTCTTTCGACACGATTTCTTGACCTTCTCGTGACAGCACCAGCTTCAGGAACTCCTGTTCCAGCGGCGGCAGCGGCGAGTCCGGACGCTTGTTGACGTAGACATAGAGGTAGCGGGACAGCGGATAGTCACCTGAAGCCACGGCTTCGGCGGTCGCCGGGACGGCTTCCAGATCGTCCTCCTCGGAAATCGCTATGGCCTTCACGCCCGAGGTGATGTAGCCGATACCGGAGTAGCCGATGCCGTTGAGCGACGACGCGACGGCCTGCACCACCGATGCCGAGCCGGGTTGCTCGTTTACGGTGTTCCTGAAGTCACCGCTGCACAGCGCCACTTCCTTGAAGTAGCCGTAGGTGCCGGATACCGAGTTGCGGCCGTAGAGCTGCAGCGGTCGATCGCTCCAGCTGCCGGTCAGTCCCAGCTCGCCCCATCGGTTGATCTCGGCGGCGGCCCCGCAGCGACGGGTGACGGAGAAGATCGCGTCGACCTGGGGCAGCGACAGCGACTCGATGGGGTTGTCCTTGTGCACGTAGACGGCCAGCGCGTCGATCGCCACGCGGATCGGAGTCGGCTTGTAGCCGAAGCGGGCTTCGAAGGCCTCGATCTCCTTGTCCTTCATCTCCCGGCTCATCGGGCCGAAGTTCGAGGTGCCTTCGGTCAGCGCCGGCGGTGCGGTGGAGGAGCCGGCGGCCTGGACCTGGATGTTGACGTTCGGATAGGCCTTCTTGAATGCCTCTGTCCAGAGGGTCATCAGGTTGGCCAGGGTGTCGGAACCCGTGCTGGACAGGTTGCCCGAGATACCGCTGACGCGCTCGTAGGCGGGCAGCTCGGGATTCTCTGCCGCTGCCAGCGGCGGCAGCGCGCTCAGCAGCGCTGCGAACAGTAAGGTTGAAATGCGCATGATTGCTCCTGTGGATTGCTCCTGTGGATTGCTTCTGTAAATGGTGATCAGGCCAGTTGTGACTCCGGGAAGTCACAGAAGAACGTGCTGCCTTTGGCGAGCTCGCTCTTCACCTGCAGGTGGGTGTTGTGCCGTTTCAGAACGTGCTTGACGATGGCGAGGCCGAGACCGGTTCCGCCACGCACCCGGGATTGCGCCAGATCGACGCGGTAGAACCTTTCCGTGATCCGGGACAGATGCTCTCTCGGAATGCCCATGCCGTGGTCTTCGACCGCGAAGCGCGCACCCGATGCGACGGGCGTCCAGCTGATCCGGATCAGGCCACCGTCGGGGCTGTAGCGCACCGCGTTGGTGACCAGGTTGAGACAGGCGCTGTGCAGCTCGCTGTCGATGCCGAGCACGTGGGCGCGACAGCCGATGTCGAGCTGAATGTCGTGCCGACCGCCGCTCAGCATCCGGGCATCGGCGGCGATGGCGTTGAGAATGACGCCCATGTCCACCGAGGCCAGCTCGTCCAGGGCCGGGTTGGGACTGGCTTCCAGCCGCGTCAGCAGCAGCAGGTCATCGACCAGCGCGCGCATCCGGGTGGTGGGCGAGAGCAGCTTGCCGACGAGCTCACGAGTCGTCGCCTCGTCCAGCTCTTCGTTCATCAGCGTTTCGATGTAGCCGACGATGACGGTGAGCGGTGTGCGGAGCTCGTGAGACACGTTGGCGATGAAGTCCTGGCGCATGGACAGCAGCCGGTTGAGCTCCGTCACGTCTCTGACCAGGATCAGTGCCTGCCCCTTGTCCATCACGATACGGCGTGCCTCGAGGCGCTTGTCGGCATTGAAGGGGCTGGCGAACTCGACCAGATCGCTGTCGATCTGCCCCTTGAGCAGCGCGTTGAACTCCACCTCCCTGACGAGGGAACCGAGGTGATTGCCCCGGTCGGTGGGCGAGAGGCGCAGAAACTGCTGCGCCGCGACGTTCAGGTTCTCGATGTCGCCATGGCGATCGACGATCACCGCCGCGTCCGGCAGGGAGTCCGTCAGCGAGCGCAGACCGCGGAACTGGCGCAGCGTGCCCGCGTGGCGCGCTCGGGATCGGGCGATGGACCGGTAGAGCCGATAGGCGAGCTCCTGCCAGGGATCCATCTCGCTGGGAGGCCGCTGCAGCGGCCGGATGGACCAGCGGATCAGCTTCACCCGCTCCCGGAACTGAATAACGGACCAGACCATTGCCGCAACGAAGAACGACCAGCCGAACGCGCCGGTGACCCAACCGATGATCAGCGCCAGGAAGGCGAGCCCGGTGGTGAGCAGGGTTTCCTGGCGGCTGAAGGTCATTTCGGTGTCGGCGGCGTGAAGCGGTAACCCACGCCTCGGACGGTCTGCACAGCGGTGTGCACGCCGTAGGGCTTGAGCGCTTTTCTGAGGCGCAGCACGTGCACGTCGACGGTGCGTTCCTCCACGTAGACACTGCGGCCCCAGACGCGATCGAGGAGCTGCGAGCGGTCGAACGCCCGATCCGGGTTGGACATGAAGAGCTCCAGCAGGCGGAACTCCGTCGGGCCCATCTTCACCACCTCGCCGCGGACGCTGACCTGGTGCGCGGCCAGATTCATGCTGATCGGACCGGCTTCCAGAATGCCGTCGTCCGGCGCGCCGGAGCGGCGCAGCAGGGCCTTCACCCGGGCGATGAGCTCCCGGGGCGAGAATGGCTTGACGATGTAGTCGTCCACGCCGGAATCGAAGCTCTTGAGCTTGTCGGACTCCTCCCCGCGGGCGGTCAGCATGATGATCGGCAGGTGCCGCGTGTGCTCGTCTTTGCGCAAGCGTTTTGCCAGATCGACACCGCTCATGCCGGGCAGCATCCAGTCGATGATCACCAGGCTCGGCAGCAGCCCGTCGAGCTTGTGCATCGCATCTTCGGCGCTCTCCGCCTCCCACACCTGGAAGCTGGCCCGGGACAGGGCGAAGTTGAGCATGTCCCGGATATCGGGTTCGTCTTCTACGAGCAGAATGGTATTGGTCGTCATCAGGGAAGCCGCTGTCCGGGAAGCTTGACGAATTACACCGAATGAATATGACAACCGCATGATGCTCGGCCGGGGACTGTGACAGGTGAACGTCGTTCCGGCTGCGATGAGTGAGGGGGTACGGACCACACACCGCGCATTGTGCGGGTCGATTGTTACACTTTTGTGACGTATCCGCAGGCGGGATTGCAGATTCGTGACTGCCCGACAGCGATGGATACCGGTGCAGCGTCGTGGCTTCGAGAGCAGGTCCGAAAGAAGACGAGTGAAGACCCGTCGATGAGCGGGCTGAAACATTGACCGCCGGTGTTGATGGAGTATCTTGGCGCCTCTTTTCTCGTGCAGGCACTACCGGTTAAGGAGGGGAACATGGGGCGGAAGATTCAGCTACGCTCGACCGATGGTTTTGCGCTCGGCGCTTACGAGGCAGCACCGGAGGGCGCGCCCAAGGGCGCCGTCGTCGTGATCCAGGAGATCTTCGGCGTCAACGGTCACATCCGCGAGGTCGTCGACGGTTATGCGTCGGCAGGCTACTACGCCGTCGCCCCGCAGATCTTCGACAGGGTCGGTCGCGATATCGAGCTCGGTTACGAGCAGGCGGACATGGGGCGCGGCATCGAGATCGCCTTCCAGAAGCTGGACCGGTCGCTGGCACTCCAGGACATTCAGGCAGCGATCGACGCCGCGTCTGTCCACGGCAAGGTAGGGGTGGTCGGCTACTGCTTCGGGGGCCTGCTCACCTGGCTGGCGGCCTGCGAGCTCGGCGGTGTGTCCGCTGCCTCTTCCTATTACGGCGGCGGTGTGGCCGGTGAGGTGAACCGGACGCCGAAGTGCCCGGTGATCATGCATTTCGGTGAGCGCGATGCGCACATCCCCATGTCGGATGTGGAGAAGGTGAAGACCGCTCAGCCCGATGTCGAGGTGTTCGTCTATCCCGCAGACCACGGTTTCAACTGTGATCATCGCGCCAGCTTCGACGCGGATGCCGCCGAGCTCGCACGCACTCGCACGCTCAACTTCTTCGGACAGCATCTGGGCTGAGCAAACGTCGCTGCAATGCCCCTCTGACGGGTGTTGCAGCGGGGTCAAGCTTGACTTCCATGGGGTGTTTGTTGATCCTTCGTCCAGTATTAAACAGGGGCGGGGCATCATACGGCGTCATCGGGTGCGAACCCGGCACGCGCTTGCCCGCATGGTCAGGTCCAGATCCAACACCAGCCTATAGCGATAGACTATGTGAGGGGCTATAGAGGTGGGCCGGCGAGTCAGCCGGAGATCAGGCCGGACATAGAACATAGATACTAAAGACAGATAAAGAACTTGAAATCCTCGATTGAGCGGGGCGTGGCGCGTATGCGCTTTTGGCGTCCTGATCCACGGCAGCAGAACCGTGGTCTTGTCGGGAATTCGGGTGCCGGGATGCCTGCTGTACCCGCCGGGTCAGCGCCGTGCCGGCAGGAGGGGCGTCGGCAGGTGAAGCATGCCGACGTGTCCGCGTAGAGGTCCTTCGATCACACGATGAGAAGGTGCGGAAGACGAGAGAGGATGCGGATCGGGCCCGGATGAGCCGGGACGGCGATCGAACATTCTGACAGAACCAATCAATCCCGTAGGAAGTCGTATGAAAAAACAACGGAAC